>JAVEDP010000025.1 GCA_030841085.1 Pyrinomonadaceae bacterium
AGCCTTTCCGCACGGAAGGCGGCGAAGCCGCGACGAGCAATAGAACTTGTAACGCTTTTCTCACGTCTCGTTCCATTCTCTTTTCTACCTCACCTTATTATGTTCGAATGCCTATCGCCATCTGGCATTTCATCAAGGGGAGTTTGTGTGCAAACAGCTGGACTGCTTTTTCTCGGTTCTTCCGGAGCATTCGCAATCGTAAATTTCTTTCGCCGCCTCGGTGCGCCCGGGCTTTTCTTTCTGGGCGCATTGGATTCATCGTTTTTAGTTTTACCTTTCGGCAACGACTTTTTGCTGATGGCGCTGGTCAGTTCAAGTCACGGCCCTATCTGGATCGTTTATGTGTTGGTTTCGGCGCTTGGTTCGCTGCTCGGCGTTTTTGTCATTGATCTGATCATGCGTAAGGCAGGCGAGAAAGGTCTGGAGAAATTTGTTAAGCCGAAACGCGCCAAGCAAATGGAAAAGAAACTGAACAAGAGTGTCGGTTGGGTCGTCTTCACTTCAACGCTCGTGCCGCCACCCTTCCCTTTCACGCCAGTCGTCATGAGCGCCAGCGCGCTGCAAACCTCGCGAACAAAACTTTTCGGTGGTGTTTTTGCCGGGCGGCTGGTGCGATTTACGATTGAGGCGGTGTTGGCACTCTACTTCGGAAAACAGATTCTCAGTTTTCTCAAATCGCCGATAGTGGATTACGTCGTCTACGCGTTGATTGGAATCGCGTTGGTCGGAAGCATACTGTCACTCTTGAAATGGTTGCGCACCAATAAACAAAAGGACGAGCGGGCTGCAAAGAAAAGCCTACGAAAGAAGAAGGGCGGCGGGTTGTAACGGTGGAACAGAGAAACGCATTCTTTCAGCCAAGCAGGCGCCTGTGTTCGTCTTTGACGACCTGATAACACTCGCAGACATGTGCCATTAATTGCTGCCGGTCAAGAATCTGAATATGCCCGCGCACGTAACTGATCATTCCCATCTCCTGCAACCGTTGGGCAGCCATCGTCACGCCTTCGCGTCGTACTCCCAACATGTGCGAGATGAATTCGTGGGTCATTTGTAACTCGTCCGATTGCGTCAGGTCGTGAGTCATGAGCAACCAGCGGCAGAGGCGCTGCTCCACTGAGTGCAGACGATTGCAAACCGCGGTTTGCGAAATTTGAGTTATCAGTGCCTGCGTGTAACGCAACATTAGGTGCTGGAATTCGCCGCCTCGTTTGAACTCATCCAGCATGGCCTTTGCCTTCATGCGAAAGGCTACACCGGCGCCTTGCACCATTGCGCGGTTCGGCGTGGTTTCGCCGCCCATAAACAGCGCGATGCCCACGACTCCCTCCTGTCCCACCAATCCCATCTCGGCGGTAGAGCCATCAATCATCGTGTAAAGCAAAGAGATGTGCGACGTGGTGGGAAAGTAAACGTGCTCCATGTGTCCGCCGGACTCATAAACCACTTCGCCCAGTGAAAAGGAGATGGGCTCGAGGTGAACCCTCAATCGCTCAAATGCGTCAGTCGGAAGCGAGGCAAGTAGACGATTGCCACGCGCTTCACTTTCGTTAACAGCGTTATTTCCTTTAGCCTTTTGGACCATTCATCCTCCCTTTTCTCAAAAGCCAGCGACAGCTTAACGACACCTGCTATGTCTCATTTGATCGAGGAGGGCGAATCTTCGGGGCGACATATGCGAATTCTTTGGTGGGTGGATTATAGCGGCTAAACCTATGTACGGCAACGCACACAGAGATATCGGGCCATTTTCGTTGCTTGGAAAGTGTTCCATCGGTGTGGTAGCGCACATACGACGGGTTCTCGCAGGCAGTATTATGTCGTCCTAATTGCCTTCAAGCGGTCTACATCAGCAACGAGTCTGCCGCGGACTCTTAAGGAACCAACATGCAGCTACCCCCGTTTCGTATTCTCTGCACAGAGGATGACCTCGATACTCGCGAACTCATTACCTTTGTTCTGAAGCGTAATAATTTTGAAGTCATCACGACCGAAACTCCGGCCCAGGCGGTCGAGATCGCGCAAGCATTCTCTTTCGATCTCTATCTTGTAGATAATTGGATGCCCTCCATGTCTGGCCCTGATCTTTGCAAGGAGTTGCGCAGCTTCGACGCTGAGACGCCGATTCTTTTCTACTCGGGAGCCGGGTATGAAAAGGACAAGACGGCAGCCTACGCCAGCGGTGCACAGGGTTACCTGGTCAAGCCCGTGGACAACGACGAGCTGGTCGCTGAAGTGCGACGCCTGATCTCGGAATCGCAACGGATTCGAACTACGCAACCAGCGAAAGCCAACGTTAACGAAATCGCTGCGCCACTCGTTCAATATGCCCGCGCGTCTTAGTCAGGGAAACTCTCAGACTGCTTCGCGCTTCGGGTTTAGAGTTCAATTCATCGAAGTGGACTTCCAAAGACAAAAATGCCGCGACTTACCGTCGCGGCATTTGGTTTAGATGGCTCCCGGTTTTGGCTAACTCTTAAGGTCGGCCGAAGATACTGCCAAGAATGTTTCCGGTTCCATTGTTGTTTCGATTTCCGTTACGCCGATTCCCATAACCACCATACTGCTGATAGCCCTGGTTGTAGCCTTGCAGGAAACCCTGACGAAAAGCCTGTGACGACGCGTTCTGGTAATAGTGCGAACGTTGCGGATTAAAGTTCTGCCCGCGTTGCGCATCGCTGGCGCCGGTATTCAAACCAGCCTGAAAACCCTGGTTCACTTGAATCTGGTTCTGGTTGTTGTAACCACCGTTATTGCCATAGCCTCCGCGGCCATAGTCGCCGTTATTACCGTTATAGCGATCATTATTGCGGTTGCGGTTCTGATGCCGGCCACGGTTCCAATCGCGGTTTTGATCGTGACTATCAGTACGATCGCGGTCGCGACGCTGATTCTGATCATTGCGATCAATTCGATCGTTTCGGTACTGGGCCTCCGCTGTCGTGCTGGTCGCTGCCGATATGCCGAGAATGAGTGCGAGTGTCAAAAGCGCCCCGCCGATATTTGTTCTAAAATTTTTCATTTTTGTTTGCCTTCCCTTTCCTGGAGAAGTACTCAGCAACGTTGGGGCCGCCGGTGATTTGGAACCGCAACGTTGAGCGGTATGGGGTTACAAGGGAACACCGAACGCACGTCATACTCATAAAGTGCAGAGTTAGCGCAAACGAGTGCTATTCCAGCCTACGGTGCAGACTAGTTTGCTTTGGGCGCTTCTCAATTTTCCGCCTTCAAGGTATTTTTGGTTTAAGACTTGATTAGTAAGGAACCAATCGTATGTGCCGAAACATCAAGACCCTCCATAACTTCGCTCCGCCTGCTTCGGATGAAGAAATCCGCGCCTCGTCGCTGCAGTTTGTGCGCAAGCTCAGCGGCTTTACCAAACCGTCGAAAGCTAACGAGGCGGCTTTCTCACGCGCCGTGGACCAGGTAACGCAGGCCGCTCATGAGCTACTCGAGTCGCTGGTGACGAACGCGCCTCCGCGAGATCGAGAAGTTGAAGCGGTAAAAGCGCGAGCGCGGACAGCGGAACGCTTTGGCTCTCCGGCGGTCGAACACGCGTCTTAACGGTTGGTTTGTGAACATGTGTTGCGGCGATCTTAATTCGATTGCGGCGCAAGCCAAACCGCCAAATTTCGAACATAGGTCTTGATGTCGTTCAGCTTTTGCGGCTCGCGCTTGATGCCGTCTCCCGGCGCTTCAAGGAGAAAGCTTGGGCACCCGCTATCGGTGTCCCAGTTGTAATCGACAAAATGATGGAAGCTTGATTCCGCCACGCCTCGCCCCAGCCCGTTGCCGTGCTTGTCATCGGCGCCCTCAAACGCAACTGCCAGATTGAAAGGACGCCCGGTCGTCTGACTGACGCTCGTGGCAATCACGCGCGCATGCGCTTCACCTTGCGGCACTCCGACTGCACCTTCGTGCGGATGGGCCGGAAAGAATTCAATCAATCCGGAAGGCGAATCGGTATTGCGCATTAGTTCATAAACTGGTGCAACCGCAGTGACGCGTTGGTAATCGCCGTTGCTTCCCGAGTGATAGTTAGGCCAGGAGATTGAGGGCGTATCCTGATCGTCGACAGACCTTCTTGACTCATCGGGATCCAAGTTCCTCGAATGGAAAAAATGCGCCGCGCCAATGCCACCAATGGTGCAAATCGACGAGCCGAGATCCTGGTGGTCGCGCGTCGCGAGGATGCCACCGCCGCGCTGGCGAAAGCGTGTGATGCCTTCGCAATCCTTAATCGACAGACCGTTGCCGGCATCAACCGCGAACAGCCACAGCTCGTCGAGGTCCGCGTTGTCTAACCGGCTCAGGATCGGATCATCGCCGGCTTCATTTTGTGCTCGGTTGCGCGCTGTGACTTCACAAAGTGAATTGCCCTCATCGTCCATCAGTGAACTTAGGTGTTCGCGCAATAAACTGAACCGATCGATGTTCCAATCGTCCTTCGTGGCCGGAATGGTAGTCTGCAAAAGAATTCGAATAGGCATTCGTTTCAAGTCTCCAGCGATCATCAACTAAAGAAGCGAACAGGCTTCCGTGAATTCCAGCCGCAAGCCGCGCGGGAACAGCTGTGCCGCGTCGCCGTAACCAAGATTGCATAGAAAATTGGACTTGACGTGACCTGAAGGAAAAAACTCCTGCTCGCAGCCTTCACACTCTTTTCCGGCGCCAAAGAATTCTTCATCAAGCTTGGCGTTATCAAATCCTGACATTGGGCCACAATCGAGTCCGAGTGCGCGGGCCGCAATGATCAAATAGGCGCCCTGCAATGACGAGTTGCGCTTGGCGGTGACTTCGATCAGTTGCGGATTCCCGGCAAAAAGATCGCGCATCCCCGGAGCGTGCGGAAAGAGTTTCGGCAACTTGTGGAAAAAGAGTAAGTCGTAGGCGACGATCACGGTGACCGGCGACGTCATCGTCTTTTCCACATTACCCGGAGCGAGCGTTGGTCGCAGTCGCTCTTTTGCTTCCGGCGAGCGAACGAAAACAAATCTGGCTGGCGAACCGTTGGCGCTGGTTGGGCCCCATTTCATCACGCCGTACAGTTGCTTTAGCGTCTCGTCGCTGACAGGTTTATCAAGCCACGCCGAATGGCTGCGCGCGTTACGAAACAATTGATCGAGCGCAGCGTCGTCAAGTACTTCATTCATCTCGCGTCTCCTGTTTATTTGTGTTGGAAGCAGGCGAGCATTCTAGTTCATTGACGAGTTTGAGGCTAACCACTTCGCGATCTGGTTGGCGCCAATTTGGTTGCAGGTGTCCGATAGACTTTGAAGTCTGTCTCCCCAACGTTACGACAAGCTGAAGCTTATCGGACATCAACTACCTAAGCCGCGGTCGCGACGCGGAATCTGATCGCCGCGGCGATCGAAAGCACCACGAACAGCACCAGGACTACAACCTGCGCAACTAAGAAGGGGGGTTCAGTCTGCGTCGGGGCCAGCGCTCTCAGGAACGGCACCTTTTGGAAACTCTGCACGATCAAAACGAAAACGTTCAGGTAGAGAGCCAGCATGGCCGTGATGACATAGATTCCACGCCATGGGCTGATGAGGTGACGGGCGTAGCGAGCGAAGAGAGCAAGCGCCAGCACCAACATCGAGATTATCCCCACCGTAATTGCCGGCGTCAGACCATGAAACGGAAAGAAGAACCCGGTCACGCTCGTCAACACAGTGGTCGACAGGAACAACGCGGTCCAACGGTCGAGCCGCTTACGTGCAAGCAATCCGAACATTACTATTAACCCTGACGCAATGGCGACCAGGCTAATCGCTACGTGGACCTGGGTGAAGGTCTTCATTTGTGTCGATCCTTTCAATTGAGCCGGCGAGTTTTCGTCGGGGGCCTCTGACCAAACATCGAACGGACCTGATACCTTTTGCAATCGGTCGTGAATCCCGCGGGTAAACAACAGATTGGGACGCCTCAGCAACAACTACTTCGCAGTAATCGCACTAAACGCTAGTTCGCCGCTGCACCGATAGTCCTTCGTTCAGGCAATGGTATAGTACACATCGGCGCCGCAAGAAAGTTTCCCCACTCGTTCAACTAGAAAAGAAACGCGATTCGGATTGAGAGAAATATCATGATCAAAATAGCACTAATTTTTCCTGCCCTAAGTATTTGCCTGCTGCTTTTAGCGATTGCCGACGGCGGTTCCTGCAACACGAAAGAAGGGGGCGCAAACAAGACGCCATCGCAGAGCAACAACAAGTTGGCAACCGGCGCGTGGGGCGGACAAGACATCCGTCTTCAAGTAAAAGACAATGGCGCTGACATTCAGTTTGCGTGTGCAACTGCTACGATTGACGAGCCGGTGACGCTAAACAGCGAGGGTGGTTTTGATGTTAAGGGAAAATTCATCGCGCAGCGCCCGGGGCCGACCCGGGCCGGCGAAAATAATTCTGTTGCGGCCCGCTTCGTTGGTCACCTGAAAGATCAGGAACTGACTCTCACGATTTCTAATCTCGAAACGAAAGAGATCATTGGGACCTTTACGTTGACTCACGGCGGCGCTGCTCGAGTTAAAAGGTGCCACTAACGCGCCCACTCGATTGTGCGAGCTGACCGCGCGCTCAGCGAATTCCTACCAACCCCTGAACCGATTGAATCAGCTTTTCTGAGTCGTAGCCCACGCCGTCTTTGAAAACAATTTCAACTTTCTCGACGTCGTTAATATTCGTTGCCGGATTTCCCTTCACCACCATCAAGTCTGCCTGCTTGCCTGGCGCAATTGAACCGATGCGCGCCTCCTCGCCAAGAAACTTAGCGCCATTGAGGGTGGCGATCTTGATCGCTTCCAACGGCGTGAATCCCGCTTCGACCAACAGCTCAACTTCGCGCAGGTCGCCAAAGCCCGCAACAATTCCACCGTTGCCGGTTGGATCAAGGCCCGCCATTAGTAACCCGCCCGCGGCGACGAACGCGCGTTCGAAATCCATTGACTTGCGCACCAATATGGCGGCCGGCGAATTAGAAGCGATGCGCGATCGAGCCGTCAGATAACGCACGCGCGCGTCCGCGTTCATCACACTGAGGAGACGCGGATTCAGGACGGCGGCAGCGGACCCAATTCCACTTTGAGTCAGCGGCGCGCCTGCTTCGAACACAGGCAGCGTCGAAGTGAGCGCGACCTTTTTCGCGACCAGCGTGCGAATGGTTTCCTTGACGGGTTCGCTGTTGATGTCGAGTTGGAGCAGACTGGCGCTAACCGCGGCCGCGGGACATTTGTCGGGTTCCTTATTGGGAACGAATTCCGAATCAGGAAGCAACCCATGCTCAAGGTTATCGATGCCCAACTCCGCAGCTTCGCGATAGCCGATCGAACAAAGATGGCCAGTTACTTTCAAACCGCGCTTGTGTGCTTCTTCCACGGCCGCGCGCAACTCGTCGCGCGTGATGTTCATGTAAGCTTTGAAAGAAGTGGCGCCGGCATCGGCCCAATAGTTCACCATGCGCCGCGCATCTTCGGGGCCGGTAAGCTCGTGCATCACGGGCGTGAATGAGCCGCGGCCTTCCAGATAAGGCGAGGTGATGAACATCTTTGGTCCAATCATGCGATCGGAATCGATCAGCCGCTTTATTTCAAGATCAGTGTAAGGCGCGACGCTTCCCGTCGTACGAATGGTGGTGACGCCCAGCGCGAGATACAGTCGCGGAAAACTGCTGCCCATATTCGAATACATCGGCGGCGAGCCACCCATCGGAAAGAACATGTGGTCGTGCATGCCGACGAGTCCGGGCAGCACGGTGTAGCCGGTGAGGTCGAGCGTCTGGGCATTCGCCGGCAGCTTCGCGTCTCCGCTTGGGCCAACCGACTGAATCTTCCCGCCGCTAATGACGATGGTTTGATCCTCGCGCGGCAATCCGCCCGTGCCGTCAATCACGCGCACATGCGCCAACGCGATCAGCGGCGCATCAGTACGAATGAACTGTTGCCGATCAGGCGTTTGAGCGAACGAGGTTAAGGCGAGACAGAAGAGCAAGAGAATCGAGATTGCGTGCTTCATAGGATTCTATGTTCGGAACAACGAGTAGGCTTAACGAGCGCGCTCATCTTAATCCGCATTGGAGTGAGGACGCCAGAAACCGGACGGGCTCTGCTCTTTCGAAAGGTCGAACTAACGATGGGATTACGCCCCCAGTTGAATCACTCGAAGTGAAGTAAGCACATAACGGCCTGACGCGCATCATACGGCGAAGTTGGTCGTGGACATGCTGTTGTGGATCAAGCAATAATTTACGAAACCGGAACGTCCCGTCCTGCGTAGTACGATGAGTTACGCATCAACCTGAAACAGTAATTTTTGCACGAGAAGCAGCTCATGAACCGGATCGTTGAATACTCGCCGCGCTTGTGGGCCAGAATCGCCGGCGCCTTTTATTTGCTCACCATCCGAACTCATACTTACCGGCCTCGTCGTCTGGTACGCTTGGGGTTGGCGGCAAGCGAACGGATGAGTCATCGCTCAACGAGAAACCAGTTACTTTCATCCATTATTTTAGTAGCGTCAGCGCTACTCTTGCCTCGCTTCGCCGTCGCGCAGGAAAAAGATGTCGACCAGATCATCAAAGTCAACACCGATCTAGTTGTGTTCGACGCTCAGGTCATCGATAAGAAAACAAAACGCGTCATCGGCGATCTCACCAAAGATAATTTCGAACTTTCGGATAATGGGACCAAACAACAAATCAGCTATTTCAGCCGCGACGAGTTGTCACTTTCGATCATCCTCCTGCTTGATGTAAGCCGCAGCGTGCGTCCCATCATTCACCAGATTCGCGACGGTGCGCTGAATGCTTTGCGCCATCTAAAACCTGAAGATCAGGTGGCGGTGATGGCTTTTTCGGAAGGCTCGGAATTAGCGCAGGACTTTACAGCCGACCGCGCGCTGGTTTCGAAACAGATAAAGGCTGCGACGGCGACCGACGTCCTCGGCAACGGTACATTTCTTGGGCCAGCGCTTGAGAGCGCCGCGCTTCATATGCAGAAGGCGCCCGCAGCAAACAGCCGGCGAGTGATTATCGTTATCACCGACAACATCGCGCCGTCGATGGGTGCAAAAGAAAAAGAGATTGTGACGGAACTACTCGCCAACGGGACCGTCGTTTACGGCTTAATTGTGCGAGGTGCGATCGGAAAAGTCTTTAACGTGATTTCATTTGGCCAGATTAAGGCCGTGAACAAGTACGTCAACGAAACCGGCGGCGAAGTGATCGGCGCTGACAAGAACGAAGTCGATTTAAAGCTCGGCGCCGTAATCGATCGTTTGCGTGCGCGCTATGCAATCGGATTTCGACCGACAAACACAAATGACGACGGCAAGCTGCGGCTCGTTGCGATCACAATCGCAGACAGCAAAAAGCGAAAGGATCGACCAATTGTGCTGACGAAGCGCGGATATTATCTGAAACGATGAGAATTATTCGCTGCTCAAGGAGGGCTTCTCAGACTCTTTTGCCACCTTAGCTTTTTCGACTTCGCCGCCGTGCGGTAAGCCTATGGCTTACCGCTAGCGGGGTTTGTTATCAGGCTGCGGCTACCCGTCGCTATTTAGAGTAAAAACCAGCGCAGAGGCGTAGCCTCTGGTCCCTGACTCCATGTGCGGTGAGCCATAGGCTCACCGCACGGGACGCGGCAAAGCCGCAAAACGTCATGCGGCTTCTGGTCGCTGTGCCCGATCACTTCATTCCCTCAACCTGCACCCAGGTTCCATTGAACGCTGCTGTTCCACAAAGAGCGTCGATCGTTAGATGATCGGTTACATCGTTGATACTTTCGCCGGCGTGTTCTTGGGCCACCTCTAATTCAATTCCCTGCCGGCCATGTCCCCAACCGTGCGGAATACTCACCACACCCGGCATCATGTCTTCGGTAATCTCAATCGGCACTACCACGCTTCCGACTTTCGAGCGCACCGAAACTTCCTGGCCGGGTTTCAGCTCGCGCTGGGCTGCATCCATTGGGTGCATGAGCATTGTGCATTGAGTTTTGCCTCTCATTAATCTTTCACTGTTGTGCATCCACGAGTTGTTGCTGCGCAGTTGGCGTCGTCCAATCAAGAGCAGATGGCCGCTGGAGTCACGAGATCCATTGGGTGATGGCGGTGACGAAGGTTTGCGGGCGGGACGCCCGTGGTCCCATTCAAGCATTTTCGCCTTAACCCGTTCGACATCCTGGACCAGGACATCCGGCGCTAACTCAATACATTTATCCGAAGTACGCAGACGCCCCGGTAAGCACGAGCGCAATGGTCCAAGGTCGATTCCATGGACCGCGTTTTTGAGCTTTCGCAAAGTCAGACCTTTTGAAAAGGGATTCAACTTTGCGCCGTAAGGTCCAAACCGCAATCCCAGGTCGAGAATTCGTTCAGGGCCGAAGAATCTTTTAATGACCTCACGTTTCACATTTCCCAACAGGTCATCGCGTTCTATGCGTGTTTGCAGTTCGACGAATATCTCCCAGTCATGTCGCGTCTCGGCGTCCGCTTGAAAGAACGGCGGTGAAAATTTGGCAGTGTTACGGACTGCCAGCACGTGAAACGCCACGTCATAGTGTCCGCGCTCGAGTGACGAGCTTGGCGGCAAGATAATGCGCGCATGCCTGGTCGTCTCATTAATATAAGGATCGATCGAGACCATGAACTCCAGGCCGGCAAATGCGCGGTCCAACTCACGGCCGTTCGGCGTCGACAGGACCGGGTTGCCGGCGGAAGTTATCAGGGCCTTAATCTGTCCCGGACCCTCGGTCAAAATTTCTTCCGCAAGCGTGACTACCGGAAGCTCTCCGGCAAACTCAGGCAGCTTTCGCACACGGCTGTGCCAACGCGCGTAACTACCTCGCGGCGACAGCGATTGTGGTGCCGCGATTGGATCGAACGCCGGAAGTGTGAACATCGCGCCGCCCGGCCGATCCAGATTTCCGGTCACAATATTCAAGACGTTAATCAACCACTGGCAAACGCCGCCAAACTCCTGAGTGCTGACACCGATTCTTCCGTAGCAGACAGCGGATTCGGCGGCAGCAAATTCCCGAGCCAGGCTGCGAATTTGTTCGGCGTCGATGCCGGTAATTGCTGCAACTTTCTCGGGAGCGAATTCGGCGACGAGTTTGCCAATCGTGTCTACGCCTTTTGTAAACGCGGCCAATGGACCAAGGTCGGTTAACGCTTCGTCAAAGACAACGTGGAGCAGTGCGAGCAGCAATAACACGTCCGTACCTGGACGAATAAACAAATGCCGGTCGACCAGGCGCGCAGTTTCCGTGAAACGCGGATCGATGAGTACGACCTTCCCTCCCCGCTGGCGAATTCCCTGCAACCTTCGGCTCATTCCTGGCGCAGTCATCATGCTGCCATTTGAAACCGCGGGATTCGCGCCGAGAATTAGAAAAAACTTGGTGCGGTCGATGTCGGGGACAGGGAGAAGGAGTTGATGCCCGAACATGAGGTACGCGGACAGGTGATGGGCCAGTTGGTCCACAGAAGTTGCGGAAAACCTATTTCGTGTGTGTAGGCTGCGGAGAAACCCCGGCGCGAACAGAAGCGCGCCGTAGTTATGAACGGTCGGATTACCGAGATAGGTTGCGATTGAATTTCTTCCGTACTTCGCGTTAATGCGCTTGAGGTTCTGGGCGACCTCATCCAAAGCTTCGTCCCATCCGATCCGTTGCCAACCATCAGCAGCTCGTCGTACAGGATATTTTAGCCGGTCTTTATCGTAGTGAAGATCTCCGAGAGCCGCGGCCTTTGGGCAGATGTACCCTTGGCTGAATGGATCGTCCTTGTCACCGCGAATGTCGAGCCAGTTTCTAGTTTCCCGTTTTGAGTCTTCAGTTTCGACCTGCTCCTGCCGTCTGCCGCTGCCGTCTGTACCTGCTGCCTTCTGCCTACTGCTCCTGCGTACTGATTCCAGCTCCTGCCGACTGCCGCTGCCGTCTGCCGCTGTTATCACGATCCCGCAGATCGCTTCGCACAGATTGCAAGCGCGATAGTGAGCTGAAGCTTGGTCGACGGTTGCCATGGCATGAATCATATCCGCTGATTCCGCAGATTACACGGATTTGAGTTCAAACTTTCATCAACAAGATAAGAAGTACCTGATTTGTTTGCGAACTAGCCAGTCGGTTTTAAGGATTTGCAAATCTGTGTAATCGGAGTAATCTGCGGACTCATATGAATTCCTAAGTGCTGCAAGTGGTTCACGGACGATTCCCGATTCACGAACCGCCCTGTCCGACTGTCTGCTGTCTATTGTTTGCTGTTTGCTGTTTGCTGTTTGCTGTTTTATTAAGCCATGCTGAGCAAGAAAGTCCTACAATTCATTCTCTTAACATTCCTGATTAGCTGGTCAGTGGCTTTGGCCGCATACCTGCTCCACATCCCGTACGGCTCAATCCTGTTCCTGGTAGTTATCGCCTTCGGTTATATGCCGGCGCCCGCGTATGCCACTTTGATCTTGCAGAAGCTGGTTTACCGCGAGACGTTGAAGCCATATGGATTCACACTCAAAAACATATCGCTGCGTTGGCTCTTGATAACTACCGTCGGCTTTGTCTGGTTCATCGTCCTGGGAACGTTTGTGATCATTGGCATCCTGGGAAACGTATCCGGAGTTGATCTCTTTGGCAGAATTGATTTCAGCGAAGCTGCGTTCATACATCAGCTCACAATCTTTTCGCGCGGGGCTTTTGGTCCGGTGCCCCAACAGCTTCCCATTCCGCCGGTTGCCATCTTCCTGCTAGCGCTGATGCAAGGTGTCATCGCCGGGTTTACCTTCAATCTTCCCTTCACCTGTGGCGAAGAGTTAGGTTGGCGCGGATTGTTGTTGAGAGAAACACAAAAGTCGGGCTTAGTGAGAAGCAACTTATTTATTGGTGTGGTGTGGGGATTATGGCACGCACCGATTATCTTGCAGGGCCACAACTATCCGGGCCATCCGGTAGCGGGAATATTTATGATGACGTTATTCACCATGGCTCTATCTTTCCCGATGGCCTATTGCCGGTTTAAGTCGAGGACTATTCTGGGGCCAAGCGCGCTTCATGGAATGATCAATCCGCTCGGAGTGCTGACTGTGCTCTTTGTTGTCGGTGCAAACCCGCTGTTTGGATTCGTCGCCGGCCTCGCCGGCATTGCGGTCATCTTATTGTTAACCGTCGGCATATGCGTCTTCGATAAGAAATTTATACGAGATTATCAGACGTTGTGAGTTGAAGGCTTCATGAAACCTATTTCATAGTCTACGATTCAGCGTTCAGATTGACGGTTTGTTCAAGGCGGTCTATTCACTAACGCCAGGTTTCGGTTAGAATCTCCTCATGACAAGACGAGTACTTTTATATCCGGGCGAAGACGGTTTTGTTGTCGCCGAAGTTCCCAGTCTTCCCGGTTGCATCAGCCAGGGAAAAACGCGCGAAGAGGCACTCGAAAATGTGCGCGAGGCGATCTCATTGCATGAAGAAGTTTTGCGTGAGCGCGGCGAGCCGCTTCCCGAGGATCGCGTCGAGTTGGTCGAGGTCGCTGCGTGAGCAAGCTGCCGGTAGTCTCGGGCGCAGTTTGTGTCAAGGCGCTCGGCAAGATCGGGTTCGAAGTTTATCGGCAGCGTGGCAGTCACATAGTCATTGTGCGCAAATCACCGCCCACCCAAACCACCATTCCCAATCACAAGGAACTTGATCGCGGCACGCTCCGCGCGATCATTCGCCAAACAGGCCTCACGGTCGAAGAATTCATTGCCTTACTTTGAGAATTGCATTCGGCGTCGGGCTTGTAATCAACGGGCTTCTGCAATCTATTCATGATGCACGAGTCTGCTGACTTCTGACTTCTGACTTCTGATCTCTGACTTCTGACCTCTGATTGCTGCCTCTTCCCTTCACGATTGACGATTCACGATTCACGGCTCTTAGGTGTCTTCGATAAGAAATTCATACGAGACTATTAGCCACGTTGTGAGTGAGGTGGTGGATAAAGCGGACGCTTCACAGACATTGCAGTTGCGATAATGAACTGAAGCTTTGCTCGGCGTTCTCATAGCACAGTCCGTGAATATTCCCTGTCACCTCGACTAACGGGAAGCGTATGTCGAGAGCCTAACATATTCAGCTTGGCTTTCTCTCCCATAAGTGTGCCGTAACTTCTGGTAAACTCGACTGAACTGAAGATAAATATGCTCTACTGAAACCGATTTGGTGCGCGCGTCGAATTTGCGACTTTAGTTTTGAACAAGGGCCAGAGCGTTCCTATTAATGGGTGACTATCATGACAACTACCGCTTGGATCGATCACCGATAGGTGATGGCGGGCAAGCGGAAGTATTTCGAGCGCAGAATAGGAGTACTGGAGCGTTTGTCGCGCTAAAACGCCGGAAGGGTGGTCTGAGTGAGGCAAAAGACCGTATGCGTCGCGAGATTGAAGTGCAGGGTTCGATCGAACACCGTAACGTAATGCCGATTCTCGATTTCGATCGTGATGATTACCAATGGTACACGATGCCGTTAGCTGCTAATACGGCAGACAAGTTGCCGTTGCCGATTGACTCATCGTTGCTGTTTACGATCTTGCGAAGTGCGGCCGAAGGCTTAAACGCCGCTCATGAAAAAGAGTTCGTACACCGCGATATCAAGCAAAGCAATCTCCTTCTGTTGAAGGACGGAAGTTGGGTTGTTGCTGACTGGGGAACCGTACGTCGCCCGCCCGGCCAAACGACTGCCAAGCACACGCGTACTGGCGTCTTCCTGGGAACCGAAGGGTTCGCTCCACCCGAGGCTCATTATTCAGCTCATTTAGCCACCCCAGCTTGGGACAGCTATAGCCTTGGTCGCGTGGCAGCTTGGGCGTTGACGGGTAAATGGCCAGCACCCAACATTGACTTGCCCGCTCCTGAGCCGTGGCGACGTTTTGTTCGCGTGCTAACGGACCCTGATCCCGCCCGGCGGCCCCAGAATATGAATGACCTGCTTGCCCTTTTAGATAGAGTTGGTACGGAACCTCCAATCGTCGCAGGCGTCTCCCCGGAATTGCTCGATGCGGCAAAGCAAGGAGATGACAATGCGACAGTTGAAGTTCTGAAGGCTGCCGAAGCGTCTCCCGAGGATGAGGTCTTCTTTATCGATGAACTTGCTCAGATTGACGGAAGCGGATTAGATCGCTTCGTTAGCGCGTTTCCCGCAGATGCTCGAAAGTTGGTGCGTTTGATGGAAAAGCATTTCTCAAATATTTCTTGGGGTAATCGAGATTTTGACTATTTGAATGTGCCTCTTCATTGGCTGCAACGAGTAGCGCAAGCTGCGGCAAACGCTGGTGAGTTTGATCTACTGGAGGACGCGTGCGAATCTCTGTTTCGACTAGAGCCACCGACTGATCGCTATAAGCAAGCTGGTAGAAGTCGCGCTTGGTTGGCGTCGCTTCAAGGTTCGGCCGCGACTCGCGTCGCTCAGGTATTGCGAGATGATGTTGAGGCGGCTCGATACTACGGTGACCTACGAGAGGCACGGGATCCCAAGATCCGCGCGGTCCTACGCGACGCAGCTCGCACAAACAATTAAATTTCTCTTCGCGCCGATCTTCAATTTCCTAGTCCAAGGGCAAATAGTCAAGCTCGGGTACGATTACGCTAAATTTGCGGGTTGAGCTTCGCGGACGGCGGTCCTCATCCAAGGGCTTTACGTTTATTTTTAGAGGCATTTGGCTAGCAACGCCACTAAAGATACACGTACCAGTAGGAAGGGTTGGTATAGACTCTTCGGTCAGTCGATCGATGTACGAAACGGCGCTTGCTATAGTGTCGAGATCGCGTTGATTAATGAGTCGGTGAATGAAATAGTTGTGAGCCTGCGACGTGAGTGTAGGCGAGATGTCGTTAGGTCTCTGACTGGAAAGGGTGACGAATGCGCCAAACTTCCGCCCTTCCTTAATTATCTCCTCAAAGGTTTCGAGCCGGTAGTCTTTCCAGCTTTCAGCCTCACGAAAAGATTCTGTTGAAAGAATGTTATGCATCGTCGATGATGATGTTAAGGGATTTGTTTGCGCCGGCTCTTTTGTGCTCTGCATAGAGCTTTTTAGAAAGCAGTAAAGGTATTGTTTTCTTCATCTCTAGATTTACATCGTCGAGATTCACGACCACGAAATTCGTTTCCCAGAATTGGGCATCTCCACTAAGGTCAAACAATTTGTCGATATCGTCCCGCTTGCTCTTTATCCTGTTAATAACTGGCGCTATGTGTTCGTTTTGCGCGCGATTCGCTAAGACGTCAGACACAAGTTGAAGATAGAGAAAAACGATGAGGTTAGATAGCAAGCTTTCTCCGAACTCAAATTCGTCGACGTGACCGTAGATGAAAGTATCAACAATTAGATCCGGATGCTGTTGGAGATATATATCGCCGGCTTTGATGAAGAATTCGGAACCCTTGTTGTACCAGTCCAAATCGGAAATTAGATCAATCTGCTGACCTTCGGCATCTTCGCTTGGCAGAATCTCGCGAAAGTAGTCGACGAGTAAATAAGCTCTTACTTTGTCGCTCATCTGAAGGAGATCATTGATTCTGCGACGCATTATGTTCTTTATGTAGTTTTCTGGGTCCTCGGCGGCAAGTACGCTCATAAAGAAGTTGAGCGTTCGTTTGAGGAAAGGTCGCTGCGTCTTTTCAGAAGCTTGGGCGAGGATCGAAAGAATTTCTATGTCTAGTAGTGACTCTTCACCGAGTGGTAGTTTGTCAGCGTCGCCGACGCGTGTAGAGAGATTGTAAACTGTTTTGGTGTGGGCTATGCACGACTCCGAAGTGTATTCGCCATTGAAATCAAAGAGAACAAAGCGAGCATTCTGTGCAAACGCGTCAGGATTGCGCTGGTAGAGTGTCCGAATAAGCTCTTGATAAAGATATGCGAGCGTATTCGATTTCCCACTTCCGGTGTTGCCAAATATCGCTATATGACTATTGAATAACCCATCAATCGGTAGCTGAATATCGAAACCTTCACCATAACTTGTAGCTATGTTGATATAGGGAGCATCATCGCTTACGAGACTGTGAATTACGTGAATCTTTTCTTGAGTGACGATATATGCTTCATTGCCAATTAGGGGTAGTTCTTTGGTCCCACCCCTGAACAAACCCGTATCGTCAATGTAACCCGCGAGCGACACTGTTAATATGCGCTTGTTGCGATTAATAAAGTCTCGATCGTTTTCGGATGTTCGATAGAATTCCTCTTCAATCTTTTCGCCTTCAACTCGACCTATTATGCTTAGAAATCCCTTTCTAATTTCGATGTAACTATTCACTGAAATGTTTTTGAGGATGTCTCCGTCTAAAAACATGTCAGATAGGTTTTTGTTCTTATCGACTAGGATATAAATACGGCGTCCATCTACGCCAGAGACCTGTCCGACGCGGAGAATTGCATCACGGGTGAGAGTCGCGACGCTCATCGATTCTGCTCCATCCGTGGAAGAACATCCCTGAGTAGTTCATTGAAACGCTGAAAGCCAATTTCCTCACCGACCGCGGGCGTAACGATTTCGACATTATTATTCGAGTCAAACTTAACCGCAAAAGCCTCGCGGTCGGCATCGTTGAATGCAAACGCGATAAGCTTAAGCGTAGGGTTCTTGAGAGCCTTTTTCGTCATATCAAGAATGTGCGAGTCATTAAAAGAGAACCCAAAACTTATAAGCAGTGTGTTCGCCTTGTCTAACTCGTTCGCGTAAATTCTTAAGAGTTCGTAGTAGGTCCGTTCCATCAGTGTTGTTCGAAACTTCGTTGTCTGTGGCAGAACCACGGCATAGCTTTCGACGAAATCTCTTAGGTCAGCCGGAGAACTGCCGGCGGCTAAAAGATCCCGAGTTCTTATTCGGCAGATTACGTCATCATCGTCCTTTGTCCAGGATATGGAGCCGTGCAGCTTTACGAAATTAATGGATGGAATCTCAACTTCATAGTCGTATACGTTCCCGGTATTGTACGTTTGGGTAAAGAACATTCGGGAAGAATACTCAACCCGCCTATCAAGCCTGGGTACGCGAATAAAGCCATCATTTAGATTTAGGCTGGTAAAGGCCGCGGTCCCGCGCGGATTGCCTTTATCGTTTCGAACGGTGAAACCGAAATTGCCGTGACCGTTGATACTAGCGCCGTCGGATACCCAACCGCCTCCCATCGCCGCTTGATCGTTGGAGCCGACGGCAACGTTGATTGTCCCAATGCCCACCAGGTTTGCTGTCCAGTAGCCGTTGGTCGCATCTATCTTGACCTTGACGACATACGTATCAGCGACAACTCCCGAAAGGAACGTGAAGGCATCGCCGTTACTGTCAACGACGACCCCGGTCACAGTGCGATCAGGAGTGTTGCTGTTGTTATTCGAATTGAACAACTCGAAAGTCACTCGCGCAAGCGTGATGTTGCCCGGTGCTCCGTCTGCTTCCTGTGTTAAGTGCGCGCCGAGACGAACGGTTGCCGTTTGTATCGATGGTCCCGCCGTCACCACAGCCTGGTCGCCCGTGTAGGCTGTCTCTGTGTTTTCCTTGGTCACCGTAATCGTCACGGTGGCGTCGGTTGTGGCGCTGTGTGGATCGACGGCCTGCAGATTGATCGGATAAACCCCGGCCGCAACTGTAATGTTGCCCGAGATTGTTAACGCGCCCGGACCGGTTACTGTAGCCGTCAGGCTGGCCGGCAATGTCGAGACAACCGATAACGTCAGGTCCGCGGTGGGATCGTCCACATCGGGTGTTCTCTGTGCCTCAGTGGTGAATTCTTATTATGTCGAGGGTCTATTTACCTTTCGCTTGCCGCCGGGATTTGTAAAGCGCGACTTGAAACAAGCGCAGGGCACAAGGGCAGAGTACAACAAAGATTCAACCAGGCTAGTATTCATCTGGGGTCGCAGTGAATCGCTTCCATATAAGGAGCGGCGCCAGAGCCGGATGAATGATTATGAGGAGAGCACTACGAGAATTCGGGGAAAGAGAGCGAACATCCGCGCCTATTGGGAAACCGTAAACGGAAGGCGACTTTATCGCTCGGAATTGAACGTTGGGAATTGGCAGAACGGCGAAATCGAACTTTACATGCGCATTGAGGGCAAAGATCGAACGGTTCTAGATCTGGCAAAGGCAGTTTTCGCATGCGTGATTTTTCGTCTAGCAATACCTGAGCGGTCATGAGAGTTACTGGGACCGCGTCCCAGTTTCACTCTAGGTTGCGCCGACTGCGTTTCTTGGCATGCTCGGTTTCCGCGACCCCCCTGCCTTAACACGCACAGTCACAGTCGAACGAAGTTCTTTCCAGTGAATCGCAACATCGGCCAGCGGAACTGACAGTGCGAGGCAGGACCAGATCATTGCCTGTACGATTTCAACGCCGAGAGCTTCCCATCCGGTAACTCCCAAAATAAAACGCCCAGCGATGAAGACCAGCGCGATTGCATAACTGCGCGTGGCCCACTGACGATGCAACGCGATTTTTCGTTTGTATGCGAATAGACCAGCCAGTGCCGTCGCGCCAATAAGCATAAGAGCGTCCACTGTTCCCAGAACAGTAAAGGAACGCGGCGCTCCAAATCGCTCCTGGTAATACTGGATGTAAGCACCGAGGGGTGCGAGACCGAATGCCCCAACGACATACATGCGTCCCATAATGCGATGCGCTTTGGTGAATCGCTGTCGCAGCCGATCTGAAAACTGGAACGGCGCGAACAGCAGCACTATGGCGCCGAATATTCCGTGGGGCAGCAACCACCACTTAAAGGGCGCGTAGTGTTGCCAGGCCGGATGCGACGAGTCGGCCAGAAAACGTTCGTTGTGATACATGACATAAGTGCTCGCCACTGCAATCATTGAAAAAGTGACATACTTCGCGTTGAGTTTCATCGGGGCTCCTTTTCGCTTAAAGTTCTGGTTCATACGTTTCTCCGTAATCGCCAGGTGCTCTATTTGTTAACGCGAAATTCTGCGGCCGTCTGGGCCATAAACAAGTAAAATTATTTTTGTATGAATTGGCCCACAGTCCGCGGACTTCCGGGTCTAACCACCGCTTCAAAAGCACAAGTAGTGAACTTAGGCCGATGTAGTATCGTACTGCCATCGGAGGAGACCAGAATGTATTGTTCAGCTTGCGGTGTGTCTGTCGCGCAGGGCTTAAGTTACTGTAATTTTTGCGGCGCTAAGTTGGGTGGAACAGGTGATAACGCGCCTGAAGTACCAGCGGTAAGGCCTGAGCTCCTCGTATCCGCGATGGCCGGAGTCTTCATCCTCGGCATGGTAGCAATCACGCTGCTAATGGGAATGATGAAGTCTGTGCTCGGCTTACCCGCGGATAGAGTTCTTGGCTTCACGCTGTTTCCCTTTCTGGTATTGCTTCTCTTGGAAGGCGTGTTTCTCCGACTGTTACTCCATGGCAGACGACGTGTCGAAGCCAAACAAGATGCGCCGCGACCGAAGGAACAAGTTACGAACGAACTTGACGCGGCCCACGCGCGCGCGTTGCCGGAACCGAGGTCAAGCGTAACCGAGCACACCACCCGATCATTCGCGCCCATCCACGACGAGCGAAATTCCAAGTAACAAAATTCGCTAAAGCCACTTCCCTCTTCTGACATCACTGGGGAACGCGGGCGTCTCGCCCGCAATGAGCGCGTAGCGCGAAAGCTGTTTCGCAAACAACTTTCTCTCCACCGTAGGAGTGTCTGACGACGCATGGCGGGACGCCCGCGGTCCCAGTGCGATCGGCTTGGCGCGTCCGGTTCGTTCCTTCGCGCCGCAAAACAACTGAACCACCCAGCTTCACTCACCGTATTCCTTTCATCAACACCGTATTTCAAATCTCTACAATATTTCCCGCGTCAGCGCGTCTTCAGTAGTGGATGTATGAAATGTCGAGCACACGCCCGGTGAACGAGCAACGCTTCGAACAGGACCGGCAAATCTCTGCCATCGTCGCGGAGGAACGATTCCGGCTGCGGAATTTCATTCGCCGGCGTGTGCCCGATCCTTCGGACGTGGAGGACATCGTGCAGGAAGTCTTTTACGAACTGGTCCAGGCCAATCGCCTGCTGATGCCAATTGACCACGTTACGGGGTGGCTGTTTCGCGTCGCGCGCAATCGCATCACGGATCGTTTCCGAAAGAAGAAGCGAGAAGCGTTCAGCGACACGACAGTGCAAGATGAACAGGGCGAGCTGCTGCGGATTGAAGATTTATTGCCATCTCCCGATGAGGGACCGGAAGCGCTTTACGTTCGCAGCGTGCTGCTCGATGAACTGGAACTGGCGATTGATGAACTGCCCGACGATCCTTATGGGCAACGCGAAGTATTCATCGCCCACGAACTGGAGGGCCGCAGCTTCAAAGAGTTGTCGGAAGAAAGCGGTGTCAATGTCAACACATTGCTTTCGCGCAAGCGCTACGCAGTGCTGCATCTGCGCGAACGGTTGCAGACCATTTACGAAGAGTTTTCGAAGAAGAGGTAACTGAACATGAGTAAGAGAATGAGAAAAGTAGTCTGGATGGCGCCGGCGGCGATCGTCGGCATGGCGGTCTTTATCGCGATCGGCGGCACGGTCGTGATGCTTTTGTGGAACTGGTTGACGCCGCTGTTGTTCGGCCTGCCAATGATCACTTTTTGGCAATCGGTCGGATTGCTGGCGCTCGGCCGCATCCTGTTCGGCGGATTTGGCTTGGGCGGAGGTGGTTCTCATCGATGCCATTCGCGAGGACGCATACGCGAACGGATGGACGAACGTTGGGAAAAAATGACGCCAGAGGAGCGGGAAAAAATGCGCCAGGGACTTTATGATCGCGGCGGCGAAACGTCGCCGTTGGATTGAACGCGACTGTGCAAATGCTGCCGCGGATAAACAGACTGGAATGGCCCGGCCTTTCGGCCACGCAAAGAGCGGGGGCAAGCCCACCTTCCTAACCGCGAGCTGATCAGGGTTGAGGTTGCGATGGGCGTCAGAAAGGCTTTCAACGTATCAGCGATTGCGCCAGTCACAGTATCTCGGGGTCGGGAAGGTGGGCTTGCCCCCGCTCTTTAGTTGGCCCAACTGAGAAATGAAAGGGGAGAATAATGAATTCAAGCAAAACAACAGCGAGACTCGCTGGCTTACTTTGGATTTTGGTGGGAGTTACAACTGGTATCAGTCTCGGCTACGTGCGCTCGACGCTGATCGTATTCGCGGATGCCACAACGACTGCCGCCAACATCATGGCTTCTGAATTTTTATTCCGGGCAGGGATCGTCAGCAGTATTCTCACCCAAATCTTTTTGCTCTTTTTAGGATTGACGCTATTCCGATTATTTCGTCGTACTCATAAAACATCGGCGACGATTATTTTGACGTCTACTTCGGTGGCGGCTGCGATCGGCGTCGTTAACTCACTCAACAATATTGGAGCAGTGACGGTTTTGACGAACCCCGATTATCGGAAAGCATTTCAACCGGAACAGATCAATGCTCTGGCAATGATCTTTCTGAGGCTGAACAATTTTGGCATTGGACTGTTGGAAGTATTCACGGCGATGTTTCTATTTTGCCTCGGGTTAATAGTCGTAAGATCGGAAGCTCTTCCGCGAGTCCTGGGCTACTTGTTGATAATCGGCGCTTGTGCGTTTCCGATTAATACTTTTACCAAAATACTGATGCCGCAATTCCACCCCGCATTAATCACGCAGTTAACCATGCTCCTCAATGCTTTTGGACCGCTGGCGACGATGCTTTGGCTGCTGATCAAAGGCGTGGATGAGCAGCAATTGATCGGCGAAGGTTAGAAGCCGAAGAACACGCAGGTGTAAGCTAACTTAACCTGGTTGGTTTATAGTGGAACTAACAAAAAAGACTGCGTTTGCTTTCTCCGCCCACAGAAGTAGAATTCAGAACTCCATACAAGCGCGATGATGTCGTCAACTGAATTGTCCAAACCACCAGCGCCAAACCGGCGTCTTTCGATCTGCCTGATCAACCCACGCAGCAAACCCTCGTATTGGACGTTCGACTTTGCGATGCCATTTTTCAACCTGGGTCGCAAGCCGCAATGCTCAATGGCCAATGGCTCCGTCATCGCCGTTGCGGCGCTGGTTCCCGCCGCGCATGAGGTTGTTATCCTCGACGAGAATGTCGAGCCGATCGATTTTGAAAGCCTCCGGCGATTTGATGTGATCGGCGTAACGGGCATGATTGTCCAACGCGATCGAATGCGCGAGATCCTTTTGAAACTGCGATCGTTGCCGGCGATGGTCGTCGCCGGTGGGCCGTTCGTGACGGTGAGCGACACTGCCTTCGAACCGCTGTGCGATGTGCGGTTCATCGGCGAAGCGGAACAAACATGGCCTGCGTTCCTGGACGCCCTCGCGTCCGGCGCTCGCGTTGAGCGCCGTTACGAACAGGCTGAAAAAACGGACATGACAACAGTCCCGGTGCCGCGGTTCGATCTGCTTCGGCGACATCGTTATGCGTCGGCGCCGGTACAATTCTCGCGCGGCTGTCCGTTCCTTTGCGAGTTTTGCGACATCATCACCATTTTTGGTAGACGTCCGCGAGTTAAGCGAGCTGCCCAGGTGCTCGCGGAGCTCGACGCTCTTACTGCTCAAGGTTTCAACGATTGCTTTCTCGTCGACGACAATTTCATAGGGAACAAATTGGAAGCGAAGCGCCTATTGCGATGCCTCATCGAATGGCAGAAGGCGCGCGGTTATCCGCTCACCTTTACCACCGAGGCCAGCATCAATCTCGCGAACGATACCGAATTCATTGACTTGATGGTCCAGTCCAACTTCCGGTCAGTGTTCATTGGCATTGAAACGCCGCGCATAGATTCACTTAAAGAGACCCGCAAGCTTCAGAACGTTCACGGCGATTCACTGCTCGAGAAGATCGACCGGATCCGCGAACGGGGTCTGGTTGTTACCGCCGGCTTCATCGTTGGCTTCGACAACGATGATGAGAGCATCTTTGACGAGCAGTTTGAGTTCATTCAGGCCAGCGGCATTGCCAATTTATCGATTAGCCTGCTGACGCCGCTGCCCACGACACCTCTTTATGATCGGCTGGTCCAGGAAGGCCGCCTCGATTATGGCGATCCGGAGATTCCTTACCTTCCAATAAAGATGAGCCGAGAGCAACTCAAAGTAGGTTTTCGTCAACTTCTGAGTCGAGTGTTCGACCCGGACGCGTATTTTGATCGCGCCTTCGAAGGATTCTCGGGATCAACCGGCGTGCGCCTGAAGGGCGCAGCGATCGCCGCAAGAAATTTGCAAGGACCTTCAGGCCATTTGCGATCTTCAGCCGGCGCTGCAGTGCGGGCGGTTCGGCTAGGTTGTGTGATGGCGCGAGATGGCGAATTGAGGCGGCATCTAAGAGTCTGCTTGCGGGTGGTCAGGCGTAATGCCGCGCTGGGACCGAATGGTTTTACATTTGAAGCACTGGTGAATCTCTGGGTCACATATTGGCATTTTGCGAGTGTTACTCGATACCTTAGCGGCACTGATTTCGGAACCGTGCCGCAGCCTTTGACGCAACCGCCGATCGAGACAAAGTCACCAATTACCATATCAGCATCCGAATCGATGCCGGCGGGACAGACTCATTAATGGCTAGTCCGCAAAAGCAGACGGGCGATATTAGCCCAACGATTTATCGCAGGGAGACTCGCGAACAGAGTCTAAGTCCGCGTAACGGACGGTTGACGAGTGCAGTGATCTAGCGCTTATTATTCAGTCGTCCGCTTAACGGACTATATTTTCTTTCACCTCTTATCCCAGCAGTGAACTGCTGGGCTATTTTCATTCGTCCGCAATCGCGGACTGGGCTGGATTACTTTTGTGCGCCGCCTCTGAACCCATCGCTGTAATTCCACATTGTTCTTCCTACGCCGAAGCAGGTCGGCCACGCCGCTCAACATGCGTCTCAAGAAAGTTTACGAAACTCTTTGTTATTGACAGCTCGCTCGTTTCTGCGCCGGCCATGGGGGCCTCAAACCTCAGAACTATATTCTGTCGTTCGTCGAGTCGAGCTGAGGTAAAAATCACGCCGGCGTCGCATCGTTGCGCCAGTTTAATCAAAGCGTCAGAGACATAAACCGCGCGGGTTCCGGATGTAAACTGGATAGTCCGGGCAGAGTTTCGCGGCGCCTCGTCGATCATCGCATACACGAGGTCGCCACGACGCAACGCTGTTCGGATGCGAATTAGTAAATTGGATGACGGCTGCAAGGCGGGAATAACGAAACGCGTCCCATAAATATGAACGAAAGAGGTCGCCGCGACGGTCGTCGGAGGACAACTCACGTCGTGTAAATAACGAATCAGCAAGACACTGAGAAGGGCGTGTGGTGCGACCATCAGTGTGCCATGGGAATTTCGTAAAGCCGCGCGCAGAATCTCGGCGCCTTCGATCTTAATCTCGAGATCGAATAATACGCCGCCACGAGTCATGATGCTGAGCGCATGGTAAAGGGCGATCTCTTCGACTCCGTCGATGCCCAGCGAATCATGCTTGCGATACCATGGCGTTCGCTTAACGATTGGAGTTAGCGCCGCCGTGAACCTGGTCGCCATTTTGAATCTGTAGCGCCGGGGAACAAGCCACATGGCGAACGCAAACGCGCGGCTCGCGACATGCCAGTAGAGCGCGGGCCTGTCTGCCTCGCGTGGCCGCAACCACCATGCACCAGGCGCATATGGCAATACGTTTGACGATACGGGTTGAGTATTCACAACGATAAAACTGAATGCCTTTCTGTTAGCACGGGTGCGAAAAAACAGGAATTTGCTCCGCTCGTTTTTCAAACTGGTGCATCGACTGTCTCCGGAGTAGAGCTGTCGGAATATACTTCTGAGCGTGACGGAAATGGCGCGTTGTTTCTTTCGCGAGCATTGCGTGCCAGCACACTTTCATAAAGGGTTGAGTATTTTTCGGCTATTGCAGTCAGCCGAAAATGCTCCATCACCCGCGCCCGTCCGTTGCCTCCGAGCACATGGCGAGCCTCAACCCCCAGTTCAAGCATCTCGGCGAAGGCCTGCGCCATTGATGATGCATCGTTCTTCGGGACCACGATCCCAGCATTCTTGATAATCCAGGACAGGTCGCTCACGTCGGTCACGACACACGGCACCGCACAGGCCATCGCTTCGCCGATTGCGTTGGGAAAGCCTTCGCCATAAGAGGCGGAAGCCGCAATATCCAGCGCGGCAATGATCCGCGGCATGTCCGGACGTGGTCCAAGAAGATGGACCGCGGACGTCAATGCGAGATCTTGAATCAGTTGCCGTAGCGGACGATTGTCCCAGGACACTCCGCTGCCGCACATGACAAACTCGACGTTCGAATATCGCTTCCTTAGTTCCGCAGCGGCCCGCAGAAAATTCGCATGGTTTTTGACTGCGTGATAACGGCTGACTAAACCGATGAGAACAGTATCGGCCGCAACGCCCAATTCCGCGCGCACACATGCTCGGGCTTCGATCGAGGGAGCGAAAACTTTCGTATCGAATCCGTTGTGAATCACGGTCGCTTTGGCGGCGCTATAGCCGAACTCTTCGTGCTGAGCGGCGCCGCTTCTGGAGTTATAGACGATTGTGGCGGGCTTGCGTGACAGACGGGATCCTAACTTGATCGCCTTTTGCGTCATCGGCTTTTCGTATTCGAAAGACTCAAGCGACTGCCGGATGTTCCATATAACTGGAACTCTTTCGGAAGTGAAGGTGCCGGCGAGCAGCGCTATCAGATTTCCGTGCGGCAGCCACCCCTGAATTATGTCCGGAGCTGCCTGCTTTAACAGACGCAGCAGCCGCCATATCGAAGCTGGTCTGATTGCTGGTCCCGCAATCGCCAGACTGTGGACCGGAACACCAAGCGCGGCAATCTGCGCGCGCAACGTCCCATTATCTTTGAGAGAAACTACAGTGCAGTCGAAGCGGCGGCGGTCGATCGCCGACAACAATCGGTAAAGCACCATTTCGGCGCCGCCAACCGAAAGATCGTTGATAACGTGCAGAACTTTAATAGGATCAGACTGTGCCCTCAAGGTTGGTTCCCTTCTTTCAAGTAACGCCCCGCGACTAAGTATTTCGCCGTCAATCCGCCGCGTTCACATTAACCTCGGCGCGAGAAACGAAATTAGCAACACGAATTCAGTCTGTAATTCGCGAAAGCGACAGACTGAAGTTTGTGCCACAAGCAAACATGTTCAAAGTGCTGAGACTACGCTGGGAATTTCAATTAGAAGATGGACGGATTCTATTCCATTGAAACTCAAATGCATCGGTAGTCCCTTTGGGGCGAGACTGTCTTCGACCGGTCACGAACTAAAGGTAAACAAAGGAAGAGGACGCGGCATTCCCTTCTGCTGCAGAGCCAGAATTATTTGCTCGGTCGCTTCCGCCAATTTGGTAACACTCCAATTCTCCAGAATTCGCTGACGAGCTTTGCGGCCAAGATCGTGTCGGTCGCTTTCAATGCAGCAGATTAAGTTTGCGGCTAACGCTTGAAAGTCTTTGGGCCCAGACACAAATCCCGTGTCACCAACCAGTATGGCCGAATCACCGGCATCAGTGACTACACAGGGTACTGCGCAAGCCATTGCTTCGCCGACAGCGTTGGGGAAACCTTCACATATTGAAGATGAGACAATAATATCGAAAGCGTTGTATACGTCGGACATATCGGAACGCATCCCCGCCCAGGATATTTTTTCTGAGAGCGACAGTTGTTCGGCAAGTTGTTGGAGCTTTTGCCTGTAACTCCGCGGCCCGCTTCCAACGCAGACAAAATGCACGTCGGGCCTTGCTTTGTTTACCAATGAGGCAGCGCGTAGAAACGTCGCATGATCTTTTGCGGGGTCGAAACGAGCGACCATCCCGACAAGAATTTTACTATTGGAAATCCCCCACTCGTTCCGTACTTTGATTCTCGCTTCGCCGTTGGGATGAAAGTGCTCGGTATCGAATCCATTATGGACCAACACCAATTCTTCAGCGGGAAATCCCCGGCTCAATAAATGATTCCGACCGGCGTTTGAATTTACAATTATGCGGTCGGGGAACCGGGCAAGTTTCCGCTCCAGCGCAAAGCCTAACCGACGCAGCCAGTCATAGTTATTCAGTTCAAAATTCGATGAGCGCGCACCCCAAATAATCAGCGGACGCGAGCAGAATGGCTTCGCACAGACGGCCAGGAGATTGGGGATGTCAAGATAACTATAGATAACGTCAGGACCTAATCGTCGCAATTGAAAAGCAAGTCGGCCGAGAAATACAGGTAAATCCCAGCGCCCGCGCTTACCTAAAGATATGAGCCGCACTCCGCTCCCTTCCAATTCTCGTTCCAGAACGCCACCTGGATAGAAGGTGAGAATCGTCGCAGCGAAACGCTTTTTATCAAGCGCCTTCGCCAGCGTGACCAGTTGCCTTTCAGCACCGCCGCCATCGAGCGACCGTATGATGAGTGCGATTTTTATCATCGGATCTCAATTGTCAGGGTAATCTTTTCACCGCCACAAAATAAAGTGAGGCGCCGGGCCAGCTAATGCCGAGGCGGAGCAAACAGTTCTTTACAACGCAAACGGTTTTTCCTTTCCAGTCCACGTAGGACCAGGGAACAAAAAATTTCTCCCGAATCATTTGCACTCTGAATTGTAATGACAACACCTTCCTTAAACGATCGTCATCGAAGGTTTGTAAGTGTCCCCAGCGATGAAATTTTTCGCCACAGCACGGGCACACGGTTAGCTGCTCCTCGAGATTTTCGTTCGCCGGCACAGTACCAACGACTAGGCCACGCGGACCCAGGACCCGATCAATCTCAAACAACGCCTGATCGAGGGCGCCATCCGAGAGGTGTTCTAAGACTTCGGATACGACAACAGCATCGAAGGTTGCTGATGGAAAAGGCACAGACTCAAGGCACCCCACCATTGCCTGTTGCTTCATTTCCCTGTTCGCGTTGAGACGAGCAATTGCTCCGGCATCAGGATCCAGCGAGTGAATATTCATTCCCTGCTGAATCGCCAATCGCTCAAACAAACCGCCGCCGACGCCGACATTCAATACCGCCGCCCCGAAATGTGTTCTTCGCTTTAGTTGGCGAACAAGGAATCTAATTCGTCCATCGGCCTGTTGAAATACTTCCGGCGCCTCATTCTGAAAGTGTTGCCAGATCTTTTCCTGATTCATCCTAAACCTGCCGGAGCTGTTGGCCCGCAGTCTGCCGCCTGGCAGAAGCGAAGTAGCGAAGCGTCAGCCTGATTCCATCCGCCCCCAGCATCACCAACAAAATCACAAAAATATATCGCAGCCGATAGAGAGCGCCGATGTTCGTTACGACTATACCGAGCGCCGTCAACCCTAATATTGACACGACAAACAGCCACCACACCGATGGTTGACGTCGTCGCTGCCAAAATCCAATTAGTGCCATCACTTCGATAATGTAAAGCGCAAACGTTTCGATGCCGCCGATGAGTCTGCCCATGCGGCCATTTTGCGAACCCGTCGCAAACCACATCTTCGGAAAGGGGGCGAAGAGACCGATGAGCGCGGCGCGCGGAAGGTATCGAATTATATCCGCTGTGCCCGAGAATTTCACATCCGTGTCGATATTCGAACCCGCACCCGGATAAGAACGTCTGAATCTTTCTCGGAAACGGGAAATGCGTGCAATTGGAGAAGCGCTGGATTGCTGAGCTGCAGTCATCGCAGAGCGGATATCCGACTCGTTAGCCAACGCGTCGGTATCCTTATACAAAGCCGCAACTCCACGAGCTTCCGCCCAGCGGAGCGCCGGCTGATAAAGCTGTACTCCGATACGAGGAATTATCACGCTCATCACCAGCAGCAACACCGCGCCGGCAATGTTTCCGCTGGTGATTTTTCTTGCTCTCAACATCTTAATAATTACTGTCCCGCAAGTCGCGACCCCTATTGCGATCATCACCTCCCACATATCACTCTTCACAATCCACAATAGGCATTCTGTTACAACGCCAAGCGTCGCGATTGCCAGGGCTCTAGCCGGCGAATACTGTTTCACCAACCAGAGGCAATTTATCGTTAGAAACAACAGCGCGAGTACCAGGAACAGCGGATCTTTCAGCGGCTGAGTTGTATGCGCCAGAAATGTAGGCCACACGGCGACGATGAGCGTTGCCAACAAGGCTGTTTGCTGGCCGAAAAGGCGCCGGCTCAAGTAATAAACAAGGGACAGAATGGCGACGTAATAGAGCGCATTTAGCGGCTCAATTAGAAGAATTGAAAAACCGGACCAGGGTGCAAATAGCGCGAAACATAGGGAGTACAACTTGATGTGAAACGGCAGCAGCGCAAAAAACCAGGCCTCGAATCCCATGTTTCGCAGGACGCCAGTGGCGATCACGATCTGCGGCTGATACTTGGCGGTATCGGGAAAGAGTTGTGGCAAGGAGACAAACTTGCCGACGATCCAAATCATTATCGTCGCGGTGATGTGAAATCCGATTGCGGCCGGAATGGCTAGTCTTCTCATCCAAGATCGGAAAGCTAAATAATCTGAGACGGTATAATTCTTCCCTGGAATTGCTGGAACCTCAAAAATAGTATTGAGCTTGGAGTGTCTCTAGTGGTCCGGCTCACGTCAAGTCGAGAGGCTCGGGACCGGAGTAGCGAAGTGATCAACTTAAGAAGGCGCTCACGCCGGGCTTTATCCGACTGTCAGCGAAAAGCTCGGCGTTAGCTGCCCGTTGGAGATCGCGCCACTTAGTTATTTGGTCCGATTGTTTGGTTACGCGTAGGGCCAGGATTCTGATTTACATTCCGTACTTAAATGTACGCGGAAAGTGAGACGGCGATAGCCTGAATTTTTCAGAGAATTGTTTTGGGGAGGCAAGATATCCAAGTCGAGCGTTTTTGGAGCAACGAAAGCAAACTGTAGTGGAGGTAATCGATTGATAGATATTGGTAGGCGCGTGGGGATTTGAACCCCAGACCCCTACCGTGTCACCGCCGTCACATGACAGCGCGTGGAGCGCCTAATCGTTCCTGTCGCCATAAACATGACGAAGGCGGTTAGAGAAGTCAGGTCCACGCTCCATCAAACATATAAAGCGTAAGCGTAGTCTGCTAAAGGTCTGCCAGGGAGACGCTGGATTTCATCGTTACGAGGCTTCGCATCTTCTCGCGAGTTCTCGCAAGAAGGGCATCGATGGACCACCGCCCCGGACCCTCAACCAACAGAAAAGCACAGATCATAAGTTGCGCAAACTCCGAGCGTATCTCGTGCAGCACGGCCCAGAGGCCCACTTGTGGTGGCACAGGCGGCAACGGCAGCGGCGAGGTGCCCAGGTACAGCGGGATCTTCGTTGATGCCATCGCTACCAACATCTCGATAATGAATGGCACCGCAATCCAACGCGTCAGAAAACCTGAAAGCAAAAGGACACCGCCGGCGATCTCGAACCAGCCATCGGCCGTGGCCGTGAAATGGGGCGCCGGAAATCCTAGTTTGGTAAAACGTCCCACGCCCTGATTCGCGTAGACAAATTTGAGCACGCCCTCCCAAAGGAATACTGATCCTGCCATCAGCCTTAACAAAACGATAGAAGTTGGTCCGTCAGTTGGCGGATTACGCATCCAGTCAATTAGCTCTTTCATTTTCTTTTCTCCTTTTTCTTCAATGACCTTTGCCTGTACAGACCATTTCAAGTGTGTGAATATTCCCGTCATAAGTTCCAGGTTGTGCGGGAATAAATTGAGCCGATCGCCAGTCGTTACTTCGAAGGGCACGGTTTTATCAGCGAGGAAATTGGTTGCAGGAGGAAAACAAAGCCGCTCAGTTCGAGGCAGTTGCGCTGCCGCTCTTCGGCGCTGCGTACAACCTGGCGCGTTGGCTCGTGCGAAACGATCGCGATGCAGAGGATGTGGTGCAGGAAGCTTACCTGCGCGCGTTCAGGTTCTTTGGCGGTTATCGCGGCGGCGATAGCCGCGCGTGGCTGCTAACGATCGTGCGCAACACCTGCTACACCTGGTTACAGCAAAACCGTTCGCGCGAATTAACCGATCCGATCGAAGATAAGCTGGATGAGCTTGGAGTCAGCGCTGAAAACCCGGAAACGCTTCTTTTGCAAAACGTCGAGGCACAATTGGTGAGAAAGGCGCTGGAAGAATTGCCGATCGAGTTCCGCGAGGTTTTGATCATGCGTGAGATGGAAGACCTCTCCTACAAAGAGATTTCCACCATCGCCGAGCTGCCGATTGGCACAGTCATGTCGCGCTTGGCTCGCGGCCGCAAGCGACTGCGCGAGTTATTGCTTCCTATGGGCAAGGAGGGTTTGAGTTGAACTGCCAGGACGCACGCAACCTGATGAACCCATATCTCGATGGCGAGTTGGATCTCGTCAGAAGCTTCGAAATTGAAGCGCACCTGAAGGACTGCCAGACCTGCAGCCCGTCATACGACGAACTTCGCAGTTTGCATTCCACGGTCAGCGATGCCGCCTTGCGCTTTCAGCCGCCAGCAACACTGCGTACTCGCGTGCGCTCGAGCATACGGGACGAAGCCAAAGCACTTAATCGATCGTCACGACTTTCCTGGCGTTGGCTTATTCCGACAATGGCGGGCGTCGCCCTGATCGCCGTATTAAGTTTTCTTGCATTCCAAAATCGTCCATCGGCAAATGATCTTCTCGCGCAGGAGATCGTTTCAAGCCATGTGCGTTCGCTGATGGAAAAGCACCTGACTGATGTGCCGTCGTCTGACCAACATACAGTCAAGCCATGGTTCGACGGCCGGCTAGACTTTTCACCTCCGGTAAAAGATTTAGCTTCGGCGGGATACAGCCTGGTAGGAGGGCGACTCGATTACATCGGTAATCGTCCGGTTGCTGCGCTGGTCTATCAACACCGGCAACATTACATCAATGTATTTGTCTGGCCCTCAACCGGAGCGTCAGACTCTTCGGCAAGGGCCCTCGTCCGCCAGGGCTACAACCTGATTAACTGGACGAATTCCGGCATGAATTACTGGGCCACTTCAGATCTTAATTTGGCAGAACTGCAGGAGTTCGTTCAACTGTTGCAAAAGTAATAGTGAGCGTTTGAGATTGGTGGCTTCAAGTTGCGGGTGCACCGAGCAACGTTGTTGCTTCGCCCCAGGCCGGCGAGAAGAGTGATTGAAAAATTGGTAGGCGCGTGGGGATTTGAACCCCAGACCCCTACCGTGTCAATGCCGTCCCCGATCAACTCGTAAAACGCGTAATCGTTTCTAAACCGATAAACATTAACTTGAGCGGCAAGAGAGGTCAGGATTGTTGTTGCATAAGATTAATTGAGTTCCAGGCGCAGTTTGCCGAAAGTCTGCCATACCCACGCTGCAAAAGGCTTGTCAAGGAGTGATGGCCTCTTGTGTTAATGCCCTCGATGCCTCTCATAGGCAGTAATGTCAGCATCGTGCCGCAGCGTAAGGCCAACGTCGTCGAGACCTGCCATTAAACACTCTCGTTGAAAATCATTAATGGGAAATGAAGCCAAGAAATTTTCGCGATCAATAACGACTCGACGCTCAAGGTCGACCGTCAACTGATAACCATTGAGTTCGCGAGCTCTCTGAAAAATTGTAGCTACTTCCTGCTCTTCCAATACGACTGGCAACAGACCGTTCTTTAGGCAGTTGTTCGCGAAGATGTCGGCGAATGAGGGCGCGATGATAGCGCGAAAACCGTAATCACTCAGCGCCCATGGCGCATGCTCGCGGGAGGAACCACAGCCAAAATTCTTTCCGGTGATGAGAATCGATGTGCCGTTGTATTTTGACTGGTTCAACGGAAACGATGGATCAACTTCGCCATTCGGCAACCGTCGCCAATCATAAAATAAGAACTCGCCAAAGCCAGAACGCTCAATGCGCTTCAGAAACTGCTTTGGAATAATCTGGTCGGTGTCGACGTTAGCTCGGTCAAGCGGCGCAACCAAACCAGTATGGATACGGAAAGGAATCATAAGAGGTTGTTCGTTGTCAGTGGTCAGTAGTAGTCACTTGTCTAAAATTTTCTTATTTCCGCAAACCAACTGACGACTGACAATTGTCCACTGACCACTGACTTCTCGTTCACTTGAAGTGCCAATCTCGGACATCCGTAAAATGCCCGGTAATGGCAGCTGCAGCGGCCATCTCCGGACTCACGAGGTGCGTCCGTCCGCCGCGTCCCTGTCTTCCTTCAAAGTTGCGATTGCTGGTCGAGGCACAGCGCTCGCCCGGCGCCAGAACATCAGCATTCATCCCCAAACACATTGAACAACCCGCTTCCCGCCATTCAAAACCGGCTTCCCGAAAGATGTAATCGAGTCCTTCGCTTTCCGCAGCACGTTTCACGGTTTGAGAACCAGGCACAACCATCGCGCGCACGGAATCGCCAATTCGATATCCTTTAACAACCCTGGCCGCGGCCCGTAAGTCCTCGAGTCGGCCGTTAGTACAAGACCCGATGAAGACTCGATCGATCTTAATATCTTCAATTCGGGTATGAGGCGCAAGAGCCATGTATTCCAGCGCACGCTGAGTCGCGCAACGATCAGCGTCGTTTGCTGTTTCATTGGGATCTGGGACAACGCCGGACACAGGCACGACCATGCCAGGGTTCGTGCCCCAGGTTACATGCGGCTCTATCGCGCGCGCATTTACCCGGACAACGCGATCGAAGCAGGCTTCTCGATCTGTGGTAAGGGTCTGCCAATGGGCGACCTCTATATCCCATCGTGTATCGTCCGGAGCAAATGGGCGACCTTTTAGGTAGCTAAACGTTTTTTCGTCGGGAGCAATCATTCCCGCGCGCGCCCCAGCTTCGATACTCATGTTGCAGAGCGTCATGCGGCCTTCCATTGAAAGCGAGCGCACACCTTCACCCGCGTATTCGATCACATGGCCAGTGCCCCCGTCCGTGCCAATGATCTTAATGATTCCCAGCGCAAGGTCCTTCGCGGACACGCCTTCCGGTAGAGTCCCGATTACCTCAACAAGCATTGTTTTTGGCTGGTTTTGCAGCAGACACTGCGTGGCGAGCACGTGCTCCACCTCGCTGGTGCCGATACCAAAAGCAAGTGCGCCAAATGCTCCATGCGTACTCGTGTGACTATCGCCACACACGATCGTCCTTCCTGGTTGCGTCAATCCCAGCTCAGGCCCAATTACATGAACAATACCCTGTTGGGAGGAATCGATATCAAAAAGCCGAATATTGAATTGGCTGCAATTTCGACGCAATGCTTCGATCTGTCTGGCTGCGACTAAATCTGCAATTGGGAGCGAACGGTCTATCGTGGGAACGTTATGGTCCACGGTGGCCACGGTCTTGTCTGGCCGTCTCAGTCCACGACCATTTTCACGCAATGCGTCAAATGCTTGTGGCGACGTCACTTCGTGTATCAGATGGAGATCGATATAAAGGAGGGCCGGCTCATCCGACGGCTGCCGCACGATGTGTGCATCCCAGACCTTTTCAAAAAGAGTGCGAGGCTTAGTCATTAAGTGAACTTCACAATTCAAAAAAGTAAGACTTCGAAATTCGACAGCGCGACTTTTCCCGGCGAAGTCGATCATTAAACAGCATGATAAGCGTATCTTCTATCAGCAATTTCAGCCAGGGCTTCTATTACCAGTTGGCCCATTTCCGACGTTGAGGCCATCACGCCACCAATGGGCGATTTAATATCGGGAGTTCGATATCCGGCTTTCAAGACAAGACTAATCGCTTCTTCAATGTCTTTCGCTTCCTGCTCGAGCTTCCCCGTATAACGAAGCAACATCGCGGCCGAAGCGATAGCGCCTACGGGATTTGCGACACCTTGTCCGACAATGTCCGGAGCAGAACCATGCACGGGCTCGTAGAGTCCCACCTCACCACCGATGCTGGCCGAACCGAGCATGCCAAGGGAGCCGGTAATAACAGCGGCTTCGTCTGAAAGGATGTCCCCAAATAAATTCTCAGTCAGTATCACATCAAACCGTTTTGGGTTTTTGATCAAGTGCATCGCACAGGCATCAACATACAGATGCTCAAGCATAACATCAGGATAGTCACGCGCGACTTCGGAGACGATTCTTCTCCATAGCTGTGAGGTTTCGAGAACGTTCGCCTTATCAACCGAAGCAACTTTCTTCTTTCGTCGCATGGCTGCGTCGAAGGCTACGCGCGCCACTCGTTGAATTTCGTGGGCTGAATAAGTCATGGTGTTGGTCGCGACAGAATTGCCGTTGTCATAGCTGATGCCGCGCGGCTCACCAAAATACAGACCGCCCAATAACTCTCGAACAATCAAAATATCCGCGCCAGCCGCAATCTCCGGACGGAGGGGAGACGCGGACGCAATTTCCTCGTAAGCGATCGCCGGACGCAGATTGGCATAGTTGCCCATTGCCCGCCGCAAAAGCAGTAAACCCGCCTCGGGCCGGTGTGTGGCCGGCAGAGCATCAAACTCAGGCGAACCGACCGCTCCGAGGAGGACCGCGTCGCTCGCCATGCACATGTCTAAGGTGGCCGTCGGTAAAGGCGATCCGGTTTGCCTAATCGCCTCACCCCCAATTTTACCGGTCGCAAAATCAAACTTGTGACCGTTGAGAGCGGCAACCGCGTGTAACGTACGGACAGCTTCGCACGTAACTTCCGGTCCAATTCCATCCCCTTCAAGCACGGTAATTTTCAATTGCATAGTTCAAGTTATCCTGAGTGTCCTCTGTTGAGAGTTTTCCGCTCTGCTTTTAAACGATCTCGAAGCACACGAAAGTCACGAAGAAAATTGCGCGCTGCTTCGCGTACACTTAATGGATCGCTAATCGCAAACCTAAACTCGCGCGGCGACCGCCGTGTTACTTACGCCCGCGGCGTCGCAAGACAATACGTCGTTTGACCTGGATGCCGCGGAAAGCAACGCGATCAAATCCTGATCGTAGATACGTTTCTTCCGATCGGCCAGCTTAGTAAATCGTTTGTAAACCGCTTCAATGTCTTCTGCCCGCGGTGAGTATCCAAGCTCTTCGTACCGCAAGGCCAATGCATGCCGGCCCGAATGCTTACCAAGCACAAGTCTGTTAGCGGGGACACCAACTGATTCCGGCGTCATGATTTCATAGCAAAGCGGATTGCTAATCATGCCGTGTTGATGTATGCCGGCTTCGTGCGCGAAAGCGTTCCGGCCCACAATCGCCTTGTTCGGTTGCACTGAAAAGCCGATGATCTCGGAAAGTAGTTGGCTGGCAGGATAAAGCTGCTGTGTATCAATAGAGTTGTCATACGGCAATTTATCCGAGCGCACCTTCATTGCCATCACAATTTCTTCAAGCGAAGCATTCCCTGCCCGTTCACCAATTCCGTTGATCGTGCATTCAACCTGGCGGGCGCCGGCGGCTATGGCGGCGAGGCTATTCGCGACTGCCAACCCAAGATCGTTATGGCAATGCACGCTAATCTTTATGTCGCGATCGCCAACTACTCGCTCACGAACCGTTGCAATAAGTTGAGAAAACTCGCCTGGCATTGTGTAGCCGACCGTGTCAGGAATATTGATAATCTTTGCTCCAGCCTCTACCGCTACGGCCAAGACTTCACACAAGTAATCAACCTGGCTGCGTGTGGCATCCTCGGCCGAGAATTCGACCTCCTCCGCGCAGTCAGACGCCAAAGCAACAGCCCTCCGCGTCATCTCGATCACTTCAGCGCGTGTTTTTCTCAACTTGTACTCGAGATGAAGATCAGAGGTGGCCACGAAAGTATGGATGCGCGGGCGCGCTGCACCCCGCAAAGCAGCCGCAGCCTTCAGCACGTCCTGCGCCGACGTGCGGCACAAAGCCGCAACCGTGACATTGCGGCACTCGCGCGCGACAGCAGCGACCGCGGCAAAATCTCCTTCAGAGGCAATAGGAAATCCCGCCTCGATGATGTCAACTCCGAGATTTTCGAGCTGGTGTGCCAGTCGGACTTTTTCCGCGAGATTCATCGAACAACCGGGAGATTGTTCGCCGTCGCGCAGCGTGGTGTCGAATATCGCAATTCTGGTTCCGGCCATTTCGCCCCTCCTTCGAAAACCTGGATGTTAGGGGCCTGCCGCTGCAAAGTCAAAGTTATAATGTTTATAAAAACATAATATATAATGATAGGATAACGACGGCTTTACCGACCCATAGGATTGAGGAGCAGAACTGGCGATGGATCTAAACCAGCTTGAAGTCCTAATTGCAGTGGCGCAGGAAAAAAGTTTCTCGCGCGCCGCCGATAGTCTGCACCGTACGCAGCCGGCGGTGAGTCAGGCAATTCGCCGTTTGGAGACTGAAATTGGAGAGCCGCTCTTCGACCGCTCTTCGAAGGACGGCACACTTACCGCCGCCGGCCGGGTGCTTTTTGATCTCGCGCAACAAATGATGAATATGCGACAGCACGCGCATACGACGATTCGAGAGTTAAAAGACGTACAGCGAGGCAAGCTGACAATAAGCGCAAACGAATATACGGTGATGTATCTGCTGCCGATTCTTCCCGTCTTTCGCGAGCGTCATTCGCACATAAAGATAGAGGTGAAACGAAGCCTGGCTAGCCGAATTCCTTCCGAGATTTTGGGACGGGACGCCGAGATAGGAGTTGTCTCGTTTAAACCGAACGACAAGGCGATCGCCGTCATGCCTGTGGTGACTGATGAGCTGGCATTAATTGTTCGGCCGGATCGGCCGCTTGCACGGAAGGAAGTGGTGTCGGTGCGCGAATTGGGTGCCGAGTCCTTCATTGCTCATAACGTGCCCTCGCCTTATCGCGAACGTGTGGTCCAAACATTTGAAAAATATAAGACGCCTTTGAATATTTCCATGGAGTTGCCGACTCTTGAATCCATCAAACGGTTTGTGGAGCAAGGCATGGGTGTAGCGCTGGTCCCGCGACTGACCGCGCAAACGGAGATCGCTCGTGGACAACTTGTAGCGTTGACGGTTAAGGAGATGAGGTTGGAACGTCGCCTGAATTTGGTGTATCGCAAGGGTGCTACTCTTTCACACGCCGCTCGCGCTTTTCTGGAGGTAGCGCGAGAACTGCAAAAGAGTTAATGCTGGTAAGAGCAGCAGAGAAATAGTACTAGCAATTGAAACCCAGGGCTCAGCGCTTCGCCGCAGACCCGTAACGAAGTCGTACCTTTACCAAAATTGGGTCGCTCAATTTGGTGTTCGGCTGATAGTAGATGGCCTGTGGGGCAGGAGCATCTTGCTTTAAGATTCTGGCAACATCGCTGGCGGCTTCCTTCTCTTCTTTGCTCCACGGTTTCCCCGCACCTGCTTCCAGTTCCAGCAAACCGACTCGCTCTCCCCATGACTTTTCCCATTTGCTCACCTGGATCTCAGAAAGCTTTTGGGCTTTGTCAGTAATTTCAATTCCTTCAAGCGGGGAGGGACTAATGAGAACGCTGACCACTTCGGCCACTTGATCAGCTCTACTTCGCTTGACGGTAAAGTAAGGAGGGCGATCATCCTGGGATGGCAGTTCGATTATCTTTCCCACGGTCACCTGGTTGTTCCCACCGAGCGTACGCGTGGTGGGAAAGATTAAATAAGGCTCGCTAAGGCTGCCATCGGCATATTGCTCCCGGTCAATCACGTAGAGATAACCAGTGCGCGCGGCTTCGACGGAAATCCGCAACCGTTCTCCCTGGTCCAATTTTGTATTCGGGGAGATTCGTTCCGGCAGCCATTCCGCCGCATCCGCACCTTCATGCACGATAAGTCGCTCGCCGGAGTCGGTCTGATTCGCCCGACGTAGCCGCCAAAGCGTAACCCCAACTACAGTTTCGCCATTGACTCCATCAGTTGGCACGTTCGGAGTTGTAATGCGGTAGCTTCGTTTCGTCGCCCTTCGCGGTAAGGTTCTTTTACTGCCGGAATTGATAAAGGCGGTGTCCCACAGTCTTCTGGTAGCTTGCTCGTCCTGGGCCGTGCACGTTAGCGAAGCGCCGAAACTCAAAACGCAAAGTGCTGTCAAACAGACGAACTGTTTGACGGCCAGACGATAAACAGACTTCCGTCTTCTGATTTCGTGCCTGCCGATCGTGTTCTGCAAAGTCATTGTCACTAACTCCTTCTATTGCACTGCCAAGCCAATTCGCCGGCCTACTTACTAACGCGAGAATTTCTGTCGGATGTCACCACGCCCAATAAATATAACCAGTTTCTAATTGGGACGTTAGCACCTCGCTTGCCTCAAGTTTCAAGTTCACTCAAGGCGCGTATGAGTCTGTCATTTTGTGACAAGTGGCATTCAACGAGAGCGGGCGAGACGCCGCGGTCCCAGTGAAGGGTCACTTCCATTCACCCTGGAGGACAAATGCGGCCCAGTAATAAGGAGACCGCCACTTGCCCTGCTGCGACATTTCCAATTGTGCAGTGCGCAGGGCCGCAGCGGGGGTCTTATTTTCTCTGAGCATTCCCCGGTAGAAGCGAGCCATCAATTCCGCGGTTGCCTTATCGTTTACATTCCAAAGGCTCACGACAACGCGGCGAGCGCCCGCATACATGAATCCCTGCGTCAACCCGACCAATCCCTCTCCCTTAATCTGTTTCCCTAATCCGGTTTCGCACGCGCTGAGCACTACCACTTCCGCCGGCAGGTTAAGATTGTAAATATCATGCGCGCGCAAAAAGCCATCCTCAGGTTTGCCCTCTTCATCAACTAACGAAAGGACGATTGCCGAAAGGTCAGGACGATCGCTATCGATATATCCGTGCGTAGCAAAATGCACGTAGCGATACTTGCTCAATTCGCCACCGGTGGCCATGGCGCGGTTAGCTTTAAAATCAACCGCCTTGAAATTTTTCGCTCGCGGCGCCTCGGCAAGAATCTGGTCGGCTTCCTGGCGGGTGAACTTCAGGCGGCGAATAATCAGTCCGGAGTCGTCGGCGAGATGTTCGATCAGCCGCGTGTCCGCAGAGCCATCGCCTGGGACTTGCTTTACCGCGCCAGTCTTCGCGTGCACGCCGAGCCGTTCGTCCGCGGCAGAAAAAACGGGATCGGCGATCACGGCCACTGCGCTTGGCGCTGGTTTGCGGTTCCTGAGTCCCTGACGTTGTATGGCTAACGCTGAAGCGGAAGGGAGACTGATAAGTTCGTGATCAAGAATTAGAGGATGGTAATTGGTTGCTGGTCCGTTGTCAGTTGTCCGTCGTCCGTTGCTTGTGCGCATACGTTGTGCAACTGACAACTGACCACTGACCACTGACAACGCCGCGAATGGCACATACTGCAAAGCACCGTCTGCGACTATGACCAGCCGTTCCGCACTCAGTTCAGAACCAATGGGGCCGAGCACCATTTGGCTCAGTTCCTTCGTGGCATTCAGCAGTTGCGATTCCGCTTTCGCAATTCTCTCTTGCTTAGTCTGAGCATCTTCGCCGCCTTTGGATTGACTACGAGCTGTCAATAGGTCGTAAACCCGTCGCGCGGCCTGCTCGATTTGTTCTCGCTTTGGCAACTCATATGTCTTCAATGAATTTTGCGTGACCGCCCAGACATAGCTGCGCTCTTCACCAAGCGAGTACTCAAGCAACATCGTGCCCTGGTCCAACTGCGCTTGAATTTCCTTCAACCCAAGCGGTTGAGGCTGAGTAAGTGCTGCGTATGCAGGACTAGCCTTGCGAATTGCGGCCTGCACCTGCTGGCGTTGATCTTCAAGCTCGGAAATTTCTTTATTCAGTGACGCGGCCCGTTCTTTTGCATTTTGCCCGAGCGCTTGTATTTGCCGTTCCGCTTTAGCATTGATTTGTTGAGAGAGCGAGTGCTCGCGTTCAAGCAGTGCAGCATCCACGCCCTGCCGGATGTTCACCCGGGATTCCGATAACATTTCCAAAAGACTACGGGCATGAGCTTGTTCGCTGATTTTGAGGGCCGTGGCATCGTTGCCCTCCTGCGGATTCAAGTGGTGCATGCGCATGAGCAAATCTATGTAGAACTGATAAGCATCATGCTTGACGCCAAGATATGAGGCACGCATCTGAATATCGACCTGGCCGCGCACTCCCTCGATTTTCGATATGGCGTCTTCGATATGCTTGCGGGCCGTGACAAAGTCACCCCGGTCGCGTTCAACCCGAGCCATGCCCTGAAGTACGTTGGCTTCTATTTGCCGATCTCCCACTGCCTGGGCCAGGGAGAGCGCCTCGTTGTAATAGGGAACGGCAAGCGCAACGTTTCCGGGCAAGGTGTAAATATCACCGATGTGTTCGAGTGTGATTGCCTGAGACCTGCGGTCCTTGATTGTTCGTTGCAGATCGAGGGCCTGCTGATCATACTCAAGCGCCTTCTGCGTTTCGCCCAACGAACTCAGTGCCGCGCCCGCGTATCCAAGCGTGAATGCCTCTCCGCGTCGATCCCCTGCGGTGCGGCGCAGCGGCAGCGCCTGGTTGTAATATTCCAGGGCTTTCTTCATGTCACCCAGCGAAGCGTAGGTGTAGCCGAAGTAATGAAGTGTGATTGCCTCCCCCCGTATGTCCTTCGCTTTCCGCCAGAGATCAAGCGCCGCTTGCAGATATTCCAGCGCGCGTTGCGACTCTCCCAAAATGGTGTATACGTTGGCAATATTATTTAGCGTGTTGGCTATCTTAGCGGGATCTCCTACTTCTTTCTTGATCGTTAGAGCTTGATTGTAGTAATCCAAAGCTTTTTGAGGTTCCGACAAGTAGTAGTGAATCGCCCCGATATTATTGAGGGTATCTGCGCTTGCGCTGCGGTCGTTCAGGGTTGAGGAGAGCGCGAGCGCCTGGCTGTAATATTCCAGTGCCTTCTGCGGTTCACCCAGAATGTCATAAACCCCACCGGTGTTGTTTAGCAGAACGCCTTCATTGGCTGTGTCGCCGAGTTGTTTGGAAAGCGCTAACGCTCGGCCGTAATAATCCAACGCTTTTTGCAATTCGCCTGAAGAGTGATAGATGAAGCCAGCCAGGAAATAGCAGGCACGCGCCAAGGGAAGATCGTTTAAAGTTAGAAATATCGGCAGCGCCTGCTCGTACTTTTCAAGTGCCTTCCGCCTCGAGTCTGCACCTGGTTGCGATCGTAGTAGGTTTGCATCCGAATAAAGCTTTTCGGCGGCAGCCTGATCTCTATCAGCCTGGGTCGGAGCTCGCAATGCTTCGATTTTTATCTCGTAAAAGCCGGCCGGCGCTTTCTTGTTGGAAAGACGTACCTCGATGCGGTATTCGCCAGCTTCTTCTGCTATAAGCGACAGCGGCTCTGGCCCGGTTGACCCGGTGACGCCATCAGCTTGAAGGACGCGCTGGCCATTTGGACCGAGTAACGTCGCTACGACATCTGCTCCCTGCTGGTCCACGATTGCGCGAAAATACTGGCCCGCCGAAAGCGTTATTCGATAGACATGAACTGCGTCCGGCGCGATCTGGCGCCTTATTGGAGCACCAGCTTCCAGTAGAGTGGCACCCGAGTCCAGCTGCTGCGTAGCGTGCAAAACTTCGCTCTGAGGTTTAGTCGAGGCGAAAACTGTGAAGCAGAGGCCTGAGCAGAATAGGGCAGTTACGCTGAGGATAACGCCGAAAAAAAATTGCAGCGCCGGTAGATTACCGGCAATCAAATAGTGTCGAGAATGATGCGCCATAATTGAAGCCTCCGCTGACGTGGATACTCAGAGAGGAACTGTGGCCAGGATGTCAAACGCGGTCAGAGATCAACCGAGTGCCCTACCTGCAATTGAATGAAGCACTCGGTTGTCGATGCGCGGAATTTCGTTAGGTCAGAAAGGTCCTACCTCAGGAACAGTTACCCTTTCTTTTGCGGCTTCGGGTGTGGCCCGGGTTGTCCGCCGGCTGAAGCATCCCAGCTCGGGCCGGTGTCTCCGCCGGGACCTTTCGAAGCTTTCGCCTTAGATCCTTTCGTCGCATGAATGGGGTCAGGGAAGGGGTTAACTCCAGTTCCACTCATCGCGTTCTGACTAGTCTGGCTTCCCGTGAGCGTGTGCCGATAAGTGCAGGAGTACTGCTGACTGGGAATAGTTGCACTGTTGCCAACGCCTGGTCCATTTTGAGTTACATTGCCAGTAGCGTGTACAGTGCCGTCGGGGTTGTAAATAGTAATTGTCCAAGTTGCCATTACATTTTCCTTTCGTGTTTCAACCTGCTAGCAAATTTCGACCTGTTGAATTGCTTGCCGTCTTAAGCATTTAAAGAAAACTCACCGGAAACGTTAGCTTCGCTTCTTCTATCTTTAACGCGAGAATTCTTGCGGAAAACCACCAAGGCGGCGGATGGTCAGTCTTTAACTACAAAGGCCGACCTAGCCTAAAGGACCGGTTTGTTTGAACTAACAAGCAAGAAAGCGCTTGAGTGGCGGCATCATATTCCTGAGAGGGTCGCAGGTCAATCGTTTCCCGGATGGAGCACAACGAAAGCTGTTAATTTCCATTACTCCCCGTTTAGAGACGGCACTTGTGCCCCCGCGGCGGGCGGACAAGTCCGCTTTCTAAACGATCGCGATTGAGAAATTGTTACAAGTCAATGATGTTCGAGCTTGACGGCGTGGACCAGAATGGCGTCCGCAACGGTGAGGCTAGTCTGCTTTAGCTCGTCGTCTTTCTCGATAGTAGCCTTCGCTCCAGAGTGTGCGCCTAAGAATTCCTGTACACGAGATCTCAAAGCAGCGTCATTTATCAGTCCATGATCCTTCTTATTTGCAAACCGCTTTAGTGCTTCCAAGTCGGGTACAGCATTCGCGCTGAATACCAGCCAGAGTTTTTCCGTCCCCTGCTCCGCGTCGAAGGTGAACCAGCCTTGCTCTGGAATTTCGACTCGTTGATTCGCAGCCAGATAAGACAAGCCATCATTGGCGGTAGACGACGGAAACAATACAACAAAAGAGTATGCGCCTTCAGCGCCTGAAGGTCCCTCGTTCAGAATGTAAAGATACCCGGGCTGCGGACTGCTTACACTTAATCTGACTCTGTAGTCCTTCTCGAAATTTATCTCTCCCGCAAGTCTGAAAGGGTTTTCGAATGGCCGGCCATTTCTATATTTCTGCACCGTCATCCAGTAACTGAGCTTGCGTTCAGAAGCAGCCACCGAACCAGGCGCCAACCCCACTACCTTCGAACGACCGAACCGTGACCAGCTTGAAGCGATGATCAAAGCGGCGACCAGAATCAACATGACCGCTGTCGCAGCAAACAGTTTCCTGCGATGGACTCGCGTGCTTTCGCTCGGTTCGACGGTGGACCGTCCTGCTTCTGTTGACTCCCTGGCGGGAATCACATTCTTTCCTGTAGTCGCAGACTGAGTTCTCCAATCAGGTGAAGTTGAACGTTCGATCTCTACGTCCAACTCCAATCGCCTCTTCAGATTTCGCAGATCGATCAGCATGTCCTTGGCTGTTTGATACCGTTCGTCCGCGTTCTTCGCCAGCGCTTTACTGACAATTCGTTGCAGCTCCGGAGGAATTCCGTGCGCGCCAAAGTTCGCGAGCGGTGCCGGTTCTTTCTCCAAAATGTCGACCACCGTATGACTGCTGGTTACGCCGGCGAAAGGCATATGGCCCGCGATCATCTCATATAGAACGACGCCGGTACTCCAAAGGTCGGTGCGCTCATCAACGTGCGATCCCTGCGCTTGTTCGGGAGACATGTAATTAACAGTGCCCACCACAGTGCCAGGCATCGTGCGGACCAATAGTGCCGTATTCACTTCGCTATCAAATCGCCCTGACGCATGACTTGCGGTTTTGTCCGTAAGCTTCGCCAAACCAAAGTCCAAAACCTTGACCACCAGGTCCCGTCGCCGCACCATAATATTTTCAGGCTTAACATCCCGATGTACGATCCTGGCTTCGTGCGCAGCGTCCAAGGCGGCGACCACTTGTGTGCTTATGTCGATTATTTCCGGCAGCTTGAGTTGCTTGTCCCTAAGATATTCGCGCAACGTCAAGCCATCGACATACTCGCTGGCAATGAAGTGCAGCGAGTCAGTGTCGCCAAACTCAAAGATGGTTAGGATATTCGGCTGGTTGAGCGAAGAGGCGAGCTTTGCCTCTTGTTTGAAGCGCTGCATCCGAGGTTTGTCAAAGGCGACATCCGCCGGGAGAATCTTTAAAGCCACGGTGCGATCGAGTCGCGTGTCCTCCGCCAGGTAGACTTCACCCATTCCTCCCGCGCCCAGCTTGCGGATAATGCGGTAATGACCCAGGTGCTTCCCTGCTTCTAATCTGTCCGTTGTAACTTCGGCATCGCTGTTTTCTGAAACCAGCAAGTGTGCGGCTTCGGCTACCGCCGGTGAGTCTATGAAGTTTTCTTGATCAGCCTGGCGGTGCGACTCGATCAGCTGCTCAACTTCGCGGCGCAGCGCCTCGTCAGCGCCACACTCGGCCGCAACGTAAGCGGCGCGCTTTTCAGGTTCCATCGCGAGCGCCGATTTGAATATGCCGCTAATCTGCTGCCATCGCTCAGGCTGCATTAACTCACGCTCCCGCTCAGTTCCTGGTAGAGCCAGGCTCTTGCCATATTCCAATCTCGCATCACGGTGTTTTCCGAAATCTTCAACACACCGGCAATCTCCTCGTTGTTCAGGCCGCCAAAGTATCGCAGCTCGACTACCTGGCTGCGGCGCGGGTCTATTTTTGCCAAACTGGTCAGCGCCTCATCCAGCATGAGTAACGTTCGTCCCCGCTGCTTCGCCACAATGGCCGCTTCGTCAAGTGAAATTCTCTGCGCGCCGCCGCCGCGCTTGGCGTAGTCGTAACGCCGTGCATGATCGATCAGGATGCGACGCATGATCTGAGCCGAGATACCAAAAAAGTGCGAACGATTTGCCCAATGAACGTGTTTTTGATCGACAAGACGGAGATAAGCCTCATTAATCAGCGCCGTCGTCTGTAGCGTGTGGCCCTTGCGCTCGCGCCTCAAATAGCCGTGGGCCAGGCGACGCAGCTCGTTGTAAACCAATGGGTACAACTGGTCGAGTGCAGCCTGATTGCCCTCGCTCCACTCGGCAAGCAATTGAGTTATTTCATGGGGTGGAGACGAGGTGTTTCTCATGGGCGCTAACCTCAATCCCATTTGATCTAAAGCAAGCCAAGTGTAGCATCGCCTCCAGCTCATCGTTGAGCAAAGTTGGTTCTCAAGGAAACGTATTGGAGCAATCGGACGTTCCGGTGTGGAAAAAACCAGCGACCGCCGATTCTAAGTCAAGATGCTGTCCTGAACCCCAATGACGGATGCCGCTCTCGCAGCACTTGAATAAGATGATCTTTTGTCACATGTGTGTACCGTTGCGTCGTCGCAATCGAGGCGTGGCCCAGGAACTCCTGCACGATTCGTATGTCGACACCGTTACGAAGTAGCAGAGTAGCCACCGTATGGCGGAGCATGTGTGGAGTGATGTGCCGCTCTATACCTGCATCCTTCCGAAACTGAGCGATGATGTTTGCGATTCCCTGGGTAGAGAGACGTTCGCCTGAAGCATTTAGAAATAGAGCTGAGCTTTCCGAAGCTAATCGTGCACGGGCGTCTATATGATCCCGCTGAATACGCACCGTCTGTTCGTCAACGACGAAGGCCAAACGATCTCTGCCTCCCTTCCCGCTAACTTTGAAAACTGACTCGGCGACGGCAAAGTCTTCCAAGTCCAGGGCCGATACTTCCCCAACACGCATACCGGTGGCGAAAAGTAAGTCGACTAACGCCAGATTACGCAGCGCACGATACGATCGCGCGGATGCTCCGGGATCTTTATGCTTTGCTAATGCTGATCCTTTGCGGGGAATCTCGGCAGTACGATGGTTCTCATTTGCTTGAGCGAGAAGGCCGCGTATCTCGATCTCAGTTAGAGCCCGCGGCAGCTGCACGATTCTTCCGAAGCTGAGCTTGACTCTCCAAAATGGTGACTCCGGAAGAACACCCTTCCGAACCCAGTATGAGCAGAACACTTTGAGCACAACCATTTTGCGCCGCATTGATGCGGGCGCATAAGATTTGGTCCGCAAATCAGCGGCCCAGCCCTCGATAAGAGTGGCATCAAGCGAAGAAAGAGAACAGGCGTCGGGCGCGAACGCCGCAAGCTGTTCCAAATCTGACTTGTATGCCACCTCGGTCTTCCTACTTCTGTCATGGGTGGAAAAGTAGCCACTAAAAAACTCGCTTATTGCTTGGTCTAGTTGCATGGTATGCACTCCCGCAAACGAGTCCGGGGGCGGACCCTTCAAGATTGAAGAGCTTTGTTGATTCGTCTCGGTGGGTGGGAAAAACCGTGGTGAGTTTAATCCGGGCAGAGTTAAGGTTTCAAGGACGCGGCGACTAGAGCGGATTAAAAGAAGAGCGCCACAGTTCACTATTGTCCCAAAAGCTCATTGCATCCATAATGTAACTACTCAGATGTTCCTTTAGCCTCGCTTTGGATAACAAGGAGTTATGTGATGCCGCCGCCGGTCAAATCCTCACCGCTTCGCATCTTGTATTTGGCAAACTACGCTCCACTCAATGAGACGGAAGCCGCCGAAGAAGCGAGCGAGAGCGTCCGGTACACGCGTTACCACAAAGAAATGTTTGGCCTTCTTAAGGCTTTGGGGTTTAGTGTCACTCCATCGAGAAAGGTAGAGTCTCTGCTCAATCATCCAACCTCGTACGACTATGTGTTCTCACTCTTGAATCGCGCGCCTTACCGGGGTTCTGAGATCCTCGTTTCAGCCCTGTGCGAATACTTCAGACTGCCATACCTAGGTGCCCGACCACAGATCCGGGCGGTTGCAGAGGATAAGTACGTTGCGAAACTCGTTGCCAAGCAACTAGGATTTGAGGTTCCCGCCGGGGAAATCTTCAGGGGAACAGATGCGGGATTGATACCACCACGCTTTCCCGGCCCGTACATCGTCAAGCCGCGATGCGGCGCTTCGTCCAAAAATATTACCGAAGACTGCATACAGGATCAGTGGAGTGATCTTGTGTCAGAAGTTCGACGTTTGCTGGGGCTTGGTGATGATGTTCTGGTCGAGGAGTGGATTCCCGGGATAAACATCTCTCTACCAGTCATCGGCGGTGCGCCGCCGTTGATATTGCCAGCGTATCAGCTCGATTCGGCGAAGAAAGGACAGCTAGTCACTTATGATCAAAAGCGCGGCTTAGAAAGGAGCTTAAAGAGGGCTCCTTTTGATAACAGTGCGGTTTACGATGAAATAAGTCGCTGTGCGTTGCGTCTGTACAGTGAACTCGGACCGATCGATTATCTTCGACTGGATTTTCGTATTACGGACTCAAACAAACCAGTCTTCCTGGAATTTAATATATGTTGCAATATTGGACCGGAGTCCGGATTTTATGCGTGTGCCAAGCAAACAGGTTTATCACATCAAGAGATGTTGATGCGTATCCTGGCCCATAGTTTCAAGCGACAGGAAATCGATTGGCAATCCTTCTAGCGGATTCTGATACCAATAGAAGAGACTGCAAGGGGAATATAAGTCGAAGAATAATTCCGAGTTCGACCGCGAAGGTTTGGCAAGAAACTCTTTTATGGTGTCAACTCGATCAAGTGTTACTTGCGGACTCCTGCGGTCAGGATACTGAAGCGCTCTCTCGCACAGCGACATGACAGCTTCCGCTGGTGCCTGGGCGAACAGACTAATCAAGGCCCCGTTGAGATACACTTTTTGTCTCACCCTGTCGACCTTAGCGTGTTCGGCTTCCAGGACCACACTCTCAATCGTCGACAACGCAGCTTCTGGCTGTCCCGTGAGGAGTTGTGCCGCAGCTAGATTTGTCAGGGTATACGCGCGAGGAAGTTCTTTTCCCATATATCGCAAGGCTTTGCGGCAAGTTTTTCCGGCTTGATCATACAACCCTAAGTATAAGTAACAGTGCGCTAAGTCTCCGACTACCATACCGAGATGGTTTACGCCAAATACCTCTAAGAGATCGTAAGCGCGCTCCACATCCACCAAACCAGCTTCGGGCTGTTCTGTTTGGGCGAGTTTGGCACCGCGATTACAAAGAGTTGTAGCTGTACCGAACGCGTCTTGATTACGTTCGTGGTATGGCAACGCGCTTGTCAGAATCTCCACTCCTTCCCGAGCCTCGAAGACCTCGGCGCCGTTACGCAGGAAATAACCATAATTTGAAGCGTTGGCTAGTTTGTCTCGATAATCGCGAAAAAGGCGCGCGGCCCCCGCTATGTCATTCGCATGAATTCTTCCCACCATTCGATATGAGACCAGCATCGAAAGTTCCTCGACGGAACGGGCCGTTTCACAAAGTTTGGTCAGAAGTTGTTCGGATTCCGCGTGGAAGCGACGTCGGTTTAGTGCAATGCCTTTGAAGATCTGTACGAATCGATTTTGAGCCCACTCTATGTGCGGAGTATTCGCCGTAAGCTCAAGTACTCGGCTATACCCCTTGACTGAGATCAAGAAAGCGAGTTTCGCCAGGTAATCCTGAATATTCAATTGAGATTCTTGCTCGGGAGTAATAGCACGATCTACGAACTCCTCAGCAAGCGACCGGCTACCCATTTGTAGGGAAAGGTGAATGATGTCACGAAGGCGAGCATCAGTCTCTTCAGTGGCAACTTTCTTTGCCAATCTGTAAAGGAGTGGCGCCACCTCAGCCGGTGAATGTCGGCGGGACACTTCTTTTACGCGACAAAAATAATCGTAGAGGCGTGTTTCTTGTCGCGTGGTCTCTCCTAATGAGAGTTGCAACACCTCCTTCATTGTCTGGTGTGACGGGCGCAACGAAACCAACTGATCGCCGTCTGGAAGATCGGTAATTCCAAGTAGTCCGCTCAAGAAAAGTTCATTGAGTACTCCATCGACCTCTTGCTCGCTTTCGACGAACACAGCATTGTCATCCAAGGCCAGTGCCAAGACGTCTGATCGGCGGATGTCTTGCTTGGTAATTGAGAGCAACGAGAGAATTGACGCCGCCACCGGAGGCAAGCTTGCGATGACCCTTGAAGAGTCTGCCGTCGTACCACCAGCCGCGGCAATCGCAGCGCGAATCTTGTAGATGTCGCCGTTTGTTGCAGCGGCGATTGATTTGCAGATCGTCAGCGGCCATTGAACACCGTGGTCTGACGCATATAGCCTTATGAATTCCACGTCAGGCCGAACGAAAAGCTGGACTCTTACGTCGTATCCGACGTATTTTGATTTCAGTGCAAATTCGTCTGCGCCAGACTCACGGTGTTCGTTGCGCGAAACGAAGCCAGCCACGTACCGGATGCCTCTATAAGCTTTCCCGACGGTGACGGACAGCAAATCTGCCGACCAACTGTCCAGTTCCTGGACGTTATCTAGGAACATACACACCTGATGCTTCGCCGAAAGCTCAATAAGAAACTCACAAAAAACCTCCGCTGCAATTGATGGATAGGCAGAATTGGAAAGTGTTGGGTACGCTAATTCAATTCCCTTCGCGAGTGTGCGCCCAACGTACGGGATGCTGGCAGTCATGGCAGCGAAAATTTCCTTTGAGCTCGTGCGCCCTGCGCGACGCTCTTGAAATTTAATGTATTCACGCCAGATGGTCGGATATTTTCCAAAAAACTCCACACCAAACTGACCGAACAGACTATTCCCATCATGTTTGGCCCCATCGGCGTAGAGCGAGATCGACGAATCAGTATTCTTGCCGGAGCAGTACTTAAGGAAATGAGTAAGGCCTGAATGTGATGGTGCCGACAGGACTTCTATGCGGGGAGAGATTTGCGGCCGATGAAGGAATTCGTTTATGGCGCCGACCTCATGAGTTCGGTTCACGAAGTCTGACATTATGCTTACGTCACCCATTGCAGAGCGTAATAACTCCTTGTTATCGCTACCGTGATCACAAAGCTAACTACGGGAGCGTCCGTATGGAGTTATTGAACGACGAAAGGTAGATTGAAATTAGGAATTCGAGATCATGCGCGTTGGCTCAATAAAACGCATCCTCTTCTGCGGATTTTGAGCATTGTCACTCATTTTATGATGCTCCAACTTTGTAGAGATGCTCTTTGATGGGTTTACCGGTAACTTCATGATACCCGTAGGCGACTCTACTATAGAATCCGCGGTACGCACGCCTCCATCCAATGGCACTCAGGCCTGCAATGAACAACGGAACGATTCCGGCAAGGGCAATCTTCCCGCCTAACAAGAACATCGGGACTGCAATCATGGAGAAATTAACCATGCCCGCCCTCGTTAATCGAACAACACTTAGGTGCATTGTCAAAGCGCGATTTACTTCTTCCGAAGCATTCTGACGGACCTTCATTATGATGTCTTCATAAGTAAAAGGGGGATCAATCTGGTCTCTGTATTTGGATTGAGCGATACGCCTCGTCACCCTATAGCTGATGCCATTCATCACTACTCCAAGCTGATAAGAAAGGGCGGTTATGAACATTAGACCCGGGGTGGACTTAGCAATATCGATAAGGCCTTTTAGAGATTCCAAATCAATGATGGCCAGGCGGACGCTCCAGAGCGATATCCACACAATGGTGAAGAATCCAATGATTAATAATTCGACAATTATTGAGGTGGTAGCCATTGTAATCGCATATTGTTCTGAAAACTGAACGAACGAACAGGTCGCTTCTTCAGCCCGCGCCGCTTGACACCTTCCCCTGAACTCTCATCAGCAGCGCGCATTTGATGGGTGGCTCGGTGTGAGGCGATCTCCCCGAGGTTTGGACAAAGGTTACGAGCAGCGGCATACCTCTATTCTAATAACGATTGTCGATAACGCCATTTGGGGAGATAATAACACGCGTCTCAACTCGCTCTCTCATTCCATTTGGATAACTAAGAATTATTTGTGGCAGCTCTCCGCGCAATATTTCAACTCACAAGACTCGAAACCTCACTGCTTGGGTTCTTCGCGATCTTCATCCCGTTCTTTACGAGAAACCACGACTTGTACTTGAGTTTCAGCAGGGCTGTTCCATTGCTGTTCATCTCCGTCTGTACATTTGTTGCAAATGACTTGGACGATATGGAAAGAGATCGAGTTAATCATCCGGATCGACCACTACCGGGCGGGCACCTTTCTCCAGTATTTGTTGTGATTTGCTATTTCACGTTCTTAGCCTTAGCTCTCTTTTCAACGAGTTACTTTATCCCGTCAGGTATTGATTTTTTGTACTATAGCGCTATCTCGCTATCGATAAGCTACGGCTACATAAGTGAGTATATTCCCATCCTTAAGCCTCCTTATGTGGCAATTGCGGCAACAGTGCCAATCTTGATTGTCGCGACCTCATATCCCAAGGAGCCGAGACTCTACTTAATCGCCGGATCTGTTTTTCTAATCACCTTAGGACGAGAAATATGCATGGACATAAAGGATAGGGCTGGCGATCCTGTCTCATTCATGCATAGGTTCAGGCCTAAGGCACTTGGGAAAGTAGCGTTCTCTCTGCAGGCGATAGGATTGCTTTTGCTAGTGATCTTAATAAATAAAGGGGGAGATATTATCGCTTTGGTCGTGATGTCACTTCTACTTGTGATATCCGCACTTTGCTGGTTCCAGTTTGAAAGCTACAAACTATCGCTGATAGTAATGAAAATTCAGCTGTTTGTCGGCCTTTATTTTCTCATTTAAGAAACGGCAGGTGTCCTTATTTCATTAGAGTCTGTATCACCATAGCCAAAATCGTGATTCCAAAAGGCAGGTCTGTCAGGGCCAACTGTAAGCTGTAGCGCAATTCGTCACGAGACATTTTTTTGAACTCGACTAAGTGAGCACGCTTTTCGTAAGCGTTAAAATTCTCACTCCGCAGTTTTCGTTTCAGAATTTCTATCTCGAAGTCAATAGATTTGCTATACAGCTTCCGCAATACCTCCCGAGGATAGAAATTGAAGATCAACAATACCGGTGTCGCCATAATAGCCGGAAGAATCAGGAAGATCCGTACGCTTTGCTGAAACATAGTGTCATACGCAAATGGTCCCTTGTAATAGAACATTACATGAACGTAAACAAAAATAATGGTCAATGTTGATGCGACATTCACGTACCAGTTAATACTGTCCAGTTCACGATGTCTGAATAAATTCCGCGTGATGCGAACGTCTGACAGCGAATGGATCATCATCGCCGCGTACCTTAATTTGCGGCCGACGAACGAGGCAAAAGCATATTCGGCACAGACGGCGATCATCATCAAAATCTCGCCTGTCCCCGACAAGGGAAACCGGCAATACCGAAAAATAAGAAACGCCACCACGGTCACTTGTGCTGCAAACAGTATTGTCTTTCGCAAACTCCAAAAGTGTCGCTGATGAGTAAAATACTTTGTGTCATCTAATTGCTCCTTGGTAAACACTGTCTTAATCATGGTTGGAATGTCTTTCTGTACGTAAAGGACGACAAGTGCTGTTCCAAGAATTAGACCCAGCGAAATAATAGTCTTGAAGTTACTAGTATATGCCGCAAAGAATTTCATTGATTCAGATTCGCCTTCGAGATGCCAGATGAGCGCTGTGGCGAAGCCACCGTAGATCGTACTGATTGCCAATCCCGCGAAGAAAACAAACATGAGGGTAAATGGTGATCGCTTGGGCATCGATAATTCTTAGTTATCAGTATATAGCAGTGAGATCGGATGTTTAGTTGGAGTCGCAATTTTCTAGATTGCGTGGGATTGAATTTCGAACGAAACTCGCAGCGATGAGTTTGAGACCCAAGATATCGCAGGGCGTCGCTGATGAGCTGATGTACCGCAATCGGCACACGTGCTGCGTTTGTCACACGCCACGTAAGCACACTCAGATTCACCATATCGATGGTGACTCGTCGAATAATACGTTTGCCAATTTGGCAGTGCTCAGCCTCGATTGCCACAGCCTAGTCACCGGTGACGAAGGCTTAGGACGAAGCTACACTGCTGGCGAAGTCGCGAGATATAAGACGCATTGGGAACAACAGTGCGCTGTTCTAAATATTGAAAACGAAAGCAGTGAATCCGAAGACGAAGAGGAAGACGACGAAGTTGACGAGGAAAGTGATCAGCCGGCGGAACATCATTACGAGGATTCGATTCTTGAAGCGGATTCCCACCTGCACCTGCCGTACTCTTTAAGCGACGGTGACAATATCGCGCTGTGGATAGATAGTGATGAGCCGCTAACAGTGATGTTCATCGACACTGAAGACTACGGACTCTGGGACAGCGGTAAGGAAGTCGATCCCCACGAGCTCCATGAAGATGTCTACGCCTTGAACACGACATTCGTTGCCGAGGAAGATGGCAATTATTCGATAGTCGTATGCAATTTCGGAAATGAGAATGCAAACCTTCAGCTGGACCTTGCAGTTTGGGAGTAAGGATTCGAACTTGATTTTGTGGAGAACAGCGCACTTCACTGTGGTTAATTCATTGAGAAGCTTTGACATGAAAATGGTAGGCGCGTGGAAATTCGAACCCCGGACTCCTACCGTGTCAATGCCGCCCCCGATCAGCGGATAGGGCGTAATTTCTCTTAACGCGGTAAACATTAAACAATGCGGCTGGAGAAGTCACGCTTACGCTACGCCATAATGATTAGATTCCACGCGTAGACTGCCAAAAAGTCTGCCGGAGCAGATGCGCGTGCTCGAATCGCGGGTCATTCGTTCGCTCGTTTTTTAGCTTCAGGAATATCGTTGTCTGATGAGAGAATAGGTGTGCTCCGCCGATCAATTCCAAAGGAAACCAAAGAAGTATGAAAAACTCTTCGCGCTTCGTAGCGGTTGTTGCGCTATCAATGTGTCTTGTGCTGCAGGTACAAAGGTTCGACAGTTCCAGCAACGCGCAGGCGCAGCCAACTACCAACGCCTACTCGCGAACAAATACGCCGGTAGATGAGCGCGGGCCAGTGACCGCAGATATCAATGACAGCGATGAGTTCTTTCAAAGGAACCTTAAGCCCGGGGTCGAGCATGACTATTCGCAAAAAATCGAGGCCCTCTTGAAACGAATGACACTTGAAGAGAAGGTGGGCCAGATGACGCAGCTTGCCATCGGTATGATCACCAGGGGCCAGAACCAGGAAATTCAAATCGATCCTGAAAAGCTCGACAAGGCCGTGGCGCGCTACGGTGTCGGATCAATTCTTAATGTTTCGGAGCAAGCGCTAACTCCCGACAAGTGGCATGACACGATCAGGCAGATTCAGGAAGCCGCCAAGAAAACACGACTGGGTATTCCAGTCATCTACGGCATCGATTCGATTCACGGCGCAAACTATGTGCAGGGCGCAACTCTTTTTCCACAAGAAATTGGCATGGCCGCGACCTGGAATCCGGAATTGATGAAACGAGGCGCAGAAATTTCCGCTATGGAGACTCGCGCCGTAAGCATTCCCTGGAGCTTTTCACCAGTGCTCGACATCGGACGCCAACCGCTTTGGCCGCGCTTCTGGGAAACGTTCGGTGAAGATCCTTATCTCGCGAAAGTAATGGGAGTGGCCTTCGTGCGCGGCATGGAAGGCTCAGATGTCAGCTCCCAAGATCATGTCGCGACCAGCTTGAAACATTACATGGGCTACGGTTTACCACTTACCGGGCGCGATCGCACGCCCGCTTGGATTCCGGAAAATTATTTACGGGAGTATGTGCTCCCGCCGTTCGATGCCGCAGTCAAAGCGGGCGCTCACACCGTGATGGTCAACTCCGGGGATGTCAATGGCGTTCCCGGACACATCAATCATCACATCCTGACTGACATTCTTTATGGTGAACTCGGCTTCAAGGGATTTGTGGTTTCGGACTGGGAAGACATCAAAAAACTGGTAAACACTTGGCACGTTGCGGCCAACGAGAAAGAAGCAACGCGCATGGCCGTCATGGCCGGAATCGATATGAGCATGGTGCCACTCGATTACAGCTTTAGCGACCATCTGATCGCGCTGGTTAAAGAAGGCGCGGTGCCGCAGTCGCGCATTGATGAAGCGGTGCGTCGGATCTTGCGGGTGAAGTTTGAGCTTGGGCTTTTTGAGAAACCGACAGCGGATCCCTCTCTCAAGGCGAAGATTGGATTGCCCGAATCGCGTCAGGCTAGTCTGCAAGCCGCGCGTGAATCGCTGACACTATTAAAGAATTCCAACGAACTCTTGCCGCTCGGGAAGACGCGAAAAATCCTGGTCACCGGCCCAACAGCTGATTCGTTGCTCTCGCTGAACAACGGTTGGTCATACGTCTGGCAAGGTTCCGAAGAGTCGCTTTATCCCAAAGATCGTCTCACGATCCGCCGCGCGATCGAAGCGCAGGTCGGCGCGGCAAACGTGAATTATGTTCCCGGCACGAAGATCACGCGCCCACCAGGAACTTCATCAAATAACACCCCGACCGATGTCGAAGCGGAGGTCGATATAGCAGCCGCGGTACGTGCCGCAGCAAATGCCGATGTCGTCGTGCTGTGTTTAGGTGAAGGTTCTTACTCCGAGACACCCGGCAACATTACAGATTTAACTTTAGGTGAACCACAACTGAGACTTGCCGAAGCAATTGAAGCCAGCGGCAAACCGGTGGTGCTGGTGCTGGTCGAAGGACGGCCCAGAATCATCAACCGCATTGTTGATAAAGCGAGTGCAATTTTGATGGCCTACAACCCCGGCAACGAGGGAGGACAAGCGGTCGCGGATGTGCTGTTCGGCGACGTTAATCCCTCAGGCAAACTTCCCTTCACCTACCCGCGCACGCCTAATGGATTGATCACCTACGATCACAAAGCTTTCGAAACCGAAGACACGGCCTTTGGCAACATGGCATTCAGGCCGCAGTTCGAATTCGGCGAGGGACTCAGCTATACAACTTTCGGCTACAGCAATTTGCGGCTGGATCAAAAGATGATTACCGGAAACACTAATCTATCTGTCACCGTTACCGTAACCAACAGCGGTCGTCGCGCCGGCAAGGAAGTTGTTCAACTTTACTTGAGTGATCTAGTCGCCTCTTTATCGCCTCCCGGAAAGAGGCTCAAACGTTTCGCCAAGGTCTATCTGGAGCCGGGCCAAAATCGCACCTTGACGTTTAGATTGGGTAAGGACGATCTCTCATTCATCGGCTCAGATAACAAACCGGTCGTCGAGCCAGGCGAGTTCGAAGTAATAATTGCAGGACTGAAAGACAGGTTTGTATGGAAATGAGTTCACAGCACCAAAACCCTTTTCTAAAGCAGCGCTGGCATGGCGCATGTCTCAGCTTGCTGGTGACGTCGGCCATCTTACTCGCTGCCATCCCAATTTCGTCACAACAGAAGAAGGAAAACAATCCCAATCCAGACGATGTAATCAGGGTCACTTCAAACCTCGTGACTCTTGACGTGATCGTCAAAGACAAGAAAGGCAAGGCTGTCACTGACCTCAAGCCGGAAGACTTTACTATCTCAGAGAACGGCGTGCCGCAGAAGCTTGAGTTCTTCGACTCAACCCTTACCAGTGGCAGTGAAGCTCGTCAGACGACAACCGCAACTGTTCCAACCTTGCCAAGGGCACAAACCCCAGCAGGCTTTCCGCGAAACATCATTGCTCTGGTGCTTGATGGGCAATCAACAGAGGGCGCGAATTTGAAACATGTGCGCGAAGGGATGTCGAAGTATATTCGCGAGCGCGTCTCCGACGACGACTCTGTAGCTCTATTCGCCATTGCCGGTGGTTTGCAATTGTTACAGCCGTTCACGCAGGACAAAGCAAAACTCATCGCCGCCGTTGAGAACGCTTCCGCCATCTCAACTGTTTCAAAGACTTCGGAGGCGCGTGAGTTATCGGAAAAAATAAGCTCACTTCGGGCTCAAGTGTCGGCCGGACCGAGTGGTCCCATTGAGAATTCGCCAAGTGCTGCGGCTGCCGGTTCCGCGATGATTTCAGTCATGTTCGCGAAGCGCATGCTTGAAAATTTTGTTCAGATGCGGTCAGTGCTCAGCACGCAACAGACGCGGCCCGTTCTGGCAGCGCTCGCGGCGATCTGCGAAGGCTTGCGCTCAATACCGGGCAAGAAGACCCTGGTAATGTTTTCGGAAGGATTTGTGGCCTCGGAAGCACTGGACTGGCAGGTGCAGAGCACTATCGATATCGCCAATCGCGCAAATGTAGCGATCTACATTATCGACTCTAGCGGTCTAACTGGAGGCGCTCCAAAATCGGGCGCGATCGCGCCGTCCTCGGCGCTGGCCGGAATTTCGGCAGAAGTTGACATAGAACAACGGCGCAGGTCCGGCGCCGGCGAAAGTGTTTTTGACATTAGCCGATATGAGGGTTTGAATCGCCAACAAGATCTTTTGTATCGAATCTCAGAAGACACTGGCGGACACTTCGTGAAAAACACGAATGACATCGCCGCCGGCTTGGACCGGATAGACGCTGAAATCCGTTCGCGCTACACATTGGCTTATCGGAGTACCGATCCAAATTTTGACGGTAGTTTTCGAAAAGTAAAGATTGAGGTTAACAGGCCCGGCGCAAACGTATTGGCCCGACCTGGTTACTATGCGATTCCGCCAAGTCAGATTGTGCCGTTCTCGCCTGATGAAAAGAAATTATTGGCGAGTTTTGCAAATACGCTGGGCCATCCGACGTTGCCCCTATCGTTAGCCTTGAACTCATTTCCATCTCGAGAAGGATCATACATCGTCCCCCTGTTGCTGGAGATACCCCCGGAGGCGGTGCAGTTCGAACGCAAAAAGGACAAGCAGTTTTTGCAATTGGAGGTTCTCGGCGTTGTTCGGGCTGAAGGTGAAGATAAGATCCTCTCCCGGCTGGGAGGATACTTTAACGTCTCACTCACAGCCCAGCAGTATCAATCAATTTTGAATGATAAGATCTTTTATCGGCAGGACATGCAGTTGCAAGCCGGTGATTATACGATTGATGTGATTGTTAAAGATCGGGTGTCAGGAAAAGTTACCGCCAAAAGAGAGAAACTTGTTTTGCCCCGCGATAAATCCGAATTCTGGATCACGGAAACCGTGTTAAGCCGGCATGCTGAACCGTTGCGACAGCCCGCGACCGGGTCGGCCGATGTGCTAAGTGCCGGTAACGTGCAGATCCGCCCTTCAACAAGTCGTGAGTTTCATTCCGCTGACGATCTAATCATCTTTTTCAAAGTCTATAACGCAAGACCCTCCGCTGAGACTGGCAAGCCATTGGTTCGGGTTGCCGTCACGCTATTAAGGGATGGTAAGCCGGCAATCAAGCCGCTCGACTACCTGCTTACAGAAATGGTAGCCGATCCAGTGCCGCACCTTACCTTTGCCAAATACGTTAAGCTCGCTGGGCTGGCGACCGGAAAGTATTCCGTCCTGGTTGAAGTTTGGGATTTGGCTCAAAAGAAGTCGGTAAAGCAGGAAACATCGTTCATGATTACGCAGTGAGAATCCAAGCGCATGCGCGAGGTCGAATGTGAGTTACGCAGCTCTTTCGTCTGGCTTCTTGGTCAGTTCGCTCCTAATACAACGAAGATCCCGACCACGAAAAAACACGAAGGCTGCAGGAAAATTACCCGAACCTACTGCTGAGCCTTTAAGCTGTCTGACTTCTTCTGAATGGTCTGACTTAGTTTGATGATTGCCAGCAGATCAATATCCGCCTTCGCTTTTTCTTTCTTCGCATTCTCGGTTTGCTTCGCATTAATCGTGGCCGCGTTCTTGAGCGCCGGATTCTCCGTGAAACTGTCGATTAGCTTGCATAGCTTCACCAGGGAGTCGATGATTTCTTCACTTTTGAGATCCGTTGGAATGTCTTGTTCTTTTTTCTCGGCAGCCCGCGCAAACATATAGTCATTCAAACGGTGTGCGCGTTTATTTATCTCCGCCGTTTGCTCCGTTATCAGGCTGTAGTTGAGCGGCTTGTGGGCCACGAGATCGCGCGCAATGTCATTGCGCAACACCTGAATGCGCGTGAAGTCCTGCTTCATGTTGACGATTGCCGCCTGGATACGTTTTTGATTCTCTTTTTCCGCGCTTGCCTCAAGTTCCCCAGTGCGTAATCTGGATTGCTCGTTCCGCTTATTAATATCATCCAGCTTCGGATTGACACTGGTAGGCTGTCCCATTCCTGGGGGCGGCCCGCCTTGAGCCAAGGTAGGAACTGCCATACCTAACGCGAAAATTCCGGCCGTCAACCAGCCGGCCAGCAGCTTAAAACTAATCACTCCGGACTTCATAAAACCCTTCCTTTCATTCTTCAGCCGTGATCGCAACTACTGAGTAAGAGCGTTGGCGCTTGCCTTGAAACGTCATCAGCGCTGATAAACACGGACATAATCGACCAGCATCTGTTGCGGAAAAACTGTTGTTGCATCGGGATTACCTGGCCACGCGCCGCCGACCGCCACATTTAGAATAATAAACGACGGATGATCAAAAACCCAGGACGTACCGGAAGGCAGGTCCGCCGGAGTGCGAGTCTGGTACAAACGCCCATCGACGTAAAAGCGCATGACGTTCGGTTCCCACTCGACCGCAAACGTGTGGAAGTCATCTGAGAACTTCCGGCCACTGGATAACGCGTAGGCTGCACTTACGCCGCTTCCACCCGAGTAACCGGGTCCATGAAAAGTGCCATGAACGATCGACGGTTCCTTACCTATATTTTCCATGATGTCGATCTCACCGCAATTTGGCCAGTGAACGGTGTCGATGTTATTGCCCAACAGCCAAAATGCTGGCCACATGCCCTGGCCGTAAGGAATTTTGATTCGCGACTCAAATCGTCCGTAAGCCTGGCTGAACTTATTTTTAGTGAGCAGCCTTGCCGAAGTGTAATCCCGGCGAATGCCGTCAGGCCCGGTAAAGGTTTCCTTGAGCGCCTTGATTACCAGCCGGCCATCCTCGACATACGAGTTTGAAATGCGGCTCGTATAGGTTTCCAGTTCACTGTTACCCCAGCCGTTGCCGCCGATATCATAAGACCATTTGGACGCATCAACCGGCGACTTCTTAGGCCCATCAAACTCATCGCTCCAGGTCAATCTCCAAACCTTTGGACCATTTGCCGAATTGGTCGAACTAATAAATGAACACGGAATCAGGATCGAGATAAATACAATACGCAACGCGACATTAAAGGCACTAGCCTGCGGCAGGACTCTGCCGAATTTAAGGTCTTGGTTCTTCGTTTTAGGCATCAAAAAAAATTCTGCAACCTGAGCAGCCTACCGACAAAAGGTTATATAGATCAGCTACAATGCGCGGCAAAGAATTTGCTGCGATTATGTCATAAATTGGCCGGAATAGGACCACTGGAAAACTCCAGCGCGGCCCGCAAACCTGAACAAAAAGTCGAGCTTAAAAAATGAAGGTTGTTAACCAAGTGCTGCCAGCTCTGCTCTTAATTTGCGCTTCAAGCATCATCTCGCCTGCCCCAGCGCAGGTGCCTACGACGGTCGCGGCGCCAAGCCAACTCCAACTAATGCCGATTCCTGCATCGGTACAGTTGCAATCCGGGCGCCTGCCTATCACTGACGCTTTCAGCATCGTCACGAGGGGTTATGCGGACGATCGTTTGCGCGGGAGCATTGCTCGCATGACGAGGCGGCTCGCGGGACGAACTGTAATAACTTTGCCGTTCGATCTCGCTGCCGATGAGAGCTCGGCAACGCTAGTGGTCCAATGCGAACGCGGCGGCAGCTCTGTTCCGTCTCTCAACGAAGACGAAAGTTATAGTTTGGAAGTTACGGACAAGCAGGCGCGGCTGGTGGCGCCTACTATCGTCGGGGCCATGCGTGGCCTGGAAACTTTTCTGCAATTGGTCCAGGGCGATCGCAATGGATATTACCTGCCTGCTGTCAGGATCCAGGATCAGCCGCGCTTTGCCTGGCGCGGATTGCTCATCGACACCGGCCGCCACTACCAACCGCCGGAGGTCCTCAAGCGCAATCTCGATGCTATGGCGGCGGTGAAGCTAAATGTTTTTCACTGGCATCTTACCGAGGACCAGGGGTTCCGAGTTGAAAGTAAGAAATTTCCAAAGCTCCATTTAATGGGATCGGACGGCCTTTACTACACCCAGGATCAAGTGCGCGAGATCATCGCCTACGCAGCCGATCGCGGCATTCGTGTGCTGCCCGAATTTGACATTCCCGGTCACAGCACCAGTTGGTTGGTCGGTTATCCCGAACTCGGCAGCGCCCCTGGTCCATTCAAGATTGAACGCGGCGCGGGGATTTTTGAGCCTGCACTCGATCCTACACGTGACCAGACGTACAAATTTCTTGACGCATTCCTGGGCGAGATGGCGGCGCTATTTCCTGACGCTTACATGCACATTGGCGGTGATGAGAACGAAGGCAAGCAGTGGGACCGCAACCCACGAATTCAGGCTTTCATGAAAGAGAAAGGTATCAAAGACAACCACGCCTTGCAGGCCTACTTCAATCAACAAGTCTTAAAGATACTTCAAAAGCACGGCAAGAAAATGATCGGCTGGGAAGAGATACTCCACCCGGACCTTCCGAAAGACGCGGTTATACATTCGTGGCGGGGACCGGCCTCTCTCGCCGAAGCCGCGAAGAAGGGTTACAACGGAATCCTCTCCGCGGGATATTACATCGACCTGATGTTCCCGGCTTCGCAGCACTATCTTGCCGATCCGCTTCCTGCAAATAGTGCGCTGACGGCTGAGGAAGCAAAGCACGTTATGGGTGGCGAGGCCACAATGTGGGGTGAGTGGGTTAGTCCAGAAACGATCGACTCACGGATCTGGCCGCGCACCGCGGCTATCGCCGAGCGACTTTGGTCGCCTCGCACGGTCGTAGACGTTGAAGATATGTACAGGCGTTTGACGGTGATAAGCCGTCAGCTCGAAGAACTCGGGCTCACCCACGAAAGAAACTATCCCGTTATGCTCAGGCGTCTCGCCAATAGTGAAAACACGGAACCGCTTCGCACACTAGTGTCCGTTGCGGAGCCCGTAAAGGAATACCACCGCTATCAAATGCGCCCACAGACAATGCTTAGCCCGCTCACGGGGTTGGTCGATGCAGCGCGACCTGACAGCGATGAAGCAAGAAGATTCGCAGCGATGGTTGAAGGATTCCTTTCCGACGCGCCCCGCTATCGTCTCAATCGTTCCGACCTTCGCGAGTCGTTCACAAGCTGGCGCGATGCCGGCACCGCGCTCGGTCCCATGATTGATCGCGCTCCCGCCTTGCAAGAGGCTCGACCGCTGGCGACGAATCTGTCAGACGTCGCAATAGCGGGATTGGAAGCGATCGAATATCTATCGACTGGCAACGCAGCCTCAAGCGAGTGGCGAGTTGCTCAATTGGCCAAACTCGACGAAGCTGCGAAACCAAAAGCTGCTTTGGAATTAGTCATCATCCCCAGCGTGAGGAAACTGGTAATCGCAGCGGCGGAACCGCCGCGATCTCAATAGGAAAATTTATTCGAGTCTCCTCAGTTGGTCGAATAAAACTTCCCGTTTAGAAAGCGGACTTGTCCGCTCCGTTGAATGGCATTCAACGCGACCGGCGCACAAGTGCGCTTTCTAAACGGCAGTGTATTTGTTTACTTAATTCTCACTTTGGCGACGGGGCGCACAAGTGCGCTTTCTAAACGGGGGGTTGATTTAACGGTGAATGTAACGGCGGATGTATTTGGGTATCTCCTTATTTATTTGTCACTTTGGCGGGATGATTGTTGAGCCTTCAATCACCTTCAGATAACGATTTATTGGCGGGTTAATAAGCTTGTCGACCTTGCCACTCGGCCAGCGAACTTCAACGTTATCGATTTTCGTCGCCGCTCCAATGCCGAGTATTTCACGCGGATCATGTGAGGCAAGATAACTGCCACCCGCGGTTTTTAGCCGGCTATGCTTGAGTGATCCCGCTTGCCAGCTAATGACCGCTCCGACCGCCCCAGGATTACTCTGTTTGGCAATCAATTGCAGCCCAATCCAGTTGTTGCGATTGCCACCATCATTACGAAGCAGCGCCGGAGCTTCGCCGTTATTTGCAATCAGCACGTCCAGATCTCCGTCGTTATCGAGATCGCCGGTAGCCATACCTCGCCCGGAAAAATATTTGGTGAAGACCGCGCCAGACTGTTCGCTCACGTTTTCAAATCCTTTACCGGTATTACGAAAGAGGAGTAGTTGCTCGCGATACTTAACGCGCGCATTTCGCATCTCGATGAAATCGTCTGGATGACCGTTAACCAGGAACAAGTCAGGCTTGCCGTCATTGTCATAATCAAAGAACCGCAAGCCCCAGCCGCTAAGAAACTGTGTGGCCGGACCGATTTCGCCTGGCTCGTCGGTAAAGGTTAGATCTTTCTGATTATGATAGAGACTAAAAAACTCCTGCTCGATGTTGGCCACAAAAAGATCTTGCCAACCGTCGCTGTCATAGTCTGTAGCATCGACACCCATCCCCGAACGCGGCCTACCCGCGGCGCTGAAGCCGACACCGGCAGCCAGACCAGACTCTTCGAATTTTCCGCCGCCTTTGTTTAAGAACAAGAAGTTGGGCATCGTGTCATTCGCGACAAAGAGATCCATCAGGCCGTCGTTATCGACATCAGTCGCGACCGCACCAAACGATTTACCGGGATAATCAGCGATGCCGGACGATTTACTAACATCGGAAAAGGTGCCGTTACCATTGTTGTGAAAAAGCCGGCTGGCCGTGGGTTTGTAATAGCGCGGAATGCAGTAGTAACGGCGGTTGACATCATCAGTGCAAAGGACGTTTAGCGTTTTGTCGTAATAGACGAAGCTCGAGACAAACAGATCCAGTTTGCCATCGTTGTCATAGTCAAACCAGACAGCGCAGGTGGACCACCCGGGCGCGGCGGTGCCGGTCTTATCAGTGACATCGGCAAACGTCCCATTCCCGTTGTTGCGGTAGAGAATGTTGCGGCCATAACTCGTGACATAAAGGTCCATCCACCCATCGCCATCATAGTCAGCGGCGGCAACGCCCATTCCGAAAGTGCCGCCACTAACGCCCGCTTTTTCAGTGACGTCGGTGAATGTGCCGTCGTGATTGTTGCGGTAGAGTGCGTTTTTGAGAGGCGTCGTGGGTGTAAAGAAATCTGCCGACCCGCTGTTGACCAGATAAATATCCATCCAGCCGTCGTTATCAAAGTCGAAGAAGGCGCAACCCGGGCCAACTGTCTCCGGCAAATGACGCTCAGGCGAGTGAGCATTGTTATGGCTCCAAGTGATACCGGACTGTTTAGGGTTTACCTCTTGAAAGGTGACTGCCGGCTTTGGCGGCGGCAGAGTTCGCTGAGCACCGGCTCTGAAAGACAGATCTAACGAGCACGCGACGGCCAAACCAAGAGCTATCGTCAGTCGAAACAAGACGGCAAGATATTTCCCCGGTATCGTCATCGAAGCGTCAGTTTTTGTGTTAGCTCGGAGCGGGTTAACGTAATTATTCCGGAGGCTTTGGTTCTGACGTCGCTGCGCCGGGCTCAGTTGATTGCACACTTTTCGCGGGCTGTAACTTCTCGACGATTCGCATCTCCTCTTGAGCTCTCTGCGGATCCTTGAGCCGGGCAAATAGCACAGCAAGGTTGTAGTGGGCTTCCGGTTCGTCAGAATTCAATTTAACCGCCAGTTCAAGCTCTTGTTTAGCCTTTGGATAATCTTTCAGCTTGAGGTAGATCGAGCCAAGCGCAACATGGGCTTGTGCATAAGCAGGAAGCAACTGAATCGCCTTGCTGTGAAGCGCAATTGCCTGGTCATCGTCGTTCCGTTGCTGCGCGATCAAGCCCAGGTAGTAATAGCTTTCTGGCGTGCCAATATCATTCTCGATGCTTTTCTGGAGCCATTCGCGCGCCTCGGGATATTTTTTTTGTTTCAGCAAGCAGTAACCCAGATACATTTGTGCCTGTGCATTATCAGGTTGAAGTTGCACTGCGCGGCGGAATGCCTGTTCCGCCTCAAGAAGATCAGGCTTCTGCAGCCAAGTGACGCCCAGTAGAATCAGGAAGGCCGGCTGATCAGGTCTAGTTTTCACGGCCTGCTGCAACGCCGCATTGGCTTCCTCACTAGCGCCTGATTTCAAAGCAACAAGCGCAAACCTGTATAAGGTGTCGGGCGAACTTACCTCCAACCCTTTGCTTCGAGCGAGGAACGAAGAAGCCGTCTTGTTGTCACCTCTCAACTGCGACACCTGAGCTAATCCCAGTACTGCGTCCGCGTTGTCATTCTGCTTCGCAAGCGCTAAACGAAAATTTTCCTCAGCGCGATCCGGATCGCTCTTCCGCAAATAACTATCGGCGAGCGTAATGAGCAGTGAGGCTGAGACATTCTGAGAACTCTTTAACTGTTCGATCAGATTGATGCATTCGTCTAACTGACCTTGAGCGAGCATGAGTGGGATTAACTCGACGGCCGCATCGGTGTTGCTCTGATCGAGACGGAGCACCTCTTTTAGTTCGGCGATTGCTTTTTCCGGCTCACGCTTCAGAGAATAGAGATGCGCCAGGTTCATGCGCGCGGGGATCCAATCACTATCAATTCGTAACGCGCGCAGAAAGAGAGTCTCAGCCTCGCCCATCCTCGCCTGCTGCGCCCTAACTGTTCCAAGAAGATTGAGCGCCCGTACGTCATTCGGCGCAACTTTGAGAATTCCGTTCAACTGCTGCTCGGCCTCTTGAATTCGATTGTCTCGAATCAGTCCCGCCACGACTTCAAGTCGCTGTTCAAGCGCTTTGGATTGCTGGGCTCTCGCCACGGTAAGCGGAACAGAGCAAAACGCCATCATCAAAAGCAGGGGCAAAAACCAGCCGGGCAGCCGACGCAATCTCCGGAAGGAAGAAATCTTTGTCCCTCTATTTTTGCTTGCCTGCTTCATGTTTAAGCTTTGTCGACATCAGGGAACACGCGTGGAATTATCTAGTGCCCGGAGTCTTTTTGAATTCTTTCTGCTCAACGATTCCCTGGCCCTCTTTGATCGTCAGCATCCGGTTAACGCTGACGTCGGTAACTTTGTCGACTAACCCACCCGGCCAACGAATCTCTATCAGGCTTATCTTTGATTGCATTGCGAGACCGAAATGCAACCGGAAGTCGCTTTGTGAGAGATAGCTGGCGCCGGAACGCACTTCGTCAATCTGTGTTAGATCCGCGGCGACGACTTTCACCCGCGCACCCACGCCATTTCGATTGCTCTTGACGCCAATCAGTTTAATCAATACGGAATTGTTCGCATTCCCGCCGTCGTTACGCAGAACCTGCGGCGCACCATCGAGATCATTGATGACCATGTCGATATCGCCATCGTTATCAATATCCCCAAATGCAACCCCGCGACCGACACGTTTCTCCAGTAGCGGAGCACCTAGTTCAGCCGCCACTTCCGTAAACGTGCCATCACGATTATTCCTGTGCACCAGACTGCGCTGCCGGTAGTTTTCGAGTTGCGGGTATACGTGACCGTTGGCTACATATAAATCGACCCAGCCGTCGTTGTCATAGTCGAAGAATTTGGTGCCCCACCCGACATAGGAAAGGCTGACAGCCGCAACCTGGGCCTTAAAAGATAAATCAGTAAACGAATTGGGGCCGTCCGCATGATACAGCGTATTGTATTCGTCTGCGAAGTTGGTTACAAAAAGATCGAGCTTTCCATCGTGATCGTAATCGCCCATGGTAACTCCCATGCTTCCCTGCTCACTGCCGTTTTCGTTAACTGCTACTCCTGCAGCAAACCCAATATCTTTAAAAGTGCCATCACCATTGTTGTGGTACAGGAAATTCGGCGTCGAGTCATTGGCAACAAAGATGTCTACCCAGCCATCGCCGTCAAAGTCACTGCAGATAATGCCGAGCCCATAATAGCCGTCGGGGTCCGAGACGCCCGCTTTCTTTGAGACGTCGGTAAAGGTCCCATCACCATTGTTGCGATAGAGAGAGTCGCCGGCGCCGGCTAAACCCCGTGGCCCACATTGGACTGATATGCCCTTGAACTGGCAGGTCCGTCCACTGCCAAACTCCGGCAGGTGATTGACGTCGAAGTTCACATAGTTGGAAACAAAGAGGTCCAATTTGCCATCGCGATCGAAATCTACAAAAGCCGCACCGGTGGACCACCGTGGATCGCCCACCCCGGCTTTGTCCGTCACATCTTTGAATGTCCCATTACCATTATTCTTGAAGAGCCGGTTTTTTCCGAGGCAGGTGACGTAAAGATCGTCAAAACCATCATTATCGTAATCAGCGACAGCGACGCCCATTCCCCAGCCAATATCGCTCACTCCGGCCTGGACCGCGACGTCGGTAAAGGTACCGTCACCATTGTTGTGATAAAGGAAGCTTTTGGTCTTCTGATTGGATTTGACTAGATCTACAGTCAGCGAATTGACAAAGTAAATGTCGAGATAGCCATCGTTGTCGTAATCAAATAACGCGACTCCGCCACTCATTGATTCGACGATATACTTTTTTTCCGGCGAGGCAACATGTTTGAAGGTGATTCCAGCCTGTTGGCTAATATCGGTAAAGCGCACGCCAGGCGTCTGAGCATCAGTGGTTTGATGACAGAGCAGCAGTAGACTGAGCAAAGTCAGTATTAGCCGGACTCTTCGCAAGGGCAAGCTGGATACCTTTCTTAAAACTTAGGGACTGGTCTGACTTCGCTCTTTGTCCTTCAGCTTTCGGTAGATCTCCAGCTGATTGTCACCCTCGGGTTTACGCCCGGCAGCGAGATAAGCTCGGCCGAGTTGATAATGAATGAACGACGCTTCCGGCTTAAGCTTTATTGCGGCTTCCAGACTGTCGACCGCCGACTTGATCTCTCCCTGTTGCAGCAATGCTTTGCCTAATTCGTAATGGGCGTCAGCGTAATCAGGCTTCAATTGGATGACTTCTCGCATCAATTTAATGCCTTGCTCAGATTTTTGATTTGCCAGCAACACGAAAGCCAAATGATACCTGGCACGAACGTCTCTCGGATTCAGAGTTAGTTCACTCTCAAATTCCTGGGTAGCGCGATCAAGCTTACCCGTCTTCAGGTAGATCATTCCCAGATAGTAATGGGCCAGCAGCGTTTTACTATCCATCGATAACGCTTTGTTCAATTCTTCCAGCGCTTTCGTTGTGTCGCCCTGATCACTTAAGGCCTGGCTAAGCACAATGTGTAGCTGGGGGGTGTCGCCGCGCAGCATCATCTGTTTGATGACCTGATCAGCTTCATCCTTTTTTCCTAGCTTCCCCAAAGAGATTGCTAAAGGATAATAGAGATCGGATTCGTCGGGCTTACTGGCCAGGACTTTGCTGAGTAACTCAGATGCTTTTGCATAGTTGCCCACCATGAAGTAACTCATTGCCAACAATTGGGTGGCAGCAATGTTGGATCCGGCGACAGACAACTCTTTTTCGAGGGGCGTAATGGCATCCTTATATTGTTCCGCCTTAAAGGCAGCCAGGCCCCAATTGAAATTGAGCCCTTCCAGTTTCGGATTCCAATTTGAGGCTACGGCAAACTCCTCCACGGCCCTGGGAAAATTCTCACGCTGCGCGGCCAACATACCAAGGTTATTGTGAGCGCTGGCCACCACCTTGGTATAGTAAAGTTCGTTGGTATTCAGGGTTTGCCTGGTCTTTTCGTCGAGCGCCATTGGCGTTGCGATGACACCTTCGGCAGAGGTAAGAGCAGGCGAATTACTGTCCTGCTCGCGCAAGCTCGCTGGATTAAGGTAAGCCGTAGCTCGCTCTTCATCTTTCTTAAAGCTCTCAGACTTCATTTGCGCGGCGAGCTGTAGCTCTTTTTGTCCTTCCTCAGTCTGCCCAGCTTTCAGCAGTGACTGGCCAAGGCGGTAGTGCGCAGAGGTTACCTGGTAATCATTGTGACTCAATTGTGGATTGAGAGCGATGCTCTTTCTCAGTACCTCAATTGCCTGCACGTAGTTCTCTTTCGACTGATACGCCTGGCCCAGATGAAAGTAGGGATCTGGGTTGTCAGGTTGAATTCGCGCAGCCTTTTGCAGCAGCTTTATCGCCAGATCCCATTCCCTTTCGATTGCGTATATGACGCCAAGATAGTAGTTGGCGAAAAACTCGTCCGGATTTTCAGCCAACTCCACCTTAAACTCTTCGCGTGCATCGTTCAGACGAGCGGTTCCGTCTTTCAACAGATAGGTCAGTCCCAGATAGTAATGTGCGCGCGGAAAACGGGGATCAAGCGCCACAGCCCGCTTGAACTCATCAATTGCTTCAGGCAGGAAGCCTGTCTCTCGATAGGCACGACCAAAGACGATGTGCAACTGCGGACGATCTCCGAACTGTTTGAGTATGCGATCGTAGATCCGTTTTGCCGCGGCAAACTGGCGCTGTTTCAGGTACGCCAAGCCTAATGTATAGGCTACATCATGGTCGTTTGGCGCCAGCTTTAGCGCGGCTTCAAGCTCCGTGGTTGCGGGGCCAAACTCGCCGAGCATGAAATAGATCTTGCCCCGCATGTGATGTCCGCCGGTGCTGTCCGGATTGAGCACGATGACTTTGCGTACCGGTTCTAATGCCTTTCGATACTCGCCCGCGTCAAAATAAGCAATTGCCAGATCCAGTAACACGTCTTGAGAATCAGGACCAGAAACGGCAGCCGACTCCAACACTTTGATTGCTTGTGGATACTGCTTCCGCGTTGAGTAGATTTTCCCCAGCATGCCGTAGGCTTCAGCAAGAATGGCGGTAAATTCAAGCTCGGCGCCCGCCAAATTGCCGGCGAGTCGGTAGCTCTCAGCAGCCTGATAATGTTTTTGAATTGAATCCTGAGGCGATTGGAAAACTACGAGCAGAACCAGCAACGGGAAGGTCGCAGAACGTAGATACATCTTTACCTGACTTGTTAGTCCCGAATAATTAGTCCCTAATAATCCAGACGGAGGGCCTCATTATCTGAAGCCCTCCGTCATTTTATTCAGCTAGGCCGAATATATCAGAAAGTGAACTTGAACCCGAACTGGATCTCCCGTGGACCAGCGTCCTTGTTGAATTGACCAAAGCCGCCAGCGGGCTTGCCAAAGTTCGCATCAGTGATGTTGTTCTGAAAGCCCAGGTTTGACGACCCCAGTGAAACGTAGTTCACATGGTTAAAGATATTAAAGATCTCAGTGCGGAATTGAATGCCGTAACGTTCTTTAATTTTCCAGTTCTTGTTCACTGAGAAATCAAAGTTGGTGCGGGAGGGCATTCTTATTACCCCGCGACCCAGCGAGCCGAATGAACCCGCTGCCGGCAACTTGAATGCTGCCGGATTTAGATAGTTAATGCCATTGTTAAGGTAAATAGGTACGCCAGCAACGAGGTCTGGACGCTGCGTAGACTGTGCCTCCAGTCCTCCGGTGTTTGCGCCAGATTGAACGTCGATAGGCGTCCCGCCCAGGAAGGTGGCAATTGCATTAAGCTGCCAGTCACCTAGAATCTGTCGGGCCGCAGAGCCCCACTTGCTAAACGAAGGTAGGACATAGACCACATTGGAAACCAGGGTGTGCCGGCGATCCAGATCCGCATCTCCCTTGTCTAAATTATAGTTAAAGGGATCAGTGGTCGCGGCCGTAAACGACGTCACGGGAATGTTTGAGATGGTATGTCCCCAGGTGTAAGCAGCCTGGAAAGCCAGTCGATCAGTGAAGCGGCGGTTGAGCCACAACTGCAGCGAATGGTGACTCGAATCTCCCGTGGATTCACTCATCGTAATATCGCCGAGTCCTTTTAATCGCCGATTAGCGGCAACGAAAGCATCTGTATTAGCGCCGGTTCTATACAGGTTAGCCAGCGTCGCGCGCGCGCTTGGGACCACATCGTTGTAGTTGACCCCTCGCCTCCATAAATGTAATCCATGGTTACCCACGTATGAAGCTTCCAGCACCGTGTTCTTAAATACTTCACGCGACACCGTCAGGTTCCATTGGTAGCTCTCCGGTGGACGGAAGTTTTCGGAGACGGCATTGCCAATGCTGGTGCTTGAAGCCGTCGCTTTCAAGGCCGCAGGATTTGGGATCGTATCCAGACTACGGTACACCGGATTATCAGCCAGGTTCGCACTGCCGTTATGCCAACCGTAACCTGCTGTCTGCGTCCAGGGAGCGTTGCCGGCCATGCGAAGAACATCTTCAATAACGTTCGAACGACCGATGTAGCGTCCAAAACCCATGCGAAGTGCGGTCTTGCCGTCGCCCTTAATATCCCAAGCCAAGCCCACGCGAGGCTGGAAACCGCCCTTGTAAGTTTTCACCAGGGCACGAGGTAACCCGGAACTGCCGAGTTGATCGGCGCGTACCAGGCCGCTGAGCGGATTGACGCCGTTGTAGAGCCTCGGGACGAAGTTGCTAATGCGATTGTCGGCCGACCAACCGGGGCTTAACTGCGACCAGCGCAGACCCAGGGTTAGGGTAACTCGCGGCCGAACTTTCCAGGTGTCGTTTCCATAAAACTCCAGATCGCGCCAGCGTCCTTGGGTAAATTCAACATGGTCCCACTCAAAGTAACAGCCGACGGGCAAATCTTTTAGCAACGTATCACCAATGACGTTCCCAGTGCGGTCGTTGGTCTGACAGACCTGGTAGTCCCCGTTTGGCCCACCGGCTTTCTCATTCTTTCGGTTATTGCTGAACACGGCGCCAAACTTAAGGTCGTGAGAGCCGAGGACCTTCGACAGATCATCCTTCCAGATAAAAAGATCTTCCTCATTATTCCAAGGCGCCTGGTGCCAGAGCGCCGGGTAACCGCCACCTCCCCAAAGGGTCGGTAACCCAAAACCTTCTGGACGCGGGTAAACCGTGGGAAACTTAGATGCTATCTCGTCGTTGAGAGCAGCGGTCTGCGCACTGGTGGTAATGAAAATACTGTTACCTGCGCGAGAAAACGTAAAGTCGTTAACTGCACTCGATGAGAGTGTGTTTGTCACCTTCACCGCAAAGCTGTGGCTCGGTTGATCCCAATCTGAGCTCAACGTGGGGAACCCTGTGTCACCCCAAAAATTGCCCGAAGCCTGTCCATGCACCCACTTTTCATTGATGTAACGCACCATCACGTTCATGTTATTGGTGATGTTTACATCCCCGCGGATATTATCCTGGCGAGTGCTAACCGGCTGGGTAGGTGCATCAACCCATAGGCCGTTTGGACCGTTGGGGTTAGGAAAGACTTTTAGTATGGCAAGCCCGGCCGGACTGAGCCGGTTGGCTGGGATCCTGTTACCCGGGAATGGCAGACCAGTCAGAGGATCATGCGGCACTGGACCAGTCAGCACGCCGCTAAAATCTCCCTGCTTTTCAGCCGCAGTCGGTACGTATTGTTGTGGCAACGTCTGGCCGCGCTGCTCACGCCGCCACTCCTGGCTCCAGAAGAAGAAAGCCCGATTTTTTATGATCGGGCCATTGAAGTTAAATCCGAAGTTTTTGTATTTTAACGCCCCTTTGCTGATCGAATGTCCCTGTGCATCTTTGGCAGGGTTCGCTTTCAAAAAAGCATCAGCGGCATTCAGCGAATCGTCGCGCAAAAAATAAAAACCGGCACCATGAAACTGGTTGCCGCCGCCTTTGGTGATCAGATTAATGACGGCGCCTTGCGCTTGACCATACTCAGCACTGAAGCTATTGCGCTCCACGCGGAACTCCGCGATTGAGTCTATCGAGGGAAAGACGAGCAGGGTTGCATTGGAACCTACGTCCATGTTGTTGACACCGTCGATGGTCCACAAGTTTGCATTTGATTGGTTACCATTGACCGACATGTCGACGTTAGAATCCAGCCCGGTGCCTCGTGCGGCAAAACTGCCGGCCTGCGAGACGCCCGGCACCATCAACGCCAATTGCGCGTAGTTGCGTCCATTCAAAGGAAGTTCAGTCACCTGTTTTTCTGCAATAAGGCTACTGATCTCACCGCTGCGGGTCTCCACCGGTGCGGAGCCGCTCGTCACGTTAACCACCTCGCTCACCTGGCCCACTTCAAGATCGAGGTTTAGGACCTTGTTCTCAGCGACGTGCACTTCGACACCTGTGGCAACCGTGCGCTTGAAACCCTGGGGAGACGTGCTTACCGTGTATTGCCCTGCCGGCAGACTTGTAAACAAATAATAGCCATCGTCGTTTGCGTGGGCGGTGCGCGTTGCTCCGGTGTGCTCTTCTTTGATCTCTACATCCGCTTTAGGCACCGCTGCGCCGCTGGGATCTCGAACGACACCACCCAGGTTTCCCACGGTCGACGTCTGAGCATTCACGGCGGCGAAAACACCGCAGCCAATCAATACCATCAAAGCTTGCAAGCCAAACTTCCTCAGCATAAGAAACCTCCTGCGTCTGCGACGCCGAGCAAACGGTTGATAGGGATTCCGGGCGGATCCCAAGGACGACGACTAAACCTTAAGAATTACCAAGGCAATCGAACGCGAATGAAGATTCACGAACCCAGAGCAACTCTGGAAATTACGCCACAATTACCAAAAGCAGGACTACTAATTAAGAGAGAAGGGACTTTGTTGCACACTCAGACAAAAGCTTTTAATCCTAAGTCGGATTGTTGTCAAGAACTTTTTTAGATTTATGCTACATACGGCGCGCAGAAACTGACTTCTCAGCCTTACTCAAGGTCTTGGTGCCTTCGATTCGAGCAGGACTTTTTAGGAAACTGAGGCGAACTTGCTGGCCAGTACAAGACTCAGAGCGCCCATCAGCGTGGGCTGGTTCCCCAGTGTCGAACTAATGATGGGAATCGAGGGAAGACCGCGACAGATACTCGTTTCAACTGACGCTTTGAGATCCTCCGCGATGATCGGCCACGCACGGACGATAGGACCGCCCACGATGACGGTCTCTGGAGCTAGACCCTGGATTAGATTCGCGATACCAATTCCTAAGTAACGAGCTGTTGTCTTCAAAGCAACGCGCGCACTGCCTTCTCCTTTGAGAGCTAGGTCCACAAGTTTTGTGAAATTCACGCCGTCGCTTCCGTTTTGACGGGCGGATGTTTTGTAGCGGGCGAGCGCGGCACGTTCAGAGGCAAACGCTTCCCAGCACTCTGTGCTGCCAGCGGCACAAGCGACCGGTGCACCGGTGCCAATGGTCATGTGACCGAACTCACCAGCTGTACCCCCTTCCCCACGATAAACTTGTCCGTCAAAAACGATCCCGGTACCGAGACCGGCTTCTACCAAAACCAGAATGAAGTCCCGAATTTCGCGTATTTCTGGACGACCGAACCAAAGTTCCGCCAGGGCGGCCGCATTAGCATCGTTATCAATCGTTACCGGTAGAGAGGTGGCTTGCGTTACTGTTTCAGCGATTGGTACGTCGCGCCATTTGAAATGAGGCGCATATGAGCGCGAAGTCTCCGGGTCGACCCAGCCGGGGAAGCTGATGCCGATTCCTTCAATCGTGTCGCCGCTCTTACGCAAGAGTCGCAGGGCAACTTCCGCAATGTTTTGGGCGGTGTTGTTCGCATCCGGATCTGTTGCGAATTCTTCCTGGCTCAGGACGCGGCCAGCCAAATCGCTACTGGCTACGGTTGTGTGAATTGCGCCGAGGTCCACGCCAATTGCCACCGCATCTCCAGTTCGCAGTGAAAGCAAATTAGGCGGACGTCCACCCGTTGATTCGCCGCTAATCTCTTCAATGAGCCCATGATTTATTAACTCGTCAACAATGTACGAAATGGTGGATCGTTGGAGCTCGATTTCACGTGCAATATCGGCGCGGGAAATTGGTCCCAACTCACGAACATAATTGAGCACAATTTGGCGGTTTATATCGCGGATCGTATTCGAGCGCGCGACGTTGGCCTTTTTAAGATTTATCCGTCTCACAGTATGGTTGGTAATTAGAGTATTTCCGAGACGATCACTGTCGCCCTCCCGACTTTTGTCGGGGCCTGCTATTAAGTAGTGCAGCGTAGCCCGACAGTCAACTGTTTTTTAGCAGCAGCTCACCTAAGCGGAAACCACCTCAGAATAGTTCAGCTGTTCTTTAGGGTGTATGACTGCCAGGAGTTTCAAATAGCCGGGAGGGATCAATCGAAGAGGGTGCGGGCCACGTCTAGCGGCCCTCTTTCAGCGAGGCGACTTAGCTTTCAACCCATTGCCGTCCCCGAAAATTTGCTGGTCAAAACCAGACTCAGAGCACCCATCAAGGTTGGGTCGCCATTCAAAGTTGATGGAAGTATTCGCGCCGAAGGTAACCCACGGCGCACGCTTCGCTCGATTTTCTCGGTGAGAGATTGCTCGATCAAAGACCAGGCTCGAGTTATCGCACCGCCCACAATCACAGCTTCTGGGCTAAGGCCAACCACAAGATTCGAGATGCCAATGGCGAGATAACGCGCCGTCTCGGTGAGGGCACTCCTGGCTTTCTGTTCGCCTGCCAGGGCCCGGTCAATCAGAGTTTCAAAATCCGGCGCGCTGCTTGTTCCGCTTAATGTTTGGTAGCGCGCAGTCGCAGCGCGCTCCGATGCGAAGGCTTCCCAGCAGTCGTCGTTTCCGCAAGAGCAGGGAACAGGTGCATCGCTGCCCACGATCATGTGACCAAACTCACCTGCAGCTCCGCGCACGCCGCGGTATACCTGGCCGTCAAAAATAATTCCCGTTCCTACTCCATCCGCAACCAGGACAAAAATAAAATCGCGGGCGTCCCTGATGTCGGGACGTCCGAACCATAACTCTGCCAGAGCAACTGCATTAGCATCGTTGTCTATCGTAACCGGCAACCCAGTGGCTTTAGAGATCGTTTCGGCAATCGGTAAGTCGCGCCACTTAAAATAGGGCACAAAGATCACACCTCCGGTCGCCGGGTTGACCAGACCCGGAATACTTACACCTACACCTTCAATTGAACCCAGATCAGAAAACCTGCGAATAACTTCGATGATTCGCTCGAGCGTCCTTTCAGGAATCGGATCAGTTTGGAAACTCTCTCGTTGCAATGCGACACCGGCCAGATCACTAGTCGCAATTGTCGTGTAAGTAGGCGTGATATTCACGCCAATTGCGATAGGGCCAATCGAGCGCAAGCGAAGCAGCGTCGGCCGGCGGCCTCCGGTTGACTTCCCTTCGCCAATCTCCTCAACCAATCCTTCGCCTGTCAGCGCTTCAACAATTTCTGAGATGGTCGAGCGCTGCAAAGCGGTCTCGCGAGCTATCGTGGCTCGGGAAATCGGTTCCCTTTCGCGAACATAATTCAGCACTATCTGACGATTGATATCGCGAATGGTATGCAAGTTGGCGGCTTGGACCGTTCTAAGATCGATTCGGCGCACGCGGTTGCCCTCTCATTCCTCAATTGCATCCCGAGCTCGTATGCCAGACAGATTGCCCTGGCATCTTCACAAAACAGCACGGATAAATATTATAAACAGGTGCCGAAGTCAACGATTTCTCAAGTTCAATTGAACTACGCTTGCGCTCATCCAACGATCGTGATTCCAGTAATAGTCGCCTGTTTACCGCTGTTCACATCCCAATGCCTTTCAAGTGATAACGCTCTGTATCATAAAGTCGCGAGACATCCACCGTGTCGATCTTTCCCAGCACCATGGAAATATCTACCAGCGACAGATCGCAAGCGGGGGCAACTCCGCGAGACGAAACCATGTTTCCAAACTCGCCTTCCGCGACCGCGTCGGCCGCTCGAGCGCCGAACATCAGACCCATGATTCGGTCGACCGGGGAAGGTGGACCACCACGTTGCGGGTGACCAAGAATTACGGAACGGGCCTCGTAGGAGGTATCACTCAAGATTCTTCGGGACAGAACTTCGGCAACGCCGCCAAGCCGCGCGTGGCCGAAGGCGTCATGGCGATCGTCCATAATGATTAGCTCGCCGTCTTCCGCGTAAGCGCCTTCAGCAACGACGATCACCGAGTAACGCGGGTGTTGCGGATCGCGGGGATGCGACGTTGAATCTCCGAGCTTGTCGTTCAACAAGCGGTAGACATTCTCGTAGCGAAAAGCGTGCTCGGGGAGCAGGATAATGTCTGCCTGACCCGCAACACCAGACCAAAGAGCCAAATGGCCAGAGTGCCGGCCCATCACTTCAATCACCTGAACCCAGCCATGCGAGCCAGCGGGAGTGCGGGCCCGTTCGATGACTTCAGTTACGTTTCTCAAAGCCGAGTCAAAGCCAAGCGTGTAATCTGTTCCGGCCAGATCTTTATCGATCGTCTTGGGAATCCCGATGATGGCCAGGCCCATCTGGGAGAGGCGCGCGGCAACGCCCAGCGTGTCCTCTCCGCCACAGGCAACGATGGCATCGAGACCGAGCTTTTCGATGTTTGCGATCACCTCGGAAGACCTGTCAATCCGCTCACCCAATGCGTTGGGTGTCTTGAAAGGATTGGTCCGTGACGACCCCAGGTTGGTTCCGCCATCGCGGTCCCAACGTCGCACGGTGGAGCGTTCAAGCGGTACGGGATCGAATGGAGGGTCGAGCAAACTAAGCCAACCGTCGCTGAGCCCAACGGTTTCAATCCCACGCTCGGAAGCTCTGTAAACCAATCCTTTGATCGCTGGATTGAGGCCCGGCGCATCGCCACCTCCGGTCAGCACACCTATGCGTTTTACAGTCATACAAGCCAACCTGCCCTAAGAAGTTTTGGATTCGATCATCGAACTAAATTGTCGGTGAAGATTATTTCGCCGAACATGCTCGGCAGATGGAAGTCGTCCTTGAAAGTTGGCGACCACGCCAACAATACGGGCGTCGGTAGCTTCTCGACTCGGTAAAGATTCAACCGCCAACGATCACCGGCGCGCGGGGGACGGTTTACGGCGGTCACGATATCCTCCATCGGAAGGGCTATCTCGCAGGTCCATTCACGGTCCCCTTCCTTCCCGTCCACTGTGCCGAAGACTTGCACGCCCCATTTCAGCTTTTGACTGTTCCAGCTTTCGTAGTGCAATGGTTTGCGTATGTCCAGCAGGTAAATATCGAGCATCGTCCCAAGCGGATTAATCTCCAATTCGATATAGCTGTTCTGATGAGCGTCGGCTTGAAGGAAGATTTCTACGACTTCTTCCTCCCAAAGATGCGCGTCGCGTTTCTGAAAGGTGGACCAAATATTGGTGTCGGCGCAGCGAAAGGAGACGTAAAGAAAATTATCGTCATAAAGTGCTCTCGCCTCTGTTTTGAGGGCACTGGGCGAGCCATCCAGATTTCGGTGAAGATCGCGGAACTGAGGCGCTTTGCTCCAAACAAGATCATCCAGTTTTCCATCCACGTTTATCGGTGTCGCCGTTCGCGACACTTCATACGCAGGCAATTCGCGTGATTGCCCATTGGCAAGAACTCCCGCGATGGCGACCATGCTCAGCGCTACCAAGAACGAGGAGATTGTTGGCTTCATTATGACGTTGGTTATCTGCAGGCTTTGGAAAACATCCTGGCCAAATTGCTTCACCAGTAATTGTGTACACTCGAGCGTATCTGCTTCTCGTAGATGTCTTCAATCGCCGACATTGTTTCGCTTGTCAGCGGCAGCAGGTCGGCAGCGAGCGCGTTTTCGGCTACTTGTTCCGGACGCTTTGCGCCCGGGATGGCGCAGGTCACGGCCGGAAACATCAGTATCCAACGCAGTGCCATTGTCGCCATCGTCGCGCCTACTGGGACAAGCGGACGAAGGGCTTCGACGGCCTGCAAACCTGTCTCGAAATCCAAACCGGAAAAAGTCTCACCACGGTCAAACGCCTCGCCATGACGATTGAAACTGCGGTGATCGTCGGTGGCAAAGCGACTCTCGTGCGTCAGCTTGCCTGACAGCATACCGGAGGATAGTGGCAAGCGCGCGAGGATTCCCACGCGCCGGCGCTGCGCCTCCGCAAAAAAAAGTTCTTTTGGACGTTGCCGGAAGATGTTGAAAATAATTTGAACCGATTGCACGCCTGGGTATTCGATGGCCTTCAAACCTTCTTCAACTTTCTCGACGCTCACGCCATAGTGTTGGAGCTTGCCGGCCGTCTTGAGTTCTTCCAGCACTTCAAAAACTTCCGGCATGTAATAGACCGGGGTTGGCGGGCAATGAAGTTGCAGCAGATCCAGCGCTTCAGTATTCAGATTTTGCAGACTGCGCTCAACAAACGCCGTGAGGTTCTGCCGGTTGTAACCGTCTGCCACGTGAGGATCCAGGCGGCGACCCGCCTTGGTGGCAACATAAAAGGGCTCGGTCCTTTGCTCACGCAGTTGTGCCAGCAGTCGTTCACTGCGCCCATCGCCGTAGACATCCGCAGTATCAAACAAATTCACGCCTTGGTCGAGGGCCTGATGAAGAGCTGCCAACGACTGTCGATCATCAACGGCGCCCCACTCAGCGCCAATCGCCCAGGTGCCAAAACTGATCGCCGACACTTTCCATCCGGTCCGTCCTAATTCACGATACTGCATGAGTTCTCCTCTTCATCGGATCGTCGCATTGAAAGTCACCGCTTTGATTAATTTTGGACGGCGAAGTTACTCGAACAAATTCCGGTGCGCAACTGGCTGTTGAAAAAAAACCCGTGCCGTTGCGCCTGATAGCTGGTTCCCCGCCACGCTGCGTCAGGCCACTTTTAAAATCAGCTGTGCCATTCCTAGCATTTCACCCAAATACATATTATAAAGTCAGGCATTATGAAAATAGATCGTCGTGCTTTCCTGGCCGCATCATCTTCGGCGCTGCTGTTAGCGAAAACTCAAGCAGCGGCAGCGAAATATGTTAACGCTTCTGAACCACCTGAGGTCGAAGGAAGAATCAAAGGCAAAAAAGTTACAGTCTACACCACTGCTGATAACAGTAATCACCGGCTGTCGCTGACTGGCATCCTGGCTTTCAAACAGTTGGACCAGCCGCTGGAAACTCAGGTTTGTGTATTTGTCGATCCCGCAAAGAAGTTTCAAACGATCCTGGGTATCGGTGGCGCACTTACTGATGCCGCCGCCGAGACGTTTGCAAAACTGCCGGGAGCTAAACAGCGTGAGATTCTGAATTCATATTTTGACGAGAACAAAGGTATTGGCTACACGTTGGCGAGAACGAACATCCACAGTTGCGATTTCTCAAGTGACAGCTACACCTATGTGAAGGAAGGCGACAAGGAATTAAAGTCGTTCAGCGTCGGCCATGACAAGAAATTCAGGATTCCATTTATTAAGGATGCAATGGCCACGGCAAGAGGCAAGCTTACTATTTTTGGCAGTCCCTGGAGTCCACCGGCGTTCATGAAGGACAACAACAATATGCTTCACGGTGGAAAGTTGAAGCCAGAGTTTTACCAATCGTGGGCCAACTATTATGCGAAGTTCATTAAGGCATATCAGCAGGAAGGCATTCCTATCTGGGGAATTACGATTCAAAACGAACCGATGGCTACGCAGAAATGGGAGTCGTGTATTTACTCAGCGGAGGAAGAAAGAGATTTCCTGAAGAACTATCTCGGTCCGACAATGATTAGGAGCGGCCTGGGTGACAAGAAGATTATTGTCTGGGATCACAACCGCGACCTCATATACCAAAGGGCGAGCACTATCCTCAGTGACCCCAAAGCCGCGCGCTATGTTTGGGGCATTGGTTTTCACTGGTACGAGCCCTGGAGCGGCGGCGAGGCAATGTTCGACAATGTAAACCTCGTGCACGAGTCGTTCCCGGGTAAGAACCTGATCTTTACCGAAGGCTGTTCCGACTCGTTCAACGCCCAACGGCTTAATGATTGGAAACTAGGCGAGCTGTATGGACGGTCAATGGTCAACGATTTCAACGGCGGTGCTGTGGGGTGGACGGATTGGAACATACTGCTGGATGAAACAGGTGGACCAAATCACGTTAAGAATTTCTGCTTCGCCCCGGTTCATGCCGATACGAAGACCGGTCAACTGACCTACACAAACTCTTATTACTACATCGGACACTTTTCCAAATTCGTTCGGCCCGGCGCGAGGCGGATCGCCTGTTCACCGAGCAGAAGCCAGCTGCTGTCTGCTGCTTTTGTTAATCCGGATGGAAAAATAGTCGTAGTCGTAATGAATCAGAGTGAAAAGAAAATAGTGTATGACCTTTGGATAGACGGCCAGGCTGCCGAAGTGAGTAGTCTGCCCCATTCGATCCAAACGCTTATCCTCTAATTGGCCCCCTTCGGTGGCAGCCGCAACTGAAGGAACGCAATCGAAAGGTTGTGTTTCCGTTTGAATTTTCTTTGTGTGTCCTCTGTGCCTCAGTGGTGAAATTTTTATTAGGAATTTCTTACCATGGGCACAGGGACACAAAGGATTCAATTGCTTTGGTTCACTGCTTGGGGCACTTGTCCGCAGGGATGTTGGCGCAGATCTTTTCCAACGTCTGATATCCGTCTTTAACGACAGTACTGATGATGTTGTTTTTGTCCACAGCGATAGGCTCCAACAACACGGCCGGCACTTTTTTGGCGCCATTATCGATTGTGTCCTTAGCATCCACCTTCTCGCCGCGCGCCAGTTTGATAGCTGAATCGACAGCAATATAAGCAAGTGGTTGAATAGGTTTGTAAATCGTCATAGTCTGTTTACCCTGGACGATTAAAATCAGTGACGCCAGGTCAGCATCCTGGCCGGAGACTAAGACCTTGCCCGCCAGATTTTGTCCCTCGAGCGCCTGGACCGCACCCCGAGCTGTGCCGTCATTGGAAGCGACGACCGCGTCTACCTGGTTATTGGACTGCGTTAACGCGTTCTCCACGATGTTAAGTGCGGCACTTGCCTGCCACTCTTTCGCATACTGATCGGTGACGATCTTAATATCCCCACGGTCTACCGCCGGCTTCAAAACATTCATCTGCCCCTGATGGAGCAGCAGAGCGTTATTGTCGGTTGGCGAGCCGCCGACAACCACAAAATTCGCGGGTTTCTTGTTGACGTGATCGAGTAAATACTGTGCTTGCATTTCACCAATCTTTACCACCTGATGAGAAACGTACAGATCAACGTCGCTGTTCCTAATCAGACGATCGTAACTAATTACAGGTACACCCTGTCGATGGGCAGCCTCGACAATGGAAGCAGCGATTTCTCCGTTGTGCGGCGCTACGATTAATACGTCGACTCCCTGGGTCAAGAGGTTTTCAGCCTGTTTGATCTGAAGGTTATCGTCGCCATTTGCGACCTGTACGAAAGCCTGTACTCCCATTTCTTTGGCGCGCTTCTCGATTAAATCTTTATCGCGCTGCCAACGCTCTTCCTTCAGCGTATCCATGGAGAACCCGATAACGACCGGATCGTTTGGTCCCTTCTTTTTCTTCGCTGCGCTGTTGCTTGATTGTTTCATGCCTGACACGCAGGCACCTAAAATGAGGGCCAAAAGAATCAAGCCAACCATCAATGATCTATGTTGCATTCGATACCCACCTCTTTCGCTGAAATTATTTGAACGTAACAGGCTCGCACATTCGCTGGCTTCGCCAGGAGCAGGGGAATCGTAACTTGACTCTGTGCCGTCGTACCAGGAAGTGCAGAACCGACTTATGTGCGCGGCGCAGGTTAGCAGATATTTTCCGGAAAACATAGATTACCACCAACAGTTCTCTCGTCCACTCCAGATACCCAAAACGCGAATACCCGGATGCGACCTGGGCCAACTCATTGGTCTCAACTGAGCGCATGGAAAGAACAGCGCAAATGCGTCGGTGTAGCGGAAAAGAAATGCGGGCAGCAACAATAAGTGCCTCATAAAAGGTAGGTAAGAAGAACCTGGTTCACCACTCGCGTTGTTATCGGAAAAGACTCTGGAGGCCCTCCCCATTTGTACCCGGATTCGGGATAACGGCTTTCTGAACTGGATGCGATTTTCCAAAAGCGCTGTGACTAGCGTCACACTAATATTGCATCTTGCCCCTGTTCATCTGACAATGCCATCAGATGCGGCGATTAAGCATTCCCTTTCTAACCCTTTTCTTTATAGTCCTCCTGAGCGGCAGGTGGACAGTTACGGCGCTTGACTCCGGTAGAGATCTTTCCCGGTTCAGTCATGAGGTGTGGCTCACCGAAAATGGCTTGCCGCAAAACACCGTACATGCGGTCGCGCAGACCAAAGACGGCTATATCTGGATTGCCACCGAAGAAGGCCTCGCTCGCTTCGACGGGGTACGATTTACAATCTTCGACACGGTGAATACGCCACCGCTCAAAAGCAACTACATTCGTACTCTCCTGGCAGATCGTGACGGCGCGCTGTGGATCGGTACAGCAGAGGGCTTGGTGCGCAAGTCGAATGGTAGATTCACAACCTTCACCACTAACGAGGGCCTGCCCAGTAATACTATTCAATCCGTTTATCAAGATCGCGAGGGCACTGTGTGGGTCGCCACTGCCACCGGGCTCTGCCTGTTCAAGGGTGGCGCACTGACCCCGTTCACAACCAATCCGAGATTAACCGGCGGCAGCATCCAGGCGTTGCTCGAAGACAGCGATGGCGCATTTTGGATTGCCACTCCTTACGGGCTCACGCGCGTCAAAGATGGCGCGTTTACCAACTACACTGTCCGTGACGGGCTTGGAAGTAATAGTGTGAGAGCAATCCAACAGGATCGGGATGGCCGCTTGTGGTTCGGTTCTCTCGGCGGCCTCACCGCTTTCAGCCACGGTCGCTTCACCACCTATACGACAAGAGACGGATTGCCTAATGACAAAATAATTTCTTTGTATGCGGCAGGAGATGGAGGTTTGCTGGTGGGAACGGCTGGTGGTCTATGTCGCTTTAGCGACGGTCGCTGCACCGGTTTCGATGCAGGCGATACGCTCTCAACCAGCACTATTCTCTCACTGCTCGAAGACCTCGAAGGCAATCTATGGATTGGTACGCAGTCGGGCGGAATCAATCTGTTGAAAGATGCAAAATTCACGACCTACACAACCAGGAACGGGCTCTCCAACGACGTCGTGAAGTCGATTTATCAGGACCATCATGGCAGCACCTGGATTGGGACCGATGGCGGTGGCCTGAATTTGCTCAAGGACGGCAAGTTCACCGTCTACACTACTCGCGACGGACTATCCAGCAATATCGTTTTGGCCCTGTTCGGTGATGATGCGGGAAACCTCTGGGTCGGAACACCAGAGGGACTGAATCGCTTCAGCCAGGGAAGGTTCACTGTCTACACCGCGGCGGACGGTCTTGCCAACAATGATGTCAGATCTATCTGCGCCGATCGTCGCGGCAATCTATGGATAGGCACCCGCGGAGGTTTGACCCGAATGAAGGACGGAGTATTCAAAACGTTTACGGAGGTAGACGGACTTCCTAATGATCTCATCGCCACGCTTTATGAAGATTCGAAAGGAGCTCTCTGGATTGGAACGTTCGGCGGCTTGAGTAGACATGTGAATGATGAGTTCACGACGTTCACAACTAAGGACGGTCTTTCGAACGACGCAGTCATCTCGCTCTACGAGGACGCGGAAGGCAGCTTGTGGATTGGCACTAACGGCGCTGGTTTGAATCGCTTTAGAGATGGACAGTTTACCGCATACACGACGAAGAACGGGCTGATCGACGACGTTGTCTACCGCATCCTGGAAGATAGTAAAAGTAATCTGTGGTTGAGTTGTCGCAAAGGCGTCTTTCACATAAGGAAAAACGAGCTCAACGATTTTGCCGACGGAAAGATTCCTTCAGTCGCGCCGGTTGCGTATGGCACCGCAGACGGCATGCTGACGCGTGAGTGCAGCGGGGGTGGCGACCCGGCTGGATGGAAAGACGTTGAAGGCAGGTTCTGGTTTCCAACCATCAAGGGCGTTGCGATGATTGACCCGCAAAGAATAAAAACAAATACCCATCCGCCAGCCGTCGTAATTGAACAAATACGAATCGATGACCAGCTAATCACGCCAACAGATCGCATTGAATTGCCATCCGGCACCAAACGACTTGACTTGTATTACACGGCGCCAAGCTTTCTAGCGCCGGAGAAAGTCATCTTCAAATATAAGTTGGAAGGCTTTGATAAAGATTGGATCGACAGTGGCACGCGCCGCATCGCTTACTACACTAACCTGCGTCCAGGAGCTTATACATTCCGCGTTCTTGCGAGCAACAACGATGGTGTTTGGAACGAAACGGGCGCAACGCTCGGCTTTTACCTCAAGCCTTACTTCTACCAGACATATTGGTTTTACGCCCTGTGTCTGCTTGGTCTCGCGCTGCTGGGGTGGTTGCTTTTTCGCCTGCGCGAGCGGCGGGTACGGGCACAATTCGGTGCGGTGTTGGCTGAGCGCACGCGCATCGCTCGCGAGATTCATGACAACCTGGCGCAGGAGTTGTCGGGAATTTCAGTGCAACTGGAAGTAGTAACGCGCACAATGCCACCCGAGGCGGAAGCGGCGCGGGTTCACCTCGATCGCGCGCGCCAACAAGTCCGCCATGGTATCGCTGAAGCGCGACGTTATGTTTGGGATCTGCGATCCCCCGCGCTTGAAAACAACGACTTGCCTACTGCCTTGCGTGAAACCGCACGCCGGTTGACTAACGAGACTGAGATTCAGACTCAAGTTGAAGTGAATGGCGCGTTTCGGGCGTTGCCGCGAGCGGTTGAGGACAATCTGTTAAGAATAGGACAAGAGGCTGTCAACAATGCGGTGAAACACGCACAAGCTGAGCGCATTTTCATTGGTCTCATATTCGATGCGCGACGGGTACAGCTAAGTGTGCGAGACGACGGGCGCGGTTTCGATAATCAAACCGCGGCCAATGGGCACGGGCGATTCGGATTGATTGGCATGCGTGAGCGTGCTGAACAAATTGGTGGTACCTTGTCGATTCACAGCGGCGAGGGATCCGGTACCGAGATTGTGGCCGACGTCCCAATCGGCAGCTAATGGCGTCCTCCGAGGCTTGTTAAGGTCAGTGAACTTCGAGAATATTATTTCGTAATTCCTGCCAAGCGTAGCGATAGGAGTATTTATGTTCTGTCCGCAGTGTGGGTCAACTCAGAGTGAAGACCTTAAGTTTTGTAAAGTATGCGGAGTGAACTTGCACGCCGTATTGCAAGTTGTTGCTCCGCGAGAGCCCGATGATAAATTTGATTGGAGCAAGACCTGGGTTCAGGAGATGTTCCTTTCTGCCGACGAAAAGAAAAGACGCAAGGCAGAGATCGAACAACAGCAAGGGATCACACCCGAAGTTAAGCGTTACAACGAAATTAAAGCGGGCGTAATTGTCAGCAGTGTTGGAATCGCTTTATCAATTGTCCTGTTTGTCTTAATGGGTGGCATTATTGCAGGCAACTCGGTTTCACACGATGCAGCACAGATTCTCAGTCGTCTTTGGATTGCTGGAGTGATACCTATGTTCGTTGGTTTCGCGCTCATAACAAACGGAGTGATCGTAAGCAAAAAGATGGCTGAAGCCGCGCTCCGAGCCTCTCAGGGAGCCCGGCAGGACAGCTTAGAAGCGGCCACGAAGGCTCCGCGACTTCGTTCCGGTGACACTAATGAATTTCTTCCTTCACCGTTTAGCGTGACCGAACAGACCACGGAACACCTGAGCCGTTCAGGTGAGAAGTAGGACGTACTCTCAGGACTTCCCTGCAGGTTGCGACCACAGCAAGCGCACCAGTCGAAACAGAAAGTTGAACAAGCGTGCCCCAGAAGATCACCATCATGGTAGTCGATGACCAGGCGGTCGTGCGTCAGGGCTTTGTCGCTCTAATCAATACCGTCGTGGACATGGAAGTTGTCGCCGAGGGAATAAACGGGCAGCAAGCTATTACGTTATATCGCGAACATCAACCCGAAGTGACGCTCATCGATCTGCGCATGCCTGTCCTCGGCGGAGTCGCAGCCATTGCCGCGATTCGCCGGGAATTCCCGGATGCGCGTCTGGTCGTGCTCACCACCTACGACGGCGATGAGGACATCTATCGATCTCTGCAAGCGGGAGCTCGAGGCTATCTGCTGAAGGACGTGTTCTTCGAGGAATTGGAGACGGCGATCAGAACTGTACACGCCGGTTCGAGACACATTCCCGCGGCTATAGCCGAACGGCTTGTCGACCGAATGGCCGCTTCTGATTTAACCAGCCGGGAAATGGAAGTGCTCGAATTGATCGTAGAAGGTCAAAGCAATAAAGAGATTGGCGCCAGCCTAAGTATTAGCGAAGCCACCGTCAAGAGTCATATCAACAACATTCTCAGTAAACTCGGCGTGAGTGACCGCACGCAGGCTGCCACCACTGCGCTGCAACGCGGCCTGGTCCATTTGAGGTAAACAGAATTAACTGGTTAGAAAGCGGACTTGTCCGCCCCCGAAGCGCCGGGGCACAAGTGCCCTATCTAAACGGATGATTTGATTGCCGGCCGATGGGTGAGCCGACTGCAGCAAGACCACTTGCGCAGGCGATGACAAATGAAAAATGGGAAATGGGAAATGGGAATCTTCTTAATCGTGCCGAACCTCTGACAAAAACCCATCTCCAACTAAGGGATGAGTCGTGGCCCCTCCGTATGGGTCATGACACAAGTTCCGCTCACTGTTACTCTCCGCCGCGTTAGTCATCAGATTCCCAGCCTTGGGCTCGTTGATTCAAAGGTCCTGTATTCCTACCTTAACTTGTTGCACCAAGTGAAGGTCCTTTGCATTCATATATTGGCCTGGGGCTGGGCTCACCACTAGCAGAAGAGTTCATTCGGAGACTTCGCCGCTGCGCATTCAGCCATTGAGTGAAACGAGGGTCTCTCGACTTCCCAGATGCGAACCACGCTCGGAACACCCTATAACCCAGCTACAAAGGTAATGAGAGGACTTATGACTTTGGTTTGCAAGAGCATACTTGTGCTGTTCGCCTGCCTCACGATCCTGGGGCCCTTTTTGCACAACGCTTCAGCGCAGCAGAGTGGCACTGCAACCATTAGCGGTGTCGTCAAAGATTCAAATGGCGCCGTGGTTACGGACGCCGAGCTAAGCGTAACCCAGAAAGCCACGGCCGTCAGTCGTGAGGCCGTCACTAACAGTGCCGGTTTCTTCGTCATCTTAAACCTGGCGCCCGGAGTCTATGAATTGAAGGTGCACGCTAAAGGATTTGCTGACACGATTTTGTCCAACCTAACTCTTGAAGTCGGACAAACCTTTAATCTGGACGTGCCCATGGCCGTAACTGTACAGGAAACGGTGACTCTCGATGACAGATTCAATTATGAGCTGCTTAACACAACCAACGCCGTGGTTGATGGAGTCATACGCGATTACGAGATTGAAAGATTGCCCTTGAATGGTCGAAACTTTCTTGAACTTGCATTGCTAATCCCCGGTAATTCACCTGCGCCGAATTTCGATCCGACCAAGAGCAACACGGTCGTGATTTCTTCAGCCGGCCAGCTCGGGAGGGGCGGCAATGTTACCGTCGACGGGGCCGACGATAACGACGACGTGGTGGGCGGACAAGTACAGAATATTTCTCAGGACTCAGTACAGGAATTTCAAATTGCCACTAACCGCTTCTCGGCCCAGTTAGGCCGATCTGGTTCGTCGGTAATAAATATCGTTACCAAATCCGGATCGAATGAGTATCACGGTTCGGGCTCTTTCTACTTTCGCAACAAAACGCTGCAGGGACTACCGGCAACGTTCGACCGCGGCCTGGGCCAGACGCCACCATTTGACCGGGAACAATATTCATTCACCCTGGGCGGACCTATTCGAAAGGATCGCGCCTGGTTCTTTAGCTCTATTGAATATCGCAACCAGGATGGGGCCGCGCTGGTGGGATCACGGGATCTGGCGTCCCGAAAGATCAGGCGCGGCTTTGCCGGCGCGCCGCTGAATGATTTGTTGAGCACGGAGCGCGTTGATTGGCAAGCGAGCGATCAGGATCACTTGTTCTTTCGCTATTCGTTGCAACGCGAAGACGACGTCGCTCCCAGCACTCTGGATCGAGCTATTGGTTCGGCGTCTCAGCGGCAGGCAGGCACGAATAACACTCATTCATTCCTCACGAACTACACTCGTGTTTTGAATGCGCGTGCAGTGAATAGTTTTAACCTCAGTTTCAGCACTTTCTTCAACGACATCGAGCCCGTGGCCCCCGGGCCGCAACTCACCTTTCCCAGCATTCAGGACGGCGCCTCGTTCCGCGTGCCGCAGGGTACTAAACAACGCCGTCTGCAGTTCAGCGACACGCTTTCTTTGGTACGCGACAATCACACGATTAATTTCGGCGCCGAAATTCAGCGCGTTGCTGCGGATTTTGATCTGCGGGTATTCCAGGCAGGACGCATTGAAATGATCGAAGACTTTCCCGATTTCGATCGCAACGGCGACGGCAAGGTCGATGATAACGATCTGCTCTTCTCAGTCACACTGCGTAGCGGCAAGCCAACCGAGCCACTTCTCATTCCCAACGCAGACAGCACCTACTTTGCGGGGTTCGTTCAGGACGACTGGCGCGTTAGTCCTCAACTCACTTTAAATCTCGGATTGAGGTACGAACTCGATACAGACGTTAAGAACATTAGCCGCACCAGTCAGCTCAATCCCATTATTCTTCCGTTCCTACAGGGTAAGCGCGCGCGGGACAAGAACAACTTTGGACCTCGGGTGGGTTTCAATTATGCCGCCAAAGATCGGCGCACAAGTATCCACGGCGGTTACGGCATTTACTATGATCGCGTTACGCTTGAGCTTCAATCGTTGGAACGTGGACTTGATGGGCGCGCGTTGCCAATCGAAGTTAAAGCCGGCAACGTGTTTTTTATTCCGCCGCAGTTTTTATTCGATCCGGTTAACGGAAAATTTCCGCCGGGCGCGCCTACACTAGCCAATCCCTTTTCAGGTTTCATCTTGACGGGCGCAGGCGCTGCCGGAATCAACATCATTGACAACACCTTGCAGAATCCCACAGTGCAACAAATGAATGTCGGCATTCAACGCGAGTTCGCCGACAACTATGTATTGCGCGCTGACTATCTGCATAACTTTGGCACGCATTTCATCATCGGCCGCACTATTGGCAGTGTCTTCAATCCGGTCGTTGGCGGCCCGGACTCGGTGACAAATCTGGAGTCAAGCGTTAAGACAAAGTACGATGGTTTGCTTTTGAGTGTAGAGAAACGCTTTTCGCATAACTATCAATTCCGCGCCTCGTACACACTATCGAAAGCGTTCAACTACGCTAACGACGATCAGATTCCCTTTTCCAACGGCCCGCTCAATCCCAACAACCTGCAGTTAGAATACGGTCCGACGCCAAACGATCAGCGGCATCGCTTCACCTTTTCAGGCGTGTGGGATCTGCCCGCCGGAATTCGTCTTGCTCCCATCCTGACGCTTGCGTCCGGAGTGCCCATGGATATTCTTGTGCCCGGTGGCGGACAGCGAATTCCCCAGTTACAACGCAATGCCGGCGGCCGGCTTTTTCATACCGGCGCGGAGTTGAACGCTTTTATCACTAAACTTAACGCCGTCGGGGGATTCGCCGGTCAGCCGTTGCCGCTGGTGTCGGACAACGCGCGCTTTAATGACAAGTACAGTTCGTTTGATTTGCGCCTTTCGAAAGTTTTCAAGGTCGGCGAACGAATTAAGATTGAGCCCCTCGTCGAAGTGTTCAATCTTTTTAATGTCACCAACGTGTTGGGCGTTTCCAAATCAAACTATTCAGGGTTCGCCAATGTCCTGGTGCGTGACAGTAATGATCCAACCAGTGCGGGCTTTCTGCGCTCCTCGAGTTTCGGCCAGCCCATCACGACAGCCGGCGGAGTATTTGGTTCCGGTGGTCCACGCGCATTTCAGTTTGCGGCGCGGGTGAGCTTCTAGCAAATATGACTAGCTCGCCAGCATTGAAAAGGCAAATTGGGTTTTGGACGGGAGTCACCTTAATCGTCGGAGAAGTGATTGCAGTCGGCATTTTTCTTACGCCCGCTGGAATGGCGAAGTCCTTGGGCTCACCTTTCTGGTTATTAGTGATCTGGCTGATGATGGGAGGAATGGCGTTGTGTGGCGCGCTCTGTTACGGCGAGTTAGCGGCGAGATTTCCCGAGGCCGGCGGAGGCTATGTTTATCTTCGCGAAGCTTATGGCCGGCCCGTGGCTTTTCTGTATGGCTGGATGGCGTTGTTGGTGATGGATCCAGGAATTACTGCGGCGCTGGCGGTGGGCCTGGCAAGTTATTTTGGCTACATTTTCAAACTCTCACCATCGCTCCTTAAAGTCGTCGCCATTGCTTCAATTCTTTCAGCCGCCTTGCTAAACATTCGCGGGGTTAAACTGGGTGGTACGTTCGTGCGCTGGCTGACTATTCTTAAGCTCGGTTTATTAGCAGTAGTCATCCTTTGGGGCTTTGGGACGCAGGCCGGCAACTGGTCTAACTTCAAACCACTAGTGGACCAGCGAGCAGATTCAGAGCCATTGCTGGCAGCATTGGCGGGCGGGATTGTGGGTGCTTTTTTTTCTTTTGGTGGCTGGTGGGACCTGAATAAAGTAGCGGGCGAAGTGCGTGACCCGGAACGCACGCTACCGCGAGCGTTAATCTACGGCGTGACGATCTTGACAGCGGTCTACATTTTGACCAGCGCGGCTTTTTTGTATCTCGTACCCCTGCAACAGATAACCTCAGGAGAAACTTTTGTCGCGCAGGCAGGAGAAGCATTATTCGGCCGGCTGGGCGGCCAGGCACTGTCGATCATTGTGATCGTGGCGGTGATGGGAAGCCTAGTGGCAGTAACAATGTCGGCTCCGCGCGTTTACTTCGCGATGGCCCGCGATGGTCTATTCATTCCCGCTGCTGCTGCGATTCATTCCAGGTATGGCACACCGGCACGCGCGATTCTGGTTCAGGCGATGCTCGCCTCAGTGCTGGTGCTCGTAGGCACATTCAATACAATTATTTCTTATTTTATCTTTGTCGTCGTGATCTTTATTGCGCTCACTGTGGGCGCACTGTTTGTGCTAAGACGCAAAGCCTCCGACGCGACCGCCTATCGAACGCCGGGGTATCCGGCAACACCGATAATATTTTTGCTCTTAATCGTACTGTTGTTGTTTCTTTTGGTCGGGCATAATCCCAAACAAGCTCTGTTGGGTGTCGGTGTGGTTGCTCTGGGTTTGCCGGTTTACTATTTCTTATTCCGGAGAGCGGCGCCAAACGTTGATTAGAGCGTTTCCGCGCCGATGGTGCTGGCGAGCGAATTTAACCTTTGTTAGAGGAGTAATTTGACGTGACGTGGATAAAGACTATTCCAGCTTCTGAGGACGACAAAGTCCGAAAGGCCGCAGAGGCCCAGCGCTCACTCTACCCGATCGAATACGCCACGCCGGTTCATCCAACGCCGGACGGCGATTCGTCAGGAATTGTCGACTCTCACAGTTTAATTCCCGATGCGCTTTATCACGCCTTTGCGACTTACGGCACATTGCTTTCGCCGGACTTGCCATTGCAGCGTCATCAACACGAGATGATCGCAACCATGGTTTCAGTAACCAACCGGTGCCACTATTGAATTGAGTCTCACGCAGAGTTTCTGCGTCGCGTGACATTAGATGGAGAACTGGTCAGGGCACTTGAAGAGGACTACAAAACTGCGCCGATCAACGAACAGGATCGCGCGATGCTCGATTACGTTGTGCAGATAACCAAAGACGCGACCCGCATTTCACCCGCGGACCATGAGCGCTTGCGGTCTGTGGGCTTTGACGACAAAGGTATACTCCAAATCACGCTGATTGCTTCCTGGTTCAACTATATAAACCGGGTTGCCGATGCGCTCGGTGTCGGCAGGGATTAGAGACTACTGATGCGGCGAACCCTGCGGCGATGGCGTAGGAGAGGGGGAGGGCCTTGCGAAAACGATCGCCGTAGTCGCAATAACTCCCTTCCCTTCCTGAACAGTAATTGACTGGTTTGGCTTGGGGTCACTGATCGTATCCTTTGCGCCACTGGGCCACGCAATCTCCAAAGTCAACCTTCTGCCCTCTTCCGGCAGACCTAAACCAAACACAATCGGCAATTCGCTCTGGGAACAATAGCTCGAGCCCGTCTTCACCATGCTGGAAAGATTACTCTTGCCGGTCTTCAGTGTGATCTTAGCGCCAATTCCATCACGGTTTGATCTCGTACCTACCGTCTTAATGCGCAGCAGATCATTCTGATTGGCATTCTCGTTTCGCAGCAGACGAGCGGGTCCGTTGTTGGAAGTAATTAATAGATCAAGATCGCCGTCGTTATCGTAGTCGCCATATGCTGCGCCACGTCCGACAATTGCTCGTTGCAAAGCACGGCCGAGCCTGTTCGTCATCTCTTCGAATTTCTTCTTCCCTTTGTTGTGAAACAGATGTGGGGGTTGCGCGTACTTGATATTGGGCTGCACGACGCTGATGTCATCGGAGACGTGCCCATTCGCCGCAAACACATCTAGTAGTCCGTCAAGATCGTAATCGAAAAAGAAAACGGCGAACGTCAACGATTGCGCTGACATTTTCCCGATTCCGGATTTAGCCGCTTCATCGGTGAACAGGCCAGAGCCGTCGTTGCTGTAAAGCGCCATACTTTCGTTAGTGAAATTTCCGACGACAATGCCCGGTCTTCCCGATCCGTCGTAATCGCCGGCATCGACACCCATTCCCGCGCGCGCTGTACCGGCCTCGCTAAACGCAACGCCAGCAGTAACTGCATCGTCGCTGAAGGTCCCGTTGCCATTGTTTTTGTAAAGCTTATTTGGTTCGGTGTCATTGGCAACGAATAGATCCAGCCAGCCGTCGCCGTTGTAGTCCAGTAACGCGACGCCCAGCGATTTGCAGGTGGGATCATTTAGTCCAGCGCGTTGTGTGACGTTTTCAAAAGTACCGTTCCCGCGGTTGTGATAAAGCGTTGGACTCTGTCCCTTATAAGATTGCGGGGTGCAGTAGGACTTGTTCTTTCCGTCGAGGGAACAGAGTTGGTCATTCTCAACCGACCAATCAACGTAGTTCGCGACAAACAGATCCAACTTGCCGTCGTTGTCATAGTCGAACCAGGCTGCGCTCGTCGAAAACCCGGGATCGCCGACGCCCGCACGTGTCGTTACATCGGCGAATTTACCGTTTCCCAAATTGCGAAAGAGGTGGTTCGGACCAACACAGGTAATATAAATATCTTCGTTTCCATCGTTGTCGTAGTCAGCAGCTGCAACTCCAATCCCGTACATTTCTATCGCCAATCCTGCTTGCCGCGTGACATCCGTAAAAGTACCGTCCTGATTATTATGATAAAGGGCGAGGAAGGTCTTAGGTGTCTTGCGTTCCGGCCACGCGGTTGAATTGACGATCAGAATGTCCTGCCAGCCGTCGTTATCGAAATCAAGGAAGGCGCAGCCATTGCCAAGTGTTTCCGGCAAATATTTTTTTCCGAAGGCGCCGCTATTATGTTTGAAATGTATACCGGCCTCCGCAGACACATCGGTAAATTCAATCGGCCCCGATGGGCGTGGCAGCGTGGGGCTCGCGAATGGCGAAGGCGACTGGCTTGCAACTTCGGTAGGCGGCGCAGTCAACGGCGTTGGAGACTTACTACACGCTGGGACAAACAATGACGAAAAAAGTAGCGCCGAGCAGATGATTAGACGATGTCGCATCAGTTTGAGATTTCTCCGTTGGGCTAACTAAAATAGTCAGACTAACCAATAGTGCAGGGTTTATTTCGAACGACCGGTACGCTTTAGGTCCAAAGGACCGTTAGTCAGTAGCCCCGTCCGTCAGGGCGGGGTACACGGACGAATATTCTTCTGAGCACCGAAGGTGCGGCACGATTTATGCCGGCCCTTCGGGCCTCTGCGTAATAAACGGTCTTTCCCCGTCCTCACGGACGGGGCTATTAACTACCGGTCCTCCGGACCTGGGGTCGCTAACGTGTTTACCCGTCTGCTGTGGCGACGGTTGTCTTTCTCGAGTCCCACCAAATCTCGACCAGGTTGGCCGCTGGTCCAACAAAGAAGAGTGCGAAAATCGGTGCGTAGACTACCTGGTCCAACCTCAGGAAAAACTCCGCCAGCGCTACACCGAATGCCACCAGACACTGGCCTGTCCGCGATCGCACCGTCGTTTTCGGATCGGTAATCATGAAAAACACGAACAGTTGATACATTGGTCCGGTGATGGGAGCTACTTCTGCTTGCCAGGGATCGCCGGTAATCCAACTGCGCAAAAAAGCGAATAGGAAGAACGACACAACGTAAGTAGCGCTGATATGAAATCGGCGCGCGCGCCAGATGATGATCGAGCCGAGTATCCAGATAACCAGCAGCGACCAGTAATTGTTTCCCCATTGAATGCTGAGAACAGCCATCGTTTCCGGCGCCAAAAACAATAACACCGCGATGCCGAAATTCGACGGATTCCAAATATGGCGCCCTTTCACTCGCAATACATACTTCGACATTATCGAGATCAAACTGCAAAGCGCGTAAGGCCAATAAGCGGGCGAACGAACAAGAATACCCACGCTAATCCCGGTGATGTAAGCGCTCGCGAGATTCAACCACTTGCCGAAAAAGATGCGACCCAGAATTAGCTCAGCGATGATCGCGACTGCGATTGCCAGCGCCGTCTTTTGATAGCTTTCCAGGATGCCGTAGGACAGGTGACCGACTAAGAGGATGACGGTGATAAAAAGAGGAGCAACGTAACGGTTGTCGAAACGCAGTTTTCGCCGCGCGGGCACATCGGGAACAGCAGTCGCCGAATTTGTTAGGGGCTCGCCTGTCAACTGGGTCATGACGGCTCCTTGATCTTGTTAATGTGGCCCACTGAAGCGTTGTCGATAGTTTGAACCTTGCCTGACGGCCAGCGAATCACTGCCTTTTCGACTTGCGCAGTTTTCCCTAAACCAAAGTGCAACCTCCTTTGATTTTCGGCGCAGAAGCCGCTGCCCCCTGAAACCGTCTGCACCTGCTGGCGACCATTCCAAAATAGTTTGACCTCGGCGCCGAGGGCGCTGCGGTTGCTGGCAGTGCCTTCCAATTCAAAATCAATCCAATTGTTTTCCGGCGACACGGTGTTTTTATAAATCAACAAAGGGCCACGCTGGTTGGTAACTACCACATCCAGCACGCCGCGATTCCACAGGTCGACGAGCGCGACTGCGCGCCCATCGTAAGTGTCTGTCGCGCCGACGGCCTGGGCCACCTCGTTGAATTTTCCGGCGCCATCGTTCAGCCAAACGCGCTTTTGTTGGTAACCTGACAAACTGCGTCCTTCCATCGCCGGCCAGTTTGCAGCGTCCCCGATGATGCTGCTATTACCGCCGGCGACTTTTGAAAAATCGTACCAATAACTTTTGCTTCGATCAGCCGAGACGTAGCCATTGGTCAAATAGATATCCAGCTCACCGTCGTTGTTTAGATCACCGAATTGCATTCCCCAGCTCCAGCCGCCCATCTCGACACCCAACGCTCGCGATAAGTTGTCATAGCGTTGACCGTCGCCCGTTGTCCCCTCCCGCGGTATCCAAAGATTATTGCCCTGGATTAGCACACCGTCTTCGGAGATGTTCGAGACATACACGGCATATTCGCCCCGGTTGAGAACATCACCAAACGCCGCAGTCATGCCGCTCTTGGGAGCAAAGCCGACGCCTGTCTGCTCGCCTACTTCGTGGAATTGCTGGCCGTCATTAAAGTACAACTCGGAAACACCATAATCGTTCGCCACGAACAAGTCCTGGTGTCCGCTGCCGCGAAGGTCCGCGGCTGCAGCAGCCAGGGCCCAACGGCGGCTATTGATTCCCAGTTTCGCGCTGACCTCTTCAAACTTGCCGGCTCCCAAATTATGGTAGAGATACTTTCGTCCACCATTCTTCGCATACTCAAAACTCTCGGGCATCATGCGAGTCGTCTTCAAATGCCAAAGATCGATGTCTTCGGAATAGTAACCGCCGATAAATAGATCGAGCAGACCATCGCCGTCGTAATCAAACCAGATGGCGGTGTTGGCATTCACCCACTTGGGCAGCGCTGCTGCTTCAGTCACATTCGTAAAATGTTTGCCACCATCGTTATGAAACAACTGCGGGCGGCCCCATTTATAGACAAACAGATCTTCGTAGCCGTCATTATCGTAATCGCCCCACACCGCACCCATCGAGACGCCCGTGCCAGGTTGATTCAGATCAGCTATACCAAGATTCCCTGCTACGTCTGTGAAGGTGCCGTCGCCCTGGTTCCTATAGAGACGATTCAAACTTCCCTCGCCGCTGTTGGTTAAATAGATGTCTTGCCAGCCATCGCGATCAAAGTCGACGATTGAAGCGCCGGCGCCCATCGACGCAACCTGGGGCATGATGTGATCGAGTTTATGGTCCAACGTCGGAGCTTGATGGACGAAGTCTACCCCTGAGGATTTGGCCACCTCTTGAAAAAACAATCCGTAGCGAGCTAAAGCTGAAGCCGTATCCATCTTTGACTTTCCTACTTCGCGACGGGCGGCGAGACGCTTAAGTGCCAGCGGCGTCGCGAGCAGCGCCAGGAACAAGAGGACCAATAGGATTTTTGCGGGACGACTAGCCGGCATTCTTATCTAATGGACCGCAGAGAATTTCGGAACGGATCGGGCGTGACATAACGCGTGTGATATTTTTGCCAATCCTCGGGATGCTGCTTGTAAACCCACTCATCCTCGAGCTTATTTGGCTGGGTGGTGTATTCCTGCTTAGCGTGATAAGGCAAAGGCGACACGGTTTTAGAAAAAGTGGAGTTGTAGTCGCCGTCCTTGATCCAGCCGTCGCCGATTAGGATGTAGTCGCGCACCCAACCAGCAAGAGGTACAGGCTGCGCCAGGAAGCGAAACGTCATCTCGTCCCCGGCATTCATGATCACGTAGCGGTCGTCAATCTGTTCAAGTAATTCGCGCACGTCGCCAAAACGCGTGTAGTAGCCGATCAGATCGCGCCAGACCTGTTTGGAGCTCGACATTTGATTGTAGTCTGGCACTTCGGGCGATGATGCACTCGCCTTATTGATCACCGAGTAACCACGATAATGCAGGTCCGCAGTCGTCGGATTGCTTCGGCTCGTTTTCAATTGTGAATCGGGAAGTCCCCTGGCCCATGCGATCGAGTCCCAAAAAATCTCGAGGTTAGTACGCAACCGCAGACGGCGCGGTGTGCCGGGTCGGAAAACGCCGGTCAAATCAAACAGGCAAATCTTTTTGCGGCCCGCCGGAAACCCGAGGTTCGGACGCGCAACGATCCAGCCGCCATTACCATCCGGTACCTCCATACTTAACGGCTGCGGATGAACCTCCTTACCTTGACTGATGGCCACGTTTATTGAGGAATCGGTGGGATGCATCCACCCTTTCGCAATTAACCAGAGTGGTCCACTTTGCGGCGCGTCTTCGCCGAGCTCGATTTCGACGTAATGATCGCGAGTTACGCCCTGATAACGACCGCGTCCAAAATTATCGAGGTACTTCTCATCGAGGTCTTTGACGACGTTCGTCACATCGTTGCCGTCGTCGTCAATCGCATGCGCTATCTGGTGCGGTGTTTCGACAGTCGTGACCGCTAACTTCGCCGGTGGAATTACAAAACGTTCATCGACAAAAATGTCCGTGCCGGCCGGATGGTCCACAGTCATCAACGCCAATTGATCGTAGTAGTACGTTTCCCAAAGCTCGGCCGTGATACGCAAATCATAGTAGCCATCACGCGCTACGAGTTCATTGCCCCCGATCTTGTACCACTCTTCGGTCGCTTCGACTCTAGCCGTCCCCAGCGTGTTGATGCGCAGGCCGATCGCCGAACTCCAGGGCACGGTGTCTTTAACAAATTTCATCTCCTTGCCGTCGTAAGCGAAGAGAAACGGACATGAGCCTTTCAAACGCTGCTCGGCGAGAATGGTTTGATCCGCTTTCGTTTCAAACTCGGCGCGCACCGCTCCGTTGGGCCAGATGAGGCGCACGACGTCGGCGCCGGTCTGATCTCCTAATCCAAAATGAACTATGGGACCTGTGACCAACTGCTTCTGCAACAGCAGTCCGGCACGGATTTCCACCTCGCCACCGATGCCGAAACTGTTGATTCGCTGGTCCCCCGATGCCTGAGCGGCGCGGGGGCGAATTGCTTGCCAGTGGTAGTTCTTCGTGCCGTGGTTGATTGCCTGGACCGGCTGGCCCTGGTCTGTCAGACCTAATAAATCCAGTCTGCCGTCTCCGTTCACGTCGGCTGCGCTGAATACTGATGTTGGGCCAACGGCGTTGTTGAGCAGATTGAATTTGCCATGCTCATCGGAGAGCCATATAAGTGCCCCTGATAGATTGGACGCGGCGGAGGCATTACCTGATGCGAACAGCAGCAAATCGTTGCCGCCATTATTGTCGAGGTCTGCCGCTTCCAGCCGAAGTTTTCCTTCGAGAAAATTTGGTGCGTTGTCGAGCCTGGCAATCTCTTCGGTTTCCCATTCCTGACCTTCGTTCTTGTCCGAGAGTCGAATGACCGTGCCGTCGCCCTGGACTGCAACCAGGTCAAGAACGCCGTCACTGTTAACGTCTGCCACATTGATTGCTCTGATTGGCAGCAAGCTTGACGGCGCAGCACGTTCTTTGAATTGTCCGCTTCGTTCATTCGCAAAAACATGCAACTTGTTTTGGTCGTCAATCAAAGCGGCATCCGGATCACCGTCTGCGTCGAGATCCGCCCAGACGAAGCCGCGCAATCCTGATACTCCGGCGAATGAATGAAGCTCCGTGAACGAGCCGTCGCCATTGTTTCGCAAAATGCCTGGCAAGGTCCGATCCGCACCCAGCACAACATCGAGATCGCCATCCAAATCGATATCAGCGGCCCACGCGCCCGTATACGAGGCAGTCAGGGTAGTAGGTGGTAACTTCGTTTGTGCGGTGACATCGGTGAATTTGCTTGCCGCGTCCTGTTTCAATAAACGAACACCGGCGGCGCCCGCGAGGACCAAATCCGTTTTGAAATCGTAATTGAAATCAAGTCCGACAACCGTTTCTGATCCCGTTGTCGCAACCGCGGACCCGCCGGGAAACACATAACTTGCGTTTCCAACGCGCACTTCTTTTTCATTAGCGCATACGATGACCGGCGTCCCCTCGCCGTTCAGCGAAATCGCGCCGATCCAACTCCACGTGCCGGCCGGAACATCCCTTGCCGGTTCGGAAGAAAAGCTGATTTGGGTATCAGCCGGTGAAGAAGTGAATATCGGACTCTCCATTTTCAAGAAATGAGTGAAGGGTTGGGCCTCTTCACCTGGCGGTGGTTTGATGCGCGATAGGTCGCTGCGATATTCAGGGACGCGGACCAGCACATTGCGCAGGAATGCAATTCGGGTTGCCGCGTTCTGCGGATCAGAACCGTTTGCTGCTGTTTGCAGGGCCGTCAGTTGTTGCTGCACTTCGGGAGGCCAATCCGTGGAACTTTGCGTGATCTTGTTGACCGTCTGGTGCAACGTTTCGAAGTCGCCTCGCTTGGCTGCAATTCGCCCTAATTCGGCCAACGCAGCCAGGTTGTTCGGCTGGGTGTCTAAGATCTTTTGCACGAGACGCTGATACTCGGCGGCGCTGTTGTCATTGCCTTGTCGTTCGACTTCTTCGGCGAGGGCAAAAGTGGCAACCAGGTTCTTTCCATTTAGCTTGATTGCTTTGCGGAAAGCTGTGATTGCCTCAGGCGAGCGACCGCGACCTTTCTCGAGCAAACCAATCAGGTAATAAATCTGATCATTTTCAGGCGCCAGATCTCGCGCCCGCTCCAGCCTCTCAACTGCCGCTTCGAAGTTCCTCTGGCGCAACGCAAGCATGCCCCAGTTACCCCATCCTGCGGGTTCGCCCGGCACCATTCGCGTTAACTCGGCGAGCTTGCTGTCCGCGCGCACATCATCGCCAACCTGGAGCGCCGCTAATCCGACGTAGAATGCGCGGACCGCTTCGTTCCATTCCTTGGAAGATCGCTCCGGCAAGCGTGGTCCACCAGCGCAGCTGGTAACGACAACCACAGTCACTGCCAGAAGCAACACCCGCGCCGATTGTTTATGAGTAGCTTGTTTGATCTTCATCTTCGGGGGTTTGCGCGGGAAATGTAGAGCGCTGCGTTCAGAGTTTAAGGTACGGGTTGTAGAATGAAGCGAAAATATTGGTTGGCCCATCCAGATCGTAATTGCTGTAATGGAGCCGTCCGCAGGTAAAAAATTCTCTGGGGGTCGCGAAACGTGTCGACTAAAGCAACTGACGCGATGCTTGAACTTCGGCTCGATACTCCTGGGAAAACTTGCAGCAAGATAACACACCCTAGTGCTTGACTCTTTGCGCCTTTAGGCTGGAGGCTATCCCCAACTAAAGTATGATTAGTCAGCAAACTCTTCGCACAGCACTACTGGTAAGCATGAGGTGATTATGAGCCGCAAAGTCCGTTGGGGAATTCTCAGCACCGCAAAGATTGGCATCGAGAAAGTCATACCGGCAATGCAGCAAGGCTTGTGGTCTGAAATCTCAGCCATTGCCTCGCGGGACCTCAATAACGCAAAACAGGCCGCCCAACGTCTGGGTATTTCCAAAGCTTACGGCTCTTACGAGGACTTAATCGCCGATAAGGAAATCGAAGCAATCTATAACCCGCTGCCAAATCACCTGCATCTTCCCTGGACAGTTCGCGCTGCGGAAGCAGGTAAGCATGTTCTGTGCGAGAAGCCCATCGGCCTGAATGTTGCCGAGGCAAAACAACTGCTCGACACGCGAAACCGCACCGGGATGAAGATCCAGGAAGCTTTCATGGTGCGAACGCACCCGCAGTGGATCATGACGCAGGAGTTAATTAAGTCAGGCCGGATCGGCGATCTCCATGCAATCACTTGCTTCCTTAGTTTCTTTAATCGCGATCCGGCAAACATTCGCAACAAGCCAGAAACCGGCGGCGGAGCTCTTTTGGATATCGGCTGTTACCCAATCAATCTGTCGCGATTCATTTTTGACGTTGAACCAACTCGCGTACTCGGATTAATCGAACAAGACCCTGAAATGGGCACCGATCGGTTGACTTCCGCGATTCTGGATTTTCCTGGTGGCCAGGCGACTTTTACTTGCAGCACTCAACTGGTTCCTTACCAGCGCATGCAACTCTGCGGTACACGCGGACGAATCGAAGTTGAGATTCCCTTCAACGCGCCTCCGGATAGACCCACGCGACTTTTTATTCATGACGGCTCGGACCTCGCCGGGAATAATGCTGAGGTCAAGGAGATTCCTATCTGTGATCAATATACGATTCAGGGAGATCTGTTCTCGCGAGCCATTCTCGAAAACACGCCGCAAGCAATTCCTCTTGAAGATTCGGTCAGTAATATGGCAGCGATCGATGCGCTCTTTCGTTCGGCCGCGGCCAGCAGGTGGGAAACGATTTAGAGGCCATGCTGTCCAACCGTTAAAGAATCGTGGTGTACAATAACCGCGAATCCCCATTTCAAGAACATTCGGAATTGCGGTTGCTGCACCATCCCAAATTGACGGTTTGAAATTACATAATTCATGAAACTTAATAGGTCGTTCGTTGTCTTATCCACGCTCTCGCTGGTCGGATTTCTTCTTTCAATTCTTTTGACCACGCATTCATCAGCCAGTCTTCCGCCACAAGGAAGCCAGGTATCTCCGCTTGAGAGTGCATATCGCGACAACAACATTGGAGTCGCTCTCCTCGAGCAGTTCAAATACAAAGAAGCAGCGGAGGCATTCAGAAACGCGCTGAAGAAAAATCCAAAGTTGAGTTTGGCCCGCATTAACCTCGGCATCGCGTTGTTCAATGTGCCTGACCTACCGGCCGCGCAGCGTGAAGCGCAAACAGCATTAACCTTGGCGCCTGAGGCTCTTCAGCCTTATTACATTCTGGGCCTCATCGCCAAAACACAAAGTAGAACCGAGGAGGCACTCAGCGCCTTTCAACGCGTTCTAAAGATTGATCCGAATGATGTCGGCTCGAACATCAACGTCGGCCAAATCTATTCGCAACAACGCAAGTACCCGGAAGCAATCGCGGCGTTTCGACTGGCGCTCGCCGCGGAGCCCTACAACGCGACCGCGCTTTACAATTTGGGCCAAGCTCTAATGCGTGCCGGCCAGCGTGAGGAAGGACAAAAGGCGACCGAACTTTTCAGACAGTTACGCGAACGCGGCAGCGCGACCACGATGGGACAGAACTATCTCGAACAAGGTCGTTACGCCGAAGCGGTGGCGTCCACCGGCGCAGAGCCGGGGTTGGTAGATCGAGCCATGCCGGCTGTTACCTTTAACGATGCGGGACCACTGTCAAAAGCGACGGACACTCTTCCAAGGGCTACTACGGTTTCTCCAAACTCATCCGCCCTTCCTCGAGAATTTAAGATTAGCGGTTGGACTGACGCGAGCCGCCGGGAGATCGCAGAAGCTTTCGGTGGCGGTGTCGCTGTTTTTGATATGGACGGTGACGGCAGCCTGGACGTTTTTTGGTCGACGTCGACGGCGCAGCATCTGTTTCGCGGTGAGGCCGGTAAATTTGTTGAGGTTACCACCGAGTCAGGGGCACTGGCCGCGAACTTTAAAGGCACGCCGATCGGAGCGGTAGCGGGAGATTTCGACAACGACGGCAAACCCGATCTGTTCGTCATTCGGGACGGCAACTTTTCACTTTATCACAACGATGGCGGCGGTAAGTTTTCCGATGTCACGACAGCAGCAGCCATTCCCGCATACCCTTACCTGCCATCGTCAGTTGCCTTTGTTGATATGGACCACGATGGCGATTTGGACATTTTCATAACCGGACTAGCGGATCTCTCTCAACCTCCCAAAGCCGGATCATCGGGCGCAACATCTGCAGTATTTCCGGATGACTTTGCCGGCGCCCCCAATCTGTTGTTGCGTAATGACGGCAATGGAAAATTTACTGATGTGACTGCGGCAGCGAAGTTGAATTCCGTCGGACACGCAGTCGCAGTTATACCGACAGACTTTAACAACCGGCGCGATATGGATCTTCTGGTTGTTAATTATGGTAAGCCCCCCGCACTTTACAGCAACCAACGGGACGGAACGTTTCGTGATGTCGCAAAAGATGTGGGCCTCGCTATCGAGGGTCACTGGACTTGCGCAGCCGCCGGCGACGTGAACAAGGATGGTTATACCGATTTTGTTTTCGGCCGCATGGACGGACCTGCACTGTTCGCGTTCAGCGACGGTAAGGAGAAGTTCAAGACAACCTCGATACCCGCCGGGTCCGAAGGCGCGCGCGCTGTGCAATTCTTCGATTATGACAATGACGGTTTGCTGGATTGCGTTATGGTCACCAATAAGGGGGTTCGCATTTGGCGAAACGTTGGAGACGGCTGGATGAATACCAGCGAAGACGCTGTTTCTCCTGCTTTGGCCACGGTAATCGGAGATGGGCGCCTCTTTGCCAGCGGTGATCTGGATAACGACGGTGATGTCGACATTCTCTTGCCCTCAGCTTCCGCTGGAGTGCGCATGGCACGCAACGACGGCGGCAATAAGAATCACTCGTTGCGCGTAAAGTTAACTGGCAAAGTAAGCAACCGCAGCAGCGTGGGAACTAAGATTGAAGCGCGGGCGGGAAGCCTTTTGCAGAAACTTGAAACTTCTTCGGCTAGCCCCCAGGCGGCGCCGGCCGACGTTCTTTTCGGACTAGGCAGGCGGCCTACAGTGGATGCTGTTCGAGTAATCTGGCCCGCCGGCATCGTGCAGGCTGAGACTGAGATAGCGGCCACAACTAACCCTACGCCATCCTTCGTGACTATCTCGATAACTGAACTTGATCGAAAGCCCTCGTCATGTCCATATCTCTACACGTGGAATGGAAAACGCTTTGAATTCATTACGGATTTCATGGGTGGCGGTGAGATGGGTTACCTGGAAGAACCTGGTCGTCACAACTCTCCCGATCCCGATGAGTATGTGCGGATTCGCGCTGATCAATTGAAAGAACGCAATGGTCGTTACGAACTGCGGGTGACCAATGAGTTGGAGGAAACACTGTTCGCGGATCGCTTTCAACTAATCGCCGTAGACCATCCTCAAGGCACTGAAGTTTATCCGAATGAGGGCATGACTGATCCGCCTCGACCTTTCAAACTTTATGCGACACACGACGCCCGTCCGCCACTCAGCGCCATAGACGATCACGGAAACGATGTGCTGGAGCGCCTCACCAGTGTCGATCGACATTATCCTGATGACTTCGAACGCGATCGCATTCGTGGTTACGCCAGCGAACATACGTTGACCATGAATCTGGCGAATACTGATAGTAAGCAGTCCGCTAAACACGAACCTGCAGCAAACAAACGCGTGTTGCTGTTGTTAACCGGTTGGACTGATTACGCCTGGTCCAGCGACAACGTCGCCGCAGCTCAAGCCGGCAAGGCCATGACGCTGCCGGCGCTACAAGTGAAAGACACCAGCGGCAAATGGCGTACGGTCATTGAAGACATCGGCATTCCGGTTGGCCGTCCGCAAACCGTGACCGTCGATCTCACCGGAAAGTTTCTCAGCCCCAGCCGCGAAGTGCGTATCGTAACGAGCATGCGCATTCTTTGGGATCAGATCTTAGTCGGCACGTCCGACCAGCAACCTCCGCTGTCCCTGACGCGGCTCGATCCGGTTAGTGCCGACCTGCAGTGGCGTGGTTTCTCTCGTGAGGTCACGCCTGATGGACGCGAACCATTCGGTTATGACTACGAGCAAATTTCTTTCACTTCTCCCTGGAAGGTTATGCCAGGTCGATACACGCGCCCAGGTGACGTGCGCGAGTTACTTCTTGAAACAGATGATATGTTTGTCATCTCCAAACCGGGAGACGAGATTAGCCTCTCGTTCGACGCGCGTAAGTTGCCCGGGATACGACGAGGCTGGACTCGCACGTTCCTGCTCTATTCAGATGGTTTTAGTAAAGAGATGGATATCAACTCCGCGAGTCCCGACCAGGTCTCGCCTTTGCCGTTCCACGGCATGACTAAATATCCCTACGATGCGCCCGAGGCCTACCCAATGACCGCGGCCCGGCGCGCGTACATCGACAAATACAACACGCGGTTAGTCGCGGCTGAGGTTCCCTCGATTGATTCACTGCTAATCACTACGACCGCGTTCGGGGGCATCTCACCAAACAGATCACGGACTCAGGCGAACCCAAAAAAGTGACCATGGAACAAATTCGATATTCAGCCGCTGCATGTCAGACGGATCTGTCCAATCCCGTTGAGCGACGGGCCATGCGCGCGAATACTGATCGGATGCTGTCGATGATTGATTCGGCTGTAAACGGCAGCGCACCGTTTCTGCCTGTCCGGCTGGTAGTGTTCCCTGAATTCGCGCATGCCGCGCCGGTCTTTGCCACGGTCGGCGAGTTGCGCGAAAAACTCGCCGTGGAAATTCCGAATGAGCACACCGAGCGTCTAACACTGAAAGCGCGGGAACATAATATTTACATACAGAGCGGCTCGATGCTGGAAGTCGATCCGAAGTGGCCGGGTGTCGTCTTCAACACTACCTGTCTGATCGGGCCGGAAGGGATTTTATATAAGTACCGAAAGGTCAATCCATGGATTCCGTTTGAAGTTAACGCCAGTCCACACGACATCGAGGGCTATGATGAGCCACTTTTTCCGGTGGCAGACACACCTATCGGCCGCATTGGCTGCGCGATCTGTTATGACTGGATTTTCCCTGAAGCTATTCGGCAGTTAGCGGCGAATGGCGCCGAGGTTTTGGTCCGGGTTTCCGCTTACATGGATCCTTGGGGAGCAACCGAGCCGATGGACTGGTGGACCATTGTGAATCGCTGCCGCGCGCTCGAGAATACAGCCTACGTCGTGGCGGCCAATCAGGGCGCGAGTCTGAAACACTATCCACCATACTCCTGGCCGGGAGGCAGTCAGGTGATCGATTACGACGGCCGAATTCTGGCCCAGGCCAGTCCCGGACCAGGCGAACGGATCGTGGTAGCGCCAATTGATATTTCAGCCTTACGACATGAGCGGGAGGTGCGACGCGGCCATCACATGCTGGCGCACTTGCGGACTGAAGCGTATCCCGTTTACCAACAGCATCAGTATCCACCGCCGCTCGCCGATCGTCAGGACACAGTTTTAACTTATGAGCGAAACAATGCTTTGATTGATGAAGCGAAACGAAATATCAAATAATCGTTACGACAGGCGATCCCACCCGCGCACTAAACCTTGATGAAGATCCTTCGGCGGAAAAGGATCCACATTAGGCCCAGGCAAACCAAAACGAAGGTAATGGCAAAAACCAGAGAAGCATTCACTGGCGAGGCCCAGGAGGCAAACAGGGTTTCATAGATCCAGGAGCCTAATGGGACTCTCAATCCATCAGGGCCGTTCACTTTAATCAAGCCAAGCGTCACGGCAATTAAATCAGCAACCACGTAGAGCGCGATCGCATTGACGCCAAAAATCTCAAACGGCTTTGCCCAGCGGCGATAACCTTTAATATCGATGATCCAATAACACAGCGCCAGGAACTGCAAAGCCAAACCGCCGGTGAAAAGAACGTATGAACTGGTCCACAGCGCTTTGTTGATTGGGAAAAAAGCGTTCCATGCCCAGCCGGCCGCAACACAAATGGATCCCGCCACAAACATCCCCGCCACTCTTTCGTAGCCTGACTTTTTTGATCGCAGCCAATGGCCCGTTAGGACGCCAATCAATGTTGTACCAAGCGCCGGAATCGTGCTCAAGAGACCTTCCGGATCGTAGACCTTAGCCTGGGCCCAGACGTGTTTGCCAAACACAATCCTGTCGATAAATGAAGGAAGACTTCCCTCTTTGGTGAGATCGCCGGCGGTGAATCCGGGCGCCGGCACGAATCTTACGAGCAACCAGTAACCGAGCAGCAAAGCAACTATGATTGTCACTTGTGCTCTCACTTTCGTCGTAAGAAATATGATTGAGGCAAGGAAATAGCAAACGGCAATTCGTTGCAACACACCCGGAATCCTTAGTTCCGAGATCGAAAAATATGGGAAGCCATTCAGAAACAACCCAATTGCGAAGATTATCAAGCTTCGTTTGACAACTTTCAGGTAGAGGTCGCGCGCGCTGCGGCCACTTTCAACCCGGCTTGCAAATGACAGCGTAATTGCGACCCCAACTATGAAAAGGAAAAAAGGAAAGACTAAATCGGTCGGTGTCCAGCCGTGCCATTGAGCATGCTCGAGGGGCCAGTGAATATGTTCCCAGCTGCCGGGATTGTTTACCAGCACCATTCCGGCAATCGTGATTCCGCGAAAAACATCGAGTGATACTAATCGTCCCCTTGCGTTGGATGTTGTGTTGGGCATTTAGTTTTGGGTTTCAAACAGATCTGGTTAAATCCTGGCTGGAGCATTTTCTGTAGCTAGCGCACCGCGATGATGTCAGAATCCGGTAAAAGGCAGAGCACAAAAGATCGCACGGCAAAGAATTAATTTCCGTTCAATCCTAACGCCTTCAAATAACCCTTGTTGATTCGGCAGTTCTTGAACGTTATTCGGTCCAGGTAGTCATTCAACGCTTTCGCTACTTTCTCTTTCGGCGGCCGGTTCTTTCGAACATCTTCATAGGTTACCCGCGGTCCCTCAGCGAAGCCGATGATCGCATCCCATTCCACAGGTAGGTTTATTGAAACAAGGCACGAGGTCGCGTCCATTCGTTTGTACGGCCAGAAACACCAACCAATCTGATTTGCATCGAGCAAACTCCTGAAGGAAGTAATCCACTCATCGGTGTTTTCGCCGGATTCTCCCATCCACACCGGCACATTGTATTTGCGACGGAAATCAAGAAAGTCCTGAATGGCCGCCTGGTTCACTTCCATCCAGTACTTATGAAAAGTGTAAACCAGCTTCGTATCAAACGGTGGTCCAAACACTTTGAAGTTGGTGTCCCATTGCGCACCGCCCAGAAAGATGACGTGATTCCTATCGACCTCTCTTATGCCCGCCGCGATCTTACGATAGAGCGGTTCCAGTTTTGGATTGATTGTGGCGGAATCGAAGTAATGCGCAATTGGCTCGTTAAGCAGATCGAACCCGATGACCGTCGGCTCATTTCGATAACGCGCCGCGAGCTTGCGCCAGATGTTTACAGTCAAGTCCTGGCTTTCGGCGCTTTCGAATAGAAAGGGATAGCCCCAACTGTCGTCGATGTTATCGCCAGTTTGCCCACCCGGTGCGGCGTGCATATCAAGAATGACATACAGATTTTCTTGCTTACACCAGGCGACAACATTGTCCAGAAGCCGGTAGCCTTCACCTTCCAGCCTCGTGGGAACCGTGTCTGATACAAGCAGGCGATAGCTGAAGGGAACGCGAACCGAATTGAAGCCAGAAGCCTTTATAAACTTGATGTCTTCCTGGGTAATGTAATTTTGATGGTAGGTTTTCCAAAATCGGCGGCCCTCGTCTTCTCCGACGAGTTCATTGATCACCGCCTCTATTCGCCGCGGCGAATTGGCCGACTTGAATTTGAACATGTAACCTTCGGGCAGCAACCAGTTCCCAAGATTGATGCCCTTCAGCAGCAGCGGTTGGCCATCAGCCGAGATCAGTTCTTTCCCGTGAGTTGTGACGAATCTCGACTGACCACGGCTCGAGATCGAAGCTGCCAGAAGCAGAAGGGTGACCCAGCACAGTGCTTGTAATTTTCGGAGCGTCATCATCGATCAATGTTCTTTATGAAGGATGGCCAACAACTTCGACGAGTGGCGAATGGTATTGGACTTCATTCGGCCGCGCAAGGAACGGCAGGTAAAGGCCGGGTTCCATGGCGAAAGGCGCGAAATCTAATGCGTGGGTGGAACCACTTCTTCCAACGGCCGGTAATTGAAACTTCATGTTAAGATGCGCGCTCGCAAAACTAATGATTTTAGTGAGCCGCATACTATGAAACTTAGTCGACGAGTTTTTGCAAGTACCTGCTTGTCTCTTTTTCTGCTGATATCGTTTCATCTCGCTAATGCTCAAACTGCACAGCCCGCACAACCTGCAAAACCTACCATTGTAATCGTCCACGGCGCGTGGGGCGGCAGTTGGGCCTTCCGTAAGGTCGAGGCGCTCCTCCGGGCAAAGGGCTTCGACGTTTACCGGCCGCAGCTGACCGGCCTGGGTGAACGGGTGCATCTCAGCAGACCGGACATCGGACTGACAACGCACATCGATGACGTCGTGAACATGATTCTTTTCGAAGACCTTCACGACATCATTCTCGTCGGCCATAGTTACGGCGGCATGGTGGTGACCGGCGTGGCCGACCGTGTTCCCGATCGGATTCGTCGACTTGTTTACCTCGACGCGTTATTGCCTAAAGACGGCGACAGCGTCATGAGCATGGTGGGCCCTCAAGGGGAGTGGTTAAAGAAGATGATTAAAGGCGACTACCTCGTTCCGCCATGGGTGAAGCCAGATCAGCCACCGCCGAAAGACGAACCGCAGCCGCTCAGCACCTTTACCGATCCAATCGCGCTGAAGAATAAGGCCAGGTTGAAAGTCGCGGCTACTTACATACTGACCGTGGAAGCTGGTAAGGAAGCGAAGAACGATGACTTTTGGCCGCAATCACAACGCGCGAAAGAGCGCGGCTGGTCGGTGTTGCAACTAACAGCAGATCACAACGCCCAGTGGTCAGCACCGGAAGCGTTGGTGGAAATGCTGGCTGGCATCGTTGCAAAAAGTCGAGAATGAACAACCTGCAACGGTGAACGATGCCCGCCGGCGGTTAGCACATCCTGAAAGAGATTCACTTGCCTAACAACGAAACCCCACTGTCTCCGAAATCGCGTGATGGCTTTGAGTTGTTCCTGATAAGCCTGATCATTTTGTTCATGGAATTGGCCGCGATCCGTTGGTTTCCGGCTCATGTTCTTTATCTAACTTTCTTCACCAACGTGGTGCTGCTTGCCTCTTTTCTGGGCATGTCAGTGGGTTGCCTGGCGGCCAGCCGACGACGAAACTACTTGAGGTGGACTCCGCTACTTTTGGTTATTGCCCTCGCTGCTGCGCACGCCGTTGAGATCAGCAGCGGTTCATTTATGAAGTTCGTTGACGTCGGTAATCAAGCTTCGCCGCAGCAGGTTTATTTCGGTACTGAGTATCACAGTCAGGATCTGTCGCATTACGCCATTCCGATTGAAGCGCTGTGCGGTTTTTTCTTCATCGTTATCGCCCTTGCGTTCCTTGGCCCGGGACAGGAGTTAGGCCGGGCACTGAAACGTTGGCCCAACCGGGTGCAGGCTTATACCTTGAACATCGGCGGCAGCATCGTTGGAATTGCACTGTTCGGGTTGTGTTCCTGGCTGGAGATTCCTGCGTATTGGTGGTTCTTCCTGGGCGCAGTCGGGCTGGGTTACTTTTACTTCATCTCATCACGCAGTAGCTTTCCGAGGCGACAGTTCGGCTGGGGTTCGGCGCTGGTGGGGTTGCTGATGGTCGTCGTGTGGCTCGCGGCGTTTACTCCAATTCACGATCAACATCCGGACCAGCGCGAGACACAGGAATTCTGGTCCCCCTACTACCGAATTGATTTCAAGCAAGCGGATTTGTCGCTTTCGGTAAATCTGATCTATCACCAACAGATGGTCAGCCGAAATGAAAATTTTCCCGCCTATGCTGTGCCCCATCTGCTGAATCGAGACGCGGGTCGACCGCCCTTCGCTGACGTGCTGATTATCGGCGCGGGTTCAGGTAACGATGTCAGCAGGGCAGTTCAATGGAACGCCAAACATGTTGACGCAGTGGAAATTGATCCTGCGATTTATCGCTTGGGTCGCGCTTTTCATCCCGATCGTCCTTATCAGGATGAACGCGTTCAAATTTATCTTGATGACGGCCGCAACTTTCTCCGCTCGAGTGATCGAAAATACGATTTGATTGTTTACGCGCTGGTCGACTCATTGGTCCTGCACAGCGGCTACAGCAATATTCGGCTCGAGAGTTTCCTTTTCACACAGCAGGCGTTCGCAGACGTTCGCAGACATCTCAAGCCAAACGGGACCTTCGTAATCTACAACTATTTCCGTCAGGGCTGGCTCGCGGCACGGTTGCAAAAAAGTCTGGATGACGTTTTCGGCGCCGGTAATTCGTTGGTGCTGACTCTGCCCTACCGGACAACGATCGAACCGGAGAAAGCGACCTTCGGAGACTTCACTATTTTCTTTGCCGGGGCGACCAGCGCGTTACGCGATGCTTTTGCTCTTCGGCCGGACTATTGGCTGCGCGACGATGAGGCCCCCGGGCCGTCTTCTCCGAACGGCTTTCAGCAACAACCCGGAGCAGATGCACTTCATATTGCCGAACAAACAGCCGGAAGAGATCCAGCGAGTCCGTCTCAGTGGCATCATTTCGGGTTGGCGAAGGTGTTGCCCGTCGAAGGTGGATTGCGCACCCCGACCGACGACTGGCCGTTTCTGTATTTGCGCAAGCCGATGATACCGACCTTGAGTTGGCGCGGCATTCTGATCATGGGTGGCTTGGGAATGCTATTGATTCTTGTTTTTATGCCGCGACGGAAAACTCGCGCGGCCCATGCCGCTGAACGCGATGTCTTGCCCGTAAGGTTTCTCAGCCCGCTTAACGTTCAGTTTTTCTTTCTGGGAGCGGGATTCATGCTCGTTGAGACGAAAGCAGTAGTCACGATGGCGCTGCTGTTCGGCAGCACCTGGGTCGTCAACTCGGTCGTGTTCCTGGCGGTCTTAATGATGATCCTGCTCGCTAATTTCTGGGCCCTCCGGGTTAGGCTGGAGCGTTTGTGGCCCTACTATGCAGGCCTGTTTGCAACTCTAGCTCTGAACGCTATGGTTCCGCTGAATTTTTTTCTCGGAATGAATCGGAGCATACAAGTGCCTGGCGCGTGCCTGCTTGTATTTGCACCCATCATCTTCGCGGGCGTGGTTTTTGCCGCGACCTTTAAACGGACCCGACACCCTGACCTCGCTTTCGGTGTAAACATTGCCGGCGCAATGGTGGGTGGGCTGGCAGAATATAGCTCCATGCTGCTGGGCTTTCAGTACGTCGCGCTCGTGGCAATTCTGTTTTATGCACTATCCGCTGTTGGTCTTCGAAATGCTGACGAGGTTTTGGATGCTGGTTCATCGGGAAGTATTGTGGGCGAGGCCTAACTGCGGAAGGCGATGTTTAGTCTGTTGCGTTTGAAGCTTGCAGCGCCATCCAGTCCGTACGACCACGCGGTAGCGGGTGGTACTCCGGGTTCATGCGACCGATCAGGAGCACGAGGCGCAGTTACGATTCAAACAAACCGAGTCCCGAATTTCAGACAGACAGGCGATGGCACTTCAGCGACGTGACCGGTAGCGCTTAGCCGGCCAGTCCTCCGATCGCGCCTGAACGCGACGATATTGTCGGAATGTTGATTTGCCACAAGCAGAAAAGTTCCAGTCGGATCAATCGCAAAGTTGCGCGGTGTCTTGCCTCCCGTTCGTTCGTGAGCGATGAAAATTAAGCTGCCGTTCTGCGGATTGATCCTGAAGGTGGCGATGCTGTCATGACCGCGGTTTGAACTGTAGAGAAACTTGCCGTCAGGAGACAAATGAATATCCGCACTCGTGTTCTCCTCCTTAAAGTCCGGCGGCAACGCGGCCACTGTTTGTAACTCTTTGAGTTTCCCCGTGTTCCCATCGTGAGCAAAAACGGTAATCGTTGCCTGCAATTCATTTACTACGTAAGCGAACTTACCGGAAGGATGAAAAACTAAATGGCGCGGCCCCGCTCCAGCTTTCACTTTCATCCATGGCGGTTCATTGGCAATTAGTTTTCCTTGCCGGACGTCAAAGCTAAAGCTCATGATCTTGTCGGCGCCTAAATCACATGCATAAGCAAACCGGTTGGTAGGATCCAAAACGATGCAATGCGCGTGTGGTCCTTGCTGACGCGCGGCGTTGATGCTTGAACCCTGGTCCTGCTTTACATCCGAAGCCAAAGCCAAACTTCCATCGCGTTCCACTGGTAGAACAGCGACGTTTCCACCTACATAGTTGGCAACTAAGACGAAACTTTCGGTGCGATCCATGGCGAGGTAACACGGAGCGCCACCCGACGATGGCCGTTGATTCAGAAAACTCAGTTCACCCGTCCTTGGTTCGATGGCAAAAGAACTGACGGCGCCACTCTTCTCACCCGCAAACTCTTCGAGTTCGTTAACTGCGTATAAGAAGCGACCACTGGGAGCGATCGCAAGATAGGAAGGATCCTTGACGCCGGTGGTGGTCGCCACATGCTTTAACTCGCCCGAGCTGACGTTTAAGCGATACAAATAGATTCCTTCGCTTTTGCCGGAGGTGTAGGTTCCAACGTAAACCAGCAATTCGTTCGCACCACGGACAGGAGCGAAGGGATGCTCCGGCAACATCAATCCGAGCGCGCCAAGAGCGGTAAATCTTAAGAACTCGCGGCGCGCCGGCGTGCTGTCTGTATTGGGACTCACCCGTTTTTTCATCCTCGGCAAGAGTTTGGCTAGACGATTCAGGACGATATGGATCGTGCTTTTCTGGGAGTCGGCGGGTTCTATTTCTCGAAAGCGATGTTGTCGACGACAAGAGTCCCTTTTTCCAGCTTGCATTTGTCGCAGTGCACGCCAATGGTGACGGACGTCAACTTCATGAGGACGTCGCGCTTGAAATCAAGTTGCATCGCCCACTCTGGTTGATTAAAAGAATCGAGTTTCAGCTTGTAAGTATTGAAACCTGGCGAAACGCGAAAATTCGCCAGGGGGTACCCCGACTCAAGATTGGATCCCTGGCCGCGCGATATCAATTCGAGTTGTACAGACTGGGCACCCTTAGCAAAGACCCGCAGGGTAATGAACTTGTAAGCGCTCACATCGTCAGGCACGAGTTTGCCGTCTTTTTCAGGCTCGCCGAATACCTCCAGGTTGACTCCCGCCCAGTCGTTTGGAATCCGCAATTCGTAATCAAAAGCTGCGGCAACATCTTCAGTTGTCACCCGCGCAAACGCGGGGGCCGGCGGAGCTGCGTTTTCTAAACCGCGAAATTGGGGAGGGTTTGCTGGGTTCTGGGAATACGCGAACAATCGTGTCATTCCGCCGTGCTTGCTGACGGGCCTGCCAGTTTGCCCGTTTTGAAAGTCGGCGTAAATGAACTTTGAGGCGTCCGACTCGGAAGGCTTCGAGGCATCCTGGCCAAGAACGGCGCCGCCAATGAAAAGGATCAAGATCGATAAAAAGCCGATGCGGAAGAAAACGATTCTGGTCATTGATGTTCTCCTAAAGTTTCCGGTTTGTGTCGGACCACGTTGCTAACAAAGCGCGCTTCTGAGTCCGCAGTGCGGACGAATGATAGTAGCCCAGCAGTTCACTGCTGGGAAAAAGAGCGGCAGGAGGTTTAGTCCGTGAAACGGACGGCTGAAGACTGCCGGCAAGATTTTCTGATTCTTTCAGCCGTCCGTTTCACGGACTTCGTCTGCGGCTCTAATCAATCCCACCGATAAATCGCTGGGCTATTTCAATCGTCCGCTAACGCAGACTTAGCACCTACACCGGTTGGGTAAGCCGACGTCCATTCAATCGGCTAATACCCACTTTTACAATTGCAACCTTAGTAATCACAAGGTGATATCAACGCGGGCACAGGCGCTGGAACTGTATCCCGAAATCTTACAGACCTTCGTCGCAGAGCGGCCACCTTCACTTCAACCTCTTCCGGCGTTAGGGCTTTCTTTGCTTCGTGTAAAACCCAGTCGATGTCTTCGTGGTAATGGCGTACAGTGCTGGATTTCACGGTCGCGTCCTTGATAAACCAAAGATTAAAATTAATCGACATCAGCGATCGCGGGTAATACTGTCCGCCATGTTCGGCCAGAGGTTTGCCATCGATGAAATATTTCACCTTGCCACCGGAGACCTGGGTTACGAGTGTGTGCCAACCGGCGATGCTTCCGCTGCTGGTGTTAAAGACGTTATCTTTTTTCCAGTTGGGTTCCGGAATGAAGGTTCTCCAGGAAGTTGTATACAACATAGGCCCGAGGCTACCCCAACCGCCGTTCGGCAGATACTCGAAATCCAGTTCGCTGTAATCAGGATCCCACGGCGCCTTCAGTGGGCTAATTGTGTAGAAGCTCTCGACGAGTTGATCGCCGCTGGGCCCGTCTATCGGCGCATCAACGAAACGAACTCGAGCAGCATATGTGCCTTCAAGATATTTGCGTTGATGGCAAATCTGGCTTTGCTGAGTATTGGATCCGGTGCCGTCGGTGGAAGAGATCAGGCGCAGTAAACGATTGCCTCGCTGGTCCTGGTCGGAAAGAAATAACACTTGCTGATTTCCCCAGGTGGCTCCCGGCACTCCTGGCCACCCCACCGCAGTACGAATGATCCAGCCATGGTTGGCAAACTGCTTATCGTTCGAGTAATTAAAGTCGTCAAAGAGTGTTTCGGAGCTCGGACGCCCCTGTGAAAGAGCCGGCTGGTCTGCGTTTGGCCATCCGGTACCTACTGGAACAGCGATAGAAGTTTTAATTAAAAGGAAACTCACGCTTCCTATCGCCAGCAGAAGACAGAGGTGTGCTCGAGTCAGAAATAACATCGCGGAAGTCTCTCCTTGGTGCTGCGTGTTGGTGTTTGCTCAGCGGCCGTTCGTGTCCTAATTTGTAAAGCAAACTGTTAGTTTGCGATGGTTAATGGCATTCAGCGTGCGCGCAAACTAACAGTTTGCGTTACAAAAAACCAGACTCGTTAGTTAAGACACTCCTGAACCCGCGAAAATACGCCGGCCATGATCGCCCTTGCCTCTGTTTCAGACGCCGCCTCTGTGACCACCCGAATGATCGGTTCGGTATTTGAACCCCTTACAAGAAACCAACCCGAAGGCAGAATGACTTTCACACCATCGCGCAAATCCTGCGGATAAGCTGAATATTCGCGACGCAGCATTCTGAGTACGGGAACAATCTTGTCTGAGGGGCAGGACAATTTCTGTTTGATCAGAGTGAAGCGCGGAAAACTATTGACGAGCTGAGTGATCGGCTGTCGGGTTTCAGCGAGCAAGTGAAGAACCAATGCCATGCCCGTCAAACTATCTCGCGCAAAGTTTATGCGAGGATAGATGACGCCACCGTTCCCTTCGCCGCCGATGACCGCATTTTGCTTTTGCATCTCTTCAGTTACGTTAACTTCGCCTATCCGAGTCAGCGAGAGTGGACTCCTAAACCGGTTTGCTACTTCCTGAAGCACTGATGACGACGAGAGATTGGCGACTACCGGACCGGATTCTTTGCCCAGGACATAAAGAGTTGCCAACACGAGCGTGTAATCCTCACCGATGGGTATTCCCTCCTCCGAAACGATCGCGAGCCGGTCTGCATCCATATCCTGGGCGAAGCCAACGTTGGCGCGATGCTCAGTGACTGCGGCGCACAAGTCCCCCAAATTCTCGGCAACTGGTTCCGCGGGGCGGGGAAACAATCCGTTGGGAGTCGAGTTGATAGAAATGACTTCGGCCCCCAAAGCCTTAAGCAGTTTTGGCCCAACTATTGAACCCGCACCATTACAAGCATCGAGCACGACGCGCAACGGCTTTTCGCTTGGCGGTAGTGGTCCAAGTGCCTCAAGAATTTTCCGAACGTGCAAATCAATTGCTCCTGAAAACTCTTCCACCTCGCGCATTTCTGCGCCTGTGACTTTCGTGTATTCACCTTGATGATAAATGTCGAGCAACTCGCGCGCCCTGCCGCTATTTAGAAAAAGGCCATCAGCACCGATGAATTTGAGTGCATTCCATTCCGCTGGATTATGGCTTGCGGTAATCGCAATTCCACCATGCGCGCGCTGTTCGCGCACCAGCAATTGGACGGTCGGTACCGGGCACATGCCGATATCCAGCACGCGACATCCGCTGGACAACAAACCTGCGATAACGGCCTGCTTGACCATCTCGCCTGACGTGCGCGGATCTCGCCCAATGACGATCGTGCCGGGGCCCACGGCCGTGCCAAAGGCCTGTGCGAAGCGCGTTAGTAACGCGGGCGTCAATGATTCTCCGATCACTCCGCGCACGCCGGAAATGCTGATCTTGAGAGTTGGTATCGCTCGCATAATTTCTACGCCCATCGTTTAGAAAGCGAACTGGTCCTCTCCTTTACATTCCGTTTAGAGAGCGGACTTGTCCGCCTCGTAACGTTCCGTTTAGAGCGCGGACTTGTCCGCTTCGTAACATTCCGTTTAGAGCGCGGACTTGTCCGCCCGCGCCCGGGGGCACAAGTGCCCTTTCTAAACCTCGTAACGTTCCGTTTAGAAAGCGGACTTGTCCGCCCGCGCCCGGGGGCACAAGTGCCCTTTCTAAACAGAGTGGCGGAGCGCGGACTTGTCCGCCCGCGCTCGGGGCACAAGTGCCCTTTCTAAACAGAGTGGCGGCGGCGGCACAAGTGCCGTTTCTAAACGTGGATGGTTAATGGTTCTAACGGCAGTCGTCAATCGTCAACTCGCTCACTTATTCAATCTATCGCGCGTCCAATCCAGCAGATTTTGTGCACTGCTCGTTTCCTCAGCTTCTACGATAACGCGAATCATGGATTCCGTATTCGATGCCCGCACATGAACCCACCCCATCGATAGCACTACCCTAATGCCATCCGTCAAATCACAGGACAGCTGCTCACGTTCGAGAGCCAGCCGGAAATTCTGCAAAACGGAATAAAGTCGATTCGGTTCGATAGGAAGGTTATATTTCAACATAGTCAGTCGTGGCAGGTCCTCGACGAATTTCGAAATAGGTTTGCCGTTGCGTGCAACGCCCTCCAAAACCAGACCAACAGCGGCGGCGCTGTCATGGGTAGCATGCACTTCAGGAACGCTGACGCCACCGCTGCCCTCGCCGCCAAGAACGCCCCTTAATTCGGTGAGGCCTTCTGAGATATAAGTTTGTCCGACCGGCGTACGCACAACATCGCTACCGTAAATCGCTCCAATTCTTTCTATCGCCCCGGTAGTTGAAACATTCGTCACTACGGTGCCCGCGTTTTGTTCAAGACGAATGCGCGTCGCGATAGCGAGAGTAAGCTCTTCTGAAAGTCGTTCACCCAACTCAGTGACGATTCCGAGTCTTTCGCCGTCGGCATCGTGAGCGAACCCGATGTCGGCATGGCCGGCTTTAACAACAGCGCTAAGCTGCGCCATGGTCTCAGGCTTTGGTTCGGGAACATGTGGAAACGGTGCGTTTGGATTATCGTTGATCGCCAAAACTTCGCAACCGAGTTCCTTCAGCCAAAGTGGGATTAACCGCGAACACGCTCCATTGCAGCAGTCAACCGCGACCTTCAGGCGGCGTCGCCGAATCGCTTCAATATCAAAAACACTCTTGAGCAATTCTATGTGGTGCTCGATGGGATCCTGCCGTTGGATTGCCGGCTCGATCCGGTCCCAAGTCGCCTTCGCGAACTCCCCCTGATGAAATATGTCCAGAAGCTCTTCGGCCTGAGTCGGATTCAGATAAAGTCCGTCGCTGCGGACAAATTTCAGGGCATTCCACTGGGAGGGATTGTGGCCCGCGGTGATAGCGATACCACCATCCGCTTTGAGCCAGGTAATAGCTAACTGCAGACTTGGTGTAGGCGACACGTCAAGATCGATTACTTCACAACCGGCGGCGAGCAGTCCGGCGATGACTGCCGCCCGCACCATCGGCCCAGACGGACGCGTATCGCGACAAATGAGAACACGTCCCCCATTGAGGTAAGTACCAAACGCCTGGGAGAAATCGACTGCGACTTCCGGCGTAAAGGTTTCACCGACGATACCGCGTACACCCGTGATTCCGATTTTTAGGGGCTTCATACGTGAATCAGAATTACGGAGTATCACGCTACCGCTCGACGAGCACAAGCCTGCGGGACTTCTTATTGCCCAGCCCGAGATTCACGACGCTGGTCAATAGCGATGGTGCTGTCATCTGCGCATGGCCTGGAGGCAATGAAATTAAGGCGATTCGCGACCGGATGGCCCAACAGATTGTTGCCGATACGCTGATAGCCGCAAATACCGCGAGCGTATTGACTTCCAAAACGAGCGCGAATCACTGACACGGTGGCCAGTCGTTCCAAATCGCGCAATTTAGTAGCTACAGGAAATGCCTGGTGTCCGACGGAGCCGTGTCGACTAAGTCCCACAACCTGGAGAGGAAGTTGCCTACGTTTACGCCGTTGGCGTTACCATCACTAGAGTGGGGCGCATGTAGATCGCCAGGGTAATTACGAAATCCTGGTTAGTGATGGAAAATGCAAAATTATTGTAACGAATCCATCCTCGCCAGGGATGGATTGGCTGGCGCCGGACCAAGAGCGATTTATTGATACGGCTAACGAAAACTTTTCTAATTCGATATTCACTTTTGATATAAAAATTAAGATGCCCGGCTAACTGGAATGAGTTTGCAGATTTGGACGTGTCAATACCGATAGTTCAAACAGCCGTTCCAACGGCACGCTTGTAAGATTCGAGGACAGCGGCAGGTAAGATGAGCGGCGGCGCAATACGTTCCCAACCAGCAGGATTCAGGAAGCGGCCCGGGGCGAATTCTCGCCAGGCATTTGTGCCGTGTCGCACGTAGATGAACACGCCGGGGTTGGAAAGACGCATCAGGCGCTTGCCTCGTCTGGTTGCGTAATGCAGCAGGTAGGCATCTTCCCCCAAATTGATCTCAGGATAACGAAGACCTTGCGATAGCAATTCCCTGCGGTAGACCAGTGTGCCGCCATGAACGTTGCCGACGAAAAGTTGTTTATGAAGCTGCGGATTCGTTGTCCAAAATTCACCGCCCGGTAACTGCAGGACGAAAGCATTCTCGAGCCCGGTCAGGTCGGCCGCGCCGGAGAGAATGGGCAACACCTGGTAACGAAGACGGTCAGAGGAATACCAGTCGTCGTCGTCCCAGTGGGCAATGATTTCGCCTTGCGCCTGCGCGCAGGCAAAATTGCGCTTGGCTCCGATGGATTTTCTTCCCGGCAGACGATAGTAACGAACGCCCGGCAAATTCTCCGTGAGATCACCAATGGCATCGTTGCCATCATCCACAATAATCAGCTCGCGATTTGGATAGTCCTGGCGCAAAAAGTATTCGAGCGCCTGCGGCACAAACGCGCGCCTGTTGTAGGTTGGCATGATGCATGAGACCAGCGGCCACGACGTGTGGGCAGGCTCGGTAGCTCGATAGAAATGCACGTCATCGCCCAGCAAGGAACGCAGGTTTTCATTCGCTTTTGGGTGCCAATAGACTCCGCCCGTGTCTTTGCGGCTGGTGTTGCGCGAGTGCACCATCGCAATGCAGAGCGTGGAGTCCCGCAGATCGCAAATATTTTTGTTGGCGGTGTTCCAAACGAAACGCGAGTCTTCGCCGACTTGAATGTTCTGAAACCTATTTCCCTGCCAAACACTTTTACGATAGGCGAGCGTGCTGCCGGCTACCCAGGCCGCACCCGGGGCTGCGTAACAATAGTCCCACGCCTGCCCGCTGGCTGGATCGTAAAAAGATACTTCACTGCTGCCGCACAAATCTAAACCGCCTTTCATCAGCGCAGTTATTTGCGTACGCACTCGATGTGACGGATACCAATCATCATCGTCCCAGTGGACTATGAATTCGCCGCGAGATTGCTCACAAGCAAAATTACGTTTGGCGCCCAGAGTCAGCTTTTGATCGAGCCGAAGATAGCGAATGCGCTCGCTCTCCGGCACACAGTCGCGGCTGCTCTCAGCGCCATCGTCGATCACGAGGAGTTCCAGGTTTGAATAATCCTGACGCAGAAAACAGCGAATTGCCTGCGGCACAAAGCTGCGGCGGTTGCCGGTAGGCATGATGCAACTTACGAGTGGCTCTAATTCAACCGTGACGGGTGGCGGTGAACTCAGCGGCAGCGGATTGGTTTCAATCGGCGTGGCCGGGAAAGGCTGTTTCAATTGAATCAATGTCGGCGGAGCAAAATTAGGACATGCATCGCCGCGGCAATGCGCGCGGTAGTCTGTTTTCTCGCCGCGCAAGCGTGCACCGCAAAACTTGTCCTGGTAATAACGCTTGCTGGCCTCGAAGCGGCGCGCTTCCTCCGTTCGCCGGCGCGCGGTGAACGGGGCGCGATGAACGTAGGCCGCACACGCCCAAACACCGCGCCAGCCGGCGCGTGCCGCGCGAATGTTGTAATCCATTTCCCAGCATGGCCCCAGCCCGTAGCCTTCGTCTGCTGCGCCAACCGCATTAATTACTTCGCGCCTGACGGCATAACAAAAGTCTGCCAGACTGTAGAGTGGGTCGAGCGTGCGCACTTCGCTCCCAAAGCGTCTCATCGTTTCGCTGGCAGCTCGTTCGATCTCATGCGGCCGGCTACGACTGCCCTGAACGACACATTGTTCGTTCCAGGATCGATTAGTTGATGGTCCAGCAAGACCGTTGCGAGGATCCGCGTCAAGAGCTTGCAGCAAATGATCGAGCCATCCCGGTCCGACCTGTGCCCCACTCTCAAGCAGCACCAAAATATCCGCTTCGGTTCCGACCGCCAGCCGATTAAAGCCGGCCGCACTTCCGCGTGCATCTTTGGTTGATAACTGTTTCAGGTCAGCCCGCCGCGCCAGGAAAGCGCTGGTGCTCCCATCGGGCCCATCGGGCAAAAGAATCAACTGTACCGGCGCCGTAGTGTTTCGTTGGAGACTTTCGAGCGTAGCGGTCAACAGCTGGGGCTCTTCGCTTACGCTGATTCCAATACAAATTTGAGGCATTCGAGGCATGCAGTTTTTTTTTACCAGCGGCTTCCGTCAAGTAATGTCGAGGATTCTTCCACCGATCACGATGGCTGCGCATTAACCACTAAACTTGGAATTCTCCAGCAGCACGTCATCCGGCCACAATTCGATCACTCGAAAATCCGGCAGCATTCCCAGGATTTCGCCCAGGCTTGCCTGGTTTTCATAAAGTTCGTCATCGGAATATTCGGTAAATAGATAACGCGTACGCGACAGGGCTTCGCGGCCGCCACGTATCATCTCGCCTTCAGCGCCTTGTATGTCGGCTAAGATGAAATCGATCATCCTCAATTCGTGCTGCCTGCAAAAGCTGTCGAGCGTAATAGTCTCGACTTCAACTGCTCGGCCGAAACTTACGGGAAAACGCGACAAATGATTGAGGGGTTGTTTAAGCGAAGAGGAGAAAGTCCATTCCTGACCCCAACCCTGCTCGCTCAACGTTAGCAGGCCACGGCCATCGTAATCGGAAATTGCTGCGCACTCTACCGTGACGTTGTTGCGCGCTGGTTGCTGGTTTCGCGGGTCGGGCTCGAGCGCGTGAAGGGAGACGCCGGGAATGTCAGCCATCCACCCGGTGTCAATGCCTCGATGAGCGCCAAGTTCGAGAAATGTTTTTGCGCCGGGGTAACGAAACTTATTTTCTACCCACTGCCGAATACTCGCTGGTCCCTGCTGCAGGGAAATCTTACTGCGGTCGAAAGCCTGGCGCCGAAGATGCGCTCGCGAGACACAATGCCCAAACGATCGCTCAGTGCTTTGATCGCCAATAATGCGTTCAAACTCCAGCGCGCACCGATGCCAAGCGTCCCACGACCAGCGATTCTGATGCTTGAGATGAAAAGCAGCCGGAAACTCCACGGTGTAAATCGGACGCCCCAGCGCAGCAAAGGTGTGTGGAATCCAGTAGTCCCAATATGGTTGGCCCATACTCAGAAAGGAATCTGAGAAAAGATCGGCGTCAGCCCCATGAAGCAGAAAAGCATCGATGCCGTCCGGTTCACGTGAAGCGTGCGCCTGGTCCCCGTCGTGGTTGTAGCGAACGAAATAGCAAAGCCCGCCCTCCGACAGCCAACGCGCGCGCTTCACCTCCCAGCTTTCCATTCGCAGTTCGATGTCGGAATTGATAAGAAGTGCAGGCGCATCGTGCGCAGCGGCCCACTTCAACATGGCATTTATAGGTATGTAGTGGGCCCCGAAGGTCGCTGCCGAAGTGTCGTTGACGGGAATGAAGTCTACGTCGAAATGTTTTGCGAGGTCTGAGATTTCCGAAGGGTGATTGAATGATCGCACTTGTAAGCCGGCGTTGCGCCAGGACTGAATGCACCCGGCCGTCAGGCTTGGGTTCTGCTGGCGCGGTGAAAGAGAAGTAAGAGCAAAGATCGACTCTTTAGAAACAGTCCGGCTGCGTTTCGGCTTACCCGGATAACCTGACAAGTCGCGTCTGACGAGGTAATCGGCAACCAGCATTACCTGTGTCGGGAGAACAAAACGATCCCCGGGTTGGGCGACCAGCGACCAAATTTCAAAGCCCGTCTGCCGCTCAGTCTCGAGTGATGGCAAGTTCTCTTTAAACCCATTTTGGTTCAGCCATGCCGTGGCCACGTTGTGCCCGTCCCAGTCGTTACCCACCAGCACATACAATTTGCCCGAGGTTAGGAATTCGATTTCAACTGGCGAGACTGCCGCCGACACAACCTGAGTGAACATTCGCCCGGCAAGGATTTCTGGGATTGTCGCAAAAGCTCTCGCGTCGTTATTGTGCGATGACGCACCGGCCGCGAGCGAAGCGACCGTGTAACCCATGGTCTCGCTGAACGCAACCGCCGCACACGGCACCGCTGGTGGCGGCCCGAGCGCACTCGGATAAGGCGTTTCCAACGCCGCAGCCGAAAGAGATCTGGTTGGTCCAGTCAAGCGCTGACGTTCGCTGTAATGCCGTACCTGGCTCAAGTGCAGATGATTGGCCCGCAACGTACGACTCGGGTTGGAGACTAACAATCCGGCCTGTTCAGCCTCCCACGCCAGGCGGTTATCACAGCCCAGCAGGCCCAGATGAAAGTCACATGGGAACGAAGGGACGGGAGCTTTGAAAATCCAGGCGTCCTGACTACCCGGGTGTTCAAACAAACTTGCCGAGCCGTCCGCGTGCACATCCCAACGGGAAAGACATAGCAGTTTGCCCGAGAGATCATAGCCGTCGAGACGCGCCAAAGTGTCATCGAAAAAGATGTCGGCATTGGCGATGATCACGCCACGCCCTGCGAGGTGTTGGTTGGCGTAATCGAAGAGGCTTCGGTAGGTCACGCGACAGCCGTGCTCAATCAAGTGCACTTTGGCGACGCTGAATTCAGTGTGCGCCTGCAACTCTTCCTGCGCTTTAGCATCCTCGATGAAGACATGGATTTGATCGAGCTGTTCCACCGCTACATTGCGTCGCAGACACTCGAGCAACTCGCTCCGGCGGTTGGCATCGGCCTCGTGATACAAGCTCGTCAGTAAGATCATCGCCATGTTCCCGCATCGATGTTGAGATCCCGAAAGTAGTTACATACGCGCGCGATCCTGAGTCATCAAATTCGAACTCGACGATTGCCTTACCCGACCAACTGCGCAAGTATGCCGAGATGCTCGCGAATTTTTACTCGCTTGATCGTGTCCACCGTTCCGGGTCCGCCGAGCGCAAGCGCCGGCTCAAACCCGTAACATTCGTCTCGGTCCGGCGGACCCAATCGCTTCATCGCCTCTTCGTATAACGGTACGCGCAGGATCTTTTCCTGCATCTGCGGATTGCAGAGAAGCGTGAAGATGCGTGTGATGTCTTTTGTGACCTGACTGAGGCCGCCCCTCTGCACGTCGAGGCTGTACACGTATCCGTCGTGCCAGAGGTATAGGTGTGCGAAGGCAGTTCTCAGAAACACCAACGCCGAGCCCGGCTCGAATTCGACCCAGTCATCAATCACTCCTTCAAACTGCTGCGGGTTAACGAACCAGAGCAACCCTTTGCCGTAGGAACACCAGCCCACCTCGCGCCAGTGATCGAGCAACTCTTTTGGCAGGGCCGCCTCGTTTTGGCGAATGACTTCCTCAGTTGGCTTTTCGCAGTTCTCCGGTGGACCATATGTGCGTTCGAAATCCTCAAAATGGCTCATGCTCCTTCTTCCTTTCGTCCTAGGCTCCGCGTTTCGATAACTTTGACCCGCATACTTTCACCTTCAGGGCGGCGTAAAGGGCTTAGTCTTTAGCTTCACGTTTATCCTCTTCTTTTTCTTATCGGATGCCGGCTTAATATTGTCTACAGCTTTCGTTATTAAATCTACGTTCGTCCGCCATTGGGATCCAATCGACGAATTTATGTAGCGCGAGCCCAGCTTGGTGATCCAGTCCCGGCCACCGGCCACTAGGTCTGGCTCATGCAGCGCGGCCAATAGTTCCATCTGCGCTTCGATCTCGGCTGGTTTCTTACCCTGCTTTTTGAGATCCGCTTTAAGGAGTTCGCGGGCAGCGTCCTGCGCGGCTCCGGTTCCACGGCCTTCGTCGAGGTAGCGTTGCCGATTAGCCTGCCATTCGGTAACCGGGAGCGCATTGAGTCCCGCCGCGTGACCTTGCAGTTGTTCGTCGTATACGGCTTTGTCGTACTTGAGGATGTTGCACTTGAACTCAATTGTCACTTCCGCCATCGGTTCGAGCGTGCTCGCAGCAGTGGCTGGCGTGGCTGCCGCCACAGTGGAAATCCCCAGGTTCCGCTCGAGTGTCGGATTGATCGTAGCACGGACCCACCAACTGCCACCGCTCTCATAGGGAACAAGTTCCGTCAGTCCATACCGCGCTTTAATGACTTGCAATACTGGCTGGAGTATTGCGCTTGTGATACGTCCGGTCAGTCGTTGTGCCGCCGCGACCGCAGCATCAGCCGCTAGTCGTAAGCGCTCCTTCGGATCCTGCGGCACACCCGCCTGTACGGCGAGTTTCCCCAGCTTCTTCGCCTGCGCGGCAATCCATTTCGCGACCTTCAGTAAAACGTCGTCCACCTTCGTCCTGACCTTCTCGATCGCGGCTTTGATCTTGTTTGTGATGCCGCTCAGGTGAAGCAATTGCGCCAGGAAGCTGATCACCAGCGACAATCCCCTCGCTAATCCTTTCTCCATTGCGGCAGCAGCAGAGGCGATGTTGCCCGCGGCAATCTCCGCGATCGAACCCAGGAAGCTGCTGATCATCTGCATGATCTGTTTAGCCTTCTGGATAAAGAACACGACGGTGTCGTAAATGCCGATGACGGCCTTGACGATACCGGCGCCGGGAATGAAGAGACTTACCACCCACTGAATCGCTTGCTCGATGATCTTTTGCTTGATGAAATCCTTGACCGCGTCGATGAACGCGTCTTTCATCTCACCGGCCATATCTTTCAATTGCTCCCAGGCCGCCATCGGCCCTTCGGTAACAAGCGTCTTTACCAGCGTGAAGGTTTTTTCGAGTCCGGCAACTACCGGTTCGGTCATTACCGTGACCATGTGTTTGCGGATGTTCTGGTAAGAGATGCCAATCATCTGTAGGGCCACGCCAAGGATGCCCTTAAAGTCCCAGGTTGAGGGCAGCTGGATTCCCTGCAACGATCCTGTCAGCCACTCGAACAACGCGTCCTGTAAATGTTTCAGGAAGTTCTTGCCAAAATTCTCGAAGCCCAGGATGGCGGCGCTCATCAGGTTCTTCACAAACTTGATGGGCTGCGTGAAGATGGCCTTGAGCACAGCCGCGCCTTTGTTGATGATGTCTTCGATGTCGGATAGGGAGAAACCGACTTTCTCCAGGGCCCAGGTAAAGAATTTCTTCGCCGCCAACAACAATAGCTTGCCAAGCTTCGAGAGCGCCCCGGACATGGCCTCTTTCATATTCTCGATCTTTTCGTCGATGGCTTTGATAGCCGCCGTCTGCTTGTCCTTGAGCTTCTCCTGTAGTTCCTCTTCTTTCTTGGCGACGAATTTGTCGAGCTCGTCCAGCTTCGAACTCATCTCGTCCGCGGCTTTCTTACCGACGTCTTTCAGGGCAGGTCCCAGCCCGTCTACATACTCTTTGATCTTCGTTCTCGCATTTTGCAGCTCGTCCTTGCATTCCTGAATCACGCGCTTGTTGTCGGCGGAGATTTCTGCAACCAGCTTGTCGATCGTCACGACAAACTTTGCTTTGTTCCGCTCGAAAATAGCTTTCACTTCGGGCAGGTCGTCCATGCCCAGCAGCCAGTCCTTCGCCTTCCGGGCCCAGCCAAAGAAACCGGAGTAGCGGTCGTCTTTGAAGGCATCGATCTCGCGATTGACGTTGTCCTCGAATGCCTTCGTGGCCACCGCATTGCCGTCGTCGAAGCGTTTCATTGACTGCGTTTCCAGGTCGGCGAGCCGCTTCTTTACTTTGTCCTGCGCGGTCGTGTAGATGCCATTGATCTTGGCGGCCACTTCCTCCCGTTTTTTCTCAAGGTCGCTCTTCGCTTTTTTCTGCTTGTTGCCGGTGGCGCCGAGGTCCCCTTTGCGCTTGGCCTTCACTTTCTGGCGTTGCTGCGTCTCTTCCTGCTTCAGGTCTTTATCGACACTTTGAGCTTGCTGCTGGGCGAATTTCTGCACCGCCAGTGGCTCGGTCTTCGCCTTTACCTCCATCCCTTTCTTTTCTTTGTTTGCGGTCGCGAGGTCGCCGCTATCCACCATGTCGAGCTGTTCCTGCGTGACCCCTTCTTCTTTCAGTTTGCTATCGGCCTCCTTCGTGAAGTTGGAGACGTCGGTGTGCTCTTGCTGCAACGGCGCGATGGCGTCTTTGCCCAGGTTCAGGTTGCCGGTTGGCGGTGCCGCTTCCGGCGGCGGCAGGTTTTCCGGATCAAATTCGCGAGGAGCGGGCGCCGGTGTTTGGCCCATGTCCTCGAAGGTTGAGACCACCGCATTCTTGTCGGTGAGTACGACGCCCATCACGTCGGCGCCCATGTGCTGAGCTTTCTTGTCGCGCTTGAAATTGTCGACGTCTTCGATGCTTTGCGGGATGTTTTCTTTGAGCGACTCCTGCAGTTTCAGCTTGCCCTTGTTCTCGTCGGCGACGGGTGCGGGGCGGGCGCTGACAACGTTGACCTGGCCGGTGTTGCTCTTTGCTTGTCCTTCGCTGGCGGGTATGACGACGGCTTGTTCGGCTTGCGCGCGTTTGTCGGCGGCATCGTCGTGCGTTTGCTCGTTCTGTCGCAGCTTCTGCAGATTGTTGAAGCCTTTTGACAAGACCGGAGCGGCTTTGTTGGCAAGATATTGGGCCACTTTGCTCTTGCCGACTGCCTTGAGCATTGCGCTGGCAGCACTCCCACCTTTCGCCGCAGCCTTGCCCGTTCCTTTACTTCCTTTCTTGCCTTTCGCGGCGGGCTTGGGCTTGTCTTTTCTCTCTTCCTTTGTGGCTAGTTTTTTTACGTCGGGAACCGGTTGCGGCGGCGGACCTTTGCCGATCTGCTTCAAAGCCGCTTTTGCTTCGGCTTCAAGCTGGGCCGCTTGTTCGTAGGTCATGTCGGGCGGCAACTCTATTAGCTTGCCCTCGCTCGTCCGGTAGAACTGCTTTCCAAGAACCTGCACCGGCCCTCCGCCGAGGCGAATCGCGGGCGGGCCGCTGGGAGCACGGCTACTCGACGCAGCTCGCGGGCTCGACTGCGACTTGACCGGCGGTGCGGAATCTGTGCTCGTCCGGGTTGTGCGGATGGTTGCGGAGATAAACGCCGTTCCCCCTTTTTCGGAGTCTCTAAATTCCGCGCAGCGGACAGACCGCGCCCACTTTTCGATACTCGCGTTGAATCGACGTTTCCAGTTGAGCGGAGGTCACAATGCCGCCGTCGTCGAGCGCGAGCAGCGAAGCCTGTAGCGCGGCGTTTCGGATTTGGCCGCCGTTCAGCGTGCAACGCCCGGCGACTTCTTCGAGGAACAAAGGATCGACTGCGTGATCAAGCGGCAGATGTAGTTGCCAAATGGCCCAGCGTCCCAGCGCATCAGGGGAAGGAAAACTAATAACGACGTCCATGCGCCGTTGAAACGCGGTGTCAATGCGATCGCCCGCGTTCGTCGTCACGATCAAAATACCTTCGAACGACTCGACGCGTTGCAGCAGGTAGTTGGTTTCCAAATTTGCGTAACGATCGTTTGAACTCTGGACACCGGTCCGCTGCGTGAGCAATGCGTCGCCTTCATCGAGCAACAGGATTACGTCGAGCTCTTCTGCTCGCGAAAATACCTGGTTGAGGTTTTTTTCCGTCTCGCCGATGTACTTGTTCACCACCGCCGAGAGATCCAGCCGATACAAATCCATTTGTAGAACAGAAGCGAGCAGGCGGGCGGCGAGAGTTTTGCCCGTCCCGCTCGGTCCGCTAAATAGCGCGCGCACGCCGGGATTCAATTGCGTGCCCGCTACGTCGCACAACTGCTCGCGATAGCGGCAGCGACTCTCGAGAGCTTGCAACTCCTGGCGGGTTTGATCGCCGACCGCGAGTTGATTCCAGTCACCGAGACTTTGGAGACGGACCGCCAGGGTGTCGAGTATCTGCCGATTAAGCGCGCGAGTTGCTTGCTGCGCATCAATAAGCGTGATGCCAGCCCGTCCACGCAGCGCGGCATAGGACTGTGCCAGGCCCGCAGCCCGACTAATGTTTCCGCCAGTCAATCGGAAGCGTTCACTAATCCTGTCCAGCTCGCTGAGACTATCTTCGCCGCACACACGCTGCCAGTGGCGGCGCCGAAGTTTCGCATCGGGCATTTCGAGATTCACTGTTAGCGCGCGGTCGAGGCCCGCTCCACTTACGCCACCCTGTTTGCTGAGCACAATTCCGGATGCGCCGTTATATGCTGTGAGACGCGGCAGCTCGACCGCCTCTTCAAGCGCGAGATCGAACACAGCTACTGGAAGTGCGTTGAGCGCGGTGGCGAGTGGACCGATCAGATGCCAGCGTTCGTCATCGACTTTTGTTAGTCCGGTGATTTCGAGTGACCCGTGGCCGAGCGCGCGGGCGATTGCTCGAAGCAGCGTGCGTCTGCCGTTGCGCCGGGCGCCGTGCACAATGAGTGCCTCAACCTTTCCGGAAGCAAGCAACTCCGGCAGCAGTCTTACTTGCGCATGAAGTGCACTCGGCAAGATGAGTTCATCGAGTAATGGAAGCTGGGCCAACGAACGATAGCGCAGCCAGGGTGCCGGCGATTCATGCTCTTCGCCGCGCAGCGCATCCCACAATGCACTCGGCACTTCAAAAGCCCAGTCCAGCCGCGGCGCATCCGGATTGACAACGCGCAGCAATCCCAGTTCGCGCAGCCGCCCCACTGCGGCACGTGGATCAAGACCGCCATTTTCCTGCCACCAGCCGTTGAGCAAACTTGAGGTCGGGCGATGCTGACCCGGGAGATCCTGCAACGATTCAAAAACCAATCCAAAGCGCCGGTCCTCTTCGATCAAGCCCACGCCGACGAGCAGTGTCATCGTCGAATGATCCAGGCCGGCCGCCTCGCGCACCGCCCGCAGCGGTAAATGTTGGTTCGCTTTTTCTTCCCAGGATTGAAGCGAATCGAGCCACCAATCGAGAGCTTCAATCGGGTTCACTCCTGCCAGACCGCCTTCGGCGAGTTCGTTGTTGTAGCCGACGAGAAAGGGAAACTGCTCGAACGCAGCTTCGTTCGAGCCAGCGATCTGGGTGACGTGATGGAATAAACTCAAGACAGCCGCGTAAAAGAACATCCTGAAATGTTCCGTTGGCGTCGGCTGCAAACCGGAAAAGAGATTTTTGCGCATCCTGCTTACTCGAAGTGAAAGGTGACAAATCGACCGGCGCTGGGGACCCAGCCGGGATCGCGGTCAAGCCCGGCAAGTCGGATTACGAGCGGCAGCTCGCTAAGAGCGAAGTAGACATCAACGTGAGTTGCGGTGGTGCGAATTCTGGCTCGCTGTCGGCACAAAACGTTGGCGGGATCTTCCGTCTCAATTAGATCAAGCGATTTTCGCAAGCGCGCGCGAACGTATGGCAGCAACCGGCCAAGCCAGACATCAATCGAAGTTAGGAGTTTCGGGTCTCGAGTTTCGAGTTCTGGTCTGAGAGAGGGATCTTCTCTTGACTCGAAACTCGGAAGCTGGAACTCAAAACTTGAAATCTCGCGCCGAAGTTGATCGCTGGGATTCTCCTCTTTCAGGATGTCGAGCATCAGAAATCCGCTGGAATGAAACAGACGCAATCGTGCCGGGTCGACGGACCAACAAAGTGTCCCTTCCTCTGAAAATGGTTTTAGCCATTCGAGCGGCATGCGCCATTCATCCTCGGGCTTAAAGTTCCGGCCCGGCTGTTCGCCTTCGTCGCGCGCGGCCAACTGCGCCAATAGCTTCCAGACAGGATCGTCTTCAAGCGGTTTGCCGACCAATTCACGTCCGAGCAACGCCACGAAATCCCAGATATTAAGTTCGATACCCGGCTCCGCAGGTGTGGTGAAATCTCCGTAGAGTCCGAGGTAAAGGGCGAGATTGATTAAGTAGAATAGTCCGCCGAACTCAGTTTCAATTTGGGCTTCGCCTGCGGCATATTGATCGAGTGAGTTAGCATCCCGGTCGTTCACGGTCGGTAACTCGAGCGCGTCACTGTTCACCTCCACGGGCTCTGCTAGTGGAACGACCAACGAATCTTGCGTCTCAACAGCGGCAGACCCATGTCTCAAATCGACCACGGGCTGACTGAGCGAAGATGAATGCGCGCTCTTCGTGTTTGCTGCCGCCATGCCTTGAAGGTCAGGAGGCGCCGCCTTTTCCGAATAGTCGTCTCGACCACTCGGGATCTCATTCAGGTTTCGAGTTGCGCTGCTATCAACGCCACGAGTCCTTATTTCAAGCCGAGAGCTATGACGATTGCCTTCATCAAACCGCTCGTTAATCTCAGGGAAAACCAATCCCTGCGCGTCTGAACGCGTGATTCGAGAGCGCCACTGCTTGAACTCGCGCGCGAAACCTGCCGTGCGAACTTTAGTCGGCGCTCGCTGAAGCATGAGCGAGATGCCCAGAAAGGTTTGCTGTTCTGGCCGGAGTTCGGCCGTGCTGCTTTCGGGTACCCAATCGGACCAAGGCGCATCAAGAGAAGGAACTGCTGCCGGCGTTGACACAGTTTCTCCATCGCGCCTTATAAGAAGCTCATGCGAAGTAATCGTCGCCTCTTGCTCCAGCAAGCGCAGCGCATCGGAACCTGAAAACGAATCGAGGGCGCTCGTAAAAGCGTGTAGTTCAAAACTTCGGGCGACTGCTTGCAGCAAAGAGCGAGCTTCATCATCACTGAAATTGCTGACAAACGTCGTGGCGTTGTTAGCTTTCGCTAGTTGCTGAAGCGCGGCGGGAACGTACTGCGGAGTGGTCCGCCAAAGCTCTTTGACGATTTCCGAAGCTGACGCTTGTCTTAACAGGCTCAGCCACCACCAGCGCGTCGTTACGCTTCCCTGGCACCAATCAGTTGCCAGACATGCCAGCAACTCTGAGCGATCCAAAAAGACAACCGCAGCGGCGCTCGGCGAAACTGCACCGAGCGCGGGACGCGCGGCGCCGCTAACGAGCCGGTCCAACGATTCTTTAGCCGCCTGACTCCACAGCGCGGGCAAATGTCCACCGCTCTGGTCCAGACGCAGCGAACCAGGCTTTGGGTCGTACAATTTGCGAATGAATACTATCGCCGCAGGTGCGAGGTTGGCGGGATGCAGCTGTGCGTGGTGTAACAGGCTGGCAAGGCGCATGGTGGCGAGCGCCGGATCACTCGTCGCCGTGTTCAACCGCAGACGATTCACAACCGTCTCGCTGCCTTGCAAGCCGATGTTCATCTCTATCAGACCTAAGGCAATGGCCCGGGCGAAAATGGAGAGCGCACGTTCCAGTTGGCTTGCGCTCCGCCTGTTTAGTTTCCTGTTTTGCGCGGGGCGTTCGAGTTGTGTCACTCAATCCGAACGCCCTGCGCGATCACCAGGCTCTCAGGTTTCAGACGCGACTTAGAATCTCCAGCGAACTCCAAATTGAACAGTGGAGAACGGCGTGTTCGAGCCGCTCGTGAATACGTTGTGGTAGTTGTACATGCCGTCAATGGCGAATGTCGGCGTCACGTCAAACTGCACCCCGCCTCCGATGTTCAAGCCGCCATGCGTGTTGGCGCCGGGTGTAAACACATAGGCGCCGCCGCCGAAGTTGAAGAACGGACGCACCGGCGATGTGTTGCCGTAGACCTTTCCGTTTACGGAGAACTGATGCACGTTAAGGTCGCCAACACTCACGGTTCCGAAAGTTTGGCCCCGGAAGCGATGGAAGGTATAGATGCCTTCCAGCGAGAACGTAGGAGTGAGCCGGTATTCGAGGTCAAATCCGACGTTCGGGCCGGGGTTGAAGAGGTTGTCGAAATTGCCGTGCGGAATGCTCGCGCCGGCATGCAGGCTGAGGCCCCAGCGTTTGAAACCCGCCGGCGGTGGATTGCCGGGTTCGACGGCTTCGATCGTGGTGTTAACTGTGACTGCGCCGTTTTGCGGAACCTTTATTCGATAACGGTTCTCGCCAATCTTTTCCAGGCCCGCGCCTTTGAGTTCGTGCAACCAGGCTTTGACCTCACCGGCGTGCTGAACGATGTAACCGAACGCACCGACGTCCTCCACGATCTCGTATCTTTTACGAAAACTCACGATGTACCTTCCAGTGTGACGGTAGCCGTGAGCGATCCAAGTAAGCTGGGAAACCGGCTGGTTACCAGCAGCCGCCATCACCGTCTTGTTTGGAGCCGACCGTTCTTCCCGTGTCGTCACCAAAAGATCAAAATCGTAAGAGCTGCCTCCGCCAGGCGGTGGCTCGTACCCCTTCCCGCTGATCTCGGCAGGACGTTCGAATACTGAGGCGGGGCCGAAGTCCATATTGCGCCAGGCACTCTTGTTGACGAAAGTCGTGTTGGCCGCGGGCGAATCTAACTCGACCAGAATGCACTGATGCCCGCCATTAAGCGTGCTATACGTTGTTATCTCAGTAGGCGAGAGGGTCCATGTACCCGTGCTTAGCGTGTTGGTTCCATTAGCCGGAATCGTGCTCAGGCCGGTGGTCGGATTGCCGGGAGCTGGAACAAGAGTCCACATGTTGGGAGAGGTAAGACCGAAGTTGGCAATCTTAAATGTGGCATCAACCTGGTTCGCTGCTATTGGAGCGCCCGTGCTGTCAATGGAGTCGTTGTGCACCAGCACGGAGAAAATGTTTCCAGCATCGGTGGCAATCTTGCTTGTGGGGGTCTGGTTGGTGGTAATGTCCAATGGACTGATCGAGACTCCGTTGCAGCCACCCGAATAATCGCCAGTTCCCCAAGTACTTGGGGAAGGCGTGTTGTTGGGGAACAACTGGATATCGGGACTCGAGAGCGGCCAATGTCGTTCAGCGACAACGCCCCCGCTGTCAAAGACCAAGGTGTTGAAGTAGAAGCCGAAAGAGGTGGCGGACGGTATGCCAAAAGCTGCAGCCGCGGTTGGCAGCTTCATTTCTACGTTCCACGCTACAGGTCCTGCTCCCGAGGCTGTCACCTTAATGATCGTTCCCGCCGGCAGCGCTTGAGGGGGGCCACCCCATGTGGCGCTGTCCTTCCAGTATTGGACTAATTGCGGATTTCCACCGACGCCAGCTCCGGTCGTGAAGAGTGGAAAGATATGCAGGCGCCGCTGATTTGCAGTTGTTCCGTCAGGGTCAAAGCCGATCACTATCATGTCTGCCGTATCGAACGATGGATCAGCGTTAACCTCAAAGGAGAGGTAGAGGAAATTGGCGTCCTTAATTCCCTGCACGACAACATTGGGATCTGGCGTTCCGTTCTGAAAAACGTAACGGAAGCTACTGGTCCAACCGTTGTCGCCGACCACTATTCCATCGAGGTTTGGAGGTGTCAGGAATGTGTCTGGCGTACTGATGACATCGGGGAAACACAAACGCGGGTTCGGCAAACCTGCTTTAGCCATCGAGGCGATTAAAAGCAGCGAAACCAGGGCGCCTGTCAGGTAAGCCTGTTGCAAAAAGCGCGATTGTCCTCTCATTTGAGGCTTTCTTGAATGAATCGTGAGTCGCATTGAGATTTCCTTTCGGTGAGTCTTTGTTGAAAACAGAATTGCTTCTGTCGATTGGTCACGGTGCCAGTTGCAGCCTGATTGGCTGAGTGAACTGTCCGAAGACCGTTGCGTCATCAGCTTTGACGACTCGCAGGATGAGATTGGCAGGGGCAGCTCCCGCCTGCGCACTGAGACTGGTTATAACCAAGGCCCCCTGATTGGCCGCGAGCACACCAGAACTTGAAGCGCCTTCAATCCGTGCGGTCCACAGGCCGCCCGGTGGTGTGAAAACGTAGTTATATGTTCCCGGATCCGGATTCATGACCGAAAAATCTACTCTGTAGGTGGTGCCGGTGACCGGAATTACAAGTACATTGTTCTCATCCCGGCTGGCGGCCGGCGCCCCTGCTGGCTTTAAGACGGCACTGAAAGAAACAGTAACGCGCTGCGGCGGCGGCGGCGGCTGACCGACTGTGATGGTATCGCCACCCGAGGTTATCCTCAGGCCTGTCGGGTTGAGCTTAGAAGCAACCGCGAGCTTTAGTTGTGCCGTCGTGCCGGGACCCGGGCCGGCAGGAATCGCAACCCTGACTCGCACCTCTCTTATGGTCCCGGCGGGTGGGTCACTTTTTGGAATTCTGATCTCGGCCGGGATTGGAGCGTTGTTCGAGTCCACAATAGTGACTGCCCAACCGGTACTTACGGTTGGCGTAAGGGTGAAAGCCTCATCCATATTAGTGAAGGCCTTAACTGCAAATACAAAAGTGTAGCTTTGGCCGGCCAAGAGTTGTGGCTCAGAGGGCGACTGCGACAAAGTGGCAAACAGAGAGCCAGTCGGAATCGTCTGAACCGCCGGCACAATAACCAGCGACGTCTGCGAGAATCCCTGCGGATTGCTCACTGTTAGGATTACAGTCTTGCCCTGTTCTGTCACACCCGCGATAAGCGGAACATCAATGATTAGCAGCGTGTCTGTGCTTCCGGCCTTGAATTGTCGAACTGGAACTCCATCTATCGTCACAACGTTGGATGATGGCAAGCCGAAATTTCTGCCCATGATTCGCAGTTCACTTTGTATAGGCACGCGACTCGACGGTTGTAATCCTGTGATGACCGGCTCGCCTGATGGAACTACAGGGCCTGCGGTTTCCAACTTCGCGATGCGTGCTTCCAGCGCTTCCAGCTCGGCGAGAATCTGATTGATCAGCTCGGCGGTGATGAGTTCGCCGGGCCTGACCTGCGGCCGGCGTTCGGAAATAATGTCGCGCAACAATTGTTCAAGCGTGTTCGGATCGACCGTTGTTTGCAGCTTGTCGAAGATTTCGCTGACAGAGATCACCAAATCGCCCGTGCTGAGGGTTCGCTTTGTGCTTCCAAATTGAGTTGACATGCTCTTATCCTCCTCTGGCGTCTGGCACCATCAGTCATACACAGACGAATAGTTGCTGTAGTTGTAGCGATTGAGGTCGAAACGGGCTTCGCCAAAATAAGGCATGTGTCCGCTGCTGAAGATCAGGCAGGGTTGCGGGTTGCCGCGCCCTTCGGCAATCGTTTGCATGTTTTGTCTGACTTGATAGAGCCAGATTGCTTCACCGCTGTCGAGGGTGATCGGCGGATAAGAAAAGGACTCCCGAATGAGTCGTTGTAATCTCGCACCTTCCATGAAGCGAGGTTCTCGGTAAGTTTGGTCCTGGAAGAATTTTCGGCAGTCAAAACCTGTTGCTGTTCCTTCCGTGGCCAGCGGAATAATCCCAGCTGCCGGTAGCTGGAAGAAGTGATCGGTGGCCTTAATAGATTTCAAAGCGGCGGTGGCGCCGCTTATCGCGCCAATATGCTCCTGGAATTGCAGGAACTTCGCTTCGCCTTCACTGAGGAAGCGATCGTCGACAAAGCGCGACCATTGGCCGCCACTGCTACGATGTGTGAGGCGGCGACGCACCGACCACATATCGATGAACTTGATGCCGTCGTTCAGTGTCCAATACAAAACACCGAGCGGCACATCACAGTCAGTCAAAACATTCGGCCGCAACCCGTCGAGCAGGCCATACGGTTCCAAGTCCCTTCCCAACGGATCGCTCAAGAAACCTTCCGTCTCGCTCACACCGAAACATTTGTAGGCGAGCAGATTTCGCAGGCGCGTGTTCGCGAGTTCGGCACTCGTAATCGGCGGATCGATTTGAATCAAGCGAAACTGAACCGCTGACACCAGAGCGTCGGTGTTGCAGGCAGCGCTCCCCGTGTTCAGTGCACTGGTAACCGCGCGACCTTCGCGCGTCTCAGCGGGCGCTACCGTCAGCAAATAGACTCCCGCGCCGGCGACGTAAGTACCCGCCTGCAAAGGCCGGCATTCGCTAAAGATCACCCCGGCCGTGTTTGCGCTCGCCTTGCGTACCAACGCAACATCAGTCTTGTCGCGAAGCCAAAGCGTCTGCCCCTGGCGGTTGACTGCCAGTCCCTGTTCAACCGTGACCAGCGGAAACTCCGGCGTGGAATTATTCGACTTCGACTTCGACAATTCGAGTCCATATGCGATGCCGTCGCCGACTGCCTGGCCCAGTCGCCTGGTCAGTTCACGGTTTGCCGTCTGCTCACGTGTCAGATCACGCGCGGTGAGCATTCGGCCGTTGAAAAAATTGATCGAACGGATGCCGCCATCGAGAACCGGCTGCTGAAGGTCAATGCTTGATTCCATGCCGTGATGCCTCCGAGGAATGCTGCCCACGATGTTCGGCATCGCGAGTTACCATCCACGAACCTCTCTTTTGCCTCAGTAAAGCAAACTGTTAGTTTGCCTCTCAGACTGTCGCAAACCAACAGTTTGCGCCAGGGTCCTAACTGCCTCCAATAATGTGCCAGACACCGCTTCCGCCTCTCACATTTGCGACGATCTCGATGAACCTTTGTGGAGCTGCAAGGGCCGCGGAGGCCGCGCCGTCAATAAGATCGGTACCGCTGGCGGCAATCCTCACCGCATTTGCGCCGACGTTAATGCGCTTGACGATGAACACACAGCCGACATTGTTGTTTGCGGGCGGCAGATTGAGCGTGATTACCCCGGCGACTGCGTCGCAAACGAGGATCCGCTGGTTGCTGCTCAGGTTAATATTCGCGGGCCCGGCCACATTCTCGATGGGAACATTTGTCCTATTGAGTTGCGCACCAGGAGGGCTACTCAAGTTATCCGCACAACTACACCCACAAAGCAGCCACTCCTGCAACATGCGCAGATGAATCATGAAGGGCCGCCGCGATTCGTCTACCCGCACCGTCCGGCTGCCGTCCACGGTCCAATTGCCCGGCGACGCTGCGATGATGGGTACCGTCAATTCCGCCAGCATCACGCAGTCTTCTTCAGCTTTGTCATCCGTCTCAAAATGCGTAGCGGCACAACCGTGCCAGCGTGCGATCCATTTTGGCCGCAGCTCGGTGACCCAGAGACGGAAAGCAGCCCGCATGTACTCACACACGTCGGCGGTATGGATATGAATAAACGCGGGCGGCGAACCAACCATGTAATCGCTCGGCGGCGACGACAGCGGTGACTCCGGCGGCGACGTGAACCATTGCCGCGCGGCAGCACGAATCGCGTCGAGGAATTGATCCATGGGAGTAGAACTAACAACTGAATCACTGACACCGATCTGTTTGAGCCAGTCGACGAAGTCGCGTACAGCATCTTCCTCGCGCTGGTTGGGCCGCTCAGCTCGCAGCTCCAAAGAAAAATCGTCGGTCACGCGTGAAGCCGCTACTAATTGATCCTCACTGCGACAGGGCTCCCCTGCTATCGGTACGTTGTCGGTGGGACAATCGCGATAGCAAAGCACGATGTAGAGCCGCGCCACATCCGAGAGTGGAGAGCTGGATAGTTCGCTTGAATGTTGTTCGATCCAGTCTTTGAGATAAGCACATTGTGCGGTAGGCACACAGATCATTTGGCCGCGAGGACTGACGGCCACACCGGGTTCGACTGCGATCCGCGGGCCCTTGTCGGTGTCGGTCTCGTTGTCAATCTTCAGGCCGCGCACGGTGCCATAACCTATGAGGTCGCGGGCCATCCACTGATCTCGTCCGGATAGATAAGCATGCTCCTGCTGGAAATCGGCAACGCCCAGCACCATGCCCAGGTTGTAGTTCACATGTTTGGTCGGATTAGGCTCGGCAACATTCGCAGTAGTTACCGTTGCTGAGAAACAACTCATGATCTTTCCTCCTCGTGAGGATCGTTGCGGAGTGAATCGCGGCCCAGGATCAAGCGGTTTGTCGCCTCTTCCGGCGCCGGCGGGGCCAGATAACCTTGGCCGACAAATCCCTGGCCCAGTATTAGCCTGGGCAGTAACTGAGGCGCGCGGCTGCCTTGATCCATCAGTGTGTCAAGCTGTAGCCGTGCCTCGCCCACACGAAAAATTGCCCAGTAAAACTTCACATCGAAAACGGTGTGCGCCGGTTTCTCCAGCTCTATCACCCGACGCGATAAGTCCATCCTCAACTGATGCTCCTCGGGGCTGAAGGCGAGCGAAACCGGCACCGGCAAAAGCACAGTGAAGCGATGCGCCGTACGCTGCATCTGCATAACAATTCCCTCAAACTGATACCAGTCTCTGAGGGCCGCGCCGTCACGGGGAAGTTCGTCGGGCAACGACACGACATCGAAACTGGTCCACCTGGTTCCATATGCATCATTGAGTGAGTTGGAACGTCGATAACGGCGCGCGAGAAAGTCCTGCCACAAGAGCCGTTCGACCGGCGTGGCGGCGGGATTTGCATTGCTAACGAAATCCAACCAATCCTTCTGGGTGGTGGAATTGGCCGGCAGATCCGCGGGTAGAGGAATTTCATCGAATCCCGAATAGCTTGTCTGGTGATTAGAGTTGAGCGAATTAATGTTGCCGTAACGAGCTCCCAGAAAAACTTGCCAGGCGCTACGGTCGGCGGCGGAACTCCATGAAACAAAGCCCAGCGTCTCCTGAGAAAACTGCTGCCATCTGGCGGCCTTTGCTTCATCAGTGGGTGGAATAATTGGATATGGAATCAGTAGCTGATTCGCGGGTGCTGATGGATTGATAAATTCTGTGTAGCGCTGGTTGAGATTTGCGCGGCCCTGATCCGGCTGCCAACGGGCCCTGGGCACCACCGTCCGCAGTCCTTCCGTGCCGGTGGGATCGCCGAAGATCACACCCGGCATGGTACGCGTCAAATACTTCTCGACGATGCGAATACCCTGTCGTCGTTTTGGATCATCCACGAAGATCGACTCGTCAACGCAGGAATCGAGCGCCAGGTGCAGTGCCATTGTTAGGCCGCGGGCGGTGCCGCGATACTGGAAGAAGTCCATCGCATGCCGGATGAATAAGCGGCGCCGGCGTTCGTCCCAGTTGGGATCAAGCGCCACGCCAAACCACGAGGCCAGCCACTCAAGCGTTTCGGCCGGCGCGCTGCGCACATCAAACAGCACCTGCGCCGCAGCGATTTTGTCTTCGAGCGTGGTGTAGAAACCTTCCATGTTTGCCAGGAAGCGATCGAGAAACGACGCCGATTGATCATCTTCGCGATAAACGCCTGGCAGGTAGTTGACCAAATAGGAAAAACGCGGGTAGTAACTGCGCAGAGCGCGCAGGCGCGGAGTGCTGCGTTCGTTGCCACTCAAACGCAGTCGTATTTGCAGGAACCGGCCGCGAGCACGTTGAAACAGGAGTTCCCAGGTTCCGTCGCCATCTTTCTTTTTTGGCGAGCGGCCATTGCAAATTTTCATTGAACGCAGAAACGGGAGTTCGGACCCGTCTCCGCGCAGGTAAAGTGGAGGCTCTGGCTGCCACTGAAGCAAAGGCAAATCTTTTCTTTCATCCGCCGCGCGGCTCCAAACTTCCACTTTGGTTTCCGGCGGAATGAAAGCGTCGATCATTAACCGGTGCCAAACGCAATTGGGTTCGAGGCCATCGAAAATCGGAGATTCCAGCGTTGCTTCAGAAACGTAGCGAGGGCGCCGCTGTTTCACCAGCGGAATCCAGCTATCGTTGAAATCGTAATAAACGCCCGCGCCGGAAGCGACTAATCCCTTCCCACCAAAGAGGCGCATCGGCAGGTATTCGGCAATCGGCTGAAGCTCGAGTTTGTTCTGACGCAGGCAAACGCGGAAGGCAAAACTTTGATTGCCATCGGCAGCCGCCACATACAACCGATCGGGAATTGTTTCGCCGTCTTCATCGTGTCGTGGCACGAAAGCAATGTCGTAACCCACCAGGCTGACGGTGCTTTTGAACTCTTCTTCTATGAGTCCGAGGATCGCCTCGGTCGTGAGTTCGTCCGGCAATTGCTTCTCGAAGTGGTAATGATAGATGCGCGAGAACCTTTGACCGAGATCATGATCGAGAATCAACACGGTGCCGTCAGATAATGCCTCGATCGCAATTGGATTCCGAAGCCCAACCGGCGAGGAAAACAACGCGATACTTGCTGCAAATGATGAAGGTTCCCGACCACGAACACTGCTGCCATCAAGTGGTTGAAAGTCTTCTGTTTGTGCCTGCAGTGGCGTTTCTTTATCTTTCGGACCCAGTACGTTGAAGTTGCGATCGAGCACCCAGTAACAAGGCTGCTGACGATCCAGCTGCCGATCAAGGATCGCAACTCCGCCGCCCGGCATGGCTGTCATGTCAAACGGCGCAAAGGGAACATTTTCCGGCCAGAGCAATTGACGCGGCTCGCCGCCAGCATGTAGATCGAAGATCAAGAGCGAGCCCGGATTGAGCACGCCCACCACCAAATAATGATCTTCGGTGACGACCAAACCGCTGAGTAGCAAAGTCGCCGAAGTCTCCGGTTGTAGCGGTTGGAAATCGCCGTGTTTCGCTTGCGCGCGAGGTTGAGTGCCACACTGCTTCGCTTGACCACATTGGCCGCTCTGCGGCATGGGCCAGAATTCAGTAGTGACGCCCGTGCCGGAGGAGAGCACCCGAATCTTTTTTTCCGACTCATCGATCCAATACCAGTTTCCGTAACAGTCGGCTGCCGCGCCGCGCCGGTTGCTAATCGAAGGAAACGTATCTTTCGGAGCGGCGACAAATCTCAGGAGTCGCTCCTGGAGTCTTAATTCGTGTAGCTCTGCTTGCCAGCTTAGCTCGCCGGCGCCCGGTTTCGCTGTTGATGCCTCCCAGACTTCGTGTAAAGGAATGCCTTTGACTGAGCACTGCGCCCAATCATCACGTCCGAGCAAAAGATGGAAACGACTTCCGTTTGCGTCCACTGGCTAACACTCCTCCGGCACTACAGGTACGGGAACAAGCTTCAGAGCAATTTCGGTTGTTCCTATTCCAGTTGTTGTCGGTGTCACAACCTCACCTCGTAATTGCTCAAGCTCCATTGGTTCACCGATGCTGACTGAGACGGCGGCAACGCGAGGGAGCTCGAGCCCGTTCATTGCGATCTGATCGACTGCGGGTTTGCCGTCTTCCGAAATATATACGTCGTTAATCAACAGCACTCCCGGCACGCGGCTGGCGACCGCCAGGAGTTCCCGCGCAGTTACCGGTTTGCGTAAGGGCCATCCTTTTTGCATGTAGGCGTATTCAGGGGTGTTGAGTAACGCCGCTTGATTATCGAGCTGTGCGGCTTGCGATTGACGCAGCGGCGCAAGAAAATCGAACAGACTCTTCTTCACTGCTTCGCGCACTTCAGCAATGGACGCGCCGGCGACCACATTGATTCCGATCGATACCCAGATGGACTTGTAGACCGGGCCACGCAGAATGAGTTGTGTTGTTATCAGGCGGCGCGGGTCGAGATACCGGCAAATCCTGTCGAGAAAAATCGAATCAGCATTAGGAGCGTCAGGCTGCTTCTGATCGTAGCGCGGTATCAACATCAGGGTGACTATTCCCGGCGCGTCACCCGGCTCGCTCGGTGTAAGCTCCGGACTGAAAGCGGGCAACACCTCCACGCGCCCGATATCAACTCCGGGTGTGCGCAACGTTATGGTTTCGAAATCCGTGGCGCTCACCAATCGATCGCGGTGCTGCAGAAAACGCGCAGTCTGTTTTTCACCTTCGCTTACCTTCTCCGCTTCCGTGCCGTTCCAGGTGCGCACCGGATTATTGACTTTGAGTCCCGCCGGCAAGGCCGGACTGCTGTTGATTGATCCGGGTCCGACATTTCCTGCGGAGCCGACGCCATAGTCATAACTCGCCCGCAGCGTCACGTCGCGCGGTGGACGTTTGCCGCGCAGTCCATCGCCGAATTTGACCTCGCCTGATTCCGGATTTACGGTGAATACCTCAACCGGCCTGACCGGCGGACGCGGGCTTCCGGGCGGTTGTCTCGGGTCAGGCACTTGCACTTCGGGGCCGGCACTGAAGAGATCGTCGATCTCCTTCCACTCTCGGGTCTCTTTCCCGGCGGTCACGCGCAGAGTCACCGAATCTGAAATTATCGGCCGGTTCGAAAGTACGACAACTTGATCCGGGTTGCCGTTGCCATTGGGAAGCACCTCGTCGGCAACATGTGCACGTTGGGTGACGGTCACAGTATTGACGCCAACCCAAAGCACGCGCGTGCGTACGCCGGGAGACGCTTGAATGCGTAGCCAGGTGATTAGTCGATCGTTTAGGTTGCTGTCTTCGAGCGATGGCGGAAAATCGCCGACGCCTTGTTCCAGGGGATCCAGGTTGGTCCACAGTTTCAGATCTGAAACAGCTGGAAGGGTGATCTGCACCACGCCGGGATTTGCGAGCACATCAGTCAGCGCTGTTGCCTCGATGGGCTTGTATTTGGGAAATCGCTGCGCCGGGTCAGCCGGCAATAGTCCTTCTTTGGACACATTGGGAATCAGGTATTGCAGCAAGCCTTCACCTTCAGGGTTGGCCAGACCACCAGGCAAAAGCTTTCGCGTTGCCTCATTCGTGGCCGGCACGAAACCCAGGCTGATAGTTTTTCCGGCAATCGCTTCGCGTACTGAGTTTTTCAGGGCTTCCCGAGCTGCGTCCGTGTTACCTGCGGGTTTATCACTTGCTCGCACCATCAAAGCAATCCATAGCGATCCGTCGGTGGTTTCCTCGCCAATGGCGACTTCGTTACCCTCTCGGCCGTCAATCGGCACCGTCTCGTAAAGCGTGATGGTGGAGTCGGCAGGTGGTTGGCCTTTGTAGGAAGAATAGAGGAGCTTGTAGTAGTTAGTGATCTCGGGGGTTTGATTAACCAGCCTCCGCTTGTAGTAAACCTGGGCCTCGACCGGCAACACATCCAGGCCGCGATCGGTGCGAAACGGGATCTGTCCGGCACGAACTTCAATGCCGCCGTTGAGCGTAATGGTCTCTCGCGGCCCACGCTCATTCGTGAAACTCACCAGACCAACCGCCGACGAAGCAGGCTGCAGTGGAACGCCCAGAAGTTGCAAGAACTTGCGGCGGTTTCGTTCGGGAATCTGATTGGATCGATACAGCAGATTCTCAGTGAGAAACGCGAACAGCTCGAGCAGCGTGACGCCCGGATCGCTCTTGTTAAAATTCGTCCATTCCGGATTGTGCACCGGTATGCGTGCCAATGCTTCATCGAGCAAATCCTGATAACGGCGATCATCGATTGTGGGGATCTGCAACGGCATATGCGATTACTCCGACACTAACCTGCCAGCGTTACGTTCAAAGTCACGCGCTCGCGCGCTTGGGTTGCGACCAGCTTGTATGTGATTCCAGCCACAGCCGCCTGCGGATCAGTTGGGTCGGGGCTCACGTCGACGGATTCAACCTGGATCCTGGGCTCCCACTGCGCCAGCTCTTTCGTAATACGATCCTGAATCGAGCGGCGTGTAGTTACTGTGTTCGGCTCAAACAAGAAGCGTCCGAGACTGCCGCCGAAACTCGGCGACCTTAAGCGCTCGGGCTGTTCTGTCATGAGAATGATCCGGATCGACTCACGCACGCTCTCTTCTCCTACCGACCAGGTGACGTGGCCATCGGGTCCAACACGTGGCGGAAAACTAATGCCACGCCCAAATAAAAGTCCGCTATCCATTTTGAATTTCGGATTGCGGATTTCGAATTTCGGATTTAACTTCGTACGCGCAGCTCGCGAGCCGGGATATCGACTTACCATTCACGGCGCACGCAATCCGAAATCCGCAATCCCAAATCCGCATTTCTACCCCTTCGCCTTAAACTTCGGTAACGGAAAACAAAATATGAAAAAAGGTATCCAGCGAAAAATGATGTCCAGCAAGCTGACGATGATCATCAACAGCAACAGCGCACAGATCGTGATGATCGGAATTGACAGCGAACAGATCATGCCCACTTCCACTCCGCCGGAGACGCACGGACCGTTGTCTGGTACCGACAGGTCTTTGTGAAAAGGCCACGGCAACACCGAGAGCACGAGATCGCCCAGCGTCATTCCCTTCATGCGATCAATCTGGCCGCACAGCATGTCTGAAATCATGAAGGCCGTGTTCTTATCAAACTTTCGCAAGCCTGCAGGCGAGGTATCGAGCGGCAACGCGATACGAATGGGACGCGCCGGCGCGTCTGGGTCGAAGAATCCTGCCATCTGAAAAGCTTTCGTCGGTTCGCTTAAAACCGCCTTATCGAGTGGTCCGCACTCCGGCCGATCAAAAATGCAACGGATTAGGAACCATCCCTCGCGCATGTCCATCGGCTGTTTGGCCACGAGTGGAATTTCCGGAGCAGGCGCGGTCGCCTGGGCCGGCAACGCGTTCTCGATCAACTTAGCGAGCGCGTCGATCTTCTTCTTGTTGGTATCTACTGCCTTGTCTGCCGTTTCAGGAGATTGCGGAGCCAAAGGCGGCAAGGTCGTCGTCGCTATCGCGGGATCCGCGAGCGGAAAAAGAAATAGCGGCCACGCGCGCGCGGCGGCTTCCTGCTCGCGCTCGTACGAAGTCTTCACGGTTTCCAAGAGCTGCTCCGCGGCAAACGCCGCCTTCAGCGCCAAACTCAAATTCGCGGGAATAGCCGCAGTGCCCTGGTAATAAGTCAACGAAGCTCCGTTCACTTTTTTCCGCAAATCGGCGGCGAGCGTTGCGTTAACCTTCGTGTTGTTCAACGCGTTCACGAGCGCGTCTTCGGGTGTAACAACGCTTGGAACCGGCTGGCCTAATCGCGACCAGACGCTGTTCATTTGTTCTTTCAAAAACTTCGCGAAGTCGAGCAGGATGTACCACGATCCAGTTTGTATTTGTTCGCGGGCAGTTTTGATGGTGCTCTGAAACGTATTGTCCCCGACTGAGACTTCCGTCGGAAGATCGTCGGGATCATCAGGCAGTGAAGCGCTCTTCTTCATGGCGCTCGCCGTGTTTGCGCGCTCGACCAGGCTCTTCCATGGCTCTGTAATCTGCGTCCACGCTAAAATCATCCGGGCATCAGGGACAGGCTGCGGCGGCACCACGGGCGGCGGATCGTTGGGTTGCGGCAGCAGCGGTGCTCCCATATAGACTTCGCGCTTGCCGGAAGGAATTAGTCCGGCAAAGAGACGTCGCTTGCGGCCCAATTCTTCAGTGAAGTTCATGGCAAAGAGCGGCAACTGTTCTTCACCTTCGATAGCGAGGCCCCCCGCCAACTGAGTTTCTCGAGGAACTCGCCGCCAACTGTTTCCGCTCGGGCCGGAAACCAACGCGTACTCTTCCCAGGTGTCGGCATTGAACGTTGGCAGCGGCACCTTGATGTTTAGCCGGCCGGGCGGAAAGAGACGGCGAATAACGAAAGTGGCTTTTTCCTGTCTTCCCGCATCGACCGCGCGATCGGGCAAACCGGCACGCCCGCAAACCAGGCATGCAGTCACGAGGTAATAGCGTTGATGGGCGGGTTGATAGAGTTTGAGTTTTGGCTGCGTTACGCCGGCGGCGGCTGGATTTGTGGTAATCAACGACGAGGCGCCGAAACCCCCGGTCGCAACCGGCAAGGCCGCGTCCTTTTGTCGCGCCGCCGCAAGTCCCAGACGATTGAGGGCCTGTAGAAAAACAGGTACTGGTTTGACCGGCAGCGGCCCCTTAGTTGGCCCGCGCCAGGTCTCGGGAGCCGCGACAAACTTCGGCAACAGCGTTGGATCTGCGTGGAGCATAGTTACGAAGTCGTCCATGAAAGTGTCTGACGCAAACCGGAGAATCGCCGGCTGTTGCAGGATGGCTCGCCGCGAAACAATGTCAGACGAGCCGGCGGCTTCGGGCCAAAACGGCGACGGCGAGGTCCATTGCACTTGATCTTTACCCATCTCTCACCAAATGTTTCCCGCGCCCGGCGTGTACGACGCGCTGATCACGCTATTGCTGATCAACGTGTCACACTTCACCACGCCGCTAAACGTGGACATGCCCGCGTCTACGGTTACGATGCCCGCCGAGACTGCTACCTGCGACGCATTCACCGTCACCTTCGCTGAGGCCGTGATCGTGATCCCGCTGGTTTCAAGTTTTATGGAGTTGCCGTTGCTGTCGACGATCTCCACCGCGCCTGGACCATCCTTGAGCGTCACTTTCTGACCACCGGGTGTTTCCAGGATCAGCTTCTCCTGTCCGTCCTGATCGTCGAGGGTCAGCTTCACACCGTTGCGCGAACGCAAAACCTTCTTGTAGTTGTTACCCGCGCCGTCCATCGATTCGGGCGGGGAATCTGACCCATTCCACATACCGCCGATGACGAATGGACGCCGCGGGTCGCCCCCCTCGAAAACTACCAGCACTTCATCGTTGACATCGGGAATAAACCAACTGCCGCGGTTGTTCCCACCCATGAAGGTGGCGAGTCGCGCCCAAGTCTCATATCTCCCGCCGCCTGTGTCAGCCGACCATGGCAAAGTGATCTTCACTCGCCCCTGACCGTCAGGATCCTTGATGTCGCTTACCAACGCCGGAAACGCGCCATACCAACGGCCGCCAAATCCCTTGGGCGTCCTAATGTCGAGGATCATTTCGAAAGGTGACTTATCAAACACTCGTTAACCTCAGTGCTGCATCTCTGGCCAAATTCACGAACTGCCAACACCAACGCGCTCGGCGCGAAATTCCGACCGCAGTCCTTTAACGCCATCGAAACGATGCTTCACATCCGACACGTAATACTTCCCGTTGAAGAGCGGACCCAGTCCCTGCAAGTCGGCCTTACAACCAACGCGCAAAGTTGCATTGGTCTCCGCCACCCCGTGACCGACGACGAAACGGCGAGCGCTCATCTTGAAAAAGGCTTCTGCTTCATACTGCGCTTCGTCGCTGTTGAGCGGCACCGTGTGCACCAGCGCTTCTTTACGCGCGCCAAAAGCAGATTGCAGAATGCTCACGCCGCTGGTGTCGCCGCTTAACTCGCTGCTGATTACTGAATCCGTTGCTTCGTATTGCAATCCTGATTTGCTCGACACGTCCCAGCCATTCACAAAGACGCTGGTCCGTTGCATCGCCAGGTCGGCGAGCACGGTAAACCCGCGCAGCTGATTGCCGTAGGTCATCTGCAGTGTGCCGGCATCGCGGCTCGAATGTGACTTGGCATTGAGCGTGCTGCCGCTCATCCACACTTCCGCATCGATGGTTCGCGCGCGTTCGCGAATAAAGGCGAGGTCGCTTTGATTGACCTGGGCCAGCACCTTATAGGTTGGACCGTTAACGCTGACACTGGGGCTGAGACCATGATCATTGGCCACTTGACTGATGACGTCCGCGTCAGTCACGTCGCTGAACGTGCGCGTGCGTCTTGTCATGCGCAAATCCTGGAACCGGTCTTCTGCCAACACGCGAATTTCCGGTGATCGTCCGGTGGGAAAACTGGCTTCCAGGCCCATGATCTTTCCTTCAAAGATTGAATCAGTCCCCAGCTTGACCGCGAACCCCTTGCCAAACTCGAGCGTGCGGCGATCGAAATAAAGAAAGTCGGTGGTGTTATTGATCGCTCCCCAGTTGCCAAACTTTGCCTCGCAACGGTAGAGCCCGCTGGTGTTCTCCACAATGATGAGTTCCAACAAACCGCCGGCGAGCGGAGCATTCTCCTGTCCGTCCACCAGAATGGTGGGTCGTGCTGCTATCACTCCCGTGGTTGCATTGTCTGCCATGAGTTTTCAGTGGGCCCAGACGCGTTCACTACGACTGATCTTGTGTTCAACCACGCGCTCAACCTCTTGCTGCGACTGCGGTGGCGGATTGGACGATGTTTGTCCTGCGGCGGCGTTTGGCTGTCGCGCCGGTTCGGCCGGCACCACTTCGAAGTCATTAATTATTACTGCCATTTCGATTCACTCCTTTGAGGTCACCTCGACGTGCCCAGGCTGGCGCTCATGTCCAGCAACTGCCCCGGCTCCAGTAGGCGCGGGTTCTCGATATTGTTTGCCGCTGCGATCAGCTGCCAGATGTCGCCCTTGCCCAGGCTGTCGGCAAGTGCCGGCACGTTGGCGCCGGCCGGGGCTTTCGTTAGCTCACGCGTGCCGGCTTGGACCTTATTGCCAGGTCCCGCGGTCGGAAGGAATTTGAACTCCGTGATTTTCTGCTGTGACAGATTCATCGTCATACTGGCGCGCAGCGGCCGGCCGTCATTCGAGAAAAATTCGAGGCTCTCCTCCAGCGACTCCATGATTCCGTCAAACTTGAACGAACCCCATTGAAAGCGAACTGCCGGCGGGACAAACTGTTTGTCTTTGGGTTGCGGCGTAATGAAGTAAGCAACCTTCTGCGTATATTTGCGCACGTCATCGTCCGGCTTGGGATCGGGCATCGCAGTGACATCAAACCAAAGCTGCAAACTGAGTTTGGTTGATCCGGCGCCGACAAACTGGAACGCAGGAGTGCCCTTCTGATCGCCGGCTCCAGTAGGCGGCACTACCTGATTCGCAAAGCTGACCTTCAACGATTCCGGGTTGAACTGCACGACGCAGTTCTTGTCAGGATTAATCTCTTTGTCGAACTCCGAGTCGAGTTCGTGTAGTTGAGCTTTTGCCAGTACCACGGAATTCAGTGCGTCAGCCATTTCATCTCCAGCGAAATTCGCAGTGCCGTTTGATAACTATTTGCTCCGAGGTTCTATCAGTGACAATGATTCGTATGAGAGTTGTAGCTCTTCGATTGCTACCCCTCCATCCTTCGCGCTTAACGGCGGCGATTTAAGCCTGGTCGGAACGCAGCGTGACAAGAGAAAGCGGGCTCGTTCGGTGGTCCCGTCCGCCGCGAAGAGCACCACATTGGCGTCTGCCCGCAACCAGGGACTGGTTAACATCAGATTGAACCAATTCCACAGATCAAAAGTTGCGGTCATGCCACGTTTCATCGTCACCTGGCCGTAGTTGATTGGTCCGGTGAGACGTATTTGTCTGCCGTTATTCCCGCCCTCGCGAATGGTCTTCACGTCCATGGTCATCTCAAGCCCGTCGCACTCTGCAAAAGCGGCGTCGCAAATTGGCTTAGCCACCCCTTCCACGTCGATCTCCACGGAAAAGTTGAAGGCAGTGAAAGGTGTTGGTGTCGCCATCGTATTACCTCACTTCCGTGACGAAACTGCGATCGCCGCTTTGAATGAAACGGATAGTGAGAAAGGTCAACGGCAACGATGGGGCAACTCGCAATTCAACGATGAATCGCCCCTGCTCGACGCTCTCGCTGGTGTTCAATGAATCATCGGCAACGACTTGATATGCCGTGGCCGGCTTGGCGCCCGCAAAGGCGCCGCGGACAAACATTTCATCGAGCATGCCGGTGAATCCGCGCTCGACCAGCCGGCGAAAAGCTGGGCTATTCGGCTCAAACACATAGGTGGCCCCCAGCTTCAAGGCCTGTCGTCGCAGGAGAATCAGCAGCCGGCGCACATTGATCGGACGAAAGTCTTCATCGTCGCTGAGCGTGTCGGCGTCCAGCACAATGAAGCCGCGCGGTTCCTGCCGTAACAGATTGATCTTTGCATCCTGCAGATCCAAACGCCGTTCGCGACTGATTGGCGGCGCCAGCGCGACAATGCCGCGCATCGGCTGATTGGCGGGAGCGATCCAGGCGCCGCCTGTTAGCGCGCGCGCCGCGAACACACCACTGACTGCGCCACAGGGAGGAATCCGCCGCAGACTGTCTGTCTGCTTCCCTTCACCGATGAGCCAGGGATGGAACACCGCGCCATAACTAAAATCGTTGGCTTCACCAAAACTGAGCGGAGCGACGTTCTCAGTGCCTGCCCCGCTCGCGCTTTTCAAAACTGAAACGTATTCGATAGCTTTGTCTTCACGATAATCCGCCGGCAGCGTCAACACGCCGAACAGATCTCCCCGCGCTGCGCACATACGCAGCAGCGCTCGCTGCACGGCCAGCAAAGTGTCTGGCGTGTAGTCTTTCTCTTGCTTGAGGGCCCAGCGAGATTGCGAGGCAACGCGCACGACCACCCCGTTTGACCAGTCGCTGAAGTTTTCCTTTACCGCAGCCTTGACACGGTAAAAGTAGTCGCCGGTTTTGCGTCCGTAGATCGTGAAGCTGTTTAGTTTCCCGGAATAGATTGTTTCGGCATCGTTGAAATCAGGAAGCGTTGCCTCTTCGAGGACATAGTTTGCTTCAAGCGGTGGCGAGCTATCCCAGGACAACGTGAACGTACCGCTGGTACTGACTTCAGGCGGTGAAGCACTGATATTCACCGACGGCGAGAGCCGAGGCGCTGGTACTTTGCTAATCGAGCAGTTGAGAAAGTTGCCGGTTGGCGGGTCGCGCACAGGCACTGGTTCCAGCTTCGCTGGTGGACTGCATTCAGATAGAGCGAGCGTTTGCTCGGCGGTCTGCGGTCGGCAATCGGCGAAGTGCCACCAGACAGGCCGCAGGGGCGGCGGCGAATCAGGCAACGGTGGCGATTGTTTCTCTTGAGCCGCGGACCAGCCGCGATGGACCGCGTCGGGTATCGCGATGATCGTCGCCTCCTCGAGACCAAAGGCGGCATGCATTCCCGTCAAAAGGCGCGGTCTTGCGGATAGGTAACGCAGAAACTCCGCCTGCGAAGAAAGAGCTTCCGTGCCAACCGCAAACAGGTCGCGATCGATGAACAGTCGAGCATCAAATTCCGCCAGGCCATCGCGCTGTAACTGGGATCCGGGTAGCCGCACTGCGCCGAGGAAAAGCTCCGGCACCGCAGCCATCGCGAGCGGAAAATAAACTTCATTTGCGCCCTCAACTCCAGCAAGTGGAAAACGAAACAGATCGCCAATCTGACGCCAGATGACTGTCGCCGTTGTATCCCTTCCCACGTCCTCCCAGTCCTGATAAAGCGCTTCATCGGTCGGCAACGATCCACAAAAGCGTCTGTGCCTGCTTTCAAATCCGACATCGCTGAGGCTAACTGAATACTCCTCAGCTTTGCGCACCCAGATCTCAAAAGTAAGCCGCTCGCAGGAAGGCGTGGCAGAGGGCAGAACCGACGGTTGCTTGATCAAACGAACAGCCCGGCCGGATACGGTTGCGGTTGCTTTGCTAACTTTGAACTCCAGACCCTCAACTGTCAGCCAAAGTTGTTCCGGGCCAACATCGACTCTAATCACTGAGCCGGGCGGCGGGGCATCGGCCGAAGTGCAATCCTGAATGTCGAGAATGATCTTTTCGTTCGCCTCGTCAGCAGCGAACGTGGCGTTGTAAACAGTTTCGAAACTATTGATGTCCGCCTGTTCGTCAGCGCCAGCGGAATCGCTGTGCTGGTGTGTAAACGTGTGCACTCGAGCGTTTGAGTCAGGTGGACTCGGCGGTGAGACAATTTCAAACCACAACGCTTTGCTTCCCTTGACGCGCAGCACACTGCCGGGCAGTGAACCAGCGGAGGGTGGGCTACCCACTGTCGGATCAATCTCGCTGATATCATCGATAGTTAAGAAAACGACCTTGCGGTCCGTTTCAAAAGTCAGGCGGAGCAAATCGCCGGCGGCAAACTCTTCTCTTGCTGGTCGGGCCAAATGAACAACGTAGGCGTTGTCATGTAACTCCAATTCACGCAGCGCTTGCTCGGGTCGAGATAGCAACGCCGAGCTCACGCTGAGAGAATCTGACCAACTGCCTTCCGAACGCGCACGGGCAAAGCCGGGAACAATCCGCGAGATCGTCCCATCCTTTTTAAACTCAGCTCGCGCCAGACCCGGAACCGGGAAGTAGTTGTAACGAGCCCGATTCACATCCTTTGCATCTTCGCCGGCGCGCTTTGCAACCCTTATGACCCAACACCGCCGGCCACCGTTGCCAAAGAACGCGCGCACCGCGGGTGCGAGGTATGCATAGACTTGTTCGCCCCGCTCCAGGTCCCACGCCAACGGTGCGTCCCCGCCGAATAGGGCTTCAAACTGCGCTTCCGACTCCAAAGCCACCGGCGTCTGCAAAGGACCCGACGCCGCGAAACCCACGAACACAGCTACGTCCATTCGCGGTAACGACTCCGCCAATGGAGGAGCCTTGGTCTCGAAGCGAAAACCCGGCAATGTTCTGGTCGCGCGCGCTGCACTCATCTGCTACTCCATCTCGAGTCGCTCATAAGCGATGGTGAGTTCCTCCATCGCCACATCAGTTCCCTTGGCGTTGAATGGGCCGCTAATGTGCTTGGTCATGATCGCGTTCAGCAATTTCCACGTTTGCACCACCGTAGTGTGATCTTCGCTTTGCAGCGAAACCGTGATCGTGCGTCTCGCGTTTGCGCTGCCATTCCTGATGTCATTGAGCCAGCGGTAGAGATCCAATGAGCCAATCACGCCGCGTTTGAGCGTGACGTCGGTCATTTTGTTCATACCTGGTATTTTCTTGACGCTGTTCTCTTTGGAATTGCCGGTGCGGTATTCGGAAACTGTGACTTCCATTCCGATGTTGCTCATCTCCTGGAAACCGGCCTCTGGTCCGTCGGTATTGCCTGTTCCCAGATCGACCAGAAAGTTAAATTGAACGTAAGGGCGGTCGCGTAGTACAGCCATAAAATCCTCCTTAAGAACGCTGTCAGATGTTGGATGACAAGTGGCGCGAGAGTCTCAAGCCGCGCCACTTATCGCTGCTCGTTAAACCTTCCGATCGCCAGTCCACTGGCCGATGCGGAAGATCACAAATTCAGCCGGCCGCAGCGGTGCAACCCCGATGAGGACAACCAGGCGCCCGTTGTCGAGATCGTTTTGCGTCATGGTCGTACGGTCACACTTGACGAAGTAAGCCTTCTCCGGTTTGTCGCCCAGCAGCGCGCCGTTCTGCCATTGGTCCAAAAGAAAATCTTCAATTGTCCGCCGCACATTGCCCCAGAGCATCTCGCCGTTAGGCTCGAACACCGCCCACTGCGTGCCTTTGTCAATTGATCGCTCGAGGTAAGCAAAGTAGCGACGTAGGTTGACGTACTTCCATTCCGGATCCGAACTGACGGTGCGCGCGCCCCAGAGACGGAAGCCGCGCCCTTCGAAGTAGCGAAAACAATTGATGCCCTCCGGATTCAGCACCTCTTGCTGGGCCTTGTTTATCAACCGTTCGAAACCCAGCGCGGAATTCACCACTTCGTTCGCCGGCGCTTTGTAGACCGCGCGCTGAATGTCGTTGCGGGCATAGATACCGGCAACAAACCCGCTCGGCGGCAGCACGATTTCCTGTCGCGTCACCGGATCCAGCACGCGCACCCATGGGTAATAAAACGCGGCATACTTGGAATCGATCCGCGCGCGCATGTTGCGGACGTCGGCAATGGTCTGGTCGTTACCAGAGTCGAGCACGGCAATGCGATAGCGCATTCGCTCGGCATGCGAGATGAGCAGATTGGTAATCGCCGCGCCGTTTTTGCGGTAACCGTTTTCGTACCCGAAGGTTGAGCCGGGGGCAGCGATAATCGAAACGTCCTCGATATCTTCAAACGCTTTGAGGCCAGTCTTAAATGAATCGGTATCGCGTGCCGTTCCCTCATATTGATCGGCTTCAGGCCGCATACCGTCGTTGCCGCCTGTCAATGGCAAGTCGATTGAACGCTCGACGTCGGTGGAAGAGTCGCTGTCGAGCGCGCTCTGCAGGGTGGTGTTGCGCGCGAACAGGATGCTCAAGACTTCCAGCGCGTCGCCGACTCTGGTCGGCACTTCCGGTGTGTTGCCGACTGCGGGCACAACGCCGCGTTCCATCACGATTGGGATTCGCCGCGCCTGCGACATTGTGCTCGGCTTGGCAGCGAACTTGTCGAAGATGGAATCCGGCTCACCGGCGCGCTTATGTCCGGGATTGAGAGCCAGGTTGTCGTAGACCAGCGGCGGAAGATCGCTCTCGCCCGCCGGCATCACTATGACGGTCAGCGTGACGACCCGAATCTTGTCACTCTCGGACGGCTTGTCTCTGGGAACCAGCGAACTCAAGAGCAATGGTGTTAGCGTGCTGGTCGACGAATAACCCGCCCCGAGTGGGCCGCGAAAACGCCAGTTGGTTTCCTGAGTGAGTGGATCGGGAAACGATTGAGCGATGTAATAGCTGCCGCGCTCTGCCGGTGGCGAACTCAGCGGCGAGTCGGGAGGCGAGTTGACGATGTCGCTGATCCAGACCAGGTCGCCGTCCAAAAGCGAACCGACCGACCGGCGAATGCCGTCAGGCTGTGACGAATCATCCGTGCCGCTAAGAATATTTTGGCCCAGTCGGACCGTGAGGCGGACGGTCGTGCCGGAGGCTTGGCCGGGAAAGCGCGAAAAGATGCGAATCGCGTCCGGCTTCGCGCTGTCGCCTGGCACCACCTCCGGCGCGGTGGCTTTGGCAAGCCAGGCGCTGGAGTGGCCGTCATCGGTCTCAGGGTCAATGGGTTTGAAAGCGCGGACAACGTAAAGCCGCTTGCCGCCCTCTTCAAAGAAGCCCCGCGCCGCATGCCAGAGATAATTGTGCATCGGCGTGACGTTCGAGTCTGAGTCGGTGAATTGCAATTGCAGCCGGTCACCGTAGGTGCGTTCAAACTCGCCCAGGCTGGTGATCACATCGGGTTCGATATCAACTGGCCCATAGCGAGCCGGACCGATAAACCCGGTGGTGGTTGTGCTGACGCCCTCGATTGATTTCGAACGAAACGACGTTTCTTCGACGTAAACTCCAGGAGCAAGATATTCAGGCATGACTTCTCCTTATGGCGGGGAAACCGCCGGCGTAATGAACAATACCGATTGTCGCGATTGCGATGGTGGTGATGTTGCCGCTCTAGATTGCAAGACGAGTTCGTGTCCGTAGTGTAGTGAGGCTTCGAGCAAAGGCTCACTAAGTGTTGCATCAGCCCAGATGGTCGCTTCCGGCTGCGAGAGTGTGAATCGCAACTCGGGCAGCACCGGGTTGGCTGCAAAAGCATTGGGAGGAGACGCGATCGGGCGCGCGCTGGTATAGAACGCGCGCAGTCCAATAGACCAAACCTGTTCGGTCAGCGCCAGGGTCTTTGCCCTGGGCGGCGATCCGAGTGGAGACCCCGGTGGGGAAGTAACAGAAAACGATCTGGGAGCAGGATACGGAAACATCAAAGCAATGCGTCCCTGCTCATCAGCGATTCCACGAGCAATGATGCGATCGTTGAGAGAGGCTTCGATTACCGCCCACGAGGCCGCGATATCGTTAGACCCATCCCACAAATCAGCGCGCAATACAGCCATCCCAGGGGGCACAGCTCTCACCGGTGACGAATACAGCGGAATGCTTGCCGCCGGCGTGGGCGGCGAACTTAAAAGGGGATCGACCCATTTGTAGAATCCCCTCGCTGGTAGCCCGGCAATGAACTGAAACGGTTGAAAGCGCCGCTCGTTGTCGTTAACTTCGATCACAAAGTCTCGCGCCGGCGGCAATTCGTTCCAGTAGGCCTGATCGCCTTCGCCGTATTCGAGCTCACGCAGGCCCGGCGCGTGGTGCAACACATAAACGCCGCTACGATTCGCAACCGCTGGCACTTTTCTCGCCGGACTGCCCGGTGGATAGACCTGCACGTCGAGCCCATCACCGACAAAAGTGCCGGAGGTGAAATCGCAAAAACGTAAACCGAGTGGCGCAACCAGTGTCACACGATCAAGCTTTTGAATCTGTTGAATCATCTACAGAACTTTCCCCATGCCCAACTCGCGCGTTTGTACTGAGACTTCGGGTAACGTCACGGAAGATTCGATACTTATCATTCTCGCCTGGTAACCAACCGAGAGAGGGGGTGGATTGGTCTTTACGGCACTCCACAAATTGTTCCAGTCCTGCAGGCTCAGTGATTCCTGAATGACCTCCACCGTTTCGGATGGCTTAAATATTTGAGGCTCGGGACCATAATTATTCAACAACCCCGCGGGCAGAATCGGCACGTCTTCGAGAAGACGTATGGCCCAACCAAGCAGACGCTGTTGTTTGACAGCTGAAGGGGCCCAGGCGGTGGCGACGTAATGCAGGTCAAGCGGAACTGCCGGCCGATAACGTTCGCCACTCGGGCCCACGCCCGGCGGCAGGTTTCGGCGCGCACCATTTATCGCCAGGCGATACAGATACAGGGAAATGCCTTCGGCCATCGGCGACTGAAAGTTGCTCAATTGATAGAGCTCAAAACTGGCGGCGCTGAATTCCGTCCGTGGGCAAGCATCAGACAACAAGCCCAGAATTGCTTGTCCGGTTGCGGCAATGGCTTGAGTTGTTGCCATGTCGTGAAGCTTCACCAACCTTTGGGTGAAACGTGAGTGTTCGCTGTGACTAAGTGATCACAAACGGTTCGTAAGCCTGGGGCTGAAGCGCTTTAAGCAGCGTTTGATTCGCCCTTCGGATTCAACTTTGACGCCCATTTCTCTTAAGTAACGAGCGATGAAGTCGCTGACATCATTCGGATTTTTCAAATAGCGCCGCTCGCCGCCAGGCACATGCGTAATGTAGCCGTGCCAGCCGACTCTTGCCGGCTCGTCGCCAGTATCCTCGAGCCATACCTTGACGACGAACGAATGCACTTTAGACTCGGGTATGTCCATGCTCGCCCGTGCCAGGTCGAACCGTGAAAAGTTACCCGGCGGTTCACAGGGCTAAAACTCGCTTCGCCGAATCCTGAATTCAGCCGGCAACTAGATGCGTCGCTCGTATAACAGATGCCACGCCGTCCGAGCGTCTGCTGCACGTCTCAAGCAACGTCTGTTTCTGAGAATTTAGAAAAGATTCTCTTGTGTTGGCAGGATGCCATCGGTGAGAGTGATCACTCTCGCGGCGCATTCTTTGAGCCTGTAGGAACAATCTCAAATCTCTGTGCTTCCCCTGTGAACTCTGTGGTGGATTTATTTAAGAGAAGCTGCGCTTACCACAAAGACACCGAGCCCACAGAAGATGCACAGAGAAAGACGCGGAGAAACCGAAAATGGCGAACTTGGGGAATATTTGTTGCTGAAGATTTTTCCAGGGAGGCGGATGCTTTTAATGCTTCAGCGTCTTCATGCCCTGTTCGACGGCCTTAATGTCGCGTTGCAAGCGTCTCTGCACAGTCACCAGAACCAGATGCAGGCGTCTTAAGCGGCCCAGAACTTCGGGCAGCGCCTCAACTTGCAGCGAGTTACCAGCGGGCGATTTCACTTTGTCGAGTTCGTCGGCACGAATATATTCATAGACGGCGCGGGTTCGTCTTTCCGGTTGCACGCCCAGTTCTTCGTCCAGTGCGTTGACGCAACGCTCATACTGACGCAGCGCCCCGGTTCGATCACCGACGCTGTATTGCAACTGCATCAGCCGCCGGTAGGTGCGCTCGCTCGCTCGATCATAGCGAAGGATTGTTGAGCCGTAGCCGAGTCCTTCCTCAAACTCCAGGTTTTGTTCGCAGTAGCCCATCAGCTTATCGAGCATAGATAAATACATGTTCTGCAGCCGTTCGCGTTCGAAAAGACACCAATCGTGATAACAACCGTCGAGTAAATCGCCCTTGTAAAGTTTGACGGCATCCTTCAGAAGTTCAGCGCCCGCCTTGTCAAGTTGTTTACCAGGCACACCCTGTGTAGTTGTGAAGGCGTGTTCAAAGATGGCCACGTCCAGCCACAACCAGCTCTGCCAGTTCAGCTGCACCCAATCATGTTGGACCAGCAAAACTTGCGGAGTAGCAAGGTCGCGAGTTTCCAGGCCAGCCTGCAAGCGCCACAGTGCCTGCCGGAGATACTTTTTCGATTTCTCGGTCGAGCTGTCGCCCCAGAGCAAGCTTGCCAACGCCTCCCGCGGGTGAGAACGATCACGACGGACCAGCAGGTAACTAAGCAGCTCCTGCTCCTTACCGGAGTCGAGACCTTTAACCAACTGCGCGTCGCGCTCCACGCTGAATTTGCCAAATAAGCGGAACTTAAGGGTGAACATGTTGAGGTCCCTTTGGGCGACACTGGTTCCTAATGAGGGTAAGCGTCTACCCTGGATGGAGTCTAATCGTCTTAAAAAGTCTGGTCAGACTCGGAAAGCCGTTGCTGGACTAAGTGCGAGAAACAGCGTCGGCGTCAAGTTTACTTCTGGGCAGGTATCATGAGTATTGAGACGACTGCTAGCCCGTCTGAGTTATTTGCGACAGGCGAATATTAATAGCTCTTGGGAAGAGCGTCAAGGGTGACGTTCAATTGCCGGTAATCGCGCACCGTTGCCCAGGTTGAGCCATTCCAGTACTGCACTTCAAACGCCGTGAGGCCATAGAGACTGAAAGTCTGCGTGAGCGTCGGCTCGACCAAATCCCCTCAATTTTCGAGAGTCTGCCAAGAGTCTGCCAAACTGTGACCGCACCGATGAGGGGAGGACAGAAGCAGTGAAATAACCTAAGAATATTGGTAGGCGCGTGGGGATTTGAACCCCAGACCCCTACCGTGTCAAGGTAGTGCTCTACCCAAATAAACGCCAATCATATTCAGCCATTTCTAATCATTGAGAGCCGACCCGACCAACTACCCGACCAACCCGCACAATTACCCGCACAATTCGTTTCTCATCCGAGGAATCGCTCTTCGCTTTTCACATCGAAACATTTCCTTATGCAAATCGCGATTGTTTTGTGCCTTAGCGATCTTGATGGCGATCTTGAAAAGTACAGGCTTAAAGGTGACAATGGCGGCGCTCGACTGGCTAAGTCTCTTTTCCTGAATTCTCGCTAACAGTTTCTATCCTCAGGTCCGATTGAAAGCAGCATCGTCCCTATGATTGGCCAAACTTTCTCACACTACCGAATTGTCAAGGAACTCGGCAAAGGCGGCATGGGCGTCGTCTATCTTGCCGAAGATACCGAGCTCGATCGACAGGTCGCGATAAAAGTATCGACCGAGGCTAACGGTGCGCGGGGACAACAGCTTCGTATGCGTTTCCGTCGCGAAACCAGGGTCATCGCAAAACTTTCACATCGAAATATCGCTACGGTCCATGATGGCGGCGCCACGCCCGACGGCCACCTCTATATCGTAATGGAATTGGTTAAGGGCAAGATGCTGAGCGATCTCATCAAGGAGGACGGTCTCACCCTCAAGCGCACTCTCGAAATCATTGCGGCCGTGGCAGCGGCTCTTGCCGAAGCCCATCGTCACGGCATCATACATCGCGATATTAAACCTTCAAACATCGCCATCAATGAACAGGGCGAGGTCAAGGTACTGGACTTTGGCCTGGCAAAATATTTGGACGAAGCGGCTGCGGCAAATCGGCCGAGCGAGAACGGCGTCGATGAGGATGATTATCCAGGTGCGCCTCAGGGCGGTGATCCAACTCGACAGCCTGCGCCGCTACCCGCCACCCGCACAAGCTCGGGAGTCATCGTTTGCACACCCGAGTACGCTTCACCGGAGCAAGCAATGGGTTTTGACGACGTAGATGTCCGCACCGATCTCTTCTCGCTTGGATCCGTGCTGTACGAATGCATCACCGGCACCCGACCTTTCTCCGGTTCAACTCCAAATGACGTTCGCGCCAAGGTGATCCGTGACAATCCGCCACCACCTTCCAGGTTGAATGCGAACGTCGGCGATGAACTGGATCGCATTACGCTGAAGGCCCTGACCAAAAGGCAAGAAGAACGTTACCAAACTGCTGACGAATTGATCGCGGATTTGGATCAGGCGCAAGCGACGCTCTATGGTGATTCTGGACAAACTGTAAGACCCTTGCCATCGCCTGCTCCCTATACGCAACCAATTAGCGTCCTTGAAACGCTGTCGGAAATCTTCAAACGGCCGCGACTTTCGATCGGTTACGTCGCCGGCGGCTTGATACTGGCGAGCCTACTGGCATTTGGAACTTGGTGGCTGACACGCCCCAAAGCACATCAACCGCCAGCTAACGCGCAACGGCTCTACGAGAGGGGCATTGAGGCAATTCGCGAGGGTGCTTTTTTTCGTGCCAGCAAGTTGCTGCAACAAGCTGTTCAGGAAGATGACCAATTTACCTTAGCTCACGCCCGACTCGCGGAAGCATGGATGGAACTTGATTTTTCCGACAAGGCCAAAGAAGAAATCCTACGAGCAACCGATCTTCCAGATCGCTCAATCCTCACTAATTTGGAAGGTCTGCGGCTACAAGCGATAAGCGACACGATCAAACGCGACTTTGCCAAGGCGGTCGCAGGCTATCGCAGCATAGAAAGCAGCACACCTGAATCTGACAAAGCCTCTGCCCTGGTCGACCTTGGTCGCGCTTACGAGAAGAATGAGGAAACAACCCTAGCAATACAGCAATATCAGGCGGCCACAATAAAAGATCCACATTACGCAGCGGCCTTCCTTCGATTGGGATTTGTGCTACGTCGCAGTCAGAAATTTGCAGAGGCTCAAGCTGCATACGAACAGGCGTACAAGTTGTTTGATACCTCAAATGAAATCGAAGGGCTCGCGGAAGTCTTCTACCAACGCGGTATTATGTTCAGCCAACAGGGTAAAGCCGCGGAGGCTAATGAACAGTTTCAGCAAGCCCTGAAAAAATCTGCAGCGCTGGAGAACCAGGATCAGAAAATCAAAACACTCTTGCAATTGAGCAACGTTGAGATCATTGCAGGCAAACTGGAATCGGCTGTGCAATCCTCGCAAAAAGCGATGGATCTGGCACAAACGAGCGGAATGGAGAATTTAACCACTGCCGGGCTGATCGACATTGGTAATGCATATTTTGGTAAAGGCAATCTTTCTGAAGCAGAAAAGAATTTCAACCAGGCTTTGCGTCTGGCTCAAAGCTACAAGGGCAGACACAACGAAGCTCGTGCATTCATCTCTCTGGCCAGCCTGCGAACGCATCAGAGCCGTCCGGTTGCAGCGTTGCAATTCATTGAAAACGCCTTGACTTTCTATCAACAAGGCGGTTATCGCAAGGAGACGTCTCAAGCTTACGTCATCCTTGCACATGTCTATGATCAATTGGGGAATTATGACGACGCCCTTCACGCTTTCGACGACCAACTTAAGCTCGCACAACAGGTCGGCGATCCCCAACAATTGGCCCTCTGCCATGAGGGGATGGGTGTCGTACTCAACCATCAGGAGAATTTTCCAGCAGCCCTGGCTCATTTTGAAGAGCAGTATTCCATTGTTAAGGCGCTTGGCAATCAACTGGTCGTCGGTTACGCGCTAATGAACAAGGGAACAATGCTTTGGCAGTTAGGACGATATGATGAGGCTGAAAAGTCGCTGGCGGACGCCTTTGCGATCGCCAACGATCCCAGTCACAAACCTTACACTGAGTTGTTGGCCTGGACTAAGGTTTCGCACGCGCGTTTAGCATTAAGTAGGCGTGACCTGCGTGTCGCAGTTCGGGAAAGTGAGGAAGCGTTACACGCGGCCGGCTCGGATCTCAAAGGAATCGCGGTTCAGGCAGGCGCGACGCTTGGTGTCGCTCGAACATTGTCAGGACAAGCAGCACTTGGTCGCGAGGATTGTGCCCAGGCAGTCCAACTAGCAAAGACGCTCGCGGACCCGCTACTGTTGTCACATGCTCAGCTGGCCTTAGCACGAGTCAGTTTGGAAACCGGAGACGCCCAGAGTGCAATAACAACGGCAAAAGAGCTGCAACCCGTGTTTGCAAACTCAAAGCGACACGATTCTGAGTGGCGGAACTGGCTTATCCAATCTTTTGCCAGCCGAGACTTAGCCAATGAGGGACAACGGCAAGAGTTTGCTAGTGAGGCCCAGCGGGTTTTAGCGACAATCGAAGCCGAGTGGGGCAACGACAATTACAAGACTTACTTGAGCAGACCAGACGTCGACATTTTTCTGCAACGCCTGGTCAATTCAAAGGCTCATTAGGATTGCTAGACCCGCACACCTTCGAGATCGTCATTCCAAATGACGCCCGCCCCAGTCGTCTGGCACTGTAAACGGTTCTGAATGGCCGGGAGACGTTACCACGCGCGTTCGATTTTTAGTCTGTGTCCTTTGTATTATGGAAACGAACTGTGCAAACTCCTGCTGATGGGGGAGTCAGCGTAGCTGTCAGGTTTGTACCGATGTTCAAGATCTCGATCGCGCCGACAATCTTGCGATCTTCCTGATAGTGAAGCTGCTCGTCATTTGCCGACAGCGGGAATATGGTTTCATCAAATTTGATACCGAAAGAAACACGAGGGTTGCTGCGGATGATTATATCTGACGCGGCAGCGCCATTCTTTCTGGTGGTATGGATCGTTACCTTGCAGTTGATGCCCTTTACAAAGGGAGATATTTCCCACTTAAGGACGGCGTTCTTGTCAAAGATTTGCCCAATCATCACCTCATCACCAGCATTTGAATACCTCCCATTTCCGCCCGTGTAGTGCTTATGGTTGAAGCTTATGGCCACTGAACCGCCGCCGCCGACGGTTATTGGTGAAGTTTGCGCTTTCCCCCAAGAGGACTTCTTCTTTCGCTTTCTGGTTTGGCCTTCAGCATTCAGGGCCATTAGCGGGAGCGAAGCACCTGCGGCGGCGATTAACCGGGCAAAGTCGCGACGAGAACTTTTCTTTGGTTCTTTTCCTTCTGTTGACATCAGATTGCTCCTTTGATGAACGTTCGAAAGTCTCAGAGTGAGACGAAGACTATTGAAACTCTGTAACCCTGTAAAGGCCGGCTTTAGGTATTCACTCGCCGAGGTCGCGAATTTCGCACCTGACCGGACTCATAACTGGTTCGTTTCAATCGAAACCTATGGCGCTTCAACCGATCGACGAAGCAAAGAGTTGAGCGACTGAACAACTGTTCTGAGGTTTGCTGTTCCTTCCTCGCTGCCCACAAGTGATCGCGTTTGAATTCAATTGCGACCTGGGCCATACGATAGTCTTGAGTAGGAAGAGCGCCGCACCCCGCGGGGTGCAGCGCTCTCTCGGGGCTTGTGAGGAAAGGGGTGAGGAACACCTGCCGTGTAGTTCGTCACCGGTTAAGCACGTCAACCGTACATATCCCACCAGTCGGGGCCGGATACTTGATCGTCGGCGTCGCACCGGGCCCTTCGTAAACGTCAATGTCGCCGGTGATTTTTCTGCTCAGACTGTAGTAGATATTGTTGTTCCCTCCGGGCGGCTTACCATATGAAAAGTCCTGAACCTTGAGTTCAATCGAGAGCGGGTTTCCATAAATGGTAAGCGGACTGTCACTATTCGGTATGACCTGGCCCATGGAGTCAAAGTCTTGACAGTGAACCACGATCCGGCAATCCGTCGTGGATGGCGTTCTGTCGGGAGCAGCTCCATACTTGTCGATGATCCGCAGCTTTTCTATTCGTTCGGCCATTTGATTCACAAACTTAGTCGGCTGGCCGGGCGAGCCTGCTTGCGGAATATAGTGACCCAGGTCAAAAGCGACACCGACAGAGCCTCCGCCGCCAACAGTGATCGGAGAGGTTTGTTCAATCCCGACTCCCCCTCTTTTGGTTAACCTGCCGGGTATTAGTTCAATTGAGGTCGCCAGGGGAGCCTGAGCAAGTCCCTGCCCTACGTCCCGTGTGCCGAGTGGTAGCGATCGCGCGGCGTTAATCACCAGATCCCTAAGTTCGGTACCGGTGGCGGAGGGATTTGCTTCGGCAAAGAGCGCGGCGATTCCTGCGACATGAGGCGTAGCCATGCTGGTTCCCTGAAGCCGTTTGTGGTCGGGCGGCCTGCGAAAACTAGAGAGTACGTTGACGCCCGGGGCGGCAATATTTACCTCTCCGCCGCTGGTGTTAATTCCGCCGTTTGAAAACTCTGCGATAGCCAGGTTCGGATCGATTGCCGCTACTGCCACAATGCTCGGGCAATCAGCAGGTCCGCTCACCGGAGCAACGAAACTTGGACGCACGCTGTCGTTTCCCGCAGCCGCGATAATCACAGTGCCGGCATCAAGCGCGCGTTGCGCAATCTCTTCGTACAGGATGTTGAAAATATCACCGGGCTGTTTTGCAGCTCCCAGAGACATTGAGACGATGCGGCAACCCTGATTGATTGCCCATTCGATCCCATGAATTATCCATTCATCAGCGCCCCGGCCCTCACTGTCAAGCACCTTCCCGGCATAGATCTCAGCATTAAAAGCGATGCCGTATCCGGGAAGAATGCCTGGCCGGCGCGGACCACAGGACGTGCCGATGCAGTGGGTGCCGTGGCCGTGGTCGTCCTTTGCGCTCGTAACCCCGCGAACAAAAGAAGCAGTCGTGATCTTTCTACCCGCGAAGTCCGAGTGAAACTGAACCGTTCCGTTGGCATCGACATCAAAGTCCATGCCCGTATCCAGGACCGCGACCTTTACTCCGCGGCCTGAGAACGGCGAATCGACGGCGTTGGTTGCTTGCAAGCCCCACGTCAGTTGCGATTCATCGAAGCCTCCCAAGGTTTCGCCCGCAGTCTCGGCGATCGCGGATCCGCGGTTGGTTTCTAGTTTGGCGAAAAACGTTTCTATGAGTTTGTCATAGGCATCGCGACTCCCCTTGAGATAGTCAAGCGAGAACATTTCAGCCGCGCCTGATACCGGCGGTCTCGTTTGCATTGGCTTTGTCTGTAAGAGCATGCGTCGAACTTTCTCCGGCTTGATTGCCAAAATCGGATTTCCGGAATCACTCGCCGCATTAGTCAACCGACTGATCTGTTCCGCTCCGCCTTCAATGGTGGCAACGCCCAGAGTGGCGTGCACGATTGCGGTTGCGTCTCCAACCTCATCCTCGCGCACCACATTGGGATCGGAGGAATTGGAAACGAAAACCTTGAATCCTTCAGATCGCAAAAGGTTGATGCCTTCTTGAGTGGCGCCTTTGCGAAAGACGACTGTATGTCTGCCGGTTACATTTGATTGTTTTCCATTACTATTGGCGGCAGCCTCCACAGTTGCGGTTGAGCCGCCGTTTCCAGTTAAATCAGGGGGTCTCATTTTCTTTCTCCTATCCATTGACGACAGTAGCCAGGCTCTTCCAAATGGGGGCCGCCGAAGTGCCTGGCCCACCGCTGAGTTGAAAATTTCCAGGTATCGAAATCATGACTGGCGGGGATCGATGACTACGACGGGGCTGCCCTGGATGTCTACTTCGCGCTAAACCGGACAGACCGTGTCAGCCAGTTTCATGAGAAATTCCAAGGCGGCCGCTGCCTTTGCGCCGAAGCCGGGAATCTTCTTGAGAATCTTCACCAGAAACTCGAGCGAACCCTTCAGAGCGTGGTACTTCTCGCAAAGGTTCTCCGCACTCTCAGCGTCGAGCGCGCTGGCTCCCGCGGCTGGTTTCAATTCGGCCTCGATTCGGTCGAGGGCAGCGGTTTCTTCTTTCGTGAGTTGCATTTGTTCAGTCATTTCCGTTCTCCTCTTTTAGATTGTTTCCATTCACTTAATCGAATCCAATTAGGCGCTAAATTCCTACTTCCTATTCATTTCAGTGAGCGCTGACTCTGTAGGACGAGCAGCCGTGGTCGCGGCCGGCGCGCTTGCATTTGACGGCACCTTCGCCGCCGCTTCGTTTTTCACGTCTTCTTTCTTGTATTTCAGAAACTTCAGGATCGAGTTAATACCCTCAGTGCCGGCGCTGATTACCAGGCCCGTCGCTAGATAATCGACGTAGACCGAAATCTCGCCGGGATTCTGAACGGCAGCATCGAGGAGCGGCTTCAGGACCCTCAAGTGCGCTTCAAACGCCAGGACAATACCTGCTACCAAAGCTACGGCACCCAGAATTGCTTTCTTGTATTTTTGAAACGTCGACCTGGCATCCAAGTCAAGAAACGACGTTAAGATTTCCAGTAGCTGCTGGACCGCGAAGCCTGCTGCGAAAACTGGAGCAAGAGTTGCTATGAGTTTGTCCATTTGCGTTACTCCTTTTTGGGGTTGAGGATCAAGGCAAGAGCGTTACTCAATCTCTGCCAGCTGCCGTTTGAAACACTCCAACCTAGCGATCGATCTTGATCTTGTAAGTGAGGCCGATTGTTGTCTTGTGATCCACCAACTGGAAGTTTGGCGGTAATTCGCCATATTCGTAGCCAACACTGAGTCCAAAAGCCTTGGTGAAGTCAAAATTGGCCTTAGCGGTCACGTAGTCGCGGGGGCTCTTTCCAATCGCAAGGGCTTTGAGGTTGCCATCGTCGTCTTCCTCAAAACTCACTTCGGACCGCAGAGGCCAGCGCCGAATGTAGGAACCCTCTAACGAAATATCCTCAAGGCCTGGGCCGTGAATCGGAAAGATCAGGTTCAGGGTCGTGCCGGCGATGGGCCGGTACAAGAACTTGCCCTGCGCTTCCTTTACGGGACTCTTGATGTTGGTTCCCAGTTCCTGACCGATGAAGGGACGAAAGTAAAAGGTCATGTGCTTGCCGGAATACGTCCGGCTCATGAACCTGAAGCGGCTCTCCCAAATGAAATTCGTATTGTCAAAACTCTTGTCTGATTCAATCTTTGGTGCGTTGCGCCAGACAATTCGGCGAATCGGAACCGACAGGTTGTCGCCCCGGTAACGCCAGATGGGCCATTCCCAGTTAAGACCGAAACTCATGCTGTCAGGATCTGCCTTGGGATCGGTGCTGGCTTTTAGCTCAAAGAAAGGATCAAAGCTGTGTATGCGGTTGCGAATTATCTTGCGGAATGGGATGTCAATCTTGATGTCAACTGAGCCATTGAATTTCGTGCCGCTCGCCCCGGAGTATTCCCCGGAGAGATAAATGTTGGCATCTTCACGTCCGTCTGCGTCTGTAAACGATAGCGAGTCTCGAATAGCCGGATCTCCCTGCTCCGTTTCGGGTGCCGGCACCGCCGCGACAACCTTGGGGAATTCCACGAAACTTTGGGGCTGCGGGTCATCAGTCGGTTTTCCCCGGAATGAGACATTCAACACATAGACGTGGTAATGGTGTGTAGGGTCCAAGCGAACACTAGGATCGAGATAGACTGTCACCGCGTCCGGGTGTCCGGCACTTGGGTTAAGCGTGCGGCCAGCATAAAAACCATTCGTATCGAAGAAAATGTAGACGACGCCTAACCTTTGGCCGGTACCCACGTCAAGAAGGTAAAAATTAGCCGGGTTCTTGATTGGACTTTTTTTCGGATCCTCCAGGTCGCTGAGTGACACGGGAACATCAAAACCCGCGTTGAACCCGATTAGAAGCTGCCAGTGATTTGGGTTCTCATCGGTGGGTAATGCTATTGCTTTGCTAATCGAAACCTTGTTTTGCGCAAAGCCGGCCACGCTGAAAAGCAAAAGAACGATAGCAGCGAGCGGCAGCTGTTTGACTAGTCTGTTGTAGCAGTTCATTTGACGCTCCTTACCTTTCTTCCTGCCTTTGCTGACGATCGCTTCCGAGTCGCGCTTGCCCGGTCGTTACTTGCCCTACTCGATCGTTCGTTCTCGGGCCCACCGAAGAGCCCTGGACCTACCAGCGCATTAAGAAATGCGTCGCCTGGCACAGCTTTCTCGAAAACCTCGTCGCGCAACTCAAAGACCTTCGTGGCAATTGTGAAGGTAAGGTCGTCGGCTCCGAGACGATGTCCTTCACTCTGGACGCCTTTTTCTCGATTGGTAACAATCTCGTCATTGAGAGCTTCGCGGGCGTCGAGATCCACAATGCCAACATCCTGCAGTTTGTCGCTCGCTTCAATCGGACCTGTAAATCCGACGGCAACTCGTATGCAGTCCCTAACTATTCTTGAGGCCTGAACCAGTGTCAGCATGTTCGCCATCTCCTTTATGTTTCATTGAGCAACTTGAGTCACTGTCGGTGAAACCGTTTTGCTATCGGCGTGCCACGTTTGTGTCTCACAGCAAACCAGCTTTTGTTGAGGGTTGATCTTTTCAAAAACTCCCGGTAGTTCTTGAATCCATAGCAGCAGCCGTGACGGTCTCGTATGGGTAATGCCCTCAAGGCATATCAGGACTGATAGTCTGGCAATCACTTCTGATATGCTTCGCGCACATGGACCCCCGGCTCATCGCTATTTCCGGATCGTTGAAGGGAACGATCTTCGCGCTCACTGAAGACAACGTCTCCGTGGGGCGGGAGACCTCGAATGTGATCTGTCTCAACGAGCCTTCGATCTCGCGCCGCCATTGCGTGCTCAAAATCAAGGATGCAAGGGCCGAATGCCGATCAGATTCATACCCTGGTCAGGAAGCCAAATTCCAAATCATCGATCTCGAAAGCTTCAACGGAACTTTCGTCAATGGCTTTCCAATAAAAGAACACTCACTCGCTCACGGCGATCAGATTGCCTTGGGCGACGTGCAGTTTCTTTTTCTGCTTCACGACGCTGAAGCAGGTACTCCACCGGTAGCATTTGATGAGGCTGATTTGATCACACGATCCACAGTCAGACTGCAGCCAGAAGACGCGTTCTATCTTCGTCCTGAAAGAGTGTTGGCCGACCTCCCGCAAACCGCGCGCATCGCTCGCGAGTTGATTGCGCTCTTGAAGATCAATACCACGATCAACTCCTTGCGAGACCGGCGGCAGTTGCAACATCGATTGCTGGAATTAGTTCTCGAAGTCATCCCAGCCGAGCGAGAAGCAATCCTTCTCGTCGACTGGAGTCAAGACACGTTTTCCTCGATTTCCGGCTGGAAGCGGAAAACAGGGCCTGATGACTCAATCAAGGTCAGCCGGACAATCACAAATCAGGTATTGCAGGAAGTAGTTGCGCTTTTGAGCAATGATGTTTTCGAGAACGAAAGTTTGGGCGGCACACCGAGCCTGGTTGCCTCACGTGTTTGCTCTTTGCTCTGTGTTCCACTGGTTGTCTACGAGAAACTCTTGGGGGTGATATACCTCGACACCAGCGATCCCACAGCACGCTTCGATGAAGGACATCTGCAGTTGCTTACCGCGATCGCGGGAATTGCTGCCATCGCGCTGGAGAACGCGCGACAGTTTGAGGGGCTGCAGAATGAGAACCAGCAACTCCGTGCTGAGATCAAGCTCAAGCACAAGATGATCGGCGAGAGCGCCCGGATGCGTGAGGTTTACACTTTTCTTTCGAAGGTCGCGCCCACTGACTCCACAGTACTCATTCTTGGGGAGAGTGGCACGGGAAAGGAGTTGGCGGCACACGCAATTCACTTGAATAGCGCGCGCGCGACGAAGCCTTTTGTTGCGATCAACTGTGCGACTCTTACCGAAAGCTTACTTGAGGATGAGTTGTTTGGCCACGAAAAAGGTGCATTTACCGGGGCCATTACGCAAAAGCTAGGTAAGCTCGAGATCGCCGATGGCGGCACCGTGTTTCTCGACGAAATTGGCGAACTGCCACCAGTAATTCAGGCGAAGTTGTTGCGAGTGCTACAGACCCGCGAGTTTGAACGTGTGGGTGGCACACGCTCCATCAAGGCCGACATTCGCCTGGTGGCCGCCACCAACCGCAATCTTGAAGCGGCGATCAAGGCAGGAGACTTTCGCGAGGACCTTTATTACCGTTTGAATGTTGTTTCTATGGTGATGCCCGCGTTAAGAGAACGCCGTGAAGATATTCCACTGCTGGCAACTTACTTCCTGGCCAACTTCAGCAAGAAATGTAAACGAAGAGTAACCGGCATTTCTACCGAGGCCCGGCGTTTACTCGAGGCGTATGAGTGGCCAGGAAATGTCCGTGAACTCGAAAACGCCATTGAAAGAGCCCTCGTGCTCGGTTCAACTGATCTGATTGTTCGGGAAGACTTGCCTGAGTTGCTGTGCGAGAGCGGCCCGGCGCAAAATGCTGGCAAGGCGTCTTACTACGAGGCAATCAAGGAAGCGAAACGGCAATTCATTCGCGAAGCACTAGAGCAAGCAGAGGGTAACTACACCGAAGCAGCTAAACAACTCGGGATCCATCCCAACAATCTTCATCGGTTAATTCGTAGCCTGGCTCTTAAGACCATTGATCCACAGTAGAACTGGCGTTTTTCTCCAATCAAACAAAAAGTGGAGCGTTTTGGAGCAACGAAAACGTGGTTGTACGGCATAACTTATTGAAAAGGAATGGTAGGCGCGTGGGGATTTGAACCCCAGACCCCTACCGTGTCAAGGTAGTGCTCTACCCCTGAGCTACGCGCCTACAAGTCGTTTTCAACTCACTCCAGCCTTGAAAACCTTTCGCGATGAAGTGAGGCGCGAAAGTAGCAAACGCTTCGCGCGCGTGTCAAGGAAGAGGCCAGTTGCGGTTGCAAGTGTCGGATGAACTTTTGGTTTGTCGCGGCGTTACGACAAGCTAAAGCTCATCGGACAATGACAGACAGTAATGCGTGTCTACCGCGTCGCTTCGGAGCGTTCCCACTCTTCCATCAGCTCAGTAAGATGCGATTGGGTCTGCTCATATTCGTCGTTGAGCTTTACGAGCATGGTGATGTCGCGCGCGACTTCGGGCTTCGCCATTTCTGCCGTTAACACTGCGAGCCGCTTCTCAAACTCAGCTACTTCCTTTTCAATGACCGCCGCGCTACGAGCTTTCTTAACGACCTTCACACCCGATGTCGCAGCCGCTACGGCATGTCGCGTTGACTTCCCTCTTCCGCTATTCGCCCGATTGGCCCCCAACTTTCCTTTACCGCGACCAGACCCACCCGCCACCGCAGTCGTTATTGACCCCATACTCGCGCCATCTTCGACTGAAACATCGTTGTTAGTTTCTGAGAAGCCAGCGACTAATGCGTCTGGGCGGTCGCCTGATCCGGACTGAGCGTTGCGGCGTTGCGACGCGGACTCTGTCGTAGACGTTCCTGACTTCGCTTTCCAATCGTGATACTCGGTGTAGTCGCCGTTGTAATGTTCAGCAGCGCCCTCGCCATGAAGCGCCAGAATCTGCGTGGCCACCTTATCCAGGAAATAACGATCGTGGCTGATGGTTATGATCGTTCCTTCATAAGCATCAAGCGCTTCTTCGAGTGCCTCGCGCGAGGGAATATCCAGGTGGTTTGTCGGCTCGTCGAGCACCAGCACGTTGACGCGCGAATAGATCAATTTCGCCAGCGCCAGTCTTCCCTTCTCACCGCCGGAAAGATCGCGCACGCGCTTGTAAACGTCGTCGCCGGTGAAAAGAAACTTTGCGAGAAATGTGCGCAACTCACCGGCTGTGGCGCTCGAGGGCGCAACCCGGCGCAGCTCCATGATGATTTCGTTTCGATCGTCAAGATCGTCGAGCTGTTGTGCGTAATAACCGATTTCGACCTTTGATCCCCAACGTATTTCCCCGGACAGCGAAGGGAGCTTTTTCAGAATCGTTTTCAGGAACGTAGTTTTTCCGGAACCGTTTGGACCAATAATGCCGAGGCATTCGCCGCGCCGCAAAATAAATGAAATGTCTTTAGCCAGGACGTTCTCGCCATAGCCGACGGCTGTATCTTCGACAGTCAGCACGTGATTGCCGGCGCGCTCGATCGACTTAAGGCGAAAGTCGCCGGAGGACTGGTCAGCGCGCACAGCGTCGATGCGCTCAAGTTTCGCCAGCATCGTGCGGCGCGACTTCGCTTGTTTGGTTTTCTGCCCCGCGAGGTTGCGGCGAATAAACTCTTCGGTCTTGGCAATTAATTGTTGCTGATTGTCGTAGGCACGTTGCTGCGCCTCGCGGCGCTCCTCGCGCTCAACCAGGTAAGCTGAATAGTTTCCGGTGTAGCTCGAGGCCTTGCCATTTTCCAGTTCAATGATCCGACGGCAGGCACGATCCAGGAAATATCGATCATGGCTGATGATTACAAACCCGGACGGGTAGTCGATTAAGAACTCTTCCAGCCACTCAACTGCGTCGACGTCGAGATGGTTTGTCGGCTCGTCCAGCAGCAGCACGTCCGGCTCCGCCAATAAAAGGCGGGCAAGGCCCAGACGATTTTGTTGGCCACCGGAAAGTTTTTCAGTTTCCATTTCCCAAGTCGTGCGGTCGAAACCCAAGCCCTGCAAAATCGCTTCCGCTTTCGCGCCGTACTCGAAACCACCTTCGCGTTCAAACTGGTGTTGAAGATCGCTGTAGCGCTCGAGAATTTTGTCGAGATCATCCGTCGCTTCCGCCATGCGATGCTCAAGCTCATGCATTTCATGCTCGATCTGCTGCAAATGGCCGAAAGCAGCGAGCGCGGATTCATGAACGGTGGCGCCGGCGACGAAATTCACATGCTGGGCCAGCAACCCGAGACGCACGCCGCGGGCGCGCACCACCTCGCCGGCATCCGTTGTTTCCTCGCCGCTGATGAGACGAAATATCGTTGTCTTGCCGGAACCGTTACGGCCCACCAGGCCGGCGTGCTCGCCGGGATTGATTTGCAACGTTGTGCCGCGCAGGACATCCTGCGTGCCGTAAGACTTGCGAACTTCTGAAAGACGAAAAAGCATTTTGAAACTGGCATAGACTTTTTAGTCTGTGCCGACGTCGACTGCACAGACTAAAGTCTGCGGTGCATAACTACAAAATGAGTGGCATAGACTTTTAGTCTGTGCCAACGTGAGCCACACAGACTAAAGTCTGTGCCACTCTAACTACAAAAAAAGAGGTGCGGAGCTGAAGAAGCCTGCCGCACCCGCGCATTTGTTTTTGACAAAACTACGGCTTCGCTACGCTTGCCTTAGGACTCGCTGCCGGTAATGCGGCCGCCGGCGAGACGGTCGCCTGCGGCGTAACAGCGGAACTAGCCGCCGGCGAAGCTATCGCCCCGGGCGACGCCGGTCGCAATCCAAGATTGCTCGGATTGTTCAGCATCGTACCGGCCAGGTTGTTTACGATCTTGGCTTCGTTCGTTGCTACTTCGAGCAGCGCCGCATTCAGGATGTCGCCTCGTTGCTTGATTAGCGCCTGCGTGATTTGCTGCCGCACACCCGGGCTTTCAAGCGTCAGGTTCTCAGTCGACAATCGTTTCTCTTCAAGCTTGAAGACGTACCATTTGCCGCTCGTAAAATGGACCGGCTCGGTAGTGTCTCCCACCTGCATTGGCCCAAAGAACCGCGCGATCAATTCCGGTGGAAACGAGTTCTGCTTCAAGTCGTCTTCTGTTGCAAAGCCAATATCGCCACCGCGCTGCAAGCTGGTCGGGTCCTCACTCTTCGCGCGCGCCACGGTTGCGAAATCCGCGCCGCTCTTCAACTGCTGATAGATGTTGTCAATTTTAAGCTTGGCCTCTGTGTCGCTCTTGGCGTCGTTCTGCGTAATTCCTTGAGAGGAATTATCCGCCGGATCAATGACGATCATACCCAGGGCAACGCCGCGCGAGCTTACGAATCTTTCGCGGTTGCCGTTGTAGAAATCTTCGACTTCCTTGTCGTTGACGGTGATCTTGGAACTGTACTTGTCCTGGAGTTTCTTGATCGCAATGTCTTTGCGCGCCTCTTCGCGCAAAGATTCCATCGTTAGATTTTGTGCGGCAAGATTCTTTTGAAAGTCGTCGTCAGTCATTCCGCTTTGCTGTTTTTGGGTATTGATGGCGGCGGTTATCTCATCTTCAGTCGGCAGCAGCTTTTCCCTGTCGGCCCGCTGAAAAAGCACTTCGCGCTGAATCAATCCGCCAAGAACCTGCAAACGTGCCTGGGCCAGTTCCAATTGCGAAAGCTGCGCCTGCTTCCCGGCGGCCTGTTGGCTAATCTGCCGTTCGACCTCAGCCAGCATGATGTTCTTGCCGTTCACGGTTGCGGCCACCGTGCTGTCCTTATTTTCTGAAGTGCCGCTGTTACTGCAGGCGACAAAGAGCGCGGCGGTTAGGGCGAGCACCGTGGCGGCGGTAATTATTCTGGCGGTTGTGTGCACTTTGGATAGTTGCTCCTTTAAAGATTTGTGGCGACTGCTGGGCCGCTGCTTACTTGACCATCGCGAAAACGGTCTGTTATAAATTTCGTTTCGATATTCGTCGCTGGTCCCGTCCTATTGCGCGGCTGCCAGTCTTAAGCTTCGGAGGTATCAGAAATCATGGCTAAACGTTGCGAAGTCTGCGGCAAAGGTCCGCAATTTGGAAACAATGTTTCCCACGCAAACAATCGAACGCCGCGGCGTTTTAATCCAAATCTGCAGTCCATTCGCGTGCAATTGCCCAAGGGCGGCGCCAAACGGACCAAGGTTTGTACCAGATGTATCAAGGCCGGAAAAGTAGCGAAGGCCGCCTAACGTTTTCCGAATCCTTTGGTTTCAGCAACCGGCTGCCAGCTTCAAGCTATAGCCGGTTTCTTAGTTTCTCAAGACAAAGCAATCGCTTCGATTTCCACGCGCGCATCACGCGGTAAACGCGACGCCTCAACAGTTGCGCGGGCCGGTGGTTCATCACTGAAAAACTTTCCGTAGACTTCGTTCATCGCTGCGAATTCTTCCATGTCGGCAAGAAAAACGGTGGTCTTGACCACCCGATTCAAGGCGCTGCCGGCAGCCTCGAGGACCCTCGACAGGTTCTTTAACACCTGTTCAGTTTGCTCGGCGATACCACCGGCAACAAACTCGCCGGTTTCCGGAACAATCGGTATCTGCCCCGAAGCGAATACAAACCCGTTCGACTTGATAGCTTGCGAGTACGGCCCAATAGCTTTGGGAGCCTGCTCGGTTTGGATGATCTGCTTCACGGTGGCGAATGTCTCGATTTCGATGGCTAAACGAAAAGCGTGATTCTAACAGATTCATCTAAAGCAGGGCAAAGTTGCCTTGGCGGGATAGATTAAGTGGGTATGCAAAAAACTTAGCCGCGGGTTTTCGCGGATAAACGCGAATCTGAAAAGAAAGAATTATGAAGCAGTTTTTCAGATCCTTTTTTATCCGCGAAAACCCGCGGCTGATCAGACAACGCCCTGCATTCTTTCGACGTCAAGCACACCGGGCACGCCTTTGATGGAATTGATCACTTTGTCCAGATGCTTCACGTCAAACACCTCGACAGTCACTTCGATGTGTCCCTTCTCGTCATTAGCCACCGAAGCGCGCGCATCGCGAATGCCGGTTTTCATATCTGAAATTGCGCCGGTGATGCCGGCGATCATGCCCGTGCGATTTTCTGTGACGGCCAGCAGCTTAACTGCGTAGGCAGTCGTTTCCGGCCTGCCGGCCCATTCGACGTCGACGATCCGTTCGCGGTTGATCATTAACGAGGCCACGTTTTTGCAGCGTTTGGTGTGGACGGCCACGCCTTTTCCACGTGTGATGTAGCCGACAATTTCTTCGCCATGCAACGGGTTGCAACAACGCGCGCGCGTCACCATCAAATCATCTACGCCACGCACTACGATTGAGTCGTCACCAAAGCGAATCAAACGTTTGACCGCACGAACGCCGCTGCGCAAACGCGATTCTTTTTGCTTGTCGAGTTGTTCAAACTGCTCTGGCCCCAGGTACTTTGCGATCACGTTACGCGGGATTAGTTTGCCGTAGCCAATGCCGGCCAGCAGATCTTCCACGCGACCGTAACCGTATTCTCCGGCGACACGTTTCATCTCACGGTCGCTATCGCCGAAAAGCTTTTTGGCGGAAAGCTGGAAACGCGCTGCTTCTTTCTCAAAAAGTTTTCTGCCGATCTCGATCGATTCGGTGCGTTGCTGTTCCGCGACCCAATGGCGCACTCGATTCCGCGCCCGCGAAGTGACAATAAAATTCAGCCAGTCGCGCGAAGGATGCGAGTGCGGCGAAGTGAGAATCTCAACCACATCGCCGTTTTGGATTTGACTGCGCAAGGGTATGATGCGGTTGTTGATGCGCGCGCCGGTGCACGTGTTTCCGACTTCCGAGTGAATCATGTAAGCGAAGTCAATCGGCGTGGCGCCCCGCGGCAGTTGGATTACTTTACCCATCGGTGTGAAGGCGAAAAGATCTTTGGGATAAAGGTCGAGCTTCAACGAGTCGAGGAAATCTCGCGAATCTTTTACTTCCTGTGTCCATTCGACCAACGAACGTAGGGCCTGAAACGCATTGTCATCGTCGTGCGCGCCGCGTTTCCCTTCTTTGTATTTCCAGTGGGCCGCGACGCCTTCCTCCGCAATCTGATGCATTTCTTCAGTGCGGATTTGTACTTCAAATGATTGCCCGTCAGAACCGATGACCGAGGTGTGCAGCGATTGGTACAGATTGTCGCGCGGCGTGGCGATCCAATCTTTAATGCGGCCGGGCACGGGCCGCCAGGTGTTATGAATGACTCCCAGCGCTGCATAGCAGTGTCTCACTTCGTTTGGAGTAACAACGCGCGCAGCCACCAGGTCGTAGACTTGATCGAGATCGATCTTCTGTCGCTTAAGCTTTTTCCAAATTGAGTAGAGGCGCTTGACGCGACCCTCGACGCGCACGAACGGCACTTCGGCTTCGTTCATCTTTGCCTCAATGCGTTCGGTTACTCCGCTGAGAAATGCTTCATTCTCCTGACGACGTTTCTCGAGTTGTTCGGTCAGCTCGCGGTACGCGTCCGGATGCAGATGACGAAAAGCGAGATCCTCCAATTCCCCGCGCAACTTACCCATTCCCAATCGATGCGCGATGGGTGCAAAGATTTCCATCGTCTCTTCGGCAATGCGTTTTCTTTTTTCAGGATTGAGGTATTGCAGAGTGCGCATGTTGTGCAGACGATCAGCCAGCTTGATCAGCACAATGCGCACATCATCGACCATGGCCAGCAGCATCTTGCGCACATTTTCCGCTTGCTGCTCTTCCATCGAGATGTTGCTGATTTGCGCAATTTTGGTCAGCCCGTCGACTAGATGCGCAATTTCTTCGCCAAAATATTTGCGGATGGTATCCAGGTCTACCAGCGTGTCTTCGACGACGTCGTGCAGCAGGCCGGTGGCAACGGAAACTTCATCGAGATTCATGTTGGCGAGGATGTTGGCAACCTCGAGGGGATGCACCAGATAGGATTCGCCGGAGGCACGCTTCTGGCCTTTGTGTTCGCGAGCGGAGAAAAGGTAGGCGCGCCGCAGCAGATCGAGGTTGGCCTGCGGATGATTGCTGGCGACCTTCTCAACAATTTCTTCGATTCGAATCATCTAAAGACAGCACCACCGGCCGAAGACGTTAATTGAACAAGCACGCGAATATTGTTGAGTATAACAAAAAGGTGATGCCCGACCCGAAAGTCGAGCATCACCAGAAAGCAGTTTAAGGAGATTGCAGTCTTACTTGGCCGGGGAAGTTCCCTGTTTGGCGTCCGCTGCTTCTTTCTTCTTTTGATTCGCTTCGCTCAGCGCCATAGTTCGCTTCTGGGCCACATCGCGCTGCTTATCGAGCTCAGCTGCCTGATCTGTCTTTCCATCCATCTCAGCAAGTTTCTTAGCCTCGAGCAAGAGATTCGTTTTGTAGGACCAGGCCGACTCGCTATTCGGGTCAAGCTTGATAGCGTTTTCGATCTCTTCAAGCCCGCGCTTTACACAAGCCTGGGCACTATCAAACTCTTTTTGGTCAGTTGGTTTTTTATAGGCGACACTGGCGCGATTGCCTGCGTTGAGCGTAGTCGTCTTGTTAGCCGGCAGCTCAGTCATCTTAAATGAGCAGTCCCAGTCTTTGCTGGCGAGCACCACGTAAGCCTCAGCCCGTTTTTCCGGTTCCACGCTGGAATCGTTGGCGCGCGAAGAGATCCAGGAGCGCAATTTGTCTTCGTCCTTGGTTGCGCCATAAAGGTAGGCAATAGCTTTGTATGCCTCCTCGTTCTTGGGATCTTTTTGGAGTATCTGCTGATAGGCCTGAATCGCTTCCTGGGCCTTGGCAACGTTTTCCGGAGAGTTCACGCCGGGGCGATACTGCGCGTGAATAGTGCGCGCGATGAAAGACGGAGCGCTCTTGCTGTTGGGATCGAGTTCCAGGGCCCGGCGCGAATGCTGTTCAGCCTCGTCAAAGTGGCCCTCGCGATAAGTGCGCGCCGCTTCGTTTAATTCATTCTTCGCCCTGATTCGATTAATTATCCCGCAGCCGGAACTGGTTACAACGAGAACCGCCAACACGATGGCGATTCTAGTTTGAGAGAGTTTCATTGATCCGTAGCTCCATTAAGATGGTTGGAACGCAACAGGAATTGGCTTGGGCTGTTTCAGCGAAGCCTGAACCGGCTGGTCATTAGACACTTATTGAGGCAGATCGTCCACCTGCAGCCCCACGGGATTGGCGCCGGCCCCTTTGATCGCGTCAATCACCTTCACAACATCGCCGTATTTCAGCGATCGAGGCGCTTTCACAAACACTGTTTTTTCCAGCCGTTCCGAGTCGGGCAAATCAGAGCGCGTCTCCATGCCCGGTTTGTAGGCGTGCTGCTCTTTGCGTAGCTGAAAAAGCTGCAACAACTTTTGACTGAGAGGCGCCGTGTCATTCACCGATCCGATGTTGTCCGCATTGAGTTTCAGTTGAAGATCGTTTGAGATTGAAACCACCAGCGTCAACGGGTTCGGTTTCAGCTTGCTTAGATCTTCATTCGGATCTCTTTGCGTGGGAATGTCAGCTTGAAAGCGACTTGGTTTAAGCGGCGTGATCACCATGAAGATGATTAGCAAAACCAACAACACGTCGATCAGCGGCGTCACATTAATATAAGGTACTGCTTTTGATCCGCCTTCTGCTTTAGCACCGCCCATAGCCATAAATTTGCTCCTCTTAATACTCGAACTCTAACAATTCCCGGTCAACGTTTATTATGCCGCCGGGGCAGTTGAACCAGCTTTCTTCTTCTTATCGGCGACCAGGCCAATCTTATCAACGCCCAACCCTCTTACTTCGTTGATGACGTTTACGACCTCGCCGTAGCTGACACCCACACCGCTCTTGATGTAAACGATGCGGTCCTCTTCCTTTTTGATGTTACCCAACATCGTTTCAACTTTGCCCTTGATCTGATCCTTGGTGAGTTTTGTTTTGCCCAGCCAGTATTCGCCATCGTTGGGAATGGCGATGACGATGGCCGTCTCGTTATTGATCCTGGTGTCTTCATCGGGGTTATTCATGTTTTGCGGCAGGCTAACCGTAACGCCGTGCTGCAACAACGGGGTGACTACCATGAAGATGATCAGAAGCACCAACATGATATCGACCATTGGGGTGACGTTAATTTCTGACTGGAAGCCACCGCCTCCACCTGCTGCCATTCCCATAACTCAGTCTCCCTTTCACTCTCGCCGACAGAAAGAACCTGATCGGCCGGGCAGCTCCTGCTAACGGCCCGGCAACCACTAATAAATTTGCAGACCGCTTACGGCTTCAATTGCTTCGTGCGATTTTTAATGAAGTAATCGACAAGTTCTGAAGCCGAGTTGTCCATCTCCACGATAAAGCCATCGACTTTGCCGGTGAAGTAATTGAACAACCAAACAGCGGGCACAGCCACCAGCAATCCCAGCGCGGTGGTGAACAAAGCTTCGGAAATACCACCGGCGACCGCGCCGATACCGGCCTGCTCTGCCGCTTTCATGCCGCGGAACGCGTTAATAATTCCAAACACTGTACCGAACAATCCCACAAACGGGGCCGTCGACCCGATGGTCGCCAAACCCGACAGGCCGCGTTTGAACTCCGCAGTCTTGATGGCGATGGCACGCTGCAGGGCGCGCTTCGAGGCTTCGATCTCGTCGCCGGAAATGTCGGAAGATTGCTCGTGCGCTCGGAACTCCTGCAAGCCGCTGCTGACCACCATAGCCAGGTGAGACTTGCGATGTTTGTCGCTGATGTTGATCGCTTCTTCGATGCGATCGTTCTTCAGCGCCTGAGCTACGCGTGGCGCAAATTCGCGCGACTGCTTTTTAGCTGCCGAATAGGTCAGATAGCGTTCGACCATGATGGCGATCGAGTAGACCGACATTATTAGAAGAACAATAACAACGCCGATGGCGACGCCGCCCATACTCTTGATCATCGACATGATCGAGAAATGGTCCACCTCTCCCGGGCTGGCTGCAGGAGCTGCCCCTGCCGCTTGCCACATTAATACAATCAAGCCAAAGACTTTGGTTCCTAGAAGACTTGTTAGAATAGTCACGGTCAACCCTCCAAAAGGTTTTTCTTACATTAATAGCTCGCAGGGAACTCGCTGAATGAGCCGCCCGAGGCTCGTACGGCGCTGAACCTCCGCATTTTATTGCGCCACGAAATTGTACGTAATGACGCCGGTCACCTTCACCGGTTGTCCGGAAAGCTTTGTGGGCGAAAACCGCGCACCACGTGCTGCCGCGACAGCCACGGCTGTCAGTAACGGATGACCCGATACTGCGTGTGCCGAGACAACGTTTCCGTTCTCATCAATTAACACCTGGACCACGACCGTGCCGGAGGCATGAGCCGTCCTGGCGATCGCCGGATAGGCCGGTTTGGGAAGACTGATTGCTTTTCCGTTTAGCACTCCGCCTGAGACTGGCGCGCGCGGGGGAGTCGGTTTCGGCGGCGGCGGCGGCGGTTCGTCAGCGATGTTTACTTGCGTTGGCCCAGCGACGATTCCGGTGCCTGTTCCAGGCCCCGAAATGGGAGCGGCCGCGTTTGAAGATTCGGTGCCGACGACTGTCGTCACGCCCCTTCGAACTGGCGGGATGTCGCTCGCTTTAGCAGATACCTCTTTGGGTACCAATTCAGTGCGGCTAACGTCGGCGATCAGTTCTTTTCTGACGTCAACGTTCTGCTCGGCCTTGGTGGGCTTGGCCTCTTCCTGCTTCTCGGGTGCTTTCTCGACCTGCGGTACTGGAACCGGAGCCACCAACGTAGTCAGCTCCAGATCCTGCTCGCCGAGGGCAGCGTCATACCAGATAATGCCGCCAATGAAAACCGCGGTAAAGAGCACAGCATAAATTACGACCGTACCCAGGATGAACGAGCCTTTGCGCCCCAAGTCTTGCTTGTGCGAACCAGACTCAACAAGGTTATCGAACATATTATCCTCCCTATTCCGGTGCCAAATGGATCAGGGGTGCAAAATAATTTACGACGCGAACGTTCGCTTCTTTAATTGCACTCAAACGTCGATCTTCCCGGGTTTGAGCTCACCACAAAATGAAGGGGAAACCAGCAGCCAGTTGAGCACTAAGAACCAAATCAGAAAGCCGCTGTGCGAGAAAAAAACTCGCCGGCCTACTCAACAGACTGCCCCGCCCACAACCTTCGTTTCTCAAAACGGGGGGGTCGACTTTCGAGTATTTAATTGGCCAGCAACGGCAGCAGTCTATGCCGCTTCCCGCAACAAAGTCAAGCGCAATTTGAAGATATTATTGCGACAAATACTGCATTCGTCGCCGTTTGGTAATGTGACTCAAGCCCGGCCGGCGCCACGAGATTGTTTACTCGCTTCAGTCGCTGCGGCGGCACGTTTTGAAGCACCAATCGGACGCAACTGATCGCGATTAGCTGTAACGGCGGAGCTTCTGTTTGCGGATTCAAGCCGTTGCTCCCACCACACCATGATCGGGCTCGCTATCGCTATCGACGAATAGGTCCCAAAGGTAACTCCGATCAAAAGGGCCAGCGAAAAACCACGCAATACTTCTCCGCCAAAAAGCACCATCGACAAGACTGACAGAAAAACCAATCCCGAGGTGATGATTGTTCGCGAAAGCGTCTGGTTAATAGAATCGTTTGTGATCTTGTACAACGACTCGCGCCGATGCAGCCGGCGATTCTCACGAATACGATCGAAAACTACGATGGTGTCGTTAACCGAAAATCCGACCAGCGTAAGCAGCGCGGCGATAACTGTCAGGCTGACTTCCCACTGAAAAATAGAAAAGAATCCCAGCGTGACGAGCACATCGTGAAACACCGCGATCACGGCGGCCGCTCCATAGGTCCATTCAAAGCGGAAGGCGATATACATGAGGATGCCGACCAGCGCCGCTAACGTGGTGGCGATGGCTTTGTTTCGAAGTTGCGCACCCGCGACAGCGCCAACCGCATCCGTTCCTTCAATCTTAAAAGCGGCATTGGCATCGGAGTTGAGATCTTTATCGATGCCTGTCTCCGGACCAAAAGTGCTCAACGATTCTCGTACCTTGGCCCGTCCGGCTTCAACCTGGGCTTGCGATTCTCCTCCACCTTCAAGCGGGATCTTGATCAGCACCATGTCAGGCTTGTCCGTTACCGGCTGGATGATCGCATCTTTTAAACCGGCCTTTACCAACGCGTCGCGGATGACTTCGGCGGACGGCCTCTGTTTGAACCGCACGGTGACGACGGTGCCGCCTTTAAAGTCGACGCCCATGTTGAAAGCCTCGCTCCCGTTCGGATGTTTTACCTGACGGAAAACTGCCGAGCCGAGCCCAAACAACATCAACAGAATTGAAATGGCGATAAAGATCCGGCGGTTGGCCAGCCAATCAATCTTAACGTCTTTAAAAACTTGAATCATATTAATTTGTCAGCGCACCAGCGCGCGGAGAGCGTCGGCGTTTAGATACTCAACGACTCCAACTTGCGCTTGCGACTCAACTCCCACATGAAGATAGTGCGCGAAACATAAACTGCCGAGAACAGGTTTATCAAAAGACCCAGCACCAGTGTCACAGCGAAACCACGCAACGGGCCGGTGCCGAAAACGAATAGAAACATTGACGAGATAATTGTCGTGACGTGCGTGTCGATGATCGTCACGAACGCGCGCGCAAACCCCTGCTCTACGGCTGAAGGAATCGTCTTCCCGGTACGCAGTTCTTCACGAATGCGCTCAAAAATCAGCACATTAGAGTCGACGGCCATACCGATTGTCAGAATGATGCCGGCAATACCAGGCAACGTCAGCGTCGCCTGGAAAATGATCAACCCCGCCAACATTAGAATCATGTTTAGCAGTAACGCGACGACAGCGTTTACGCCGGCGCCACGATAATAAAAGAGCATGAACACCACGACGAAAATCAGTCCGAACAAAGATGCGCGCACGCCCGAGCGAATCGAATCGGCGCCGAGGCTTGGCCCAACCGTCCGTTCTTCCTGATACTCAATCGGCGCCGGCAAAGCACCCGAGCGCAAAGTCAGCGCCAGGTCGTCAGCCGACTGCTTGGTGAAGCGACCGGAGATTTCGCCCTGATCGTTTATTTGCGACTTGATGAAGGCGATCGACTTAACTTCATCGTTCAAAACGACGCCCATGTATTCGTTGATGTTGGCGCCGGTCCACGTTCCGAATTTTTGCGCGCCTGTCGGCTTTAAGGCAAAAGCAATCTGATACGAGTCGCCGCCCCCTTGCGCCTGCACGGCTTGGGCGCTGCGAAGTTCGTTACCGTCAACTACAGCAGGCGATTCAACTACAACCCATTTTTTTTGTTTCTGTGCGTCGCTAGTTGCCGTCTGACCGGCGGCTGTAGGTTCATTTCGTTCGGCATACGGCAGCACGCGACGATTGGTCGGCACCGTTCCGCCAAGCGTTGCTTTCGCCTCTTCTTCCGTATTGTAGGTTTGCGCAGACTGGGGGCTGGGAGGGCTGACAACGTGTACCAGTTCCAGCTTTGATTCGGCCTTTAGCAGTTGCTTCACACGCTCAGGGTCGTGAATTCCCGGCATTTGCACCAGAATCTGATGAGACGCCTGCGAGCCATGTCGTTGGACCAATGGTTCCGCCACACCCACTGCATCGAGGCGGCTTTCAATGATTCGCTGGGCCTGGTCAGTTGCCTGTTCAGCAAGAGTGGATTGCGCGGACGGCGGCAACGTAAAGACGACAGCATTACCGCTAGTCGACGACGTCCAATACGACTGATCATTGCCTAAACTTTTCTTTGCGGCCTGATCAATCTCTGCGAGCCTGGCGGCGTCTGTGGCTTCCAGGACAATTCGATAGGAGCCGTTGCTGGTTTCCGGTGTCGCTTCCTTCGCGGGCAAGCCGGCGTCTTTGATCGCCTTGTTGATGGTTGCGGCGTCGGCCAGCGTCAGATTCTTCAGAACTTCATCGGTCTTAACTCGCATCACCAGATGCGTCCCACCCTTGAGATCAAGCCCGAGGTGAATGTTCTCCGCTAAAGTTGCTTTAATTCCCGACCAGGTAAAATCGTGACGCGTGGGCCGGCGGCGGGGGCCGATAACAACATACAAACCAAGCAGCGTAACAATTGCGATAATAATTGTGCGCTGAAGCAGATTCTTCTTTTTCATTGCAGATGGATCTTACGAGAAACTAGGATTTCTTTTCTTCTTCGTCGATACCGGCGACGGCCGAACGCGCAATCTCAAGAATGGACTTGTCCGCGCTTCTAATTAAAAAGCTGGTGTCGCGTACCGTTGTTATGGTGCCGATAATTCCGCCGGTGGTAACCACACGATCTCCGGTCTTCAACTGCGAGATTGTTTGTTGCAGTTCTTTCTGTCGCTTCTGTTGCGGGCGGATGAGCAGCACATAGAAAACGCCGATGATCAAAAGCATCGGCAGCAGGCCGCCCAGTGCGCCCAGACCACCCTGAAACATGGCAAGTGCAATTATCATCTAATAATTCTCTCAGGCCTCGTTGTACTTGATTAGTTAGTGCGGAACTACCGTGGGCCAATTTCCCGCCAACTTTCAACCATTCTGGCGCGAATAAGTGTTCAAGCCCTCGGTAAACTCTCGCTGAAATTTCGTGAAATTGCCAGACCGGATAGATTGCCTCACGCGTCGCATAGTGTCAAGGAAGAAGCCCAAATTGTGGTGCGTTAACAGCACACTCGCGAGGATCTCGCCCGACATATATAGATGACGAAGAAAGGCACGCGAGTGGCGGCGGCAAACTGCGCACGAACAAGATTCATCCAGCGGCCGTGTGTCCAGTGCCCACTGCGCATTCTTCAAATTCATCTTGCCGCGCGAGGTGAATGCCTGGCCGGTGCGACCGTTACGCGTGGGCAACACACAATCGAACATGTCAATGCCGCGCGAAACCGCGTCGACCAAATCTTCGGGCGTGCCGACACCCATCAGGTAGCGCGGCTTTTCCGCTGGCATTTCCTGCGCCAGCGCGCCAACCACGTCCCACATCACCGACTTCTCTTCGCCTACGCTGAGACCACCGATAGCGTAACCATCGAATCCGATCTCGATAGTGCGCGTTAAGCTTTCGCGCCTAAGATCGTTGTGTGCCCCGCCTTGCACGATGCCGAACAATGCTTGCTCGCCACTCAACACTTCGGTTTCGTCGGTTCGTCCGGTATCCAACTCTTCGGATTGCAGTCCGTCAAATCGGATTCGTGAACGATTGGCCCAGCGCGCGGTCAGCTCCATGCTTTTGCGTGATACGTCCGCCGGCGCATCGCCCGCCGCGCATTCGTCAAACGCCATGACGATGTCTGAACCTAAGGCCGCCTGCACTTCCATCGAGATTTCGGGCGATAAAAACTTAAGACTGCCATCGACGTGCGAACGAAATTCAGTTCCCTCCTCCGTAATCTTGCGCAGTGCACCCAGCGACCAAACCTGAAAACCTCCAGAGTCTGTAAGCAACGCGCGCGGCCAACTGTTGAAGCGATGCAGTCCACCACACGCGCGAATCACATCGATGCCGGGACGCAACCACAGATGATAGGTGTTGCCAAGAATGATGTGCGCACCGAGTTCTCTCTCGAGCGCTTCGAACCTAACTCCCTTCACCGTTCCCGCAGTTCCCACCGGCATGAAAACGGGGGTTTCAATGGGACCACGGCGCGTAGTCAACACGCCGGCACGGGCTTCACCCTCGCGCGCTAATACTTCAAAACTGATTGCGGGCTTCGTGGACATCCTTGCTTCTGGCTCACTTCTGGAGTTTGAAATCTTGAAGCTGGAATCTGAATGCTGGAATCCGGAACCTGGAACCTGGAATCTCGAATTTGAAATCTTGAATCTCGAACCTGGAATCTTGAACCTGGAATCTTGAACCTGGAATCTCGAATTTGAAATCTTGAATCTCGAACCTGGAATCTTGAACCTGGAATCTTGAACCTGGAATCTGGAATTTGAAATCTGGAATCTGGAATTTGGAATTTGGAATTTGGAATTTGGAATTTGAGAAACTACTAATTTCGCTTCTTCCGTTGTTTGTGCTTCTCGATGATCTTTAGCGGCGTCGCAAAAAAATCAAACTCTTCGCGCAAACGATTCTGCAGATAACGCAAGTAAGAAAAATGCAGTCCCGCCTTACCGCCTGAAGTGAACAGCACAAACTTGGGCGGACGCACACCGACTTGCGTCATATATTGCACGTGCAACCTGGACACGCCGCCCTTGACCGGCGCCGGCGCGCTGCCGCCACGCGGCTGCGAAACTGCGGCCTCAAAAAAAGCGTTTAGCTGGGAAGTGGAAACGCGCCGATTGCGCGCCTCGTTGGCTTTGATTGCGAGTGGCAAAAGATTTTCGACGCGCTGTCCAGTCAAGGCAGAGATCATAATGACTGGCGCGAACTCCAGAAACTTCATCTTCTGCCTGACGCCGCGCTCGAACTCGCTTGACGTTCCGCTTTCTTTGTCTTTAACCGCATCCCATTTATTACAAGCGATAATGATTGAGCAGCCCGCGTCAAACGCGTAGCCGGCGATGTTCGCGTCCAGCGCTGTCGGTCCTTCTTCCGCATCAAGCAAGACGATCGCGACATCAGCGCGCTCCAAATTTCTGCGTGCCATAATGACGGAAAGCTTTTCCATCATCTGTTCCGTCTTCCCTTTTCGCCGGATGCCCGCGGTATCAATCAGGCGAAATAGCTGATCGGGAGTTTGCAATAACGTGTCCGTGGCATCTCGCGTCGTGCCGGCGATTTGCGAAACAATCGCGCGCTCTTCACCGAGCAGGCTGTTCAGCACGGACGACTTGCCCACGTTTGGCCGGCCGACAATCGCGAGGCGCAGCTCGCGTGGCTTCTCCCCGTCTGTCGTTTCGTTTTCTTTAAGGTGCGGGATTAATGCATCGAGCAAATCACCAATGCCCAGGCCTTGCTCTGCGGATACCGGATAAACTTCCTGGAAACCAAAGCGGTAAAATTCATTTCGTTCGGCTTCCATTCTGGCGGCATCGACTTTGTTCGCGATTACAAACACTGTCTTCCCGCTCGCGCGCAGAAGTTTTGCGAGTTCTTCGTCCAGGGGCGTTATTCCAGCGCGCGCATCAACGGTCAGCAACAAAACGTCCGCTTCGGAAATCGCGACCTGCGCCTGCTTCAAAATATTTGCCGGGATGATCTCATCGTCATCGGGAACCATGCCGCCGGTGTCGACCAACGAAAAGCGCTGACCGCCCCACTCCACCTCGCCGTAGATGCGGTCGCGCGTGATGCCGGGCTCGTCGCCCACGATCGATTTCCGCTCGCCGGTCAGCCGGTTGAACAGGGTGGACTTGCCGACGTTCGGCCGGCCCACGATTGCCACTAACGAAAGTCCGTTACTCTTCACGCTGTATCCCAACTCTCTCTCTTCACCAGATCTTCCGTCGTATTTCGAAGAAGGCATCTTAACCGCCACTTGCGCTACATGAAAACGCGCGCGGAATTGGGCATCGCCCTACTTCGTAAAGCAAACTGTTAGTTTGCGATGGTTGAATGCATTCCACGTCCGCAAACTAACAGTTTGCTTTACAAAGAACGATTTCGATCACTTCCGGAATTTGTTTGACTATCGCGCTCGTCGTCGGCTATACCGTTGCCGCAATCCAACTCCCCATTCGGAGCAAAGTAATGGCTGATGAAACGAACTTTGGCTTGGCTGCGATCGAGCAAATCGCGGTCAACGCTCATGACATCGAGCGCGCCGTAGGCTTCTATCGCGACAAGCTTGGAATGAAGCTTTTGTTCACCGTCCCACCGACCCTCGCTTTCTTCGATTGCAATGGAATTCGTTTGATGCTGTCGCTGCCCGCAAAGCCCGAGTTTGATCACCCGGGTTCTATTATTTACTTTAACGTCGATGATATTCACCGGGCTTGCGAAACGCTGACGACGCGCGGCGTTCAGTTTGAAGAAGAACCGGCATTTGTTGCCGACATGGGCGCTTATGATCTTTGGCTGGCAGCGTTCCGCGATTCGGAAAACAACTTACTGGCGTTGATGAGTCACGTTCCGAAAGAGGCGAAGTGACAATGCGCTCTCAGGATTGAGCCCGGCTATCTTGTCAGTACCGCCTGCGGTAGCGAGTGGGTTCTTAGGTTAGAGAGGAAAACGAATCACGGCACGAGCTATCTTGTCAGTACCGCCTGCGGTAGCGGGTGGGTTCTTGATAAAGGAGCGAAAACACTCATGGCACGAGCAGCAGCGAAAAAGAAATCGATCTACGGCGTTCATCCGGGCGTGTTGATGACGCAGAAATGGATTGCCGAACTGAAAGACAAAACCGGCCGCTCGCTGGAAGATTGGTTAAAGCTCATCAGAAAGTCTGGACCTAAAGATGAGAAGGCGCGGCGCGAGTGGTTGAAGACGGAGTACGGACTCGGCACCAACAGCGCGTGGTGGCTGGCCGAACGAGCCGACGGTAAAGGCGCCGAAGTCGGCGACCCGGACACCTATTTGCAAGCTGCCGAAGGATACGTTGAAACCATGTTCGCCGGCGGCAAAGCGCCTCTGCGTCCCATCTACGATGCGTTATTGAAACTTGGCCTAAGCGTGGGCAAGGATGTGAAAGCTTGTCCCTGCCAGACGATTGTGCCGCTTTATCGCAATCACGTCTTCGCACAGATCAAACCGACCACACGTACTCGAATTGATTTTGGTCTGGCATTGGGCGACACAAAAGCAAAAGGACGATTGATCGATACCGGCGGCTTTGCGAAAAAGGATCGCATCACGCACCGTTTCGAGTTAACGTCATTAAAAGATATCGACGACGAAGTGAAGCGCTGGCTGAAAGTTGCTTATGAACGCGATACCGGAAAGCCCAGCGGTTCAGGTAATCCTCGCAACTTGTAATCCTTAGGTTCATAAGCGGCGCCGCACTTGCGGCTCTGCCGCCTTCCGTGCGGAAAGGCTCTGCCTTTCCGCAGCATCACACGAAAGTTTAGGCTCTGCCTGAAAGGACATCGATTAGGCATAGCCTCCAGAATTCTTTACAGCTTGTCGGAAAGGCAGAGCCTTTCCGCACCGAAAGCGGCAAAGCCGCAGGATCACATTCATGAAAACGAAGAACGATACAACGCCGCGCATGAGCGACATTGCCGTAAAGGCAAAAACTGGCAAGAACTGGAAGGACTGGTTCGCGGTTCTCGACAAAGCCGGCGCGCGCAAGATGAACCACCAGGAGATCGTCAAACTTGTAAGCGAGAAATACGATGTTGGACCATGGTGGCAACAGATGGTCACGGTAACCTATGAACAAGCGCGCGGTTTGCGCGAGAAATATCAGAAGCCCGCGGGGTACCAAATCAGCGTCAGCCGAACCGTTAACGCGCCGGTCGCTAAGCTCTACAAGTCTTTCGCGAATGCAAGATCTCGTTCATTGTGGCTGCCTGAAAACGATTTCGTCGTTCGCACTAAAACGACCGACAAATCGCTGCGTGTGACCTGGAACGACGATAAAAGCAGCCTTGAAATCAATTTCTATCCCAAGGCGGCGGACAAGAGTCAGGTAGTCGTGCAGCACAGCAAACTTCCCGATGCAAAATCTTCGGCAAAGATGAAAACCTACTGGGGCAAGGCGCTGGATAGACTTCGCACCTCACTTGAAAAATAATTCTCTTCCTGGGTAAAGCAAACTGTTAGTTTGCGATGGTCGCCAATCACTCACGTTGGAAGAACAGGTCTTTCTCGGAGTGAAGACGACTTACGTGAGACTCAAGCGCAATGAACTCCTCAACCATAGAAACCTCGCCGTCGAAGGTCGACGCCTTCCAACAACTCGAACTCGGTCGTCGCGGCGAAGCACTGGCGGCTGCATACCTGCAACAGCTCGGCTATCGGATTGTCGCTTCAAACTTTGCCCTGCCCGTTGGTCGCAACCGACTCGGAGTTGCCATCAACGTTGAAATCGATCTCGTCGCTTATCAGGGAGACACGCTTTGTTTCGTCGAAGTGAAGAGCCGCGCTTCAGATTGGTTCGCGCCGCCGCAAGCGAACGTCGATCGTCGCAAGCAGCGGCAGATCGCCCGGGCCGCGCGCGCCTATCGGCGTATGTTTGGTCTCGTCGGCCAGCCTTATCGTTACGACGTAGTGACGATTGTCTTTGGAGACGAAGAGGCTCTTAGACTGGCGCCGAAAATTGATTTGCTCCGCAACTATTGGACTGAGGACCAACTACGCAAGCGCACCTGGTCCGACAGATATTACGACTAGTCACTGGGACCGCGGGCGTCCCGCCGCATTGAGCGCGCAGCGCGAACAATCCGACATGACACATACGTTGCAGCTTGTCCGCATCGCTCCTGGGGAACGCGAAGCGATCTCATTAGCACCGCGGCTTCAGCCCGGTGATACCCAAACCGGAGTCAAGACGGAACCGTTTCTAACGGTTTTTGTTGGCGGGGCAATCATGAGAAACCGTTGGAAACGGTTCAGGAATCATTTTGTAGAACTTGACCACCGGCTGAAGCCGCGGTGCTAATGAGATCGCTTTGCGTTTCCCCGCCCCAGTTCCAATGAGAAGTCGAGATGACAACCAAAGTCAAAACCGCCTCGCTTGACAACAAACATCGAATCATTAGAATCGCTGCTGCTCCAAAGCGGGAGTAGCTCAGTGGTAGAGCATCGCCTTGCCAAGGCGAGGGTCGCGAGTTCAAATCTCGTCTCCCGCTCCAAGAAATAATGAAGGCGGAAGTGATGAAGGGTCGCTTTTCAGTTTTTGGTTTTCAGTGTTGCAGCCGCTAAATTGCGGTTCGGCTGAAAACTGCAAACTGAAAACATGAAGGCCGAGACTTCATCCTTCCGCCTTCATGCTTCATACTTGCTGTTAGGGCGGCGTAGCCAAGTGGTAAGGCAGAGGTCTGCAAAACCTTTATTCATCGGTTCGATTCCGATCGCCGCCTCCAAACTTCACAACTACTCAGCCGCTTCGCAGCAGGCCGGATCTTGCTGTTCGGACGGTCCTTGGAACCCACGCCTGGTCCAAACCCAGACGATCTATTTTTTGCGGCTCTTCGGCGCCGCATGCCGACCCTTCGTTGCCGCACTAATACCCTTGGCTGCTACATTCTTGGCGTCGGCCCGCTTGTCAACGCCTGCGGCTTTCGCGCCGGCTTCCGCCGCGCCCTGGAGGGCCCCGGCGGCAGCGCCCTGCAGCACTTCCCGCGCGACCTTCCTGGCTTTCGTCAACACTTTTTTGGTCGTTATCTTTTGGCCCGACTTCTTGCTGCCGCTCTTCTTAGTGCCGCGGGACTGCTTCTTTCCTGCTGCTTTGTTCGATCTTTTCTTTGTGGCCATTTCATTGATCCTCCAAGGTTATCCTCAAGACAATTGCGCTACTTATGCGACAGATGTGGAGATACCCAGGCAGAGGCGCCTTCGTTTCCCCTTAACGCATAAACGTTGATGCGTGACGTGGGGGTTGTTTCCTAAAGTCATTTCTTTTTGGCTGCTTGCTTCTTCGTCGTTTTCGACCTCACGCGCTTAGTAATTCTTTTCGTGGTCCGCTTGTTCGCTCCTCCTCCAACCTGCGCCAACAATTCAGAAAACTCGAAGCCGAACAACTCCTTGATTTTTGCATCGAGTGCCGGCATCACCAGTCCCTTTCCCAACGTTGACATTTCTTCGACCATGCTGTCGGCAAAGGCTATGACCGGTGTTTGTTTGCCGCCCTTGGTGTTCTTGTGGGCGTATCCGAGCGTATAGCCGAGAGCGAAGCCGGCCGATAGCGCGCCCAGACTCCAAACCAGCGGCTCCTTTTGAAACTCTTCGCGATAATCAAGAACACCGGTCACAGTCTTCTTGACGGCGCTGACTTCCTGACCGATGGTTTCTTTAATCTCATCAACGGTCTCGGCGAGAGATTCGCGCGTTCGCTCCATCTGGCGCTGAAGTTCGCGCTTACTCGGCTCGCGATTCTCTCCGCTTTCTCTGGCTGCGCCGCTCACTTTAGCCATGTCGCACCTCGTGATCGGTCTGAAACGACATCACCCTTCCGTGCTTACTCTTGTCGCGCCGGGTTCTATCTAGACGTGCGCCTGGTATTGGATCTCTGTGTTTCAAGTCGTTCCTCGCATCATGATCGGTTCCGGCAACTACGGACAAGCATCGTTACTCGTGCTCCACGATGCAGGTGCTGCTATATATTCGAACACCCATCGGCTTCTTTGACTGGACCAGCAAGATCGGTGCCAACATGAGTCAACCGACAGCGCTTGGTCCTGTCCGCTTGGGTCGCTTTCACTTTTTTAGCAGCGTAGCCAAGTGGTAATGCAGAGGTCTGCAAAACCCTTCTTCATCGGTTCGCTTCCGATCGCCGTTGCCCATAAAATCAACGGTCGAATCTGAAGGCCAGTGCGCGAGGTGCTATACTTTCGCCATCGGGCAGCAAGAACTGATCGCAAAAATCAAGAGAGTTCCTCGGAATCGGGTTGCTGAATTTGAGGATTTGTGGACTGTCTGGACACGGCGCGCAGATAGTTCCGATCGAAATAAGTCTCCATCAGGCGCTCACCGATTACGCAATTCAACACGCGGGAACGAACGCCGACCTGGATCCCCGGCTCAAAAGAAATGTTAATGTCGCGCTGACCTGAGGCGATGGCGCGGGCTTACGCATTTGGCGCCTTCGGCGCTTAGCGGGCACTCACCCAAATGGGTGATTCTTATCGTTGCAGTACTAATTCACCCGAAAGTATGACGACAAGCCAAGCCGCCCCGGGTATGTTTACGCCCGAAATTTGAACACTTATTAGGAGAATCAAAAGATGAAAAAGACAGTCCTGACTTTCGGGCTTATTTCCGGCGGCATGATGGCAGTGATGATGTTCGCCACCCTCCCTTTCACGGATTCGGCCTGGCTGCAATCGCATAGCATGTTCATCGGCTATACGACGATGGTCTTGTCGTTCATGCTGGTGTTCTTCGGCATCCGCTCCTATCGCGAGAATATTGGCGGTGGGACCATCACATTCGGACGCGCCTTTGCCATCGGCATTCTAATCACCCTCATCTCATCCGTTTTGTACGTAGTCACATGGGAGATCATGTATTTCGGTATTCCCAGCTTTGGTGAGCGGTTCATGACCATGTGCGTCGCGCACGTCAAGAACTCGGGCGCCAGCCCGGAAGCGATCCAAACGCAGCTTAATCAATTGAAGTATTTAGACAACCCCTTCATCAATGCGGCTATGACCTTTGCTGAGCCGTTCCCGGTTGGGTTAATCATCACCCTGGTCTCGGCGCTGATTCTGCGGAAGAAAATGAAACCACAGGCTGCGGGGAGCCCGGCGACAGTCGAGGCGTGATTTGGAGAACGCAAGGTGCAACAGCGGGAAGAGTAGCGCGAGCGGTATTCGCCGCCCAGCCGCACTTCGATTTAGAGTTAGCATTTCCCGCGAAAAAAATGAAAGAGGTTTAGGAGACGACTATGGCAAAAATAACAGGAATCGGCGGCGTATTCTTTAAAGCGAAAACCGACAATAAAGCTCTGCGCGAATGGTACCAAAAGCATCTCGGCCTCGAGCTTTCAGAGTGGGGAGGCGGCGCCCTCAGGTGGCCCGAAGATAAAGCAGAAGATAAGGGTGTTACGGCATGGCTCATCGCTGAGCCGGCCACAAAATGGTTCAGTCCAAGTGAATCATCCTTCATGATCAACTATCGAATCGATGACATGGACGGAATGATCGCGCAACTCAACGCCGGAGGAGTTGCGATCCATCAAGGACCGGAGTATCACGAGAACGGCGCGTTCCTTTGGATCATTGATCCCGATGGAAACAAGGTCGAACTTTGGGAGCCAAAACTTTGGGACGACAAAAATAAGAAATGATAATGAGGACTCTTATTGGAGTTGCCATCTATCGTTATTCTCCGCGAAATATCCAAAGGTCACGGAGTTTGCTATCCAGAAACGCTCTCCTCGCAACGTGACGCTCTGGCTATTGTTGACGAAGGTTTGAGAGGCTCTTAGTCACAGGTGTTATGCCGCAGGCACTGGCTCGGCGACAGGAACGCCGATTTCATAGAGAAAATCCGGCGACATGTCGGCTCCATTTCCCCAAACAATCGTATCCAAATCGGAGTTGAGATGAACGCTTTTGAAGTTGCTCATGTCCTTCAGCTCCTCAAACACTTCTCCGTCGAGGTGCGCCGCTAAATCAACCTGTCTTAAGCTGCCGTCCTCAAATGTCAGCATTAGCTTGTATTCAGACAAATACTTCAGGTCCTTTACGAAATGCATCAGTACCTCCTATTCCAACGGCTCGATTGGCAGTAGCGGTTTCTGTGCAACCGCACGCTGCCAATTCTCCAGCAACTCACCCCGATGATCAAAGGCCCATTCAAGCACGAGCGCAACAACTCGTTTTGGTAAACGGCCTTCAATTAGTTTCAGTTCAACAATCGAGAACACGCCTGTCTGTCCGGCGTACTTTGCGTGAAAGTGCGGCAGGCCGTGTTCCTTGTAATAGATTGCGATTACAATTCCGAAGAATCGACTGATTTCTGGCATGTTAACTGGGCCAAATTATATCAGCCAGTGAGCCGAAGCCCCACCAACACTACCGTTCACGCTTGCATGAGCTGCTGAACCTCGGGCGGTTCTTCGCCAAGCCACTCGGGATTTTGCGCGGTGCCATCAAAGATTGAGGTTGTCTTGAACGGTTCAAAGCGTCCGGTTGCCGCGGCGTCAGCGGTTTTCGCAAGCAAGGCATCCCGTTCCTCGTTGCTGAGAGAATGAAACGATTCAACCGCCGTGAATGCCTGATCAAGGATTTCCATACTGTCGATGCCGGTGATAACAACGGACGTGGGCAGGTTGAGGGCGTAATGCAGGCACTCAATTGGCGTAGCTGTTTTCGACTTTAATAAAATGCCGTTTGCCATGCTCTTCATCCCGAGCACGCCAATTCCCTGCTTGACCAGTTCCGGCACGACAAGTTTTTCGAAGCTGCGATAATGCGCATCCATGACGTTCAATGGCATTTGCGCCGTATCAAATTTGAAGCCGTACTCTGTTGCTACTTCGAGCATGTGCAAATGTATGTGCGGATCTTTGTGTCCGGTAAAGCCGATGTAGCGAAGCTTCCCAGCGGAGCGAGCCTCAACGAGCGCAGCGTTGGCTCCCGCCACAGCGAAGATTCGATGCGGGTCTTCATAGCGAATGACTTCGTGATGCTGCACCAGGTCGATGCAATCCACTTTTAGCCGCCGCAGCGATTCATCCAGTTGCTTCGCCGCCTCCTGTTTTGTTCGCCCGTCAATCTTGGTCATCAGGAAAGCCTTCGCGCGATAGCCGTCGGCAAGTGCTTTACCCATGCGCCGTTCGCTTTCGCCGTCGTTGTAGTCCCAACAGTTATCCATGAAGTTGATGCCGCGATCGATCGCGGTGCGGACAATGCGCAGGCTGAGTTTTTCGTCGACGTGCGGAAGGCTGAGATGCCAGCCGCCAACGCCGACAGCCGAGACATTTTCGCCGGTGCTTCCAAGTGTTCTGTAAATCATGATGAGGCCGAGATTAACACCAAACGCATTAGTCTTGAAGTGGCATAGACTTCAGTCTGTGCCGGCCACCAAGCACAGACTAAAGTCTATGCTACATTTATGATCATGCCGTTTCAGCAAGCGCCCCCAGCGTTGGGCAATCAATACGAGGATGATTCAGTTCTGCGCTCCTACTTACGGCGGACCATTCCCGCCGAAGTGCTGCGCGAGATCGAACCGGCGCTCGTGGAAATGGGAAGACTTGCCGGCGGTGAACTCTATCAAATGCAACTTGCCGATAGGCTCAACGAGCCGACGCTTACGCAGTGGGACGCCTGGGGAAATCGAATCGATCGAATTGAGCTGACGCCCTTATGGCGCGTCGCGGAACGCATCGCTGCGGAACACGGTGTGGTCGCCACCGCTTATGAACAAAAGCATGGCCGATTTTCGCGCGTTCATCAGTGCGCGCTCGCGTATCTGTTTACACCTTCAACCGACATTTACAGTTGCCCCCTGGCGATGAGCGACGGAGCGGCGCGGACGCTGCTGGACTCAGGCAACCAAGCCCTAATCGAACGCGCTGTGCCGCATCTAACCAGTCGCGATCCGAAAGCGTTTTGGACCAGCGGGCAGTGGATGACTGAACTCACCGGCGGCTCAGACGTTGGAGCCTCAGAGACAATCGCGAAGCCTGACTTAACTCGAAACTCGAATTCCGAAACCGCGAACTGGCTTCTCTACGGTCGCAAGTGGTTCACATCCGCTGCCACTTCGCAAATTGCCCTGACGCTGGCACGTCCCGAAGGCAACCCTCCCGGCGGGCGCGGACTGGCGCTCTTTTATCTGGAGATGCGAGACGAGCACGGCCGCCTACACAACATTTCAATCGATCGTTTGAAGGACAAGCTCGGCACGCGCAAAGTTCCGACGGCAGAATTGACGCTTGACGGCACACCGGCGCAACTGGTTCTGGGAACTACCGACGGCGTGCGCAACATCGCGCCGTTGCTCAACATCACGCGGCTTTGGAACGGCATCAGCGCCGTTTCCCTGATGCGTCGCAGCATCGCACTCGCGCTTGATTATTCGCAGAAGCGCTCGGTCTTCGGTGCGCCGCTTTCCGAGAAGCCGCTGCACATGGACACGCTCGCCGGGTTACAGGCTGAGGCGGAAGCGGCGTTTCATCTCGCGTTCATGGTCGCGGAATTAACTGGGCGCGCTGAAACCGCAGAAATAGTTGAAGAGCAAAGTTTATTGCTTCGTCTGCTCACGCCCTTAATGAAGCTGACTACAGCCCGGCAAGTCGTGGCCGTGATCAGCGAAGCACTCGAGGCCTTTGGCGGCGCAGGCTACGTTGAGGACACGGGGTTGCCAATGCTCTTGCGCGATGCGCAGGTGCTGCCGATTTGGGAAGGAACTACGAACGTGCTGGCGCTGGATGCGCTGCGCGCTTTGGGTGCTGATGACCGAACGTTCACGGCGCTGAAATTATCACTGACCCGCTGCCTTGCTTCTGTTAACGATAAGCGACTAGCTGAACCGGTGCGGATCGTGCGAGCGGCACTCGCCCACGCCGAAAGTTGGCTGGCCGAGGCCAGGCAGGCAGGAACCCCGGCGTTGGAAGCAGGCGCACGCCGCTTCGCACTCACGCTGGGTCGCGCGACGGAACTGGCGCTGCTTTGCAGCCACGCTCAATGGTCGCGGGAAAGTGAAAACGAGACTGGGTCGACCGACGCGGCCCGACGGTTCGGAGCTTCCGGAATCGATCTTATCGCCGCGTCAGATTTGTGAGATGGACGCTGGCAAAGGAAAAAGGGAAACCACTCATCGTGGTTTCCCTTCTGTTGTTTTTGAGGCAGCAATCGCAAACTAACAGTTTGCTTTACATTAACCAACCTGTGCTTTGGCGCTGGCGTGTTTCTCGATCATGCGCGAGATCGATTCCTTGCTGGTGGCACCGACTACGCGTTCCACTTCCTTACCGGCGCTGAACAAAATCAAAGTCGGAATGCCTTTGATGCCATAACGCTGGGCCGTCTCGGTATTGTCATCGACATTTACTTTCACGACTTCGGCTGTCTCGGCATACTGTTCCGCGATGGCGTCGATGGTTGGCGCAATCATGCGACAAGGCGCACACCACTCCGCCCAAAAATCAACCAGCACCGGCTTGGCCGATTGCAAAACGTCTTTCTCAAATGAACTGTCGGTTACGTACTTTACTTTCTCACTCATTTTCTTTTCTTCCTTGACTCCTGAAATTTTCACATCGCGCGAAGGGACAGACTGGAAAGTCTGTCCTACTTTACTGGTGATGGCCTTCAATGAAACTTTTCAACACGCGCGCGCGTGACGGGTGACGCAGCTTTCTCAGCGCCTTCGCTTCAATTTGGCGAATGCGTTCGCGGGTTACGTTAAAGTCCTGACCAACTTCTTCCAACGTGCGTTCGTGCCCTTCCCTGTCGAGACCGAAGCGCATGCGAATCACACGCTCTTCGCGCGGACTCAATGTTTGCAGAACGTCGCCGGTGATCTCACGCAGGTTTGAAGTGATAACTCGCTCAGCCGGGCTGGTGCTCGATTTGTCCTCGATCAAATCGCCAAGCTGTGAATCGCCGCTCTCGCCGATTGGTGTCTCCAACGAAACTGGCTGCTGCACCAACTTGCGCGCCTTGCTGACTTTCTCGACGGACATGCCCATCTTTTTGGCAATCTCTTCCGTCGTCGGTTCGCGGCCAAGCTCACGCACTAACTCGCGCGACGTGTTGCGAAGCTTGTTGATGACTTCGATCATGTGCACCGGAATGCGAATCGTGCGCGCCTGGTCGGCGATGGCGCGGGTAATCGCCTGCCGAATCCACCAGGTCGCGTAAGTCGAAAACTTATAACCGCGGCGCCACTCAAACTTGTCGACGCCCTTCATCAGACCCAGGTTTCCTTCCTGAATTAAATCCAGAAACTGCAGACCGCGGTTCTGATACTTCTTGGCAATCGAAACCACCAAACGCAGGTTGGCTTCGGTCAACTCGTGCTTCGCCTGTGCTGCCTGCGCTTCGCCAGTCACAATCATTTGATGTGATCGCTTGATTTCGAGTGGCGAGACATAATGTTCGACTTCAATTTCTTTCAACCGGCGCTTGGCGGCAGAAATCTGTTTACGCAACTCCTTCGCGTCGTCAGCCTTAATTCTTTTCTTGGTCAGCTTCGCGTTGTTAGCTTCAATTTCGCGTTCAAGCGTTCGAGTTTCCCGGTGAATCGTGGCAATGGAAGTTATCAAGCGCTGGCGAATGGCTTCCTTCAAACGAAGCACGCTGATTTCCTGGACAATCTCCAGACGGGTGCGTGCCACCTTGCGGCGCAGCCGCAGCAGCTTCTTCGAAGTCTTGCTGCCCTTCACCTTCTGCTGCGCGTTTAGTTGGGCCAGCTCTTTCAATCCGCGCTTGTAATGTTTGCGGATATTCCCAATGCCTTCGATGGTCCACTGAAAATACTCTTCAGTCTTATCTTCGTGCTCTTCAGTTTCCGTCTGGTCGGAAAAGTTGATTACGTCGCGAATGCCAATCGTCCCGGCCTCGAGCTCGGTGCCGATTTTTAAGAGTTCCGCAACGGCAATCGGAGATCGGCTGATTCCCTTTTGCGCTCGCTTCTGTCCCCATTCAATTCGCTTGGCGATTGACACTTCCTGCTCGCGTTTGAGCAAGGGCACCACGCCCATTTCGCGCATGTATACGCGCACCGGATCCGAAGTCTTATCCAGTTCACCCGCCGATAGATCGAGTTCCATCTCTTCCGGAGCATTGTCCTCATCTTCAGCGCGCGCGGCTGCGGAAGATGGTTCGCCCATGACGGGCTCGTCAGTTTCGGCGCCGGAGATGCCCGCGGTTGCGAGCTTTTCCAGAACCTCATCGATATCTTCGATTGAAACTGTATCGTCCAGCTGCTCCTCATGAGCGCCGGAAAAATCTGGTTTCACCGAATCCATCGGCTCAACCCCATCCTGATCTTTTGGAAGCCTAGCCAATTTCAGACCGTCCTTTCGTGCGATATTGTTTTTTAGTTGAGGAGAGAGCCTCGCAACGTTGTCTCTCTCGAGTTCTGTTCATAATACGAAGACGTTCATTTCTTAGTTTCTCGCAGATACCGACTGCACCCTCGTCGCCTGCTTCCGCTTGCTATGCGCTAAGACGGTTGCGCGCTTGCCGGTGGTTGTACTGACGCACGGCTGTAAACGCGAGACGACGTCTCGTAATGTCATGTTTGCTAAAACGCGCTCGACAGCGGAGTCGACTTCATCCAAAACCTCGTTGAGCACCGTGCCAATATTTACGCCGACCGGGCAATCGGGATTGGGTGGGTGACGATGCAAGGAAAAGACGCCGCGACTCTCAACGGCCTGATAAATGTCGAGCAGAGTTATCCGCTCTGGCAGCCGGGCGAGTTTCGATCCGCCCATCGAGCCCGTTTGCGAAACAACCAGGTTAGATTCCGCTAATTCACACAACATTCGCCTGATAACGACGGCGTTAGTGTTGACACTCTCGGCCACCTGTTCAGATTTCAGCGGCTCTTCATCAGCCCACGCCATAAGCGTGAGCACGTGAACTGCTACGGCGAATCTGCTGCTGGTAGACATAAGCGGAAAATCTCTTGGAAACGTCTGTAACAACTATAGTTACAGTTGGGTGTTTTGTCAAGACCAGTCTGTGTTCGCGATGGCGGACCGTCCGCCTTATTCTTAAGGAAAACTGGAGCGCTGCGATTTATGTTGCGCCGCCCTTGAATGAAATCCGCACGATATGTAATTCCGGTTCAAACGGGAAGCGAACGGTTCTAATGCACGGGCTCGGTACGTCTGTCGCGGTTAACCGCTGGCCGGTGGTCCATGTTTACCCAAGACTCTCTATTTATTGGCGATAAACCCCAAATTACAAAGATCATTGCGAAATGGCATAAGCATTGCTCCCTCGCAACTTTGTTCGAGACGCTCTAGACATTCGCAGGCTACCAACAAAGGAGAGAACGTATGTTGTGGACGATTCTTGTGATTTTACTTGTGCTGTGGTTAGTGGGATTCCTTGGGCACATTGGCGGCGGATTGATTCACTTGCTGCTGGTGATCGCGTTGATAGTTTTCATCATTAACCTGGTCTCGGGTCGACGAGCTGTTTAAGCAAAGACAAGCGCTTGAATGCTCGCGGACTCGATGATCTTTAATTCGGACAGGCAGAGAATGCCTGTCCCGCTTTGTTGAGGTTCCGAACAAGGGGGTTTCAGTGGATGGAAAAAGGATAGAGATTCGGTTCACTAGCGCCGATTCCTAAAAAGGCCCTGGCCGGAAGGCTAGAGCATGTCGTCCACGGCAGCAACGCTTCTTCAGAACTTTGGAGGAGCGTTGTTTTGTGATGGGGTCTTACTTGTTCAGCCGGAGCCAACGACACCAGCTCCAAGCGGCCCAACTCCTCGCCAGCTTTCGCAATTGAGTACGAGATCATGTCACCTTCCGTCAGTACAAAAGAAAAGGTTGAAGAGCTAAAGCAGAACACCGAGATCCAGAAAGCGCTTGAGCAAACTGCGGCACCGGAACAAGCGGTTAGTCTCCCGAGCAAACGGCAACACAAATTTTTCCTTACCACTTACCTGCTGGTTCTGTTTCTCCTGGGCGCTGCTTACTATCTCGTTCATCAACGCATCGTACGCGTTGCCGAAGCTTACTTGCCTTTCCTCCAGCGGTTATGTTTAGGGTCATTTGCAATAGTGGCCGTACTCACCATTGCCAGGGTCCTCGACTTTTATTTGATTAAGAATGTTCACGACGCAGCTTCGAAATACAATATCAGGCGCATTCTGAAACTCGTGACGGCCATCGTTGTGGCGTTCATCGTTATTTCAATTCTGTTTGCAAACTGGTATACGGCGATTGTTTCGTTGGGACTCGTCTCGCTTATCCTTGGCTTTGCGTTACAGACACCGATAACGAGTTTCATCGGCTGGGTCTATATTCTAATTCGCACACCTTATCGCGTTGGAGATCGCATTCGCATCGCCGATGCGACTGGTGACGTTATTGACGTCAGTTATCTCGATACAACCTTGTGGGAGTTTGGTGGCGAGTACTTGTCCACCGATCACCCCAGCGGCCGCATCATTAAGTTTCCGAACTCAAAAGTCCTGAACACGGCCGTCTACAATTATTCGTGGCCGCTGTTCCCTTATATCTGGAATGAAATCAAATTCAATGTCGCGTACGAAAGCGATTTGGACTTCGTGTCCCAGACCCTTAAAGAAATCGCCATGAAAGAAATAGGCGAGGCCATGCTCGAACGCGTAAGGACCTTCCGCTCGCTCCTCTCGGAAACACCGGTGGATCAATTGGAAGTCAGGGAATATCCTGCGGTGCTGTTTCGCGTCAGCAGCAACACCTGGCTGGAAGCGATCGTTCGCTATTTGGTAGAACCAAAGCGAGCCGGCCGCGTGAAATCGGAACTGATTGGAAAGATGCTGGCAGCGCTCAATGCGGCGCCGGAAAAAGTGTTGTTTCCAAAAGGTCCAGCCCGCTGAGTCGCGCGCCTGGGTGCAGCAAACTGTCCGCATCAATTTTTCCGCTACCGCCAAAGCGTCATCGCTGCTAGAATTCAATTCGAACAAACCCCCTGAGAGGACAGTGTATGCCCGAACAAAGAGGTAAACAGGCAACAGCCGATGTTAAGTCGGAATGGACGCAGGCTTACCAGATCTATCAGCGCGCCCCAGGCGACCGTTACGATAAAAAGAAGGACCGCACCGCGCGCATCGATCACGTAGCCGTGGAAATGAAACTAACGCGCAAGCAGGCGAAACGCCGCATTCGCAATTACGAAGCGTGGCAGCGCAACATTAAGAAGGGTATCGTCGAACCCTAAATCAGCACCCGCCAAAAGCCCCAACCATTTATTTCCCAGCAGTACGATTACCTAGTGTTTTCTCGGAGTTAACTTTCGAGGGGTTGGTGCACTCACTCGTTCAATCCGTCCTTCTTTTGGAATGGCCAACTCTTTAGGCTTGTACTCTTAAAGAAGTCCATAAGCCGGAGTCTGCTCTCAGGACGCCTTGTTGTGTTTGCGACTGGGCCACGTAGGCAAAATAGATGAATCATCGTCGATATCTAGTCGTGTTGTGCCTCGGCGCCGCGCTTCTGTTCCTGCCGGCGCGGACATTCGCACAATGTGGCGGCGAACGATGGTCCGTGAAAATTGGTTCCGACCCTGACGCCGGCCTGGTTAACCTCAGCAATCCTACGCCAACAACCCTGGCCGCGCTGACAGCCCTGGCGGCGCCAAATCCAATTCCAGACAACAAAAGAGTGCAGCCGACTGAAACCACTGTTTGGGTAATCACCGCCACTCTAAAGCAGTATCAGAAACAGGCTGATTCGGATTATCACTTGCTGTTGATCGATGGCGCAGGCCATCAGATGATCGCCGAAATTCCTTCGCCCAACTGCGTCGCACCGGGCAGTCCGTTTGCCGCGGGCGTATCGCGAGCGCGAGCGCAATTTGAGGCAAAGTTTACGGCTACGTCAGCACTCAAGAATGCGAATGTGCCCGTGCAAATTACGGGTGTTGGTTTCTTTGATTATCTTGCGGGTCAGACCGGCGTAGCGCCCAATGGGATCGAGATCCACCCGATACTTGATATTGTTTTCAATCCCACGAATGACTTTTCGCTAACTGCTTCCTCGTCGACTTTGAATGTGGCGCAAGGCAGCTCCGTTAATACAACTATCGCTACATCGACGACCGGCAGCTTCAATTCCAGCATTGCGCTCGCGGCCTCCGGCTTGCCGGCCGGAACGACTGCCGGCTTCAATCCTTCGAGCATCGCCGCACCGGGTTCCGGCTCGAGCACGCTCACCATCAACGTCGGCAGCACCACGCCAACCGGAACTTACAATATTTCGATCACCGGCAGCGGCGGTGGCAAGACCCACAATGCAAGCATCACGTTGACAGTTGGCGCTACGGGTGGCGCGTCGCAACAACTACTCGGCAATCCCGGCTTTGAAAATGGAGCTAACGCCGCTCCCTGGGTTGTCAGCGCCGGGGTGCTGGACAACACCACGCTGCAACCGTCACGCACCGGCGCCTGGAAAGCATGGATGAACGGCTTCGGCTCACCGCACACCGATACGCTATCGCAGACAATTACGATTCCGGCGAATGCGACCAGGGCCACGCTGTCTTATTGGCTTTACGTCTATACGGCCGAGACAACGGCGAGCGTTGCCTACGACACGCTGGCTGTTCAGTTGCGGAATTCATCGGGTGCGGTGCTGACTACTTTGACGAACTACTCGAACCTGAGCCCCAAGTTTCCCTACGCGCAGGCTTCGTTTGATCTGACTTCATACAAAGGACAAACCATCCAACTTTATCTGGTCGGCACTGAAGATCAGGGATTGCAAACTTCTTTTCTAATCGATGATTTCTCTCTCGACGTCGCGACCACATCAACGACGATCGACGATTTTTCGATCGCGGCGGCACCGGGGACGTTGAGCGCGGCGCAAGGTAGCTCTGCTTCGACGAGCATCAGCACGACCATCAGCGGTAGTTTCAATTCCACCGTCTCGCTTGTTGCCTCCGGCTTGCCGACGGGAACAACGGCCGGCTTCAACCCGTCCAGCATCGCTGCACCCGGCTCTGGTTCAAGTACGCTCAACATTAACGTCGGCAGCACCACACCACCCGGAACCTATAACATTTCGGTCACCGGCAGCGGCGGGGGCAAATCTCATTCAACCAATATCAATCTGACAATTAGCGCTGCGGGCGGCACCGCTCAACAACTTCTTGGCAATCCGAGTTTTGAAAACGGAGCGAGTGCTTCTCCCTGGGTTGCGACCACGGGCGTGATAGATAACACCACCTTGCAACCGGCGCGCACAGGCGCATGGAAAGCATGGATGAATGGCTGGGGATCCAGCCATACCGATACGCTGGCGCAGACCGTGACGATTCCCGCCAACGCTGCCAACGCCACGCTCTCTTATTGGATTTATGTTTATACGGCTGAGACTTCGCCGACAATCGCTTACGACAAGCTGGTTGTTCAGGTGCGCAGTTCGTCAGGCGCAGTGCTGGCGACGTTGGCAAACTATTCGAACCTCAGTCCAAAGTTTCCGTACGCGCAGGCCTCGTTTGATCTCGGTTCATATAAAGGACAAACCATTCAGATTTATCTGGTCGGTACTGAAGACCAGGGACTACAAACTTCTTTCATCATCGACGATTTTTCACTCGATGTAATTCAATAGGGTTGAAGAAATGCGGTACAGCTTCCTAATTTTGAGTTTGTTGTTAGTCGCCGGCACGGCGCGCGCGCAGCAGCCGGAAGACAAAGCGCCCGTCAACGATGCGGTCCAAGCCGTGATTGATGACGATGGCGGACGGGCATTCATCGTCAACTCCAAATTAAAATCATTGGCGCAACTCCGCCGACTGCCGGGCGCGGCGGCGTTAACGGCGCCGCAACAGTACACAATATTTCTTGGCAGCCGTTGGGCCACGGCTTCACTGCGCGCGCGCGAATCAAAGCTCAGCAACCTGCTTGCAGCAATTCAAAATCAACCTGACGTAAACAAGCTGAACAATCTGGGAATCAACAACCTGTTTGGGCCAACTTACACTCAAGAGGTGCTGACGCAGTTCAACGACGACGAAAAGCTTTCAGATATTGGAATCAAGACAATACTGGCGGGATTGGTTGCCGATGGCACATTACCGAAGGCTGACCGCACTACCGTTTACGTGGTCTATCTTCAACCGGATGTTCGTTCCACCCTCGGAACCTTGACCGGCCGCAAACACTATCTGGCTTATCATGAGTTTCTTAATGTTGGCGGCGAACGCCTGCACTACGTTGTCGTTCCATATGAACCTGACATCGATACTGCAAAAGCAATCGCACTGCGCGCCCTAGTCGCTGCGGCGCTAAATCCTAATGGCGACGCTGGAAACTAACCTCAACCAGCCGGCGGCGCCGGCACCAAAATCTTTTGACCCGGTAAGATCGTGGCCCAGTTTGAAACCTGCGGATTGAGTTCGCGCAGGCGATCAGGCGTCACCTTGTATTTGGCGGAGAACCGATTCAAGGAATCTCCAGGCGCGACTGTAATTTCTGTCGTGTTCGGAGTGTTGAGAGTTTGATTCTGCGCGGGTGACGAAGAGGCTGGGGATTCCGTGGTCGCTGGCGCTGTCACAGGTGTCATTCCTGGCGGCGCCGGAACGGTAATCTTCTGTCCAATCCGGATCGCGGGCCAACGCGCGATGGTCGGGTTCAAAGACATCAATTTCTCAGGTGGGACGTTGTACTGCTGCGCAAGTTTCTTGAGCGTATCGCCTTGTTTGACGGTAATTTCGGCCACCGAACCAGGCGAGTTGCTCTCAGCCGCCGGTGTGACGGGCTCTGCGGAAGGCACAGTCGCCACACCGGTTTGTGCAATCGTATCGATATATCGCTTCGCATCCGCGAACGACGAGAACTTTTGTTCGCCCGTCGCGTTGAGTGGCTGCGACACATTCAGCGTTACAGTTGCCGGCTCGGCATCCAAGCGGCTAATGGTGATTTGATTTCCGCCGGTCTTCACTGACCAAACTTCAGGAGCGTGTTTCGCGCCGCGCAATTGTATCCAACCTCCGATGACGGAACCGATCAACGCGGCGGCGAGAACGAGCAGCGCAACCATCGTGATTGGAATTGCCGAGCTGCGAGTCGCATCGTCTACATGACCGGCGCCTGACGGTATATCCGAGCCGGCGAATTCACTTTTGGAACCACCGCTGTTCGCTTTCTGCGATAACGTTGCGCCCAGGTTCTTCACCTTCTCATCAAGCTCCAGCAGATCAATCTTGGCGGCCTTCCCTCTTAAATCATCTTTAAGAACTTCCAACTGCTGTGCGATTCTGGAACCCGCTTCAAGTTGATTCGAACTGCGCGACTGGTCTTCATTCAGCGCTTCCATTCTCGATTCGAGTGCCGCTACCGCTCTGCTCAAATCGGCGAGTACTGGATCCAGATACTTCTCGTAAGGACCACCTATCACGACAAGGCTGCGATCTTCGCTAGCAGAAGCACCGGACTTCATCAATGCCTCGCCAATCACTTGCGGATCGGTAGAGCCTATTTTGGCGATCTCCTCGGCCAGCTTTCGACCCGCCAACGCATCCTGAAGACCACGCGTCATCAATAAAACCAAATCAGCATCCTGCAACGTAAACGACTGCACCACGTCCGTTAGCGGCGCTTCTCGATTGCGCGCTCCAAGTTGTTCGATCGCCGGATCGGCGCCCGTTGCGGAAGTTGTCTCGCCGGCCGCCGGTCCAAACAAAGGCAGCAGCCGGCCATTGTTGACGACGCTTAATTGCACGTCGCCGCAAAGGAAATAAGTCAGGCGATTTCCGTTAACCAGGCACAGCGCGCCGCTTGCCAACAACTCGGGGCCGCCGGATTGCTCGCCGAGGTTATGCAGAAAGTTATTGATTTCCTTGGCTAAAAAGCCAAGAAACAGCTCGGCGGAAAATCTGGATAAGGTGACAAACGAGCCAACGATAGTTTCAAGTTTGCCCTTTAGTGTGGCGTTGAGGTTTGCGTAATCGTGGTGGCCAAAATCGAGCAGCGCGAAGAAGTGTCCGCGCGGTGTCTCGAGGTCGAGAGAAAAGTCCTCGTTGTGAGGTTTTGATTTTAGCTTGATGGAATCCGACGAAAATTTCATGGGGCGCAACCTCCGTGCTGGCGAAACTTATCATGAACCAACTAAATGCGGAATAATCTTTTTTCTCGGCGCCGGCTGCCGCTTTTCAAGTTAATCGCCGCTGGTTACAATCCTGGTCGTTCCCCACTGAAAAATAATCAGCCGGCTAAGCCAATGGAGGCTCCAATGAATCTCTTTCGCCACAGCGGCCATGTGTGGACAGGTGCGTTTGTTTTCCTTATCGTCAGTCTTTTGCTTATGGCGTCGTGTGCAAACAGTCCAACTTCGGTTTCAACCGCAGGCAGAGGCACGCCGGCCGAGGCCGCGAAGTTCGTCGCCGACGCCGAGAAGCGCTTGTTTGATCTGAACGTAAAGTACAGCCGCGCCGACTGGGTGAAGAGCACTTTCATTACCGACGACACCGAGGCGATGTCCGCCGATGCCAACAAAGATGTGATTGCCGCCACGACAGAACTCGCGGACCAGTCGGGCCGTTTCGATGGACTTGATCTGCCGTACGACGTGGCCCGCAAGCTGAAACTTTTGAAGTTGTCGCTCACCTTGCCTGCGCCCAAAGATCCAACTGAGCGGGATGAATTAACCAAGCTGGCCGCCTCGCTTGAAGGCGACTACGGCAAAGGCAAATACTGTCCCGACGGCGATAAAGGAAAGTGCCTGTCACTCGGCGACATGGAAGAGCTCATGGCGACCAGCCGCGATCCCGAAGAGCTAAAACGGATTTGGTTGGGCTGGCACCAGGTATCACCGCCTTATCGAAAAGACTACGTGCGTTTTGTTGAGCTGAGTAACAAGGGCGCGAAAGAGATGGGCTTCAAAGATACCGGCGCCATGTGGCGCGCGAAATACGACATGGAGCCTGACGCGTTTTCTGCCGAGATGGAACGGCTGTGGCAGCAAGTCAAACCGCTTTACGATTCGCTTTACACCTACACGCGGCGCAAGCTTTCAGAAAAATATGGGAAACAAGTGGTGCCGCTCGATGGGCCAATTCCAGCGCACCTGCTCGGCAACATGTGGGCACAGCAATGGGGCAACGTCTACCCTCTGCTGAAACCTGAGGGCGCCGGCGATCGTGGTTACGATTTGACGCAGATACTCAAAGCTCGCAACACCGACGCTAAGCAATTGGTCCACTACGGCGAGTCGTTTTTTACCTCAATCGGATTCGATGCGTTGCCGCAAACATTTTGGGAGCGCTCGATGCTCGTCAAGCCAACAGATCATGAGGCCGTTTGCCACGCGAGCGCCTGGGACATCGATTTCGAAAAAGATGTGCGCTTGAAAATGTGCATTCAGGTAAACGAGGAAGACTTCACCACGGTGCATCACGAACTGGGGCACAACTATTATCAGATGGCTTACGCGGGCCAACCGTTTCTCTATCGGGACAGCGCGAACGACGGTTTTCATGAAGCCATCGGCGATACCATGGCGTTATCGGTAACGCCGCCCTATCTAAAACAAATTGGACTGATCGACAAAGTCCCGGATCCAAGCGCAGACATCGGTTTCCTGCTGCAACGCGCGCTGGATAAGGTCGCTTTTCTACCGTTTGGATATTTGGTGGACCAATGGCGCTGGAAAGTTTTCTCAGGCGAAGTTGGACCAGGCGCTTACAACAAAGCGTGGTGGGACCTGCGTCTCAAATATCAGGGCGTCGCTCCGCCGGCGCCGCGCTCGGAACAGGATTTCGATGCCGGCGCGAAATATCATGTGCCCGCCAACACACCTTATGCGCGTTACTTTCTCGCGGCGATTTTGCAATTCCAGTTTCACCGCGCGCTCTGCCGCGAAGCCGGCTTAAATGGACCGCTTTACCAATGTTCGATTTACGGCAATAAGAAAGCAGGAGAGAAACTGAAGCAGATGCTGGCTATGGGTTTGAGCAAGCCGTGGCCGGAAGCACTCAAGGCCATGACCGGCGAAGACAAGATGGACGCGACCGCAATCATCGATTACTTCGCGCCGCTGAAAACGTGGCTGGATGAACAAAACAAGGCGCATTAAAGGCGCGCTTCGCCCCAGCGGGGCGAGATGTTTATAGCTTGGTGATCCTTTTTCTTGGCTCCTTAGCTCCGGAGGAGCGCCATGACTTTTTCCCAGCCGGGTAATGCTCTGCCGCCGGGGTTTCGCTCCTAACGGAGCGAGGAAATTGTGTATGCGTTGGTAGCTATAAACATCTCGCTCCGCCGGAGCGAAAAGCGAATTTCACTTGTGCTGCAAACTTGAATTCACTTAAGACAAAAAGAAATGCCGCGACTTTTTCGTCCGCGGCATTTCCGATTTAACCAACCAACGCAAACTAACAGTTTGCTTTACAACGTTACCACGGCCAGCGCCGGCTGTTGTTGTTGTAGCCTCCGTACTGTTGATAGCCCTGCTGGTAGCCCTGCAGAAATCCCTGGCGATATGCCTGTTGAGATTGGCCTCGATTGCCGTACGAAGAGTTGTAACCTGAATTCGCGTTTCGGTAGTAATGAGAACGTTGCGGGTTGTAACTTTGCCCACGCTGGGCATCGCTCGAGCCGGTGTAAAGTCCATCCTGATAGCCTTGCTGTTGGGCCTGCTGATAGACGTTATAACCGTTGTTACCATAACCACCCTGGTTGCGGCGGTACTGACCGTAGTTGCCATAACCACCATATTGGCCGTTGTTCTGACTCCAGCGGCCGTTATTCCGGTTCCTCCCATTATCGCGGTCGCCATCATTATCGCGATCGCGTCGATCGCGATTTCCACGATGCCGATCGTTGTTGTTGTCGTCTCGATTGCGCTCCTGGTTCCGGTCCCAGCGGCGGTCTTGAGCCTGAGTTGTAGAAACAGCCGTTAGGCCAACTCCCAGCAACAAAGAAAATGCCAGCAACATGCCCCAACAACCGTTTCTGATTTTGCTTGAATACATATTTTGATTCCCTCCGCCGCGCTCGATAGCAAGAAGCGCGCCGAACCGCGCAGAAAAGCGACGCTTCCAATTTGCAGATTTTTCGAATCGAAGGCTTTAGGCCCAATACGAGATCGTGTAGCGGGAATTCGTTTTCAGTCAGTGGCATAGACTGAAGTCTGTGCCACTTAGTAGCAATTCAGAATCCAAGCCAGTTAAGTGGACTTGGATCTGTTGCGAATCACTTCTGCCTGAAGAAATTGAGCGACTACCTCGGGAGGCCAATGACGGTGGGCGGTACTTTCGCGAACGGTCGCACGGTTAACACGCACCATATCGGTTGAACTAACCAGGAGCTTCCGATAGCCAGCGGTGCGCGCGCGCCGTTTGGGCGGCTTTGCTCGTGACAGCTCAGGCGCTACGGAGTCCAGCCAGCCGCTGAAGAATTCATTCAGCGAATCGCCGCTAACGTCGGGCGAGGAAGTAGACGGAAGAACGGAAAGTTCGGTTGCTGTACGTGCTGCTTGTTTCATAATTCACGCGGACAATATAAAGAAGTGCCAATGCCAGACGTATTCCAATTACCAAGCTTAGTGACAACTATCACGGTCAACATTCAAGTTTCGAGCTCGTTTACCAAGGTGTAGCGAGGCAGGACTGCTCGCACAAATCCGGGAGCGACGCGGCCCACACTTCAGCGCTTGGGTTACTCTCAACCCAATTTCCTCACCAAATCTGCCTTGGATTTTTCCTTGTGCCCGGCGCTCGAATCCAACCAACGCTAACGCGACGGAGCTGTCACGTTTACGTCGACCTTCTTATTGCCACCAAAAAGGCGACCGCCGAAAACAAACAGCGCGGCGACTACGATAATCACAAAAATCACCAGCACCGCGACCACGCCGGCACTACCTCCACCATCACCGTCTCCCATAAACTTTTCCTCCTGCGTTAACCGAATTTGAAAACATCAAGCCGCGGTGGTTTCGCCACCCAGCAAAGTTAAAACTTCTCCAGTCACGTAACTCGAATCAATTTCCGATGCGAAGTAAACAAACGCCGGTGCAATCTCTTCCGGCTGCGCGGGCCGTTTCAGCGGCGTATCCGCGCCAAACTCTGCGACATCTTTCGCGGCTTTGTCCGAAGGATTCAGCGGCGTCCACACCGGTCCGGGCGCAACGCAGTTAACGCGAATTCCCTTCTCGACAAGACTCTGCGCCAACGACTTTGTGAAAGCATGAATCGCGCCTTTCGTGGCCGCGTAGTCAAGCAATTCTTTACTGCCATCGAGACCCGTGATCGATCCGGTATTGATAATTGCGCTTCCCTTTTTCAAGTGTGGCAGCACGGCCTTGGCCATGCGAAAGTAACCATAAATGTTTGTCTTGAACGTGCGATCCCATTGTTCGTCCGAAAGATCTTCCAGCCCCTCCCGGTGTTGTTGATACGCAGCGTTGTTTACCAGAATGTCGAGCTTCCCTAGTTTCGAAACTGTTTTCTTAACGGCGCTGGTGGGAAATTTTTGCTTGGTGATGTCACCCGCGATCGCAATTGCTTCACGTCCTTCCGCTTCAATTGCCGCGAGCGTTTCTCGCGCGTCACCCGCCTCCTGTGGCAAATGCGTGATGGCAACGTCCGCGCCCTCGCGCGCAAACAGAACGGCGACCGCGCGGCCGATGCCCGAATCGCCACCCGTGATCAGCGCAACCTTGCCGGCCAGCTTGCCGGATCCTTTGTAGTAAGGCGCCTCGTATTTCGGACGGGGATCGAGCTTGGATTCCAAACCCGGCTTGCGCTGATGCTGTGCGGGCATTGGCGACTTTGGTTCTTTCATCTGGCCCAGGCTCTTGGCGGATCGCACCGCCGGCTTGCGCGCTCGGGTACCGCTCGCCTTTGTCGAGGTTGTCTCGTTCGCGCGACTGTCGTTACGATTCGCCGTTTTCTTTCGTTTAGTTGGCATCGAGGTCAGTTCTCTTCTTCGAAGATTTCTTAGAAGATTTTCTGGTCGCCTTCTTTGCAGATTTCTTGCCGCCCTTCTTGCCACCTTTTTTTGAAGAGCTCTTATTTCCTTTTTTACCTCGCCCCGATCCGCTCTTCTTGCCGCCGCCGGTTTCTTTGTTCACCGTGGCCCAGGCGCGGGCCTCTGCCGTCTTCTTCGAAACACCGCGGTCTTCGTAACTTTCTTCAATGTGTTCCGCTTGCCTCTTTTGCTTATCGGTGTACGCACCTTTATCCCCTCTCGGCATCTTTGGCTCCTTTCGCCGGATTGGTGTTTGTGTTAACTCTGCAAATACTGCGCCCAGCCGAATCTCGTATTCAGAATTACTCGCGTGTCGACTCCGATTGCTCAACTAACAAAGAAAAAAGCTGGCACTGCTCTTGCGGCACGGCGTTCCTGATTCAACGTTAATGGACCAAAGGTGGTCTGTTCCTAAACAAAAGGCTGCGCCGGATGTACAGGAAGCCTACACAAAATCAAGGAGACCGATATGGCAAACAAAGCGGTAGACGGTAAGCGCGAACTAATCGACACGGGAACGGACAAGCGCTACGTGCGGCGCGACGACGAGGGAAAATTCAAAGAGTCGGATGATCAGGGACGCTCGTTAGCGCAGGATGTAAAGCACAAAGCGAAGACTACCGTGAAGTCCGGTCAGGGGGATCGCGGGGACCAGAAGAAAAAGTAGCGGGACGAAGTTTGCTGTCCGATAAGCTTTAGCTTTGATGCCCGATAAGCTTCTGCTTTTATGTTCGATGAGCTTTAGCTTGTCGTAAGTCCCGACAAACCAAAAACTTTATCGGACATTCGCCGCAAAATTGATTCCACAACCAACCTCCCCGAACCACTTCCAAACTTTCAATGACCAGACTTCAGCAACTGCAGCAAGCCGGAATAAAACGTTTGGGAAGCCCGGCCCACGGGTTCCGTTACAAGCATGCCGATGGGAAAAAAGTAAACGCCGCCGACCGGGAAAGAATTAAGAGTTTGAAAATTCCGCCGGCATGGACAGACGTTGCTATTAACCCTCGGGCCGCCGGCGCATTGCAGGTGGTCGGCAAAGATGCAGCGGGGCGCTGGCAGTATCTTTATCACGAGACCCACACGCGACGGCAGGATGCGAAGAAGTTTCGACGCATCGTCGCTTTTGCGGAAGCGTTGCCGAAGATGCGGAAAACTGTTGCCGCGCATCTGCGCCAACCCGACCTCGGACGCGAACGCGTAATGGCCAGCATCGTACGCATTCTTTCAAGCTGCTTCATTCGCCCGGGCAGTCAGGTCTATGCCAGCGAGAACGGCAGTTACGGTATTTCTACGTTGCGACCGAAACACGTCAAGGTTAAAGGCGACGTCGTTGAGTTTGATTTTCCCGGGAAGTCGGGCGTGCGCCAGGTGCGGCAAATAAAAGATCGGCAGGTAGCAAAAGTTGTAAAGAGTTTGTTAAAGCAGCCCGCGCGCGAAGTCTTTAAATATCAGAATGGCAACGGCGAGTTTGTTGATGTAAAGCGCCGTCACATCACCGAGTACATTCGTGAAGTAATGGGCGAAAAGTTCAGCGCCAAGGATTTTCGCACCTGGGCCGGAACACTCGTGTGCGCTTGTGCGTTGGCCCGCGCGGGTGCGGAGCTAGCTGAAAAGAAGACGGCGCGCAAGCGAAAAGTGGTGGCGGCGATTAAGGAAGCGGCTGAAGCGTTAGGCAACACGCCGGCAGTTTGTCGCAGTTCATACATCTGCCCGGAAATCATCAACAGCTTTGAGACTGGAAAAATTATCGACCGTTATTTCAACACGCTTAACGAATTAATCACCTATCGTGGAAAAAAACTTCACGCGGCTGAGAAGTCCTTGCTGCGGTTCATGAAGCAGACCGCCACCAAATGAAGTTCGGTCCGAATCTGGATTACTAATCAAGTCGTGTGGCATTCGCCTTGCACCCTTCGCAGAAACCAAAGCAATTCCTTGGTTGCTTGCATGCGAACGATACAGATTCGCAAGCACGCTTTAGGGCCAGTATTTGAAACGAATACAGCCCCGACAAAAACTATTCGAACATTGGGAGGAAACGACAATGCAAGATCAAGATAAAGAAGGCCAGGGCGGCGGCGGCGGTCAGCAAGGTGGCGGCGGCAGCCAGGGTGGTGGCGGCGGTCAACAAGGCGGCGGCGGCAGCCAGGGCGGTCAACAAGGCGGCGGCCAGGGTGGTGGTGGCGGTCAGCAAGGCGGTGGCGGCGGCCAAGGTGGTGGCGGCGGTCAGCAAGGTGGCGGAGGCCAGGGCGGCTCCTAAACTTTCGCTGGCTCTCACAACAGATCGATCATGAATATTTGTTCTTCACTCTAGCCCCGGCAGCAGTGCAGGCCGGCAAGCTTCAATGAGAACTTTTTCAAGAGGTGGGTTCCCAGCGAACTCACCTCTCACTATGCCGGACTAAGATCCATCCTGGGGGAACCGATCATGAATGCCTTTGAACTCTTGAAGAAAGACCACAAGAAAGTTGCGCAACTGTTTAAGGAAGTCGAAGCCGCCTCGGGCCAGACGAAGAAACAAATATTTTCTCGCTTGAAGAAAGAGCTCGACGTTCACGCGAACACCGAAGAAAGGATTTTTTATCCGGCGTTAGAGAACAAGGAAGAGGCGCGCGAAATAACGCTCGAAGCGTACGAAGAACACAAGGTTGTGAAAGACCTGTTAGGCGAACTCGACAGCGGCGACGCCAGCCAGGACGAATGGGACGCGAAGCTGACTGTGCTCAAGGAAAATGTTGAGCATCACGTCGACGAAGAAGAAGGCGAACTTTTCAGCAAGGCGCGTCAGGCATTAAGCAAGCAGGAGATAGAAGAACTCGGCGTCGAAATGGAGGCGGAAAAAGCCAGTCAACTAGGTGGCGACCCTCGGCCGGAAGTCAGCACGCGTTCCGGTGGTGAAGCTGGTACAAAGGCACGCCGCGGTGCGAGCAAAGAATCCAAAGGCACCGAAAGCGAATCCAGAGGCGCTGAAAGTCCTGGCGTGCTGAAACGTCTCGCGAAGCTGGTGGGCCTTGGCGGTGGTTCCACGAGTAAGAAAGCCGGCACGAAACGCCGCAGCCCCGCGAAAGCTGCGAAAGCCCCGGCCAGCAAGAAGGCCGCCAAGAAAACCAGGGCCACTGCAGGCGCAAGCAAAACGCAAAGCAGCAAGACCGGCAAAAAGGCGACCAAGAAGAGCGCCACCAAATCAACCAAAGCATCGCGTTCGCGTGGTGCAACTAAGAAATCCGCGGCGCGCGGCGGCAGCGCAAAGAAATCGCGGGGACGTACGGCCAGTAAACGCGGCAGACCCAGATAGCGCTAAGAAGCCGCCAGTCCAATCAGTTTGATTCGCCTGGCCATTGAAATTGGAGCCAGGACTTTTTCACACCAGGGAGGAATATTTTCATGAACGCCTTTACGTTATTGAAAGCGGACCACAAAAAAGTTGCCGGAATTCTCGAGAAGATCGACGAGACTACCGAGCGTGGAGTCAAAACGCGTGAAGAGCTGTTTACGCAGCTTAAGACCGAGCTCGACATTCACACGCGCATCGAGGAAACCATCTTTTATCCCGCGTTGAAAGACGCCGACGAAACTCGCGACATTACGCTTGAAGCTTTCGAGGAGCACAAGGTCGTGAAGACCTTGCTGGGTGAGCTGGAATCGTTGGGCAAGGATAAAGAAGAGTGGACCGCGAAGTTCACCGTCCTGAAGGAAAACATCGAGCACCACGTCGAGGAAGAAGAAGGCGAGATGTTTCCCAAAGCGCGAAAAGTTTTGGGCGAAGACGGCGCCGAAACCTTGGGCACGCGCATGGAGAAAGCGAAGGGCGAACAGAAAGCTGCCGCCGCCAGTTGATCGAGATGTGCGTGTTTGAAATCTTCTTTGTGCGTCCTTTGTGTCCTCTGTGGCTTTGTGGTGGAGTAATCCCCCAATAAAGATTCACCACAAAGGCAGACAGGACACAAAGGACGCACAGAGAAATGAAATCAAGACATTACTGAGATTTGTCTTCAATAACCGATACGAACCAGCACGAAGGCGGTTAAGGTATGGAAGGACCATTACGTGGCTTACTGGCGGGTGCGGCCGCCTGGAAATTCGGCGGCGGCTGCATCTCAACCATTCTGGTTTTTATTATTGTGTTCTGGCTGCTTGGGTACGTTCACTGTTGAAGCTCGGAAGCAGCCGAACGATCAACCAGCCATTCTAATATTCCATTCACCGGCCTGATTTTCTGTGCCGGCATGTCGTCATTCGCGGCGTCGCCGTGCAAAACGCGCGCGAGCGGCGCTGCTTTCTTTTCTCCGGTTACCAGAAAAATCACGCGCGCTGCATGATTGATGACCGGTAAAGTTAAAGTGATGCGCGCTTGTCCAGATCGCGGGTGCGTGGTGGCGATGACCCACTTCGTGTTCTCTTTCAAAGCATCGCTGCCGGGAAAAAGCGAGGCTGTGTGACCATCGTCGCCCATTCCTAAGAAGACTAGATCAAATCGCGGCCAGTCGGTCGCTCCAAAAAACCTTTTCAATTCGGCTTCGTACAATTCAGCGCTTGCTTGCGGAGCGGTTTCACCATTTATTCGGTGGACATTTTCCGGTGGCAGCCGGACGCGCGATATAAGGGCGTGATTCACCATGCGGTAATTGCTTTCGGGCGAATCCGGCGGGACCATTCGCTCATCGCCAAAAAACAAGTGGACGCGTAACCAGTCGACGCGATCTTTGAATTCATCTGTGCCGAGCAGTTCGTATGCACACCGCGGTGTCGAGCCACCGGCGAGCGCGACCGCAAATGATCCGTGTTCATGAATACTTGCGATTGAGTAGTCAACGAAGCGTTGCGCGGCAGCTTGCGCAACTTGCTCGGGTGTGTCGAAGACTAGAACATTTGGATTTGAATTCATGCGGAGGGATCGTAAAGCAAACTGTTAGTTTGCGTTGGTGAGCTGCCACTCAATTCAGTGATATCGAACGTCCGCAAACTAACAGTTTGCGTTACCCTTTTTGTTTCTCCAAAAGCTCTTCCCATTCCGTATGAACAAAACCCTGTTCCGGTTTGTCAGTTCGCTCATAAGTATGCGACCCGAAAAAGTCTCGCTGCGCCTGCGTCAGGTTTAGCGGCAGATTCGCCGAGCGGTACAGATCGAAATAACTCAAGCTCGCTGCAAATGCCGGAATAGGTAATCCCATTTTGATCGCGTGCGCAGCGATCATGCGCCACGAAACCTGCGAACGATCGATGCGCGCTCTGAATTCATCGTTAAGCAGCAGGTTGACCAGGGCGGGCTGGCGCAGATACGCGTCCTTTATTAAGCCGAGGAACTTGGCGCGAATGATGCAGCCGCCCTGCCATATGCGCGCTGTCTCGCTGAGATTGATGTCCCAGGCAAACTGCTCGGAAGCCGCTTTAATAACGTTCATGCCCTGCGCGTACGAACAAATCTTGGAGGCGTAGAGCGCATCGCGGACGGCCGCAATCATCTGCTGCTTGTTTCCCACCGCTTCCGACGAAGCCGGCGCGCTGAATTGTTGGGCAGCCGCAACGCGTTCGCTTTTTTGCGCGGAAATGTTTCTGGCCACAATCGCCGCGTCAATCGTCGGGATTGCCACACCGAGATCGAGCGCTATCTGGCTGGCCCACTTGCCAGTTCCCTTCTGTCCGGCTTTATCCAGCACGAGATCAACCAAAGGCTTGCCGGTTTCCGGGTCCTTCACGCGCAGGATCTGCGCCGTGATCTCAATGAGATATGACTCGAGCTCGCCTCGGTTCCACTCATCAAAAATGTCCGCCAGCTCCGCAACCTCCAGCCCCAGGCCCTGCTGCATGATCCAGTAAGCCTCGGCGATGAGTTGCATGTCGCCATACTCAATGCCGTTGTGAATCATCTTCACAAAATGTCCGGAACCGCCGGGACCGATGTAAGTCACGCATGGACCATCGGGAACCTTTGCGGCTATCGCTTCCCAAATCGGACGAATCTGTTCATAAGCGTTGCGATCGCCGCCGGGCATCAAACTTGGACCAAGCAGCGCGCCTTTTTCACCGCCTGACGTGCCCGAGCCGATCATAAACATTCCTGTCGCCTGAAGTTCCTTTTCGCGCCGCTCAGTGTCTTTGAAAAAAGAGTTGCCGCCATCGATGATGATGTCGCCTCGTTCCAGGGAAGGCTTGATCAAATCAATGGTCCAGTCGACAGGATCGCCGGCCTTGACCAAAAGAATTATTTTGCGCGGGCGCTCGAGCGAGGCGACAAACTCTTGCGGCGAATGGAAGCCAAATAATTGTTTGCCTGTGTGGCGTGCAACAAAGGCGTCAAGGACCGCCGGTTCGCGATCGTAAACTGCGACCGAGCAACCGTTGCGCTCGATGTTCAGCGCCAGGTTTTGGCCCATCACGCCGAGACCAATCATGCCGATTTTTGCTGTGGCCATAAGAATCCTGAAGAAAGATTTTGCCGCGGATTTACGCGGATAAACGCGAATTGCAGAACCGCGAGCGGTAGCGACCGGATGATGGGTACAACCTAAGCGAAAAAATCGTAGTGTATTTTTCTTCTGCAACGTTGAGTGTAGCATCCGGTCGCTACCGCTCGCGGTTCTGCATTGGCCGCGTAAATCCGCGGCAAAATCACTTCAGCGCGTCCATTAATATCCGTTGCAGACTCTCGAATCCCGCTGATACATCGCTGCCGAGATCCACACGAATCGCGCGACGGCCATGCGCAATCAGCGACTGAAAATCACCAAGCGCCTGCGCATCTTTGAGAACGCTGAACGTGTACGGTTCGCCCGGAATCGGAAAATCAACTTTGTCCGGCGCGGTGATTTGAATGAAGACTCCGGAGTCCGGCCCACCTTTGTGTAGCTGTCCGGTGGAATGCAGGAAACGTGGTCCATAACCCATGGTCGTCGCAGCCTGGGTCGCCTCGCGAACGCTCAGGCGAATTTCTTGTAACGACTCGGAATGTTCGGGTGTCTCTTCGAGGTAGGCTAACAGCGCAACGTAATCGCCGGGCTTGATTTGTGCACAATGTGCGCGCAGTGCTTCCTGAACTGACCCGCCGGAAGAAGCGCCAACCTCGCCGCCCGCGTACACAGTTAATTGTCCATCCGTTACTGATACTTTTTGCTCGGGCAGTTTTCCATCGCTCTTGTATTTCTCGAGCAACGCTTTGGTGGCGTCTTTCGACTCTTGCACGTTCGGCTGGTCAAACGGATTAATGCCCAGACGCCAGCCGGCAAATGCCGTCGCCATTTCCCAAATGAAAAACTCCGCGCCTAAATCATATATGTCGTTGAGCACGCGATGGACCACCGGGTGACCCGCGGCTTCCAACGCTTTCAACTTCGGATTTTCAGCGCCGCCCCGCACGCTTATTGAAACGAAGAGGCGATCGTCGCCATAGCTGGATGGCGCAGCGAGCGGCTCGCCGGCGATCGGAATTATTCCCTTTCCTTCTTTGCCGGTGCTCTCCGCGATCAACTGTTCAATCCACAAACCCAGGCTCCCGAGCTTTTCGTCAGTAACAATCGTCAACTTGTCGCGGCCGGCGAGCGCGCACTCGGCCATGGTTGCTCCCAACACTGCTCCCGGATTTTCGTCGATGGGCGCATCCGCGCCGCACAACTCGGAAGCGGCGACAGCGCGTTTCAGCAATTCAGCAACGTCCAGCCCCATTATTGCCGCCGGCGCCATTCCGAAATACGAAAGCGCGGAGTAGCGTCCACCGATGTCTGGTTGATTGAGAAAGATTTTCCGGAAGTGGTCTGCTTGCGCCGCTTTCACCATCTGCGTGCCGGGATCGGTTACGGCAATGAACGAGTCGCCGGCGTTGGCGCCCGTTTCGACCAGACGGTTGTACCAAAATTTGTGAAAGACGATCGGCTCGGTTGTGGTTCCCGACTTTGACGCGACAATAAACAGACAGTGCTGCACGTCGATTTGCTTCGCAAACTCATTGATTGTGTCCGGGTCAGTTGAATCCAGCACCAGCAGCTCGGGAAAATCTTCCTGCCGGCCAAAAGTTTGCCGCAGCACTTCGGGACACAAAGAAGATCCACCCATGCCGCACACCAGCACGTGGCGAAATTGCTGCGACACGCGCAATGTGTCCGCAAACGTCTTCAGCTCTTCGGCACCCGCCAGCATTTGGCGTGGCACGGTCAGCCAGCCCAGCGCATTGTTGATGATCTTTTGTTGCGGCGGTTCATTTTTCCAAAGTGACGCGTCCTTGTTCCAGACACGGTCGATTAGGTCTACCTCTTCCGCGTCTGCGAGCGCATCGCGCATCGCGTCGCGCAACTCCAGCGGCAGCGCCAGCGTTTGTTGCGTAGCTTCGTTGCCGCCAAACTCCAGCCCGGTTTCATTTCCGGCATCATTCATGATTCAGATGTCCGACAAACATGATTGTCGCTCCTAAAATGTAAGACCTTGAAAATTTGGGTGAACGGAAATAGTCTAGCACGCTTACGATATGCCGCTGAGCGTTGCAAACACGATTTACAGAAGGTTTCCGAACACTTCTGAGCTTTGCTCTTTGTTGGCAACGATTTTCAAGCGCCCAAGTCTTGCCGGCAGACCGCCGTTGGGCATCTTCCCATTTCTGAAAGGCTCAGATGAAAAGCTATAAGACGATCCCGGTTTTGATTGCTCTTTTCCTCTCTGTCTCGGCAAACGCGCAGATGGCGAATCCTGTAAGGCCGCTTCCCGGAGTTTTTCCCCGTACCTCTCAGGCCAGTCCAACTCGCGACGGGTCCCTGATGAAACCTGCCCACCGCGCTTATGAAGACGCAATGGAATTTGCGCGCACCCTTACTGAAAACGGCATCAAGGTCTTTAGCGTCCATAAGTCCAAGTTAGACGGCTTCTTTCCAGGGATTGAAAAGGCAGCATTCTTTCGAACGGAGAAGGGCGTGGTAGAAGTAATCTTCTTCCCTGATCCAAGAGGTGCTGAAAACGTGATAGTGAAGGAGCAGCGACAAGCGGGAAGGTATCTATATTCCTTTGCGGGGCAACCAAACTTGGCGGCGGCTGGCGGATTCGATAGCAGTCGGCCAATGTATTTTTTGATGCGCCGAAATTGGTTCATTGTTCCGGACACTGAAGAACTGTATAAAGCGCTGAAGAGTGCGCTGAAAAGAGAATGACACTTTCGTCATTCAGCGCGTTGTTCCTCATCTTTTTGATTTGCGAAAGAATAATGTATGAAAACTTTAATAGTAATGTCGGTTCTGTTTGTACTTTCACTTTGTCTCATCGCAAACGGGCAAAGCGCAAAGCCGTCTGAAGACCCGGAATCCTTGCGGCAGATGCTGGCGCATCAGCCAGACCATATAGCCACGGTGACATCGTATTACACGGATAGCACGGAGGGCACCGGAAGAAAGCACAGAATTGCGAGGCTGGGAAATCGACTGGCAGAAGTGACAGAGGAGGCCATTGTCATCAAAGAACGTGACAAGCCGACCCTTAAAATATTTCCTAAACGGCGGGAGTATTCGGAGGTGCTGTTTCAGGACAATGATGATTTTGCAGACTTGCCGGAGACATATGCGAGCCGCGATAGTCTGGTCTTTAAGTCTTTGGGCAGAGAGAAAATTTCGAACTATAACTGCATAAAGATCGAAGCTTCATATCACTCTGAATATCTAGCAGACGTGAAGTTTCTGTTCTGGGTGGCGCCGGAACTGAAAGGGTTGGTCCTCAAATCGGAAAGATCTTACGGCACGCCCTACAAACATGTGGTGCTGCTCGAGGACATTTCGCTGACCGTTGACGAAGCAATGTTCCGCGTACCCGCAAACTTCAAAAAGGTGGTGGAGCCGGAGTTATGAAAAAACGCCACCGCTTCAGGTTCTGCAATACTAGTTAGGTCGAGCGGTTCGCTCGCCGGGCTTTACAACTCTGGTTGAGCCGTCGGAAAACTTCACTGTCAAAGTGCCGTCGGCCGCGCGGAAGAATTTCGGCGCCGAAGTAGCTGTGCCAAAGCCGCGTGTTGCAGATTCGTTAGAGGGTGCTGGTATATTATTTCCGAATTCAGGATTCGGCAGACGCAGCGCCGGGGCGTCAAGCGAACGCCGCGGCCTGGCTTGCTGAGTGTTTGCTGCCTTCTGCCATTTGATTACTGCCGCCCGGGAATTCATCGGCACCGCTTCTTTTTTCTTCTCGTTGGCGCGTTCACGATCCTTTGCTTCCTTCTTATTTTCATTAACAAGTTGGGCCGCACGCTCGCGATCAGACGCGTCCTTTTTCTTTTCGTTAGCGCGCTCGTTGGCTTGCTCGCGATCGCTCGCTTCTCTTTTCGTATTGCTCACGGCTCTGTTGTTAACCGCCGTGCGATCTGCTTTCGCCGATGCGGGCGGGGGCTCACGAGTATCCGGCACCCTCGCGACAGCTTGACTGGAATCTCCATTAGTCGAACTGCGCTCTTGCGAGTTATAGAAAATTGCGAAAGCGACCACGCCGGCAATAAGCAGCAGAGCGGCGATCGCCATAGGACCAAAGCGGCGTCGCGACTCGACCATGGCCAGGCGCGGCCCAGCCTTATCCTTTTGCCTAACCACCGTTTCTTCAGGCTGTGAATCTATTTTCGCTGGCGCATTCATCTCGACTTTGACTGGTCCAATATTTATGCGGCCGACGCGTCGTAGCGCTTCGCGAAAATCCGTGGCGTTCGCGTAACGCTCCTCGGGACGCAGCGCCATTGCTTTACCCAGAATGCCGGCGACTTGCGGGCCAACCGCTGCATAGATTTTGTTGGCTGGCTGTAGCGGATCCGGTTCGGAGTTAATAACTGCCGAGGCGCGTTCCAACGCGTCAGCTGGTTTGATTCCCGTCAATAGGTGATAGAGCGTGGCCCCTAACGCATAGATGTCGCTGCGCGGATCGGTGCGCCGGTCCTCGATCTGTTCGAGCGGCGCATACTGCCGGGTGTAGCCAAAGAATCCGCGCGAAGCCGTGATTGATGTTTCCGAGGGCTTGGCCCGGGCAAGGCCAAAGTCGAGCAGCGCTATCTGGCCGCCGGCCGCGAGTTTCAAATTGTGCGGCTTAATGTCCCGGTGAATGACCTGACGGTCGTGAGAATGCAAATAAATCAGCGCGTCCAGCAACTGATCGGCCCAGGCAATCACCTGATCGCGTGGGAATGGTCCGGGCTGCTGCGCAATGATTCTGGCGAGATCGACACCTGCGATGAATTGCATTACCAGAAACGCGCGATTGCCTTCGACAAAGTGATCCGTCACGCGCGGCAACGCGGGATGTTGCAAACTCGCCAGCAGACGCGCCTCGTGCTCAAACTGTTTGCGCATTGAAGGTTCTGCCGAAAGCGTTTCCTTCAGCGCCACGGTTATGCCCAACCGTTGGTCCACCGCTTCGTAAACAGCACCCATGCCACCGCGACCAAGTTTGCGGACAATGCGATAGCGACCCTGCACCAGCGCGTCGATGAGGAGCGGGGCGTCAGGGATTACGTCGTTGAATTCTATGGATGCGCTCAATTAGGGCGAGCTCCGTAAGAAAAGTTTGATTGATTAAGGACTGCGATCAAGTTGGGGCGAGACCGCGTGGGGCAGGACTGGCTAGTGTCATGTGTCGAGAGCGACACTGATGGAAGTATACGCTATGCGTTCATTAGCCCACAAGGAGAAGGGCGGAATGCTTGTGACCAGTTTCGCTGCAAATGTTCGATAAACTTCAGGAAGCTCTGATCAAGTCAATGCGGCTAGGCGTTTCCAAAACCCGCGTAGCGGGTGGAAGCATAAAGCCTGGGGGTGAAGCGGAGCGGAACCCCAGGACGACGATCGTTAAAAATCCCAAGCGCGCGAAGCGTGCGATAGAGCAAACCCTGGCAATTTACCTTTCGTAAAGGGCTGTCGGCCACTTCGTGGGCTGTTACTTTTCCCCTGAGCGATCCTGGGGTTGCGCTTCGCTTCACCCCAGGGCGGGGTCCCCAGCCGAGCATCTCGGCTGGGGTGCTAGACTTTACGCTATCGCCGCGCTCCGCGGGCTCCGGGCAACTTTTTCATATACTTGTTCAGAGCTTCCTTCAGTTTGTCGTCGCGGCGTTACGACAAGCTAAAGCTTATCGGACATCAAACGGGGAGCGCGGCGCCTCGCGCGCAAGAGTCAAGCAGTTCAGAGTACAAGCTTTAGCTTGAGTGGTTACGTATCAGCAACCTAAAGGTTGGACTCTGAACTGCTTGAACTACTGGGACCGCCGGCGTCTCGCCCGCAATGAGCGCGCAGCGCGAAAACGGATTCGACCTACGTGATCTGAGGCGTGAGCTTCAATCGCCGGCCGCACTGACGTGTTCGGGCTTCTCTTCCTGAACATCAACGTCATCCCTTGTACCTGGCTCTTCACGCACGCGTCGTCGTCGCGAACCAACCTTGCCGCGCAATCCCGTCGTCGCGGCGGCAAGTTTGCGCCAGTGCGCAGTATGCCGCAGATCATCGAGCAATGAATAAACAACGGGCGTGGCTATCAACGTCAGCATCAGCGACAACGTCTGCCCGCCGATGACAACCACTGCAATCGAACGGCGCTCTTCCGCACCCGGACCAGTACCCAGCGCCAACGGCATCATGCCGGCCACCAACGCCAACGTCGTCATCAGAATCGGTCGCAACCGATCTCGATTTCCTTGCATGATCGCTTCGTAGCGTTCGATGCCTTTGGCTCGCAAACTGTTCATGTGATCGATTTGCAGGATGGAGTTTTTCTTCACCACACCAAACAGGACCAGGATGCCCAGCGCGGAATAAAGATTGAGCGTGTCGCCGGTGGCCCATAACGACAGCAGCGCAAATGGGACCGAAAGCGGCAAGCTCAACAGAATCGTAATCGGATGTATGGTGCTTTCAAACTGCGACGCCAGAATCATGTACATGAAGATGATCGAGAGGATGAACGCCCAGATGAATTCAGTGAACGTTCTTTCAAGCTCGCGCGCGCGTCCGGATACGGTAGTTGTATAGGCCGCCGGTAGATGCATGTCCGCCGCGGCGCCGCGCAACGCTTCAATGCGATCGGCAAGCGCGTAACCCGGCGCTACCGAAGCGCGCACCGATGCTAAACGCTCGCGATCGAGCCTGTCGATGCGCGAAGGACTCGTGTCGCGCTTAATCTTAACCAGGTTATCGAGCCGCACCAGTCCGCCGCGCGACGAGGGCACGTAAAGCCGTTGAATGGTCGCGACATCGCTGCGATCCCGTTCATCCAGACGCAACTGCACGTCATAGTCTTCGTTGATCGATTCGTCACGAAAGCGCGATGCCCGGTCTTCCCCGCCAACCATTAAACGCAAGCTGGTGGCGATATCGGAACTATCAACGCCGAGGTCCGCCGCGCGTGCTCGATCAATCTCGACACGCAGCTCCGGCTTATTAAGTTTTAATGTCGTGTCGGCATCGACTATCCCGCCGAGCGTTTGCGAGCGTCTCATCAATTCGTCGGCGTAGCCCGCCAATGCAACGACGTCGGGTCCACGTAGATTGAAGTCGATGTCGAAACGACCGCCGGCGCCAAAATTGAACGAGGGCGCGTTACGAACTCCGGTACGCATCGGCGCATATTTCCGCAAGCGCCGGCGCACCTCGAGCATCACGTCCTGCTGACTATAGTTTCCCTTAAATGCGTTCAGCGGACTTCCACTCCTGGTTTCTGTCCACAGGCGGCCCAGCGAGAAAGTACGTTCTTCATGCGGCGCGATGCGCACGTACACGTTGCCCTGATTGACGCCGCCCAAAAATGAACCGCCGGCGTTGGCCAACACCATGCGCACGCCGGACGTCGAACTAATGTCTTTTTCGATCGCCTGCATCGTCTCGTTCATGACCGCGAGGTTTGTGCCTTCTGGTCCATTCACGCTGACTTCAAACTCCGCCTCGTCAACATTCGTCGGAATGAACTCCTGCTTGACGGCGCGGTAAAGTGGAATGCTCGACAATACAACCGCGATCGCTATCACGGTAACGGCAGCGCGGTGGCGCATGGCGGAAGCCAGCATGACCGTGTAAGCATTATCGATCCAACGATAGAAACCCTTGCGTGAACCGGGCGCGCTGTGCCCGCCGCCCTTACCGGCGTCGTCAACGCGGATAAGGCGCGAACTCATCATCGGCGTCAACGTGAAGGAAACCAGCAAGCTAACAAGAATCGCAACTGCGGCGGTGATGCCGAATTGATAGAGAAACCGGCCCGAGATTGACGACATGAACGAGACCGGCAAAAAGATGACAACCAGCGACAGCGTCGTCGCCAGCACCGCCAGGCCGATGTCTTTCGTAGCCTCGCGCGCGGCCTCTTTCGGCTCAATTTTTTTCTCTTCAATGAAGCGAAAAATATTTTCGAGAACGACAATCGCGTCATCGATGACCACACCTACCATCAGCACCAGCGCCAGCATCGTCACACTGTTGAGCGTGAAGTTTAGCGCCCGCATCACGCCGAATGCGGAAATCAACGAACACGGAATGGCAACCGCAGCGATGATCGTCGAACGCCACGAACGCATGAACAGAAGCACCACCAGGCTAGCCAGAATGCTGCCCAGCACCAGGTGCTTTTGGATTTCGTGCAGCGCGGCCTCGATGTAGCGCGACTGGTCGCGAATCACTTCCGCCTTCACGTCCGCCGGCAGTTGGCTGACAACACGCGGCATTTCCCGCTTGATTCCGTTGATAACATCGATGGTGTTGGCGCCCGACTGGCGGCGAATCTCCAGCGTCACGGTCGGCACACCGTTGAGGCGTGCCAGCGAACGCTGTTCCTTGGTGCCGTCTTCAACGCGGCCCACGTCGCGAATGCGAATCGGAGAACCGTTAACATTTGCGATGACCAGGTCTTCGAACGCGCGCGGATCGGTATAACGGCCCAGCGTGCGCAACACTAATTCTTCACGGCCCGTGTTTACATTGCCGCCGGGTACGTCCGCGTTTTGGCGGCTGAGTGCGGAGTTAACGGCGGTTACCGGAATCTGATACGCGGCCAATCGTTCGGCGTCGATCCAAATGTTAATCGCGCGATCCAGTCCGCCAACGACGCGCACTTCGCCAACGCCGCCAACGCGTTCCAATTGCACGCGCACAGTCTTGTCGGCGAATTCAGTCAACTCGCGAATCGAACGATCGCCCGAAAGCGCGATCGTGATGACCGGCGTGCTGTCGTTATCAAACTTTTGGACTATCGGCGGGGTGGCATCGTCGGGCAGCGAGCGTCCCAGGCTGTTCACGCGATCGCGCACGTCCTGGGCCGCCGATTCAAGATTTCGATCAAGCTTGAAGGTAGCAATAACGATCGAGGTGCCCTGTCCGGAGATTGAACGCAGCTCGTCGATGCCATCGACCGTGTTAACCACTTCTTCGATTTGTTGCGTGACGAGAGATTCAACTTCTTCCGCGGAAGCGCCGGGCAGGTTGGTGCGGATGCTAACGGTGGGAAGATCAACCGAGGGAAACCGATCGACACCGAGCCTGAAGTAACTCGCGGAACCGACCACCACCAGCGACAACACAATCATCGTGGCGAAGACCGGACGGCGAATACAGATTTCGGCTAGTTTTTGCATTCGAAAAAAGTGCTGAGTGCTGAGTACTGAGTACTGAGCGTTGAATCAGTTTGTCGATTCGAGTTTTGCTCGTTGCCGCTGAACTGACGCTCTCAGGCCACCTATAATTCTTCCGACCTCAATTGCTTCACGCATCAGCGAGTCGAACGCTTCCGCCGGGATGTAAGCAACATCCAACGCGATATAGAGTTGATTTCGTAACTCTGCGCAAGATCCCTTCGCCATCACCAAAAACCGATGAAATTCTGCCGCACCGCCTCTTTCAAATCCTTCGGCGATGTTGGACATAGTTGAGACGGCGGCCCGCCTAATCTGATCCTTCAGACTATAGTCACGCGCAAAGTTGCCCTCGTTGGTTGTTTTGTAAATTCGACCAGTAAGCTTACGCGCCTTCTGCCACGCAATCAGGTCTTCGAACTTTTCAACTTTCTTCGACATTGCGAATCCCTCCTCTTCGTTCTGAATTGAGGGTGATAATTAGACTGTACCGCTCAAGCTCACTCACTCAGCACTCAGTACTCAGCACTCAGCACTTTTCTTATTGCACTACCTCCACCGCCATCCCCGACTGCAAATTCCCGGGGTCGACGATCACCTGATCGCCGACGTTGACGCCGGCGACGATCTCGGTCCAGTCGCCATTGCGGCGGCCGGTGGTGATGGGCTTCTCGAGGGCCTTGCCGTTTTGCACGACGATGACTTTTTCAATCCCGGCGAAAGTCACGATCGAATTGTTGGGCACCGTGATGGCCATCTTCGCGTCGTTGGTGACGATCTCAGCCTTTGCAAACGAACCGGGCCGCAACAGTCCGTTATTTTGCACGTCGGCTTCCACCATCAGCATGCGATTCTGCGCGGTGATCACCGGACTCAATCTTTTGATCTGGCCGAGGTAAACATTCGCGTCGCCGGCGACAGTGACGCGAACACTTTGTCCAAACCGCACCGTGCTCGCATCGCGCTCGGGAACTTCCGCCTGCAGCCGCAACGGATTCATACGAACAATATCGACGACCGGCGCGCCAGCCGCGAGGTATTCCCCGACGCTCGCTCGCTTCTGCTGCACGATTCCGTCAAGCGGCGCATAGACCGCCGTGTCGCCGAGTTGCTGGCGCGCTAGTGCCAATTCAGAACGACGCTGCGCCACCATCGCCTGGCGATTGCGAATCTCCTCAATGGCGTCCTGATAGCGGCTGACTGCAACTTTGTAGGTCGCATCAACGGTATCAAATTCCGATCGCGGGACAATTCCCTGCTGAACAAGTTTCGCGGCGCGGTCGCGGCTAACCTTTGCTTCGTCCAGAACCGCGCGCGCCTGCCTGACGGTTCCGGTTTGTTCGGGATTAACGGCGTCGTCTTTCCCATCAGGCGACAGGCCCACACGCGCGCGCGCCTGGGCAAGCGCCGCTTCCGCTTGTTGCACACGCAGCTTGTAGTCGCTGGCCTCAACCTGCGCCACCATCTGGCCGCGCCGCACCACGCTGCCGAGATCGACAGAGATAGTACTAAGGCGGCCGGCAACTTTTGCGCTCGCGGTTGACTGGTCATACGCCGCGAGCGTGCCGTTCGCAGTTACAGTTTCACCAAAAGGCATTTCTTCGACGCGCGCGGTCTTCACTTGGCGCGCGCCTTTGTCGGCGGCTTTGTTTTGACTCGCGTCGCTCTGGTACCCGCTCTTACAACCTGCGGCGAATAACAGCAGGACCAGCGGTACGACATAAATAGCGTGGAGCAATTTCGAAAGAAACGGGTGGAGAGATTCGTTTGACGATTGCATGCGCGGCAATCTTAACCCAGGCGGTGAACAGTGACGAAACTGGCGAATGAAAAGAGAAAGAGCGGGGCTGCCGGAGTGGCATAGACTTTAGTCTGTGCTGAGTGGCATAGACTTTAGTCTGTGCTGAGTGGCATAGACTTTAGTCTGTGCTAAGTGGCATAGACTTTAGTCTGTGCTAAGTGGCATAGACTTTTAGTCCGTGCTCACTCAGGGGACACAGACTAAAGTCTATGCCACTGCTAACCTAGAAGCTCTTACGGAAGAGGTAAGACATCTTGATAAAGAACACGCGTCCGTTGCGTCGGAAGCCCGGCTCCAGCGCGCCCGAAAAACGGTTAAAGCCGTTACGACTCAAGTCATCGTTGTAGCCAACGTAGAAAGCAGTTCCGGGGTTTGGTGTGTAGCCCAATAAGAATTGGCCCTTCACACTCGATTCCAGCGTCGCGTAATCGATGCGGCCGCGCGCGAACAGGAAACGTGAAAACTGATAAGTCGTTCGCAGCGAAACAATATTCTCGCTGAAAGCAATTCGGTCTGTGTCATAGCGCTTGAGATGCTCGCGCGTGTAATTGAGGGTCGCGTTCAGCTTGCCGGTAGGTTGATAACTGACACCGCCGTCGAAATGAAAGAAGTCGCCGGGGCCGGGATCGAGCGGCGCATTACAAACAGGAGGCGGAGTATCACCGTTGCACAATCCATCTTCCGCCGCTTTCCTGGCGGCAATCGCACCGGGACTGACGCGCGGGAATTTGTCGCCGCCGCCAAAATCGAAATCAAGATCACCCCAACGACGACTGATAAAAAAGTTGAAGTTGACTTTCTTGTTGACGGTTGAACTCACGTAACTGTAAAGCCCACGGTTATAGGCCGAGCGCTCGTTGTCATAGCCGGCGAACGTGCAGTTGTTAAGTACCACGCAGTTCGATCCCGATGGTCGTTTTTGTCCAAACTCACTTTCAAACACGCGCTCGTAGCCCTTGTCGAATCCGACACCCACGGTTGTTTGCCGCGGAAAATTCAACTGCACCTGCGACTCGTTGTTATCGGATAGCGCCCGGCCCTGCCAATCAAACGCTGTGAGAATGGCATCGTAAACTCGCCACGAAACTAAAAAGGCTTTGGGTTTCGGTTCGGAGTTATAGCGGAAAAAGCCGTTGTAGGCGTTGTTGTTGGGCCGGCGATTGAAACCGAGATCGGAGGTGTAATAAAGCGTGCGCCCGACGGCGGAAATGTCATAGCCAAAGTGACGCGCGTCCTTGTTGTAGTCGACGGCGTAGATGAATCCGTTCTTTTTGGTATCGCGCCGCACTCCCTCGTCGGGCAAGAAGAAGTTATGACGAGAATGCGTTGCCAAAAACTGCCAACTCAGAGTCGTCACCTTATCAAGTTGAAAGCGACCGTCGAGGCCCGCCAGCTCGTTGTAGCTGTCGACAAAGCGTTTGTAGGTGCCAAGAAAACCGATGAATGAGTTTTGTGTGCCGATGTCGTGCTTCAAACGCAATACGCCAACGTTCGCATTCTTATCCAGCAGTCTCGGGTTGGCCGAGGGCCGCTCTTCTTCGCTGAAATTTCCGGGACCATTGTCAGACGCCAGCATCAAGCCAAAGGTGTTGCGGTTAACTTTCCCCGTCAGCTTTACGGCAAAATCAGGATCGATAATGGACCGAGTGTGGTAGGCGAAAATTTGAGTTTGGAAAATGTCGATGCCTTCAAGAAAGAAAGGACGCTTCTCTGCGAAGAAGATGGGGAACCGCTGGTTTGCGGTAACTACCAATTGATCCGATTCGACCTGAGCGAAATCAGGATTGACTGCAAAGTCGAGTGTAACTTTCGAGGTGATGCTGTATTTTCCCGTTAATCCCGGATCTAAATGAATCGGTTCATTGACGAATCTGCCGCCCTCGGCAATCTGCGCGAGCGTCACCGGCGCTTTTCGTTTCCCCGTTTCGGAAACAGTCAGGCTGGGAATAAGTTCGAGCGTGCGCTCGGTTGAAATGCCTTCAAAGCCCGTCAGGTGACCAGCCTGGGCCAACCAACTCGAAACATCGCGCGAGATCGGCATCCACATGTCCAATTCGTTATTAAAGCGCTTAATGCGGCGCCAAAAATGCGCTCCCCAGAGCGTGTCTTTGCCGCCGTTGTAACGAATTGACTTAAACGGGATCGCAACTTCAATGGTGTAACCGTCAGTCGTGACCATGCCTTTCGATTCAAGCACGACATCGAGACTAAAATCTTCGTTTCCTCCGTCCGTCCAAATTCCGTCGGCCTGGATGCCGAGCGGGTTGAAATCAAACTCGTACGCTTTACGTTTGTCGTTGAAGGTGTCGAACAGGATGCCGACGTAATCGTCGTTAAAGATGTCGTCGCGTTTCGGAATATTTGCGCGCACTTTGTCCGGCTCGTCAAAACAATGAAAGGCCACATAAAGAAATCTCTCGTCGTGACCGAGCATCACTTCGGTGGGTTTTGACGGCGCAATATTGTCCCCCGGTTGAATCTGATAAAAATCTTTGAGGACGGCCGCGCTCTTCCACACTTCGTCGTCAAGCTTGCCGTCGATGACGGGAGGCTTGGCGAAGGTTGGCAATTTCACTGGATTGGTTTTTTCCGGAGGTAGTGCCGGTTTACCGCCCGTGGGTTTCGCGTTGGCGGGGGCGTCGGCAGGCGTGGTATTCGAGATACCGGCGTCGGCAGCCTTCACTTCAGGCGAACCAGCAGGCGATGGCGACGCGGCCGCTTGTGGTGCTGGGGTCTGCGAATGAACGGTGGTCAGGCAAAGAATTATCGTCCCAATAGTAAGTAGACTGGCCTTCATAAATCTCTCCCCAATGAATTCCAATTCTCAGGATGCGTGTACATGTTTCTGAATTGACGTGAAATGCGCGTGCGACTACCAAGTGTTAGACGAAGCAAATAAAAAAGCGTTCCAGAAAAAGCCGGCTGGGGATGCAAACCTTTTCAGGAACTATTCGCTTATCGTGGTCTCAGGACGATGCTGCCGTCACCAGTGTAGAGAACAAAAACATTGCCGCCCCGACCAACCTTCCAACGTTTGGTTCGGGATGAAGGCGCCACGTCTTCGGTAATCGTCAAGCCCTGGTTCGTAATGCCCTCGGCATCTGTTTCTATGGTGAAATTTGAGTCGGGCGCCACGGCAAGGGAAATCGATCCGTCGCCCGTTCGGGCGCTCAAACTGCTGAACCTGCCATCGAGCGTGATGGCGCCATCTCCGGTGCGCGCATCGGCCTGTCCTTCAAAGTTCGCAATGCGAATGTGACCATCGCCGCTGCTGACTTGTAGTTGACCCTGACTATCGATTACTTCGATACCGCCGTCACCGGTGCGCAGCGTCAGCTCTCCGGTCACCCCTTGCAAAATCAACTGGCCGTCTTCGGATGAAACGTGAACGCTCGAGTTGCGCGGCACGAAGACGTCGAGAGAAACCCAACCGGAATGGTCATCAGATTTTGCAATCACAGAAACGGCCGGACCCTGCTGATCCGTTTCGATCCTGACTTCCTTCATTTGTTCCGCGTCGTCGCCATGCTTGGTTGCCTTGTACATGACTTCGGCCTTGTCCCAACCATGAACTGTGATTGGACCATCGTAGGTGACCAGGTTTACGCGCGAATTCGCCGGCACGGAAAAACTTTTCGATTCCTCCTCGACGAACCGGCTGGAACCAACACCACTGGCGCGAGCGCTGGCGCGGGCATCGCTGTGACTAACAGTGCGGACCTCGCGCAATTGCCGGCGCGTTTCGCGTTGCACTTCGCGCTGTGCCTGTTGAATCTCGCGTTCCGCTTCGCGCATGGCGCGTTCAACTTCGCGTTGTATCTCGGGCGTCATCTGCTGCTTCATTTTCTCGACGTCGACCTGCGACAGTGCTTCGCGTCTCACCTTATCGGCCATAGCTCGAGCGTTTTTATCAATTTCACCTGCGTCAACCGAGGAATAGACTTCCTCGTCTTCTTTGTCTTTAATTTTGTCCTTCTGGGAAAGCAGGCTTTGCGCGGGACTCAGCGCGCGGCCATCATTCGCGCGCTTGATGGTGATGCCGCCGTTGACATTGCCGAGCTTAATGCGCGAACCGCCTGAACCCAGTTGCCCGTACAACGAGTGGCCCACATACTCGCCATCCTTAACGGCCAGTCCAAAGTCGTTGCGAATCGCGCCATGAATCGTCTCGGCCCGCACCAGCGCGTTCGAGTCTGAAGGAATGACGACGACGACACTTCCATTTACCGATCCGAGCGAAAGAGGCTTAGTCGGATCAAGCTGCGTAAACGTTACGTCCACCGTTCCATTCACGGTGTTCAACTTTGCTTCGCCCTTTAATCCGCGCGCGACTACCTTGCCGTTGACGGAAGAAGCTTTTACATCGCCTTCGACGCCGTCGATTTCCATCGAACCATTAATTAAATCGATCGCGTCGAGGCGCGCCTGGCGCGGGACAACAATCGTGTAATCGACGATTGCCGGATTGTTGTAGCGACCTCTTTCATCGGTGGTGAAATTCTGTTCGCGATTCGGATAGTCCGTTCTGATCCGAATGGCATCGGCGGTCGCGGTTATGTCAATCTTCGCTTCCGCTAAACGCTGGGGGTTATAGGCGCGCTTGACTGCGTTCACCTGGACTTCGTTGCTATCCCCAACCGTTATGCGAATGTCGCCATTGATGTTTTCGAGGCTGATGCGACCGTTCGCGGCTAGCGGATAGGTTTGATGAAACTCTTCGCGCACTTCTTCGCGCTGCGGTTCCATCTCGGGAGTTTCGCTGGCTTGGGGAAGAAAGTTTCGCAGCTCCGTTAGCTGGTCCACTTTCGCGGCCAGGCCTGTTGCTGCGGGCCAATTGCCCGAACTAACCAGCGCGGCCGCCATGGTTATTGATGCTATTAGTGCTTTATTCAACATGTTTTCTCTCTTCAATTAATCGTGTTTCGCCGTTCTAGTACCAGAACACCAGCGGCAAAATGTTTGTGGCAGAAAATTCAATGACTTTCGTTTATTAACTGGCGCTTTTGCAGGCAAGCCTAAGCGACAGCCGTCCTGCAACAAACGATGTTGCGAAACCCGCCGGTTTGCCGCGGCGAGCGTTAGTTTCCGGTATCTATTAGGTGGAGTGTTCCGGTGAACGACGCAATCGTGATCAGCGCGTCGCCGTTGCCATGCCACGCGCTAATGCGACGCAGGCTGTAAAGCGTTTTGAGGACCACAGGCTTTACTTGAATCGTCTTCTGCTGCGGGTCGACGATCACGATGACCGGTTCCTTCGCATCAGGTGTCGCACCGGAAATAGGCTGAGCGGCGGGCGCGGGCGGAGCCGGAGGCGCTGGAGTTTTCTTCGGCTTGGTGGGCACTGGATCTTCGATAGTGAGATTCAAGGGAAAGTCGCTAACAACTTCACGATCTCTGGCGACGCGAGCATTGAGCCGGAACGACGAATTCTCGGGCAAACTCAACGTGACGTCGCTGCTCGTCGTATTGAAATTGTATCGTCCCTGATGGGCCAGGGGACCGGAAAAATCAATCTTGCCGTTCGCGGTCTTAACGGTTACCAGTTGATGGTCCACGCCTTCGAGCTCGATGTCGCCGCTAATGGTCGAGGCTTCAAAAGAATCGCTCAGCTCGGTTGGACGCAGGTTTGCCGCAGTTAGCACGCCGCTGACAGATTTTATCGCCATGCGGCCCGTTGAATTTGCAACTGCAATCTCCCCGCTAAAACTTACCGCTTCAACCGATCGCGTCGCTTTCTTAATTAAAATATCACCCGTCTCCGAGCGCGCAAAAATTGAAGCAACGTCGCTGACATCAATCGTGCCGTCGCCCGTTTGCAAATAAAGCGCGGCGCCGCGCGGAACCATCAGCTCAACGTCGCCAAAAGCGTCACAGCCGCCCTTCTCTTCCACGCCGATGTGCTTGTCGACCAGCCAAACCAGAACCTTTGCCGCTGCATTCGACGGCATGCCGGAGTTGGCGCCCTTAAGTTCAATGCGCCCGACTTCGCTTGAGCGAGCGAACACTTCGTTTTTGTCCCACCCGCGCACGGTTACGTTTCCCGAGTCGACGCAAATTGAAACCGCGACATTAGGCAGCGCCGCAATTGATCGTTCAATCTTCTGCGTCTCCGCGCGCCCATGCCCATCGGCGTAGACGACACCCGCGGGCAGCAGAAGAAAAAAACTAATTATGAATACTTTGAACTTCATTATTACTGACAACTCTTACTTCAGTCTTATTTGTCGATCACGCGCGCCTCAGCAACGGTGTTGAGCAAATCTACTTTGCTTTGATAAGCGGAAAACATGAATTCGGTTGCATCGGGATCGTTGGGATTACTCTTAGCAGCGGTCCGCGCCACAGCCAAAGTGCGATCCACGAAAGCTAAATTGCGCTGGTATTCAGCCTGCACGTCCGGCTTCATCCTGCCCTTGTCCGATTTGATAGTTGAATCCAACTGAGCAATCGTTTGCAGATAACTACGCTCGCCGGGCAAAAGCTTTACGTGATTTGCGATGCTCTCATTTGGCCGGGACGCGGGGCGCGCGGCAATAGCACTGCCTCGGCGGCGTTCGTTGGGAACATTGCTCTTTCGTCCGTTCGGTTCTGACGAAGGCGGCACGCTGGTCGCCGGCGGCGCAGTTGTTGGTTCCGGACTGGGGGCGGGCGACGCCGTCGCGACCAGCGAATCTGTGGTGGACTTCGGCACTGTCTGCCAGCGCATGATGCCCATAATCAAACCAAAGCCAACAATCAACAACAAGCTGGCGTAACCAAGTGCACGTTGTGGTCGAAACGTAAACAGATCGGAAAGTGATGAAACCCAGCCGCGAACTTTTCCAGCCGGTGCAGCTGCTGCTTCGACACGCGCCGATCCGATCGCGGCATCGAGGCGCTGACGCAGACGCTCGCTCGGCACTGCTGTATCGAACTCAGGCGCAAGCGCAGCCGCCAGGACACTGTTTTCCTGCTCCAGTTGTCGCGCAAGATCGCTGCAGGTTATGCATGAAGCCAGATGAGAAGTCACCTGCTCCACGCGCCGCTCGTGAAGTTCTCCATCCAAATAACTTTGCAGAACTTCTTCTGGCAAACACTCTTTCATAACTTGCCTCCGATTTTCCCATACACCCGGGCAAACTCTTTGCGGCCGCGTGCGACCAGACTGCCGACGTTCGTCTCTTTCACCGACAACGTGTCGGCGATTTCACGATACGAGAGTCCCTGATGTCTCAGCAACAAACAACTACGCATCGGCTCTTTCAACTTGTCCAACGCGCGCCGCGTCTGCTCGATTTCCACGTTACGGCTGTAATCCTCGTCCGGCGCGGGTGCAAACCAACCTTCGCCCGCCGTGTTCTTATGATATTCATTGTCGCGCGTCATCGATCGCGTCTTCCCGCGAATCGTGTTGCGCGCTACGTTCAAGGTGACACGCAAAAGCCAGGCGCGCAACAACTCCTCGCCCGGCTTCGAATTAAGATTACGATAGAGCCGTAGAAAAACTTCCTGCGTAATATCTTCTGCCAGCGCCGCATCGCGAACTACCGAGCACGCCGTGCGAAAAACGGCCCGGTGATGAAGCGTAAAAGCCTCATCGAAGCTGAGCGGAGGCGCTGCAGTCGCGATTTCGTCAGGCATCAAATTTATTAAGGCTCTGGCTTGTCCGCTCATTTAAACCGCTCTCAGGAAACAAACACCGCAACCGGCGCGCTTGTGGCAACTTTATCGCAAAACGGCCGTTAACTGTTTTTTGCGTTTTTATTGTAGTCTGAACCCTGAACAGCGACCAAAAACGGCGGCACCAATTCAATAAGACAACTGCGGAGAGACACTGCTTGAACGAGCAGCCTCGTGCGAAAGTTCTGCAACCCTGAATAATTGAGCGAATCCTTGACAGCCGCGAAACCCAATGATGCACTGCGGAACAGCCCGTTCATGCGCGCGTGCCGGCGCCAGGCGGTTCCCTATACGCCTATCTGGCTGATGCGCCAGGCGGGGCGTTACATGCAGGAATATCGTGACGTTCGGGCGCGCGTAGGTTTTTTGGAACTGTGCAAAACGCCGGCGCTGGCAGCGGAAGTGACGGTCACTGCGGCGCAGCGGTTAGGAGTGGACGCGGCGATTATTTTTGCAGACATTCTGCTGCCGCTGGAGCCAATGGGCTTGCAACTTGAGTTTACAAAAGGCGACGGACCGGTGATTCACAATCCGGTGCGATCGGCCGCTGACGTTGATCGATTGATCGAGATTGAAGACGTCGGCGCGCTTGAGTTTGTGTTTGAGGCGATTCGCCACACGCGACGCGCTCTTCGCGACGGTGTTCCCTTAATCGGATTTGCTGGTGCGCCGTTTACGCTGGCTTCTTACATTGTCGAAGGCGGCGGTTCGAAAAACTACGTGCAGACAAAGTCGTTGATGTACAACGACAGCGGCGCCTGGCATGCAATGATGTCGCTGATTTCGCGGGCCCTGGTTAAATATCTAAACGCCCAAGTCGACGCGGGCGCGCAGGCTTTGCAGTTGTTTGATTCATGGGTTGGGTGTCTCAGTCAGGACGATTACCGGCAATATGTTCTGCCGCACACACGCAGCGTTATCGCCGGCATCAAGTCTGAAACGCCGGTAATTCATTTCGGTACCGGCACTGGAGAACTGCTGAAACTGATTAGCGAAGCCGGCGGAAACGTTATTGGCCTTGACTGGCGCGTGCGTTTGGACGACGGCTGGGAACGGGTTGGGCACGATAAAGCGGTGATGGGTAACCTCGATCCAGTGGCACTGTTTGCAAACCGTGAACACTTGCGCGCGCAAGCGAAGACGATTCTCGATCAAGCCGGTGGCCGCCCCGGGCACATCTTTAATCTCGGTCACGGCATCCTGCCGCAAACGCCCGTCGAGAATGTGATTGCGCTGGTCGAGATGGTCCATGAGATGAGTTCGAAGTAGCACGGACTTTAGTCGGTGTTTCGTAGCAGCCCAGCTGGTCAAATGATTTTTCATGTTGACCAACGCTTTTAGAAGGCCCGAAGGGGCGGTATTCAATAGCCATGCCCGTGAGGGCGTGGTTTGAAAGACTCTTTAAATTTTGAAGGCCAGAAGGGCCGGCATTCGATTTAGTGCCGCACCTTTGGCGCTCATTTCGTACCGTACAGCCATCCACGCCCTCACGGGCGTGGCTATTAAATGCCGGCCCTCCGGGCCTGGGCTCAAATCCGTCTTGTTACTTCAATGACTTCTCCGTTTGACGCATTGCTGGTCATTTCTTTCGGCGGGCCTGAAGGAATGGACGATGTAATTCCCTTCCTCGAAAACGTGCTGCGCGGCAAGAACGTACCGCGCGAACGAATGCTTCAGGTTGCCAAACACTACGAGTTGTTTGGCGGTGTCAGTCCCATCAACGAACAAAACCGCCAACTGATTGCCGCGTTGAAAAGAGAGCTGGCTATAAAAGGTCCGAACCTGCCGATTTATTTCGGGAATCGCAACTGGCATCCGCTGCTGGCTGACACGCTCAGGCAAATGCGTGATGACGGCATCAAAAACGCGCTGGCGTTTGTGACTTCGGCTTACAGTTCATATTCGAGTTGCCGCCAATATCTGGAAAATATTGCCGAGGCGCGCGCTGTCGTTGGCGAAGACGCGCCTCGCGTCGAAAAGATTCGCGCATTTTACAATCATCCATTGTTCATCCAGGCAAACGTCGAGAATATTCGCGCGGCGCTTCAGAAAATTCCCGCCGCACAACGAACCTATGCGCAGCTTGTTTTCACAGCACACAGCATCCCCGATTCGATGGCGAAAAACTGCGACTACGAAGCGCAGCTCGGGGAAACGAGCCGGCTGGTTGCCGAAGCCCTGGGCATCGAGCAATGGCGACTTGTCTTTCAAAGTCGCAGCGGATCGCCGGCGCAACCATGGCTCGGTCCGGATATCGATCACTATCTTCGAGAAATTCACGCAGGCGGAGCCACTAATGTTGTGGTTGCTCCCATCGGTTTTGTATCGGACCACATGGAGATCATTTACGACCTCGATACGGAAGCCAGGGCGCTGTGTGTTGAGCTTGGCTTGAATATGATTCGAGCGGCGACCGCCGGCACACATCCAATGTTTGTTGAGATGATTCGTGAACTGATCCTGGAACGCATCGATCCGGAAACGCCGCGCCGATTTCTGGGCACGATGGGAGTCCGCAACGACACTTGTCATTCAGAATGCTGCGCTCTGGTTTGAAAGAGTGGCATAGACTTTAGTCTGTGGCTGCGCTCGCCAAAGACGTCAATGAAATTCCGCGCTACTAACGCTTTCTGGCATAGTGTGCACTCTGTGGCGGCGCTGACAGACACAGACTAAAGTCTATGCCACTTTTAAGAAGCGTCACCTAATATGAAACGCGTTGCCATCATCGGCTCCGGCATTGCCGGACTCGCGGCCGCGCACCGGCTGCTTGAGCGAAGTGCTGAAACCGACGAACCTCTCGAGCTCCTGATTTTTGAATCGGGATCGCGCCTCGGTGGAATTATCAAAACCGAAGCGCGCGACGGTTTTCTGCTTGAGCAGGGGCCGGATTCCTTCATCACGGAAAAACCCGCAGCCATTGAACTCGCTCGACGCCTCGGACTTGAATCTCAATTAATTCAAACGAATGAAACGCACCGGCGCAGTTTTATTGCTCGTGGGACTCAACTGATTCCTGTGCCCGCAGGTTTTCAACTAATCGCGCCGACGCAGTTCTGGCCATTCGTAAATAGCGAAATCATGAGTTGGTCCGGCAAAGCGAGAATGGCGCTGGACCTGGTCTTGCCGCGGCTGAAGACGAATGGCGCGACTGATGAGAGTCTGGCCCAGTTCGTAAGACGGCGGTTGGGTCGCGAAGCACTTGAGCGCGTAGCCCAACCGATGATTGGCGGCATCTACACTGCCGATCCGGAAAGACTTAGCCTGCAAGCAACCATGCCGCGCTTTATCGAACTTGAGCGCAAGCACCGCAGCCTCATTCGCGCGTTGCGTAAAGAAAAAGGCGTTGAACCCAACGAAGTTCAGTCACAGACACAGGGCGCTCGCTACAGTTTGTTCGCTTCGTTTGATCGTGGCATGCAGGTGCTGTCGGATCGATTGGCGGCGAAACTTGCGGCGACTGGAATCGCGTTGCGCACGCGGGTGACAGCAGTTGATTTGGATCGAACTTCGATGCACTGGCAGGTGCGCGCAGAGCAAGGCCTAGCGATTACTGTCGACGCGGTTTGTCTTGCTGTTTCTGCTTATGCGGCCGCGTCGTTGCTCGGGGAAACCGACGTGCTGCTTGCTGCCGGACTCAAACAGATACCTTACGAATCAACCGCAACCGTGAACCTCGCGTATCGCCGCGCCGACATCGCCCATCCGCTGGACGGGTTTGGTTTCGTTGTCCCATTTATTGAAAAGCGATCGCTGATGGCTTGCACCTTCAGCAGCGTGAAGTTTGCCGGTCGCGCGCCGCAGGATTCAGTTCTGCTGCGCGCTTTTGTCGGCGGCGCATTGCAAGCCGAACTGATTGATCTTGATGAAACAGAAATGCTCGCCCGGGTTCGCGGCGATCTCAAGGATCTACTTGGAATCGTAAACGCGCCATTATTCAGCACGATTTCCCGCTGGCCTCAATCGATGCCGCAGTATGAAATCGGACACGTCGCGCGCGTTAACAAAATCGCTGAACGCGTGGCTAAGTTGCCGGGCCTGGCACTCGCGGGAAATGCTTATTCAGGAGTTGGCATACCCGATTGCATTCGCAGCGGCGAGACAGCCGCAGATTCTCTCTTCGCCGCCCTTCACAAAAACCGAGTTATCAGTTGACTGCCCTTTCATTCTGGCGTAGAAGCATCGTCTAAGTTTCAATTCATGAAGCGCGCGCCATCGCTGAAGCGGCGATTTCAGGAGGCCCTCAATGTTAGACGAATCATCCCCACCTTCAAAGATCGAGACCGAACAGTTGCTGCGTCAGATGACCGACGAATGGGCCAAGGCGCTCGTTCGCGGTGATGGCGATTCGCTGGGCTTGATAATGGCCGACGATTTTTATTTTGCTTATCCGTTTGAAGGAGACGGCAAAGAGCAATTCGTTGACGACGTCACGTCCGCTGAAATCAAGGTCGAACATCTCAACCGGGAAAACGTTGATATTCGCATCTGGGGAAACACTGCGATTGCGACCTGCAAAGATTCAACCCGCTGGTTTTACAAAGGTCACGATTACAGTGGCCACTTCAAGGTCATGCATGTCTATGCTCTGCGGAATGGAGAGTGGCAACTTGTTTCAGTCCAGGCCTGCCCGATCACTTAGGATCGGGTCGACCGCTGAGTGGCATAGACTTTAGTCTGTGTCTGCGCGGCAACCACAGACTAAAGTCTGTTCCACTTTCAAATATGTATGACGAATGACGCGCGCCAGATTTGTGCGGGAATTGAACCGGGCGCAGCGGCGGTCAAAATAATTGCGTAGTCTTCGCTCAGAACATTCTGCCTCTGGTCCACGTCGGTAACTGAACTCAACAACTCAGCTTCGCCGTTTTCCCGCTGCGCTTTCACAACTGCAAGTCTGCGCAGACATGCATACAAGTGGTTAACGCCGGTGCCATAGGGCCCGAGATCCGCGCCCAACATCAATCTCACTTCCGCGCGTTCGTCAATAAAATGCTTAAGCAGCGAAGCAGCCTGAACTACTCCGCGCTCGAACCTGGTATTGAATTCTTCAGTGTCCGACCCCGCCGGCTCAGTGGTATCGAGGATGATGGTTGTTCGTCGCTCGTCCTCTGCCGTGAATTCACGCACGGTCAGTTGTCGCGAACGCGCCGTTGCCTTCCAATCGATGTGGCGCAAATCGTCTTGCGGCTGATAGTCGCGAAGTGAAAACAGATCCTGTCCGATGCCGCGCCGGGATGAAACCATACGGCCGGCAAAGGTCGGCAGAAGATGAAGTTCATCGCCAATAGGTTCCGGCTTGGGATACACGACGATGTCGACATCACGCGCGCGCAAGCGGCGGCGAAAACGAAAGAAACCAAACGGGAAGAGTGTGGCCAGTTCAAATCCGTTGATTAGCACATGACCGCGCTGAGGGAAAATCTGCTCAACTCGCTGCTCTGCGGCGGCGTGGTGCGGCACGTAGGTGAAGTATGCCAGCAGCCGTTTGGAGAAACGTGGCGAACGCCGCTTGCGATTGTGCTGCGCGAACTCAGCTGGACCACGAGCAGCGACCATGATCGAAAAAGACGGCAACAAGCGCTTGGCGTTTCTTAGCGTGACGATGACCGGCGCCGGGTCCGCCGCGAAAATATGATCCGGAAAACGAGCCGAGACGATTAGGTCGCGTAACGAACCCCGGGCCGCCGCGCCACCCACAAAGAGAGTAGAGACGAGCAATGAGAAAACCAGGAACAGCAAATTGTTTCCAGTGTTCCAGGCCGCAAAGCCGACGACGCCAAGAATCAAAAGGAAAATTGCACCCCCGCTGGTAATTTCGAGTGGCAGATCGAGGCGCGTCACCTCGAGCCGCGCCGACTTTGCCAGCCGCGGCACGATGAAGATCAACATTAGCAGAGCAATAACCAGCGATAAGATCGCTGTCGCGCCAGCGAGGGTGTAGTTTTCAGTTTGGCGAGCGAGGATAGTGACGAGCGCAGTTGCCAGTCCGGCGATGACTAGCAGGGTGCCCAGGATTGCGTTGCGCCACCTTGATAAGACGGAGGGAGCGACGGGGTGAAAGGGAGACGGTGCGACCTCCGATGCAGTTGTCTCCCTGTCTCCGTTTCTCCCCCTCACCCAATCTCCTTAGAGCGGCACGCTGACTGTCTTCATTATCTCGCGCAGGACCGCTTCCGCTTCTTCGCTGCGGCGCAGGGACGAGGAGAAACGTGTGCTGACGAGTATGCGGTGGGCAAACGTGGGAATGACAAGGCGCTTGATGTCATCGGGAATGCAGTAAGAACGTTCTTCGGAAAGAGCCAACGCCTGCGCCGCGCGAAACAGCGCCAGCGTAGCGCGCGGGCTGACGCCGAGATCCAACATTTCAGATTCGCGCGTGGCAGCAACGATGCGCATTAAGTATTCAACTAACGCGTCATCGACTGAAACTTCAGTGACGCTGCGTTGCAGCTCAACAATCTCCGCCGCCGTCATCACCGGCTGTAACTCTTCCAACGGATCTCGGTATTCGCGATCGCGCAGAATCTGTTTTTCATCTTCGGTCGAAGGGTAGCCGATGCGCAGGCGCAGCATGAAACGATCGAGTTGAGATTCCGGCAGCGGATAAGTCCCGTGATGTTCGATCGGATTTTGCGTAGCTAACACAATAAATGGTGCGGGCAAAGGATGCGTTACGCCCTCCGCAGTCACATGCCGTTCGGCCATGGCTTCGAGCAGCGCGGATTGCGTTTTTGGAGTGGTGCGATTGATTTCATCCGCCAGTACGACGTTGGCAAAGATTGGACCAGGCTTCCATTCGAAGACGGAGGTGTGTTGGTTGAAAACGGAAAGCCCAATCACATCGGACGGTAATAGGTCAGAAGTAAACTGGATGCGCTGAAAGTTGCAGCGAAGCGCGCGCGCCATGGCGTGGGCCAACGTCGTTTTTCCGACTCCGGGCACGTCTTCGATCAGCAGGTGTCCACCCGCAATCAAGCCCACAATCCCGAGTCGCACCGCTTCGGGCTTGCCCTTAATGACGGTTTCGATCGCCGCTTGCAGGCGATTGATCTTTTCAACGGCTTCGAGCGTCGTCGGTGCTTCCTGGCCGCTTACTGGTTCAAGGCGTCTCATTTAATATTCACCGAAATGCCGTCATTCTACATGCTGAACACCAGCATCGCACCCTGAAAGTGGCATGGACTTTAGTCTGTGTCGGCCAGGCAACCGCAAACTTGGAGGTTCCGACTTCCGAGGTTTTAGAGAATTCAGACTGTGCATTCGCGGTAATCACAGACTAAAGTCTGTTCCACGCAGTTACAGATTGAAAGTCTATGCCACTCACATGACGTTGCCCGGCTCATGTAGTAAACTTGCCCTAACTCGGCTGAATCTATCGCGTGCGAGTTACGAATTTCAGGAACTCCACCGTAGTTGCAGCGTTAAATCGAGCAAGGAGAATTTATGAAGCGCAATCATAATCATCGCAATAACCAAAGCGGCTTTTCGTTAATCGAACTGATGATCGTTATCGCCATCATCGGCATCTTGATTGCCGTTGGTGTGACAGGCTGGAAAGCGGCCGTCAGGTCGGCAAACGAAGCGGCGGCCATCAAGACACTCAAAACGATTGCCGAACAACAGATGCTCTTCTACAACGCGCATCAACGGACGGCCTTCGGAAATTTTGATGAGATGCTGAAGGAAGGCTTGCTTGATACGCGTTTTGCCGGCACCACGCCGGTGGTAGACGGCTACGTTTACGTCATGCGCGTCACTCCGAAATCCACCACTGCCCAACCAGGTTTTGCCGTCAACTCCGATCCGCAAGTGACTGACGGCGTCGGCGCAACGGGCAAGAACCATTTCTTTCTCGACTCAAACAGCAACACAATTCACGTGAACTCGACACAACCAGCGACGATAGCTGATCCACCCATCGGCGGATAGAGCACGGGCATGACCAAATAGATACTATTGATCATCGGTACGCTCGGTTTTGCTTTTCCGGTAGAGGAAAACTATGCGGGTTAGTTCTTAATCACCGGATCAATGGAATCTGAATGCTGTCTCGTAGGCATACCACAATCCGAAGGCCACGCTGAAAATGCCGGCAACCGTCTGCAAGACGTGATTGAAACGCGACAGCCGGCGCGCACTCAACGCAAATGGCAATCCGATCAGTCCGGACATCAGCAGCATGCCAAGAGTAGAACCAATCCCGAACAGCCCCAGGTATGACAGTCCCAACCAGACTGACTGAATCTGCGTGAGCACCAACAAAGTCAACGCCGCCGACCCTGCCAGGCCGTGCATCGCACCAACCATCAGCGGCTTGAAACCAATTTGCGCGATTGCATGTGAATGCGATGGCGGCTTTGCTTCAGTCGAATGATCCGAAGTCACAGCTGGAGCATGTTCAGTTCCCTGTTCATGGAAATGAATATGGACGTGCGACTGGCCATCATGACTGTGCCGGTGTAAGTGCACGTCGGGGCGTTTGCGCAGCACCTTGGAGACGGCCAACACGCCGAGCGAAATAATCATCAAGGCCACGCCAAACTCGAGCCAGTTAGCAATAGGCAGTGGAATGGCGACGCGAAAAACCAACACCAGCACGCCGACGATTACCAGCGCAGCCGTGTGGCCGGCCCCCCACAATCCGCCGACGAACGCAGCGCGCCAAACGTTGCGATGTTCGCTGACGATTGTTGAGACAGCCACGACGTGATCGACTTCGGTCGCGTGCTTAAGTCCAAACACGAGCCCGAGGCCAAGCAAGGCGAACACGCCGATGGAGGTGAATGATGGATCCATTTTTATTTGGGCTGGGGTTGGAGTGTTAACAGATTCAAATGGTGAGTTCAAGTTTGAAGTGTAATTCCGAAGCGCCAAGGGCGCGGGAATGTAATAGCCAGGGGCAAGTGCTGAGCTTCAGATTTTTAGCTGTTCTGCTTTTCTTTGCAACTGCAGGGCGCGGCTGCCGCGCCACAACAACATTGCGCTCAGTACGCAGGCGACTGGACATACCAGGAGCGAATAGCGCATTACGCCCGGTGTAACACTGACGCCCAGTTTGTCGCTGAGTTTGCCAATCAGCGGCGAGCCGATGCCGTAGGCGAAAATATTTACCGTCGAAAAATAGATGCCGATTCCGAGTCCTCTTAAATGAGGACCAGCGACGTCGTGCACGTCCGCTGCCGCCGGGCCCAACCACATCAAAGCCAGCCCAAACAAAACTGAATTCAAAAGCAATAACACGATCAAGTTGTTGTTGAATAACAGCACCAGCCACAGCGGCACCGAAGCAATCGCCAGACCCGCGCTAAACATCATGCGACCGCCTTTGCCAAATCTGCGGAAGCGATCTGACATGTAACCGCCAAGAATCGTGACGGGCACGCCGACGACAATCGAGAGAGTGCCCGCCACCATGCCGATCGTGCTCAAACTCATGCCATGAACGCGCACGAAGAACGATGGCACCCAGATGCCCAGGTTGTTCGAGGCTATGCCGAACAGACCATAACCGAGATAAAGATAACGCAGCGGCACCGAGCTAAACAGAATCTTCCAATCCTTGCTGCTGAAGTGGACGGAGGCGGTTTCCGTTCGACCGCGCTGTTGTTCGCGCAGAAAGAAAACTACGATCGCTAACGCCAGACCCGGGAAACCGAGAAAGTAAAATGCCCAGCGCCAACCAAAAGTCTGTCCTATCCAGCCACCCAGAAAAAATGCGAGACCGCTGCCGATAGCGATGCCCGAAGAGTAGACACCCTGCACGGTCGCGCGCATGCGTGGCGGAAAGTAATCGCTTAACAAAGAGAGCGCGGCTGGTCCAAGTGTCGCTTCGCCTACGCCAACCATCAGACGACAGAAAAACATCGTCCAAAAACCTTTCGCAAATCCGGTCAAACCAGAGAAGAGACTCCAAACCGCGAGACCGCCCGCGATCATGTTTTTCCGCACGACGCGATCGGCAAGCCGGCCAAACGGAATTCCCAGCAGCGTATAAAAGATGACGAACGACGTGCTGCCGAGCAGCGCTAGTTCCAGATCGCTGAACACCATCTCTTTCTTGATCGGTGTAAACAGAATGTAAATCAGCGTGCGATCGAGAAAGTTGAGGACGTAGACGAAGGTGAGTACGACCAGCGCGTACCAGGAATAGGCGGGTACTCTATCGGCAGCGATAGATGCGTGTGAATCGGTTTTTCGAGAGGGACTCATCTGGGCTTATCAGTCTCAACTGACTGTACTGGGACCGGATTGCTGGGACCCTATTACTGGGACCGTATTACTGGGACCGCGGGCGTCTCGCCCGCTAAGTCGCGGCAGGTGCAACTTCAGCAACGCAAACGATCACCAAACTCCTTTCGCGCTTCGCGCTCATTGCGGGCGGGACGCCCGCGGTCCCAGTAACTGGCGCCCGCGTTCGTAAAGCAACCTGTTAGTTTGCGATCGGTAGGTACCGTCCAACTCGACACCTCTTCCACGAACGCAAACTAACAGTTTGCTTTACAGTAATTCTTACTCCACCAGCACTACGGCCTCCCCGCGGATGAGCATCTCGCCGCGCTGGTTCTCGCAAACAGTTTCCAGCGTTACGATCGGCTTGCCTTCTTTGATCTTCGTGACCGTAACTTTTGCTGTGATTGTGTCGCCCGGAAAAACTGGAGCCAGAAATTGAAGCGTTTGGCTTAAGTAAATCGCCCCTTGCCCCGGCAGCTTTGTTCCCAGGACGGTTGAGATCAGCGACGCGCCCAACATGCCGTGCGCGATGCGCCGGCCGAATCTCGTCGTGCGTGCAAACTCATCATCAAGATGAACGGGATTGAAATCGCCGCTCAGTTCGGCGAACGCCCGGATGTCGGCATCGGTTATCTGCCTTGATATCGAGGCTGTGTCTCGAATTTGTAGATTCATCGTGGCTACTTGCGGCGACATGAAGGGCATTAGCCGCGGATTAACGCGGATGCGCGCGGATCTGAAAAAACTTCTTCAAAAAAGGCAACGACCTTGGTTTCTGGTTCTACCTTTCTGCCTTTGGCTCTGATCCGCGTTCCACCCGCGTTAATCCGCGGCTGAAAATTTCCGAAGCGCACGAATTCTAGATGCGTGTGTCGCGGCCGGCCCAATAGGGATCGCGCATGACTCGCTTGAGAGTCTTGCCGGCAGTGCTGCGCGGAAAGTCTTTCATGATCACGACGCTGTGAACGCGCTGCAGCTTGCTGTCGACTCGCTCGTTAATCCAATCGCGCAATTCATCCTCGCTGACCGAGTCGCTCTCGCGCAGAATCACAGTGGCCATCGGTGTCTCTCCCCATTTCTCGCTGGGAATCCCGAACACTGCGACCTCGCGAACCGCCGGATGCTGCACAATGATCTCTTCAATGTCCCGGGGAAACACATTGCAGCCGCCGCTGATTATCAGATCCTTCATGCGGTCGACAAGAAAAAGAAAACCGTCCTGATCGACGTAACCCAAATCGCCGGTGTGCAACCAGCCGTCGATGATTGTCTGCTTGGTCAAATCGGGACGCTTGTAATAGCCGGGCATCAGCGCCGGGCCGCGCCCAATAATCTCACCCACTTCACCGACGCCGGCGTCCTTACCTTCCCCGTTAACAATCCTCATTTCAAAAAAAGGCGGCGGCGCGCCGACCGAGTTGGGCTTTGCCTCGTAATCGTTCTTATCGAGGATGGTCATGAAACCTTCAGTCAAACCGTACAGCTCATAAAAACGCCCGGGCAGTACTTTGTTCAATTTTTCCTTGTGGCTGAGGTGAAGTGGCGCGCCAACAGCGCCAACCATCTCAAGTGACGACAACGCTTCCGCCGAAAAGTTTGGCGCATTGATCATCGCGATGATTTGCGAAGGCACCATCTTCACGTGTGTCACGCGTTCGCGTTGAATAGTTTCGATAAACTCTTGCGGGTGAAAACTTTCCTGAAGAATGTAGGTGGCGCCGACGTACATCCACGGCATCAAGGTTAGAAAAGCGCCGTTGAAAACTATCGAGCCCGCGTGCAAGATGATGCTTTCCGGATGAATTCGATAAGCCGAGGCAAATAGGGTGCAGTACATCGCGCGAATGTAATGCGTGTGCACAATCCCCTTGGGCTGTCCGGTTGTGCCGCTGCTGTAGATGATATTAAAAAGATCGTCGTCGTTGATTTCGATGTGCTGCGGTTCTTGCTCGCCGGCGGCGGCGGTCAGTTCATCGTAATTGCGATAACCGCTTAGTGCGCCTGCGCCGGTCACGACATAACGATCGTTTGCAATCCCCGGCAGTTCGCTTTTGATTGCATCAACCTCAGCAACAAAATCCTGATTGGTGACGACCGTCGTGACATCCGAATCCGTAAGCAGATTTACCAGCCCTTTCCCGCGCGTTAATGTGCTCAGCGGGACAACTACGGCGCCGATTTTCGCCACCGCCCAATAAACATCAAGCAGCTCGAGGCAATTCGGCAAAATTGTCGCAATCTTGTCGCCTTTGCTAATGCCCAAATACAGCAAAGCATTTGCAAGCCGATTAACTCGCCGGTTGAATTGATTGAAGGTCAGGCGCTGATCGTTGAAGATTACGGCAGTGTGATCGGGCCGGTAGCGAGCGTGCCTGGGAAGAAGCGAACCGATATTCATTGACTCTTTTCCCGTGTCTCGGGGTATTTCTTTTTTGCAGCGGCGTTCACACGCTTGCCTGCTTGTTCGAAGAAGCGCCACATCTCTTCGCTCGCGTTTGGACCTTTCGGATCGGCAAACGCGCCCGCTGCCGGACTGCCCGACCACGCGTGCGCGAGTCCCTTAACAATCCATTTCTCCATCACCAACCGCCCAGCTCTATTCTTGTAAATTGATCTTGTGTAACTGTAACCACCGTGAATGTTTCCCTCGAAAGTCTCGGCCGTTTCCATCTTCACACTCTGGTTAGCTTTCCCGTCATCGAGATAATCGTTCACGCCGGCCCATTGAATAAGTAGCTGGTCCGCATTCAACGGATTGACGTACGGATCGGCGCCGCCCTGGAAAACAATTAGCGGCAATAACTTTTTAGGCCGCACGCGCAGACCGTCGTTCATCGCCGTGTAAGCTAACAAACCCAACTGCTGCGGATTGGGAGTGCCTTGCTTCATCGCAGCGAGGCCACTCTCGACGCTTGTAGCTGATTTGAATGCAAGCCCGGCGCTGGCACCGACGCCCGAGAACAAATCAGGATAGGTCGCTGACATCACTACCGCCATCGCGCCGCCCGCAGAAATTCCCGCGACGTAAATCTTCTTTGGATTTATGTTGTTCGACGACTGAACTTTGTCAACGATTGCGGCGAGCAACGCAGGTTCACCACTGCCGCGTGTCTGGTTCTTCGGATCAAACCAGTTCCAACATTTAAGCGGATTGGCGGCAGCAGTTTGTTCGGGGTAGACGACGAGAAAATTGTGTCTGTCGGCGACTGCATTCATCCCGGAGATCGCGGCGAGGTCTTCGGGCGTCTGCATGCAGCCATGCAGCATCATCACGAGCGGCGTTGCTTTGTGTTTGTCGTAAGCGGCGGGAACCCACAGCGCATAATTGCGCGAGCCGGAAGCGCTACTTGCAGTGCCGCGCACCCACTCACCCGCACTTGCTGAGTTTGAACGTACCAAGAGAATTGATAATAGCGCCAACAAAATCGCGATGTATTTCGACTGGCTTAACACTCGAAGGTCCTTCGGTTTCCAGTCCGCGCAGCGGACGAGTGAAAATAGCCCAGCACTTCGAGTGCTGGGTGGACAGCCGGAACAACTCCCAGTCCGTTTCACGGACGGCTGACACTTTTTCTTCGGCGGTGCCCGGCTGGGTTTTCAGTCGCCCGTTTCACGGGCTGCGTTTCTCTTTGGTGTTGTAATCCCAGCACTCGAAGTGCTGGGCTATTTTCACTCGTCCGCTACACGGACTGGGTGGCCTGACAGCGCTGGCTGAACTCTTCAATCACATCGGCGACCCTCGACGCGCCACGTTCGCCGAGCACGATCGTGTAATGCGTTGTGCCCGGAATCATCTCATCTTCAATTTGCGGAAGGAAAGAGCGCATCTGTTCCACCGCGGCGTCCGGAATGAGGGGTGGTCGATCGAGTGCGAAGCCGGTTTCGGCGCGCAGCAACATCACGGGCACGCGCAAAGATTCGAGGCGCGCGGTGATCTCCGCCGTCTTAAAACTTTCCGCCACATCAAAACGCACCGCCGCTTCCGATGCCTTCGGACGCAACACTCCGTCTTCGCCCGCAACTTCGTAGTCTAAGAACGCTTCCGTCCACGGTCCCCAATCCGCCGCCGGAAAATTTGGGCGTTGCCGCCAAAATTCCCTGTAGACTTCACGCGACGGGTACGTTTCCTGCAGCTGCGTAATTCGTTGCGCGAGCACCGTGTCCAGCGCCTGTTCCGGATCAACTCCCGCGGGCATGTCGAGAAGATAGCCGCCGTCGATCAAAATCAATCCCGCGACTAGTTCCGGATTTTGCGCCGCCAGGGCAGTGGCGATGAATCCGCCCATTGAATGGCCGACAATCACACTTGGACCAAGCCCCATCTCTTTCATCGCCACCGCCACATCGCGCGCGTGCTGGGCCAACCCGTACGGACCTGGCGGTTTGTCCGAGTCACCACGCCCTCTTAAATCGAAGGCGAGGAGTGGACGCCGTCCGGCCAGGCGCTCTGCGATACCGATGAAGTTGACGTAGGAAGCCGTCAGTCCGTGGAGTGCGACGACCGGCGCGCCCCGCCCCGGCCAGTAGCCGAAGTTGAGTTCAATACCATCCCCGGGCACGCGTCCTCGTGCCTCTCTCGTCACTTTTAGAGCGACTTGCAGCTGAGCGGCACGTGACATTAGCGTCTCCCTAGAAACTGAACTTGAGCCCGAATTGAATTAGGCGCGGATTACTGCTGGTGGAAATAATTTTTCCAAAGCGTCCAGCTCCCAGCGTCGGATTGATCGTGCCGTCGGCATTGAAGTTCGCCGCCGGGACGGCATTCAGATCGCTGATTGGGTTCGCGTAGTTCACCGTATTGAAAAGATTGAAAAACTCCGTGCGAAACTCAATGGCCTTCGACTCCATAAAGCGGAAGCGCTTGATCACGGAAAAGTCCACGTTGTTTTGATGTGGTCCACGCAGGATGTTGCGCGTGAGGGTGCCGATGTCTGTGCCGACTGCGGCTGCAGTTGCCAAACCTCCGGAACTTGGTATCACAGCTCCTGCCGCCACCACCGGGCGAGCGAATGCGAGTGGATTAAAGAAATACCCGGCAGGCACATTGCTAAACGGATCCCCGACCAGATTTGGTCGAGACAGCGCCGCGCCGTTAAGTCCATATAACGATCCAGCGCCAGTGTCCACGATGTCGATCGGCAGACCTGACATGGAAGTTACGATCGTGGCGACTTGCCAGTTGCCCAGCAACACCTTGCCGGCACTGGATTCCTTGGCGAACTGCGGTGTCGGAATTTCGTAGATGGCGCTGAACACTAAACGATGTTTACGATCAAAATCGGACCGCCCGCGGTTGGCATTAAAATCCAGTTGATTGCCGAGAATTGGACTGGTTTCGCCGACTGCGCCAGGATTCAGCACCCCACCCGCGCCTGGACCACCGCCCTGCCCGGAAGCGTTATCGATCGATTTGGCCAGCGTGTAAGAAGCGAGAAAACTGAGACCGTTTGTGAAACGTCTCGTCAAACTCATTTGCAGCGAGTTGTAGTGCGAATACGCCGTCGATTGGTTCTGGAAGAAATTATTAATCCCGACACCTTGGAACGGTGCGCGCAGAGCGGCATTCGCGGGCGTGTTAGTAGTGATTACTGCACCGGTCACAGCGTTGGTAATCGGACTCGTGGGACTTGCAAGCCTTGCCTGATTAATACCCACCTGACGAAAGAGATTTTTACCGCGCGTGCCCACATAGCCTACTTCAAGCAGATAGTTCTTATGGATTTCGTACTGTGCATTAAAGTTGAATTGATGAAGATACGGAGTGCGAATGTTCCGATCGAAAAGCGTTCCGGATAGTGCCACCGTCGGCACCAGAGTCGGGAACGCGCTTATCGGAGGCGCAGGAAAGAAGGGATTCGCGATTGAAGGAAAAACGAGGGCGCCGAATACGTATGTCGGCGGCGCGATCACGTTAAGAGTGATGTATTGAAACGACGTGCGCGAATAAAAGATTCCATAACCGCCTCGCAACACCAACTTTCCAGAATCGAGCGGCGAATAGGCAAAGCCCAGCCGCGGCGCAAAATTGTTCGGGTCAATGCTGTTGAGCACGCGTTTGCCAACATTCGGTATGTCAGCAAGGTCGTATTGTGGAATCACATTTCCAGCCTGCACGTAACCGCCGATAGGTGGTCCAATCGGAGTTCCGTTAACCGCAAGGGGCCGGGGAACATACAGGGCCGGATCGAATGTGGCGATGCGGCCGCGCGTGTCATAAGGCGGTAGATCGAGCTCGTAACGCAGCCCCAGATTCAGCGTCAGTTTGCGGTTGACCTTCCAGTCATCCTGCGCAAAGAAATTGTAGTCCGAGGCGCGAAGACTTCGATTTCCAATACCACTTCCGAAAACCGTAATGAATGGAACACCCTGCAAGAAGTTTGCAAAGCTGAGGAATTGAATCTGACCGCGAGTAAAGAAGTTTAGAACGTAGTTGTTTTCGTTGTAGCGATACTCACCACCAACACGCAGGTTATGACTCCCCTTAGTAATTGAAAGAGTATCGGACAGAGTGGTTGAAGGCGCGACTGCCTTCACATCGATAGTGGCCGAGGTGCCGATCGTTACACCGCCGGCAGACGGATTAATTTGAATCAGTCCCAAACCGGGGAAGAGATTCGCGTTCGAGCGGGTAATGCCGACTGCTGAATCATTCAACGGTTCCTGCGGGTAAGCATCCACTCGAATGAAGTTGTAGCCGACGCGCAGTTCATTGAAAACAGTTGGACTGAAAATGTGTGTGTGCTGCAACGTCACCAGGCGGTTGTTGTTCTGCTGGAAGTTGCCAAAGCCAGGGACGTTCGGCCCACCGCCAAGGAAACTCGGCAGCACGAGAGTCTGCGGCGCGTTAGAAAAAAAGAATTTGAAAGAGAACGTATTGTTTTCGTTGTAGCGATAATCGAGGTTGGCGTTGAACTGGTTTTCATTAAATACCGACGGCGTTGAGCCGGTATAGGTTCCGTTGGGACCGTTAGGCGTAGGAATAAGAAAACTGCCATTCGGCAGTTTGGCGTTCAGAAGGTTCAGGGCCACCGCGTTGATGGGGAAACCGTACGTCGCCTGCAATGTCGCCGCCGATCGATCGTTCGTCAAACGCGGATCCACAAGAATGCTCGAGGAAACGCTGTTGATGAGCGAAGCACCGTTGCGCTCGCGCGTGGCCTGGAAGGAACCGAAAAAGAATAGTTTGTCCTTCTTAATTGGGCCACCGACGTAGCCACCCAAAACTTTGCGCGTCAACACGGGGCGCGCCACGCCCGATGCAATTAGAAAAGGATTGTTTGCGTTGAACCGTGCGTTGCGCAGGAAACCATAAGCGCCGCCGTGAAAATCGTTGCCGCCACTTTTCGTTACCGCCTGAATATTCCCGCCGCCCGAGCGACCGAACGTTGCGTCGTAAAGCGAAGTCTGAACCTTGAACTCTTGAATTGTTTCCGGCGCTGGTACCGCCAGCGATGGGGCCGAGTTCGTGCCCATCGAGTTTGCGTCGATGCCGTTAATCTGAAAATTGTTGTTGGTTACGCGTGCGCCATTGACCGAGATGTTCTGCGAGTTACGACCAACCGCAGTGTTGTCCGGCAGATACGTCGCGGCGCCGGGCGATAGTCCCAGGATTTGTGTGAAGTTGCGTGTCGCCAACGGCAATTCCGAAACGGTTCGGCTGTCAACTACCCGGCCCAATTGCGGGCCTTCAGTTTGCGCCAACTGCGGCGCCGCCTCGATCGTCACGGTTTCGGTAACAGCGCCTACCACCAAACCAGGATCAACCGTTGTGGTTTCGGTGAGCGCGACCTTGACATTATCGGCGATGAATTTTTTGAAACCATTCGCGGTCGCGGTAACGGTGTAGTTGCCGGGCGCTAACAACGGAACAACATAGTTACCCGATTCATCAGCGACGACGGTGCGCATTTCGCCAGTGCCCTTGTTGGTCACAGTCACTTCCGCGCCAGGCACCGAAGCGCCAGTCTCGTCGGTAACATTGCCTCCGATGCGGCCGCTAGTCTGACTTTGGGCAAGCGCCGTAACACTGAACAAGACCAACAGCGAAAGGGAGATTAGAGTTAGAAAGGCTCGTCGCATAGTCATCGCTTGAGATTCTCCTTCACGTAAAACTGGGCTGCAACCTGATTGATGGGATGGCGACTGACCTGCGCAGAACTACGCGGCAACGTCGCACGGAGATGTTTGGCCGAAACTCCTGGTGCAAATGGCGCTCCATGCCAAACCGATTGCTCAGCGAAACGAGAATCGCGGATTATCTGATTGAAACAGGCGTTATTTGCGAATCGCGCAAGCGAGTAACGGGTGGGCTGGCGGCGAGATTGCTAAATTAATGAACAGTGAAATTCGGGGAGCGCTCAAACTTTGGACAGTGTGGGTTTTAACATTTTCGTTTGATAGGTGTTGGAACTTTACCCTGTCGTGGGTTGATGAATACAGAACCGGAAGCGGTAGCGACCGGGTCGGACTGGCGATAACAACATCTTCAAGAATCCCCGAATTGCCAGTTTACAATTACGGTGAATTCGCGACTTCGCAGACCCGGTCGCTACGGCTCCCGGTTCTGTATTCGTCGACCCACAACGCAAAATAGACCCGGCAGGTTCACGATCAGGTGGGTTCGCCCTGATACTTGCGCATCTTGTTGTAAAGAGTGTTGCGCGTGACGCCGAGAATCTCAGCGCCACGGCTGAGGTTGTTGCCGGTGGCCCTCAGTATTCTTTCGATATGCATTCTTTCAATTTCATCAAGCGATAAAAACTCATCACCATCGCTGGTCTGTTTCGTTTCCAGTATTTCTGGTCCACCGAGCGGCAGATCGCGCGCGTGAATGCGATCGCCCGAACACAAAATAACCGCACGCTCGATAACGTTGCGCAGTTCGCGAATGTTGCCGGGCCAGTTATAACTTTCAAGTAAGACTTCCGCTTTCGGAGTCATGCCCTCCACCCGCCGGTTGAGTTTCTGGCTGTAGTGTTCGACGAAATGTTGCGCGAGCGGCAAGATGTCTTCGCGACGTCCTTTGAGTGACGGCATGGTTAGTGGCACGACGTTGAGACGGTAATACAAATCTTCGCGAAAGTGTCCGCGCTTTATTTCTGACTGCAGATTACGATTCGTCGCCGCCACTACGCGCACGTCAACTTCCTTCTCCTGGATTCCGCCGACGCGCCGGAAACGTTTTTCTTCCAAAACGGTAAGCACGCGCGCTTGAATGGCTGGCTCCATCTCGGCGATCTCGTCGAAAAAAATCGTGCCCGCATGGGCCAGCTCAAACAGTCCCGGCTTGTTTGCCACGGCGCCGGTGAACGAGCCTTTCTCGTGTCCGAACAATTCAGACTCTAACAATTCGCGGCTCAGTCCAGCGCAATTAACAGCGACAAACGGCTTTTCATGGCGAACGCTAAGCCGGTGAAGCAGGCGGGCAATGACGCCTTTCCCCGTGCCGGTTTCGCCCTGCAACAGCACGGTTGTATCGGACGGCGCGAGCAGTTCAACCGTTTGGTAGATGCGCAGGATCGCGTCGCTTGTCCCCTGAAAATGCTCAGCCGCCATGCGCTGTTGGACCAGGCCGGCGAGCAACAATTCGCGACGGGCCCGGCTCTGTTCCAAAGTTTTCGCGATCAGAATCAGCAGGCTTTCGGGATCGAAAGGCTTGGTAAAGAAATTTTCTGCGCCGTTTTTCAGCGCGAGGATTGCAGTCTCGATCGTTCCATGCGCCGTCAGAATGATCACCGGCACGTCGTCGTCAATTTCTTTTATGCGCGTCAGCAACTCGAGGCCGCTAACGTCGGGCAAACGCAGATCGAGCAAGATCACTTCCGGCGCATTTTCAGTAACGATTGGCAGGGCCTGCGCGCCACTCTCGGCTTCGAGGACGCGATAGCCTTCGCCTTCCAGCAGTTGGCGCAAACCAAAACGCACCGAAGGCTGATCGTCTACTACAAGGATTTTGTCTTTTGCCGAAACCATTTTTTAAACGAGTTTTGGACAGAATTTACAAGATTCACGAGATGCAGAAAGAAAAACTTTCGGAAGAACTAGAATCCATTTGGACCACCTAAGCTATCTGGCTATCGTGTCAATCATGTAAATCCTGTCTAACTCCTGCTCTTATTCCTGGCCCAGTGGCAATTTAATCGTGAACGTCGTCCCTCGCCCGCCGTCCGACCGCAGTGCAATGCTGCCGCCGTGATCGTGAATTGTCTTGCGAACGATCGCCAGGCCCAATCCCACTCCATTCGGCCGCGTCGTAAAGAACGGATCGAAAACTTTGTTCAGATTTTCGATAGCAATCCCTGCGCCAGTGTCGCTCACCTGTATCTGCACCTGCGAAGGTCCGTTCGCTTCCCTGCTCGACGCCAGCCGAATTTCGCCTCCGCGCGCGGTGTGCTGTAACGCATTCTCAAAAAGGTTCGCAAAGACGCCATACATCTTGCGGCGGTCGACACGCGGGTAGCCAACCTCTTCCGGATACTCGACCGTCAGCCTGATGCCTTTCTTTTCCGCCTGGCTGCGAAATTCTTCTGCGACTTCAGCAATTACTACGCGCAAGGCGGAATCGTCGGTGTCCAGGCGCACCGGACGGCTGTGCTCAAGCAATTGCTCCATCAAATAATTTAGCCGGCTCACTTCCGTCATCACGACATCGAGGAACGGTTGCACTGCTTTACGATCCGCCAGCCGCCGCGCCAGCGCGCTTAACGTCGTCGTGATGCCAAACAGCGGATTGCGCACTTCATGCGCGACTCCGGCCACCAGTTCGCCCACCACGGCAAGCCGCTCGGAAATGATCAGTTGCTGCGACAGTCGCTTCTGCTCAGTTACATCTTTGACTATTCCAAGGTGAAACACTTTGCCGTCGGCCGCATCAGTAACCGCGCGAACACTAAGACGCGCCGGCATCAATTCGCCGGTTTGCCTGCGCAGGTCGCATTCGATGTCCAGCGCTTTGCCTTCGCGCGTAAGTTGATTTTGCAAGCCCGTTCGTGCCATGTCGCTTAGCACGAGTTCGTCAATAAGGTTGACGCCTTCCAGCTCTTCACGCGAATCGTAGCCAAGCATTGCCGCCAGCGCCGGATTAATGTTTACCAGCTTGCCTTGCGGAGTACTGCGATACAGGCCATCGACCGCGCTTTCAAATATCTGGCGATAGCGTTCTTCGGACTCGCGCACTTGTTCGAACAGTTGCGCGTTACGCAACAAGTGCGCTGCCTGCGTCGCGAAGATTGTTACCAGTCGCTTTTCTTCCTCACGAAAACCGCCCTGCTTGTTGATGACCTCGATCGTGCCGAGCATGTGTTGCCCGGCATTCAGCGGCACGGCCAGCAACTCGCGAATATTCCCTTGTGCCTTTTCGCTCAGCAACGGATCCATGCGCGCATCATTCGTCATGTACGCCTCGCCGGTGCGAAACACGCGCGTGGCAATGCTGCTTTCTTCAGGGGCGAAACTCAGGCTTAGGAGGTCTTCATCACGCATGCCGTACGCGGGCACCTGTGCGTGGATGCGCTTCTTTCGTTCGTCGTATAAGAGGATCACGCAGGTTTCAGCGCCCAACAGCCGCGCAATCTTTCGTGTCAGCAATTCGCAAATCTGACTGACTTCGGCGCCGGTGCCCATCAGCAACGAGATGTGATAAAGGCCGCTGGAGCGCTCGATTTCCTGTTGCAGTTGCAGCGCCGCTTCATTAATCGTCTGCGCAAGTTGTCCGATTTCGTCTTGCCGTTTCACCTCCAGCGGTTCGACCACGCCGCCAACCGTGAGACGAGCGGCGAGTTCTTCCATTTCCCGAAGCGGTTTGAGTATGACGAAGTAAAGAATGCCAACGGTTATGGCAGCCGTAACAACGAGTGAAGCAATCGCAGCTTGAATCGCAATTCCCACCTCGGTCGAGTCAATAAAAAAACGCGAAGCGAAGTACGCGACCAACAGCGCCAGCAAAACGGCTAGCCAGCCGGCGGCAAACTTCCCAATCAAACTGCGGCGCGGATCGAACAACCAGCGCGCGGAAGGCTTTTTCGCAATGCGACTGCGATCCTTTATTTCCTGAATGGCGCGAATCGCTTCTTCGCGAGTCGCAAAAATGTTGGATTCGAGATCCTTCGCGGCGCCGAGGTAACGCAACACCGAACGCGTCAGGCCGCTCGAGGAATAACGGACCGTCTTCAGGCTGTAACGATCGTAAAGGTCCTTAATGCTTTCGCCGTAGTAATCGACGATCTCCGGCGCCATCTCGGTGCCTTCATAGTTGACGACGGCGTAAGCGCGGCCACCTGCGAGCGTGGCGCGCACCATACGCCGCATTTCGTCCACCTGCTCGCGGGTTTCAATGCGCAGACCGGCGAGGTCGATGAAGAGGATGTTTTCCCTGGCGTCAAATACGAATCGATCTTGAAACTGCATTGCGGTTTGCCATTAAGAGGTTCGCATCGAACTCTACTACCGAAGAATAGCTGTCGGCAACTGAACTCCCAAAATGGGAGCTTGCTCTGGGCTCGCGAAGCGCGGCGATAGCACAAAAGCCTTGGGGTGGGTCGATGAATACAGAACCGGGAGCAGTAGCGACCGGGTCGGACGTAGCGATAGACAGTGTCTCTATTTGATGGATCCTCGAGAATTTCATTTCACAATGACAATGAACGCGCACGTCGCCGACCCGGTCGCTACCACTCCCGGTTCTGTATTCGTCAACCCACAACGGAAAAAAAGTCAGGCAGCCACTTCTCGTAGCTGCCTGTTCGGCGATTGCAACCTGTCGGTTGTTTACGCGAGCGCGGCCAGGGCGGAAACAGTTGGCTTGGCACCAACCGCAAACTAACAGTTTGCTTGACTCAATTATAAATGTACGTGGAACTCTTCTTCTGCTCCCATTCTAACGCGGCGATGTTGTCTGAGTCTTCGGAAAATATTTCTTCGCTGAGTTGATCGGTCGTGTCGGCATAGCCAAGGCTTAGCTCATAGACGATCTTGCCGTGTTCGCCTTCCTCGCTGCCGCGCTCCAACTGGCGCACTTCAAAACTGAAACCATGTCTCTCAAAAAGATTCTTGAGCACCTGGCGCGTGCGGTCCAGATTCCGTGTCTCGATTCGCACTTCCATAGAACGAAATATCTGCGCCGATTCGAAGTGCTCCAAAATCCAAAGAACGGCCAGCACGAAAATGGTGAGAATCACCGCCATGTCCAGCCGTCCCACACCGCACGCCAACCCGACGCCGAGGCAAAGCAACAGCACAGTCGTTTCTTTTGGATCGCGAATGTTTGTGCGAAAGCGAACCAGCGAGGCGGCGGCAAAGATGCCGAAGGCGCGCGCGGCGCTATCACCGACAATGATCATCATCGCAGCGGCCACCACGGCCAACAGAATCTGCGTCTGGGCCACGTAGGGATTCCGTCTATTAATTGAAATGCCGCGCCGCCAGCGAAATGCCAGCAGCATCGCCAGAAATGCGGCTATCAGGAATCTCAGCAAAACTCGAACGGCAACGATTCCACGTTCCTCTTCAGTCGCGGCGTGGGTTGGGGCGTCAATCCCAAAGACTTCAGAAAGCACCGAGCGATTGCCCTCGTTTCTGGCATCTGCAGAAGTTTGCGCCGGTGACGAATTATTATTTGCCTGCTCCGCCGGCGTCGTTGCGCGCTCGGGAATGTTTCTTACCGGCGTTTCGGTACGACGCTCAAGCAGAACGTAAACGAGCAGGCCGCTGCCGAGAAGAACGGCGAAGAAAATTACCAGTAAGCGAACGGACTGTTTGTTCATTCCTCAACACTCCTTCCAGCCGCGCGGCTTTGCACAAAAAGTATTTTTATCAGTCCGAGTTTGCGGACGAATGATAATAGCCCAGCAGTTTAGAGCCCGTGCCAAAACTCACGGTTCCCAGCGCCAAAGGCGCGAAATGTGAAAGCCTGGGCCACCGGCCCAGGTCGGCGAGTAAATTCTCCCGAGCGCTGAAGGCGCGAAATACCGATCATGCAAACTATGCCGCGCTTTCAGCGCTTCAAAGTTTAACTTCTCTTTACCTGGGGCGTTGCCCCAGGCTTTCACATTTCGCGCCCTTGGCGCTGGGAGACTGAGTTTTGACACAGCCTCTTAATCGCCGAGCTATTTTCAATCGTCCGCCAACGCGGACTGAGCCGCAAATTAGTTTGAGCAGCGCGCATCGATGATCGTCTTGGCCTTGCGCACGAACTCCGCTGTCCATGCTTCAGGCGCTTCATCGCGCTCCGAGTTGCGCGACGCGCGAAACACCCGCGTGATCAAGTTGTCAGTTTGCTCGGCGTCAAGCAGCCGTTGCAACCCATCTGCCAACAGCAGCCTGCCTGCTTCACTAATCTTCGTGTCACCGACGCCCTTCGCTGTCGTGTGACAGCGGCCGCCATCCACCTTAATAGGATCCTTGTCCTTCCAATTCGCCAGTCTCGCTTTCTTCTCGCTGGCGCTACTGTAGCCAAACGTCGCGCCCATGTCGGCGACGTAATAAACCGCCTGGTCCCGTTTACACATGCGCGTCCCGTCGGCATTCTTTTTGGAATCGAGGCAGCTAAACTTCTGGTTGTCAGCTTTGGTGTCTCCATGGTCGATGAAGGCGAGCCAAAGTTTGAACGCATCGATCTCCGCGCGATTGCCACCATTGTTCAGCAACTTGTCCAGCGAACCGGAAAGCGCTCCAGTATCTTTGTTGTTGCATTTCACATCGATACCTTTGCCGAGCGGCAACTCAATTCCCGCCGCCGGTTGAAATGGCGTGAAGCTGGTGCCCTGGAATTTCTTGTTGAGACTCTTCTCGCAATCGGGACAAGTGACGTCCGCCACCCACTCATCGTCCGCAAAGAAACCCAACGCTTTCGAGAATCGCGATGACAGAAACTCGCCGTAGACTTCGCCGTTCCTCTTGTCCGGTGTCTGGCCTTTGAAATGAGGCTTGATTTTGTAGCGGATAGGATCGCCGTCCTCATCGACCACGCCTGCGACCGTGCAATAGAACTTTGGCGTGGTGCCGGAACCTTCATCCTTCTTTGGGCTAGCCACGCAGGTAATGCCCACCGCAAGGCCGTCGGCACTGACCGCCGGCGCACCGACGCGCGGGCCGGCAGTTGGATTATAGCCGAGCACCGGATCGTAACCCGGGTCGGGCTGCCGATAAACTTTTGCTGTCCGCTCCGCGACGTCGCGAGCGTCTTCGGTGAAACAAGATTTCTGCGCCGCTGCCGGCCTCGCAGAAAGAATGAAAAGCAAACCAAAGATAAACGCTGGAATAATTTTTCTAAACATAAACCCTCCCGAGTAGTAGTGGACCAGTTAAGAATTAAGACTAATGCTTCCTTCGAAATGCAGTTGACTATTGAAGGGCGCTTTTCCGGGAGCCATGGGAACGCGCTCGTAAAGGTCGTCCGCATTCAACACTCTCTAAGGACCACGGGGGCGGTTGTGCAATCGTGGTTTCCGGGAATGCTTCTGCTCTCCGCGTCATTCTTAACTATTGGGGGTTGCAATTACATTAGGATCGTTTGTTTGTGACCGTCAAGGACGCGGTTCGGCTCGTAGTGACCTAATGTGATTTTCTTGTAAAGCAAACTGTTAGTTTGCGGCCGTTGGATACCATTCAACAATCGCAAACTAACAGTTTGCTTTACGAAATTAGGCAATACCGTTCGGCTCGGTACACCTTTGTGTGGGGCGGCAGGTTCAGGGACTGAGGTCTAATCCTTGCCCGAGTGCTACTGTGCGGCTTCGCCGCGTCCCGCGCGGTAAGGCTCTGCCTTACCGGTCGAATCAAAAGACTCTGCGGCTATGCCGCCGCGGGGGCCTGTGAATTTGAATGAAGCAGCGGCGTAGCCGCTTAGGATTCATTGCATTGTCGGTAAGGCAGAGCCTTACCGCACGGAAAGCGGGAAAGCCGCCGGACAGCGTTGTCAGACGCCTGCCCGTTGCTCGGCAACCTCGGCTGCCGCGCCGAAAACCGAACCTTGACATTTATCTCTTCATAAAGTATCTTGACATCAAGGTATAAATAGGAATGAGCAAGCGAACCCTGGAATCGCTGACCGGTGGAAGTGGCGTCCACGTTTTTCTGGTGTTGTGGAAGGCCTCGCGCGCGGCCCAATCGTACGCCGAAAAGAGCATCCTGGGTCTGGAAATGTGCGGCAGCGACTTTGCCGTGCTCGAAGCCCTGCTGCACAAAGGGCCGCTGCCGGTTAACGAAATCGGGAGAAAGGTCCTGCTGACGAGCGGCTCGATCACAGTCGCAGTCGACCGCCTGGAGAAGAAAGGGTTGGTGGAGCGCCGTGCCCACGGCACCGACCGGCGCGCGCGGATAGTTCATTTGACCAGGGAAGGCAGAAAACTGATCACACGCGCCTACGCGGATCACGCCGCCGACCTGGAACGGCTCGCCTCCGCTTCCCTGACCAGGGCTGAGCGCAAAACGCTCATCGCTCTGTTGAAGAAGATCGGCTATGAGGCGGCAGATACGTCGGAGCAAAGTGAAGATGAGATTACGACGTGAATTGTTTACGTCGTCTTGAAGGAGAGGAGATCTTATGTCGATGGCAAGCGAAGCATTGAGAAATAGTGAAGCATTAAGAGATGAAGAGCCTCGCGCGGTCGGAACGCGCACAGTCGCTGGAATTGTAAACAGCATTGAGACGTTGGAAGGCGGGGGCTTTCTTGTTCGCCGTCCGTTCCCCAAGGCGGCGTTCTCGGAGTTTGACCCGTTCCTATTGCTTGATGAGATGGGGCCAATTGAAGTTGCGCCCGGTGAAGCTAAAGGCGCACCCGACCATCCGCATCGCGGGTTCGAAACCGTTAGCTACATGCTCGCCGGTGACCTGGTACATAAAGACTCTCGCGGACACGCCGGCCGCCTGCGAGCGGGTGACGTGCAGTGGATGACTGCCGGGTCGGGCGTGGTCCATGCTGAGATGCCAAGCAGTGAATTCGCGCGTACTGGCGGTCGGATGCATGGATTCCAACTTTGGGTGAACCTGCCGCAGCGCGACAAGATGATCAAACCGCGCTACCAGGAAATTCCGGGCTCGCAAATTCCTAAAGCGACGTCGGCCGATGGCCTGGTTAACGTGAGTGTTATCGCCGGCGAAGCGATGGGCGTAAATGCCGTCATCGAAACGCGCACGCCGATAATCTATCTGCATTACAAGATCGCACCCGGCGGCGTGGCGGTCCAACCGGTACCGAGCGCCTATAACGCCTTCGCTTACGTCGTGGATGGCGAGGGATTATTCGGAGCAGAAGCCGAACGCGGCGGAGACGGACAGATGGTCCTGTTCACGCAGGACGGCGACGAGGTGAGAATCGAAAATCCAAGGGACGCGAAGGCGACGCTCGAAGTATTGCTCATCGCCGGAGTGCCGCTGAACGAACCAGTGGCGCGCTATGGTCCATTTGTGATGAACACCGAGGCGGAAATTCGCCAGGCGTTTGCAGATTACCAACATGGCCGGATGGGCGCGATTGAGTAATTGAATCATCTTAAACGGAAGGAGTGGTAAAGGTGTTATCCAACAATAAGAAACTGATCGCCGTGATCGGCGCAACGGGACAACAGGGAGGCGGAGTCGTACGTGCCCTGCAGGCCAGCGGACAATTCAAGGTGCGCGCGCTGACTCGCAATCCAGACAAGCATCGCGAACTCGCTGACGAAGTTATGGAAGCAGATTTGAACCGCCCCGAAACCCTCGCCGCTGCATTCGAAGGGGCACATGGCGTATTTCTCGTCACCACTTCTTCGTTAGAAGGAACCGACGAGCGCAAGCAGGGAACCGCCGCTGTTAAGGCTGCCAGTGACGCCGGCGTCAAACACATAGTCTGGTCCACGCTGCCTGACGTCGAAGCGATCAGCGGCGGCAAGTTCCACGTTCCGCACTTTACCAACAAGGCCAAGGTCGATCGGATAGTCAAGGACGCGGGGTTTGCGAATCATACGTTCGCCATCGCGCCGTTCTTCTACCAAAACCTCGCAGGCGCCATGGCTCCGCAACAGCAGGCAGACGGATCCATGGGCTGGGCGCTCCCGCTCGATCCGAGTGTGCGTTGCATTCACATGGGTGACATTCGCGAACTCGGCGCCATCGTAGCAGGAGCCTTCGCGCAGCCGGATCAGGCCGGCCATGGCGAGTATCTGCCGCTCGTCGGTGACTTCATGAGCTTCAATGAGATCGTCAACGTGCTTAATCGACAGGGTCACAACTTCTCCTTCACGCAGGTCCCGGCCGAGGTCTTCGCGACTCTCTTCCCTGGAGCTGCGGAGATCGCCGCGATGTTCAGGTACTTCGAAGCTCATACCTACCTGGGTTCGGATTCGTCCGATCGCATTGCGCTTGCAAAGAAAATAGCAGGACGGCAACCAACCAGGTTTTCGACGTGGGCTCAATTGAATGTCGCGAAAAGTAGCGATTAATCAAGCCTACGACGATAATGGTTGAACACCGCTTTTAAAACTAGGTTCGAAAGGAACGCTAAATGAAAATAGTAACTTCGATCGCACGTCTTTTACTTGGGCTAGTCTTCCTCGTGTTTGGCCTGAATGGATTTCTTAACTTCCTCAGCATGGGCCCCATGCCGACAGGATTGGCGGGACAATTTTTCGCCGCACTGTTTATGTCTCATTACATTTGGGTAATTGCTGCACTACAAATCGCAGGCGGAGCGCTGCTACTGGTGAACAGGTTCGTGCCGCTCGGTCTGGTGCTGCTTGGACCAATTCTTGTAAACATTATTTGTTATCACGTGTTCCTGAATGTAATGGGCTGGCCGTTGGCGCTCGTCGTAGTTGTTTTGTGGTTTATAGTCTTCTACTCGCGACGCCAATATTTTTCCGGGATTTTTGTGCAACAGACGTCGGACAAACAGTAAAGTTTGGATTTGATGTAAAGCAAACTGTTAGTTTGCGGCGGTTGGCAATCGTCCAAGCTGAGCTGTAACGAACGACCGCAAACTAACAGTTTGCTTTACGATTCACTCGCAAAGGCGACGAGAGAGGTTTCAGCGATGGCTAAATGGACTTTTGAACCGGGACACACCGCAGCTGAGTTTCGTGCTCGGCACATGATGGTGACTTACGTCCGTGGACACTTCAAGAACGTTCACGGCACGCTCGAGTTTGATCCCGATAACCCGACCAACTCTTCAGCCGAAGTGCGGATTGATGTCACTGGAATTTGGACGGGCGTCAAGGAGCGGGACGACCATCTGCGCAGCGCCGACTTTCTTGATGTCGACCATTATCCGGAGATCACTTTTGCCGGCAATCAGGTTGAGGTCAAAGGTGAGCACGACTTTGCAGTCACAGGCGATCTCACCATTCGTGGAGTTACGCGCAAAGCGACGTTGAACGTCAGCTACCTCGGGCAATGGCAGACGCCCTGGTGGGAAGATGGCGTTGACAAGGGACCAAGGACGCGCGCGGGCTTTCTCGCCACGACTCAAATCAATCGTCATGACTTTGGAGTCAACTGGCAGGACACGATGGACCGCGGCGGGATAGTCGTCGGCAATGAAGTCGATATCGCCATCGACGTTGAAGCGATCCTGGAAAACTCCTGAGAAACTGACGCGCGCGCGCTCGGTGATTAACTCATAGTTACCTTCGCCCAAGTCTCGGGGATAAACCCGTCTGCCGCTGCAGTCTGCTGCTGCCGTCCGCTCTTGCGGTCCGCTCGTGCCGTCTGCTCCCGCCGTCTGCTTCAGTAATCTGTTGACTATCCTTCCGGATTGGTTTAGAAAAACTCGTCCCCTTGTCACATCTTGCGTACCTGCAAGGAACAGGTACATCGTTCACAGAAGAGGGTTGCGAAAATGGGCCTGGTCCGATGGACACGCGTTGGATTCATTTTGCTTTCGCTCGTCGCGCTCGCGTCCACCTTTTCTCCAGCCGGCCGCACTGCGTACCGCCGACCGGATCGGGGAATTGTGCGCTTAGCGGGCACGTCACAATCTTTGCCTGCATTGGTCGCTGAATATCACGGCTTCATTGCGGATCCAGCCAAGCCGGCAGCGAGCGTCCATCCCAGCAATTCAAGTGGGATTCGCGAACAAATTCCCAAAAAATACATTGCCCGATACCAGCATTGGAAACACGAGTTTCTTGAAACCCCAACTGGCCAACAGCAATGGGCTTTCTACCAAAACAATCCGAACTTCACCTTGACCGTCGTAATCAGCCGTGAAAACCCTGAAGGTGGAAACACCAGTAACTATCAGTGGAACGAAGAAGGAAAATTAGTGGCCGCGACGATCACGCTTGGCGCTCGGCTTGATGAAGGCGTTCCGAATCCAGTGTATTTTCCGGTGATGAATTCCCTGTTGCCCAACGACACGACTCGCACCATCAGCGGAGAGACTCTGGCGGCGACCAAGATGGCCCACGAGTTCGGGCATGTAAACCGAACGGCCAAGAGTGACCCCGTTCTGTACCAGCTCCAGCTGCAGTTGATGCCGCAGTACAATCAAATTCTTTTGGTGAATGGGCGCGATACCAGCGATCCGCGTTTGCTTGAGTTGGCCCAAAGAATGGGAGCGACACCCGTCGAGATTTGGGAAGATCGTGAATACTGGGGTGAAACAAACGCGATGCTTTATCTCAGCGATCGCTTTGCCGATGACAACTTCCGCTGCGTGCTCTTTAATAGGATTAAGCGCAGTGTTGATTTGTACGCCAGGAGTTATGAAGAGCGATTCCTTACCATAGCGGAATCGACACCACCCCCGCGCTGTGGCTGGTAGTCGTTCAGCACCGATCGCAATGCATCGACTAATCCGTCGCGGAAGAATGCCGATACCCCAGCAGTACACTACGGGGATCAGGAAGAGCGGTTGCGGTCCGTGAGGCCGGCTAAAAGCAGCGACTAGATAACTTCTCTTCAACCGTTCGCCACGGCGGACCAGAGCATTAGTTTTTTCGCAGCGCCCTGCGTATTTTTTTCAATATGAGTACCAACCTTTCAGTTCCGCTTCTCGAAATGCGCGAAATCACGAAGATCTTTCCGGGTGTTCGCGCGTTGGATGGAGTGTCATTCGATCTTTATCCCGGCGAGTTGCACGCATTGGTCGGCGAGAATGGCGCCGGCAAATCGACGCTGATGAAGATACTTGGTGGCGTGTACCCGTACCCCGAGTACGGCGGCGAAATTGAAATCGAGAAAAAAGTGCAACGATTCAGTAGCGTGCGAGATGCCGAACACGCGGGCATCGCCGTTATCTTTCAGGAACTTTCGTTGGTGAAGGAGATGACCGTCGGCGAAAATATTTTTCTCGGTCGCGAGCCCGCCAGGCTGGGCGTGATTCGTTGGGACGAACTGTACACCGGCGCGCGGCGGTTGCTCCAGGATTTGCACCTGCCCATCGACCCGCACGTGCCCGTTAGCAATTTGGGAATAGGGCAACAGCAGTTGGTCGAGATTGCCAAGGCACTATCGCATGAAGCGCGCATTCTGGTTCTTGACGAACCGACCGCGGCTTTAACCGGCGCCGAAGTCGAAACTTTATTCGGCATTCTCAATCAATTGCGCGCGCGCGATGTAGGCATGATTTACATCTCGCACAAACTGGAAGAAGTATTTCGCATGAGCGATCGCATCACCGTGCTGCGTGACGGACGAACCGTAGCCACAAACAGCCGGAGCGACCTCAATGAGGCGCAAGTGATCAAGCAGATGGTGGGACGCGAAGTCGGCGACGTATTTCCCACGGTCGATCACGCGCACGGCGAAGTGATTTTTGAGGTGCGCAACATGACGATCGCGGACCCGGTCATATCGGGCAGGAAACTTGTCGACAACTTTAGTTTTTCGGTGCGCCGTGGCGAAGTACTTGGCATCGCCGGTTTGATGGGCGCGGGTCGCAGCGATCTCTTGATGGGAATCTTCGGCGCGCATGCCGGTCGCGTCTCCGGAGAGATCCGAATTGCCGGTCAGCGGGTGCGTATCTCCAACCCGGCGGAGGCGATCGCGCACGGTATCGGTTTTGTAACAGAGGATCGGAAGCGCTTTGGGTTGGTGTTGGACCAGACGATACTCAACAACATGACGCTGGCCGCGCTGAAAAGGATTTCCGGACGCTTTGTCGCGGACGTTGATGCTGAGGCGGCGGCCGGCGGACGGGCCATGAAGGACTTGCGCGTGAAGGCAACTTCGGTATTCACAATTGCCGGCACTCTCTCAGGCGGCAACCAGCAAAAGGTGGTCTTGGCCAAATGGTTGCTGACAAATCCGCGGGTGCTATTCCTCGATGAACCGACGCGCGGTATCGACGTCGGCGCTAAACAGGAAATTTATGCCGAGATAAATCGGCTGGCGAAATCCGGTCTGGCTATTGTGCTGGTATCGTCTGAACTGCCGGAAGTGCTGGGCCTGTCAGATCGGCTGATGGTGCTACGTGAAGGACGTCTGACCGGGGAGTTTACAAAGGACCAAGCGACACCCGAGAGCGTGATGGCCTGCGCAACTGGACAAGCAGAGCACGCGGCGTGAGCAGGAGTGAACAAGGAAAACGTTAATGCGGGTATTCCACGTAGGTATGAAAAGAGCTTTGCACAAATTCGTTTCTTGCGGCTTTGCCGTGTCCCGTGCGGTAAGCCTACGGCTTACCGAAGAACGGTAATTTTTTCCGAGGCTACGCCTCATCTTTGATTGCTTTGGCAGTTCAGAATGGAGGCATAGCCTCGAGGAGAAAAGGTTGTTTCCGGTAAGCCATAGGCTTACCGCACGGACAGCGGCAGAGCGCATCTGGACGCCTTTCGCTGAACGCGCTCGAACGATGAATCAGAATCCATGGACCACAAAACAAACGAACCCGGTGTCGATACTCCACCGACAAATGCAGATCTAATCGCCACTCCCGTGGCCGCGGAAGTCGTAGGGCAAACCAGGATCGGCAAGTTCAAAGTTCCAACCGAAACTTTGCGCGCCTATACGATGGTCTTCGCACTGATCGCGATCTGGGTTTTCTTTCACTACTCAACCGGTCGAATCTTTTTTGAGCCGCGCAATTTCTCGAACTTGATGCGACAGACTTCGGTTACGGGTGTGCTCGCGGTCGGCATGTTAATGGTAATCGTCACCGGACACATCGACCTGTCGGTGGGATCGATTGTTGGATTGGCGGGCGGTATTGCAGCGATTGCGCAGGGCTGGCTGGGCTGGGGACTGGTGCCGTCGTTGACTGCGGGAATTGCCGTAGGTGTTGCAATTGGCGCGAGTCAGGGCGCGCTGACAGCGTATCTGAATATTCCCGCGTTCATTGTCACACTCGGTGGCTTGCTGGCGTGGCGCGGTGTGATTTTGGGTTTGAGCCGCGGCGCGACCATACCGATCCGGCTGCCGGCTTTTAAGTCCATCGGTCAAGATTATGTTGGCCCAATGGTGGGATGGGTGCTGGCGGCTTTGGCGGTGGCGGCCGTGGTTTGGATCAGCATCGCGGGAAACCGGGCGCGACGACGACACGGTCTCGACGCGCCGGGAAAGGCTGCGACCGTTGCGCGCGTCCTAATTCCCTGCGCCGTGATCGTGGGATTTATCTTCATGATGAACTCGTACGAGTTGGCGGCGGGCGTATATGCCGGCATTCCGATTCCAGTTTTGATTCTGCTGGTGGTGGCGCTGGCGGGTGCATTCCTCACGCAGAATACAACCTTTGGTCGCTACCTTTACGCCATCGGCGGTAATCCCGATGCCGCGCGCCTGTCCGGAATAAATATACGAAAGCATGTGCTCGCGGTCTTCGCGATTATGGGCGCCTTGAGTGGTGTGGCTGCGATTATCTACACGGCACGCGTAGGCAGCGCATCTCCCGACGCGGGTCAATTGCTTGAGCTCGACGCGATCGCCGCGTGCGTGATTGGCGGCACGAGCTTGATGGGCGGCCGCGGAACTGTTTTTGGAGCGCTGCTCGGCGCGCTGATCATGGCGAGTCTCGACAACGGTATGTCGCTCAATAACGTCGAGCCCTACATGCAAAACATTATCAAGGGTGCGATTCTGGTTGCCGCGGTTGGTTTAGACATGGCTGGTAGAAAACGGGGCTGACTTCAAACGGTTGATACCCGTCGATCAGGGCCTGTCGCATTTCCGATAGCGCACTCATTTCATTTTTTTCCGTGCGTGGTCTGTTGTCCGTTTTGTCTCTGTGGTGAGCGGGTTGTTAATAATGATTCACCAGTCTCAACTATTCAGTTAGTGATGCGGTTTGAATCAAACGTCTCGCAGTGGCAATGAGGTCAGTACCAACCAATCCGGTTGGCCCTCCTGAAATAACGTGCTATAAATCTAACTGAAGTTGAATGAATTAGAAGGGTTCCCAGGATCCCAAGGTTGACAGTCCCGCCCCGCTTAGTCTCCTTCCGAAAAGAATTCAAATGAAAAAATTAGCAGCAATGTGTCTCTTGCTCTTGTTGAGCGTCTTCGTGTTCGTGTTACCCATCGCAACCAGGCTAGGTCATGCTGCGATTGCCAGCGCCGACTTATCGGTGAGCAAGGTTGATAATCCGGATCCGGTAAACACCGGATCGAATTTGACCTACACGATCACGGTCACCAACAACGGACCGGATGCGGCGAGCAATGCTTCATGGGCCGACACATTGCCGGCAGGAACAAGTTTCGTCAGCATGAACGGTGTTAGCGGATGGTCGTGCAGTTCGCCCGACGCCGGTGATACCGGGACCATTTCCTGCTCGAACCCTTCGTTCACCGCGGGAACTTCCGTTTTCACAGTGACTGTTGCCGTCGCTCCAAATGTTCCGGCCGGCTCGATTATCAGCAACACAGCGACGGCTAGCTCGAGCACGCCTGACGCAAATTCAGGCAATAACAGCGGTACGGCCAACACCACCGTGCTCTCGCCAGCCGCAGTCACGGGCAGCAAGAGCCGATCCGGAGGCGGCATGCCCGGTTCAACTCTTAGTTATCTAATCATACTTTCGAACAACAGCGACTCAGACCAGCAGGACAACCCAGGCAACGAGTTAACCGATGTGCTTCCCGCCGATTTGACACTGGTGGCGGCCAGTTCCAGCGGCGGATCGGCTACCGCCAATACCGGCACCAATACAGTTACCTGGAACGGCATAGTTCCGGCGCGTGATTCGGTAACCATTTCTATCGACGCGATGATTAAGCCTGGCACCGAGGAACACACTATTCAGAACCAGGGCACGATCAGCTATGACGCGGATGGCAACGGAACTAACGAGGCGTCGGCTACGACGAATATCAATAGTTTTGCTGTCGGCTCAACACCGCTGAGCGCCGATCTAAGCGTTACGAAACTTGCCCCCGACAATACGCCTTCTGATTCCGATGTCACCTACACAATTACCGTCGCTAATGGTGGACCTGATACGGCCGCCAGTGCGACGTTGACCGATTTGCTCCCGGGAGACATGACATTCGTCTCGCTGTCACAACCTGCGGGCTGGAGTTGCAACTCATTGACGCCGGGTTCGGGCGGCACACTCAGCTGCTCGCGCGACCTTGCGGCTGGCAGCGGGCCTCAGGTCTTTACTCTGGTTGGGCACATACCGTCGGGAACTTCGGAGGGGACGTTCTATAACAACATGGCCACCGTCAGCACGACGGCGACCGACTCGACTTCGGAGAATGATGTTGCCACCGCCGGAACTACGGTCATGTGCGCAACTGATTCGGTTGTAACGACGAACGCGGACAGCGGTGCAGGTTCTTTAAGAAGAGCGATTGAGGATGCGTGTGCCAGCAGTACGATCACATTTGATATGACGCCGGGTCACGTCGTGAGTCCAATCACGCTAACTAGCGCCGAATTGGTGATAACTAAGAATCTGACGATTCAAGGTCCAGGCGCGAATCTATTGACGGTGCAACGTAGCGCGGCAGGCGGCACACCAAGCTTCCGCATCTTCAACATCGGGGCTGGTTCGATCGTCAAGCTCTCGGGTGTGACGATCAGCAACGGTAAACTCGGAAGCGGTCTCACCGGCGGCGGCATTAATAACATTTCGACCACGCTGACAATTAGCGACAGTGTTATCTCTGGTAACACTGCCGACTTCGGCGCTGGAATTTATAACGGCGGCACGCTGACACTGGTCAACAGCACGGTCTCCGGTAACCAAACAATTGGTGGTTCGGGCGCAGGCATTCTAAGTACTTCCAGCCTGGGCGGCTCTAGTCCTGTGTTGACGGTTATCAATAGCACAATTTCCAATAACACTGGGGGCGGTGGCATTTACGACGGCGGCGGGCCAGCGACAATCATCAATAGCACCATCTCCAATAATTCGTCTCAGGGTAGTGGTGGCGGAATCTTGAGTACTGGTGCCAGCACGGTGACCGTGACCAATTCCACCATCACAGGCAATCGCGCTGATTCCGGTGGTAATAGTGGTGGCGTTGGCGGCGGCATCCAAAGACTTTCCGGTTCGTTCGCGCTGTACAATTCGATCGTCGCCGGAAATTTCAAGGGCACTGGCGCCACCGCCGACGATATCTTGGGCACGCTTGACACCTCAAGCTCTTTCAATCTGATTGGCACGGGTGGCTCAGGCGGGCTCGTTAATGGCACGAACGGCAACCAGGTCGGAGTGAGTAATGCGTTGCTGGGGCCACTCACCAATAATGGAGGCGCGACCAGGACACACACACTCTTGCCCGGCAGCCCCGCGATCAATGCAGGCAGCAATGCTAACTTGCCTGCGGACACTTTCGATTTGGATAGCGATGGTAATACTGCTGAGCCGCTACCGGTCGATCAGCGGGGGTTCGCGCGAATCGTGGGTACCAATGTGGATATCGGCGCCGTCGAAGTTAACTATGCCTTCAGTGCGACTGCCGGCACACCACAGAGCACAATCATCAACTCTGCTTTCGCGACGGCACTCAGCGCCACTTTCACTGAATCCGGCAATCCGCAAAATGGTGTCTCAGTAACTTTCACCGCGCCGGGAAGCGGAGCGAGCGGCACATTCTCAGGTGCCTCGACGACGGTGATAACGAATACTAACAGCAGCGGCGTTGCAACCGCGCCAACGTTCACCGCCAACGGTACAGCGGGCAGTTACAACGTCGTAGCCAGCATTGGCGCAGGCTTGCCAACTGCGACATTCGCTTTGACCAACAGCAAGGCAGCTACGACGACAGCGGTTACGTCGTCACTCAATCCTTCAAACTTGAATCAGAGTGTGACGTTCACGGCTACAGTCAGCTCGACCGCGGGCACGCCAACCGGAACTGTGCAGTTCAAGGATGGCGGCACAAACCTGGGCGCGCCGCAGGCACTGAACGGCGGCGGCGTGGCAACGTTGTCGACGTCGTCACTCATTTCCGGCCTTCACACGATCACGGCCGATTACAGCGGCGACAGTAATTTTCTGACCAGCACCGGCACGCTCTCGACTGGTCAACAAGTCGGAACGATCATCAGATTCAGCTCGTCGACTTACAACACGACCGAGGGCGCGGGCTTTACGACCATTACTGTTCAGCGCATTGGCGATTTGTCTCAGGCGGTGAGTGTCGATTACTCGACGCCCGATGACAGCAGCGCCATGACGGTGCTTCCCTGCTCGACCGCCAACGGAGTTGCTTCTCCGCGATGTGATTTCGAAACGGCGCTTGGCACGCTACGATTCGCCGCGGGTGACGGCGCGGCCAAGACTTTCATTGTTCTGATCAACCAGGATAGTTTTGTCGAGGGCCCGGAGACGTTGACGATCACTCTGTCTAACCTGACGGGGGGCGCGGGTTTCATCACGCCGGGAGCGACGACTTTGACGGCGACGTTAACAATTACTGACGATGTTACTGAGCCGGCAACGAATCCCATCGACGACACTGATACGTTTGTTCGTCAGCAGTATCGAGACTTTCTTAATCGCGAGCCTGACGCTTCGGGCCTGGCGTTTTGGAAGGACAATATCGATAAGTGCAACGATCCGGCGCGCCGTCCGCCTGGCTTGACAGTTCCGCAGTGCATCGAACTTTTCCGGATCAATACGTCGGCCGCGTTCTTCCTTTCCATCGAGTTTCAGGATACTGGTTATTTTGCCGAACGGATTTACAAGAGTGGCTTTGGCGACATCAGTCCGCCAACAGTTCCGGTGCCGGTAAGATTCAGGAACTTCCTGCGCGATACTCAGGAAATCGGAGCAGGCGTGATCGTGGGCCAGGGCAATTGGCAGCCGCAACTCGACAACAACAAGAGCGCGTTTGCGCTATCGTTTGTCCAGCGGGCTGCGTTCCTGTCTCGTTATCCGGGACCGACCAGCGCCACCGACTTCGTTGATTCGTTGAATGCGAATGCGGGAGGCGTGCTTTCCGACAGCGAGCGCTCAGCGTTGGTCGCCGAGTTGTCGCCAAATCCGGCAGACCCAGTGCTGCGCGCCAGCGTGCTCAAAAAGGTGGCCGACAACGCAACGCTGAAACAGCGAGAGTTCAATCGCGCGTTTGTGCTGATGGAGTACTTTGGCTATCTGCGAAGAAACCCTGACGCGGCGCCGGACGTGAACTTTAACGGCTATAACTTCTGGCTGAATAAGCTGAACGAATTCAACGGTAACTTCGTCAATGCCGACATGGTCAAAGCCTTTCTTTTATCAGGTGAATATCGGCAGCGGTTCGGTCCCTGAACGATTTCAGAAAGTGGGGTTGCCAACGGAGCTTTGCATAAAAGGTCCTATCGTGATCGATGCGGAGCGATCTCATTAGCACCGTGGCTTTAGCCCGGTGACGACGGCTGTCCGTGAACGGTCCAACCGTTAAAACCGTTACAGATTCCGACGACTCGTTTGTCACCGGGCTAAAGCCACGGTGCTAATGAGAGCGCCTCGCATAATGATTGTTTAGGGTAATGCCACGACGGGTCGCACCATTCTGGGGGTGAGATGTTTATAGCCTGGCACTCCTTTCCCTTTTTTACTTAGCTCCGGAGGAGCGAAACTGCTGGCCCCGCACGGCTATTGCTCGAACCCCGGGGTTCGCTCCTAAGGAGCTAATACATTGTGTCTGCGTTCGTAGCTATAAACATCTCGCTCCGCTGGAGCGAAAGGCAACTTCACTTTTGCACTTCCAACTTGAATCCACCGTCTCGCTTTTCCTTGATTCCTGATTTATAACATCCTCGAATTTCACATCAAGTCGGAGGTTCGAATGGCCGCGCGCACAATCGTAGTCGGGGACATCCACGGTTGCTACGATGAATTGATGCAATTAATGGACAAGGTCGGATTGGCTCAGGGCGATCGCCTGATATCAGTGGGCGACCTTATCACCAAAGGCCCAAAGAATCGCGAGGTGCTTGACCTTTTCATTTCTGACAAGCGGTTGTCGACGGTGATAGGCAATCACGACCTGGCACTTCGCCGCCGTTGGAATGGCGAGCACGTGAAATTGAAAGCCTCACAGAAAGAAACTCACAAGGAACTCAAGGGCGAGAAGGATCTCTATACTCCGTTCTTAAACACACTGCCTTTCAAAATCGACTTGGGGACGCATTTAGTAGTTCATGCGGGACTGCGACCCAACATCGAACTCTATTCGCAAACAACCGGAGACTTGACTCGACTTCGTACCCTGGGACCAAAACGCGAAAGCGCCGAGGGCATGCCCTGGTACCAGGCGTACTATGGAGAAAAGATAGTTCTGTTTGGGCATTGGCCGTCCGCTGAACCTCGACGCGGTCCGAAAGCGATCGGACTGGATACCGGATGCGTGTATGGATACAACCTCACGGCTTATATAATCGAGACGGATCAATTCGTCAGCGTTCCCGCGGCGCGTGCGTACGATGCATCCTAGCGGGGCGATAAATCAGCGGCACGCGCTGCAACATCGGCCGGTTTATATGCGTCATAACGACGAGGAGGTAACAACATGGCCAAGTACGGCAAGAAGGCAGGTAAGAAGGTCGAGAAAGCGATGCACGAACGAAAAAAAGGCACGCTTAAGAGTGGCAAGTCCGGAAAAAAAGTAACGAGTAAGAAACAAGCGATTGCGATTGGCCTGTCACAGGCTCGCAAGGAAGGCGCTAAGGTTCCGCGTAAGAAATCGGCGTCGAAGAAGAAGTAGCTTAGCCAGGAGAAGAGGATCGTTTTGCCATAAACATTTAACTCCTAACGGAGCCAGGAAGTCTTCGCTCCCTAGGAGCGAGATGTTTTAGGCCAGAAGAGCGGGTTACGAGCATCTTCGCTCCAGCGGAGTGAGAGGTTTATGGCATCTGTTACTCGATTACGATGTTATGAGCTTTTCCATCGTCAGGAATCCTGATAAGCAACGTCGTCCGATTCCTCGTCCACATAGTTCCATCGGTTCGCGCACGAGGAATAGACTTCCCATCAAGTAAGATTTTTCTAACTGATAAATCCGCCGGCATAAGGAAACTCAGGTTTCTGGCTTCAGTGCGATACGTACCTTCCGCTGCACCGAGATGTATTTGAATGCCTTTTCTGTTACTTACAAACTGTATTCTTGTTCGACGAAAAACACCTTGCCGGTATGCGGGGGTCAGTCCGTCGTCTTCGTAAAGCGTGGTTTCCGCCCTGCGCGCGTCGTCAGGGTAAATGGAAAAAGAGCGATCGGCAGGTTTTTCACCAACGTAATTCATCTCCGGCCCAGTCGGAATAATCGCCCCGGCGCGCACAAACATGGGGACCGTTTCGAGCGGCGCATCGATTGAGATTGTCGTTCCGCCTTCATACTTTCTGTTGGTCCAATAGTCGTACCAGGTGCCTTGCGGTAGTAAGACCAATCTTTTAGTAACGTCGGGTTTGACTACCGGCGCGACGAGTAGATCGTTTCCAATCATGAACTCATCATCAAGATTATAAGTATCGGGATCGTGCTGGTAGTTTAGCAGTAACGGCCTAAACAGCGGCACGCCGGTTCGCTGCGCTTCCTCCAATGTAGTGTAGAGAAAAGGCAACAACTGATAGCGCAGTTTCAAATACTTGCGAATGATATCTTCGTAGTATTTGCCGAAACGCCATGGCTCCTGATCGTAACCGTCAATCACTTTGTGGTTGCGACAGAACGGCGCCAGAAAACTTACCTGGTAAGCACGAACCAACAGTTCGCCATTGCCGCGGCCAATAAATCCGCCGACATCGCTACCGACAAACGGTTCGCCCGATAAGCCCAAACTAGTAAACATGGGGATGTTTAGTTGCAGTGCCTCCCAGGTGCTGTTGGTGTCGCCGGTCCACATGGTCGAGTATCTTTGGATTCCGGCGTAGCCGGCGCGAGTGATTACATAAGGCCGCTGGTTAGGCCGAAGCCTCTCAAGCCCTTCGTAAGTTGCCCGAGCCATGAGCAGCCCAAACACATTGCGATTCTTTGCATGCGTCGTCTGCTCGCCTTCGTCGTAACTAACTACGTCGATCTGGTTCTTGCCTGTCTGGTCAACGAAGTCAGAAGGTTCGTTCATATCGTTCCAGATCCCGGAGACGCCATTGTCTGTGTAAGCGCGATGCAGACTCCCCCACCATTCGCGCGCGGCTGGCAGTGTGTAATCAACAAAAACGCTTTCGCCGGGCCAAACTTTGGGAATGAACTGCGCGCCGCTCTTTCGCTTTTGAAAAAAGCCTTTCTCGGTTCCCTCTTCGAAGACGTAATAATGCGGATCCTGCGGCTCGAGTTCCGGCCTTGTCGAAGTCGTGCGAGCAGCAGTTTTGGGAACCGGCTGATACTTGACGCCCGGATCGATGATGGCAACCAGCTTCACACCCTGCCTTCCGAGTTTCTCGCTAAGCTCTTTGGGGTTCGGAAAACGCTCGCGGTCCCAGGTGAACACGCGATAGCCCTGCATGTAATCGATGTCGAGATGGACCACATCGAGCGGTAAGTCTCGTTTGCGATATTCGCTTACAACTTCTTCGACCATCTTGTCCGGATAATAACTCCAGCGGCTTTGCTGATTGCCCAGCGCCCACATCGGTGGCAGCGGCATGCGGCCGGTGAGTTCTGTGTAGCGATTCAGGATCTTCTTAATGGCAGGACCGTAAAAGAAATAGTAGTTCAACTCACCGCCTTCGGCCCCAAACCAGGCGCGCCGCTGCGATGATTTTCCGAAATCAAAATAGCTGCGATAACTATTGTCGAAGAAGATGGCATAGGCACTTCCCTTTTGCAGGCCTATGTAGAAAGGTACTGTTTGGTAAATCGGATCCCTTCCTTCGGTGTATCCGGGCGTGTCGGAATTCCAATTCACAAATGAACTGCGTCGCTTATCGAGCCTGGCAGCCTTTTCGCCTAAACCATAAAAGTGCTCGTCGAATCCCAACTTCTTGGCAGCCGCAACAAAAGTCCCAGCCTCGGGATCAAACATTATTCCCTTCAGCAAGCCCTTGGCGTCATACGCCATAGGTCGCTCGTCGGCATTAATTATTTCGTGGGTGTGAGCATCGCGAAACTCGATAAGCAAGGGTGCGCGACGAATAACGACCTCGACCTCGTCGGTCGAGATCGTGAACGACTCCGGGGTTTCATTAAAATTCCATCGCGGTGTTTCCCAAGTCTCTTTGGCAATGGCCCAGGAGTGGTCCTTAGTCGGAATCGCCTTCGCGAAAGACGTGCGAATGCGAAACAGATCCGGCGCCAGAATGGACACCTGGACTTGAGAATTGTCTGCGCACTTGAAGGTAAGACTCTTCTCGTTCCGTTCAAAACTAACGATCGGACCAATTCTTTCAAGAGTGGTAATGTCCTGGGCCGAGACGCTAACAACAGTGAGCAGAAGGGAAAGAATTGCGAGCAGTTTGATCATGGTCAGTGAACATGGACACCGATCGAGTTTAGCCGATCGGCGGAAAAGTTTTGGGCGCGCACTCGCCGCGGTTTCAGTTTAGCGGTTGATGGCCAGCCAAGCTGCGCCCAGTAGTCCCGCATCGTCACCGCATTCGGCGGGTACAATTTTCACATTGGCTGCCGGCAGAGGAAAAGCACGCTCGGCGACCTGCTGATGCATAGGTTTTTCGAATAGCTCCCACGCATTCACCACCCCGCCCCCGATAACAATCATCTCTGGGTTGAGAATATTGATCAGGTTCGCCAGGCCAATGCCGAGATAGACACCCATCCGGCGAAACACTTCGAGCGCCAACTCGTCCCCATTCAAACCCGCGCGATAAACGTCTTCAGAGGTCATACTCTCGCCGGTGTGCAATACGGAGTTGGGATGTCGAGGCCGCGCTTCACGAGTCATACGCACAATCGCGGTCGCCGATGCGTAAACTTCCAAACAACCTCGACTGCCGCAGCCACAGGCAACTCCACCAAACGGATCGACACACATGTGTCCTATTTCTGCAGCCGAGCCATCGGCGCCGCGCCACAATTTTCCATCCAGAATAATGCCGCCACCTAATCCCGTTCCCAGGGTCGCGCAAACGATCGAGTGATGATCGCGACCCGCTCCCCGCCACATTTCGCCCACTGCCGCCGCATTGGCATCATTCTCAAGGATGGCTGGAAGATTGAGCTCACGTGTTAACGCCTCGGTCAGTCGAAATCCATCGAGGCAAGGTACGTTTGGCGCCTTGAGGACCGTGCCTTCTTCGACATTCACAGTGCCGGGCACCACTACCGAGATAGCGCTGATTTGTTCGCGTGCTCCGGCACACTGCTTCTCACACTCGCTGACTGCGGCAACCAACGCCTCCACGATCTCATTACCGGCTTCAGCCTGAGGCGTACTTTGCTTATGGCGAAAATGAATCCTTCCGCTCCGGTCCACCGTGGCCGCGCGAAGATGAGTACCGCCAAGGTCCGCGGCGAAAATCAGGCCGTGACTCGCTTGCTCGCTCGCTGGGCTGTTATTTCGGTCGTTCATTTGCTTTCCAGTCACGATAACGATTCATAACAATTGCCGGCGTCTCGAGATTTCGTCCGCTCTTTAGATTTAGTGTCAGCCGGATAAATTGGGCCATGGACCAGGCAAGTGGCGTCGCCGAGCCCGTTCCCGAGCCGAGGCGAAACGCCGAATCAGATGTAACGCTGCGATCCCAAACTTGCTCAGGTATCATCAAGCCGTCGTTGGCAAATGCGAGCATCGTATCCAGCCGTTTTCGCGCGGCGGCTGTATCGCCTCTGGCGAGTTCATACTCGCCGCGTTCGCCGGTAAGCAACACCCAAAGGCGTCCGGCGCCGCTTCTGCCGTCATAAGGCTTGCCGTCCAGGCGTTCGCCATAGGCATCGTGGTTGTAACGGTACCACGCGTCTCCTGCCCGCGTCTCAACCTTAAGCAGCTTATCTACAACGGCAAGCGACTTGACGATCAAAGGATCGTCGGGAGCCTTGATGCCAAGTCGAACCAACTCGAGAAATCCAGCGTCAATGATCTCGCGCTCGTCATAGCTGCCGCCGCCGCTATTGATCTCTATCTTTGCGCCGTCGTTCGGGTTGTCATTCGCGGTGATGCGCAGGTAATACCGGCCATTTTGGTAAGGCCCGGTGGACGTACTAGTCCAGCGTTCAATGTTGCCAACCCAATCATCTGCGCTTTTCAAATATGCTCGCGCGGAAGTGAAGGCCCCATTCATTCGAGCAATATGAGCGGCGCAAACTAGTCCGGCAATTTCCGCGGCAATCGTCGCGGGCGAGTAGCCGGGCTTCTCTTCCCAACGATCCTGGATGGTGGCCGGCCCTTTCGCCGCGATGAAGTCCGCAGCGGGTTTGATATGCTTCAACCACGTCTTCCAGTCGGTGCGTCCAAACTGATAAGCCATGATAAGCGGAAGTGCGACCTGGTCCATCTGCAAACCGTCGCCGATCGGCCGGCCGTCAACGCTGGAGTTTTGCGGGAAACTTCCATCCGATTTTTGTTGTACACGGAAAAGATAATCAAGAGCGCGATTGGCCGTAGCGTGGTCACCGATAGCATGAAATGCGGTCGCAACCTGATAGAGATCTCGCGACCAAACAGCGTGATAGCCGCTAACTGTGGCCTCGTTACCATTGGGCCCGCCACCCCAGGGAATGGATGGCGAAGCAATCATTGCTCCGCGGTAAGTCTTGTCTTCGAGTGCCCGTAGAACCATGACGGACATGTTGAACTGTTGCTGGTATTTCGGTTCAACGCGCGGAAGTGTTTTCGTGTAGTCGTGCCAGCCTTGCTCATACTGTGCGCGGGTCGCCGCGAAACCCTTCCTCGCTGTTGCCGCTCCATTTGTGATCGCCTCGCCGGCACTCCGCCCAAAGCTGAGAACAAGAGTGAATCGCATCTTGGATTGTGCCAGTCCGGAGGGCACGCGCACGCGCGCCATCTGCACAACGTTCCCCTTGTCCGCTCGCTCGTAACGTGCAATGGTTCCGGCGCTCCGCAGTTGAGTGAGACCATCGCTAGTGCCGAGGTATCCGTTGACGGCGTTATCGAAGCCATACTCGATCGTCGTCAGCGCGGAGGCTTTGTCGCTATCTGCAGAGACCAGCCAGTTGCCGTCCGTCCAAGCCGAATCGTGCATTCCACTGTTGTTGAGCGACGGATCATAGTAGACATAGATACTGCACTTGCATCCGTCCGCATGATTCGTTTCGAAGCTGACATCAACCAGAACAGAGTTTCGTTCGGGATCGGTTAGGTATGTCTTCGTAATTTTATAGGCACCGCTTTTTGCGGTATTGACCTGACGGAAAGTAAGCGCTGCCGCGTCGGGTACCTCAACGCGATGTACGGTGTCCTCCAGTTCGGTCTGGACCTGGTTACCTTGCGTGACTACGAGCTGCAATGTCTGCACATTGGGAACGTCCAGCGTGGGATAATAAACTTCCGTCATAACGCCTTCGGCCAGCGTGAACCAAACTTTCGAGCGAAGAGAATTTGCTGTACCGAAACCGTTTTTGGCTGCAGTGGGCCAGTGGGCATCCGCGCCCGGCGCGCCCGGAGCAAAAAGGTTAGGAGTCTGCCCGAACAAAGTTGTGCAGTTTACAATCGCCATCAATGCGCTGAGTATGATCGGTTTCATTGGCTGGTTATTTTAGGCTTCGGCGAAAGATGCGGTAACCCCACGCGTCCAACGATAGGGTTGGTAATGCATTTATTGGCGACCGCCGTCCAGCTGCAGGGGACGGCGCGTCCGGTGGCAAGGGTCGACCAATATCCGGCGTTATGTCGCTGAATAATTGGCCGTGAGCGACTTCAACAGATCCAAAAAACGCGCGGTTCGAAAAATTAATCGCCACTACGATCTCTTCATCGGCGCCACGCCGCAGGTACGTGACAATCCGGGCCTCGTCGGAATTCCGCAACCATTCGGTCGAGCCTCGTCGCAAAGCATCGCTCGATTGTCGTAAAGCAATCATTCGTTTATAAAACTGCGGAAACTCGGGACGCCTTTCCGCGATGGGCCAGAAGATTGGTAGTTTCTCAAAGAGCGCGGGCGCGCCGGATTCCGTGGTGTCGCCCACTTCCATTCCGTTGTAGAGCATTGGCACCCCATCCAACGTCAACACGAACGCAGACGCCGCCAGTGCCGCCGGTTCACCGAAGCGCGCGATCGCGCGTCGTTCATCATGGTTGTCGGAGAAACGCATGTGCAGAGAGTTGCGCGGCCAGGCTTTGAACTCCTTCTCCCACTCACTGCTTAGTTCAGTAGCGCGAAGGCGGCCATGTAAGACATCAGTCAAGGCGCTATGAATCGGCCATGAGTAATCAAAATCAAATGCTTTGATTAGCAACTCAGGTTTGTGACCCTCAGCCAGCATTACAATATCGGGTTTGATTTGATCCAACTCGGCGCGCGCGTTTTCCCAAAAATCGGTTGGCACTTCCTCGGCCACGTCGCAACGGAAGCCATCAAGATCAAACTCGCGAATCCAGTATTTCAACATGTCAATCATATATCGCCGCAACTGCGGATTCGCGTAATTCAGTTCGGCAACGTCACTCCAGTCGTGAGGATAAGTGATACGGCCTTGCGCATCGTGCTCATAAAATTCCGGATGCTTCATCATCACGCTGTCCCACGACGTGTGGTTCGCCACGATGTCGATGATCACTTTCATTCCGCGGCGATGCGATTCTTTGATGAGCCGGTGAAAGTCGGTCTTTGTGCCATAGTCGGGATTGATGGCGTAGTAGTCGCGGACGGCATAAGGGCTGCCGATAGTTCCCTTCTTCTTTTCCTGACCGATGGGATGAATAGGCATCAACCAAAGGATATTCACGCCAAGGGCTTTCAGATCATCGAGCCGCGCGGTAATGCCGTCGAAGTCTCCCTGCTGCGAAAACGCACGCGGAAAGATTTCGTAGACCACCGCATCGTGCACCCATTCGCGCGTGGCTCGTGCTTGTTCTTTTGAAACGTCGCGAGCGGGTTCTTGCGACGTACTTCCGAACCCTTGCGAGGCTATGATCAGAACAAGCGCTGTTAGCTTCAGCTTGCCAAGTCGCCAGTTTTTCATTCTTCTACTCGCCGGCAGCACATGATTTTGATTTATCAAATGCGGCTTTACCGCAGCCAATCTCGAAAACCAGCAGTGTCTTGATTTCAGTTCTCTGTGCGTCCTTTGTGCCCTCTGTGACTCTGTGGCGAGCAATCGCCAAAAACATTCACCACAGAGGCACAGAGGGCACAAAGGACGCACAGAGTAGTTTCAAACTAAGACAGTGCTCGAAAACCGGACTTCATTTCTCATCGATCAAGCCAGTGCTGGGCACAGGTTGCACTGATTCGGGAATCATAAACAGTTCATCCTCATCAGCCTCGAGCACCGCGTCCTCCCGCACTTCATTGTCTCCGACGTCTCGCACGAGCATTACCAAAAGCGCGGCAATTATCATGAAGCAGCCACCGATGATAACCACATAGAGTGGGCTGCGCGGGTTGTTCGCGCCAAAGAGCCCGCGAATGAGCGGTCCAAACGTAAGCGCCTGCGTGATCTCCGGTATCACGATGAAGAAATTGAAGACACCCATATAGACTCCAATTCTCGCCGCCGGCAATGCACCTGAGAGAATGGCGTACGGCATCGAGAGTATTGATGCCCACGCGATTCCGACGCCCACCATCGAAAGGACCAGCAGCCACGGAGTACTAATAAAATAGATGGAAAGAAGTCCGAGCGCACCGCAACTCAAACAGAGTGCGTGCACGATTTTCCGGCTGGTGACTTTCGCCAGCTTCGGCAACAAAAACGCCACGGCAAAGCAAGTGATGTTCATGAACGACATCGCGAAGCCGCCCCACTCGACTCCGTGCGTGTAGGCTTCGGACTGCGGATCCACTGCACCAAAGACGTGTCGCGCAACTGCCGGCACATAAAACAGCCACATGCAAAAGAGACCAAGCCAGGTGAATATCTGCACCGGCGCGAGCTGCCGCATCGTCTTTGGCATTTCGCGTAAGGCGGTAATGATTTCGTTGATGCCGGCCGCCACGCCTCGCTTCTCACGACGCATCCGTTCAAACGCTTCCATATCTTCGGGCGGATATTCTTTGGTCGTAAACACCGTCCAAAGTACCGCCAACAGAAATGCCACGGCGCCCAGTTGGAAGGCATACTTTAACGTTAGGGGAATTCCGCTATCTGTGTTGCCCGAAACCCCAAAGCGATGAAACACGAGCGGCAACCACCCCGCAAACGTCGCGCCGAGTCCGATGAAGAATGATTGCATGACAAACCCGGTGGTGCGTTGGTCGGCGTTAAGCTTGTCTGCTACGAAGGCACGAAACGGCTCCATCGTGATGTTGATGCTGGCATCCAAAATCCAAAGCAGTCCCGCGGCCATCCACAAAGTGGACGACGTCGGCATGAAGAACAGTGCAACGCTGGCCAGGAGGGCACCCACTAAAAAATATGGACGACGACGGCCGAAACGGCCCCAGGTGCGATCACTCATTGAGCCGATGATGGGCTGAACAATCAGGCCAGTGAGTGGCGCGGCTAGCCACAGCAGCGGTAGCTGATCCGGGTTCGCCCCCAACTTTTCATAGATGCCGCTCATGTTGCCTAGCTGCAGTCCCCAGCCAAACTGGATCCCCAGGAACCCGAAACTCATGTTCCAGATCTGCCAAAAACTCAGCCGTGGTTTTTTCATTTCATCGCTCCCATCGTCTATCTCGAGTAGATATTGATATCTTCAAGCACCACATTTCGATCAAGCGACAGCGCATACATCAAAGTGCGCGCCATGTTTGAGACGTGAATAAAGCCATCGCGAGGTTCCTGTTCCGCGCTGCTATTCTCCACATCAACCAGACCCGGACAGAGATTGAAGACTCTGATATTTGCTCCGGTCTTTCTAACGTGATCGCGCAGCGATTCCGCGTAACCAAGCAGACCAAACTTGGAAGCGCAATAGGAAGGCACGTCAGCGTAACCATGCTTACCGGCTTGCGACGACACGTTCACAACATCGCCGAAGTCCGCGGCAATCATGTGCGGCAGCGCGGCCTGAACCAATTGCACGACGCCGCGCAGGTTCGTATCCATTACCGTGTCCCAGCCCTCTTCTGTAATTTCCGCAACTGTCTCAGGAACGGCCAGGCCGGAATTGTTAATCAACACATCGATGCTCTTCCATCTCTCGATGACGTCACTCACTAACAGGTCGATTTGGTCCTTTACGCGAATATCGAATTCGTATGGGAACACCCGCTCGCTTCCCAACCCGTGGTTTATGTCGTCGGCGGCCTTACGCAAAACATCCCGTCTTCGTGAAGCGATCACTACCTTGGAACCGGCAGTCGCGAGTGCCGCTGCAAATGCTCGACCGATGCCGCTGCCGCCGCCGGTCACGATTGCTATCTGTTCCGACAACGATTTTGTTTTCATTGCCTAACCAGTATTGCTGCCGACCGTTGCGGAAGCTCGACGCGTAGTTTTCCGTCCTGAACTTTGACCGGACGGATACCAATCAAACGATCGTCCAGCTGCGTGCCGTCGCTGAGCCCTAATGTTGAAACGTCAAATTCGATGGTCTGCGATTTCTTGTCATTGTTGATTACAACGACAGCGACTTGGTTTTTTGTCTTCCGTGCATAAGCGTATTGCTGGCCGGTGGCGTAAAGATTAATCAACTCGCCGCGACGGAGCGGCTCGAGCGACGCCCGCACCTGGTTGAGACGACGAACGTAGTTGAAGATTTCATTCTCTTCGCGCGTGCGGCCCTGCGCCGTAAACGCATTCCGCTTGTCGCCTGGAAATCCACCGGGAAAATCCTGTCGTGTGGTTGGTTCGTCTGGTCCAGTCATCGCGATCTCATCGCCGTAGTAAAGCTGCGGAACGCCGCGAGTCGTCAGCAGGAAAGCATTTGCCAGTTTCAGGCCATCCAGCGTGGCGCCCTTTTCACTCATGAAGCGCCCGTCATCGTGCCCGCCAAGCAAGGTCACCAGAATGTCCGAGCGCCTATAAAGGAAATCCTTAGCAAGAGTTTTCGGGACTTCGTCGAGCACTTGTCCTTCTGCAAAGGCATGCCGGATCGAGTAAAACAGCGGAAAGTCGAGCAGTGAATCCAAACCTGAATCCACGCCGTCGCGCGCGCGTCCACCCTGAAAATAGGAAGTATGGACCACGTCGCCATCCTTCACTTCACCCACCACGGTAAAGCCTGGAAACTCGCGTTTCAACGCTTTATTCCAGTCCCGCCAGAAGTCGTTTGGCACATACTGCCACGTGTCCATACGAATTCCATCGAGTCCGGTCGTCCCGATCCACCAAAGCGTATTTTGAATTAGATAACGCGAGACTTCCCTGTCGTGCTGATTCAAGTCGGGAAGGAAATCAAGAAACCAGCCCTCGAGGGTTTCGCGTTTCAACTCTTCAACCGGCCGCGGATCGTGTAGCACCCAGGTTTGAAAAACATTCTTGAGATGCTTCTGTCGGGTGCCGTTGAACCACTTCGGCGTAGGCGAATCATCGACCCAGGGATGGTATGGTCCGGTGTGATTCACAACCTCGTCCTGGATAATTTTGATGTTCAACCTGTGTGCGGCTGCGACCAGTTCCTGAAGTTTCTCGAGTGTGCCGAAGTGTTCTTCAACACTGTAAAAGTCCTGCGGGTTATACCCGTGAAACCCGGTGCTCGGTTTGTCGTCCTTCAGTTCAATTTGATTTGGATGATCGTAGTTGTCGTACCAGGGAGTCAGCCAAAGGGCAGTGATTCCCAACTCCTTCAGGTAAGGCAGTCGATCGATCACGCCCTGAAGATCTCCACCATGATAATAAAATTTGTTCTTGCGATCGTAAATACCGCGCGACTGCGCAGGGTCGTTATTGGTCGGATCCCCGTCACTGAATCGATCGATCATGGCCAGATACATCACGTCGTCCGGAGAGAACCCCTGAAACCGTCCGGCACGATTAAGTGCTGGAAGGATTTCGAAGCTGACAACCGTCGCTCCGCCAGACGTGGTTATCTTCAATTGCTTCTTGCCGGCACGAGCGTTAGGAGAGATCGCAACGTCGGCGAAGATGTATGTTCCCGCCGCGTTGATTTTTGGTGGGCCAACCAAGCGCAAATCTGGTCCAACCGGCTGCACGCGAGCTGCCGACAGATTGCGGCCGCGGATGAGAAGTCGCACCGGATTCATCGTGCTCCCGACCCACCACGACGGTGGATCGACTTTGAGAATCTCGGGCGCTGTTTGTGAGAAACAAACTGAGACGCTTGCTAAAACAAATACGACGGTGATTAGGAGACCAAACACGCGCCCCCGCAAAATCCGCGCAGCGTTTGCTTGATAGCGCATCGTACGTTTTGTCATATTCGATTCTCTATAAGTATTCGTTGCTCTTACTGCTTTTCGTTTTCCACCGGTTTCGAATGCGCGGCTTCTTTCTTGGCTCTGCCATACAACTCGGTCAAGTCTCGCAAGCGAGCTGAGATTTCACTCGTTAAAGCCCCGGATTTGAAGCGCCAATTCCAGTTACCTTTTGTGCTGTTCGGCAGATTCATTCGCGCTTCAGTCCCCAGTCCGAGCACATCCTGCAAAGGGACAACTGCCGTGTCAGCTACCGAAGCCAATACCGCCCGAATAAAGTCCCAATGAATTTCTTTGCCGTCCGTATCGAGATATCTAAGGCAGAACTCACGCTCGGCCTCTATTTGATTGGCGGTGCGGGTTGAACCTTCTCCGGCAGCGCTATTGAACCAGCCCACCGTCGTGTCGTTGTCGTGAGTGCCGGTATAGACAACTACATTGCGATGATAGTTGTGTGGCAGATCGATATTTTTCGTGTCACTGCTAAAGCCAAACTGAAGGATTCGCATGCCGGGAAAATTGAAGTCGTCACGCAACCTCTCAACATCCGGCGTGATGACCCCCAGGTCCTCCGCGATGATTGGCAAATCTCCAAGCTCTTGCCTGATGGCGGTAAACAAAGCTCGGCCGGGAGCGTCGACCCAACGGCCGCGCTCAGCCGTGGTGTCACCCGCCGGAATTTCCCAGCACGCAGCGAATCCCCGAAAATGATCGATGCGAACAATATCAACAATCCGGAGCGCCGTCTGCACGCGCTCGATCCACCACTTGAAACCGTCACGAATCATGCCGTCCCAGTTGTAAAGCGGATTACCCCAGTATTGACCAGTCGCACTGAAGTAGTCTGGCGGCACCCCGGCCACGACCAGCGGGCTACCGTTCTTGTCGAGTTTGAACTGCTCGGGGTTGGTCCAGACATCCGCCGAATCATGGGCCACGAAAATGGGAATGTCCCCCACCAGACGGATACCGCGTTCGTTGCAGTAGTCTTTCAGCGCGAACCATTGTTTGAAAAAAAGAAACTGGAAAAACTTATGCGCATCTATTTCTCGACGCAGTTCCTCGCGCGCGTGGGCCAATGCATTTGGTTCTCGATGTACGAGCGGCTCTTCGCATTCATGCCATGCTATGCCGCCGTTCGCGCTCTTGAGCGCTCGAAAGAGAGCATAGTCATCCAGCCAGGAATGGTTCTCCTGGACGAAAGTTTCAAAAGCCACGCGCAATGCCGTATCAGTGCTATGCAGGTAACGTTCGTAAGCGCGTTGCAGAAGATCATCTTTGTATTTATGGACGCTTTCAAAATCAACCTGCTGCGAGGATAGTTCGGGAACGGACGACAAATCACTGCGAGTGAGCAGCCCGTCGTCCGCCAGTTGTTCGGGACTGATGAGCAACGTGTTTCCGGCAAATGCTGAATAGCACGCGTAAGGTGAATCACCATATCCGGTTGGACCAAGCGGCAAGACTTGCCACAGGCTTTGTGCGCCTGCCGCCAGAAAATCTGCGAAGGCGTATGCTTCGGGTCCTAAGTCGCCGATACCGAAAGGTCCCGGCAAAGAAGTTGGGTGAAGCAGAACGCCGCTGGATCTGGGAAAGTTCATTCCGATAATCTATTTGATCTTCTCGATCTTCTTGATCTTCTTCATCTTCTTGATCTTCTGTTTAGATAGCGGACTTGTCCGCCTGCTTTTTTGGCTAATATCTTTTTGATCTTCCGTTTAGACAGCGGACTTGTCCGCCTGCCTGCTTTGGACTGTATCTATTTGATCTTCTGTTTAGACAGCGGACTTGTCCGCGTGCTTTCGGCTGCACTCAACTCTTCCTCACTCCACAACCAGCGCTGATCTATTTCGATCGGCACACTGCCGGGTTCATGCGGCAGATACGCTTTATAACTCGACCACCGCCACTTTCCAGGATGATCGCACAGTCCCGCGCGGACCGGATTCATGTGGATATAGTTAAGCTTCTGACGAATGAACTTGCGGCTCCAGATATCAATCGCTGAAAACTCTTTCATCCAAACTGCATGAGTCTGACCAGACTTGAGTGGCTTTTCCAAGGCTAGCTTGGCGAGCGACGTCGACTGAACTTCAGCCCGCAACCAATTCAGAATTGAAACCGCCGATCTACCTTTGAGTCTGCCTACTACGACACTTATGTCCAGACAAAGTGGGTTAGCCAGCAGATGAATATGATTGGGCATAATTACATAACCAATAAGCTTGAATGGCTCCTTGTCGCGCGTCGCTGCCAGAGCATCAATGAAGAGTGAGCACGTATGATCTTTGCGAAAGACCGGAACGCGATCAAAGGTAACTGATGTTACATAGTGAACAAGGTTTGGCTCTTGCGATTTGAAGAGACGCATCTTTCCCGGGCGCTTAAGCATGCCGAGTGGACCTCTCTATCTTCGTTTACTGACAGACCCTATCCGCTGCGAACAGGGCAACGACGTTCAATTTTGCGGGACGGCGCACAAGTGCGCTTTCTAAACGCAGTCGAATCATTTTTTGTGCGACGGTGCACAAGTGCGCTTTCTAAACCGGTGACCGATCATTTTTTGTGCGACGGCGCACAAGTGCGCTTTCTAAACCGGTGACCGATCATTTCTGCGCGACGGCGCACAAGTGCGCTCTCTAAACGGAACACTGAATTACTGTCAGCGGAGCTTGTATGCGACAGCGAGACGTGCCGGAATATTTAGCACCGCTTGGCCGTTCGCGATGCGAGTGCCTCGCGAGCCGCCGATCAAATTCGCGAGTTCAGATCCATCCCTTAAGCCAATCGCGCTCGCCGGCACGCTCACTTTCTTTTCCATGTCCGCGCGATTAAATGCAACAATCACAGTTTCGCCTTTATCCTGTCGCGCAAACACGTAGCACTCATCGTCATAGAAAAGATCTATCAAACGCCCGCGTCTGATCGCCGGATGTTCAGCGCGAAGCCTGATCCACGAGCGTGTCCATTCGAACATCTCCTGCTCTTTCGATTTTCTGCCGGAAGCTGCGAAAGCATTCCGTGAGTCGCCGGGAAACCCGCCGGGAAAGTCTCGGCGATTGTCCGGATCGTCCTTGCCTTCCATCGCAATCTCCTCGCCGTAATAGAGCTGCGGGATACCTCGCGTGCTGAGCATGAAAGCGGTATGCAGCTTCGCTCCTTCCAGCGTTGCTCCATCGAGCGACATGAAACGAGGTTTGTCGTGATTATTTGTGAGGGTCGTTATTCTTGCCGGGTCTGGATAAAGCGCGTCGTATTTCAACTGATCGCGCAGAGCTCGCATTGGGACCTTGTTCGTGAAGGCAAGCAGCGACGTGTGCCAGAGCGCAAAATCAAAAACCGAATCCAGCTTCGTGTCGACGCCGTCCCAGCCTGTATGCCCACCGATGAAGAATGAGGTCTGGGCCGCGTCTTCTTCAAAAACTTCGCCTACCATCCAGATGCGCGGGTACTGGCGATGCAAAGCGTTGGAAAGCTCGCGGATAAAACTGCGCGGCATGTATTGGATAGTGTCCTGTCGAATTCCATCAATTCCCGTCGTTCCAATCCACCAGATCGCATTCTGAATTTCGTAGCGAGCAACTTCCGGTTCCTCCTGGTCCATGTCGGGCAAGTCGTCGCTAAACCAACCGTCAAGCGTATTACGGACCTCGGCGCCATTCGCATGGGGAGAAAGAAGAGTGCTGTTCTTGAACTTATTAACTTCATGTTGGCCCACACTTCCGTGAAACCAGTTTTCTAATGGTGGATCCCTAACCCAGGGATGCTGCGAACCGACATGATTCCCGACTTGATCCTGAATGATTTTCAATCCCAGCGCGTGCGCCTTCTCGACTAATTCGCGAAGCGTTGCCAGATCCCCGAAGTGATCTTCCACAGCGTAATAATCGATAGCGTGATAGCCGTGATAATAAGTATTCGGACACCAGGGCTTATCGCAGTTGTTCACTCCGTTCCAGTTGTCGTACCAGGGAGTTAACCATAGCGCCGTCACACCCAGTTCCTTCAAATACGAAAGGTGATTGATTACACCGCGCAAATCGCCACCGTGATAAGACCGGGGGTTGCTGCGATCAGTTGCGTTTGCCGGCGCATTGCGCGGTGCGTCGTTCGCAGGGTCTCCGTCGGCAAAACGATCGGTCATGATCAGATAGATGACATCGTCATTGGTGATGCCCTGAAAATGCGTCCGCGAATCAAGCTGAGGTTCGACATGGAATGGAATGGTGGCCTTGCCTTCAGTTGTCTGAACCGTTAGCAGATAGATTCCAGGTTTCGCTCGGGCACTGACCGTAACATCAACAAACAAATAAGTGCCGCGCTCATTTATCCGAATGGCAGACGTACGTAGCGAGGTTGTATTTGCACTAACACGAGCGCCGCTCAGGTTGCGGCCGCGCACCAGAAGTCTAACGGGATTGATGCTGCTACCGGCCCACCACGAGGGCGGGTCTACCTTCGCAATTTCCGGAGGTGCGGCGCTGAGAGGAACCGCGTTAGCGAGTAAAAGGAGAAATGCGCCTGCCGCGACCTTCACAAAGCAGTCAAATTTTGACGTTCGCATTGGCCGTCCACCTGCCAGAACTTTTCTTCCGCATTAAAAGAAGAGGTAGCAAATCTATTTCAATTCGGATTATTGAATTCTGACCTCACGGTGCTTCCGGCTTCCTGTTTTCACCAGACGCCGCGGAAGGAATCGGCGGCAGCGCTTCGAACTCGTTCGCTGGTCCGGCCTTGACTGTCATACCCAGTGGCGTCGTCGTATATTTATTAGCCTCATCCAACTGTTTGAATGTCGCCAGCTCCCGGTCGGCTTCCACTTTTTTCCTGAGCCGCGAGTAAGCGAGAAAAAGTTGATAGTGTACGCCCGGGTCCTTCTTGTTTAACTCCGCACCGCGCTGCAAAATCCCGAGCGCCTCGTCATACTCTTTCTGTTTCACCAGCAGCCGGCCCAGATCGTGATAGGCCGGAAAACTATTAGGGTCAAGCGCAATCGCGCGGCGCAGCAGGCGCTCGGCCTCCTGATGTTCCCCGCGCTGGCTGGCGATGTAACCTAGATTGCCAAGCACATCGGCGTTGTCGGGCTGCAATCGCAGGGCCTCTCGAAAAGCTGCGACGGCGCGATCGTATTGTCCTTCAGCCCGACCCGTGTAACCCAACAGAAAATACAAATTGGCATTTTCGGGAAAGCGTTGGAGAGCCCGAGTAAAAATTTCGCGCGCTTGCTCATAATGTTGCCCGCGCACGTTTGCCACGCCCAGCCGCAAATAGTAAATGAGCTTTAGCTGGTCCTGTTCGAGCGCGCGCTCGTAAAATGGAATTGACTTTTCCGCCAACTTATTCTTCAGCAACTCTTCGCCAATCATAAAGTTGGCTTCGGCGAACGCCGGTCGCAACTCCAAGGCCCTGTTCCAGTGAACCAGTGCTGCTTTGGTATCTCCCCGCGCCGAGGCGATAAGCCCGAGCCGGTAATACGGCTCCGCCTCGTTCGGCGCGATTGCGGAAGCGGATGACAACGCCTGGACTGCTTCATCGAGCCGGTCAAGATTGTAGAGTGCAACTCCAAGATTGTAGAACACCTCATAAGTTTGTGGCCGCAGTTCATTTGTGCGCTTAAACAACCGCACTGCTTCGGTGTATTCATGCGCTTCCGCCAAACTCAAGGCGAGCGTAAAAAGCAATCTTGGGTCACTACCGGCGCTTTGCTCCAGGCTATGTGAGAGTTGCATTGCTTCCTGCCCGTGGCCGTCATGAACATAAGCATTCAGTAACGTCAGACGTAGCACGACATTAGACATGTCGGCGTTGCCGGGATGGTCGGGTGTATTTCCGACAGCCTTCTCAAGTAGTGGAATCGCCAGCTTATAGTCTCCACGTGCAGCATAAAGAGCGCCCAGATTAAAAATAGCGGTTGCGTGCTTTGGGTCGAGGCGCAAAACCGTTTCAAATTTTTGAATGGCTTCAGCCGCTCGATTGGTTTTGGCCAACAGCACGCCCAGATTCGCTAAGGCACTCACTGAATTTGGTTTCAGCAGCAATGCCGCATGATATTCGCGCTCAGCTTCTCCGGTGAGGCCACGCTGATCCAGAACAACCCCAAGCAAAGTGTGCGCCTCCGCGTCGCGAGGAGTTGCCGCAATTATCTTTCGCGTAGCCGCTTCGGCTTCTTCAACTCGACCCGCCTGCAACAATGCCACTGCGTGACTGAGCGCCCGGTCGTTACTACCCGCCACAACGGTCGCGCGTCGCTGATTAGCTGCCTGCGCATGCCCTGGTTCGAACGCTTTGGCTGCGTCCGCCGAGAAGCTGAGTGTCAGAGCGCAAATCACCAGGACGTAGTGAGCTCGGGAGCGGCAGATTGCTACACGGCCGTTTGAAACTCGCCTTGCCTTGAATATGCGACTGGCAGAATTCATTGTCACCTTCGCCCAAAACTATTGTTGCTGCATTGCCTTGATAAATTTCTCTTCGTCACCTGGCGCCACGAGGATAGCCTTCCGCACGATCTGCTTACCCTCGATGGTTCCCTCCTCGGGTTTTCTCACGGAGACGAATTCGATGCGTTCGCGAAAGCCCTTTGGACTCCTTTCGTCGCGGTACCAGATTCGTTGGCGCTTTGCTGTAGTCTCCTCGGTAAAGACAATGGTATAGCGATCATCGTAGCGCTGACCACCCATGGCATCGTTTATGTTCCCGTTGGGGGCAAGGCGCAACTCGTCGTAGAGCGGACGCGTGGCGTAGTCAAGGACGATCTCCTTCACCCATTTCCCGTCGGCAAAAACAATCTGAAGTTTTCCCACCTTCAAATCGTTGTACAACACCCTGACGTCTCTCTTGTCGGTCCCCTCCTGCCGCATCGCATCGGGTTTTTCCTGACCGGCGTGGCGGTTGGCATTAACAAATACAGCCTGCAAAGCCTCGGGGACTGTCATCCCAAGCTTTACGCCCAGGATGTTGTCGTCGTGCTCTTTTCCGCCGATGCTCTTTGTTTGCCACGCGTCCGATGCAACAAAAAGTGTGGGGGACACCAGCAGCAAAATAAGCAGCCTGGCGACGGCGTAAGGATTTGCCTTTTTTGTTTTCATTATCACCATCGACATGATGTTCGCTGGGGAAACGCGCCTCGATTTCACGGCCGGACTGTGGGGGAGACTGGTACCAAGAAACATCGAGTGGCACGCAATAAACAAACGCGCCACTCGATCAAACGAAAGCATTGGAAAACAGTTAGAAGATTAGCTTGAGCGAAAACTCCATTTGGCGTCGCCGCTGTTCGTTGGTATCGCGTCCAAAGTCTCCCGTGTTATTTATGTCGCCGTTCGGGGATGAACGGTTGACCCGGTTCAGCACATTGTAAGCGGAGAAACGGAACTGCACGTTGAAAGCTTCGCTAATCGCAGAGATCGGGAAGTTCTTGAAGAGCGACGCGTCCCAATAAAACTGTTTCCGGCCGCGGAAAACGTTGCGGCCCAACGAGCCGATGTGTGGCCCACCGGGATCGCTTGCAAAGACAGGCGTGGTGGCGCATCTGAACGCAGCACGATTGAGCTCGAGACCTTGAGCCTTTTGCGCGGCTGTGGGTTTTGGATCGCCGATCAGATCGGCGCGACCGCCGTTGCAGGTAACATTGAATACCGGACCGCTCTGCGCGGTGATGATGTTATTAAGCTGAAATCCGCCGACGACAAAATCCAGGGCTTTGGGCATGCCGCTGCCAAAACTTCGATGACGCCCAATAGGCAGATCGTAAACATTCGAGAACGTAAAGCGATGTCGTACATCTGTGTCCGAGTTACCTCGTTCGAGTTCAAATCTCAACGGATCATCAGGACCACAATCACGCGCGCTGGCACCGCCGGAACAAATGCCTCCCGGAGAATCATCAATCCCATGCGCCCAGGTGTAAGTCGAAAGCAGTGACAACCCCTTTGAAAAGCGCTTTTCAAGTTTTGTTTGCAGCGAGTCATAGCTTGACTTACCGAAATAGCGAGTCGCGATAACCGCTCCGACTCCGGTTACTTCGCGCGCGCCTGGGCCACCTTCGTCGTTGCCGGTGCCGATATTTTGCAACACCAGCAGGTTGCGTCCCTTTGATCCCACGTAGGCAACCTCTGCGAGCCAACCTGGCCTAAACTCGTATTGGGCAGTCAAATTGTACTGGTGATACATCTCGTCTGTGCGGTTCGGATCATTGAAGAGAATCAGACCCCCGCCAGTGGGCGCCGCAAAACTAGTTCCGGCAGCCGCCACCGTGAAAGGCGCGGTCGGAATGCCGTTATCAAAAGGATTTCGAGCCCGGAAGACGGCCGGACAACCTGCCGGGTTGGTGATGGGTGTGCAACCATAGCTTGCGGAACCAGTGCCCGGATTGGCGGTCAGCGGCTGGGCGGCACTGATGTCGATCGAATAAAGCAAACCGTAGCCGCCACGAATAACCAAAGTCTTGTCAGATTTGATCCCGCTATAGGCGAACCCAATACGAGGCCCAAAATTGTTCTTGTCGGTGTTCGCAAGATCGCGTCCTCCCGGCGCATTATCGCCGGCCATTTGGATCGTCTTGGTGGCAGGAACAAAGTTCGACTGCAGATCAAACCTCTCAGTAGGGGCGGTGAAAATGTCGTAGCGCAATCCGAGGTTAAGGGTCAGATTAGGATTAACTTTCCAGTCATCCTGGACGAAGAAGGCCATCTCTTTGCTCGACTGAAAGTATGGACCACCGGGATCACCGCGGCCAACGAAGCCGGGCTGATAGCCCAGTAAGAAATTGGCCAGCGAAGAGCCTGTATCATTCGCGCCAATTCCGTTGTAGTTACCGGAGACGAAGCCGCTGTCCGTCGTGCCATATTGATAATTGCCCTTAGTGCCGTTGTTGCGACCGCCATCGTAGTTGCTGTTCTGTCGCACACGTAAATCGCCGCCAAACTTGAAAGAGGAATTTCCTCTTACCACTGTCACCGCGTCTGCGAAGTTAAAATTATTAGATGTGAAATAGAAAGGGCCACCGTCTCCGGTAAACTCAGTTGCTCGATCCGTGCCCGTAAGATTGTCAACAATGCCGACCAGCACAATGCCGGTGGTATTTGGGGAAATGTTGATATTCGGGGCGCCAAGATTTGCAGTGACTTGCGGGTTGAATCCGCCGGCCCCGTTGACGCCCGTATTGAAGATGCCAATCTGAACGCGGGTAACACCAAAGCGCGCGTCGTTAATGACGGTGGGGGAAAAAATATGTGTGTCGCCCATTGTAAAACCCTTCGAATCGCCAAACTCGTCGCCTGCCGACGGACCGGCGGGCAGATCGTTTCCGTTGGGCGAGCTGCCGAGCGGAAAGAAGTTGTCGCGCGAACGAGCCGTGTTTGATCTGCTGTAACGAGCAAAGAAGTTGTTATTGCTGTGAAGGCGCTGATCGATTCGGACGTCGTAACTGTTGACTATCGCGTGTTCCTTGCGGTTGGTCGAATAGTTTCGCCCGGCGCCGGGAAGGTTGGGTAGCGGAAACGCATTTATATAGTTCCGCGCGAAGTTCGAAAAGCCGCCACAGCTCGGGCAGTTGCGAAGATCGTTTCCCGGGATCGGGGTTCCGTTGGGAGCAAAAATTGTCCCATTGGGCGCGGTAACGGTCCCACCCGCCGCTAACCGGTAGACTCTGGTACCCGGTTGAAGCAATTCACCGAAGTCGCCAACGCGCATGCGCAAAGTGGGCACCGGAACGGCCTGCGGGTCACCCGTGCCGCCAAAAATTGGGGTGCTGTTTCGCTGTCCGTTCATTGAGAAAAAGAAGAAGGAGCGGTTTCGTCCGTCGTAAATGGCTGAACCACCTTCGCCGGGTTTGGGTAAAAAAATTGGCCCGCCGACGGTGCCATAGTAGTTGTGCGTGACGTAGTTGGGAACAATATTGGTCAGGTTATCGTCGAACTTACTGGCTGCGGCGCTCCAAAAGCGGCCCTGATAAATCTCCCCTACTGTTCCATGAACTGAATTACCGCCAGACTTGAACGTTGTTGAAATGATTCCCCCACCGGCGCGTCCTGATTCGGCAGAAGGGACGCTCGATTCAATCTTAAACTCAGCGATTGCATCCGGATTTGGATAGATGGCAATTTGGCCGAACTGCGATTCGTTGTTATCAACTCCGTCGAGAGTGAAATTATTGTTCGTCGCGCGAGCGCCGTTGACAACCAGAACCGAACCACCTGATTCGCGGAAACGTGTTGACTCGGTATTGTTTTGACCGCCACCACCATTCACGAAATTACCGCCGCCTCCGAGCAGGCCCAGGTTTGGACGAGTGACGCCGGGTGAGAGCGCTGCCAGCAGGGTAAAGTTTCGTTGCGAGATCGGAAGATCGGTCACCTGTCGACCGGTGATAATATCGCCGCGTACGCTTGTCTCGCTCTCAGTAAGCGGCGCAGATTCCGCCGTCACTGTTACCGTGCCAACGCCGCCGGCAATGGCGCCGAATTTCAGGTCGAGCGGTAATCGCGCGTTCGTCTCTACCTGCACGCTCTCAACAGACAGCGTCTGAAAGCCGGGCGCGTCGACGGTTACATTGTAAGACCCGGGCACAAGATTGGTAACGGTGTATGTGCCATCGTCATTGGTTTCAGCGGTGCGCACCTCCCCGTTTTTGACGCTCGTGACTTTGACCGTAGCCCCTGCCACCAAAGCATCATTGGGATCTTTCACCGTTCCGACGATGGCTCCCTTGTTGTTTTGGGCCAGGCCTGCGATCCCGCAAAGCAGGATTGTGAGCAGAACAAAGAAAGGTTGCGCGGCGAATCGTGGCTTGCTCATGATCTCGTCCTCGTGTGCGGTTAAGGTGAGCGCGCATCTCCAGCCAATATCTGGGGTGTGAAATGCGTCGGTCTTTTGTTGTTGAAGTTATAGGGCCATTGCATAGTGCGATTGCTTTGGCCGAACACGTGCCGCGGTATGAAAACGTCAAACTGAAAACGTTGCGAACAGTTTGTTGTCTAATCGAACGAAGTATTTAATACAGTTTCAGAGGCCTGTCAACTTTTTTTTGCGCAATTCTTAACGAGAGTGGGTCTTATTCCTGGAATTCCCGCGCATGCGATGAGGAAAACGCCACTTCAGGCGGCGAACGCAGCTGCAAACTTTCTGGCAAGCACCAGGCTCAGGGCGCCTCGCAAGACAGGGTTTTCACCCAAGGTGGATGGGAGAATTGTTGCCGAGGGTAATCCGCGACGAACACTATGCTCGATCGTTTCCTTGAGGGCGTCCTCAACCAGCGGCCAGGCGCGGGTTATCTCTCCGCCCACTACGACGGCTTCCGGACTGAAGCCGACTACCAGGTTTGAGATTCCAATGCCCAGATAGTGAGCTGTTTCAACGAGCGCGGCAGTGGCATTCTTTTCACCGCACAATGCGCGATCTACCAATTCTCGAAAATCGATTAGTGCCCCGTGTTCGTCGCCCGACAGTTTTTGGTGGCGTGCCAGCGCCGCCCGCTCAGACGAGAAGGCTTCCCAGCAATCGCGGTTACCGCAGGAGCACGGTACCGGCGCTTGCGTGCCGACGACCATGTGTCCAAATTCGCCGGCCGCGCCGTGCTGTCCGCGATAAACCTGTCCGTCAAAAATGATGCCGGTGCCAACGCCCTCCGCGACGAACACCAGAATAAAATCTCGGGCATCGCTCACCTCCGGCCGCCCAAACCAGAGCTCCGCCAGTGCAACCGCGTTAGCGTCGTTATCAATGATGACTGGAAGTCCGAACGCCGTTGAAATTGTCTTGGCGATTGGAATGTCGCGCCACTTAAAATAGGGAACGTAAACCGCAGTACCGGTTGAAGGATCGACCAAGCCTGGAAGGCTGACACCCACCGCTTCAATCGAACCCTTGTTTCTGACTGAGAACTCACGCACCAGACCAATAACCTTTGTCAGCGTGTTATCAGGATCTGGGTCGGTGAGAAACTGTTTTTGCTCAATAATGCGTCCAGCCAAATCACTGGTTGCGACTGTCGTACAAGTAGGCGTAATAGCCACTCCAATAGCGATCGCCTCTTTCGTACGCAGTCTTAGCAGCGTGGGCCGTCGCCCGCCGGTTGATTCGCCTTCGCCTACTTCCTCAACCAGGCCTTCAGCGGCCAGCGCTTCGACGATCGCCGAAATAGTTGAACGCTGCAAGTCAGTCTCGCGAGCGATTTCGGCGCGCGAAATCGGCTCACGCTCGCGGATGTAGTTCAACACAATCTGCCGATTGATATCGCGGATGGTATTGAGGCGGGCTGCCTGAGTCTTTCGTAAATCAAGTCGTCGCAAGTTCTGAAACGCTCCTCGGGGTAGAGCTGTTATTTACGCGTCCAGGCGGTGAGGTTATTTGGCGGCGCCCTTTCCTTGAATGATCGTCAAGGTTTTATCAATCGCCGGGACCTCGAAAGTTTCGCTGCTGCCATTGGCCCACTGAATTTCCAATCTGTCGACCCTGGTGGCGGCGCCCAGACCGAAGTGCAGCGTCATGTCGTTTTGTGAGCAATATACAGCACCACTGATTACGTCGAGTCTTTGCCTAATTTTACCAGAGGTCAAGTAGGCAATGCTGCCTATTGCATCTTTCGGAGTCTTCTTTCCGGGGTCACCAACAAGCCGCAGATTCAACCAGTGTCCGGCCGGAGCGGCAACGTTTCGCAGGATAGACGGCTTGCCATCCATATTATTGATCACCAGATCGAGTCGTCCGTCACCATCCAAATCACCAACTGCCAGCCCACGGCTGGACCACGCTCTCGCGAGGGCGCTACCAGGCGCGGCGCCTACTCGATCAAATTTTCCGTTTTTGAGATTGCGGAAGAGCAACGACTGTTCGGCGAAACTGGTTCCCCACTGGTTACCATCGACCGCCGGGTAAACGTGTCCATTTACGACAAACAAATCCAGCCACCCATCGTTATCGTAATCGAGGAAGCTGGTTCCCCAGCCGAGAAACGGAATGGTAACTTCGCCGAGCCCAGCCTGAAAAGTTACGTCGGTAAAATTTCCGTCACCATCATTGTGGTAAAGAACGTTTGAGTCGTCCGAAAAATTCGTGATATGAAAATCGACGCGCCCATCATTGTCATAGTCACCGATGGCCAGTCCCATGCCCGCCTGCTCGCGCCCATTTTCGTTAAGCGCGACACCGGAAGGGTAGCCGACTTCTTCAAACGTTCCGTTCCCCTTATTGATGTAGAGCTGTTTCGGAGTGGAATCGTTAACCACGATCAGATCCAGTAGCCGATCTTCGTCGGCATGGACGAAAGCGGAGGTGAAACCGTAATACTTCTGCGGATCGTTTACGCCGGCCTTCGCGCTCACGTCCTCAAAACTGCCGTCAGATTTTTGATGATAGAGAGTATCAGCCTCGCCCGGTAGTCCGCGTGGCCCACACATAACCGCCACGCCGCGAAACTGACAAAAATTTTGACCAACACCACCGGGCTTTCCCGCCTCGCTGGGACTCGGCGGCAAATTTTTCAAATCGATTTCAGCGTAACCGGGAACAAAAAGATCCAGGAGCCCATCGCCGTCGTAGTCGCCCCAACTGGCGCCCGTACTCCACCCTTTCCGCGCGACGCCGATTTTCTCAGCCACGTCGGTAAAGGTGCCGTTCGCGTTGTTGCGATAGAGACGAGAGACACCGAAATTTGTAACGTACAAGTCAGCCCGGCCATCGTTGTTGTAGTCGCCGACAGTCACGCCGGAGCCCCAGCGATCGTTGGCGACGCCGGCTTTGTCCGTCACGTCTTCAAATTTCCAGTTGCCCAGGTTGCGGTACAGGGCTGCCTGGGGTGGTTTTTCCTTGCCCTCGAGCGCGGGCATCGTCGAACCGTTGACTAAATAAACGTCGGGAAGTCCATCCGAATCATAATCAAAAATCGCGACGCCGCCCGAAGTCGTTTCAAAGATGTAATTTTTCTGTGGGCTGCCGGATCGATGTTTGAAGTTTGCCATCGCCGTTTTGTCGGTCACATCTTCAAACACGACGGGAGCGTTTGCATCCGTTACTCCGACCGTGCGGCGCGAAGAATAATTAAGAGGCGTGCCGGTTGAAACCCCGCCCTGACCTTCAGGTTTCTTTGCAGGCGTTTGCGAGAAGACCAGGACCGAAACCGCCAGCGACGCCATCGTCGCCATCGTCGCAAGCAACACAAGAGGATGGAGCCGTGCTGCACGGCCAAACTTTTTCATAGCGCTCAACATACCACATACGCGCACAGCGATTTTACGGCCCGCTTCTCTCATTGATAACCAGGTAACGATTAATCTGCGGTCCGGGAATCGTCTGAACGACGCCGCTGGGCCACTTCACTTCAACCTGGCGCACACCCTCAGCCGCACCCAATCCGACAATAATGCGCGGATCATTCGAAGAGAGATAACTCCCCGACGTGTTCGCGTCGAATATCTGTTTCCTGCCGGCGCTGTCAGTGACGGTGAGGCGCGCGCCAATTCCATTCCGATTGGATTTGGATCCGACCAGGGACAATCCCAGCCAGTGATTTTTCTTGGCACCTTCGTTTCGCAAGATGACCGGAGCACCATCAAGCGTCGCGATTGCAACATCGATTTGGCCATCGTTGTTCAAGTCGCCAAATGCTGCTCCTCGTCCGACCAGCGGATTAGCAAAAGCCGCGCCGGCGCTGGCCGATGCGTTTACAAATCCTTTGCCGGTATTGATCATCAAGAGCGGCGTCTGTTTGTATCTCAGGTAGGGATTAGTTTTTTCGATCGTATCGAGAACGTGACTTTGCGATACGAAGAGATCGCGCAGTCCGTCATTGTCGACATCGATAAACCTGGCGCCCCAACCGGAATACAGAAGAGTGATGTTGCCTATGCCCGAAGAGTTTGTGCTGTAAGTAAAACTTAAGTCCCCATCGTTGTGGTAAAGCGGATAAGTTTCGTTTGAGAGCGTGGTAATAAATATGTCCATCAGGCCGTCGTTATCATAATCAGCAACATCGATCCCCATCCCCGCGTAGGTGCGTCCGTTCTCGTCATAGCCGGCCCCGGAAGCAATCGCGACGTCTGCAAAAGTGCCGGAACCTCTGTTGTGATATAGCGACTGCCGGACGCTGTCGTTGGCCACAAAGATGTCCATCAGGCCGTCGTTATCAAAATCACCGAAGGCGACACCCAAAGCTTTGCCGCCCGGTTCGGAGATGCCGGCTTTGACACTGACGTCTTCGAAAGTGCCGTCCGCGCGCTGCCGGTACAAAATATTTGTTGCGCCCTTGAAATTATCCGGATGGCAGAAGGCGCGATAACCCTGACGAATCTCGCCGCAATAAACCGAGCCCACTTCGAAATCCCAATCGACGTAACGTCCCACAAAAAGATCGAGCCGCCCGTCGCGGTCGTAATCCAGCCAGCCCGCACTGGTGGACCATCCCGCTGCGCCAACGCCGAGCTTCTTCGTAACGTCCTCAAACTTGCCGTCGCCGTTGTTGCGATAAAGCGCATTGCCGCCATAGCCGGTCACGTAAAGATCTGTGTTGCCGTCGTTGTCATAATCAGCAGCGGCCACACCTATACTAAAACCGCTGCCTTTCAGTCCGGCGTTTTCGGTGACATCTTCAAAGGTTCCGTCTGCGGTTTGGTGGTAGAGCCTATTCCAGTATTTGGCATCGCGTTTGTCAGGTGAATCTGTTCTTGCCATCGGGTCCTTCAAAGCGGCGCCGTTGGTAAAAAACAGATCCATACGACCATCGTTGTCATAGTCAAACATTGCGACTCCGCCGCCCGTTGCTTCGAGCAGATACTTCATGGACGTGAACCCCGGCGCCCGTTTGAACCCGATGCCCGTGAAACTCGTGATGTCGGTGAAGGTAACAGGTGATTGCGCCTGGGGCGCCGGTGACGGAGGCTTCCTGATTGACGCTTCCGAACTATAGGATTTGCCGGTGCGTTGTGGACCAGGACTAGCGGTAGGACCGGGACTCGGCTGCTGGGCGACGACAGTCAGCGGTGAAACGCTTAAACAAAAAGCCGCGACCAATAGCGGTATGCGGGAATAGACTACGCGCATCAGATGAAGCATTTACTTCGCTGCTATTACCGCATAGTCCCTGCCGCTGTAAAGACGAATTTCATTTCCTGCCTTGGTCATCATCAGCGGGCGCGGGCGCTTCATCTGAGTGTCTTTCGTGGTGGAGACCGAGAGTATTTCGTTGCCGGCCAAGTCAAGCACGTTAAGCTTCCCGTCGTTGCTGAAACCAAAACCATAAGCCCCGGTGCGCAGCTCGGAACCGTTTATCTTGATGGCTGAATCGGTGATCAAGAACCCTTCATATTTCGCCCGCACGTCAGCGGCGTATCCTGAAGTGTCAACCAGGCCGGCAATCACATAACGGTTCGAGCCAAAACGCGCGGCTGCCGAGTTACGCAACTGCGTCGGCGCGGTTAGCCCCTGAAAATAGAATCCGGGGGGTACAACTCTGGCGAGCTCAGGGCCGGTCAGTATCCTCGCTGCGTCCTGGGCCCCTACGGTAAATGGCAGAGAACATAAGATGAGCAAAATGGCGAGTGCGGTGATTGAATATCTTCCCCAACTTTTCATAAACGGTTCCTCCTAATTAGAAGTGCGAGCCGCGCGCGACTTCTTGTGCAAAGTCGTTCCAGCTTTCCTTGTTAGCAGCGTCCCTTGATGATTGTCTTTATCGATTACCGAGACTATAAACTGCCGTCGTGGGATTATTAGTCTTCCCGTCGAGCCAGTAATCATTGAGCACGCGCAGTTTCTTCAACTGCTTCCCGCTCAACGGGCCCGATGTTGCTCTGCCAGTGAAGTCCCACTCGCTCCCGGTTTCAGCCTCAACCATAACCGGGCTCGTGTTTGGTTTCAAATAGAATTCCAACTTCCGCCTCATACCCGGAAGAAATTTGTGGTCGGCATTTGCCATCGAATAGTCTCACTCGCAACTGAACACAAAAAGGCCTTGTAACACTTGTGGTACGAATATGTCGAGCACAGTAATCGGATAGTAGCGTTCGTCGATTCATAATCGGTCTGTTGAATCTACCCGTCAGTAATTGGAATGTAGCCAGGGTTGCGGAACCAACGTCGCACTATCATTTCCGACAGTGGTCACAAGTCACTGCGAGTCATTCAATACGTATCTGCCTGCTCCCGAACCGCGAGCTGTGCAGCGATGAAGTTCCCGCGAAACAGAGCGATATACATTAATACTTACTGATCGACGCATCGCGAGCTGATCGACGCATCGCGAGCGCTGACCTATTTTTCGGTATTGCTGGGAACATCGGGAATGTCGAAAATGTGGGAATGACCGACGAAAGGTCTTACGCCTTTGGAAACGCAGCACGTCGCTGTATCATGGCCACCTTTCCAAACATGTGCCCGCTTGGCGCAGAAAGTGAACATTCCTGCGCAAACCTCTGATCTAGTAACCTTAGAGACGCACACAAAATGCGATGGACTGATATTGGCCACCACTTTTCGACTGCTACTTCTTGGCATGAACTAGTTGTACTTGATTGTCGGATGCTGTAACGGCACACCATTAGGATGCCATCAATATCTTGGTGAAACATGGCGACCTTATCCTGAGGCATTTTGAACTTCCAGTTGGCACTTTCCTCTTCAGAGTCGACCGTCAATTCAATAGCCAGTGTCAGAGTCCAGGCGAGCAAATCCCCAATACTAAAGCCTGCCTTGCTTTGAAGAAGCGTTAGTGGCCGTCGGAAACGTGAGCTCTAGTTCTGGAGAATTTCGATAACCAAAAGTGTGATAGTTGAAACTGACAAACATTCAGCCGAAGCTGACGATCTGCCGGATTTGTCGTTTACTTTTGCTCCGATGTCTAGCAGGTATTGAACTTCGAAAATCGGTGGCGAACCCCTTGGCAAGTTAAGAGGCTAGGTCATAGACTGTTCCAAAAGGGCTAATGATCGCCTGCGGACGGGTTTGTCCGTTGTGCCGATGTCATGAATACGAGAGAGGCTTAATCAAATGAAGAGTCCAATCTATAATGTCGTTCTTGCTCTGGTATTGACGATTTCGATGAGTGTGACGCAGAACAGAGCGTTGGGACAGTCCATATCAGTTGCTCCCGAAAAAAGGGAGGAGCCTTCACCTCTAAAGGACTACGTCGGCAGGTACGAGCTGGCTTCCAGCGAGATTTCAATTACCACGATTGACGTGACACTTACGAAACAAGGACTGTGGGCCAAGCCTTCGCTGGCAGCGAAACGCAAACTCATGGCCCAATCGAAGACGGAGTTTCTGGATGAATTAGAGAATGCCCGCTATACCTTCACGAGAGGCGAAAGCAAAAAGGTTGTTAGTTTAACTTTTGAGTATCAGGGCAAAACTTATACTGCGCGAAAACTCGAACCGGTTGCTCCGAGCCTTACTGGTAATGTGACGTTTCAGTTGCTTAGGTATCCGGACGCCAACATCGTGGCTTTGGCAGGCTCCTTCAATAATTGGAATCAGTCGCAAACACTCTGCGCTAAAGAGGGGGATCGCTGGGTATGCCGGATGAAGCTCGAGCCAGGAAAGTATCTGTATAAGTTCATCGTCGATGGAGACTGGATTACAGATCCAGACAATCGGAACACCGAAGATGACGGCAATGGGAACATCAACTCAGTACTCGTGGTGATGAAGCACGAGTAGTGTCGTGAGGACGAAGCTATCGCAACGAATTGCTTCAGGATAACTACCCAAACTTTATTGTGGTTTTGCCGGCGGCTTCGAATTCGAAGGCAAGTTGAACGCGCCCAAGCGGAGGACTTCGCTGACGATCAAAGTGTCATCAACGATCTGCGAACCCATCCTCTGACGAACTTCCTTTTCGTTAGATGAGCCCGGCCAAACCTGAAGCACGGTTCCGTCCTGGGCGATAAGCAGATGTGACGGGACAGTCATATCGAGAATTGAGAGTGGCGGCGCAACTTCTCCTTGCCATTCAAATGTCGGTGCAGCAATTCCGATCGAATTTGCGTATTCGTAGAAGTTGCTAATTGAATCCACCGGTCTAAAGCAGACCGCGTAGTATTGGACGCCGGCGGGCACGACATGCTCCCGGACAAATTGCATTTCGTCTTTGGCAACGCTGCACATAGCGCAGGTTGGATTAATAGAAGCCAACATCACTGGTTGTTTGCCGAGAAGTTGCCCAAGTTCCGAGCCGTCAGATGCTTTAAGTCTTGTCAAGTCGATCTTTTCCCCGAGCGCCGGTCCTCTCCAAATCAAATTTTCAGAACGCAAGGCCTTGAAATCGAACCCTTGTCTGAGCAATAGTGCTGGCCCGGGTGGTGGACTCTGTCTCCTAACAACCTTGACGATGACACCGGCAACAACCAGGGCAATGATTGCTCCGGCAATCACGCCGGCAAGGAATTTTGAATACGGCGATCCTGGACTTCTCATTTTGGTTTTCTCGATGAGGCCTTTTGATCAGGCGTGAATTTAGCGGCCTTAGCTCGATACTCGGCGATTGAGACCTCGAGGAGGTCCAGGCGTAGTCGCACACGTCTGGGGACTGACGCTATTGAGGAAACAGCTTCCTCCATCGGGTAGTCGTTCGATTCCAGGAGCGAAACCGGAAAATCACCCTGGATGAGTCTCCTGTTCAACTCTGCAAGACTGTCGCTGTCATTAGTCTCGTCGCTTTTGACTCGATTCAGGGAACCAATCGCATCCTTGAAAGCCTCAATCGCGTCACCATTCAAATGGCACTTAGAATAGAGTCGAACTACCATCAGGTACCAGTTAGCCTTATCCAAATCCGGCATCTCGGCCTTGGCCAGGTCCTTGCGAGATTCGTCAAGGAAATCACGGGCGATTTGGAGAGATGAATCTTTGGGTAGCATGTCGACAAAATAGATCTTAGTGAACGCCCGCAGCGAGTCAGGAACCGCCTTGATTACCTGCTGCATTCCGTAGGCATCGTCGCGTTTAATAAACTCTATCGCCAAAGCTGCGGCCCAATCACGGCGCCAGGTTCCCCAGATGTTTATGTACTTCCGCTCCTCCTCGTTCATGCTCTCGAGAATCTTAATCGCAAGTTCAAAGTTTTTCTGTTGTGCGGCCAGACGGGCGGCCCGGGCCAGATACTCGGGCCGTTTCATTTTTTTATCTACTGTTTGATCCGCCTGGCGCAACAGGCTCTCTACCGTCTCAGGTAACCCGATTGACTGCGGATCGGTGTCGGCAGCGGCTTGATTTCTCGACTCAAAACAGATCCTCACAATCTGTCGCACCAGGTCGGCTCGTTGAGGCTGTAGTCTATCGAAATGAGTTTGCAGCCCTTCGACCAATGCGGGCGCCACCCCGCAATCTCGTACTCCTCGGCTCGCTAACAAAGCTGTCTGTTGCTGAAGATAGTCGGCTAGTATGAGAAGCATCTGTCTGCGAAGAGTATCCGGGGGCACAATTGCGGGGTCGTAGACGGTGCCTAATAGTTCAGGGAAGGCGGCATAACGTAATGAATTTAGAAAGTCATCCCCATAAGTCTTTCCAGCTACGGTTAGCGCTTCACTGAAAAGCTGATTCGCCAGCAACGGGTCGCGCCTTCGCAAATCCCACAGCAAATTCTGGAGCGTTCTGGGAGTGCCGACACGAAGTGCCATCGAGCCCAACGCAGCCGCCCGACGCGGATCTGTTTTCAAAACCGCCAGCGCCGTTTCGACCAGCGTTTCCGAGATTGTAGTTCGCTCGGTCTCGGAAGGATCCGGTTCACCCGAGGTTAATACATTCTGCAATCGTTCCCAAAGTTTTTGATCGGCGGTGGCAATGACAGGCAACAACGAATGCGCTACGGCCAAGCGCTTTCGCCGCTCAACGCCGCTTTCTTTTGCCGGCTCCAGTTCGACGGCCTCCACGGCCTTTAGCAGCCACTTGCGCGCCTGACTGCGATCAATGTTCCACCACTGGGCTCCAAGTTGGCCAAGCACCAGCGCGCTATCCAAAGTTTCTAATGACTTAGCGTCCTTAAGGGAATCATTGGTGAGACTCTGGGCTCTTTGGAGCCAGGCATCCTGGGGCCGTTGAGTTTCCTGCGCTGCAGTGAGGGAAAAAACGCTAAGTACGATTATGATCGGCAAGCAGATCCGAGTAATACTCATGCACACCTTTCGCTTTATGTCACTCGGGCGGCTGGCTCTGGAAAAGTCAACCGCCCTGAGTGACTGCTTAGGGAGTTTTGACTTTACAGCCAATACCGGAAGGGCAATTTGGTCCCGAGAACGAGCACGTCATATTGGGGGGATTGCCATTGCAGCCCCAAAATGTGCAGCCGGCGGGATAAGAATTGCATACCAGGTTCCCGCCGTAGTTTTGTGCAAAGGCCTGCTTGGTAAATGTGCCGGAACTGTTTAAGGCGCCGAACATCGCGCCCAGCAACAGCAGGGCTACTAATCCAGAACGAATCGAACGTCTGGTGGGCTTCTTCATGATGATTCTCCTTCGATAAGGAAGCACTTGTCCGGGGGATGGAAGTGCCTGTCGTTGAGGAAAGGCATGATCTCAAGGTGACTGCCAATACCTAGTGAAGCTGCGTCTTGCTTGAGACTGCAAGATAAGGAACATCGGGAGACTGTCACATCTGTTGCATCCTGTCAATGAATTTTGGCTGTTAGTCAGGAGTTCGCCGGAATCGATTGGGTGAGTAAATCGTCCAACAGACGGCAGCGATTCCAAGCAAGCAAATCAGCATCGATGCTAACCGCAAACCTGAACTATGCCATCTGAGAGATGGCTCATCCGAATCAAGCATTGCCATTCCACCTTGCCCGGTGAGAAAGACCGCGCTTCCCTTACCAGTTGTCCAAGCTGGGAAGTAAGCCACGTTGGTTCGCCAGAGACGTAACGAATGAGGCCACTGCTGCGCGGATGGTTGTTCCCAAGCGGCAATCCTTTGCGATAGCGCCACAAGGAAGAGTTTCCCTGAAGCGTAATGCTGCGGGTTGAAGATCTGGTAAGCGGCAAAGCTTTGCTTTCTTGCCTCGACTTGCCGCGCCAGCTCGGAGCCGTCGTCTATCAGCAGAACGTTCAGTTTAGGTGCCGCCACATTCAGGCGGAAGAGCCATTCATCGTTTGCCGAACGGAGAGACGAGGGGTAGATCACAATAGTCGCGGCGGGCAGCCGCGCGATCACACTCCACGGATCTGTCGTCGGACTTTGCGCCCAGAGGACGCTGACTTCGGGATGTCCATCGAAGGCCAACTCTTCCCACAGGTTGAAGAGGTCTATGTCGTCCGGCCAGCGATTCTTAAAATGGGGAGCCATCCATGCGACAACGGGTGCCGAGCTGACGCTTTCCATCGCAGGCGAAGGTGGCAGCAAGTTTAAGAAGAGATACCATCCCTCGATGTTCCACAACAGCCTCACGCTCGGAGTGCTCTGCAAGCGTTCAACCTGCTCAGGCGAATTAACTAGGTAGTATACGACTCCCAAATGACTTGCTAATTTGAATGCATTCTCGGGAGTAATCTGCATGTTGGCGGCCCGGCTTAGCGCCGTCCCGTCAATCTCAAAGTTTTCCTGCGAGGTGGAGAAGAGGTTAGTCACCGCGGTTGCGAGAGGCGCCGTGATTGCCTGCTCGCGAAAGATCGACCACAGTATCGGACGTTGGTCCATCGCAATCTGGTGGGCCAAAGCGCGCGACGTGGCCAGCTCCCTTATCCCACCGCCGGCCGAGTTAAAGATAGCATTTGGTTTGACGATTTCGACCAACACCATGCCCGGTGGCAAGTCTCTGACCGCACTACGAACCTTACCAAGCGCGTCGGTTTCTGCTGGAGAGAGTGACGCGATTCCGAAGTTTTGCCACGGATGGACCAGAGCCAGAGCAACGACGCACAGCACGAGCGCAGACTTGTGTAACCAACCGCCGCCAACCAAATCCCGCAGGGTTCGGGAAATCAGCAAGGCACCGGGGACCGTACATAGAAGAATGGCTCCGGAAACCACGCGTGCGGGTTGAAAAGGAATCATCTTCAACACTCCGCCAAGCGGTGTCAAAGCAGCGACCGCTACAAGCAGCAGGGCAACGCATAAGGAGGCGAGCGCGGGTTTGCGCCGACGCTCAGACCAGGCGACCCAAAGACAAATAGGCCAAACGACGTTCAGTGCGCCGAGTCCGGAGAATAAGACTGGGGCTTCTAGAGGGCGGCCGATAGAATAGGTGTACCAGCGAATGAGCGGAATTAACCAGATAGACGCGATCAAGATTGGCGCAAGTAGAAGTACTACCACCCGGATTGTTTTATCAATCAGTTCAGCCGAACCTAGGCTGGTCAGCCGCGACCTGCTTCGCCAACAATCGAAAATGAGCCATGAAAAGGCAAACGCAGCGGCCAGCGGTAACACGTGAACGTTCGTGAGAATAAGAGCCGTTAGCGAAATCGTCGCCAGCGCCGCCGCTGCCCGTGAGCGTCGGGCGTGAGGCAACGCTCCGCACCAGACGCAGAAGAACAGAAATCCCAAAGTATGCGTGTAAAGACCAACTTCAAATAAGCCCAGAAGTCCGACCCCGCCAAGCGAAGCCAGGTTGGAACCGCAAGCGATGACTCCTGCCCAGGCAGAACTCATCGTCGCCTCGACTGAAGACAAACCGAGCCTCCTTCCGAGCCCAAAAAGCGCGCCCGGCAGTCCTGCAAACGAGGCGGTAGTCAGTAACTTCGCAGCAAGAGTGGCATCGATGCCGCTGAACTTCATGAGAGTGGCGCCGAGCCAATAGAAGAGCGGCGGATAATAAATAGGAAACGGCATACCGCCAAAAAACTCCGGCAGCCATCCTTGAATATCCGGGTAAACATGGATTGCGTACAGATGTAGAGCTGCTACGTGCCCGGAGCCATCTGCGCCACCTATCGTGGCGAGTGTCCAATAGTTCCATAAGAATCTTCCGCTCAAGAGGAGCCACCACAAGTGGAGGCTCACGATGAGTAGCCAGCGACGCTTCTTGAGTGGTCTAGCCATGATTCGGGCGATTTCCAGAAGGAGCGCATTACTTCCCCTGCTGCACACGAGTTTGTGTCATGGAGAATCTACACTCCTAGGGAACCAGTGCAGTAGGGGTCAAGCGAAGCCGCGAATGTGACGGAGTGCAAAGGATTCGCCCGATTAGAACTGGGTGGGCAGGCTTCAATGACGGCGGGATTATAGGCTACCCAAGGAGGTTTGCCTATGCTGAGTTTTCTCTCCAAATGAGCGAACCGGTCATCATGCGTTCCACCTCGACTCGAATGAGGGGGTTCGAAATGTACCTCGCGTCAGATTCGTTTCATTGACGAGGGAATTAGAGCTTGGCCAGTGCGCAGGAAGAACGCGAGGACTGACGAGATGTCCCATTAGCCGACATAAAGCGGACCGTCTGACCCTTGAGACTTGCGATGGAAGTTCCGACAACCGAAAGATGCCCTTCTTGATCTTGCGTTTCGAGTTTTCCTCATGGTACGTATTTATTTTTTGGACACTACGAATGTTCTACTGCCCTGGCAATTCAGCAATCATCAAATCGGGCAATACCCAAACCTCAATCAAGAAATCCCTAGTAAATTGAGAGTCGATTTGCGTTTGGAGGACCCGCAACGGTCATAAACAGCCAGCAATTGCTGAGGTTGAGGGAGTCGAAAATCGATGCGCTGTTATTGCGCTGTTTTGAGGGACTCCAGGGGCATGAGGGACTGCAGGGATAACTGATTTACGCTCGCTAAGCTTTAGGAGAAAAAGATTTGTTGTGTACAATGCACTTAAGACGCAGCGACGCCCGCTTGGCTCAGTGGTAGAGCACTCGCTTCACACGCGAGGGGTCAGAAGTTCGAATCTTCTAGCGGGCACCAAATATCTTTGTCAGACGAAAAGGGCGACCATCGAGCCGCCCTTTTTGTTGGTTGCGTTGATTAGCTAATTGCGATAATTGCGCGAGATCGATGAAGCCGCTTCAAAGACTACGGTCCAGGAGCTCGCTATCCGGAGAAGCTGGAGCAATTGACCGGGCGCTAACGCGCGGTTTTCGCGATCCGGCCGGCAACATCTTCGGCCTCTACCAGCAACCCTCACCATCAAATCTAAGCATTGTCGCAACGCTTTGCCTACGCGCCGCTTTGCTTACTGTCGGCTCGCGCGGCCATCTTCATAACCACTCGGCCCTGCACCTCGCCGCGCCGGAGTCGATCGAATATGGCATTGATCTCGGTCAAGGGTTGCGTCTCGATAATAGCTTTGACCTTACCGTCGGCGGCAAACTGAAGCGCCTCTTGCATATCTTTGCGCGTGCCGACAATCGAACCGCGAACAGTCAACCCCTTGAGCACCATGTCAAAGATTGACAGGGGAAACTCGCCGGGCGGCAAGCCGTTCAGCACACAGGTGCCGCCGCGCCGCAACATTTTTACGCCCTGTTCGAATGCTATTGGCGATACCGCGGTTATCAACACCCCGTGTGCGCCGCCGATAGCCGCTTGAATTTCCGCAACAGGATCTTGAGTCTTCGCGTTCACTATCAACTCGGCGCCGAGTTCGCGCGCTAGTATTAGTTTCTGGTCGGCGACGTCAACGGCTGCCACGTGGAGTCCCATGGCCTTCGCATACTGCACGGCGAGATGGCCCAGGCCGCCAATCCCCGAAATCACTACCCACTCACCTGGTTTGGCGCCGGTTTCTTTGAGTCCTTTGTAAGTCGTTACACCGGCACACAGCAGCGGCGCCGCTTGGACAAAGTCGAGGCCATCCGGCAGACGCGCGACATAAGCTGCGGGCGCGAGTACGAAGGGGGCGAACCCGCCATCAACCGAGTAGCCGGTGTTTTGCTGCGCGGCGCAGAGCGTTTCCCAGCCGGTAAGACAATATTCACACTCGCCACAGGCGCTGTGCAGCCAGGGCACTCCGACGCGATCACCCTTCTGCAAAGAAGTGACGCCGGCGCCAACGGCATCAACGAAGCCGACTGCTTCGTGTCCCGGAATGAAAGGCAACGTCGGCTTGATCGGCCAGTCACCGTCTGCGGCATGTAGGTCCGTATGGCAGACTCCGCTCGCCATCACCAGAATACGAATCTGCCCGGCTGCGGGCGTAGGTATTGGAACTTCATCAATCGTCAACGGTTTGCCAAACTCGTGGACTACTGCGGCTGTCATTGTTTGCGACATTCTTTTTCAATCCTTTGTATTCAAGTAGTAAAGCAAACTGTTAGTTTGCGGCGGTTGGCAAGCTATTCTGATTGCGCGCTAACGGACGACCGCAAACTAACAGTTTGCTTTACGTAGCGCGCGTTTGCTCAATCTCTTTAATCTTCGTTCGCATCCAGTGCTTCAATGTTGTTTCCAGTTTCGCCTGATTATCCAGGGCTTCCAGATCCTCGATGGTGTCGCCTTTCTCGTTCAACGCAATCAAATGACAAGGGACTTGTGCTGAGCTGTCTTCGCCTTCGACAAAATCGGTTAAGTGACATTCGCTGCAGGAGTGCGCGTGGGTCGGGTCGGCGAAGTTAATGCAAATCAGGGAATCCTGAAAGGCAGACTTGGGTAACCACGGTGTGCGGACTGAACGTCCATAACCGCCTAGCTCGACGAAAGTTAATTCTTCCTTGAGCAATTCGAGAATGTCTCGCGCATCTGTGTTGTGGTTTTCCATTGTTTCCTCCTCCGCTTGTCCGACTTCTATTTCTTGAGACTGAACAGCGCTTCAATTGCTCGAACTTCAAGTTTCCAGTGCTCAACAGCGCAAGACGCATGCCGCCTTCCGAATATCAATTCGGCTAATAGAACCGTCGCCCGCGCTCGCTTTCTTGTGGAAAGTTCCACAGCCTATTGCGGGAAAACTCCCAGAGAGGATATTCAGCCGGTAGGAAATTCAGCGGATTCAACCCCTCAATAAGTCGGCACGGCGTTTGCCAATTACTCGATCGGGCAATGAGAGCAAAAGCCGGGATGACTTTGAAAGAGTCTCGTGAGTTTTCGGACATTTGGATTGCGTATGTGCTTTTGCGTACATACAGAGACGACGCAGCAGACTAATCTAACTGCAAATTGTATTGCGTAAGGGAAGGGTTGCTCGCGTCATTGGCGCACAGGTAAAGGTGCACCAGCACTCCGCGAACACCGCCCCCTTGGCTTTATTATTCAAGCCCGCCCCTTTTTTTTTCTGAATTATTTTTGCTTTGTTTTCAGCCCTGTTAAGGAGGCCGCGATTGAACTTGACTAAAGCAATCAAAATGCTGGTCCTCTCCTGCTCGGTCTTGATTGCGGCGCTTTTCTTAACTGCGAATAAGAGTTCGCAAGCCTATGGTCCCCGTGATGATGCCAAGCCGACCAGTACCCCTATCGACAAGACCGGATACGTGGGCAGCGAGGCTTGCAAAGACTGTCACGAAGATCAGTTCAAAAACTTCTCACATACATCACACGCGAAACTCTCGGGCATAAGCTCGTGGAAGAATAAAGTGACCGGATGCGAATCCTGCCATGGCCCAGGTAAGGCGCACGCCGAAGAAGGCGATCCTGCAAAAATCATTTCCTTCAAGAACAAATCGTCGAAGGAAGTTTCGGAAAATTGTCTTACCTGCCATGCCGGGAAGGAAGAGCACAACAACTTCCGCCGCGGCGAACACTGGCGCAACGACGTTGGTTGCACTGAATGCCACTCGCCTCATGGCAGCGTTGCCGGGAAAAACCTGGCAAGCTCAAACATATTTGTTGCTCGAGCGAACGCAGAAAAGCCGGGCTTCTCGACCTTGAAGATGTTGAAGTCAAGTGAGCCGCAACTTTGCCTTGGTTGCCACAGCGAGGTTAAGCCGGCGTTTAGCATGCCGTTCCATCACAAGGTCCTCGAAGGAGCTATGAAGTGCAGCGACTGTCACAACCCGCATGGCGGCTTTGAGTTAAAACAAACAAGGCTTGCCACCGGCGCGGATGCCGCCTGCATTAAATGTCATGCCGACAAGCAAGGGCCATTTACCTACGAACATGCGCCCTTGAAGACGGAAGGTTGTGCGGCATGTCACACGCCGCATGGCTCTGCCAATCCCAGGTTGTTGAGGTTTAGCGCAGTCAATCAGCTCTGCCTCACCTGCCACAGCGTGGCCCATGACGTCGGAGCCGTCGAGCCGGGTGGTCCACAACATAACCAGAACGCGCAGTACGCAAATTGCACGGCCTGTCACGTGAAAGTTCACGGGTCGCATACAAGTCCTGTCTTTTTCAGATGAGTTGCGCTCGCTACGCTTTGAGTTGAGGTCTGGCGGAGCCGATGAACTGCGATTAGCTAGTTGACCGCAAGGATGGACCACATGAAAAGGAATGCTCAAAAGCTGCCGCAAGTTTTAGCCAGCGTGACACTAACTCTCATGCTGTTTGCCTTAGGAGCAGTTGCCCAGACCCCGTCGCCGTCGCCCAGTCCGAAGAAGGTCGTCGAAATTCCAACAACGAGTTCAGAAACCGGCGAAGATGCCGGCAACTACACGGTTACCGGAACCATTGAAGTAGGGTACCGCGGTTTGCGTGTCGGCGGTGATCTCAACAAGTATCAAAGCGATCTGAACTACAAAGCGGGCCCGCGCATCTTTGATTCGAGCTTGCTGTTAAGAGCAAAAGACGGAAAGGGTGGGTTAGTAGATTCTCTGCTGGTGACGTCCACGGGTTGGGGCTCGGATCCATTCAGCCATTTGCGAATCAGCGCCGAGAATTCCAAGTGGTATCGCTTTGACGCGACGTATCGTCGCTTTAAATATTTCCGCTTTCTCAATAATTTGGCGAACCCAAACTGGGTGTTTTCACCGGCGAACTTCAGTGTGGCGCCAAATCCGATTACGGGCGAACACGGGTACAACACCCGGACCCAAATGGGAGATTTCGATCTCACCCTGCTGCCCAAGGATAATACGATTAGATTCAATATCGGATTTTCGCCTGAGAGATACAGCGGTCCGGCATTTACGAACTATCACAATGCCGGAGGCGAGTTTAATCTGCTCTCTAATCTCAGGTCACGGTCTAACGACTTCCGTATTGGCGCGGACGGCAAATTGGGGCCGGTAGATTTTTCGTTCCTGCAAGGCTTTCGTCGTTTCCGCGACGATAGTTCTATCAACCTGGGCGCCACCCCAGGCATCAATCTGAATCCGACCGCGGCGACGCTGACGAGTTTTACTCGAAATGAACCTGTTCGTGGCAATGTTAACTACACCCGGTTCAGCTTACACACAATGGTTGCGAAGAAGCTGGATATCACTGGTCGTATCGTTTACAGCAAGGCAACTTCCAACTTTGCCTTCCTGGAAAATTCCACCGGGCGAAATTTGAACCCGAGAATTACGGGATGGCCTCCAGGTCCGCTTGCCGCCACTCCTAATGTTCTCAATCTGGGCCAATACAACATCACTGGAACTGCGGAGCGACCAAATACGCTCGGCGATATCGGCGTGACTTTCATGGCGACGGATAAATTCCGAATCTCGAATACGTTCCGGGTCGAAGACTTCACCATCGACAGCTCGGCTCTGTTCAATGATTTCTTCTCGATCACGCGCGGCGCCGGAGCAACCTTGAGGACCGACACCTTCAGTAGCACGAATCTCGACGCTCGGAAGATTATCAAGTATCGCAAGTATCAAGACACTATCGAGGGTGACTACCAATTCAACCCGCGTTATGCACTGCACTTCGGTTATCGCTACGGCAGCCGGCGCATCGAGGAAAACTTCAATGGCTTTCTGCTCAATTCCAGCGGGTCGCTAACTCCGCCGCCCGCGCGCAGCATTACAAGTGACGAAGAACAAAACCATACCCACGCATTTTTTGGCGGCTTCAAAGCGCGACCAGTAAAGAATTGGACCATCTTCTTTGACGGCGAACGTGGGACCGCCGACAACGTGTTCTCGCGCATAGGCAATTACGACTACACCAATATTCGATTCAAAAGCAGATATTCGCCGCACAAGAATCTTTCTTTCAATGTCGCAATCATTACGAAGAACAACTCGAATCCGTCTGAGATTGCCGGCGTGTCCTTGCAGGATTTCGGCGTCGACGTGAAATCGCGCCTCTTCACCGCAGCGATCGACTGGACACCGAATTCCCGACTCTCGTTTAGCACCGGTTACAACTACAACTGGGTGGATAGCGACGCGGTGGTTGATTACTTCTACAACAGCGTCAGACACCCGGTGGGCCATAGTTTGTATTTCATGAGGAATAATTTCTTCTACTTTGACACCACGGCGGTGCTCGCTCGACGCTTAACCCTGTTCGCATCGTATCGCGTGAATCAGGACAACGGGCAGGGCACTCTGCTAGCCGATCCGACCGGCACGCCCGGGAAATTGATCTCGTCCTATCCTATGAATTTTCAATCTCCGGAAGCGCGGCTGGCAATCAGGATCAATCGACGCCTGGATTGGAATTTGGGCTATCAGTATTACAACTATAACGAAAGCGCGCTGGTTGGACCGCGGCCGCAGAACTATCACGCGCACATGCCATACACGTCGCTGCGCTTTTACTTTGGCCGCAAAGAATAGAGGCCGTCACTTTTGAATGTGCGAGAGAGGCGAGAGCATCAAGCCTGAGTGAAGCGAGGCTGCCTGCTTTCGCCTGCTTCGCTATGTTGGCTAACGGTCTATTAACATTGAACTGCTCTATGGCGCCGAGTTAGATGGACAGCGAGCGCAAGCGCAAATCAGCGATCCATTGCCTCGTCGTTTTTGCGGCGCTGTCACTGCTATGCTTTATTACGCCAGGATCCGGCAAGGGCTCCGCCCAGCGACGGGTTGCTGGTACCCAGAAGAAGGTTCTCGCGCCAAAAAAGCCGCTTATCGATTACACCCAATTTTCACATCGCACCCACATTGAGCAGGAAAAACTTGCGTGCGATTCCTGTCATAAAGTTCCTTCAAAGAACTGGAAGGAAGTGCGCAAAGGAGAAGCTGCGTTTCCGGACGTCACCGACTTCCCCGAACACGCATCGTGTCTGAACTGCCATCGCCAGCAATTCTTTGCACGCGAAAGACCAGCGCCGGCGATTTGTGCAAATTGTCATTTCAACAACAGCCCGCGCGATACCAGCCGCTTTGTCTTTCCGAGCCTCGGCGACGTTACTGATCCGCTACTGCAGCGACGAGAGTTTGTTTCAGAATTCAGTGTTAGCTTTCCCCACGACAAACATATCGATGTCGTCGGCATGAATGCGCCTGCCGACAACAACGTACGCGCGCTGTTCGTGCCCGTGTCGCTTCAGGAAAAAAAGAAAGACACCACGCCGGCGAGCTGTCCTGTTTGTCACCAGACATATCAACCGCAAGGTAATTCCAGCGAAGAGTTTGTTACCAAGCCTCCTAAAAACATCGGCGACAGTTTCTGGTTAAAAAAAGGGACGTTCAAGACTATTCCAAACAGTCACGCCACCTGCTTCACCTGTCACAACTCTGATTCCGGAATCGCACCCGAACCGAAGGACTGCAATGCCTGTCACAAGTTCCGGTTGCCGGCTCAGGGCGCGAAAGTGGACTTCGATGCAAAGCTGGCAAAGGACATGGGAATTACGGACGCGGTCATCGCGGCTGCCTGGAGCCGGCGCATGTCATCCGGTACGTTTCGGCACGAAGGCGGCGAGCATCCTGATTTGAATTGCCTGACCTGCCATAACGTCGCGACTTTCAATGTTCTCGATGTAAAGACGTTGAAGGTGTCGGTGCGATCTTGTGGCGGCGCGGAGGGCTGTCATGTCACTGCCACAACGGACGATGGCGGGGCTCTAAATTTCGAAATTGATCAAAAGAAAAAGGATCCGGCGTTTGTTTGTACAAAGTGTCATATCACGTTCGGTAAAGATGAGGTTCCTAAGAATCATTCGCAGGCGATTCCGTCACCTGAGCCGAAGAAGAGTCCAGCATCATGAATGGACTGTTTTCAAAATTTGTCCGGCTATGCCGTCTGATGTGCGGAAGGTCTACGACCTTCCGTAAGGTCGTGAAGATTTTTTTGGGCTACGCCCCGAACGGCGGCGCAGCCGCGAAGCCAATGGGCATGCCGGGACGGTGGGGCAGAGCCACCACCGCACATCAGTCGGCAGAGCCGCGCCAAAACTACCGACTAATTGAATCGCCTGTGTTCGCATGCGTTATTGCCTGCATGGCGCTCTTTTTGATTCTGTTTGTGCTTACTAAATCACCTGTGTTGGGAAATGCGCCAGCTGAACAACGTGCGGCCGACTCGTCTCAACAACAAATGCAGTTCCCTGCAGGCCTCGACTACTCAAAGTTTTTGCACAGCAATGCAAATCACTCGCGGCTGCCGTGTCTGTTGTGCCATCGTCGCGAAACGAATGCTGCGCGTCCCCTGCTTCCGGGCGGCAATGGCCACTTGCCTTGCGCCGGTTGTCACGCGCAACAGTTTTCAAATTCAGCTGGTCCCATCTGCAGCGTATGTCACAGCGACGTTAAGTCGGGCGCGTTGAAACCGTTTCCGCGCTTGCGCAGTTTTAATATGAAGTTTGATCACGCGCGGCACTTGAGTATGGGGAGGGTCAGCTGTGCCACCTGTCATCGCCCGGCTCGTGGCAGTGTGTCCCTCTCGATCCCGTCCGGCTTCAACGCTCACGCGACTTGTTATGGCTGTCACACGCCCGGCGCGCAATCAGGCGGCCGCGATATCTCTTCTTGTGGCACGTGTCATCAACCTGGTGGGTATTCCCGGACGCCTGAATCTGCCCAGGCATTTCGTGTGGGCTTTAACCATGCCAGACATCAGAAACTGAATTGCAACCAGTGCCATCAGGCGAGAGCGGGAATGCCGCAGCGGAAACAAGTCACTTCGCCGCAGCCGCTAAACCATCATGCGACCGAGCGTGGGCTAAGCTGCATGTCATGTCACAACGGCAAGCGTGCGTTTGGAGGGGATGACTTCACAGTTTGTACGCGCTGTCACACGGGCGCTGCCTGGCACTTTTGATGACGCGGGTTGTTAGGGACAAAGATGTAGTTTGAGCATGAGGAGACTGAGAGGGTGTAAGTATGAAAAGGTTTACGCTGTTCGGATTGATTGTTGTGTCCCTTCTGCTTCTTACGAGCGGTTCGCGGATTACTTATGATCTGTTAGCACAAGACGCGAAGAAGCCGCCAGAGACGATCGCGCTGGCGAAAGAAGCAAAGCTGGGTCAGGTGAAATTCAACCACCTCGATCACATTACGAAGAATCGCAGCGTAGATGGAACGAAACACATCGCTTGCGTTGAATGCCATCACACCGCGCAGCCGGCGTCAGAAGCGGTGAAAGTGCCGCCGCACAAAATGGCATGGCCCGCCGACCGCACAACTACCTTGACCGCTGAATTGCTCGACAAAGATCCGACTGCGCCCGCAGTAAATATCTGTACTGACTGTCATGCGCGCGCGGATACGAAACCGAAACTGCTGCCGGAAATTCCGAAGCTTAAGTTTGAGGGCAGTAGCGAGGAGACAATTCTGACCAATCAGCAGGCATTCCATCGCACCTGCGGCGCGTGTCATGACGCTGCGGTAAAAGCGAGACCGGATCTATCACCGCCGCCTCCTACTTCAAAGAAGTGTGTGGCGTGTCACAAGAAGTTAGACTTCAGGAAGCTCTGAACAAGTTGATTAGAGGTTTGCAATGAGCCCGCGGAGCGCGGCGAGGGCATAAAGCCTGGGGTGAAGCGGAGCGAAACCCCAGGATCGTTCAAGGCCGAAATAATAGCCCACGAAGTGGCCGATAGCTGTTATGACAAGAAAATCACAGGGTTTGCGCCGCCGCACGCTTCGCGCGCTCGGAGTCGTTAACAACCGTTGTCCTGGGGTTACGCTTCGCTCCACCCCAGGCTTTATGCCTTCACCCGCTACCGCGGGTTGGGGCGTTAGCCCGCATTGACTTGATCAGACCTTCCTTCGGTCTGTGTCTTCGTGAATGAGCTTTTGCATTGGGTACTTTTCCGAATTTGGTTGCGTAAAACGCCGCAAAGGCACAGCACAAACCATCTTTTGACCCAGCATTTATGGCGGCATGATCATTGCGCTGAGTGTAAGGGATGAAGTTTTTGAACTCAGCTTTGAAACGTTTCCTAAAGAAGGTGGATGCAATAATGAGATTTACGATTACACGCCTGATGAGCCTCGCAGTTGGTGCAGTTGGCCTATCGCTGTTTGCAGTATTACTGCTGGCGCCGGTGCCTGCCGGAGCGACAGTTGATGATCCATTCGATGCCGCCGGAACCTACAAAACGAAGTGTGTTGCCTGTCACGGGGCTGCGGCCGACAAGCGTTTCGATAAGACTCTGACTGATGAACAACTGACTGATTTCGTCATGAAAGGCAAGAAGCCAGAGAAGCCGCCCAACATGCCGGCTTATGGCGAAAAGGGTATAACTGCAGAACAAGCAAAGAGTCTGGTCGAATACATGAAATCGATTAAGCAATAAGTTTGCTATCGGCGCGCATTCGCCAAGTGAGTACAGCTTAATGAGCCTGAGCAAGTAGGCGGTTGCCTGCTTGCGCAGGCTATTGGCGATCAATCTGGAGCAACTTTTCCGAAGTGCAGAGGAGACAAGCCTTGAGCAACGAAGCAGAACCGATTCCTGTAATGCCCACGCTGTTTCGCAACTACATAAGCTTTGCAGGCGCCGTGCTCGTCGTCGCCAGCTTGGCAAGCATCTTGTTGCTCTTCTTAATCGAGCTCACGAAGACAGCTGAAAATCCTTACCTCGGCATCATCACATACACAGTCTTGCCCGCGTTTCTGATTCTGGGCGTTGCCATAATCGTGGCCGGCATGTTGATTGAGCGGCGCCGGCGTCGACGTTGGCCGGAATCTGAAATTGCCGCGTATCCCAAGATTGATTTGAATAATCCGCGACAGCGCCGCATCGCCTTCTCTCTAATAGGCGTCTCTTTCATTTTTATTTGCATGAGTGCCTTTGGAAGCTATCGCGCTTACGAATATAGCGAGTCGGTGGAATTCTGTGGACGGACCTGTCACGCAGTAATGAAACCCGAGTACGTTGCCTTCCAGGCGACCTCGCACGCCAGGATTCGCTGCGTTGATTGCCACGTGGGCTCGGGTGCGCAGTCATATGCGCGTTCCAAACTAAACGGCGCGCGACAGCTTTACTCGCTGGCCTTCAACAAATATTCAAAACCAATCAACACGCCTGTGCACAATATGCGTCCGGCAAATGAAACTTGTGAACAGTGCCATTGGCCCTCGAAGTTTTACGGCGCGCTACTCAAGACTTTTAACCATTACGGTTACGACGAACAAAACTCTTTGCGGCAGACGCGCATGTTAATCAATGTCGGTGGCGGCAATCCGGAGAGCGGTCCAGTTGCCGGAATTCACTGGCACATGAACCTGGGAAACGAGGTGTCCTACATCGCGACCGACCAGCACCGGCAAGTGATCCCCTGGATTCGCGTCAAGGACCGTCAGGGAAACGTTACGGAATACTACGATCGCACCCGACCACTAAGCGCCGAACAAATCTCAACCGGCGAGAAGCGGAGAATGGACTGCATTGATTGCCACAATCGTCCGGCACACGCTTATCTGCCGCCAGATGTCGCTGTCGACCAGTCGTTCGCCGCAGGCAGACTCGATCCTTCCCTGCCCTATCTAAAACGAGAGGCAATAGCTTCTTTGAATCAGCCTTATGCAACCGAGGATCAGGCGGTCACAGGAATCGCTAAAAGTTTGGATGGCTTTTATCGCACAAATTACGGCGACACTTACGGCCAACGGGGAGATGCAGTCAAGAGTGCTGTGAGTGAGATCCAACGTATCTATAAAACCTATTTCTTTCCTGAGATGAAAACGAATTGGGAAACTCATCCCAACAATATCGGTCACCTTTACTCGTCGGGTTGTTTTCGTTGTCACGATGGCGAACATGTCAGCAACACCGGCAAGGTGATTCCAAAGGACTGCAATGTCTGTCATACAGTTTTGTCTGACTCGGCGCGGCCCGCAACGAATCTCAAGACACTCTCAGTTCAGCATCCGGTCGATCTCGGCGGCTTGGCGGATCGCAAATGCGAAACGTGCCACAAGGCCAACCAACCCTTCAAGCATCCCGTCAACCTCGGCGACATTTCAATGTTTCAATGTGTCGAGTGCCATCAGCGGAAGGAGACGCAAACGACTCAGAAGTGAGTGAAGCTGGGAAAATTCCCCACGCTTCGGAAAAACCCGCAACGCGGCGGAACCGTCTTCCGTTTTCCTACCAGGCTGCGGGCCTTATTCGGAAATTAAGGTCGGCACATAGATTGCCCCTAATCGCCACATAGGCGAAGCAGCACGGGCTTTTGCGCTAGGAAAGCGATCTGGTAATCATGGGCGAACACAATGTAGAAGAGTTTGACCAACAGAAAGCACAGGCGTTCATGCGGGCGGTGCTGAATGATCTGCGCGCGCTGGCGTTTATGCTTGAAACCGGTCTGGTCGAAAGCGGCGTAAGGCGCATCGGCGCCGAACAGGAGATGTTTCTGGTCGATCGGGACCTGCGGCCCGCGCCCGTCTCGCAGGAAGTGCTGCACCATGCCAACGACCCTCGACTGACAACAGAGATAGCCCGTTTCAACCTCGAAGCTAATCTGACGCCGCTGTTCCTTGAGGGTGATTGTTTTAGTCAGATGCGTGCTGAGCTTGACGTTCTGATAACAAAAACAACTGCCAGCGCGAAAACGATGAATGCCGATGTGTTGCTTGCCGGCATTCTGCCAACGCTGCAGAAATCAGACTTAACTCTCGACAATTTGACGCCGGTGGCTCGTTATCATGAGTTAGACCGTGGTGTGATTCGGTTGCGAGGCGGGCCGCTTTCAATTCATATCAAGGGACTGGACGAACTGCAGATAACGCACGACAACATCATGATGGAATCGTGCAACACCAGTTTTCAGATTCACTTCCAAACAAATCCTGCAGAGTTTGCGGCGCACTACAACATGGCCCAGGCGATCACTGCTCCCCTGCTGGCCGTCGCCGTTAATTCTCCGCTGCTATTTGGCAATCGTCTTTGGCAGGAAACGCGAGTTGCGCTGTTTCAACATTCAACCGACGCTCGTTCCCGTCCGCAGCTGGCGCGTAGTCATCCCACCCGCGTCAGCTTTGGCGAGAGTTGGCTCGAGCATTCGGTAATCGCGCTTTTTCACGAGCAGATTTCGCGCTTCCGGCCGATCATGATCACGCAACCCGACGAGGATCCTTTTCAAGTGCTGGCGCGTGGTGAAGTTCCCAGGTTGTCGGCCTTGTGCATGCACAACAGCACCGTCTGGCGCTGGAACCGCGCGTGCTACGGCGTCATGAATGGAGTTGCTCACCTGCGAATTGAGAATCGGGCGCTGCCTGCCGGACCAACTATCATCGATGAAATTGCCAACACCGCATTTTTTGCCGGTTTGATGTTGTCGTTGCCGCAAGCCTACGGCGACATTTCAAAAAGCATGACTTTCGACGACGCTAAGTCAAACTTTTTCCGGGCTGCGCGGCATGGCCTCGATGCGCAGTTTAACTGGCTCGACGGGAAAGCAGTTTCTGCGCCGTCGCTGGTGCTCGATCAATTGCTGCCGCTCGCGCGGCAGGGGCTCGAGTCGGCAAAGGTTGAAGCCGCCGACATTCAAAAGTATCTGGGCGTTATCGAAGCAAGAGTGCGCAGCCGTCAGACAGGCGCGCGCTGGTTATTGAAATCGTTGGCTGCAATGGACCAGACTGGACCGAAAGAAATTCGCCTCAGACAACTGACAGCGACGATGCTGGCCAGTCAAAAGAAAGGACACCCGGTGCACACCTGGCCAGTGGTCAAAAAGTTTGAGGCGGGCAACTGGGAGCAGGGCTATCGCACTGTAGGTCAATTCATGACCACGGATCTCTTTACGGTGCAGCCGGGAGATTTAATTGATCTGGCTGCGAGTGTGATGGATTGGCGGCACATCAGGCATGTACCGGTGGAGAATGAAGCCGGACACCTGGTGGGATTAATAACTCATCGCAACCTGCTTCGTTTGGTTAGTTCTGGTAGTCATGAAAAAAACATCAAGCCAATAACAGTTCGCGAGGTCATGGTGCCGAACCCAGTGACAGTTCTGCCTTCAACTCCGACACTGGAAGCGATAAAGATCATGCGCGAACAACGCATCGGTTGCCTGTTGGTGGTGGAAGACCGCCAATTACTGGGTATAGTAACGTCATATGACTTTCTCGATGCGTCGGCCCAGCTTTTCCAACAACATTTGACTGCCGTCGATGTGCCGGTGAAAGTGCGCGCGGCGGAACAGAGCCGCTTTCAGGAGTCTGCTTAGACAGAATTGGAAAGAACCCTGAACGAGTCAAAAAAGAAAATCCTTGTAGTTGATGACGAGAAAATGATCCGCTGGTCACTCGGTGAGGCTTTGCGCGGCTGGGGGTTTCAACCCATCGAGGCGGAAACAGTGGCGGCGGCATTGGCATTATTTGAAGCTGAATCACCCGCGGCGGTGCTATTGGATATCAATTTGCCGGACGGTTCGGGCCTGGATGTGCTGCGACAGATTCGCCGGCGCCAGTCAGACGCAGTGGTGATTATGATCACCGCCAATGTACTGGTCGATGAAACCATCGCCGCGTTACGGGGCGGCGCTTACGATTTCATTGGCAAGCCGATCAACCTTGAAGAGTTGCAGGTTGCAATTCGGAATGGTATCGAAGCGAGCCATCTGAGAAAAGAAGTAAGTCTGCTGCGACGCGAGCGCCTGCAACAGTTCAGCTTTGATCAGATCGTTGGTCAGTCACCTACCATGCGCGAGATGCTGGAGCTAGCTCATAAAGTGGCGGAGAGCGAAGTGTCTTCCGTTCTGTTGCAGGGTGAATCGGGAACCGGAAAAGATCTCGTTGCCAAGGCCATTCATTATCATTCGTCGCGTGCCAACTCGCCGTTTGTCGCAATTAATTGCGCCGCGCTGCCCGGCACCCTCATTGAAAGCGAGTTGTTTGGTTATGAGAAAGGCGCATTTACCGATGCCAAGGCGCGCAAAGAGGGATTGTTTGAACAGGCTGAAGGCGGCACGCTCTTTCTAGATGAGATTGGTGAACTGGAATTGAGCTTACAAGCGAAGCTCTTGCGAGTGCTGGAGGAAGGTTCTTTCCGCCGCGTAGGCGGTTTGAAGGACTTGTCGTTGGATGTGCGCGTCATCGCTGCTTCGAATCGCGATCTGCGAACAGAAGGCGAAGCTGGGCGGTTCCGCTCAGATCTTTTCTACCGCTTGTCAGTAATTCAGATCGATATTCCGCCCTTGCGCGACCGGGGGAACGACGTGCGTTTGCTGGCGGAACATTACCTTGCCAGCTTCCGGCAACGTTTACGAAAAAATATCGACAGCATTTCTAATGAAGCACTGGAAACGTTTCGTAACTACGAGTGGCCGGGAAATGTGCGTGAGCTGCGCAACGTCATCGAGCGCGCAATGATTCTGGAAGACGGTAATGAAATCACCTCCAAGTATCTCCCGCGCGCGTTGTCTGCGGAGGGGCGCCTGCCGCCAGGTCCGTCCGAGGATGGGGCAGAGCCAAACCGTTTTCGCTTGCCCCAAAAAGGGGTCGCGCTCGATGAAGTTGAAATGTCGCTTGTGCGCCAGGCAATTGAACGAAGCGAGGGCAATCAGACCAAAGCAGCCGCATTGCTTGGCATCTCGCGCGATCAGCTTCGCTATCGTTTGAAGAAACTTGAAGAGATCCGGGCCTCCGCGAAAGCGTAATCGTTTGGTGCTGCTTCAATTTCAACTTTTGCATGCCCAGGTCGGAAGGACCTATAAGATCAAATTGAACCAGTACCGATCGTTTAACTGAGAAATTTCAGGAACCGCTGATGAAGTATAATCTTTCCTTGAATGTCCAACCCCGCACCTAAAGCCCCCGCCGAACCCAACTTAATGGATTCCAGCGAGCTGCAGCGCTCCCTCAAAGAAGTAGTTGATATCAAGTTCGCTCTCGATCAATCCACCATCGTAGCAATCACCGATCAGCGTGGCATCATCAATTACGTTAATGATGAGTTTTGTCGCATCTCTAAGTATTCACGCGAACAACTTGTGGGCCAGGACCATCGCATTATCAATTCCGGCTATCATCCCAAAGAATTTATCCGCGATCTTTGGACCACGATCGCCGGCGGAAAAGTTTGGAAAGGCGAACTGAAAAACCGCGCCAGCGACGGGACAATCTATTGGGTCGATACCACCATAGTTCCCTTCATCGACGCCGACGGAAAACCGTATCAGTACGTGGCGATTCGTCATGACATTACCCGGCGCAAACTGGCCGAAGAAGAAATCAGCCGGCAGGCGACACTCCTCAATGTAGCACACGACGCGATCATGGTGCGCGATCTCGACGATACGATCGTTTACTGGAACAAGGGCGCTGAGCTGCTTTATGGCTGGACGGCGCACGAAGCCATCGGACAACCCGCACGAACGCTGTTATTCGAGGAACTGCCGCCGGAGTTTGAACAGGCGAAGAGCGAACTCGAAACGACCGGCCACTGGCGTGGCGAACTTACGCAGACGACGAAAGGCGGACGCGCCATCATCGTCGAGTGTCGCTGGACGCTGGTCCGCGACGTGACCGGAACTCCTGCGCAAAAGCTGGTTGTCAATACGGACATCACGGAAGAAAAACGGTTACGGAATGAGTTGCAACAGGCAGCACAGTTGTCCCTTGTTGGCGAGCTCGCTGCGGGGCTGGCCCATGAGATCAAGAATCCACTGGCGGGAATCCAGGGTGTTGTCGATATTTTGTTGCGCCGGCGCGACGCGCACGATCCGGACAACGAGGCGTTAAGAGGAATCCGCAACGAGGTTGAGCGGATTGATCAAACAGTGCGCGCGTTGCTCGATCGCGCCCGGCCGCGCGTGTTGGCAACCAAAGTGTGTTCCCTTACCGAGGTTGTACGGCGAGCTGTAAACGTGGCCCGAGCTCAGGAATTCGGCCGGGCCGAGGGCAATCGCATCAAGGTGCGATTGAATGTCCCGGCTCAACCAATCATTGCCTCAATCGATGCGGCGCAAATAGAAGACGCGGTCCTGAATTTGATAATCAATGCGATCCAAGCTTCCGCTAATGCGGGGGCGGTCAACGTCAGTCTTTACAGTTCACCTGAGGACGAAGCAAATGAGCAAGCGCAAGAAATCGTGATTGAAGTTTCGGATGAAGGCCGCGGCATCAGCGAAGAAAACCTCGCCCGCGTCTTCCATCCGTTCTTCACAACTACTGCAGGGGGCACCGGTTTGGGTTTGCCCGCAGTCCGCCGCATCGCCCGTGCCCACAGCGGCCGGGTCGAAGTTAAGTCAACTCCGGGCGCAGGCTCCACCTTCACAATTTACTTACCGCTCACTCTTCGGAACGATTAAACGCCTGGTTGCGGATTATCGCCAACAACCGTGGATTAGTTCTCAACTGCTCCCTATTGCTCCCAGCAAAGAGGCGGTTTTCCTCCGGCACGGTCGTTGCTCAAACCAAATTTGGAGGCAGCAGTTAAGCTGACAATTCTATGACCATCAAGCGCATCTTGTGTCCCACCGACATGACAGCCGAGTCAGACGAGGCATTGCGTTATGCACTCGCGCTAGCGCGGGCTTACGACGCTAAGCTGATCGCGTTTCATTGCGAGCAAACGCCCGGCAATACTGGAGTGGATCAGAGCGAGCTAAAGAGCTTATTCGAGCAATCTCTCTTTCGCTATCTTGGCCCAACGGAACTGGCAGCGATCGACTGGCAACGAGTGGTCGAACAAGGTAACGATCCGGGCAGTGCAATCTCAGAATATGCTGCCGGCCATGGCGTTGATTTGATTGTGATGCGCTCGCGCCGACGTCCACACCGCGCGGCATTGCTTGGCTCAACAGCCGAAGCCGTTTGCCGCAGTGCCCCTTGTCCGGTGCTGGTAATGCATAGCGACCAGCGCGACTGGGTGAACGGATCCAGCCACGATATAAAGATCAAGCGAGTGCTGGTGGCTTACGACTTCTCGGCTGACTCTGAACTGGCGCTGAATTCGGGACTGTTGTTTGCGCAGGAGTATCAGGCTGAACTGCATCTGCTGCACGTGCTGTCCCCCTCGCCGCCCAAGGAAACCGAAATATCATGGTTCCCGCTTGGCAAAGAAAACGCTTATCACAAAGCCGCACGTCGGCTGCAAAAAGCAGCACCGCCCGAAGCGCATCTTCGTTGTGACATCAAGCACGCAGTTTGTGAAGGACAACCATATCGCGAGATCCTTAACCATGCCGAGAATAATGCCGTCGACCTCATTTGTATTGGAGCCCACGGTGCGGGGTTCGCCACCCGCGCCTTGTTTGGTTCAAATGTTGATCGAGTGCTGCGCCAGGCTCCTTGTCCGGTCCTCGTCATGCGCCCGCTCAAACCAGCTATGAGCTTGCCAAATCAAGTGGCGGAACGAGCGGCGGCTCTTGCGTTGTAGTGGCGATTATTCGCGCGCCTCTTTGCCTACGAAAAAACCCGCGCAACTTTGAAGTTGCGCGGGCCTTTTATTTTTGGGGCTTTTCGGAACTTGTTAGGGCCTCTTTTTGTCGTCCCTTTTGTTTCCCTGATTGTTGTTGTTGCTCGGCGGAGGCCGTTCCCCTTTCGGTTGCACGACAACCTTGTTGTCCTCTTTAGGTGGGCGTTTGTCTCCATTCTTTTGAGCAAATACACTGCCGCCGCCCGCGAGCATCAACCCGCCAATCACCACCGCCAGGAATTTTTGTCTTAAGTCGAACATCTTATTTCCGTCCTCCTCATGAATTTCTAAAGCGCGCATGGGAGTTGAGAAGAGACGCGCCGCCCATCATCGAGCAAGAACGATGCCAGAAATCAAATCAGCAAGATCCTATCGGACGCGACATTCAACAATCTATTGACGCACCGTATCGCACCGTGTCGCACCGTATCGTGCAGACAATTCGCTCGCTTTTCAAGCCAATTTACAACTAACGACGCACGGTCATACTCAGCGTGCCGACGTTTCCGCTGCTGTCAAAAGCCCGCAAGCTGACCGTATGTTCACCACCGGCCAGAGTCCGCAGGGTCACCGAGTATCGCTCGTGCCCGCTGTCGGCGATGCCATCATCCGGGAACAAGGGAGTCCAAGGTCCGCCATCAACGCTGAAATCCGCCCGCTTGATTTTGCCAGTCGCGTCGTCAGCGTCGAATCCGATCGCCGCTGCGCTGCCGACCGGTTGCCCGGCAGCAACGCGTATCACCGGGGGCGTATTATCAATATCTACCGGTTCGCTTAAACGCTCGCCGCTCAGCGCTTCTCCCGCCGCATTCTCCGGAGCGTCTGAAGCCGTAACCTTAATGATGTAGCGACCGTCGGCCAGTGTTGCTCCATCGATCGTATAAAAATTATCACGCAACTTATCTTTCAGCAGTCGAAAAGTCGTTTCGTTCAGCGCCCGGTAGTAAATTGCGTACTCCAGCGTGTCGCCGTTTCGGTCCTCGGCCTGCCATTGAAACGAGCGTGCACCACGTTGAAAAATACGTCGCGGCGCCACCTGGGCCACGGCCCCAAACAGGGACGGGTCGAGCCCGGACGATTCGATGTTGGGGTCAACCTGGATCTGCGCGCCCGGTTGCAAGCCAATGCCGAAAGGCAATGACGTAATAGACAAGACTTCGGGAGCCACGTTTCTTGGCAAGTACGCAAGCGTGGCATCTTCCATCCAGGCCGCAGCGCCGGCGCCGCCGCCGTGAAGCGTCGCGCGCCATTGGATAAAGCGCGCGCGCGGACTGGTCACTTGAGTGCCGTCGGCGTTGCGATACGTAGTACTCCATTCGCTCCAGGTCGTATCAGGACGCTCGCCATTCCCGCTGCGCGTCTGTAGCTCCACCTTACCCGCGCCCCGCCACCAAATGCGGCCCCATGTCGCAGTTAGCTTTGCGTCGCGCACTGGTGATTCATACGAGCCCTCGGCGACCGTTTCCCTGCCAAAGCGAAACAGTTTTCCCTGGTTGCTGGAGGCTGCATACATTTGACCGGCCCGCGTCAGGAAAGACGAAATTTGTCCTTCAGTCGATTGCAGAAGAAGCGTGTCGCGTCCGTCATTGGTAACCGAATAGATTCGTCCTTTATCGGCAGTGCCAATCAAGACACTTCCCTGCTCCAGCGCGGGTGCAATGGCAAATGCAGTGACCGACGTTGAACTCCAGACAACGTCGGCGCCACCATCAGGTAATATGCGAAATACGACACTGCGCGCATTTGTCAGGTCCGTTCGACTGCGCGCCGCAGTCGCTGCTGCTTGAATAGGATTGCCGGCTTCATCAATTGCCGTAATCGTTACCGATGTTGCAGCCGTGCCACCCGCCTCGCCCGTTTGCGGAACGGCCACGGTAGTCGATTGTTGACGGCTGGTCGCCGCACTATCGCTAAGCGCCAGCGCGTATATCGATCCATCCGCCGCCGGCGCCAGCGCATGAATCTCGCGCAAAGGAGCGTCAAACAAAGCAAATGCTTTTCCCTCGGGAGATATGCGCAACACCAACCCGCCCGGATCGGTTCCCGCAATCAAATCTCCCTGCGACGTCACCGCCAGGGACATCACATGAGTTTGATTGGTTGATAACAAAAGCGACGATTCTGGTTTCGCACCGGCGCTGCGAACTCGATAAAGTTTGCCGCTGTCTCCGGTGCCGACGGCGAGCGATCCGTCATTTAAGATCGCCAGCGACCAGATATACTTGTCGCCTGGATCAAAAAAAACTTCTGCGTGTCCATCGGCGGTGATGTGATAGACCTTGCCGTCGGGAGAACTGCCGGCATAGAGCGAGCCATCGCGCGCGACCGCCAACGCGGTGACGTCGAGTTCTGCCGCGTCGTACAACAACGCACCATGTCCGTCAGCTCCAACGCGAAAAATTTTTCCATCATGGCCCGTGCCGAGATAGATGTTTCCCTGGCCGTCGATCGCGGTGGACCACACAAACGCCTGTTGGGTATTGAATATTTCAGCCACGTTGGGCGCCAGCGTCAGGACGCCTGTGTCGCTAATTGATATGCCGCGGGCATCGCCCTTGAGTAGTTCAGCGCGGCTGCCTGTTTGCCAAATCACAGGCTGGCCGGCGTAAATCGGCGGCGCTGATACGAGAAGCGCGAGCGTTAGCATCAGGGCTGCCGAATAGTCTTTTAGTTTTGCTGTCAACATATATGCGTTTCTAGTTCCCGATGTATTTAGCGTAAAGCGACCGTGCAATCTGCACTTCGCTGGTGCCGCTGATGATAGAACGCGCGTCCTGAAACACTGTCATTTCATATTGGCCGGTGCGGAAGCGCAACAGATAGTCATTGAATTTCACTTCGCCCGTTGCTTTTAGCCGCGCCGCAAGCTGACCAAAATCAAGCTGCGTTGCCTGCGCAGGCGAAATTTGAACGGCATTCCGTCCGCACAACACGGCCGCAAAATCACCGGCCACAGCTTCAAGCGTTTCAAATTTTTCGAGCGCACAAGTAATACAACCAGGCGCCGGCGGCCCGGGATTGATCTTTCGCCATTCGTTTCGCCAGACATCAAACTGCAGCAACGATCGATGCAAACTTTCAACTTGGCCGGTTAACAATTTCAACGCTTCCGCGACTTGAACGGCGGCGACGATGCTGATTATCGGCATGATGACGCCGGCAGTATCGCAGGTCGGCGCGCTGGCAGCGGGCGGCGCTTCTTCAAAAACGCAGCGCAGACAAGCAGTTTGATGCGGCCTGATGGTCATTGTTACGCCATAGGATCCAACTGCTGCTCCATAAATCCAGTCGATTTCATGTTTGACGCAGGCGTCGTTAATCAAATAGCGCGTGGCAAAATTATCCGTGCCATCAAGCACCACATCGCAATCCTTAATCAGCCGTTCAATGTTCGACTTATTGACGTCAGCGATTTCGGGTTCAACGGCGATGCCGGCGGCAAACTCGCGAATATGATTCGCAGCCGCAATTGCTTTTGGCGTTCGCTCCAGCGCGTCGCGCTCCGTGAACATTGTCTGCCGTTGCAGATTCGAAGCTTCAACGAAATCACGATCGACAATCCTCAAGTTCCCAACACCGGCGCGCGCCAGGCTTTCCGCCTGCGCTGAACCGAGCGCACCGCAACCGACGATCAGGACGCGAGAGCGCAACAGGCGCGCCTGCCCTTCCTTACCGATGCCGCTAAATAAGATCTGTCTGCTGTAACGTTCGTCCATTAAACAGGCACTCAATGATTTGAGCTCAGCGCTTCTAACGCAGCAGTTTGCATAACGTCGACGTTCGCAGTCTCGCCAGTCCAAAGTTGAAATTGCTGCGCGGCCTGGGCCAACAGCATCGGCAACCCACCCAACGTTTCACAACCAGCGGCCTCGGCCTCGCGTATAAAATGCGTCACCTGAGGATTGTAAACTAAGTCGTAAGCCAGACGCGCGCCGCGGAGCTGTTGTGCAATAACGGGCGTTTCGAGTTCGCCCAAACCTTTTGTGCCGAGCGGCGTCGCGTTAATGACTACATCAAAATCTGCGAAGACTGCGCCCTGCAGTTCGCTATAAGAACTGGACCAGCGGTCGGCGAGCGCTTTCGCCTTTTGCTGGTCACGCGCGAAAATGGTGACCCTCGCCTTTTCCTGATTCAGGGTGTACAAAGCCGCGCACGCCGCGCCTCCGCCACCGATAATCGCTACGCGGGCGTTTTGGAGAGAACCAAACCGATTTTTTAGCTGTGCAATAAACGCGCTGGCGTCAGTGTTGTAGCCGCACAAACGATCGTCCTCAACAACCACGGTGTTGACCGCGCCTATTTCACGCGCACCCGGTTCAATCCAATCAAGCTCGGCGAGGACGTCACTTTTGTGCGGCGCGGTGACACTCAAACCGCGCAGACGCCAATCGATCTCGCGGGTGCGCGGATGGACCATCAGTTTAAAGAACGCCTTGAGATCGCGAACCTCAAACGGGATGTAAACAGCATTCGTTCCAAGACTCGCGAAGGCGGCGTTATGAATTTGCGGCGAGATGGAATGGGAAACCGGGTTGCCGACCAAACCAGTGATCGCAGTTTCGCGAGTGAGCTGCTTAACGCGATAGACGCTGGTCAGTTCTTCAATGGTTAGCTGGCCCACAGCCGTGGCGCGTACCTTTCCGAGCGAGCCATAAGTCAGGAAAGCGCCGCGCGCGGGGCCAAGGATGCGCGTGGCCACACCAGCCGGTCCCATGCCGATGGGAATAATTTCGCGGCCGTCGCGTTTCGCCTTCTCCAGAAGATCAAAAGCCGGCAAACACTCGACCGCATCATTGATGCGGACGGCGATTTTCAACACGCGCGCAGCCGTCGCAGCTAACCGCTCAAATATTGTGCAAAGGTCAGGCGGCAGCTGGTCATTATTGTGATGCGAGCAAATCACGCGCGACCAATCTACCGGCACCGTGTCTCGAGCTAGTTGTTCGGCAATATCTAGTTCCAGATCAACGAAATTTGCAGGAAGCTGCAAACCTTGCTCGCGCCAAAAGCGCAAACGCGTTTCAAAATCCGCGTCAGATCGTCCGCCTTCGTCGGCGGCACGGAAAGTAATAATGGTCGGTCGCGGACAGGTTGCGAGAAGTTCATGCAGTGCGTCGAGATTCTGCAGTGCCTCGACCATGAAACAATCGAGTCGAATCTCGATCAGATTGTTATGTTCAGCGGCGTCCCGCACCGCCTGGACAACGGACGGCAAGTCGGCTTCGCAAATTGAGATACAAACGGTCGACATACTTGTAAGCATCAAACAAAACTTAAGGCGATCCCGTCACCTTGCCTGATTGACGGCATCGCCCACATGAGAAACAGTTTCAAATTAGTAATGTTATTTGGACGCGTCGCTTGAAGCATCGAGGTGCTTTGTCGGAGCCTCGGCGCCCAGGTGTCGCGTCGTTCCTTCGGTCACGCTCGGCGGCGGCGCCATTAACTCACCAGTGCTGCGTGCAGAAAATACTTCAACGCGCGGAGGTGCGGGCAGCGCGGGCTGAATAGAATCTGTACCGCCGACTGCTCGTTTCCCTTCCCGCACCCGAATGTATTGCGCGACGCCGCTACCCATCATGGAAAAAGCCGGGATCATCATCCAGAACCACCAGCCTCGGCCCATCGGCGAAAAGGAAAGCGCGATCGAAACAAGCAGAAAAGCGAGACCCATAAATGCGTTTCTAAACGCGCTATCCATGGTCCCCTCTCGTCTCCTTTTCCGGCCACGCCTGCCAAAATCGAATTCATCGCTTTGCGCCTCCGGTAACTGGCCAGACAGTGCCTGTGGAATCAGCTTGATGTTCGCACCACAGGAGCGGCAAAAGCCGGCGCCTTCCACGTTTTGGGTGGCACATTTAGGACAAAACATTCTGGCCTCCGATCATTGACGTAGTGGCATAGACTTTTTAGTCTGTGCTTCCCACCTAGTGGCATAGACTTTAGTCTGTGCTTCTCACGAGGCCACAGACTAAAGTCTATGCCACCGGTTCACTTCTTTTCCGATCGCTGGCGCAACGCCTCGTAAAGAATTACCCCAGCGGCAACGGAAACGTTCAACGATTCTATCCTGCCGCGCAACGGAATACGAACTAAGGTGTCGCAACGTTCCTGCACCAGACGATGCAAACCCGCGGCTTCGTTTCCCAAAAACAAAGCACTGGGCACGGTCCAGTCCCATTGTGTGTAGTTCGCAGACGCATCGCCGGTTGCACCGACGACCCAGATGTTGAGTTGTTTCAGTCGCTCGATCAGTTGGACCAGGTTGGTTACGCGGGCCACGGCAATGTGTTCGAGCGCGCCGGCCGCTGCTTTCGCAACCGTCGCGGTTAACCCAGCCGCGCGCCGTTCGGGAATGAATACGCCGTCAACTCCGGCGCACTCGGCCGTTCTCAGGATCGCGCCGAGGTTCCGTGGATCCTCAATCGCATCGAGGCCCAGCACCAGCGGCTGTTGCCCGGTGTTCATCATTGCCGCAAGTCGTTCGAGAAGTTCCTCCGCGTCGTAATAACCTGATGCCGCGGTGCGGGCCATCACACCTTGATGCGTCAATCCCGGCAACAAGCGGTCAAGCACCAGGCGCGGCGCGCGGTGAATGGGAACGCGGGCAACTTTCGCCAGTTCAAGCAACTCCTTCAAGCGCTCATGCCGCGCGCCTTCAGCGATTGTGATTTGCTGTAACGGACGATGACCGGAACGCAGAGCTTCAAGCACGGGTATCAGCCCGTAGATTGCATGGTCCACTTCTGTTGCCGCGCTATCTTCCCGCTCATTATGAGCAGGAAATGGCGATCGGAAAGCAGTTCCATCGCGAGGCGATTTGTGCAACTTAGGCATTGGTGTCGATCAGTTGGTGTGTGCGCAAATAAAAACGAAGCCGCGAGTAGCCTGAAAACTGCGATTCGTTGCTGGTCTCAGTAGCGCTGCCGAGGCTAACCTTTCCTGGCCGACTCCGCCGTAACCCGGTTGACTGATTTTGTTGCTCCGATCGCCAAACCGGTTCCAGTGTTTTCCGCACTGCGTTGTAGGTTTGATCGAAGACAATTCCGGGGACGCGTTCGCGAAAAACTTCGATGAGAATCGACATGTTCTCGGCAGCGACCAGCCGTTTCCTTTCCGCCAAACAAGAAAAGTCGAAACTGCCGGAAGCGATTCGGTATGGAGTAGTCCCCTGCTTCGCAAATAGATCTATAACACTTTCATCGGCAAAGAATTGATCGGCCGCCAGCACGCGGTTCTCCTTGCCTTTTCTTTCTTCCTGCAACTCCACCCGCTTGCGCGTGATGCGCCCCGAAACTATCAGAACAAAATCGTCCCAAGACATTTCTTGTGGTTGCGATTGTGGCGATTGAAAGCCATGCAAACCGTCGTCATGGAATTCGAGTGCACGTAGTTTAACCGGCGGGTCCAAACCAAGCGCCGCATCAGCAACGATCAGAGTGGCTAACTGAGCGTCTTTCAAACGATGCTGAATAAGTTCCGCGTCATCTTTACTGCTCGATCGCGCCAGCGGCAACGGGATTTCAGAAGCAACGATCCGTTGCAGCTCGTCGTTTTCCAGTCGCAAAAAATCAGCTAACTCGGCTAGACGGCTCTCGCTAAGATTTGCAGCCGGAGCCAGAAGGATGTTGTTATATCCGTGCTCCCATTTCTCCAGCGGCCTTAGTGCCGGCTTTTGCAAGACGACGGCCGCTGACTGCGCCGGCAGGGCGGCGCCACAGTAGAGGCAATTGGTACGGGTGGGAGGATTTGCTCGCAAGCACGATTCACAACGCACCATCTGGTCCGGTGTAAATGAACGCGGCGGCAATTCCGATGGTTCATCGTTAAGCACGGAAATGTTTTCGTTATCTTTCGGCAACTGCTTCTCCAACGATTTGGATTATACGACGCGAATTGCTTGTTCGAAATGCGGGATAGGAACTGCATTCAATCAATGACCCAGCCAAGAGCATTCAAGGCGTTTGTTTTTCTCGCGCTGCTAATGGCGGTTCAAGCCTGCGCCCCAACTGTGCCGCCGAATGCGGCCGGCCCGCGTGGCAACGCCGCGCCCTATCCGGTTCTGCTGGCAGCGGACAATCACCGAACAGAAGCAGCGACTGCGGCGATCAATCACCTGACGGGGACGGCTGTTGACAGCGCGACTGCTCCGTCTTTACAACCCGTCACCGCAACGATCGAAAGACTGCCCCAGTCCACTCCCTCTGGGTTGTTTCTTCCCAAGCTGGGCGCTAACGCAACCATGAATGAGGAGGAGACTCGTGAATCGCTGCGTCGCTTTATTAGCGATTGGCAGGGACCGATTGGCGCCGACCCGGCGAAACTCTCATTGGTTGAAAGAGTGGACCAGCCGGATGGTTCAAAGGTCGCGCGTTATGAACAGCGCGCGTTTCGGCATCCTATTCGCGGAAATTACGGCAAGCTCGAAATCCGTTTCACTCCGGAACGTCGGGTACTGAACATCATCAGCACTTGTATCCCCGATGCCGACAAAATCCAAACAGCACTCGCAGCCGTGACTATTAAGCTCAAACCCGAGGACGCTATACAACAACTGGCAACAAAAGAGATTGCCTATTCCGGTACCGGCGCGACGTCGCTCACATTCCGGCCGACTGCAAACAACAAGCTCGAACCTCATGAACTTGTCACCTTCGTCACGGCGGCTGGCCAAACAAATGCACTGGCGTTTTATGTCGCTTGGGAGATCGGTATTAGCGGCGCGCCTTTCCAGATGGTTTACGTCGATGCCGTCACCGGAGAAGTAGTTGGCACTCGATAACGCCGGAACTTCTCTTTGACTGACGCTTTCACATCCTGTGCTTGACCAATCAGAGACAAAAAAGCATCCTAGAAACGATTCTAAATTCTTATTGGAAGTAATTATCAGATGAATAACTTTGATCCGGCGAATAACGTTTCATGGAAGTTGGGCCATCGCGGGAGAGTGGCGGTTTTCATTGATGGAAACAATCTTTTCCACGCCGCTCGTTTTCACAACATCGACATCGACTACAACAAATTGTTGCGCGTGTTGCTGGGCGACGGACGGTTGTTGCGCGCCTTCTTTTACACCGGAGTCGATGTGGGCGCCGAACGACAGCAGGGCTTTTTACTCTGGATGCGCCGCAATGGATTTCGTGTCATTCAGAAAGAGTTGAAGACCTTCTACGATGGCAGCCGCAAGGCCAACCTCGATGTTGAGATCGCCGTCGATATGCTTTCACTGGCAGGCCGGTACGACACCGCTGTCCTTGTTTCGGGTGACGAAGACTTTGTTTACGCGGTCAATGCTGTTGCTTACAAAGGATGCCGTGTAGAGATCGCGGGCTTTCGTTCCAACACAGCGCCGAAGCTGATCGACGTCGCCGATTACTTTATTGATTTGGGAGAGATAGCCGATCGCGTCCGCAAGGATGTTGTTCAAGGCGCGCGCTACGATGAGCGCGAGATTCTTGAGCAACAGCCGGCGCACTATCTGCACGAGCAAATTCACATTCAGGAAACGAATGATGGGTTTGAGACTGCCATGCGCGTCCTGGTAGAAACAACTCTTGAACCGGATGACACGGAATTTGCCGATGGCGCCGAATTCATCCGCGTGACTGACGAGCAGTGAGTTCAAACTATTGAGTGATATGAAGCTATTTACCGTTGAGGAAGCGAATGCTTTACTGCCTTCAGTGCGGCAACTTCTCAAGCGACTGCAGCGCTTTCGCCACCGTTTAGCTGGTTATAAAGTGGAGGCCAGGCAAGCCGCGGAGCAAGCCGATCAGGGCGGCGGAGGCATCTCAAGCGGTCTATTCTATGCGCGTTTGCTTACCAATTTCGCGGGCGAGATGAGTAGTCTCGAGGCGATGGGCGTGCAATTGAAGGATTTTGAACGCGGCCTGGTCGACTTTCCTTCTTTGCGCGATGGCCGCGTCGTCCTGCTGTGTTGGCAGTTGGACGAAGGCGATGAGCTTGAATGGTGGCATGATATGGATACCGGATTCGGCGGCCGGACGCCGATCTAAAAAGTTTTCCACAACCCTTCCCGGCACGCGATCAGTTTCCCATCATCCTTACAACCCTAACGCCTGGTATATTTTCTGATTGACCAGTTAAAGTATTCCCTGATACTATTCGCGCCGAACTGCGCGGGAACTATCTGGACGAATTCTTCCGCGCTGCTGAGCTTAGATTCCCCAGGAGGCGAGCTTCCTATGAAATGTCCCGAGTGCGGCGCAAACCTCAAGAAGATTTCCCCGAAATGCGATGAATGCGGTGCCCATCTGAAAAAGAAGGCCGAGTTGGCAGTAACTCCGCGAGCGCAGGCCATCGAATCAGCTCCTGCCGTTTCAATTAAGCAAGCAAAACCCGCCAAGACGACTCCTTCGTTAATTGAGTTTCCGGGAGTCAACCGAAACGCGCTGCCCGAGTGGCGCAAGGAACTAAGCGAACGCGTGCGGGAAAAGCAGGAGCGTCGTGCGCGGGAAGCGGTGCTCGAAACCCAGGACGCGGTAACAACTGCGGTTGATACGCCGCCGGCAACGGCCCCAGTGATTCTCGAACTGCTGCCGCAAACTGCATTGCCGCCGCTGAATCCGATTGTTGAAGCCGCGCTAAGGCGATTAGAGCGCGCCAATTTGCAACCGTCAGGCTTTTCGCACGGCAACGCCGCGCTGGCGACTGCAGTAGCCTACGAAGAACAACGAGGATTTACTGAACCGGATGAGGCGTCATCAATCGACGCTGCGACCGTTGAGTCGAATATTCAAGCCACCGACGAACCGCGCTCGGACAAAGCCCACAACCTTTCCGTCGTTCCGAATCCTGTAATCCAGGAAGACGCGTCTGGAGCCATCACGAAACCGAGGAGGCTGATTGGCGACGCCAACGATCCGGCGCTTAACTATCTTGACACTGTTCCTACCAGCGTCTTGGTAGAAAGACGGCAGTACATCGCAGCTTCGACGACGCGACGCGCGCTGGCTGCGTCTGTCGATCTGGCGATTTTGTTTGTCCTTGCGTCGCCGCTGTTGGCGCTCAATAGTTTGACGAGGCTCGACTGGCAGAACTGGCGCGTGATCTTATTTTCAGCGGTGAGTATTGCATCGGTGGGCTTTTTCTACCTGACGATTGTCACTGCGTTCAGCGGTCGTACCCTGGGAATGCGTCTCTGTTCGCTGCGCGTCGTCGATGCGCGTAACGGATTAATTCCTACCGGCGGCCAGTCAGCGGCGCGCGCGCTCATTTATCTGTTGTCGCTTGTCTCTGCGGGCATCTTGTCGCTTTATGTTTTTGTTGATTCGGAAAGCAAAACGCTTCATGATCGGGTCACGCGCACAGCGGTAATTCGGGCGTAGATCAATTTCTAACGATACAATAGCCCTGCTCTGCCATTAATGGAGAGCGGGGCTTTTCAATTAGGGATAGAACGGATCGTGACGGCGTGCACCAGGAAACCTTGAAAACAATTGTGGCCGAACTCGAAGGCCTTGTGGCTGGAAGGCCGCTGGGAAGAGTATTCCAATTATCGCCCGCCTCTTTGGCAATTGATTTTCACTTACGACAACACGGTTTGCTGTTTATCAGCGTCGAGCCGGCCGCTCCTCGGCTTTATCTCGTGAAGCGCGGCCTTCGCGAACTCGAGCGCAAAGCGATTTCTCCCTCGCCGTTTGCGCAGGCGTTACAAGCGATGCTGGGGGACGCGCCTGTGGGTTCAGTCACCAAAGACGACGTCGAACGCATCGTTCGCTTTCATTTCGCGGCGCCCGCAGAACCGGTTGAGCGGCCAATCACGACGATGGTGGCGCAACTGACCGGCCGCTCTGCAAATTTGTTTCTGCTGGATGACGAGCAACGCATTGTTCATGCGTTGCGGAAGCCGATGGGCGAGGGTCAACAGATAAATGAGAAATACCAACCGCCGCCACAAGCGGCTACGAGAATTTCCCGTGAGCCAATCATTCCGCTCGGGAGTTTTCAAACGATGTCCGAAGCCGCAGCCGAATACTATCGACAGCTTGAGGCTGATGAGGAATTCAAAAGCGCGGGCGCTAAACTCAAGGACCGAGTCCGGCGGGAAATAACCAAGCGCGAGAAGCTGCGCTCAAATCTCCAACAGGATCTCGTTGACCACGGCGATGCCGACGCGCATAAGCGATTGGGTGATCTGCTGCTGGCAAATATCCGCAATGCGAAACGTGCCGGCGACCGTGTAACGCTGACGGATTATTACTCTGAAGCACAGCCTGAAATTGAGTTAATGATCGACGAGAAGAAATCTCTACAGGACGCAGCTGCGGATGCCTTTTCGCGCTATGGCAAAGCGAAGCGAGCCGTCGGCGAAATTAAGGAAAGGCTGGCGCTGGTTGAGCAAGAGCTTGCCGAACTAAAAGACAAGCAAACAAAGCTGGACGAAGCAATCGCCCGCCGCGACGAAAGTATTTTGACCAGCCTCGCCGAGGGCAAACAAAAAACCGCTGCTCGCGCGAAAGCGAAGGAATCAAAAAACATTCCCGGCACGCGGCGTTATCGATCTTCGGATGGTTATGAAGTGATTGTCGGCAGGACTGCTCGCGACAATGACAATCTTACTTTTCGCGTGGCCCGCCCAAACGACCTTTGGTTGCACGCCGGGGATTATCCGGGCTCGCATGTCATTGTAAGGAACGGAAACCGTCGTGAGTTGCCGCAGCGAACTGTGATTGAAGCCGCACAACTGGCGGCAAAGTTTAGCCAGGCTGGCAACGACTCAAAGGTCATCATCCACTACACGCCGCGAAAATTCCTCTCGAAGCCCAAAGGCTCCGCGCCGGGTCTGGTGCGTATGTCGAGCTTTAAAACGATTGCCGTGGAACCGGCAGAAAATATCGAACGAATAATGTAAGACGGACTATTTGTAGCGGTAGGTGATCCTGCCTCGCGACAGATCGTATGGCGACATCTCAACGCTGACGCGGTCGCCAACGAGGATGCGAATGCGGTGCTTGCGCATCTTGCCTGAAATGGCTGCCAGCACGACGTGCTGTGAACCTTCGAGCTGAACCTTAAAAAATGCGTTGGGCTGTTTGTCGATAATCGTGCCCTCCGCCGGAATTAAATCATCTTTAGCCAAATAGTTTCTCCTTTGCCTCAACGAGGCATGGTGATTTAAGAACTTAAGCGACGAGCATGAGGCTGAATATTCTCCAGCCCCAATGCTCATCGCTAAACTTACGCTAGGCCTCGGTGATTACCAGCGGGGCTCGCGATTGCCGCCGCCACCGCCGCCGCCGCCGTAGCCACCGCCACCGCCGCGATTGCCGCCGTAGCCGCCACCACCGCCGCGATTGCCACCGCCGCCACCGCCAAAGCCACGACCGCCGCCGCCAGAGCGGGGCTCACGTGGTTTAGCTTCATTGACGTTCAGTGCACGACCGTTGACTTCCTTGCCGTTAAACTGGGCGATAGCTGCCTCGCCTTCTTCCTTGCTGGACATTTCGACGAACCCAAAGCCGCGCGAGCGACCTGTGTCGCGATCTTCGACCACACTCGCTGATTCAACCGTGCCGGCCGCTGCAAACAATTCTTGCAGATCCTGACTGGACGTTGAGAAGGCGAGGTTGCCGACATAAAGTTTCATAGACATAGAGATATACCTTTCCCGAATTGGGGATGAAAGAAGCTGCGAATCGATTGGCCTCGAGTAACGGTAGTCAGCAAGGAACCGGGTTCGGAATGCTCTAAGGAGCGGCTTCTGAAGTTGAAAAATCAGCCCGCTCTCGAACTATCTAAACGCCGGCGCTAACGAATTTTGCGCGGGGCGCATCACCGTTGATGCGCGAGAGTAGGGTTAACTGCCACTACTATGTACTATTAAGGGCAAACTGGCAAGGCGCTGGTGAGCCTAGTAAATGAAATACCGGCAGGCTCTTCAACGCCTTCTACCAAAATAATACGCAAGTATCAGCATGAGCGCGGGCAACAATTTACTAAGGATTTCGTCAGCTTTGGGCGCGAAGACCGCAAAAAGGGCGACAGCGACAACAGAGCCCACAACTACACCGGCTAACCAATGACGCGTTGTATCCATATGACATCCCCTTCGTTTGGGGCATTGGTGTCGTGCGGCTTTACTCTCTTTGAGACGGATCTTGCGTGTAGTAGCAACCCCGCGCGCTTTGCCTTCGAATCGCATCCGTTATTACCCCTCACGTTGCCTCGACGGAAAATAAAAAAATTGCTTGCCAACTAATGTTGGCAAGCGAACTATATTAGGAAAACTGGTTGTGCGCTTCCGAAATTGTAACGAACAAAATGAAATAGTTAATTTGTTACATTGACCAACGCCTCTTTTTTCAGATTAGGAAACTTCAATTTGGTTTTGGATAGCTGATTACGCAATGTGCCGCCGCTCCTGTTGAGATACCCCGCCACATTAGCAATATCTATCTCCTCAAAATCATGACCCGGACATACTCCGTGTTCATGCTTCGGGCAGTAGTAGGTTGAATCAGACTTGCCTCGATAGAGGTTTTGCACCGCGAGTATTACGTCTGCTTTCAATTGCTTTGTCTCGTCCTCTATCTGAAGACAACTCTTTCTTGTGTTCGCCGGCCGCCCGAACTTCTTTGGTTTGCCTGTTAGTTTCTCTAGTCTCTGTACCTGTTCCGTCATAAACCGGCTTCGCCAATGGCGCGGATTGCTCTTCTGCACTCTTTCGGAACTATAAATAGCTGATGCTTCAAACAGGGATGAAGAGGCCGCTATTAAATGCTGATTGATGAGTGAAATGAAGCGTTTGGCAGTAATCCGATCAAGTACGGGATGTCCCGCGACCAATCCAAGATCAGAGCTAGCATCACCCACGCTCACACGTAAGCGGCACTCACCGGGTTCCATATCGATTTCCCATTTCAATGTTACTTCGCCCGCGTGCTTACCTTGCTCAGCAAGTGATTCTTGTGCCCGGGGTGTTTGCAAGTATTCTTCTATGTTTGATCTGCCTGATTCCAAGAATTCTTTCTGCAGCAACCGGCTTCTTCTTATGCTTTCACGATTCCATTTCTTTAAAGCGTCGCCCTTCAGACTCATTACACGAGCTAGGTACTCATTGAAATCAATCGTTTGCGTTCTCTTGCCCTTAGCCTTTGGCATAGTTGATCATTCTCCTTTTCCCTAAATTGCAATATTTATTCAGTGACGAGGTGCGTTTGCATCGCCAGGGTTGTCTGCCGCGATAAATTGATAGAGGGCGAGGCACTCGACCTGCGTAGCGAACTTTGCTGACGGTTGTTATTCTTGTACCAATGACATCTCCGACACCAGATTCTAGTCGATCAGAGAAGCTCTTCGCCCGCGCCCAGGAATTAATACCTGGTGGCGTTAATTCACCGGTGCGAGCCTTTCGCGCCGTTGGCGGAACGCCGCTCTTTATTAAAAGCGCGCAAGGTCCGTTCATCACCGATGTCGATGGCCGCCGCTATATCGATTACGTCGGTTCCTGGGGACCAATGATTCTGGGGCATGCCGATCCGGAAATCGTTGCGGCGCTCCAAGCGGTCGCCGCGAATGGCACCAGTTTTGGCGCGCCAAACGAATTGGAAGTTGAACTCGCGGAAGAAATCGTTGACGCCGTGCCGTCGATCGAAATGGTGCGCATGGTTAACAGCGGCACCGAAGCGACGATGTCTGCGATTCGCCTGGCGCGCGGCGTTACCGGTCGCGACAAACTCATAAAGTTTGAAGGCTGCTATCACGGTCACGCAGACAGCTTGCTGGTTAAGGCGGGCTCGGGTGTTGCCACGCTCGGCTTGCCCGACAGTCCCGGCATTCCGGCATCGTTGGCCCAGCACACGCTGACCGTTCCCTTCAATGATGCGACCGCCGTGGAAGATCTTTTCAAACAACATGATGACATCGCCGCAGTCATTGTCGAACCAGTGGTCGGCAACATGGGCTGCGTTCAGCCTCGCGAAGGTTTTCTGCAAGCGTTGCGCGAGTTATCAACGCAGCATGGCGCGCTGCTGATCTGCGACGAAGTGATGACTGGGTTTCGTGTCGCGCGCGGTGGCGCTCAAGCGCTGTACAACATTACTCCCGACATCACGTGCCTTGGCAAAATTATCGGCGGCGGGTTGCCGGTGGGCGCTTATGGCGGCAGCCGCGAGCTGATGCGGAACATCGCGCCGACCGGATCTATTTATCAGGCGGGAACGCTGTCCGGAAATCCGTTGGCGATGACTGCTGGTTTACTGACGTTGCGCCGTTTGAAAGATGAAAGCATTTATGCGGAACTCGAACGGCGATCCGCGCAACTCTGCGACGGCCTATCCAATATCGCAGCGGACGCAGGAATCAAAACCATCACAAATCGCGTTGGTTCAATGTGGACCAGCTTCTTCAATGACGGGCCGGTCACGAATTGGGAAACAGCCAACCGCAGCGACCGTGAACTTTATGGCAAGTTTTTCCATGCCATGCTGGATGAGGGAATTTATCTCGCGCCATCACAATTCGAGGCAGGTTTCGTCAGCATTACGCACACAGAAGAAATTATTGAGCAAACAATTAATGAGGCGCGAAATGCCTTCCAAGGTTTGAGGTAGGACAGGCATTCCTGCCTGTCCTTTTGTTTGAGCTGAGTAAATGAAAAGTGAAGAACGACAGGCAGGAATGCCTGTCCTACCTACAGCGGCAGGTCAATAATAAATTTGGTGCCTTTGCCGGCCTCACTCTCCAGATTAATCTCGCCGTCGTGCTGCTCGATAATCTGCTTGACGATGGCTAACCCCAATCCCGTCCCGCGTTTCTTGGTTGAAAAGAACGGTTCAAAAATACGTTCGCGCGTTGCCTGGTCCATCCCGCTTCCCTGATCCGCAATCGATACGCGCGCAAACTGCTTCGCATCGTTTAGCTTTATGGTGCTGGTCGAAATTGTGAGTAACGAATCGTTCGGGCTCGCATCAATTGCGTTAGCGATGAGATTGACGAAGACCTGGCTCAGTTGATCAAAATCCCACTTTCCAATGGAAACCTCCGGCGCATAGTGCTTCTGGATCGTCGTTGCCTTCTCGTTAATCTTGTCGGCAGCGAGGTCCAGACTGTGATCGAGCAATTCATGGAGATCGACTTCCGATGTTTCAAGCGCTTTGCGTCGAGAAAACTGCGCCACGTCGACGACCAGCTTGTTCAAGTGTCGTATCCCGCGTTCGACCAACTCGATTGTGTTCAATCCTTCGGCATCCTTCACGTTGTCGCGCAACATAGCAACGCCGAGCCGAATGCTACCCAGCGGATTTCTGATCTCATGGGCCACCTGGGCCGTGGCCTGGCCCACCGCCGCCAGGGATTCCTGCCGCCGCATGCCGCGCTCAGCCTCCGCGGCCTCCGTCACATCGACGAGCGTAAGAATCTGACCACGTTCGCCATTGATTGCCAGCGGCGACGAGTAAACGTCGAATGACTGTTCGGCTTCGACGTCGGCCGCGGGCGGGCACATCCAGCGCCCGCGATACATCGCTCGATCGACGTGCGACGCGGACGCGGCTTCCAACATTCGCATGGCCTCGATTGCAGCAAACTTCTCATGAATCGAGGCGCCAATGCTGGCTCCTGGAAAGATGCGGAAGAATGCGGCGTTGGCGCTGCGAATGCGATCGTTTTCGTCGATGGCCGCGACCGCGCTTACCATTCCTTCGAGCAGTTGATTGGCAAAACCGCGTTCGCGCCGTGCTTCCTCGATGCTGCGAGCCGCTGCGCTAAAGCGACGCTGCACTTCCCAAATAGTCCCGGCCGCTACCATTGCGCCGACAATCAGAACAACGAGATTCCACAGTCTTATTAAGCGCGCCGCCTCGTGCTCAATGGCTTCGCTGCGCTGAAACACTTCATTCTGTTCCTGGCCCGACTGGTCCAGCATCGTGTTTAGTTCGGTGTCAACGACTTTGAATTTATCGAAGCCTTCCAGCGAATATCGACGCAGGTCTTCAGTTACCTCGACATAGCTTTGCAAATCGGCACGAAAACGCTGCCAGGTTTCATCGCTCGCAAGCGGCGGACGCTGGAGTTCGCTTAACAGTTGATTCATTTCTTGCCCGGCATTCTTCAGCGGCACAGCGAGTGGAGGTCTCAGCCCGCCGCGCGAATCGGACTCGGCGCGCGCTCGCGCTTCGTTGTTCAGTTTGGTCACTGCCAAACGAAGTTTCAGCAACAAACTAAATTTAGCCGCGTGTTGTTGCTCCAAATCGAGAACGTCGTGGCCAACCTGGTCCATGCGCCGCGCACTGACAATGCCCAGAATGGAAATCAGTATGAGTAGAATGAGAAAGCCAATGATCAGCGGCATGATTGCCGGCGCGAGTTGTTGATTCCAACCCCTGAATGCGTCCCTCGCGGCATCGCCCGGTTCGACATTTTGTTGTGTGTCCTGCCGGCGATAGACAACACGCGTCGGCTCATCGGCCGGGTCTACGACAGCTCGTATCTCATTCGCTTCAACCTGCCGATCGGACGCACGGGAATCCCCGGCGCCGTTCGAGTTTCCTGCGCCGTTCGCGTCTTCAGTCTTTGTTTTTGGTTCTTCGTCCATCAAACCAAATGTGAAACTAAGGTTTTGCGTCCATCCAGTTGTCGGCAATTCCAACGTCAACAATCAGCGGCACATCCAAACTCACCGCCGATTCCATTTCGCGCTTCAAAACTTCCGCTACATGTTCGGCCGCATCAGCTGAAACTTCAACCAGCAACTCGTCGTGAACCTGCATCAACAAACGGGCGTCCAACTGTTCGCGCTTGAACTCTTCATCAACGCGTAGCATAGCAATTTTTACAATGTCGCTGGCGGTTCCCTGGATAGGCATGTTGATGGCTTCGCGCTCGGCAGCTTTGCGAATGTTTGCGTTGCGATCGTTGATACCTTGGAGCGGACGAATGCGGCCATAAATAGAACGCACGTAACCATGTTCTCGCGCGCGCAACGGCACCTCTTCCATGTAACGCCGCACACCTTTGTAAGTATTGTAATAATCCTCGATGACTTTCTTTGCTTCCTGCCGCGAGATTCCGACGCGTTGCGACAAACCCCACGGCTCGATTGCGTAGGCGATCGCAAAGTTAACTATTTTTGCAAAACGCCGCGCTTCTTTAAGTTCTTCATCAGTCTTCGCTCCGAAAACCAAACGCGCCGTGCGTGCATGAATGTCTTCGCCATGCTGAAACGCCTCAAGCATTACCGCGTCCTGCGTGATGTGCGCCAGCAGTCGCAACTCGAGTTGCGAATAGTCGGCGGAAATTATTTTGTAGCCCTTTTCAGCCACAAACGCGCGCCGGATGCGGCGGCCGAGTTCGGTGCGAATGGGAATGTTCTGCAGGTTTGGTTCGCTGGAAGAAAGGCGACCCGTCGCCGCCACAGTTTGATTCAGCAGACAATGAATTCTGCCATCCGCAGCGATCTGATTTGGCAGCGCGTCCGTGTAGACGCTTTTCAACTTATCCAACTCGCGGTAGTCGATAATTAATCTTGGCAATTCATAAGTTTGGGCCAACTCTTCCAGCACCGCTTTGCTGGTCGAGATGCGGCCGGTTGAAGTCTTGCGGCCGGACGTCATTTCCAACTCCGAAAGCACTTCGCCGACTTGTTTGGGCGAACCGATATTGAATTCTCTGCCCGCCAACTCGTAAATCTTGATTGTAAGTTTTTTCAACTCCATTCCGAGAAAATTCGAAAGATCGGAAAGCGTCGTGCGGTCCACTTTCAGCCCGGCTTGTTCCATGCGAAACAGAAGCGGCGCCAAAGGCAGCTCCATCTCGGTATAAATGGTTTCGAGTTTCTTTTCGAGGATACGCTGATGCAGCACGCGCGCCGTTTGGGCTGTCAGGTCGGCGGCGACTGCCGTGTCCCACTGCGCATCCGTCCAACCGTTCGCGGGCTTTGTGGTTTTCTCGACCTCGACCGCCTCGCGTGCGAGATCGCCGAGATCGTACTTGCTGCGATTCGGATCGATCAGATAAGCAGCAAGGAATGTATCGTCCTTTACACCTTCCAGCGTGATGTCGAGACCGCTCAGCAAGCCGATGGCACGCTTCAAATCATGAACGGACTTTTCGATCAGACCGTTCGACAAAACTTCACGAAGCGCAGCGGTTGCTTCATTGCGCCCTTCCGCAAATTTATCGAGGTCGATGACCGCCGCAGTGCCCGCAGCGGTTGAGAACGCCAGCACCGAAGCTGCCTCATAATCAAAAGCGCATTGTTGCGCCTCGGTATCTGCAGGCGTCGAATCAGCTACCGCAACGGCGACGCTTTCGGCGTCCCAGAATGTTTTGATTAAGCGGTCCAGCCCGGCGCGCGAATCGATCAGTTCGTAGTTGAGGTCTCCGCTTGCCGCGGCGGGCTTGCTGGCGGCATCCGCAAATTCGCGCGTCAACGCGGAAAACTCCAGCTCCTTGAACAATTCGTAAGCGGCAGCGCGATCCGGTGGCCGGGCTTTGATCTGGTCCAAATCCAACTCGATGTCGAGATCGAGGCGGATGCGCGCCAACTCGCGCGATTGGCGAATCAAATCCGGATTGTTGTGCAGCGACTCGCGATAGGTCTTGTGCTTCACTTCTTCCCAGCGGTCGAGCGCATTATCAATCGAGCCAAACTGGTTAATGATTTGCACCGCGCCTTTTGCCCCAATGCCCGGCGCGCCGGGAATGTTGTCGATTGAGTCGCCCATTAGACCGAGCAGATCGACAACTTTGGTGGCAGGCACACCGAATTTTTTCTCGACCCAGGCCTCATCGCACCACTCGATCGGCGGCACGTATTCCTTGCGCTTTACCACCTGGGAATTTGTGCGCATGCAGACCACGTAAGGATTCGCAACGAGCTGGCACATGTCTTTGTCATTCGAAACAATCACCGCCTGCAGCTTTTCTTCAGCGACTTTTTTGGCGAGCGTGCCAATTACGTCGTCAGCCTCGTAGCCTGGGGAATTAATCACTGGAATATTAAACGCTTCGCAAAGCCGTCTGATGTAGGGGAGTTGCGATGCGAGATCTTCGGGCATCGCCAAGCGGTTGGCTTTGTAGTCGGCAAACGTCTCGTGACGAAAAGTCTTCTCGCCCGATTCAAAAATCGCCGCGATATAGTTTGGCTTCTCATCCGTCAACAGCTTGCGCAGCATGTTTGTGAAGATGTAAACGGCTTGCGTTACCTGGCCCTTGGAATTAGCGAGAGGCGCCGCACGATTCGCCATCGGCGCAAAAAAAGCGCGGAAGATATGCGACATGGAATCGATTAGAAAAACTCTCTCGACTGGTTGGGCACCAGCAGGAGCTTGCTTTGTTGGCATGTGTTTCGATGATAGTGAGGCGGTTTCGGAGTGTCAATTGAGGTAATGATCCTTGTTGAGGCTGCGATCACGCGAACACTGGGACCGCGGCCGTCTCGGCCGCAATGAGCGCGAAAGCGCGAAAGATATTTGGCAACACACGATCTGTGGGCGATCGCATCAATCTGTCATAAACAATAATTCTAACGATGGCTGCACTCTTCGCGCTTTGCGCTCATTGCGGGCGGGACGCCCGCGGTCCCAGTGAGATGGGCCTTTTATTTGAGATGGACCTTTTATTCCTCTGAGCTCAGAGGGGTGTGGCATTCGCTCCTTTGATTCCTGACAGGTGTAGCATGTGAGCCACATGCCTGGGCCGAAGAGTATCAATTACATGACATTGAGACTCGGCACAATCATTGCTCGTTAATCTGCGTTAAGATTTTTCAACCCCATGAGGACCAATAACACTTGATCAAGCAAACCACACTTGGTTCATCAGTTGAAACGGACGGCGTCGGGCTGCACACGGCGGTGCCGGTAAGAGTTCGTTTGGTTCCGGCGCCGCCTGACACTGGATATGTGTTTCGTCGCACTGATTTGGGCGGCTTTGAAATTCCCGCTACCGTTGAGTCCGTCGCGCACTGTGGTTACGCAACGACCTTGATGCGCACCGGCGTGATGCTCTCGACGGTTGAGCACCTGCTGTCGGCGCTGCGCGGTCTAGGCGTCGATAACGTTTACATCGATGTCGACAATCTGGAGATTCCCATTCTCGACGGTTCGGCTGAAGTATTTGCCGAGATGATCGAGCAGGCCGGAATTGTCGAACAGCCGTTGGCCCGTCGCGCGCTGCTGGTTCGTGAAAAGGTTTCGTTTCAGCAGGGCGACCGGCGCATTAGCGTCGAACCCGGCGACCACTACGAGGTCGATTGTTTGATCGACTTCCCTCACCCGCTGATTGGCGTGCAACAGTTTTCACTGCATTTGAATGACGGCGCTTTTAGTCGCGAGATCGCCGCCGCCCGCACGTTTGGTTTTACTCATGAAATTGAAGCGTTGCGACGGGCGAACCTGATTCGCGGTGGTTCGTTGGACAATGCCATCGTGCTAACGCCGAATGGCATGCTCAATGAAACTGGACTGCGTTTTCGTGATGAGTTTGTGCGTCACAAGATTCTGGACATCATCGGCGATCTCGCGTTGTTGGGAATGCCAATCGTTGGAAAGGTTGTTGCGGAACGCAGCGGTCACATCATGCACGCCGGCTTAATGTCCAAACTATTGCGCATGCGTTCGGCGTGGGACATTGTTGATATGCCTGAAATACCGGTCCAAAGTCCAATGTCCAATGTCCAAAGTCTTGTTTCCGCGACTTGAGTCATCAACTTTATCGTCTTTGGTCTTTATTCTTTGGTCTTTGGTCTTTGGTCTTTGACTTTGGACATTGGACTTTGGACCTTGGACTTTTTCACAGTCCGCTGCGCACGATGTCGTGAAGTCTGATCAATCCCACACAAACTCGATCCCCATCCACCACCGGCAGCACTGAAATCTGCGAGCTGCGCTCCTCCATTAACCGCAAAGCGTCATAGGCCAGCAATCCAGGCTCGGCAACCACCGGATCCTTCGTCATGATCTCTCCGGACTTAAGAGCTTCCAGGGGGCCATGGTCCAAACGCTGCAGCGCGCGCCGCAAATCGCCGTCAGTAATAACGCCTGCTAGATGGCCGGCCTCATCGATAACGTTCACCGCACCGAGCCCGCCATCGCTGATTGCTTTCACAATTTGCAGCCACCCCGCACCTAAACTGATAGTCGGATTCTTGCCGCCGCCGTGCATTAAATCCGCGACCGTCAAGGTGAGCCTTTTTCCTAATTGGCCGGCTGGGTGGTTGACCGCAAAATCGTTCGGCGTCAGTCCCTTTACTTGCATAAGCGTGAGCGCCAACGCATCGCCAATAGCGAGCGCCACGCTGGTACTGGTTGTCGGCGCAAGATTTAGTGGGCAGGCTTCGGCATTTACTGACGCGTCTATTATCGCGTCAGCGCGGCGTGCCAGCGTCGAATTTGGATTGCCAACCACAGCGACAATTGAGACGCTGCGGCGCTTGAGGTAAGGCAGCAGCTCGATCAATTCATTCGTTTCGCCGCTGTTGCTAAGAATCATCACGACGTCGTCCGAGTTGATGATTCCCATGCCGCCGTGGAGTGCATCCGACGGGTGCAGGTTAAGTGCGGCTGAGCCGGTGCTGGTCATGGTCGCCGCAATTTTCTGCGCGATGATGCCGGACTTGCCGACGCCAAGAATAACGATCTTGCCGCGACAGCCGACCAGCAGACCGACGACGCGCTCAACGTCATCAGCATTCAGACGCGCCGCTGTGTCTGCAATTGCCTGCGACTCCAGACGAAGCACAGCAACAACCTGTTCAAAGTGACTCTTGTTATTCATTCAAGACAACTTGATATACGAGTGCGCGCGGCTTTTGCAAGTGGGCAGACTGCTGAAACAAGGTGCAAGCTGACAAATCTCACGATAGTGACGGGTCAAAAGCAAATATCGTAGACACGCGAACGAGCGCTGGGCTATAGTGCGGCTTCGCCTGAACTTGGTCTGAATTTCATGTTAAGGAACTGCTAAATGGGTTTACTCAATTTTCTTCCGCGCGAAGAGCAATACTTCGATCTTTTTATTCAAATGACTTTGTACATCTCTTCGGCAGCGCGGGAGCTGAAGGAGATGCTGGCAGACAAGAACCACGATTATGTGGAGTACGCTCAGCGGATTAAGCGTCTCGAGCATGCCTGCGACGAACTAACTCACAATATTTCGACCAAGCTGAATAAGTCGTTCATCACACCGTTCGACCGGGAAGACATTTACCTGATGTCGACCGCGCTCGACGACATCGTCGATCTAATTGACGACGCAGCCCGCGCGATAATCATTTTTGATGTGCACGAGATAACCGACTACGCGCGCGATTTCGCGGACGTGATCGAACGGATGGCTGAGCAGCTTAAAGAGATTGTCTCGACACTCAAACGACCGAAGAACGTGACTCAGCGGTTGGTTGAAATTCATCGGCTGGAAAACGAAGGCGACGACATTTATCACGCGGCCATCGCCGAACTTTTCCACGACGAACACGATGCATTAACTGTCCTGAAATGGAAAGAGGTCTACGAAAAGCTCGAGGCTGCGGTAGACCGTTGCGAGAACGTTGCTAACATTATCGAAAGTGTCATCATCAAACACACCTAGTAAGCAGAAACCCACAAGATGACAACGACTGCTTCCTTCGCGATTTTCATCATCTTCGTTGCTTTAATATTCGACTACACGAATGGCTTTCACGATGCGGCGAATTCGATAGCTACCGTAGTTTCGACCCGCGTCCTATCGCCTGCCCTCGCGGTGATGTGGGCCGCGGCATTTAACTTCATAGCTTTCGCCATACTGGGAACGCGTGTCGCCAAAACTATTGGCGGCGATCTCGTGCGCATAGAGCTGGTCGCCCAGGACGCGCGCCTTTACATGCTGCTCGCAGGCGTTATCGGCGCGATCGTTTGGAACTTGATCACTTGGTACGTGGGGCTTCCAACTTCAAGTTCACACGCCCTCATCGGCGGTTATGGGGGCGCCGCAATCGCCGCTTATGGAAGTTTCGTTGGCATCCTCAAACCTGAAGGCTGGATCAAGACTGTAATATTTATCGTTGCCTCACCTGTGATTGGAATGGTGATGGGCTTCTTCTTGATGGTTGCGGTCCACTGGATATTCAGGCGCGCAACGCCAAGAAACGTTGACAAGATTTTTCGGCGCGGGCAATTGCTTTCGGCAGCTGCGTACTCGCTCGGGCACGGAGGCAACGATGCACAAAAAACAATGGGCATCGTCACCGCGGTCCTGGTTGCCGGCGGACTTCTCGGCTCAGGCCCGGGCGGTAAGTTGCCGGACATTCCCGTTTGGGTTGTATTGATGGCCCATGGGGCAATTGCCCTTGGCACGCTTTCCGGCGGCTGGCGCATTGTGCATACGATGGGTTCCAAGATTACGAAACTCAAACCCGTAGGCGGTTTCTGCGCAGAGACGGCGGGAGCAATCGCTTTGTTTGGAGCAACGCTGGCCGGCATTCCAGTTTCAACGACACACACGATCACTGGCGCGATTATTGGCGTAGGGTCAACCCGCCGTCTGTCAGCTGTAAAATGGGGAGTCGCCCGAAGAATTGTATGGGCCTGGGTCCTGACCATTCCGGCCGCGGGTTCAATAGCCGCAGTCGTATTTTTCGTTTTTTACGGTGTGCATCGCCTGGCGCAATAACTTGGCGCGCAATTCTTCGCAATCGTACCAACCGTTTATTCACTCCCACTCCAACTCCTATTTGAACTGCGGACCGGTCGGAACGCGAAGGCCACCTCAATAAATGCGGCGAATCACAGCCACAATTTCCGAGAGATGCCGACCCGCGCGCCGCTGTGCTATCTTTTCCTGCCCGATTTGCCCGCGTAGCTCAGTGGATTAGAGCGCTCGCCTCCGGAGCGAGAGGTCGCAGGTTCGACCCCTGCCGCGGGTACCACCTCCCCCAGTTTCCTTTGCGCAACATCATGTCGCCCGAGCTTCAGAATCAAAACGATCCCCGGCCAACGATTCTAGTCGTAGACGATTTCGACGACACGCGTCTGCTTTTGCGAACGTGGTTGCGCAAAAAAGGTTATCGCGTGGTAGAGGCGGAGAACGGCAACGAGGCCGTCGCGAAAGCGCGTGAGGTCGAACCCGATTTGATCATTATGGACGTCGAGATGCCGGAGCTTGATGGACTGTCCGCCACGCGAAAAATTCGGGCGGTGAAAGACTCCGCAGTGCTGCCGATTATTGCGGTGTCCGCATATGGCGCGGATCAGTTTCGTGAACAAGCGCTTGCGGCTGGATGCAATGAATATGTATCCACGCCATTCGAGCCCGACGAACTGGAAAAACTAATTCATTCTCTCATCGCATAACGATCTGATTTTATGACCTTGGCTTCATCATCTGTTCGCCAAAATATTTTGTTACTGGTCGGCGCAAGTTTGTTTTCGGTTTTATGCTGCGCCACGCAACTTCGCGCGCAAGCGACGACGTGTTCGATGAAACTGTCGGACCTGCCGCCGAGTGCGGAGTTGTTTGGCTTTCAGCTCGGCATGACAGCGGAACAAGTCAAGGCGCGTTTGCCACACATCGCCTTCGGTCGGGTTGATGCCTTTGGTGTTTCGAAGACGACGACCAATCCGGACTTCACCGCCGACGTTGATAAGACCGCTTTCGCAGGCGTCAGGACCATCTCGCTCGACTTTCTTGATAACCATCTAAGTTCGCTTTGGCTCGGCTATGAAAGCTCGTACAAATGGCAAACTGTGCCCGACTTTGCCGCCGGGATTTCACAGGCGCTGCACTTACCCAATGCCTGGGAATCGTGGAGAATGCGTGGCAGTCGCATTCGCTGTGCTGATTTTCAAATCACACTTTCGACGGTGGCAGGAGGCGCGAGCTTTCACTTGATCGATGAGACTGCCGAGAAAACAATAGCGACGCGGCGCGAAACAAAAGCTCAGGAAGAGGCTGCCGCCGCCGAGGGCGAAAGCCAAATAAGCGAAATCATAGCCGACCGGGAAAGTAAGGTTTATTATTCGGACGCCTGCCGGCCGGCGACTGAGGTCAAAGAAACAAATCGCGTTGTGTTCAGAACTACAGAAGACGCTGAAAAGGCCGGGTACAAAGCGGGAAAGAAGTGCCAACGGTAGCATAGACTTTAGTCTGTGCTCTTTGGGGAAAACACAAGACTCGAACTCAATAGGCACTTGCGATGCCTGACATAGTTGCTTAAATCTCAGGTCGTGCTCGTGGACGAAAACACCGACTAAAGTCTGTGCTACAAAAGGAGCCCTGGAATGATCAAAGAATTTCGTGAGTTCATTGCGCGTGGCAACGTTATCGATTTGGCCGTGGCTGTAATTATTGGCGCGGCCTTTGGCAAACTCGTCACGTCGTTGGTGGAAGGAATCATCATGCCGCCCATCGGCATGCTGCTCGGTGGCGTCGACTTTGCAAATTTATTTATCGACCTCTCCGGCAAAAACCCGGCGTCGCTGGCAGACGCGCAGGTCAGGGGCCTGCCGGTAATTGCCTATGGCGTGTTCCTGAACGACGTCATCAGCTTCCTAATCATCGCCTTCGTTGTCTTCCTGATCGTTAGGGCGATCAATAAGCGCAAGCAGGTGGAAGTGGTCGAACTGACAAAGGAATGTCCTTACTGCTTCTCCGCGATTCACATTGAAGCAACAAGATGCTCGGCGTGCACTTCTCAACTCCAGGCCGCTTAGAGCAACAGATACAGGAAAGCGAACAACTGACGGCGAAATATTTCGTAGCGGCCAAGAAAAATACAGAACCCGGAGCGGTAGCGACCGGGTCTGCGCTGGGTTAACAGGATTGTTCAAAGCAACTTAATATTCAAACGCTACGATTGCATATCAGTTGAGTGCCCCGAGCCGGTCGCTACCACCACCCCACGCGGGCTGCCCGCGCGGGGACCCCGGTCCGCTCGCGGTTCCGTATTTATTTTGCGATGCTGTAATGTTTCCTGATTGCTCATTTCATAACCGTTGACGGTTCCAGCGATTTTTCCCTCAAAATGCGTGAATGTCCACGATGTGAAAGTTGCTACGAAGACGATGTCGACGTTTGCCCGACGGACGACGCGAAGACGAAGCAAACTTTGCCCGGATCGCGGCTGCTCTCCTCGCGTTACCTGCTCGAGAAACGCCTCGGACGCGGCGCGATGGGCCAGGTTTATCTGGCCTGCGATCAGAACCTCGTCACCCGCCGCGTTGCCGTGAAGACCGTCCGGCCGGACATCCTCAACGACGAAGACCTGCAGGAAGGCGAAGCCATCGCGCGCTTTGAACGCGAGGCACGCGCCGCCGCCTCTATTCGCCATCCTAACGTGGTTGACGTTACCGACTTTGGCAAAAGCGCCGACGGCGTTTTCTTCCTGGTCATGGAATACGTTGATGGCGAAAGCCTTTATCAACTGCTGCGCCGCGAAGGCACGCTCGATTTGCAGCGAACACTTACCATCCTCGGCCAGGCCGTTGCCGGCGTCGAAGCCGCCCACGATGAAGGCATACTGCACCGCGATCTAAAACCTGCCAATATTTTCCTGATGCAAAAGCGCAAGCCGGCCGGCGGCAGCATGGCCGACGGCTTCGTGAAGGTAGGCGATTTTGGCCTGGCAAAGATTGTTACCGCCGACCGGTCGGAAGCAACGTCTGAGAGTGGTCCACAGTCGCGCGGCATAATCGGTACGCCGGAATATATGGCGCCTGAACAGATGCAGACAGGCGTGACGCTAGACACGCGCGCCGACATTTATGCGTTGGGTACGATTGCTTATCACATGTTGGGCGGACGTCCGCCGTTTATCGGCGACCTGACTCAGCTTGTCGCGCAAAAGTTAATGCAGGCACCGCCGCCTTTATCTACATTGCGGTCCGATATTTCTGCAGAAGTTGAAAAGGCGATCATGCATGCGCTCGAGCGCGAGCCACAGGCGCGTCCGCAAAATGCCGCGGAATGGTTTGATGAACTCAATGCCGCGGTCAGCAAACGGCCGGAACCTCCGCCAAGCGCGGACTCGCCATTAATCGTGATGGCGCCGCAAGGTTCGGAAGTTTATGTTGACGACGAACGGCATGGCAGCGTAGGTCGCTCGGGCAGGGTTGTGCTGCGTTCGATCGTGCCGGGCCAGCACGTACTGCGCGTGTCGCGCGCCGGTGAAGTTGATGATGAACGAGTCATCGAAGTGCGCGCCGACGGCATCGAGCAAATTATTCAGGCGCAGTTTAAGAGTGCGGCCGGAAGCGAACACCTGTCGCCATCGCGCGGCGGCAGTTTGGATAGCCGCACCGGCAGCGCGGTAAGCGCTCCACACATTGTCGCCTGCACGCAATGCGGGTCGCGATTCGCGGAAGGAATAAAATTTTGCGGCCGCTGTGGGAATCGTTCGTTTGAGCGTGTCGGCACCAGCGAACTCAAACAGGCGGCCATCGGGAGTCAACCAGGCGTTGTTGCTGCAACGGTGCCTTGCCCGCGTTGTCATACGCAGTATCCTGCCGGCATTCGCTTCTGCGGCAAGTGTGGCATTCCCATCGGCGCGGCTTCGCTCGATTGGCGCCCGCCGCGTTCGGTTGAAGTCATTTGTAAATCCTGCGGTACCTCCTACGCTCCCGGCACCAAATTCTGTGGGCGCTGCGGCAAGCCACTGAACGTTTGAGCTAGCGGGTCAGTTTCGAACTGCATGAGGACGGTTGTAACTCGTCGCTTTTACTGAGCGCTAAGCGATGCGAAGCGATCTCATTAGCACCGCGGCTTCAGCCCGGTGATAGCAAACCGTACCTGACAAGGAACCGTTTTCAACGGTTTTTGTTGGCAGCGGAACAGGAGAAACCGTTAAAAACGGTTTAAGGAATCATTTTGTAGAACTTGACCACCGGGCTGAAGCCACGGTGCTAATGACATCGCTTCGCGTTCCGCCTGCTCGCAGTTCCAATAAGAAGTCGACATAACAACCCAAGCTGACCGACAACTGAATGCTTGAACCACTAGCCGTCCCCGCCTTTGAGCCTCTCCATGCTTTCCCTATAATGCTTCCCGTCTTATTACAATCACCAATTCGGTCGTCGCGTTTCCGCCGGTCGCATTCAACAAAATGAGAATTTGTCCTAGTTGCAATCGCACTTATACCGATGCGTCGCTTAACTTCTGCCTCGAAGATGGCACGCCGCTGGTAAATGAATCAGCGCCGGGCGCGGATCCAAACGCCACCGTCAGATACACCGAAATCCGCGACACGAATCCGCCGGCGACACAGATTTATCCGTCAATGCCGGCGGCGAGCGGTCCGACCCCGCCGCAAAGACCCGCACAAGCATCGCGCCCCCCCGCGCCTCTATCACAATCACAACCACCGCAATGGGCGCCGCCGTCGGCATCACTTCCCGGTCCGGCTGCGCGAAAGAAATCCAGTGCGATCTGGTGGATTGTTGGCGGCGCGGCGGTCGTCGGCGTCATTGCGATCGGCTTGGTCATCATGGTGATAGTGCTGGCGAGCATGAACGCGAATACCAACAACAGCAATAACAGAAATGCGAATTTGCGCGGCGGTAACCGCAACGCAAACGCCAATACCAACTTGAATGGCAACGTTTCAAATATTAATTCTGACGTTAAACTGCCGCCGCTCTTAAGCGATGATTTCTCGGAAGCAAAATGGACCACTGACCGCGGTGAATACGGCGACATCTGGTACGACAATGACGAATATCACATGCGTTCCAAAGACAAAACGTACCTTGTGATGTATGCGCCCAATGGCGATTATGACACCGGCAACGCAGACGTTAAGGTCAGCGTTCGCAGCGTTGATGGCTCACCTTCACCGACAGGCTATGGTTTGATTGTGCACGGACAAAGATCAAAGGCGGGTGATTTGGAAGACTATGCGCTGTTGATCTACAGCGGCACAGATCCTCAATACGAGGTTATCAAACACAAGGATGGCCAGCAGACGACGGTGGTGCCCTGGGCCAAGTCGAGTGCCATCCGCACCGGCACCAGCGCGAACCAGCTTGAGGTGCGCGCGCGCGGCGCGGAGCTTTCGTTCTACATCAACGGCGAGTACCTCGATAAGATTTCAGATACGGAAAACTTCAAGCGCGGAGTCGCCGGCTTCTACACCAGCGACGTAACGGAAGTGGCCTTCGACGATCTCGAAATCAAAAGATAGTCCAATGTCCAAAGTCCAAGGTCCAAAGTCTTCGAAGCTAACCGGACATTGGACTTTGGACCTTGGACTTTGGACCAATTAATGCAAGTCAACTTAAAAGTACTGGCCGGCCCTTACAAAGACCGCGTCTTTTGTTTCACTCAGCCTGATACGTTTCTCATTGGACGGACTGCCGACTCGCATCTATACCTTCCCGACGACCGCTTCTTTTCTCGGCATCACTGCCTGCTTGAAATTTCCCCGCCGCACTGCCTGCTGCGCGATTTGGGATCGACCAATGGAACATTCGTCAACGGCCGCAAGGTTTCCGAAGCCGCGCTCCAGAATGGCGACAAAATTCAGGGCGGTGAAACTGTCTTGCTGGTTGAAGTTGTTTCCGGCGAGTCCGCGGAAGATTCCCAGCCAGGCCGCGCGCCCGCTAAACCCATTGTGGTCGCCGTGCAATGCATAAACTGTGGCCGCAGTGAACAGGCACAGGCGGCAACTTCAGACGAGCACTTAACTTTTTTGTGTGAAGACTGTCGCGCCGAATTGCGAAACACGCCACAGCCAATTCCCGGTTACGAGATGATTCGCGTACTCGGGCGCGGCGGCATGGGTTGCGTGACGCTGGCGCGGGATCAAAAGACCGGCCGTGGCGTCGCCATTAAAACGCTTCTGCCTGAGTTTGCTGTGAGCGACAAAGCGATGCGCCGCTTCATGCGCGAGGTCGATGTTGCCGCGGCGCTTAAGCATCCCAACATCGTCGAGTTCATCGATCGCGGCGTCCATAACGGCGTGGTCTATCTGGTAACGGAATTCGTCGATGGCGCCGACGCCGCCAAGCTTGCCGATTCGCGCGGCGGTCACCTCTCGTCGCCGGACGCAATCGCTATCATCACCCAAGTGCTGGATGCGCTGTCGCACGCGCACGACCACGGCTACATTCATCGCGACATCAAAGATCAAAACATTCTGGTGCGCAGTTCAGGCAAGGAATTGTCGGCAAAGTTGACCGACTTTGGACTGGCAAAAAGCTTCACGCAATCGGGCATGAGCGGAGTTACGATGGCTGGTGAGATGGCGGGCACGCTCGCGTACATGCCGCCCGAACAACTAAAAAACTTTCGCGATGTGAAGCCGCAGTCGGACCTCTATGCGGTGGGCATGACGGCCTATAGTTTGTTCAGCGGCAAGCTGGCATTGAAAATTGGCAAGCACACCAGCATGTCGGAAACAATAAAAGCTATTTTCGAACAACCGGCGATTCCCTTGCGCGAACGTGTGCCCGCTTTGTCCGCCGCCCTTTGTGAGATCGTCGATCGTGCTCTCGTCAAAAATCCTGAGGAGCGCTGGCAGTCGGCGAAAGCCATGCGGAATGCATTGCTGCATGCGGTCTGAAGTTTTTTCAAACGGACCCCCGTTTTGCAAAGGAAGTTAAAGTTTCAATCAGTCGGCTCTGCCGCCTTCCGTGCGGTAAGCCTACGGCTTACCGGCGAAGTCTGATTGACCGAGGCTATGCCTCGAGGTTTGCTGCGAGGTAGCAGTTCAACGAATAGGCATAGCCTTTAGATACCACCGCTCTCCGGTAAGCCATAGGCTTACCGCACGGAACGCGGCAAAGCCGCCAATTTATTGTTTTCCGTGTCGTTTCGGGGCGAGTGTTAGCACTGCTTACGCTAGCCTGCATTTCCGCGGCCTTTCTACTTAATTCTTTACATCCCTGGGCCAGCAACCGCATAATACTGGCCCACACCGGCCCCAGAGCCGGTGAGCGTGTCTTAGGACTTCAAAGTTTCAAGTTCAAAGTTTCAAGTTGGTAAACAAGCCAGCTTGAAACCTCAAACTTGAGACTTGAAACTTGAGACTTGAACTTCTTCTTCGGAGATACCCGAAATGAGATCTATTTGGAAAGGCCACATTCGTTTCCTGCTCGTCGCCATTCCCGTTCGCATCTATAACGCGATCGAGACCGCCGAAAAGATCCAGTTTAATCAGTTGCACCGGGAAGACTATGGTCCAATCGGATACGACAAGCGCTGCAAGAAATGCCAGCAGGTGGTCACTAACGATCAGATCACCAAAGGCTATCAGTACGAGCCCGACCGCTATGCGATCGTCGAGCCGGAAGACATTGCCAAGGTGAAGATCAAAACGACCAAAGCGGTTGATATCATTGGCTTCGTTGACAGCGATGAAATTCCGCGGACGTTTTACGATTCGCCTTACTACGCCGGCCCGGATGGACCAGTCTCAGAAAAACCTTATGCGCTGTTGCGCGAAGTGATGAAGCAGACCGGCAAGGTGGCAATCGGCAAAGTCGTCTTGCGCGATCGCGAAGATCTGGTTGCGGTGTTTCCGCAGGAAAACGGTCTGGTCCTGCAGAAGCTGCACTATCCGCACGAGTTGAGAAAAATAGAAGACGTCCCTGAGATTGAAGGCGCAAACAAACTCGACAAGAACGAATTGAAAATGGCGACCATGCTGGTTGAGCAGATGGTCACTTCATTATCCGAGATCGACACGGCTGACCAGTATCACGAAGCGCTCAAGAAACTTATCGAATCCAAAATCAAAGGCAAGAAAGTCGTTGAATTTGAGGTTGAAGAACTGCCGAGACTTGATATTATGAGCGCGTTGAAAAAGAGCTTGCAGGCTTCGAGCCGCAAACCGATGGTCAAGGCCGCGCCGGCGGCTTCAAAGAAGAAAGCGCTTACGTTAGTGAAGTCGGTTGCGAAAGCAAAGCCGGCAAAGAAGCGCAAAGCATCGTAGCGATGTAAAGCAAACTGTTAGTTTGCGGCGGTACGCAACGAACAACACGGCGAAGCCAAGGTCACACGCAAACAAAAGAATTTAGGTACGTAGTAATTCGCAATCTGACAGTTGCTTTACGCACGACCGCAAACTAACAGGCGTGCTTTACAGTTTTAAATGAACGAAGACAGCAAGAAGGTTTTATCGTTTCCCTCACGTGTTCCCGCGAAAGCGGACTATCAACGCGTCAAGGCCAGCTACTCCGTCGGCGAAATCAAACAACTCTTCGGTCTTAGTGAACGCACCATCCGCCGTTGGACTGAGCAAGGCATCATCCAGGCGACACCCGGAACAAACAATGAATTAAGCTACGACTTTCAAGCGCTGACGCAGTTCCGTCGCGTCCGCGAGCTGCGCGCGCAGGGCCAAAGCATTCGCCAAATCGAGGCCGAGCTCCAGGGCCAGTTGCATCTTTTCCGCGGCGCCCAGCGTGGCAGGGTTTCACGCTTGCTCACGCCGTTTGAAGAAGCGCTGTTGCTGCATGAACAGGGCGACGCGAAAGCCGCAGAGTCGTACCAGGAAGCGATAAGCGACGGCGACAACGTGGCTGAGGCCTATTGCAACCTCGGCATCATCAATCTCGACCTGGGCCAGCGCGGGAAAGCGCTCGACAACTTTACCCTGGCGCTGAAGCACGAGCCGCGGCACGTCGAGGCGCACTACAATCTCGGCAATCTTTATTACGATGCCGGCGAGCTTTCTCTCGCGCGGCTACATTATGAAGCTGCTTCGCAGATTGAGTCGGGTTTCTCACTCGTTTACTTTAACCTCGCGCTTGTTTATCACCGCATCGGGGACCTGGCGTCGGCGTTGTCAGCGCTCGAAAGATACAAGGAACTCGCGCCCGACGATGAAGAGGTCGAAGCGGTGGACCAGTTGCTTAAGGTTATGCTGGAATCCCGCTCGCCTCGTCGTTAAAGCCGAGTTCTACGCCATTCCTCTTTCAAAGGTTCCGCTGTTTGTAAAGCAAACTGTTAGTTTGCGGTCGTTGAAAGGCAACGCTTCAGCCTACGGGCAGGAAGCTTCATTGCCTCGACCGCAAACTAACAGTTTGCTTTACAACCAAAGAAGCGCGGGCTCTATTTACGATTGACGATTCACGATTTTTACTGTTGGCCCAATCGGTCCATGTAGTTTACAATTCCGGCCTCTCCCGTTCTATCGAAAGATCCAGGTTTATGGAGGACCCCTAATGCCTCAAATAAAGTGTCGCATTCTCTGCATCGATGACCATGAAGACGCGTCAGAGATGATGAAGCTCATTTTGTCTCACGAAGACTATGAAGTCGTTACAGCAACCACTATTGGTGAAGCCCTCGAACTGGCTACCACTTCGGAATTTGATCTCTATGTGCTCGATCGACATCTGCCGGACGGCAGCGGGTTGGAGTTGTGTCAGAAGTTAACTCAGGTCACGCCGGGCGTGCCATGCATCTTTTACAGTGGTGACGCCTACGCCATACATCGTTCCGAGGCAATGGCCGCCGGCGCGCAAGACTACATAGCCAAACCCGATATCGATAAGCTCATTGAGAGAGTTAACCAACTACTCGCGGAACGTGAGTGCGCGGCGGCTGGTTGAAGCCGTTTCAGAGCGTCCGAACTGGCCTTACTGTTTGGCATCCTAAACTTTTTAAAAAAAATGCGGTGGGCCATTCGGCCGGCCGCTTTTCTTTTAGTAGCTGCAAGCCGAGTATCAGATCCTCGTGGCCGATACCTGGTGGATTCAAACTCCCAATGCAACACAGTTGAATTGGCTTTCGCTCCAGCGGGGCGAAACCACCAAAACACCTGTATGTTGCACTTCAATTTGAATTCGCGTTTGATTGTTCGAAAGGAGATTCTCATGAATGAGAGCAAAACTATCTTTAGGCGAACGTCGCTAGCGGTTGCTGCGTTAATTCTCGCCGTTGTTTCGATTGCCATCGTGAATACGACTGGACAAGAGGAAGCAAAGGCAAACGATTCTGCGCCGAATGAGCAGTGGGAATATCTGGCGGTCGCCGGACCCAGCAGTACCAACCTTACTCCGACGGGTAATCCGCGCATGCGCAAGGCACCGGACGTGCCGTTTGGGCGCGAGGCATTTGTGCTGGAACAGCATCTGGATAAACTAGGCGCAAGTGGATGGGAGTTAGTTGCAGTAGCAGGACCGCCAACCGATCCGGCTTACTACTTCAAGCGTCGGAAGTAGACATGTGGTCCGATCAAACTTAGCTTGTGATGTCCGATAAACTTTAGGAAGCTTTGATCAAGTCAATGCGGCTAGCGTTTCCAAAACCCGCGTAGCGGGTGGAAGCATAAAGTCTAGCACCCCAGCCGAGATGCTCGGCCGGGGACCCCGCCCTGGGGTGGAGCGGAGCGGAACCCTAGGACGACGATCGTTAAAAATCCCAGGCGCGCGGAGCGTGCGATAGAGCAAACCCTGGCAATTTACCTTTCGTAAAGGGCTGTCGGCCACTTCGTGGGCTCTTACTTTTTCCCCTGAGCGATCCTGGGGTTGCGCTTCGCTTCACCCCAGGGCGGGGTTCCCGGCCGAGCATCTCGGCTGGGGTGCTAGACTTTACGCTATCGCCGCGCTCCGCGGGCTCAGGGCAAACTTTTTCATGTACTTGTTCAGAGCTTCCTTCAGTTTGTCGTCGCGGCGTTACGACAAGCTAAAGCTTATCGGACATTAAGAGTGATTCATGCGTTGCGCGCATCGCCTTGACTTGCAAGTTTACCCACGTATAATTTTCTTCCGCTTAACGGGCCGATAGCTCAGTTGGTAGAGCAGCTGACTCTTAATCAGCGGGTCGCAGGTTCGAGCCCTGCTCGGCTCACCATTTTCAAAGGAATGATTTAAGGGCGACTATTCATCTAGTCGCCCTTTCTCATTAGAGTTGCGAATGCCGGCCATGCAGCTTGCAGCAAGCCATCCTCGTCTCCACATTGAGCGCGTTCGATTTTTACTCAACTCGTCGGGATCGGAAACGCTCGTTCAATAACCGACGCCACCGAATGCTCATGGTTTCGTGGCGCAACTTAGCAGACACTTCGTGGGAAATATGTTGAACTTTTGGTTTCCTGGTGCTATTTAATAAATACTTCCCTATGTGTGCCAGCACACATACAGTAAGGACATCCCGACGTAAGCTGGCAAATCGCGTATTGAATTCGCTTCCCCGAAAGTCAGAGCCGACTTGTCAGGGGGAGAACTCTTGCCAATGTATTCCGTAGTTTTCACTACAAGTTCGGGCCTCAATCGAAAACCGTTGACTCATGGCCTCAGGAGGGCCTTCCAATGAATCGCACCACGTCTAGTTTGGTCCGCATCATGACGGTCGGGCTTTTCTTTTTGTTTGTTGTAGGAACTGCCAACGCTCAGTTCAAGGCTGGCATCCAGGGTACCATTACCGACACCGCGGGCGGCCTCGTACCCGAGGCAAAGATCACGCTACTCAACACTGAGACCGGAAAGACGCAGGAAACAACGGCGAGCAACGAAGGCTTCTACAGACTGTCAGGTTTAGCGCCCGCCAAGTACCGGCTCTCTGTTGAAAAAGCTGGGTACAAACAGAAAGTATTCGACAACGTCGCGGTCAATGCCGAAGCCGTGCAGGGTATCGATGTCGTTCTCGAGCCCGGTGAGGTGAGCGCGACCGTTACCGTAACTCAGGAAACTGGGCAGACATTGGAGACCGAGAACGCCAGTCTGGACAAGGCTCTCACAACTCAAGAAGTCCGCAGTCTGCCGCAGTTTGGACGCGACCCTTACGAATTAGCGCGATTGACTCCCGGAGTATTCGGCGATGCCGCGCGTGGTGGCACGGGTGGCGCGGTCTCTTTACCTAACGTCGTCGGACCCGGAGGGTCGAGCCGATCGATTTTTCAGACCGAGAATGCACCGCAAATCTCTGCCAACGGTCAGCGAGTAACATCCAACAATTACCAGATCGACGGCACCAGCGTGAACAGTCTGACTAATGGCGGCGCGGCTGTCATCACCCCGAACCAGGAGTCAGTCAAAGAAGTACGCGTCATCGCGAACGTCTACTCGGCCGAGTATGGTCGCAACTCAGGCGCACAGGTGCTGACCGTCTCGCAAAATGGCACGAACCACTATCACGGCAGCCTTTTTCTAAAGAACAACAGTCCCGGACTAAATGCGTTCAATAAATACGGTGGTCCTGGCGTACCCGGTACACGTGTAAACCAACATCTCAACCAGTTCGGTGGCAGTGTCGGGGGCCCGCTCTATTTGCCACGGTTCGGTGAAGGCGGACGCTCCACCTGGGGCGGCCCGAACCGAGCTTTCTTTTTCTTTTCCTATGAAGGCTTGCGCAGCACCAACACCGATACTATCAATGCTTTCATTGAAACGCCGCAATTCCGCCAAGCGGTGATCGCAGCGCGGCCAAATAGTATTGCAGCCACAATATTAAGCGCGCCGGGCATCGCGCCGCGAGTGGTTTCTGTTATTCCAGTCACTTGCGCCTTTGCGGGTTTTGGAAACTGCCAGCAATTGGCGGGCGGCCTCGACATCGGCCGTATTGCCGGAGCCCAGGGCCAGTACATATCTTTTGCCGACCTCAGCGGAGGTGGCCCGGATGGAGTACCTGATTTCCAGTACGCCCAACTCGCCGTGCCAACTATTAGCCGAGGCAGTCAGTTTAATCCGCGCATCGACCTCAATCTTACAAAGAACGACACTCTGACATTCAGCTCCTACATTTCGCGCTTCAAAGGAACGAGTGCTGATGGACCAGGGCGCAGCCGCCCGATGGGCGATGTCACAACCGCGCCGCAGAACCTGTTCGGCATGGTCACCTGGGCGCGAACGATCTCTTCAAACAAGACGAACGAGGCGCGCTTCAATGCGACGCGTTTCTCCTTCAATGAAGTCCTTTCGTCGGATCAGACAAATTTCGGTATTCCCCGTATAGAGATCGAGAATTTACCCTTCGACCGCTTACGCTTCGGCGCCCCCCGGGAAGAGACCACTCCGGGCATATTCGCCGAGAATACCTTCGAGCTGCGCGACACGTTTCGCTGGGTGCGCGGGGACCAGGCGTGGAGTTTTGGTGGAGAGCGACGGTGGGAGCAGGACAACAATGACCTCTCCGGCGGCTCACGCCCGCTGTTCAGTTTTGCCGGTATATTCAACTTTGCTAACGACGCGCCACTTTTCTATCGAATCAATGCCGACCCGCGCACCGGCGGACCCGCGCAGTCAAAGCGCAAGTTCCGCTCTTCGACGGACGCGTTGTTTGTGCAGGATGACTGGAAATATCGGCCTAACTTAACCCTGAATCTCGGCCTGCGCTGGGAATACTTCGCACCGCTCTCTGAGAAAGACGGCGTCCTAAGCAACTTCATTCTGGGCCCGGCCGGTCAGGAGTTGACGGGCGGAAGCCTCGCCGTCGTCAAAACTCTCTACCCGGCGGATCGAAACAACTTCGCGCCACGCCTTGGGTTTGCTTACAGTCCCAATTTCGGTGAATCGTTTCACGGACTGCTCAACGAAAACAAGCTTGTGATTCGCGGCGGCTTTGGCATTGCTTACAACCGCATTCCGCTTATTGAATTCGCCAACACTCGCGGCAATCCGCCGTTCTTTGCGCGCTACGCAATTTGCTGCGGCACTTCAGCTTCTGACTTCAGTACGCCTTTCAATGGGGGCCAGATTCTTTACGCGCTCGGAGCGAACAATTCTCCGTTCAGCTACCCGACAAATCCGGCGCTGCGGTTGACGTTCAACGCGAGGGGCATTCCGAATCTGGCTAATGGGGCAGAGGTAGAGATATACGGCGCGCCGGCGAAGGTGCCGACGCCTTACGTCTATACCTACTCGCTCGAAGGACAGTACAGCCTGCCGGGGAAGTTAGTTGCTGAAGTTGGTTACCAGGGCAGTCAGAGTCGCAAGCTGGTCAGACTTGTTAACCAACGTTTCCTCTACACCGATCCGGGGATCTTCTCAAACATCTTGTTCCCAACTCCGGACACAAACGCCGGCTACAACGCTTTGATTGCGCGGCTGACGAGGCGTTTTTCTGGTGGTGTTCAGTTCGATGCGATTTATCGCTTTGCCAAGAGCACCGACGTCGTCTCATATGACGGTCCCACGGCTAACACCAATCCCACTTACCCGCTCGACGTGCGGCAGGAAGTTGGTCCTTCCGATTATGATGTGCGTCACAACTTTGTCGCGTCCGGTCTTTGGGAATTGCCAATCTTCAGCCATCGCGACGATGCAGTCGGTAGTCTGTTGGGCGGTTGGCAGATCAGCGGCATCCTTACCGCGCACACAGGATTTCCGTGGACCCCGGTAATCGGCCAGTGCATCAGCACGCGCGGCCCGAGTATTTGTCCGGTACGGCCAGTAGCGTACTTCGGCGGTGCCGGCAATGACACTTCGAACGACGCGTTCATCAGCGGTAGCAATTTTCCGGGCGGGGGCTCGAAGTTCTTCAGCACCGCGGGGCCGGTAGGTTTCCAATTGCCGGGCATCGGTCGTAACTCATTCCGCGGCCCGCGTTACTTTGACGTCGACATGTCCGTCAGCAAAAAGTTTGGCTTGAATCATCTGATCGGCGAAGGAAGATTCTTTGAGGTAAAGGCAAACTTTTTCAATGTCTTCAATCTCCTGAATCTACAGCCCTTCAATTTCAACACCCCGAGCACGCAAGTCCAGAATGCTCTCTTCGGTCGTGCCGAACGGGGCTTGGCCGGACGCGTGATCGAGATTCAGGGGAGACTTAATTTCTAAGATGAAGGCTTGAGGAAAAACCGTGGGGATGAGAAAAGCCCGGCACGCAGGTGTCGGGCTTTTTCTAATTCCGGTACATGTGGAATTCGATCTAGTCCGGTTTCCCGTCGGACACTACGCGCGGCAAGGTGTCTTCGATCTGGTCCTCTCTCTGTCCGCGTCGAGCTTTTGCTTCTGCTTCATACTGTTTGAAGACCGTAAGTTCTCGGTCGGCATCATATTTTCGCTTCAGTCGGGTATAGGCGATGAAAAGTTGGTAATGGACGCCGGGATCGCGAGTGCGTAATTGAGTGGCCGCTGAGAGGACCCCAATTGCCTCGTCATAGCGTTTAGTGCGCACGAGCAAACGGCCCAGGTCATAAGTCGCATAAAAGTGACGGGGGTCAATCGCGATCGCGCGCCGCAAAAATCTCTCGGCATCCGCGTTGCGCCCGCCCTCGCCAAGCACAAAACCAAGTTGCGCCAACGCGTCCGCATTACTTTCTTTCAACGTCAGAGACCTGCGCAGCGCAGTTTCTGCTGTAGCGAAGTTGCCGTATCCCCGCGCCGCGATACCGACGAAGTATTGCGCTTCTGCTGACGTGGGAAACTGCTGCGCCGCGCGCTGAAAAAGATCCAATGCTCGATCGTATTGCACCAGCAACATGTAGGTGCCGCCGAGCCGTACGTAATAAACCAATTGCTTCCCGTCCTGTTCGAGGGCGCGCTGATAAAACTCCACCGCGCCTTCATAGCGACTTTGCTTTCGTAGTTCTTCCCCGATCATGAAATTCGCCGCCGCGAAATCATTGCGCTCTGCGAGTGCGCGCTGCCAAAAATCGACTGCTGCTTCGCTATCGCCCCGCAACGTAGCGACCAGACCCGAGAGGTAGAGGACATTCGCGTCGGCCGGTGCGAGCGTAACCGCTGAGGCAAGCACTTCCGCCGATTCGTTAATGCGTTTGAGCTGGTAGAGCGCGAAACCAAGCTGCGATAACACTGTCAGATTGTTTGGTTGTTGCCGGCGCACGAGTTCGAACAGCGGCACGGCGCGACTGTAATCGCCGCGCGCCGCATAGAGCAGTGCCAGATTAATCGTAGCTTGAGGATGATCCGGGACTACCCGCAGAACAGCCTCGAATGCTTCGGCTGCGGCTTCCATGCGTCCGGTGCGGGCCAACAACACGCCGAGGTTGGCGCGGGCCGAGGTTGCCCGGGGATTGAACCGGAGTGCAGCGAGATACTCGCGCTCAGCCGCCTGTGTGCGGCCATGCTGATCGAGAATCACTCCCAGTAGATTATGCGCATCCGCGTTGGACGGCACCGCAGCAATCGCGCGTCGCAGCAACGGCTCGGCTTCGTCGAGTTTGCCCGTCTGCAGGAGCAGCGCAGCTTCATTCAGAAGCAAGGCCACATCTTCCCGCGAGACGGCGCTGTCCTTCGATTTTTCTTTATGCGTTGGTTGTCGCTGCTGCGCGAAAACTTCAACGAACATGGTGAGTGAGAGAAAGCACGCGCTGACCAATGAACAAATGCAAATCAGGCGCTGACACATGCGATCAAAGTTCATTGAGAAATGATCTTTTTTATCCTGCCGGAGGATGTTCAGGGCATTGGCGAAAGAACGCTGTAGTATACTGAGCCCACGATCTTGCGGCAAATTCGTGAGCTTTTACTATGACAGCGCCAGGTTTTGCAACGGCAGCGCATGCCGCCTTCTCGCTTCTCAAGAGGGTCACTAAATGAAAATCATTAGATACGCAAGTCTGCTTCTAGCTCTCGCGCTTCTCGCTACCGTCACACACAGTTCTGGGCAACAGCGGGCCACGAACAACGAAAGAAGAATCGAAGCGTTGCTCGCGCGCATGACGCTGGCGGAAAAACTCGCTCAACTTCAGCAACTCGACGGCGAAGGCAATGGCACTTTTCGTCCCGAGCACCCGGACCTGATTCGTAAGGGTCTACTCGGCTCAACGCTGAATGTTCGCGGCGCTAAAAACACTAATCAGTTGCAGCACGTTGCAATGGACGAATCGCGCCTTAAGATTCCAGTCCTGTTTGGCTTCGATGTAATTCACGGTTACCGCACCATCTTTCCGATTCCGCTGGCTGAAGCCAGCAGTTGGGATCCGGCCTCGGCCGAACGCTCCGCCGGCATTGCAGCACAGGAAGCATACGCCTCCGGAGTGCGTTGGACATTCGCACCGATGCTCGACGTCGCCCGCGATCCGCGCTGGGGAAGAATTACGGAAGGCGCCGGCGAAGATCCGTTTCTGGGTGCTGCCTTTGCGCGCGCGCGCGTTCGCGGATTTCAAGGAACTGATTACAGCGCGCCGGACAAGATTTTGGCGTGTGCCAAACACTGGGTTGCGTATGGGGCAACTGAAGGTGGGCGCGACTACAACACGACCGACATGTCCGAACAGACTCTGCGCGAAATATATTTTCCGCCATTCAAGGCGGCTGTTGATGCGGGCGTTGGCACGGTGATGAGTGCCTTCAACGACCTCAACGGCGTGCCGGCATCAGCTAATCGCTTCACGCTCACCGAGGTCTTGCGCGGCGAATGGAAGTTTGATGGCTTTGTGGTTAGCGATTACACCTCAGTAAAAGAGTTAATCAATCACGGTCTGGCAGCAGACGATCAGGACGCCGCGCGCCTGGCATTAAACGCCGGCGTCGATATGGAAATGGTAAGCCGGCTCTTTAATCAGCACGGGCCGCAACTGCTGCAACAAGGAAAAGTTTCGCAAGCAACAATCGACGAAGCGGTGCGTCGCGTTTTGCGAATCAAATTCAGGCTGGGACTTTTTGAACATCCTTACACGGACGAGACGCGCGAAAGTCGTTCCCTTCTAACGTCCGAGAATCGTGGCGCCGCGCGCGCCATCGCTGATCGTTCCATGGTCCTATTGAAGAACGAGCACGAAACCTTACCTTTGAACAAGGCCGTCCACTCGATTGCTGTTATTGGACCATTGGCTGATGACCATCGCGCGCCTCTTGATTGGTGGAGTGGCGATGGAAAACCCGAGGACACGGTCACTCCGCTAATGGGAATCAAGACGAAGGTATCGCCTGCAACGAAAGTCGGTTATGCGAAAGGCTGCGATATCCTCGGCGATTCAACCGCCGGCTTCGCTGAAGCAATAGCACTCGCGCGTGACAGTGACGTTGCCATCGTCTTCGTCGGCGAATCAGCGGAGATGATGGGCGAAGCCGCCTCGAAAAGCTCACTTGATCTTACCGGCCGCCAGATGGATCTGGTAAAGGCAGTGCAAGCCACTGGGAAGCCAACAATTGTCGTATTAATGAATGGCCGTCCGTTGACGGTGGGATGGATCGTAGAGAACACACCGGCAGTCCTTGAGGCCTGGATGGGCGGCACGGAAGCAGGCAATGCGATTGCCGACGTCTTGTTTGGTGATGTGAATCCGAGTGGCAAGCTGCCGGTCACCTGGCCGCGTACCGTGGGCCAGGTGCCTATCTACTACAATCACATGAACACTGGAAGGCCTCCTGAAGCCAACAAGCGCTACACCTCGAAGTATCTCGACGTTCCCTGGACGCCGCAGTTCCCTTTCGGCTACGGGCTGAGCTATACGCAATTCAAGATTACTAATTTGCAACTTAGCGCTCCGCATATTTCGCCAGCGGGAAAGTTGATGGTCAGCGTTGACGTGCAAAATGTAGGCCGGCGCGAGGGCGCCGAAGTGGTCCAACTCTACATTCGCGACCTGGCAGCCAGCATGACCCGGCCCGTGAAAGAGCTGAAAGGGTTTCAACGAATTACCCTGGCAGCCGGCGAGAAGAAACGTGTGGAATTTAGCCTTGCCCCGGAACAACTTGGTTTCTGGAATCGAGAAATGCGCTTCGTAGTCGAGCCCGGAGACTTCAAAGTGATGGTCGGCGCAAATTCCGAAGATTTGATCGAGGGGACGTTTGCGGTAGAGAAATAGTAAATGAGTCGATTTAAGGAGCTATCGTGAAGCTACGAAAAATAGCTGTGTGGGGATTGCTGATCGCTGGTGTCCTCGGTGTTATCACTGGGTTGAGGGATACGTTCGCTCCCGGGTTTTTCAATATCAGTCCGCAAGTAAAAACGAAAGCCGACATAATTCTTCAATTTGTCAGCGCCGCGACATTTTTTGCTCTCGCTTTTTTGTTTAGGCTCAGTTCGCAGCGGGACGCCAACAAGAAGCAGTGACTAATCGGCCACGATGATCTGATGGCACAGAGAACGCACTTAGTTAGGGTTGCCACGCGGTCCTTCGCGCTTTCGATCCTGTCATCCTTCTTGCTGCTCGTCTTCCCCTTTTCGGCAACTTCAGGTCACTGGCCAGTATCGCAAGCAGCCTCGTTCCGTTCTCAAGCCGCCGCTGTTCGCAATCCTTCAAACCAAGACCAACTCTTTCTCGACGAACTTCAGCATTCGTCCTTCAATTATTTTTGGCAGCAGGCCGATCCGCAAACAGGCCTGGTTCCCGACCGCGCCCGCATCGACGGCTCAGCTCTGGACGACAATCATCGCAACGTTGCCAGCATTGCTGCGACCGGCTTTGGCTTGACAGCGCTTTGCATCGCAACAGAGCACGGTTGGATCACTCAGTCCCAGGCGCGTGAACGCACGCGTAATACGTTGCGTTTTTTTGCGGAACGCGCTTTTGAGAAACACGGTTGGTTTTATCATTGGCTTGACGCTAAAACGGGAGACCGCCGCTGGAACAGCGAAGTTTCGTCAATCGATACCGCCTTGCTGCTGGCGGGCGTACTGACTGTGCGGCAGTATTTCCGCGACGATGCCGAGATTCGAAAACTAGCGACAAAGATTTACGAACGAGTCGATTTTGACTGGATGCTGAACGGCAACCCGCGACTCTTGTCGCACGGTTGGAAACCGGAGACGGGTTTCCTAAAGCCTTTCTGGGATACTTTCAGCGAAGACACCATTCTCTATTTGTTGGCAATCGGATCGCCAACGCATCCGGTATCGCCGGCGTCCTGGTACGCTTTGTGGCGCGATCGTTATCGCTATGAAGGTCACACGTATTTCACAACCATTGGCGTCCCGCTGTTTATGCATCAATACGCGCACGCCTGGATCGACTTTCGCAATAGACGCGAAAGTCGTGGGGACAGAATCGATTATTTCGCGAACTCAAGAGAGGCCACGCTGGCGCATCGTGCTTTCTGCCTGAACCTTTCGTATGACTTTCCCGCGTTCGCATCAGACATGTGGGGCATCACGGCTTCGGATAGTGCCAAAGGTTATCTTGCCTGGGGTGGCCCACCGCGCGATCCCGAAATCGACGGCACCCTCGTTCCCTCGGCGGCCGGCGGCTCGCTCATGTTTACACCTCAGCTTTCGCTGGCAGCACTGCGGGCCATGCAGCAGCGGTATGGCGACAAAGTTTATGGCAAATATGGATTCATCGACGCTTTCAATCCTAAGACTGGTTGGTTCGACAGCGACGTGATTGGGATCAATGCCGGAATAATTCTGTTAAGCGCTGAAAACTCGCGCAACGGGAACGTCTGGAAGTGGTTTATGCGGAATCAAGAGATTCCTGAGGCGATGCAAAAGATAGGACTTGTCAGATCCAAATCCACAACTACTTTACAGCCGGGCGAAAGAGCGGATCGCGGCAAGCGTCACGTGAACCTTACAAAGAACGCAAACGCCAAGTCAGTTCTGTTCGCACCTCGGAACGCGACCAGATAACTCTGTCAATTCCCTTAAACGTTCAGCGAGTTCGCTCCTCAGATACCGCCCGGATAGATTTTTACTTCACGTATTCCCAATGCCACGGCTCGTAGAAGTAAGGGCGAAAGCCAAAGCGCTCGGCGTTCTGCACCAGCCATTTGTAAACGCGCGTCTCGACCTGCACCTTGCGATTTGAATCCAGCGTATCCACAGGCTCGCCACCTACGTAAAGATCCAGCGCGCGGCCGGTGAAGTGCGGACTGTTAACGGCCAGACCCGCGCTCCCCGAGTTGGGCGAATCACGTCGCAGTTTGTCCTGATAGTCGCGCGAGCGAAAAGCGGAAACGATCTTTAAGAATTTTTCGCCGGCCGCCAGTTCGCCATGCGCGCCGTGCGCAAGACCAAGCGAACGATCGGCTACGGCCGCAGCCACCAGTTTTTTGTAAGCCGCATAGGTGGCGCGCTCAACTCGCCGCAATTCTTCAGCGCGAGTTGGATCGTAAAACTCCGAAATGGGAACGACCATTAGCCGGTCCGGTGAAGCAACTTCGCGATCCTTGAGGCGCGCGCCCTGCCAGACGGTGATCATTCCGTAAAGCGATTGATCGTCGAGTACGCCGGTAGCTTTCAGTCCCATCTTTCGCTGCCAGACGGCGAGCGATTTCGCGAAACCTACAGACCCGACAGCGTTTCGTGTGTTGAGCAGGCGACTGATGAGTGGCGTGTAGAGATACCAGCCGCGCTGCGGCTTATTTCCAAACTTCCAAGCCAAATCGTTACTAAGCAGCACGTTCCGAGAGGTTGCGGCCGATAAATCCGAAGCCGATGGCTGCCCGTCACGGTGCATTTGAGCGCGGCTGTCGCAGGGCGCAAATGTCGCGCCGACGAGCAGCACGAGAATAAAAAGCACCTTGCGAATTGTGAAACGACTCATACTCTCTTCTTCTCGACTAGCCGCCAAACAACGTAAAGCAAACTGTTAGTTTGCGGTCGTGGCGATCAGTATTGACCGGTTACGGCCAGGCACTTGAACCCCAACCATCGCAATCTAACAGATTGCTTTACAGATACGACAACCACCATTCGCGCCGTCTCGCTTTAACGCCCGCAAACCATTTGCATAACGGATAAAGCAGCAGCACACCCGCAATCCAACAAGCATAAACGACCGCAAGGTTGAACCCTACTCCGGGCGGTGGTCCATCAAAATTGATCGAGCTCCCGAACATCCAGCGAACCGGCCTCCCGGCGATCAAGTGAACGATCACCGAGATGAAGTGCGCGGTGGGCCATTGCAACAAATAGAAGAACAGCGGCACGCGGCCAAACGTAACGAAGAAGGTTCGAATGCGATTCCAAAACGAGTCCGATCGAGTGGCTGCCAGCTTATTTGATTCAAACAAGGCGAGCGCCAACATTGCCGGGCCCAGCGTCATCAGCAGGAAAAGCAGCGAAGGCGGATACTTCGTCACGTTCAAAAAAGAGATGAAGGTAAAAGTCGGCGTGCTTTGTTCGGACCAGTGTGACGGATCGCCGTAATGATTGATGGCGCGCATCACGATAAATAGCAGCGTCGCCCCGCCGCCCATTACTAACAACCAGCGCCGCCGTCGTTCCGCGTTCATTTGATAAAGAGAACCAAACGCATACCCGGCGGCCATCACGCCGATCCAGGGAATCAATGGGTAAAGTACGAATACCACTGGACTGGGAAAAAACCACAACACCGGAAATGCCTCGAACGCCTGATGCAAAATGATGTAGAGCTTCGCCCAAACGCTGGGCACGGGACTTTGCGGACCTTGCCAGCCCTGCACATGGAATCGATCGAGCAGGTTGTGCAGCGCAATCATTGCCACACCGAAAACGCCGACAACCCGCAGCGGCAGTTGAACCAACACCGCCAAAACAATCATCGAAACGCCAATGGCCCAGATGACCTGCATGGCGCCCAGGAAGCGATAGTCGACGTTGAAAGTCACCGAGATACGAACCGCCGTAAACTCGAGCACAACCAACCACAACCCGCGCGTGAAGAGAAAACGCGACAACTGGTTCTTAGTTTTGCCGCGCGCGACTTGCAGATACGCGCCCGTTCCCGCCAGAAAAACAAAGATCGGCGCGCAGAAGTGCGTGATCCAGCGCGTAAAGAAAAGTTTGGGACTTGTATGGGCAAGATCGGTTGGGTCAAAGCCCTGCAGCGCGTACCGGTGAACAAAGTCACGCGTATGGTCCAACATCATGATGACCATCACGATGCCGCGCAGCAGATCGATTGAATCTATTCGTCCGCGACCAGGCGATGTCGGTTGCGGCGGCGCATCAGCGAAAGGCACCGGCGGGCGAGGGACTTCAGTCGGGCTGGGAAAAGAGACACTCATCGGGCAATCTCCCTAGGGCGTGGCGCCGTTTCCGCTTTCGTTCACGTAAACGGAAACTTCATAGCAACGAGCACCCGGCCAGGAATTCGCCAGCCACGATTGGTCGAACATCGAGCCGCAAGCCGTCGAGGACATACTCCTCCCCTGTCGCTTTAGAGATACTATGCCAAGAACCGCAGTCGACGCCTTATTCAGCGGAAAGAACTTCTCGCCATTTTGCTAAGTGAGTCATTTCGCTCGTCATCGGAACCAAATTCCATTTTCGTTCAGCGTCCTTAATGGCTGAAATTACTTCGTTCTTTGTCGCTGAACGGATCCAATCGCGCTCCCGAATACGGTTTAGGATGAAATGGTAACGACAACGCTTCGCGGCAGCGGGAGTCTGCGCCATACGCTGGGACTCGACTCTCGAATAGCGCATCTCTCCAAACGCCGAGAAATCACTAATCTTTTCTATGACTCCCTTGCAAATCACACAATCACAGACTTTGTCGAAGAAGTCCTTGGGAGTTTCGATTCCCAAAGCTCGAAAACACAGCTCTATCTTGGGAACGCCGAGCCGCTTGCGGATATCCGGCAAGTAGTAACGAACCGATGGAGTTGATTGTCCAATAACTGGATGAACGTCCTTCTGCTCCCCGTACCCGATGCCGTGACTCACTCCAGTCAGCTTTTCTAACGCCAAGCTAAAGAAGCCTCCGTGCATGTTATACACGAGCAAGTGGCCGCTAAGATTTTCCACCAACCGCCGAAAGGCTTTCAAATCTGCAACGTCCGCATCAGCCTCAAAGAATCTACTAAACCAAAGCCAAACTCCCGATATTCCTGTCTTGGGCAACTCTGTTACTAACCTGTCCGTTAACGTACTATCCGCCAAAGCAGAGCGATCAGCGCAAATCACCGCATGAACGGGAATATTCTTCGGAGCAACTTCCACAGACCACGCCGCCGTTTTAATAGCAAGTTCTGAAAGAGCTTGCTTGTTCCCGGGCTCAATATAAAAGTAAGGCGCAAAAACTGCGGCCGGATCTGGTGCGTCCTCAGCAAATTCTACCAACTCCTTATCCTTAATAAGCTCTAATCGAATTCGAGTTAACTGATAGTCTATTACCGACTGACATATCTTCTTCCCGTTAGTTGCGTTGCGAAAATCAGAAACATCTACCGCACGTCCTCGCTCGATGGCTGCTTCGAATGGTCCACCATATCTTTCCGCAAGCGCGGTATAAGATCGCTTGATACCCCAAACTGTTTTGTCCTTAACCTTCCGATTCGACTTGATCCAATCTAAGTCCTCACGTCGTTCGCCGCTTTTCGGATCGGTGTAGACACCGAAGACGTAACTCATTGGATCGACGTAATAACGGACGCCATATTTCTCACCCGCCAACTTGAGTAACAAGCTCATTGTTGCACCTGGGGTCGCCTCAAGAAGGTTTGCCCCAACAATGAGGCCATCGAGAAATCTGCCGGTCTTGGTGAGATACTCTTTTTCCGAATGACTGCCCATCCGGAAAATGAGTTGGTGAGGCTTATCCTTTGACATGTTTTGCATCCCTAAGAAGATCTATGTGAGCCGTGCGGTAGTGGGGTCGCGTTTCAAGTGAGCTGGATGGGCTGATCACTCGACGACAGCGACCAGTATCATAGACCGCCAACAAGCCGATCCCGCTGTCAATTAGGAGGTCCTGATCGACTCGATCGCACGTTTTGACTGGAGCGGCAATATAGACCCAGTCAGAACACAATGAGTAGATCAGGGCTTGCTTAAATGCTTTGCGCCAATCTGTCAATTTCAGTTCAACCGCAACAGTGACGTCTTTTGCAGTTGAGAATGCGTACAGATCGATCCGGTGGTCGTAGAACGGCATTTCATTTTGCTGCCAATGGAACGACCGCCGATGAAAATAATCGGCTACCGGCGCCAATAGTGAGGCTTCGTATCTAGTAAGGGCCATGCTTTTGCCTTTGATCCAAAATATTACTGTGGTAGTGCTGAAGAAAACCAACGTTCACGAGAATAGCTAGGATTAGAGCCGCAGTGATCGAGGCAGAGAATTTCATCAACCAATCGGCTAAATTCAATACGAAAATTTTCTCAGACCAAACAAACGAGGAAGCGATCAATTCCCAGCAAACTAAGCCCAGCATCAACCAGCTAAGTCGTTTCGCCCAGCGACACCAAGCGTCGCGGGCCTGCGTCAAATAAAGAGAATCCCGCAGCCCTTGATTGCTGCTAATGACGAAGTCTCGGATTGCTTCTCGATATTTCTCGCTTCCCACTGGACTAACCGGCTTATCAGACCACTCGTTACCATCTGGACGTAGTACTACATGCTGTGGCTCATCTTGAACGGCAAAGACCACATTCAACCGTGTTTCAAGATCAATACTCACACTTCTAAGAATACTTTCAAGCGTCGTATTGGTTCCTTCGAGGGATTTCCGGAAAAGTTCGGTGCGATCGCCGTACTTCAGATAAGCCACCACGGCAGAGAGCAGAACGCCGGTGTGGAATGCCAGGATAGCCGTAACCAACTGATCTCGAATCACATTAAATGCCTTCGACTGAGGACCTTGTCCTTGATCTCAGACTCAGTAGTCATATCTGGATACTTCGTGTAAACGTGATAAAGGAGATCCCCCAGCGAGTAGTGACTGTATTTCGATTTGATTCGCCGAATACGACCAACCAATTCGTCGAAGCCCTCCCGACTGAGCAACTCGAGAACCTTTTGCCGACCTCGTTCTGTTAATCGAAATCGCCTCTCCTCGTATGCATCTGGACTCGGAGTTAGTTCGTCGGATATTTCAGCCTCGTTCCCCATAAGTTCCTCAAAATCCAGAAGATCAACTTCAGATGCCTCAGCATCCGTGATTTCACCAGAGACTTCGCTTTGTATATAACCAAGATTATCAAGGAGCTCCAAGTCGTCATAAAGACCCGCGGAGTAAGGACCAGCCTTCCAGGGCTCAAACTGAAAACCGTCTCCTTCTGGCTTTAGATCCGCCTCTCGTTCAAGGAGGAAAAGAAGCTTTTGAAATCTTGTAATTCCATTAATCGAGTCGCTCACGTCCGTCGCCTTCGCCGCTGTGCCCAGAAAAAGAAGAACCAAATTTCGCCTGGTAATATGCGCCATCATTGCTACCCTTTGAAGAATTGGATCTGAAGAATGGGATCGGATATTACGATTGGCAGATATCAGTTTGAACTGACACTCTCAACTGCCAAACATTCTTCCTCTGCTTAAATCTAAGTGAGCTTGCAGTCTCAGCAGTAAACAAGACGAAGACTGCCACCCCAAAAGAGACATCACGACTCGGAACCGAATGGATCAAATGTTGACAATAGCTGCTCGGTGTCCAAGCACCACATGCCTAATCCAAGCGTCTCAGAATACGACGGAATAGAAAATCTGAGAAGGGGGTCAAGAGCGGGAGATGCCGATTCTAAAAGAATTTAGGTAACAGAGTGGCTTTATTGCGGCCTTTCGATTGTTTTCGGAGGCCAACTAAGTCAATTCAATCTGCTGGGCCAAAAGAATCTCTTTAATCGAGTGCAATTCTGCGAGCGTCGCGATATTAACAGCGGCGTCAACTTCGATCACCGCCATCGCTTCCCCGCCCCTCTCTCGCCGGCCTAAATGAAAGCGACTGATGTTTACACCGTGTTCGCCCAAAATTGTGCCGACGCGGCCGATCACTCCAGGCACGTCGCGATTGCGCATCACCAGCATGTGGCCGCGGGGAATCGCCTCGATGTGGAATCCATCAATTTCGGTGATGCGGCCTTCGCGCGCTTGTTCGCCAAAACCAAAAATCGTTCCTGACAGCGACTGTTCGCCGCTGTCCGCGACCACGCGCGTTTGTATCGCCGGGACGATGTCTGAACCTGGGCGGAGGTAGCTGGTCGTGACCTTGATGCCGCGCTCTTCGGCAATCAGAAACGCATTGACCACGTTGACGCGCGCGCTGACGTCGCGCAGCAGGCCGGCAAGAAAGGATCGCGTTACCGGCGCGCCATCAGCGTCAGCGATTTCACCGGCAAACTCGATGCGCACTTCGCGCACCGCGCTGGCCACGAGTTGTGCGTGAAAGCGGCCCAGCTTTTCGGCCAGTTCGATATAAGGCCGCAGCAGTCCCAGTTCTTTTGTCCCCAGCGCGGGAACGTTTACTGCGCCGCGCAAAGCGCCAGTCAGCAAGTAGTCCCGCATCTGCTCGGCCACCGTGAACGCCACGCCTTCCTGCGCTTCCGTCGTTGAAGCACCGAGATGCGGCGTGACGATGACTTCATCGAGTGACAACAGCGGATGATCCGCAGGCGGCGGTTCTTCAACAAAAACGTCAAGCGCGGCGCCGGCGACGATTCCGGATTTGATTGCGTCATAGAGTTCGACTTCGTCAACCAGACCGCCGCGCGCGCAGTTGATGATGCGGATACCGGACTTCATTTTGGTGAATGCGTCTTTGCCGACGATGCCACGAGTTTCGGCAGTCAATGGCGTATGCACGGTCAGAAAATCGGCCTCTGCAAAAACCTGGTCCAAAGGCGCGAGTTCTATTTCCAGATCACGCGCTTGCTCGGCCGCGATAAAAGGATCAAAGGCAACGATGCGCATTCCAAACGCGCGGGCCCTCGCCGCCACGGTCCTTCCAATTCGCCCCATGCCGACTACGCCCAGCGTCTTGCCCTGAAGCTCGACACCGATAAAAGATTTGCGGTCCCACTTGCCGGCTTTCAAACTGCTATTCGCCTGTGGCACGCGCCGGGCCAATGCAATTAGAAGCGCAACTGTGTGTTCAGCGGTTGTTATCGTGTTGCCGTCTGGCGCATTCATCACAACGATGCCGCGCGCCGTTGCCGCCGGCACGTCGATGTTGTCAACGCCGACGCCGGCGCGACCAACAACCCGCAGGGCGGTCGCGCCGTCCATCAAATCACTGGTGACTTTTGTTTCACTGCGCACTACCAATCCGGCGCAACCATTAAGCGCGTTGCGCAAATCCGCGGCGCCGAGTCGCGTACGCTTCTCTATGTCGAAACCCGCGTCACGTAACGGTTGCAGACCACTATCGCTGACTTCATCAGCGACGAATATCTTTTGCTGTGTCATTAGTGCGCGGATTATAGCGGTTTTCGTTTGAACCTGTCCCAGTAGGCCGCAAGATTTCTGATCGACTAGGAATGCCTCAAGATGAATTCTTAGGTCCGAAGGACCGTCAGTTAGTAGCGGGTCCGGCGCTTCGCGGAGGGCGGGGAGATGCGACAATATTGTTGCCTGAGCGCCGAAGGTCCGCCACAAATTCTGCCGGCCCTCCGGGCCTCTGGGCCATTTAGGGAATGGAGTTCCCCGCCCTTACGGGACGGGGCTACTAAATTCCGGTCCGTCGGACCTAAAGCATGCGAGCGATTGAAACCGAAACAGTAATATCGGGTGTTATTCTTCTGCACATTCACAATACGGTATAAGATGGTTCTCAACATATTGTTGGCTGATTATCTGCGAGTCTGAGGGATACCTCCGAGAATGATCAAAACCGTCTGTCTCAACAGCACCACCAAGAAGTTTACGGAAAATTGTCTTTCTGCCGACATAAGTGAACTGCGCCTGGAAGAAGGAAACATCGTCTGGGCCGATGTCAGCGATCCAACCAGCAGTGACTTTGAGGAGCTGGCGGAAGAGTTTGGTTTTCATCCGCTCTCAATTGAAGATTGTCGCAACGAGCACCAGCGTCCAAAGATCGAAGAATTTCCTGGCTACTATTTTATTGTTCTTTACGAAACGCAATTAGCGGGACCCACCGATCGACTGGAATTGCGCGAACTAAATATTTTTCTGGGCAAGAACTATCTGGTCACCGTCCACAGTCGCCCCATTCGTGCCATAGATACTGCCTCGCGGCTCTGGCATGAATGGATGGACCGCTCGGAACAAGGCGCAGGACTGCTCGCGTATCTGCTGATTGATGCGATCGTCGACGACTATCTTCCTCTGCTCGACTTGATTAGCGAACGCATGGACGAATTGGAGGATTCGATTTTTGGCGAATGGCGCGCCGAAGTCATCGAAGACATCTTCAGCATAAAGAAGAAACTGCTATACCTGCGGCGCTCGATCACGCCTCTGCGCGATGTCTTCAATACTATGCTCAGGCGCGAGCAGCCGATCTTTCCGCGCGAAACTCACGTTTACTTTCAGGACGTGTTTGACCATCTCATTCGCGTTGCCGATACGATCGACTCTTTGCGCGACATGCTCAGTTCTACGATGGACGCTTATCTTTCCGTTTCCGGAAACCGCATGAACAAGGTTATGAAGCGGCTCACTTCTATTTCCACCATCCTGATGTCGGTGACTTTGATTGCCGGCATCTATGGCATGAACTTTACTTACATGCCGGAACTGAGGATGCGGTATGGCTACGTGTATGCGTTGCTCTCCATGGTGGCGGTCGGTGGGGCGCTGTACATTTACTTAAAGAAGGTCAAATGGATATGAAGGAAAATTTTTCGCACCGCTTACATTTGCGAAGAAGGAAGAAGGGCGATACCGCGCAGCTTGCGGCGCAGCTTGCTCCACTCGAAGAGCAGAACAAACGCGCCTCTGAGCATCAAATGCGCACTCACAGCCTGACTGAGGGCGGGGCAAATCAGGAAGTCGGCGCCATCGTTATTGAAAACCGAACCGGAACGCTGGGGAAAGATATTACGGACGAGACGAATGCGGAGACGTTTTTGGGAATGGAGCCGGTAGTTTTAGTGATCCTGGGCGGGATGATCATCTTCATCATCTTCGTCGCATGGAAGACTTCGCAAATGCCGGTTCAGTAAGACGGACTTTGGTCTTTGGCCTTCGGTCTTAGTTTCTGTGCCTAATTTGATTGAACTAGCCGGGGAAGTTCCAATAGCGAAGTTCAGTGTGCAGTGGGCAGTAGCGGTGGCTTTGTCGGCAAAATCGTAAAGCAAACTGTTAGTTTGCGTTGGTGCCGAGAACTCAAGTTGAGTGGCAACGAGCCACCGCAAACTAACAGTTTGCTTTACGACCAAAGACCCAACTCCAAAGACCGTAAATTACATCGGTCCGGCGTCTTTTACCTCATCACTCTCGTCAAACGCACCATCGGGCGATGGTCCAGGATCGGGAGCGTCCCCAGTTGAACGAGACTGTTTTTCGTTCTGCTGAATGTCGCTTAACGTCTCTTTGCTAGTAGCGTCGGAGTCGGGCTTTCGGTTCGACACCTCCTTCTTGCTCTCGTTGGTGTCATCCTGCTCGCGCGTTGGTTCCCCCATAAAGTGACCTCCTTTAGATAAACCAGCTGATCACAATCGCCACGGCAACTACAATCCCTGCATAGACGCCGGCGACGATATCGTCCGCCATTATTCCCAAACCACCATGGAGAGACTCCAATTTACGAGCGGGGTATGGCTTAACTATGTCGAAAACTCGGAAGAGAATAAACGCCAAAATCGCCGGCCACAACGCGGCACCAATCATAAAGGGAACGGGAATCAAGGCAATAAACTGTCCCGCAACTTCGTCTATAACAACCTTACCGGGATCCTTTCGTCCAGATAACTTCTCCGTTCGAGAGGCTGCCCAAATTCCGACGAGACCAATAAGCAGTGCCGCGATCAATTCGAAAGTGATAACGCCAAAATAAATATGAAGAAGGTTGAAGTTGCGGCCCGAGGCGACACCGAAGAACGCCTGCATCGAGGCGCCCCTGACCAAAGCATAAACGCCAACGCCCACCAGCGAGCCCCATGTGCCCGGCGCGAGCGGTAGATAGCCAACGCCGCAGGTGGCAATCGCGAGCGCAAGATAATCTTTTCCTGAGCGCGCGGTGCGCCGTGAAGCAATATCTTCATCGGCTATTGTCGCGGTCGGATTTAACTCATCGCTGGATTCTTTGATCGCCATTCTGGTAGGTGGAAGACTTTTACGGTTGAACTTGAACCTGCGTTCGGCTTTGCCGTCTTCCGTGCGGAAAGGCAGAGTCTTACCGCACGGAAGGAGGCAGAGCCTCAAGAAGACTAGGTTCAGGCTACGACAGGATTCTCCCCGCGAGGTACACAGACTGAAGTCTATGCCACTTCTAAACAATCCTTCCGACGAGGTCGTATTCCTGCGCTTCGGTAATCAGCACATTCACCATCTCACCTGAAGTAGGTACGAAACCTTCGGGCGCGTCGTTGATAAGAACGCAGCCGTCGATGTCGGGCGCTTGCGTTTCAATGCGGCCCTGCCACAGCAGATCGCTTTCGTCGGATTCGCCTTCGAAGATTACGCGCAACACCTCGCCGACCTTCGCTTTGTTTCGCTTGCGCGAGATGCGCGATTGAGCTTTCATCAGGCGCGCGCGGCGTTGTTTCGCGATCTTTGGGTCGACCTTGTTCGCCAGCTCAAACGCCGGCGTGCCTTCTTCATCGGAATAAGTAAACACACCAACACGATCGAATTCGACATTCTTAACAAACGCCAGCAGCTCTTCAAAGTCTTCATCCGTCTCACCCGGGAAACCGGTGATGAAGGTGGTGCGCACGGCGATACCGGGCACACGCTCGCGCACTCGCTTGATCAATTTTTCCAGGGAAGCACGATTGCCGCCGCGCTTCATCAGTTTCAAAACATTCTGAGACGCGTGCTGCAAAGGCATGTCGAGGTACTTCACCGCTTTCGCTTCTTCGGCGAGCACATCGAGAAACGCATCGCTGATGTGCGTCGGATAGGCGTACATCACGCGCACCCATTCGATGCCGTCCGTGTGCGATAGTTCGCGCAACAGATGGGCCAGCGCGTCCTGCTTGCCCAGATCTTCGCCGTAACGAGAGGAATCCTGTGCCACGAGAATCAGTTCTTTCACGCCTTCTTCGGCAAGCTGATGGGCTTCAGCGACGATCGAGCCAAAACGCCGGCTGCGAAAATGGCCACGCATCTGCGGAATGAAACAGAAAGCGCAGGGACGATCGCAGCCTTCGGCAATCTTTATGAACGCGTAATGCGAAGGCGTCGCCAGCACGCGCGGTGTCGATTCGTCGTAGAGATAGGTCGCGCTCTGATTGCCAAGTGTGATGATTGGAAGCGAACGCGTGTTGGTCTGCGGATCGCAAACGGCAAGAATGTCGTTAATCTGGCTGGTACCGATGAACGCGTCAACCTCGGGCATCGACGCTTTTAGTTCATCGCGGTACCGCTCGACTAAACAGCCGGCTACTACTAAACGCTGAGCTTTGCCGTTGGTTTTAAGTTGCGCCGCTTCGAGGATCGCATCGATCGATTCCTGTTTCGCCGAATCGATGAAGCCACAGGTGTTCACGACGAGCGTGTCCGCCTCACTGGCATCCCCTGTTAGCTCGTAACCATTTGCCTTGAGCTGGCCCATCATCACTTCGCTATCGACGAGATTTTTGGGACAGCCAAGACTGATAAATCCAACTTTGTTCATAATTTCAACTTCGTAAATCGTGAATCGTGAATCGTCAAAAAAAAGGAGTGGCATAGACTTTAGTCTGGGGCTGCCACGACAGCACAGACTAAAGTCTATGCCACTACCTCTGACGATCATGTCTCCGAAAGCCGTTCGAGACTAATTAATGCTTCCTGGATTTCGTCTATTTCTTCCGGCAACAACCGTTCGTGCCCAAACCTGACTCGGTTATACGCGCGCGTGATCTTCAGCGCTTCGGGAACGTCGAGGCTGCCCGCAAACTCCAACGGTGTCAAATCGGCGTCGCGCCGAATTCCGCGCTGGGCCAACAAAGATGTCAGATTCTCGTAAAACAGCACCATTGACTGGTCGTAAGCTGGCCCGCGGTCGGAGCGTCTGAAAGCGCGGCGCCAGCCAAAGCGTCTCAGGCGACGCAGCGATAGGAAAAGAACGAGCGCAGCGGCCACGGTTAACCCAACGGGAACTACGCTGCGCAAATCTTTCGGTAGCAGCTTCACCGCTCGATTGAAGATGCTGGAAACAAAGTGGCGAAACGTAACCAACCGGTTTTGCAGCGAGGTTGCCAGCGAACGCTGTTCCTGCTTGTCATAACCAACAACGTACTGAAACCACATCAACTCAAACGCTTCCGCATATTTTTCTAATTGGCCGACGACGCCACTTCTGATGGGCTCATCGCGGCCGGCGGCAGGCGTCGGATCAAACGTGACCCAGGAATTGGTTTCGGGAAAATAGACTTCAACCCAGGAGTGCGCGTCGCTTTGTCTGACCGTAAAGGCGCCCGCGGCCTCGTTGTATTCGCCGGGCAGAAAACCATTCACCACGCGCGTCGCAATGCCGCGGGTGCGCAGCATCACAGCCATGGCCGTGGCAAAATATTCGCAGTGACCGACTTTGACGTTGAACAGAAAGTCAGCCAGCGGATCGGAACCACCGGCTTTCATATCAAGTGAATAACCGTATTCGCTCTGTAATTGAGACTCGATAGCTCGGGCTTCGTCGTAACGGTTGCGCGCGTGAGCGTTCGCGACCATCGCATTTGTTCGCGCGTTGATGCGTGGGTCGATGGCAAGCGGGAGTTGCAGATAACGCTGAAAGGCTACCGGGTAGGGTGTCACATCTCTTCGCAGCACGGCCTCATCCGGCGCCGTTGTATCCGACAAAGCCTTGTAGACCACACGTTCAAACTGGCGTCGCCGCGCCTGAACCGAGCCTTCCGCGTCCATTCGCACCGCCGAAAAATCGCCCTGAATCGCCACTGGCCGAGGGGCCGCAAACAACACCGGTGATTCGATTGCCTCGAGAAAGATCGTTTGCGCGGTCAGGCGATGGAGTGACTCGGTAGTGCCAAGCTGGTAGAAACCGCGCTCGTTTTTTAACTCAACCGGGCGGCGCGCCTCGGGAGATTTTCTCCAGGCGCGACCAGTGAATTCATCCAGCGCCACACCTCGCCATCTAAATTCACGTCCGTTTGACGCTTCCTCCAAACGAACGTGCATCACAATGGCGCTGTCCCTTTTCAAAGTACCGATCGCTCCCAGCGTTACGTTCTCTGAAAACCCAATAAAGTTTGACAAGGAACTTCCGGAGCGACCAAGCATGGCGGCGCCGGACCGTGGCGCCAGCAGAAACAGCGGCAGTGCCAGAATGAAAATGAGCAGGAACAGAAAGAACGCGACCAACGGCAGGCGACGCGCTTCGACGCTGCGTTTGCTATAGCGCCGCGCATGTTTGAAGATGCCGGAATCAGGCGCGACCAGCAGACGCGTTTCCGTTTCAGCCATGCTTCGTTTTGTCTTATGAATTTCGAAAGCGACTATCGTAGTCAAACCACAAAGCATGTAAACACTGAGACTGGCCAGGAAAACCGGGCTGAAGCTCAAACCCGCGGCCAAAAGTATTTCAAAGAAAGAAATCAAATAAAGAAAGACCCAGTCGCGATCCTTCTTGTGCTGGAGCAGCTTGACTGCGGCGAGAAAAACTATCAGGTGTGCCAAGGCCGCGACACCAAGTTGGCCGGCCGGCTCGCGAACGTTATTCTGATATTTCCAGTCAAGCAAAAACAGCGGGACCGAAACAAGCACCGCCACCAGACCCAGGCGTTCCGACAGTTGCCACTTGCGTCCTTCCAGGTTCCAGGCCCCGACGAGAACCGCAAAAAACAAAAGAGCTAAAGCAAGATTTAGTCCCCCAGCCAGGACAAGCGCCAGCGTGGCCACCGCAACAGTGGCATAAGAGAAAGCTCTGAAATAGTTCTCGAGAGTCATCAACTATTTGCGTGTCAGCCGGATCTCAAAAAGTTTAGGCCACAGTTTGCCCGTCACGAAGAGTCGACCGTTCGTTTCGTCATACGCTATGCCATTAAGCACAGCCTCTTCATCGCTAACTTCACCACGGGCGAGAAGGCCGGTCAATTCAATCCAGCCGACAACCGCACCATTCTGCGGGTCAATGCGAGCTATGCGGTCGGCGTGCCAAATATTTGCATAAATCTCGCCCTGAACATATTCAAGCTCGTTCAGTTCGTTAACCGGCGCCTTGCCGTCAACAACTGCGATCGTTTTTTGCACTGCAAAGTTTCCCGGATCAAGAAAGCGGATGCGGTTGCTGCCGTCGCTTAGGATTAGCGACTGACCATCGTTTGCGAGTCCCCAACCTTCACCCAGGTAATGGAACTCGCCAATCTTTTCGAACGTCCACGCGTCATAGACAAAACCCAATTGTTGTTGCCAGGTTAACTGGTAGATTTTGCCTTTCAGAAGTGTGATGCCTTCTGCAAAATAAGGCGCGTCGACGTCTACTTTCTGCAGCACCTTGCCGGTTTCCAGTTCTACTCGGCGTAGACTCGAATGACCAACCTGGCCCGTACTCTCGATCAACTTGCCATCATTAAAGACCAGGCCTTGGGTGTATGCGCCTCGATCGTGGGGCCACGCATGGACCACCTCATAACCGTAAAGACGAACCGCACCGTTTCCAGGTGTCTTGAGATTCGCAATCGAGGCACTCTGGCAAGCATGCCCCAAGATTAATACTAGCAGCGTCCCGATTAAGGCTGTTCGCGGCGATGCTTTTTGCGGCAAGGAAGAAAACAAACTACGCATCATTCCACTTAGTTTAACTTGAGCAGGCTGGATCGACGAAGTTGGGGTGAAAAACTTTGCCTTGTTATGAGCGATGGGCCATACTGTCCGCCGCCAATTCACGCCGTATCTGCAGCGAATCTCGAAATCCTTCGCGAATAGTAATCAGCGCGACACAATGACGACTTCTGACCACAACAAAATTCTGGCGATAGGCTTTGGAGCGTTTGCCGCGATTTTCTTGTTCACTTTCATGCTGCTGCTAATCGTTACCACCGGTGTGTTTGTCGCGCTGGGAATCACTTTCGCCAAAGAGACAGGAGACAATACAAACGCGGGCATCGGAATTCTGGGCGGCGTCTTCACGATTATTTTCTACGTTGTCCTGGGATTCATCTGCGTTTTGCCTACCGCGATGGCGGCTTGGAAGATGTTGAAACGCAGAAGGCGAGTTCGATTGTACGGAATCATTGCTGCAATCGTGGTGGTCCCAATCTTTCCGCTCGGAACAATTTTGGGTGTTTACGGTTTGTGGTTTTTCTTCAGCGCGGAAGGCAAACGGTTCTACTCGGATATCTAACTCGCCTGACATGTTTCAGCAAGATCTTGAGAGAGAGTGAAGACGGAACTTGTAACTGCCGCCTCGGGGGACTTACACTTCCTCCACCTTATGTACCTGCCATTCCGACTATCTCTGGTGCTGCTGTTGCTTGCAACTGCGTCGATCGCGCAACAGCGAGGCCCGCAGCAGCCATCTCTGACTCGCGCAGAAACGAGAGAGGCCGAGCAGCGACTTTCGGAGTTGGGCTACTGGACCGGCCCAATTGACGGAATATTTGATCCCGCGTCACACTCCGCATTAATAGCTTTCCAGAAATGGGAAGGCCGTCCAATCACGGGCCAGATTACGATCGAGGAGCTCGAGGCAATTCGCACCGGCGCCCCACCCAAAGCCAGAGACATTGGGTATGCTCATGTTGAAGTGGACCTGGATCGTCAGGTGCTACTTGTGGTCAATGATGCGGGCGGCGTCCGAGTCCTGCCCGTAGCGACCGGCAATGAAAAGTCGTTCGTTGACGAAGGTCAGGAGAGTGTGGCGCATACGCCGCGTGGCCGATTCATCGTTTATGAAAAAGAAGTCGGTTGGCACACGGGGTCGCTTGGGGCAATTTATGACGCGAATTTCATCAGCGGCGGCATAGCGATTCACGGCAGCCGCAACGTTCCCACCCAACCCGCGAGTCACGGTTGTATTCGGGTGCCTATGTTCGCCGCCCGTGAAGTAAGCAAGCTACTGAAGTTGGGAACGATCGTGCTGGTGTACGACCAAGTCTCATTCGTCTCGGCGAAGGAATGGACTGAAAACCCCAACCTCAAGCAAGCCGGCCTATTGATTAGCGCCGCCGACGATGACCTCAATCACGCAAATGCCATAAAACCCAGATCCAGGTCTCTCGCGATCAAAAAAGCCCGCTCGAGAATCATTCGCGCGGACTAACCAATTCTGAAAACCCACACGCGATCATCAGTGCTTGTTGCACTTCAGGCCAATGCGCGTCGGGCAGGGTGCAAAGAATATCGCCGATGCGATCGCGCTGCGCTAGTGAGATGTGATCAAAGTTGAGCGCGCATACGACAGGCATGCCGTCCTCCGGCGTCAAAACTACTTCAGTTGACACACCACGAATTGTTCGCGTCACCGGCACTACAATGATCTCATTTAGGTGATCGATAACTTCGTCTCGAGTGAGGATCAGAACGGGCGGCGCTTATCTGGAAGTCGAAACTTGTACCAGCGGATTTCGCCGCGTTTCACGCGACATTCTCCCAACCCTCCGCTTCCCAAGCGAGGGGTTCCTCGTCTGTTGAAAACTCATCCCGAGTTGGCGGCAACGAGTGGTAGGCGGTGGTGTCGGCGGCCGAAACCAGACGAGCTAAGGGTTTGCCGTCTTGCACAATGATAACTTCGCCCCCTTCGGAGGCAATTGTGATTAAGTCTGACAACTGGCTCTTTGCTTCATCAATACTTACTTTCTGAGGAGGAATCATGGATTGCATGATAGAAGGCTGGAGGAAACTCGTCAACGGAAAGGCCCACACGAAAAAGGCCCGTTGGGGCTTTACCTCGATCTCGCGGGCTTCATTTAAATGATCCCGGCGACTTCCAACAATATCACTAGGAAAGTCTTATAATAATTGGCTAGATTATCATGCTTGAGCTGGATCTTGGCTTATAGTTTGTTCAAATGTGATCATGCGGATGGGTATAAACGATGAGATTCTTCGTTAATAGGCGAGTGAGACCTGCGGCTACGCTCTGCTGCTTTATCACGTGCTTGTTCATCCAATCAGGATGTGCGAAGCGCTGCACTCTAACTCTGCAACAAGCCCCGAAGCTTCGCGGCATCGGTCTAGGTATGACTCAATCTCAAGTAGATTATTTGTATCCTGGATTGATGCATGAAGGGCACATATCGAAGGACGACCCGGAGATAGGTTATATCTCACGTGAAATTGAAGGAGACGCCGCCGGTCTCACTGATATTAGTCGCATGTGGCTACAATATTTGGACGGCCGCCTTTACGGAATGACTATCTGGTACGACGACATCGGAAATGGCTGGACCAAGAAAACGTTTCGCGAAAAAACGGCTGGCGCACTAGGCTTACCTAATTCATGGGATGAAAGTATTCTTACTTGCGAGGGCTTCCGCGTCGAGGCGGACATTCTCACTACGCCCACCAAAAAACTTATGTTAAACGAGACTACCGGATGGATAGCGATAACGGATATAGTCGCACTAAACAGCAAAAAGCTACGTGAGTTTGAGCGGAATCACGGAGGGCAGCGTCCGTTCAAGCCCTGAGTACTCAGCGTTCTCACCAGTCGCCTAAATACGGCCGGGATGGCGCGGGTTGAGCATGATCGCGATTCTCAATATGCCGTCTTCGGATTTCGCCAACGGTGTCCTCTTATGCTAGATAGCCAAGGATATTCAACTGTATATGACGCGATCAACAAAGCCGTCGATGACAGCTTGCGCTCGCTCCTTTGGTTTCAGCTTTTGCTCCTTGTTATTTCCGCTATTCTCACGTCGCTTTTTGCTTTCTTAACTTTTTATATGAAGAAGAAAGCGGAAAACTTTGCCACGAAAGAAGACTTTCGGGAGATACTGCGACAGTTGAAAGAGACGACACGAGCCACGGAGGAAATAAAGGCTGAAATCTCGACTGGCACTTGGGTCAACGAACAGCGGTGGAAGCTGCGGAAGAGCATCTATTTAACACTGCTAGAGAAACTTTCTGAATCAAAACAAGCGTTAGGCGATGTCATTGAAGCTGAAGAAGGATCCTTTGATGGTTCAGAGACAAAGCGAAAGAGCCATATTGCCGAGCGCCTCCAAAGGATCAGTTCCGCCAGTGTCGACATAAGAAACGCCATTGATCGTTCCGGTGGAATACTCTTCCTAAGCGGGAGTGCTCTAGATTCGCTACGTGAGTACGAAGCGGCCGAGGAGAAAAGACTTATCGAACTCACAGCCAAAGATGATCCCTATGGAAATGTTTCGGCAGACGCAACATCATGGTCCTCATACTTGAACCACCAATGGGATGCCGCAGACAGAGCATTTAAAGAGTTGGTTGAGGCTGCCAAGAAGGATCTGCAGCTTCGATCATGAAATCACTGAGGGAAAAAGCCGCCATACTCCACATTGATCAAGTGGTTCGGATCTTCTACGGCAACGTCCAGCGAACGACCTCTCATGTGTAACGAATCCGTTTCTATTCTTGCTTAGCCCATTCGGCGCACGGAGAAGTATCTACGCCAAACGCGGTCCGCTGTCTTACGCATTCGTTGTACCTAAGCAGGTATCTTGATGGCGGGGGTGTCACCGTGGCCAAGGGGCTGGCGTCTCTCATGGAGAGTGGTGATATCGTTGTCGAGGGCATGGCCTCATCAGCAACGGGAGGCAGCAACTTGACAAGTTCCTGAAGCGCATCCCTTGCCTCCAAGTGTGCCGCTCTAATTGCATCAATCTGCGCCGCGGTCTGAGGAGAAACCCGCGGATCGACTGCTTGGGTCTCAGCAAGGTACGCACCTTCGGCTCTTAACATTTTTGTATAAATCCTACTCAACGCGGGCAGCCTCTCAGGCTTAAAGCTTTCCGGCTTCTCTGCAATCGCGTGCATGTTAGCCGCAAATTCGGCAGTCTGAGCTCCAGACTCTCGCGCAGTTTTATTGAATTCCACCGATTCGCCCTGGGTGGTTAAGCAAACGGTCGCTAGATGCCGGAGCTTCTCGGATGCAACGCGAGTTTTTTCTTGGAGTTCTTCAACCCTGGCGGTCCTTACTCGGTTCTGAGGCTTGGTCCCACAGGCGAATGACAAAAGCGCCAAAAGCATAAGACTTATTATTTTCGATCTCATCATCTTCGCACCTTCTCAGTTCCCCCTCCTTGCTTGATTAAACCTGCCTGAGGTTCTTGCGTCCTTCGGACGACTGCACAGAGGGCTGAGTCGCGCGGAAACCGGTCACGAGACACCGGTTCCGCAAGCCTGCTAAAAAGAAAGCCCGCCCAAGTTTACCCTGAGCGGGCTTCGTTAAATAATCCCGGCGACTTCCTACTCTCCCACACAGTTACCCGCGCAGTACCATCGGCTCCAACAGGCTTAACTTCCGTGTTCGGGATGGGAACGGGTGTGACCCTGTCGACAAAATCACCGGAAAACTTTTCTGAGATCTGAAATTTCAAATCTCAAATTCCGTTATTTAGTTTTCAATTAGATCTCAAATTTCAAATTTAAGATCGCAGAGAGCTTTGAGAATCGAATAGTGATGTTTGCTTTTCCTTGGGGCAAGTTCGCGCAAGCGCGAAGCATGTTGCTTGAGTAAATTTTATGGTCAAGCCAAGGGACTGATTAGTAGTGGTCAACTGAGCACATTACTGCACTTACATATCCACCCTATTAACGTGGTGGTCTACCACGAGTCTCACTGGCAGAATTAATCTTGGGTCTGGCTTCACGCTTAGATGCATTCAGCGTTTATCCATGCTCAACATAGCTACCGAGCGCTACGGCTGGCGCCATAACTCGTACACTAGAGGTCGATCCATCCCGGTCCTCTCGTACTAAGGACAGATTCCCTCAATTCTGCTCCGCCCACACCAGATAGGGACCGAACTGTCTCGCGACGTTCTAAACCCAGCTCACGTACCTCTTTAATTGGCGAACAGCCAAACCCTTGGGACCTTCTTCAGCCCCAGGATGAGATGAGCCGACATCGAGGTGCCAAACCCTGCCGTCGATGTGAACTCTTGGGCAGGATCAGCCTGTTATCCCCGGCGTACCTTTTATCCGTTGAGCGACGGCCCTTCCATACAGAACC
>JAVEDP010000006.1 GCA_030841085.1 Pyrinomonadaceae bacterium
CTCCCTTGGTCGTGTAAAACGGATCGTAAATCTTGGCGACATTCTCGGGCGCTATGCCCAAACCCGTATCGGAGACCTCAACGATCAACGAATGATCGTCAGAAGGAATCGTCGCAATCCTGATCGACCCGCCTACGGGAATAGCATCACGCGCGTTCAGCAGCAGATTGGTAAACACCTGCTGCAGCTGGCCACTATTGCCGACGATGCGTGGCGCGTCCGCGTCATAATCACGAACGATCTCGATTTGATTGCCGCGCAACTGCGGCTCGAGCAATTGCAGCGTGTCGTCAAGCACGCGACTAATATCTATCTCGCTGAATTCAGTAGCGCTGCCGGTGCGTGAAAAGTTAAGCAGGTTGTTGACGATGTTAGTGGCGCGTTCGGCCTGGCGTCTCACTTTCAGCAACAACGCGTGCTTGGGATCATTCTCGTTCAGCATTCCCAAAAGCATTTGCGTGTAAGAAGAAACACCAGTCAGCGGCGTGTTCACTTCGTGCGCCACACCAGCGGCCAGCAACCCTATCGAGGAAAGTTTCTCGCGCTGCTGCAACTGTTCCTCGAGCCGGACACGCGAAGTTACATCTTCCAGCACCACCAGCGCGCCGGTTTGTTCCAGTGAATCCTGCAGCGGCGCAATCGCAATATTCAGCACCAAACTGCGGCCGGCGAAAGTCGCCGTATGTATCTTGTAAATGTTTCGCGTCTCGCGCAGCCGCCAGCGATCGTTGCCGAGCACCTGGCGCAGCGTGTCGGTGAAGTCTTCCGAGAACAGTTCTTCAATCCGTTTGCCGGTTGCTTCTGAGCGCGTCACCTCGAGAATTTCTTCCAGCGCAGAATTCAGACGGGTGACGCGACCATCAAGATCCACGGCCAACAGGCCGACGTTAATTGACTCGATGATCGACTCATTGAATTCCTTCAGCAGTTTTAGTTCGCCGGCGCGTTCCTGTTGTTCCTGGTAAAGCAAACTGTTTTCTATCGCGACGGCCACGTAACCTGAGACCGTCAGCAAAATATCGACATCTTCGGAAGACAGCAGCGCGCCATCCGCCGATCGACCGAGACCAATCACCGCAACCATGCGCCCGCGAACTACACAAGGCACGTAATAATGAAGCGCGCGCCTTACGAACCCGGTTGTTTCAGGAACGAGATCAAGATCGTCGGTCCGCACGACACCGGTATCAGCCGAACGAATGCGAATCATTTCGCGAAAGTCGGGCGGCACCACCATTTCTCCGGTTAGCCCGGCGGCACGCGCTACGCGGTAACCCGCCTGCGTATTTTTGTCTTCAATGAAAATCGCCACCCGGCCGACGTTCATCACTTCCTGTAAACGGCTGACGAGTGAATCGAGCAGCGGATCAAGCGCCGTCGTAGCAGAAAGCGTGCGGCCGAAATCCAGCAGGCTGTTGCGCATGTCATAGCGCTCGCCATAAAACAAGCGGTCGATCTGTTCCTGGAGAAAGTTTTTGACTGGCGCCGCCACCATCACAATCGCGGCCATGGCCACAATTGCCAGCACAACGCGCAACGTAATCTCGCCCGAGCTTGATGGTCCACCTTCGCCCAGCGCGTAAAGTCCGGCGAGATAAACCACCGAACCTACCATCAGCGCGATCGACAACGTCGTAAGCACATAAACAAAGACGCGCCGAACCACCAGCTCGACATCCATCAACCGATAGCGCACTACCGAATAACCGAACGCCAGCGGAATCAGAATCAACGGCATGACGGCCGCGTCGATTAACCAGGGATCGGTTTCCGCTCCCAGCAAAAATCCGACCGCGTAAAGCAAGGTAAACGGCGCCACCGCCAACAGCGATCCCCAAATCACCCATTTCATCTGCTGGCGGATCACGGCAGTCGTCGCCTTGGCCCAGGTACGAATCAGAAAGAAGACGCTGGCCAGCAGCGCGATTACAAAGTGCGCAAACGTCAGACGATAAAATAATCCCACGAACGTTTCGGAAAAGGCGGGAACATTCCGCAGCGCCGGCACCAACGGAGAGAGAGCGCCCCTTAGAAAAACAAAACAAGCGAGAATTAGCAGTAACGTCGCCGGCGAATACAGCAACATCGCGCGCCATCGCTTTGAATCAAAAAGCTGCTGCCGCTGTGGATAGACAAGACAAAAATGCAGAAAGAGCGGGCCAAATAAAATGAAGGCCGCGTTTTTGAAAAAGGCAACTGCCAGGTCGAGATCGCGATAGGTGCCATTTGGAGTGTAGAAATGAAAGACAAACGCCGCCAGGCACAACCCGGCAAAGTGCAACGAGAAAGGCGCGCGGCCGCCCTGCTTTAAAAGCACAAAGAAGCCAACCAGCAGATAAACGACACCGATGAGATTGATGTAAAGATCGCGCGGCGTCCATTTGTGAATAGCGTTGAGATGATCGAGGTCCGCGTAGTAGTAGCGGCTGTCCTCGGGATATGAAGGTCGTTCGATTAGGTAATGAATCTTGCCGTCGACCCTTGAGTGGTCCAAATAAATCTGGACGTCTTTCGCGTGTCCCACTTCATCGTAATGATTGTCGTCAAGGCTAATGGCAATCAAGTGATCGCCGGGCAGAATTTGTGCGCGAGCGCCCGATGAATCAGCTTCAACTCTTTCGGCAACAATCCCCTGTCGCGTTTCACTCCAGGTTACGCCATCCCACGGAGGTGTTTCGTGCTTCAGGCGCTGCGCAAAGTTGAGCACGCCCACCGCCACCAGCAATGCGGACGTCACAAATACCAGCCAGGTCCCAGTTGTAAATAATGATCTTTTCACTGAATAAGAATTCCGCAGGCGCTGCTTGCGCACTCGATCCGGTTACGAAAAGGCAAGGTGTGTTCCCCGCTCATCCCAACATTCGTCCTGCGGAGGCTTCGTGCCAAAGCCGTCTGCAAGCGGGTGACTTAAGCAAGCATTCCGTTCGCCCGCAGCGAGCGCTTTGTATCTTAGATCAACTGCTTATCTAGTTTCCGGACAGACACTATCCAAGTTTTTGGACTTTTCCGAGATTTTGGAGGGCTTCCGGGATGGGACACATCTGGGCCAAAGCAAGCGGCGCGGGAAACAGCGCGCATAGTTTTTCTTCTTCCTAAAATCTCAGCGAGATGCCTCCACGAACAGAACGGCGGCCCGTGCTCAACTGAGTGAGTACCTCTCCGTTGTCGGTTGTCGTTTGCGTATCGAGCAAGTTTCGCGCGTCAAGGACGGCCTCGGCACGAATAGGCAAGCCAAAGCTGGGGAGTTCCTGTGTCACCTGGATGCTCAGCGACGGATCGTAAACGCCGAGGCGGCCAGCAAAAGGATCGATGGCAAAAACAGTGGCGTTCGGCGAGAAGCGCAGCACTGTCCGTACGTTTGTGCCGGTGTCGAATCCGGCGCCAAGCTGGAACGCGGCTGTCTGGAAGAAAGAATTTTCGAACATGTCATCGGGCCTGGAGATGTCGCCCGAAGCGAGACGCTGGCCGCGACCAAACGAATAGCCTGCCGATGCTGTCCAAACCCGACTCAGCCGGCGCGTGTAGACCAGACGCATTCCTCGCGACGCGCCTTGCTGATTGGCGACACTCATAAAAGCCTCACCGGCAGCGCCGGAGAAAGCTGTGATGGGCGTGCTGAGCATGCCGATACCGCGTCCTGTCGTAGTATCGAAGAAAGCGGTTGCTTCAAAATTTGATTTGTTGTCGAGCACTCGCTCAACACCAAACTCCAAACGATGGCTGCGTTCCATTACCGCCTGGCCGTCTACGAAAGCGATTGGCCTCTTGGCAAGGTCGGTGAAAGCGATCTGACTGTTTTCAAAAGTTGCGATGCTCTGCGTGCGACCTTCATCGCCACCCGCTGCATAACCGGCGCGCAACCGCGTGCGTGCATTGGCGTCAAACTGAACCCCGATGCGCGGATTCAACGCGCGCGCTCCGCCGCCCCCGAGGAAACGTGAATAATCGAGACCCAGCAGGATCACTATACCGTCGCGAACCACCCACTCATCAACGGCGCGAACCGAAAACTGCCCCAGCGCATCTGCTTTGTCAGGCTTTACGTTTACCCAAATCGGCTCAGTAAATTTGATCGCGCCCACGCTCATGCCCACTCGATGGTGCTGCCCGGCGCGCACGTGTGTGGTCGCTTCAAACCGTTCCGGCGCGTTTGGACCAACGCCCACCTGTCCGGCAAAGATGAGTTCGACGCCGTTATTTGGATTGGTGGCAATGGCAAAATTCAGACCGGGATACGCCGCGCCGTACGAGCTGGCAAAATAAGTTTCGAGCACGCCCTGAATTCGTTTGTGCGAGTCGGCGCTAACAGTCTCTGCGGTTGGTTGGGTTATATCGTCGGTGGGAGATTGTGCCCGAGCGGTTTCCGCGGCCTCGATTGCCTGAATGTTGTCGTCTTCCCCTTCCTGGGCCTGAAAGATCGAACGCCGCGTCTGCGCCGAGCGCAAGGTCCAGCGCACGTCATCGCGATCCCGGCGCTGTTCGACTAAAGTTTTGCCGGAACCAATCGGCTCGAGGTTGAAGCGGTAAATAAGTTCCTGCGAGGCGCGCACTTCAACAGCAGAAAAAACTACTTCATTGAATCCGCTGGCAATCGCGTGAATGCCATAGCGGCCCGGCAGAATGCGCGTCGTGAATTTGCCTTTGCTGTCGCTGCGGGTTTGTTTGACGATCTTGCTCGCGCCCTCTTTTATTAACGAGATTAGCGCGCCGGCCAGAGGATTCCCTTTATTGTCCACCACCGCGCCTGAGACGGTGGCCAGGCTTCCGGTGGTCGCATTGACCGCGGGGGTTTGCAGGTAACAGCCGAGGAACAGAACCAGCAAAGAAAGTTCGAATAATTTTCTCAAGGATAATTTCATCGACACGAAACCTCCTTACGTTTCGTTTGCGAAACGTTTGAAGTGATCGAGTGTGACTGCGGTCTAAACAAAATAGGCAAGCGTCTCCGCATAGGTCATGCCTTCCTCTTTAAACTACAAAAGCAGTTCAGCCTCAAACCGAGAAGGCAAACTGGTTCAGGCCAGGAGACTTACCAGAACCGTTGTATGGCGTCATTTTCCGCCAACAATTCGACTTGTGTCAAGGAATCGGCCCGTTTGTATTGGGTCGTTTGATGTCCGATAAGCTTTAACTGTCGTAGCGCGGCTTTGCCTTATAAAATAGGATTAGGCGTCGATTTATGAGGCATGAGGCGTTTCTGCCCCAAAAGTCGCTGAAAATGCGATTGCCATTACTCTCTTCTTCACTCTGGCAAACTCATGAAACTGGCAAATCTGCTTCTCGCCTGAACTTAGCGATGGCGCGTCTACAAAATCCTTTCTTCGTCGATCATTCATGAAATTGTTAGAGCGTGGGGGACGAACCAATCGAGGGAACTTTCGGAACTCATTGAAGATATCCAACGAGTGCCGAAAATACTTCCCGTCAAATCTACAGGCCGCATGAAGTCAATATTGACGTATTAATAGCAGAGGGTGAGAAGCCCATTCGAGATTGGACGGCCCCTTAGTAGCAATTTAATGTAAAGGTGTGGTGCAGTTGCGCGGAAATAGAGACCCCCCAATTCCATTGACAATACTTTCGCACTGCTCATAGACTCCAGCCGTAATCGTCTTCGCATCGGTTTTCATTTCGAACGACTCACTTCATTTGCGTGCGACTCACACCCGTCAATCTCACGTCAACGATCTCCTGAACCGGCACGCTTAATGGTCTCCAAGCTCACGATCCCGCGCTTTGTTTTGGCTTGCATGGCATATCCTGGATCTCTCGGAACCATATTGCCAAGCCAAACAAGACCGATGACTGCACTTCCCTCTTCTGGCTTAAGAAAGATGAAACCCATGATTAGGATTACAACGATCCTCATGCGCATGTTCGTACTCACCCTTTTATTGGCGGTATTCGTTAGTAGTGCCACTGCGCAGGACACAACGGATGGCGCGACACCTCTCGGCATCGCACCTGGAGCGCCAGCGGGTTCCTATGAACTGAGCGGGTTTGACAACGTCAATCTCTTTAACGGCGATCTCAACTTTCGGTTACCGCTGGCCAAGGTGCGTGGACGCGGCGAAGCAGCGTACACAATGATGCTTCCAATTGAGCAGAAATGGACAGTCCATCAATACCGCGACCCACTCTATGAAATTGATAAGTATTCGCCAAGGTCAAACTGGTGGAACGGCATCAAGCCCGGGTATGGACCAGGCGTGCTTCAGGGACGAGGAAGCGGATCCCAGCCTGGGACCTGTCAATATTATTTTGGCGGTTCCATGAATAACCTGAAAGTAAACAATACGACCTTGACTCGCCTCACATTTATCGTCCCCGATGGCACTGAGTATGAATTTCGCGATCAGCTTAGTGGCGGACAACCAAGACCCCGAACAGCGTGTGCTCCGGCGGGAGCGGGAGGCGCATCGCGCGGCACGATCTTCGTCACAGCTGACGGGACAACTGCTACATTTATTTCTGACGCCGCTATCAATGACTACTATCTGCCGGGTCAGGCTATTACGTACCCATCAGGGTATCTCCTCATGCGTGACGGCCTGCGCTATCGCATTGACAACGGTTTAGTTAGCTGGATGCGGGACCGTAACGGCAATCGTCTAACCTTCACTTACGACGCTAGTCAACGTGTGACCATGATCACCGATTCGCTCAACCGGCAAATGAACATTGCTTATGATTATTCAGACGCATCGCCCTACGGCCTGTGTGATCGCATTACCTTTAACGGCTTCGGTGGCGCCCAGCGAATTATTCGTGTGTCGCGAACCAATCTCAGCAGTGCGTTTCGGCCTGACTTTTCATTGCAAACCTATGCTCAATTGTTTCCGGAACTAAATGGATCGAGCACGTCCCAATTTAATCCGACAGTGGCTTCGGCCGTTTGGCTGCCGGACTCAGACGGCGTAACCCGGCGGTACCAGTTTTTTTACAACAACTATGGTGAGTTGGCGCGAGTAGTGCTGCCAACCGGAGGCGCAATTGATTACAACTATGCTGCGGGAGCAACCGACGGAGTCTCGAGTGGTGTAATCTTCAGTTATTCCATATATCGCCGGGTGATCGATAAACGGGTTTATCCGGATGGCGTCACGCTGACCACGAAAATGACTTTTAGCCGGCCTGAAAGCGGCGGCACATCATGTTGCAACTATACAACCCTTAGTTATGTTGTAGTCGACCAGCGCGATTCGTCCGGAACACAACTACTGTCGCGCGATAAGCATTACTTCTATGGCAGCGCCATAGGGTCGCTAATCACACCCACGAGCGTGGCTCCGTTGGCGACCTCTTATCCGGCCTGGACTGACGGTCGTGAGTATCAGACTGAAGTAATGGATACGAACGGCACCACTGTGTTGCGACGCACAACGCAAACCTGGCAGCAGCGCGCGGCGGTGAGCTGGTGGACGGGTACTCCGGAAACCGCACCGGCAAATGATCCACGTATTGTTGAAACGAGTAGTACTTTGGCTGACAGCAACCAGGTAACTAAGCAAACCTTCTCCTACGACCAGCACAACAATCGTACAGACGTTTATGAATATGATTTTGGGAGTGGCGCAGCACCTCCATTTCCCCTCAGGCACACGCATTCCACTTACCTCGCGGTCAACCCAGTGAATGGCATTAGCTATGCTGATCCTGCGAACGGAATGAATTATACCGTCAGCGACGCGCACCTCCGCGGTCTACCGACCGCGAGTTTGGTCTATGCCGTTAATCCGTCAAACGGAGCGGAGACCTTGGCGGCTCAAAGTACTATTGCCTACGACGAGCCTGCGTATTCAATACTCAATTACGGAAGTTTGGCGGGTTGGATCGATCCGGGTACAGCTCGAGGGAATGCAACAACAACTGGAAACTGGCTCGACACCACTGGAACTTATCTGCAAACGCACGCGCAGTATGACCAGGCGGGTAATTTGCGCAATGCCTGGGATGCAAAAGGCAATCAGTCGCAGGTCGAATATTCAAGTGCAAATGCCTATGCCTTTCCGACGCTGACAAGAACACCAGTGCCTGATCCCTCCGGCGTCTACGGATCGACTGCATCGCTGGTTACAACAAGAGTTTACGACCTGGATACCGGTCTCGTTACCTCGACCACCGATGCCAACGGGCAGACAACTAGCTTTGAGTACAACGATGCGTTGGATCGAATGACAAAGGTAAACTCGCCGGATGGCGGGCGCACGACACGCATATATGTGGACGCGCATCAGTGTGGGCCATTCGTCGAAACCCGTACACTACTCGACTCGTCAGGACGAGAAACTGATAGCTGGCAATTCGTCGACGGACTGGGCAGGCCATATCTTGCGCAGAGTCTCGACAATCAGGATCCGAACAATCCCTATCTCAGGGTTGATACTCAGTACGACAACATGGGCCGTGCCTTCCGCGTTTCCAGTCCTTACCGATCTACGGGCTGCACGTCTGCACTCAATCCTTCCGGACGATGGACCACCAGCGGGTTCGATGCGCTGGGCCGCGTCACTTCAGTGACCACGCCCGACAGCGCAGTAGTAACGACGAGTTACAGCGGCAACACGGTTACCGTAACCGATCAAGCCGGCAAAACGCGCAAGAGCGTTACCGACGCGCTGGGAAGATTGACGCAAGTTTATGAAGATCCGAACGGCCTGAACTATTTGACGAGTTACACCTACGATGTGCTGGGAAACTTGCGGCGTATTGATCAAGGTTCGCAACAGCGCT
>JAVEDP010000009.1 GCA_030841085.1 Pyrinomonadaceae bacterium
GCGTTATCGCCACTCCGAACGGCGGCGGCTTTGGCGGCAAAAGCGACCCATTCAATCATGAAGTCATCGTTTGCAAACTGGCAATGATTACCGGCCGGCCGGTCAAGAACACGTTGACGCGCGAGGAAGTTTTCTACTGCCATCGCGGCCGTCATCCAGTGTTGATGCACGTCAAGACTGGCGTTAGAAAAGATGGCGCGATAACCGGGATGCATTTTCAATCGTTCCTCGACGGCGGGGCGTATGGCAGCTACGGCGTTGCCAGCACGTTCTACACCGGCGCATTGCAGACCGTTACGTACGATGTGCCGCGTTACAAGTTTCAGGGCCTACGCGCCTTTACCAACAAACCGCCGTGTGGTCCGAAACGCGGACATGGCACACCGCAACCGCGCTTTGCGCTGGAAGTTCAACTCGACAAGATCGCCGAACAATTGAAACTAGATCCGGCGGCGATGCGTCGCGGTCATCTGGTTAAACCAAACACCGTCACCGCAAACTATCTGCGCGTCGGCAGCATGGGCCTGGGCCAATGCATCGACAAAGTTGTTGACGGCTCGGATTGGAAGAATCGTTTTTCCGGCTGGGACCAAAGCAATCGCAAACTTCCTTACGGCAAGGGAATTGGTTTCGCTTGCAGTTCATACATTTGCGGCGCAGGGCTGCCGATCTATTGGAACAACATGCCGCAGTCGGGCGTGCAACTCCGGCTGGATCGACAGGGCGGCGTTTGCGTGATGTGCGGCTCGACTGACATTGGTCAGGGTTCTGATTCGATTCTCGCCTACATCGTCGCGGAAGTTCTGGGAATAGATCCGTTCGACATTCGCGTCGTCACGGCGGATACAGATTTGACGCCGGTAGACTTGGGTAGTTACTCGAGCCGCGTCACTTTGATGACCGGCAATGCTGCGATTCAGGCAGCCGAGCGTGCGCGCGAATTGTTGGTTATGGCAGTCGCCGAGAAATTATCCGTGCCTATTGAGAATCTTTCATTGGCCGAACGACGCGTGTTCGACGTTGAAAATCCGGAAGTTGGCGTCTCGTTCGCCGAAGCAGTGGTGTTGGCGGAATCGAAGTTCGGCACTATCGGCACGGTCGGTTCCTACTCGCCCCCACGCTCGCCGGGTAAGTTTAAAGGTGCCGGCGTTGGACCATCGCCTGCTTACAGTTATTCCGCAGCCGTGGCGGAGGTCGATGTCGATCCCGACACCGGCATAGTCGTTGTCGAGCGCGTTTGGATTGCACACGACATTGGCAAGTCAATCAATCCGATGCTGGTGATGGGCCAGGTCGAGGGCAGCGTCTACATGGGTCTTGGCGAAGTGCTGATGGAGGAGATGATCTATCGCGCCAACCGCAACGTCGTGCACAAGTTTCCCTCGATGCTGGAATACAAGAGCCCAACGACGATGGAAATGTGCGACGTCAAGACTTACCTGATCGAGGATCCGGATCCAAATGGACCATACGGCGCCAAGGAAGTTGGACAAGGACCGCTATTGCCGGTGCCGCCTGCTGTTGCAAATGCAGTTTACGATGCAGTCGGGGTGCGCATTGATGAAGTGCCGATCACGCCGGAGAAAGTTTTGAAAGCACTGAAAGAAAGAGCGAAGGGCCGCGACGGTCGATATGGACCAGCCGGGGTTCCGACCGTTCAGTGGCCCGAGCCATTGCGCGTTTTGACACCTGCCGAAGGCGGCGACGGCAAAGAGATGCCGCGCGTCGCAGTGCATTCTTAGGGTTTGCCAGAGAACTTGCATGAATAAGAAAACCACATCAAGCGAGGACCAATTGCCTTCCCAATACGACCTCAGCACAATTCGTGTCGCCCCGCGCATCGACAAGGCGGGGAGCCCGACAAATGTTCGCGATGAAGGGAAGGCACCTATGGGAGAGGTAAGAGTAAAGGTTAAGCTCACTAATGCAGGTGATGAGGTCCTGGTTCGTAGAGGACTGCTCACGGCGGACAAGATTCGTAGCTACGAGTCTGAGGCCCTGGTTGACACCGGCGCGGTGCGCTCCGTTTTGCCAATGCATGTTGTCCAGCTTCTGGGGTTACCTATAGTCGGCAAGGCGAGAGCAACCTATGCAAATGACGCCAAAGAAGACGTCGACGTTTCAGAAGTGGTCGGCATCAACCTCCTGGGCCGCCGCACTACTGAAGAGATGTTAGTGCTGGGTTCCGAAGTGCTCATTGGACAGACTGTGCTCGAAAGTCTGGATCTGCACGTTGATTGTATGAATCAACGAGTTACTGGAAACCCGGCCCATCCTGATCAGCCCATTATCAAAATCAAGATGATTTTCGACGCTCGCGAGCTGTCGCGCCTGACGGTGCATTAATTAGGTCAGGGAAAGGAACTCGATGTGCGATTTGAATGGAACGATCAGAAGGCGCTTGAAAACCTTGAGAAGCATGGCGTAAGTTTCGGTGAAGCAACCGAAGTTTTTTATGATCCAAACGCAATTGAGGATTACGACATTTCACATTCATCAGAAGAGGTGCGGTTTGTCATAATCGGTATGTCGAGTCGTCGTCTTTTGTTCGTTGTGTATGCTGAACGCGACGCTGATCTAGTACGAATAGTGTCAGCCCGCAAGGCGAATAAAGCCCAACAGAATCTCTATGAGCGACAAAGAACCACCAACCTATAGACCATTTGCCTTTACCGTTCTCGAAGACGATGGCGTAAATGTGACCATCGAAGTCTCCGAGGAAAACTATCAAGCAGACTTAGCTGCGGGTATCGATGAAGAAGCGACGATGAAACCCGGACGATACAAATTCACCCGCGGAGGTTTCCTGAAACGTCATCCAGAGTTGAAGCTTGATGAGAAAAAGCGAGCCTGAGTAAAGACTTTCCTCCAATGGCGACGACAAACACTTGCAGGTGTGACGGAGCGTTCGTAACGGTAGTTTGCATGTTAAAGAAAACCTTATCAATTCTGATTCTGTCCGTTGCCGCATGCGTGCAAACGATCAGCGGAGGATCAGCACCGCAACGGCGCGAAGTAGCAATTACATTCGATGATCTGCCCATAATTTCAACCTTGCACGACGACAAGAGTTGGGCAGAAATAACGAATAAGCTCCTGACGACGTTCAAGCAAAGCAAGGTTCCGATAATTGGTTTTGTAAATGAAACCAAACTTTACAGCAATAACGAGTTAGATCCTGCCCGTGTCGCTTTGTTGAAAGCCTGGCTCGATGCCGGGCTGGAGTTGGGAAATCACAGCTACTCGCATCATTCGCTTAACTCCACTCCGCTTGCTGATTTCGAAGCGGACGTGCTGCGGGGCGAGACGCTAACTCGCGGAATGATGGCCCAACGGCAAAAGCCGCTCCGCTACTTTCGCCATCCGTTTTTGCATACCGGCAGGTCGGTTGAGACGCGTGACCAGTTTGTATCGTTTCTCCATTCGCACGGCTATTCTGTTGCTCCGGTGACAATCGATAACTCGGACTGGATCTTCGCGCGCGCTTACGACAATGCTCGTG
>JAVEDP010000026.1 GCA_030841085.1 Pyrinomonadaceae bacterium
TTGCTGTTTCTGCTGCCCGTCATTCGCCCGTTTCTGCCACTGATGGCTTTCGCCGCCGATCCTTTCCATAAACTGTTTGACCGCTCGCGCACGAGGGAACAGGAACTGGCAACCGACGACGAGGACGAAGATGTAGACGCGACCGACGATATTCAGGCGCTGATTGATGTGGGTGAGGCTGAAGGCATTTTGGAGGAAGAAGAAGGCGAACTGATCCATTCGATCATCGAGTTTGGCGACACGCGCGTCAGCGAAGTCATGACGCCGCGTCCTGACATCGTTGCTGTGCCTGCCGAAGCTACCGTTCGTGAAGCACGCGATGTCATGCTTGAATCGAAATATTCGCGTCTGCCGATCTATCGCGACCAGATCGACAACGTCGAGGGCATCATCTACGTTCGCGATCTGTTGCAGCGCTGGGCCGACGGCGATGAAGATGGCAGTATCTCGTCGCTCAAGCGCGATGTTTATTTTGTGCCCGAGACGAAACCGGTCGCGGAGCTGCTTGAAGAAATGCAGAAAGCCCACGTGCAACTTTCGATGGTCATCGACGAATACGGCGGCGTCTGCGGGCTGGTTACGGTCGAAGACATCCTCGAAGAGATTGTCGGCGAAATTGAAGACGAAGACATTGGACGCGAAGAGTTAGAGGACATTGTCGAACAGGAACCGGGTTGTTATGAAGTGCTGGGCTCAACTCAAATTGGGAAGATTGAGCGCCTGTTCGACATGGAGATTGAGGATGACGACTTCACCACGATCGCTGGACTGGTAATCAATCATTCAGGGAAAGTTCCGCAGACGGGCGAACGCCTGACGTTTCGCGGATTGGAGGTCGAGGTGTTGGAGGCTGACGATCGGCGCATAGGCCGGCTGCTGGTGAAGCGCTCGGTCACGGAAAATCAGGGTGAAGCACAAAGAACGAATGCCTAAGAAGAAAAGCAAGTTTCTACAAGGTAGCAGAATCGATCCGGCGCCGATAACCAAGCGCACTACCATCACGCAACTGGTTGACGAATCGTTTCTGGCGTACAACGGCGCGCGCCTGCGTGAAGCGTGCCAGTTGTTTACGCAAAAAATGCTGGAGCCGCAGGTTACGGTCGGACTTTCCATCACCGGCGCGTTGACCCCTGCCGGCCTGGGCACATCGGCGTTGATTCCACTAATCAAAGCAGGTTTTATCGATTGGATAATTTCGACCGGCGCCAATCTTTATCACGATACCCATTTCGGCATTGGCCTGGCGATGCATCAGGGTAATGCGCAAATTTCCGATATCGTGCTGCGCGCTGAGGAAGTCGTGCGCATTTACGACATCTTTTTTGATTACTCAGTTTTGCTGGACACGGACGCCTTCTTTCGCAAGATGATTACCGGCAAAGAGTTTCAAAAGACGATGTCTACCGCTGAGTTTCATTATCTGGCCGGACGTTACGTGCACGAACGGGAGATCAAACTGGGCTTGAAAGATAAATCGCTGCTGGGTGTCGCGTACGAATATGCCGTGCCGATTTACACGTCCTCGCCGGGTGATTCTTCGATCGGTATGAACGTCGCGGCCAAGGCGCTGCAAGGAAATAAACTAGCATTCGATCCATCGCTTGATGTGAATGAAACAGCGGCAATCGTCTTGTCAGCAAAACGAAATGGTGGAAAGAAGGCTGGTCGCGGCAAGCACAAAAAAGGTGAGTCGGCTGTTTTTATTCTCGGCGGAGGTTCGCCAAAGAACTTTCTATTGCAAACTGAGCCGCAGATTCAGGAGGTGCTGGGCATCGACGAACGCGGCCACGACTATTTTCTGCAAGTTACCGACGCGCGTCCCGATACTGGCGGACTCTCCGGAGCGACGCCGGGCGAGGCTGTCTCGTGGGGCAAGGTTGATCCCGATCGATTGCCCGACGCTGTCGTGTGTTACGTCGATTCCACAGTGGCGCTTCCGATCATTACGGCTTATGCTTTAGCAACGCACGACGCGCGCGAGCCGCGGCGACTATATGAACGTCGTCAGGAGTTCATGGATTTGCTGCTTTCCGAATACAAGAAATCGAAACGCCGTTGAGTTAGCGTTGAGGAAAGGCGACATTTCCGCACGCCGAGAAAATTCGATTAAGAGACAGGGGCAATTAGCGAACATGGGTCTAACACCAGTCACCGGCCAGAAACCGAAGTATTACGATTGCGATAAATGCATCGCCTACTGCTGCTCGATCTATGATCGCGTCCAGGTAATACCGCGAGACATACGGCGATTAGCGGCCCACTTTGGAGTCACTCCGGAAGTGGCAAGTGCGCGCTTCACCAAAACGTGGGGCAAAGAACGAATTCTTCGCCGCCGTTCCGATAAGATGTTCGGCCAGGCGTGCATGTTTCTGGACCAGGAGACGCGCAAGTGCACCATCTATCATGCGCGACCCGGTACCTGCCGCGAGTTTCCTACCACGGCTCGTTGCGCTTACTACGATCTAATTAAATTTGAACGCACCCAGCAGGACGATCCGGATGTGCTGCCGCTGGTGAAAATTACTTTCAGGAACGGGAAAGGAAAGTAGCGCGCGGCGCTGCAAACGCGATGTAAAGCAAACTGTTAGTTTGCGGTCGTTCGCTGCAGATGACGTTGCTGGCGTTTTGCAACCCACGTTTGAGTTTACAATCCACCGCAAACTAACAGTTTGCTTTACGAAGTAAGGAAGATCGACGTGGAACGTTTATTAACTGGTTATATTGGAAAGAAGTTGGATGTCTATTGCGGCGGAGCCTCAAGTCTGCGTGGTGAGGCCTTGCAAGTTGAAGATGGCGTGCTTCACCTCAAGGATAACGACGGCAAGATATGTTTCATAGCGATAGATAAGATCGTAGTGGTGTGGGAAGGTCGAGAAGACGAGCACCGCGCTGGATTTGTCTCGTTCACCGAAAAGTAGTCAAGGCTATTTATTAAACAGAAACGCCGGCACCCGAAAAGGGTCGCCGGCGTTTCCGTTTACACATACTGTTCTATTAGTCCGTGGTGGCGGCTTTAACCGGCACCGGAACCTGACGGAAGCCGTCGATGCGCGCGAGCCAATAATCATTGAAAGGCGAATAAACGACGCCGTGATGGCGCGAGGCGTGATAGAAGCCATGCTCATCAGCGACCACGCCGACGTGCGCAAGGTTGCTAAAGAATACGAGCGTACCGAATTTGTATTGTTCGCTTGGCGCGGGAGCGGTGAAGCGACTCCACAACGTTCGAGCACTGCCGCGCTCAAAATCAATACCAGCCGACTGGTAAATGCTCCAAACAAAACCTGAACAATCATATGCCGAAGGGCCTGTCGCTCCCCACACATAGGGAGAACCAAGCCGCTGATCGATCGCCGCAGTCATCAATTGCTGAAAATGATTTCCCGAGGGCGCCGTGACGAGGGTCACTGCCTTGATATCTTCAGCGGACGCCAGGGAAATTATGACTGGGTCGTCGTCGGCAATCGGAAGATTCGAGACAGCATTTGCTTTGGCTAGTTGATGCAGACTTATATCTGCACTTTGCGCCAAAGCGGTTTGGGCAATCATGCCGAGCGAAAGGCAGGCCGCTAGCGCATAGGGGAACAGTCGTTTAGAAAACAAAGGGGAACTTCTCCTAAATTTTATTATTGCCGCAACTACTCTAGTGAGGAGCTACTCGGGAGGGCGAAACCATAATAATGGGCCGGAAATCATTGAACAAGCGGCAATGTGACTGTTTCGTGACGAATCACAAACGTGCGCAACACTGCGACCCAAAAGAGGTCACGAGGATATTTTTTTGAAAGGGAGATGTGTGAGTGAATGCGTCCAAAATGTCTGACAGAAAATATAATCAGTCAATGTGAACCCTTATTAGTTGGCGCGGTGCAGCAGGCGACAGAGATTAATGGCGAATAAAAGAGTGAGTGCAAGAGTCATGGGACAAGCTCCCGCATGATCCGTAAAGCAAACTGTTAGTTTGCGTCGTCGTTGGCAATCGAGTTGATACGAAGAAAAGAGATTGAATCGGTGGTGAGTTCCGTAAAAGACGAAGCGAGATTCTAGCCAACCACCGCAAACTAACAGTTTGCTTTACGTTAACTGCCTTGATTAGCAGCCTGGTAGTTCATTCCGACTGTCATAATTTTTTGCAGTAACTGATCGTAAGGAAGTCCGCTGTGCGCCGCTGAATCGGCGAAGTCTTCATTTTCAGCAATCTGCGGATTGGGATTGGCCTCGAGCAGATAGAACTGGCCTTCTTCAGTCAGCCGATAATCAAGCCGTGCATAACCGCTCAAAAACATGTAACGGTAAATTCGTTTTGATAAGCGCTCGAGCATCTTGTGTTGCTCAGGAGTCAGTTCGGCCGCGCGTGTCTTGACGCCCACTTTCTCCTGGTAGGCAGGATCCCACTTTACTTTGAGGGTGGCGATATTTTCCGACCCTTCCGGCAGTTTCTCCATCACGAGTTCCCACGGCGAATACGTCTGAATGTTCGTGTTTCCAATTACGCCCACGTAAATCTCCCGGCCTTTTATGTATTGCTCGGCGATGGCTGCGGTCCTGTTTTGGCGGTGAATAAACTCGACGCGCTGGCTCAGTTTCTCGTCGTCGTGAACGATTGAAGCCTGGGCAATGCCAACTGAACCCTCCTCGCTAATCGACTTGACCAGCAGGGGGAACTTCAAACGCTTTGGCCGACGGACCTTGCGATTCATGGGAAACACCGCAAAATTTGGCACCTGAATGCGGTGATAACTGAGAATCATTTTCGTGAGGGCCTTGTCGTGGGCCAGGGTCAGACCGCGCGGATTGCAACCGGTATAGGCCTGCTTCATCAGTTCGAGATAGCTGACGACATGCTGATCGTAAAGCGGATAACCGTGAAACTCTTCCAACAGGTTAAAAGCGATGTGGGGTTTATGTTCGAGCAACGCATTGCCAATCGCATTGAGCTGATTGTAGAGGCCGACTGGATAAACCTCATGCCCCATCTTCTTCAGAGTTGAGATTACGTCGTACTCAGTTTTGATCTCGATCTTTTCCTTGTCGCTGAGGCCGTCGAGGGTCTCGGGCGGCACCAGATCCTGATGGACCAGGACAATGATGCGCAACTTCTTCTTCGGCTCGAAAATCTCCTTCTTCTTTTTTGATTTAGAAGTCATACGGCGATGCGATGATAACCCGAATGCAACACGTTCATGACCTGAACTGTCAAGACAATCATCAGGCGGCGGCGCGCTTCGCGTGGCGGAATGGCGACGCGCAGCTTTAAATCCTGGCAACGATCGATCATGTTTTCGATGACATGATCGATAGTGTACTGGTGCACGCCGGTGCCATCGGCGACTATCTGACGCAACTCGCGCCGCACGCTGCGGATGAAGCTGGCAGCGGTTGGCTTGGCACGATGCTTGGGATCGTCCGAGAAGATGCGCCGCAAATCACGATCGTAAACAGCGGGCCAATCAAAGTCGTAACGCTCACGCTTGCGGCGGTAATGCTCACGCAGCGTGATGCGTATTTCGGAAAGCGGTTCAACTTTCGTGCGCGCGCGATTGCGCGGTTTGGTGCCGGCGAGCTCGGTCATCGATTCGTCGATGTATTCAAGTTTCCTTAACGCCGGCCAACCCTTGTAACGCCGCCGCCAGCGCGAACGGGGCTGCAGCCACACAGCAAACGTTTCTGCAAAGTCTTCAGCCGGATGCGCCTGGGCATACCATGCGCGCAGGTGCAACACGTAGTTTCGACTCTTTGGCTTTGGCTTATAGAAATCCGGATACCGTTGCGCAAACGATCCAAACAGTTCGCGCCAGCGCGCCTTGAAGTGCAGCCGAAAGGCGGTGTCGAGCGCGTGGCCGGCTTCGTGCCGAAGAATCCGCATACACTCGGTATCGGTTCCGCCCTCGACTTCCAGCATCTGCTTGCGTTCGAGTTTCATCAGCCGCGGATGGGCCAGGTAAAAGGGAATGGCGATGCCGGGCACACCGTCGGGCGAAAACCATTCTTCCGACAGCCAGACGTGGGGCTTAAAGCGGATGCCGCGGTCGTTGAGTTCGCTGTAAAGCCGCTTGATGTGAGGTTCGAGAAACGAGCCTTTGATCTTCAGCGCCAGGTCGCAAATGCGCAGATCGAGCAGATGCTCGTCGGCCAGCCGGTACCAGGGAAAGCGGTAGCTCACGCGCAATTCCTCCAACAAAACGGCCGGTTTCGGCCGAAAAAGTTGAAACTGCGTAATACTAGCGGCAACCGGTTCGTGGCTGGCATGCGTGGCGGCAGAAGGCTGTCGGGGCTATTCAGAATTAGGGAACGGCGCTCATTCTAGCGGTGATTGCCGCTATCTGCCAGACGAGCGCCAAAAGGATTGCGTTCGCCTTGAATGATTAGCACTGTGGCGGAGCGAGTTAGCTCCCGGGCATCACCCCGGTTTTAAGAAACGACGATGGGCAATGCTTTTCGACTACGCACTGATCGCACAACGGATTGCGCGCCTTGCAAATCGCGCGACCGTGCGCAATGAGCAGATGCGAAAAGATGACCCAGTCTTTTTTCGGCACCAGCGTTATCAAATCGTTTTCAATCTTTTCCGCTGTCTTCTCGGCGGACAAACCCAGTCGGTGCGACAGCCGCGTAACGTGCGTGTCCACCACCACGCCCGAGGCAATTCCAAAAGCATTACCCATGACGACGTTCGCAGTTTTCCGCGCCACGCCCGGCAACTCAAGTAGTTGCTCGATCGTCTCCGGAACTTTGCCGCCGTACTGTTCGGTCAAAACTTTTGCCGTGCCCTGAATCGATTTTGTTTTGTTGCGAAAAAAACCGGTGGTGCGAATGTCGCGCTGCAGTTCTTTCTCGGAAACTTTTAGATAGTCTTCCGGCTTGCGGTACTTGCGAAAGAGATCCTGCGTGACAATGTTCACGCGCGCGTCCGTGCATTGCGCGGAGAGGATGGTCGCAATCAGTAACTCGAAAGCATTCGAGTGATTCAGCGAACACTTTGCGCCGGGGTATGCCTTCTTAAGCAGGCGGATAATCTTGCGCGCGCGTGTTTTGAGTTCTGTAAGCATTTTTTCTGCCGCGGATTAACGCGGATGTTTCAGTGCAGAACCGCGAGCGGTAGCGACCGGATGCTAAAGTCAACCCGAACCGGTTTACCCGGATTGAATGCTCATTTACCCGCAATTGAATGCAGCATCCGGTCGCATCCACCACCCCCCGCGGGCTGCCCGCGCGGGGGCCCCGGTCCGCTCGCGGTTCCGCATGATCATCTTTTGCCATTGGCGATTTTCGCCGCTTCAGGCAAGCCGCGCAAACGGAGCATCGCCAGCACCCCCAGAAACGGTCCCGGCGCGAGTATCGTAAACGCATAACGCCAGCCGACCAATTTCACGAAGGTAGGAACCAGTTGAATCGAAAAGCTGGTTAGCAGAAAGCCGATGCTGGTTTGAATCGTCAGAGCCGTGCCCATGTATTGGCGGTCTCCCAACTCGGTGATGCAGGCAGAAAACTGTGGCGAGTCGGCAATTACGGTAATACCCCAAACGGCTGACACGGCCAACAACAGAAACGGATTGGCGCCGAAAAGAAAACCCACCAGCAAACAACAGGTGCCGCTGATGGCCATGGCCCACGAAGTGACGGCAGTTCTTCCGACCCGGTCAGCCAGCAGCCCGCCGCCGACACAGCCCAGCGCCCCGCAACCGATAATCAGAAACGAGGAAAACTCGGCCAGCTCCGATGTGGTCTGTCCGGCAAACACCATCGGGGTGTTTCGCGCTGCAAGACTGGCCCGAATCATTACCGGGATCCACGCCCACATCGCGTACAGTTCCCACATGTGTCCGAAGTAACCAAAACTTGCCAGCCTGACACCACGATTACGGAAAACTGCAAACGCCTGTTTCCAATCAAAGCGAGCGGGCGGCAAGGCGTATGGTCCATCGTCAACGAAAAGTAAGACTATCAAACCACCCACAATCGCGAGCAGCGAAATGAAAAAGACATTCACGCGCCAATCAGCACTGCCCAGTCCATTCACGAGATATGGCGAAGCTTTGCCCAATGTTAAAGCTCCAACGAGCACGCCCAGCGCCATGCCCCGGCCACGTTGAAACCAGGTCGCCATGATTTTCATTCCCGGCGGATAGACCCCGGCGAGAAACATTCCAGTCAGGAAGCGCAGCGAGATTCCCATCTGTGGTCCATGCGCGTAAGCGCCGAAAGCAGCATTCGCCAGCGCCCCGCCCAGGGCGGAAACGGCAAACACGTAGCGAACGCTGATCAGATCCGGCAAATTGAGAAAGGCGCTGAGCAATGTTCCGAACACGAAGCCGAGCTGGACTGAAATCGTCAACCAACTCGCCGCCGTTTCGCCCAAATGCCATTCAGCGCGCAGGGCAGGCACAACTGCCGAAGCGCTGAACCAAAGCGACATGCCTAGCAATTCGGCAAGTGACAATAAAGCCAACGCGCGCCAGCGAGCTGACGAGGGCGTTACTTGTGAGGTTGCGGATTGTGTTGGTGACGGCATCGGTGTGCGACAGAGAATACTACACAGGAAGAGAGGAAACCCGCAGACGAGGGTACCAGGATGGCCGCGTACTGGGATCGCGGGCGGGACGCCCGCGATCCCAGTTCGTGATATTCTGATGTAATCAAAATCACTTTAATAACTTTGCTCGCGCCGGATGCGCGGCAAGGCCGACCAACGAAAGCTGGTAATATTTTCAAACATCGATGAGTGAATTTCTGGGATCACTTTCTGAAAGACTTGCCAAAGCCTCACGTTACGAGGACGAGCAACCGTTGAGTGCCGAGCTCTTCAGCGTTGAGCGGTTGGAGCAATACGCTAAAGTTCTCGCCCGCGAACATAAAACACTCCGCAAAAAAGGCCGCGCCCAACTGCTGCCACGGCTGGAAGACAATGGTCGCAAACTGATTGCCGCCTATCGTTCGCTGGTCGAGGCCATCCGCGGCGGCCGCGGTATTTCTCCAGCGGCAGAATGGCTGGTCGACAATTTTCATCTCGTTGAAGAGCAATTGCGCGAGATCCGCGAAGACCTCCCCAAAAGTTACTACTACGAATTGCCAAAGCTCGCCGATGGTGAGTTGAAAAACTACCCGCGAATCTATGCGTTGGCCGTTGCCCTGATCGCACACACGGATTGCCGGCTGGATACGCACACGCTCCGCCGTTTCATCGCTGCCTATCAAACCATTAGCCCTTTATCCATCGGTGAACTGTGGGCCGTTGCCATCACGCTGCGCCTGGCACTAGTCGAGAACCTGCGTCGGCTCGCAACACAAATCGTGGGCTCCCGTGAAGAACGCGAACGCGCCGACAAACTCGCCGACCGCTTGTTGGAGACCGCGAAGCGCCAGCCTGACGCTCTGGTGCCGATGATTTCTGAACGGATAGGCAAGCGCGAAAAAATTCCCTTTACCTTCGTGGTCCAGATCACGCAACGGCTGCGCGAGCAGGATCCGGCCGTGATGCCGGTGACTGAGTGGTTGGAAGTACAGCTGGCGCGCTGGAACACCAACATCGAACAGGTCATTCATGCCGAGCACCAGCGGCAAGCCTCTACCCAAGTGACGGTGGGAAACATCATCACCAGCATGCGGCTGCTTTCGACGTTGGACTGGCGCGACTTTTTTGAAAGCGTCAGTCTGATAGAACCTTTGCTTGGAGAGGATCCCGCCGGCGCATATTTGAAAATGGATTTCGCGGCACGCGACCGTTATCGCCATGTGATTGAGCGCATCAGCAAACGCGCGCTTGCAGACGAGCTGGCGGTGGCGCGCGCCGCTGTGAAACTTGCGGCGGCGACCAGCGCCGGCGGTGCCGATCAAAAATCCAGTTATGAGTCGCACGTTGGCTATTACCTCGTCGACGAAGGCCTGGCGCAACTCGAGACGCAATTCGACTATCGGCCGAGACCAGTCGAGCGAGCTCGACGATTCGTTCTGCATCATGCGACTTTCGCCTATCTCGGCACTTTGATTTTATTGACAGGCTTAATCCTGACGGTGCTCATCGCGGCCTTTACCGTGGCCGGCGCCGGCTGGCCCTTGCTCGTCATCGCAGTGCTGGTTGGCTTGGTTCCTGCCAGCGATCTTGCCGTGACGGTCATTAATTGGGACGTCACCCACGTCTTTTCACCTCGTCTTCTGGCAAAGATGGAAACTGCTTCAGGCATTCCCGCCGAGGCAGCGACGATGGTGGTAGTACCGACAATCTTTTCAAGGGAAGAGCAGGTTAAGGAGTTGCTCGGCCGGCTTGAAGTCCATTACCTCGCCAATGAAGACCCGCATATTTACTTCGCCCTGTTAGGTGATTTTCCCGACGCCGACTCGGAGCATGCTGCGGGCGATGTGCTGCTGCTCGAGGCGGCTGGAAACGGTATTGAGGAACTGAATCTCCGCTACAGCAAAGATAAATCGCCGCGTTTTTATCTCTTTCATCGGCGGCGGTTGTGGAACGCAAGCGAAGGCCGCTGGATGGGTTGGGAACGAAAACGCGGAAAACTGGAAGAGTTTAACCGGCTGTTGCGCGGCGCAAGCGATACGAGTTTCATTGTGAGGACAGCGGCTGAGTCTTTGCTGGCCCAAATTCGTTACGTGATAACGCTTGATTCCGACACACAACTTCCTCGTGATGTCGCCCGCAAGTTGATCGGCGCCGCGGTTCATCCGCTCAATCGCCCGGTGCTCGATCCGCAAACCCGTCGAGTCACCCGCGGCTACTCGATTCTCCAGCCTCGAGTCAGCATATCGCTCGAAAGCGCGTCTCGTTCCAGGTTTGCGCGCATCTTTTCCGGCAACACCGGAATTGATCCCTACACGACCGCGGTTTCCGATGTCTACCAGGATCTTTTTTGCGAAGGGAATTTTACCGGCAAAGGTTTGTATGACGTCGATGCCTTTGAAGCGGCGCTCGCGAATCGAGTCCCGGAAAATTCTTTATTGAGTCACGATCTGTTCGAGTCTTTATTCGCGCGCGCGGCGTTGACGACGGACATCGAATTGCTCGACGACTATCCGGCGGTTTACGACAGTTACGCCAAACGGCAGCACCGCTGGACGCGCGGCGATTGGCAAATTCTTCGCTGGCTGTTTCCGTTGGTGCCGGATGCGGCGCGCCGCAAGATGCGAAACCCGCTGCCGCTGATTGCGCGCTGGAAAATTTTCGATAATCTGCGCCGCAGTCTGGTAGCGCCGTCGCTGTTTCTCTGGTTGCTTGCCTGCTGGACCATCTTTCCCGGCTCAGGATGGATCTGGAGCTTGTTCGCTCTAATTACGATTGCCTTTCCCGTCTATCTGCATGTCACGACCAGCCTGCTGATTCATCCGCGCGGCATTCCCTGGACCAGTCACTTTTGGAGTCTGTGGGGCGACGTACGCACCAACACCGCGCAGGTTTTCTTGTCGGTGCTGCTGCTGCCGCATCAGGCTTACCTGATGAGCGATGGAATTCTGCGGACGGTTTATCGAAAACTGATTTCGCGAAAGAAACTGCTCGAATGGGTCACCGCCGCCGACGCCGAACGGACAGCGCGAAATGACCTGGGTTCGATGTTTCGTTTTATGTGGCCCGCTGAGCTGCTTACTTTGCTGGCGATCGTGCTGACTTTCATTGTTCACCGCGCGGCACTGCCGGTTGCCGGCGCCGTCGGACTCGTGTGGCTTACGGCGCCGGCGATTGCCTGGTGGGTCAGCAAGCCGCGGCCGAGCGAGCGGAAACTGCTGAACGCTGAAGATATGAAACTCGCGCGCACGATCGCGCGGCGCACCTGGCGTTTCTTCGAAGCGTTTGTCGGTCCCGAAGACAATTGGTTGCCGCCCGATAATTTCCAGGAAGATCCAACGCCGGTGATTGCGCATCGCACCTCGCCGACAAATATCGGCTTGCTGTTGCTTACGACTTCTGCAGCGCACGACCTCGGCTACGTCGCCTCGCTGGAATTCGTCGAGCGCCAGGAGTTGACCTTTAGCACCATCGCGAAGCTCGGAAAGTTTCACGGTCACCTGTTTAATTGGTATGACACAACGACCCTTGAGCCGCTGAACCCGCAATATATCTCAACCGTTGATAGCGGAAATCTTGCGGGCCATTTGCTCGCGGTTAAGCAGGCTTGCATTGAGTTGCCCGACACAAAACTTTTCGACGAGCGGATCGTGAATGGCCTGCGAGATACCGTCGACGCGATTTCGTTTGAAGCGGCGAAGCTCGGCGCTGTGCGGCAACGAACCGACGTGGTTACTGTCAGCCAACTGCGCAATGAGATCGAGGCCTGCCGCACTGTGCTGGTAAACGATGCGACCCGCGATCTGCTGGGTTGGACCAGTTTGTTTGAAGCTTTGCGGCGACGGGTTTTGGAGATCGAGGACATCCTTAATGCGCTGGCGCACGAGCACGGAGAAGTTAATTTCAAGGAACTGCGTTGGTGGCTGGCGGCATTGGACCATCAGGTGAGTTCGTGCCGGCGGGATGCCGAGGCACTCACCGGCTGGAGCCGTTTCATCCCTCAATTACCCGCTAAGACGACGGCGGAATTTGCGGAAGAGAATACGCCAATCGCATCCCTGACATCGTTGCTTAGCGAAGTGCCGACACTGGCAGCCGTGCCGCAGTTGTGCGATAGCGCCTTGGTCGAACTCGCGGCGATTAATGAAACGACAGCGGAAAATTCGGCACTCACTCACGCGTTGGAACAAGCCGCGGCCGCAGCCGGAGATGTTCTCTCTCGGCTCAGCCGGCTCGCGGCGAACTGCGATCAGGTTTTTGAGCAAATGGATTTCAAGTTTCTGCTGGACCCCGAGCGCAAGGTCTTTACTATCGGTTACAACGTTTCGGCCCAACGCGCTGACAATTCCTTCTATGACCTGCTTGCCTCCGAAGCCCGGCTCGCCAGTTTTGTAGCGATTGCCAAAGGCGATGTTTCGCAGGAGCATTGGTTTCGCATGGGCCGCCAACTGACTTCGGTTGACGGTGGCCGCGCGCTGATTTCGTGGACCGGGACGATGTTTGAATACCTCATGCCGCTGCTGGTTATGCGCAATTACAACGGCACGCTGCTCGACGAAACTTATCGCACCGTAGTTAAGCGGCAAATCGAATATGGCCAGGAGCGCGGCGTGCCCTGGGGCATTTCTGAGGCGGGCTACAACGTTCGCGATCTGCAACTGAATTATCAATATGGACCATTCGGTGTTCCCGGCCTGGGGCTGAAACGCGGGCTGATTCAGGACCTGGTGGTTTCGCCTTATGCAACCTTGCTTGCGGCTGAAATCAATCCGCGCGCGGCCATGGACAACCTGCGGCGTCTGGAGAAGACGGGCGCACTCGGCGCTTTCGGCTTCTACGAGTCAATCGATTACACCGCCGAGCGCTTGCCGCAGGGACAAAGTTTCGTTTTGATTCGTACCTTCATGACGCATCACCAGGGCATGAGCCTGATCTCGCTAAGCAATCTGATGCAGGACGATCGCATGGAAAGACGTTTCCATGCCGACCCGTTGGTCCAGGCGACCGAGTTGCTGTTGCAGGAACGCGTCCCGGTCGGCGTTCCGGCCGTGCATCCGCGCGCGGAAGAAGTACTGATCGGGCACGTAATCCAGTCCTTGCCGCGAATGATCACACGCGTTTACGACACGGCCAGTCTCGAGACGCCGCGAACGCAACTGCTTTCAAACGGCACCTACAACGTCATGGTGACGACCGCGGGCGCGGGCTATTCAAACTGCGGACCGAATGCCGTAACCCGCTGGCGCGAAGACGTGACGCGCGACAATTGGGGCACATTTATTTATCTGCGCGATGTTCGCAGCGGCGCCGTCTGGTCCGCCAGTCATCAGCCGATTCAAAAGCGCCCGCAAAAGTATGAAGTCGCATTCTCGGAAGACAAGGCCGACTTTTGGCGCAACGACGCGGGTTTGGTCACGCACATGGAAATCGTTGTTTCAGCGGAAGACAACGCCGAGGTGCGCCGCGTTTCGCTGACAAATAATTCGACACGCATGCGCGAGATCGAACTGACCAGTTACGCAGAAGTTGTGCTGGCAACGCCGCAAGCCGATCTGGCCCATCCGGCATTCAGCAACCTTTTCATCGAGACTGAATTCTTTGCCGGTGAAAATGCAATTCTGGCGCACCGACGTCAGCGCTCCAGCGACGACGAACCAATTTGGGGCGTGCACGTCGTGGTTGCCGACGGCGAGTTGGTAGGGACCACGCAATATGAAACCGACCGCGGGCGTTTCCTGGGCCGCGGTCACACGCCTGCCAATCCCATCGCCGTGATGGAAGATCGCCCGCTCTCAAACACTGTAGGCGCGGTGCTCGATCCCGTTTTCAGTTTGCGCCGCCGCGTTCGCGTTCGCCCGAACGAAACTGTGCGTTGCTCGTTCAGCACCATCGTGGCACGCACGCGCGAAGAAGCGGTGAGGCTGGCGGACAAGTATCACGACCCTAACACCTTTGAACGCGAGCTGCGTTTGGCATGGACCAAGGCGCAGGTGGAAATGAGTCACCTGAACATCGACGCTGACGAAGCGCACATGTTTCAACGTCTGGCGGCTCGCATTCTTTATTCCGATCCGTCGTTACGTCCTCGGCCGCACGTGCTGGCGCTGAACACAAAAGCACAGTCGAGTTTGTGGGCTTATGGAATCAGCGGAGACCTGCCGATAATTGTGGCGCGAATTGATAAAGCCGCGGATCTGCCGACGGTCCGCAAGCTGGTGCGCGGCCACGAGTATCTGCATTACAAGGGACTGAAAATCGATCTCGTAATTCTCAACGATAATCCAACTACTTATCTGCAGTCGCTCCAGAAAGAATTGGAGACGATGGTTCGCACCAGCGGGCTGGGCGGTCTTCAGGACAAGCCGGGCGGCGTCTATTTACGACGCGCCGATCACTTGCCCGAAGCCGATCGCATTCTGCTACACGCCGTCGCCCGCGTTGCGATCGTTTGCGATCGCGGCTCGCTCGAAGATCAATTGGAACGTCCGCACGTGGAAGAGCCGTTACCCCCGCCGTTCGTTGCGCGCCTGCCTTCGCAAACCTATCCCGAGGCCACTGTGCCGCCGCCGGAGCTGACCTTTTTTAACGGTCTTGGCGGATTTCACCAGGGCGGGCGCGAGTATGTGACGTTGCTGGGCGCGGAACAGTGGACGCCGGCGCCGTGGTCCAACGTGATTGCCAACAAGAAAGATTTTGGTTTCCAGGTTACCGAAACCGGCGGCGGTTACACCTGGTCCATCAACAGCCGAGAGAACCGGCTGACGCCCTGGACCAATGATGCGGTCAGCGATACGCCCGGCGAGATCGTCTACCTGCGCGATGAAGAGACGGGCACAGTCTGGTCCACGACACCGCTGCCGATTCGCGAGGCTGAGCCTTATGTTGTTCGGCACGGCCAGGGTTACACCGTTTTCGAACACGTCAGCCACGGAATTTCCCAGGAGTTGTTGCTGTTCGTTCCCCTCGACGGTCCGGTGAAAATTTCTCTATTGCGTTTGCGCAACCGAAGCGCGCGCAAAAGAAGAATTACCGTGACTTCATACAACGAACTTGTGCTGGGCGTGCAACGGTCGAGCACTGCTCCCTATGTCATCACCGAAATTGACAAAGACGCCCGAACGATATTTGCGCAGAATCCTTTCAACAATGAATTTGCGACGCGCATCGCGTTTCTGGCCACGAATGAGCCGCTGACGAGCGCGACTTGTGACCGAAAAGAGTTTCTCGGTCGCAACGGCGCTCCTGACCGCCCGGCAGGTTTGCGTCGCACAACTCTTGCCGGCCGCGATGGAGCGGGACTCGATCCCTGCGCGGCACTGCAAACAACGATCGAGCTTGCGCCGCAACAGGCACGCGAGGTGATGTTTGTTTTTGGTGAAGCGGAATCGAAAGCAGAGGCGCAGGCGCTGGCGGCCAAGTACACAACTTTCGGCACTGTCAACGACGCGTTCGAAGGCGTGCTTAGCCACTGGGACAAATTGCTGGGCACAGTTGAAGTGAAAACGCCTGATGCCGCTCTCGACACGATGCTCAATCGCTGGCTGCTTTATCAAACGTTGTCCTGTCGCATCTGGGCGCGCACCGCGTTCTATCAATCGGGCGGCGCCTTTGGTTTTCGCGATCAATTGCAGGACGTGATGGCTCTTGTTTACAGCAGTCCGGCGGTTGCGCGCGAGCAAATTGTCAGGGCGAGCAGCCGGCAATTCAAAGAAGGCGACGTACAACACTGGTGGCATCCGCCGAGCGGCCGCGGAGTGCGGACGCGCTTTTCCGACGATCTTTTGTGGTTGCCGTTTGTTACCGCTTTCTATTTGACTGTGACCGGCGACCTGTCGGTGCTGGACGAAACAGTTTCATTTCTCGAGCAGCCGTTGCTGAAACCGGAAGAGCAGGAAATGTACATGCAGCCGGAAATTTCGCAGGAATCGGCTTCGGTTTTTGAACACTGCGCGCGCGCTCTCGATCGCAGTTTGACTGTGGGCCAGCACGGGCTGCCGTTGATGGGCTCCGGTGATTGGAACGACGGCATGAACCGCGTGGGCCACCTGGGCAAGGGCGAAAGCGTCTGGGTGGGCTGGTTTCTCTACACGACGTTGGCGGCTTTTGCGCCTTATTGCGATGAGCGAAACGAGAGCGCGCGCGGCAAGCAATATCGCGAACATCTTGAAAAACTGCAAAAGGGACTGGCCGAAAACGGCTGGGACGGCGATTGGTATCGTCGTGCCTTCTTCGACGACGGCACGCCGCTGGGCTCGGCGCAGAACGATGAGTGCCGCATCGATTCTATTGTGCAATCGTGGTCCGTCATTTCGGGCGGCGCGGAAAGTTATCGAGCAGTGCGCGCGATGGCAGCGGTTGAAGAGTATTTGATCCGGCGCGGCGACGGTTTGGTCATTCTCTTTACGCCGCCTTTCGACAAGAGCAATCTCGACCCGGGTTACATCAAAGGCTATGTGCCGGGCGTGCGCGAGAACGGCGGACAGTACACGCACGCAGCGCTTTGGACATTGATTGCGTTTGCAATGCTGGGCGATGGTGAACGAGCGGGCGAACTTTTTTCTCTGCTGAATCCGGTCAATCATTCGTCGACGCGTGCCGGGCTGCACAAGTACAAGGTTGAACCTTACGTTGCCGTCGGTGATGTTTATGCAGTGCCGCCGCACACTGGCCGCGGTGGTTGGACCTGGTACACAGGCTCAGCTGGTTGGATGTATCGCGCCGGTTTGGAATCGATTCTGGGATTCAAACTTGAAGGCGCGAGCCTGCGCATCGATCCCTGCGTGCCGCGCTGGTGGCGCGATTTTGAGATTACCTACCGTCGTGAGAAAACCATCTATCGGATCAAGGTCGAGAATCCGCTCGGTATCAGTCACGGTGTGGGTACTGTTGAACTTGACGGGCAGGTGCTGGCCGATGATGTGATCACGTTGAGCGACGACGGCCAGACTCACAACGTGCGTGTGGTGCTTGGCGAAAAGCCGGCGCCGCAAACTGCCGAAGCCGCCAACGAAACAAATCAAAAAGAGCAGATTCGTTGAGCGGATTTGTGAGCCAAGTGGCATAGACTTTAGTCTGTGTCTTCGTCGGCAGCCACAGACTAAAGTCTGTGCCACTCGAATATCACTGCTCTAGTTAGTTACAATCAATCCATGAAGCGTTCCGGAGTTGCCGATCTACCTCTTCATGGCGGCCGCGTGCCGCCGTGGCTTGCCGAGCGCATGACGAAACTCGGCACAGCCATGACCGAAGCTATCGTTTACGACTATGGCACGTCGGCATTTCTCTCGCGTCTTAGCGATCCATTTTGGTTCCAGGCGTTCGGCTCAGTAATGGGAATGGATTGGCACTCGTCGGGCATCACCACTTCAGTAATGGGAGCGCTCAAGCGCGGGCTCGGTCCCCGAGCGGATGAATTAGGACTCTACATCTGCGGCGGTCGCGGTCGCTTTTCGCGAAACACGCCGGCCGAGTTGCGTTTGCTTGGCGAGCGGCGTGGGTTAGACGGTGAAGCGTTGGTACGCACCAGCCGCCTGACCGCGCGCATCGACAACAACGCGATTGCGGACGGCTTTCAGATTTACCTGCACAGTTTTGTAGTCGCTGCGAACGGGGAATGGGCAGTTGTACAACAGGGATTGAATGACAAGAGTGGCATGGCCCGGCGTTATCACTGGCACTCCGCGGCGGTAAAAGATTTCGTTGCTGAGCCGCACACCGGCATCGTCGGCGAGCATCAGGGAACGATCATGAATCTGGTTGACGCGCACGCCGGCGCCGCGCAAAACGCGATGCTTGAGATTGCACATGAGAATCCGGATAAGACACTAAGCGCGGCGCGCCCCCTGCGCCTGCCGTCGCATCACGAGGTGCGGCCTCAGAATGTAGATCTCAAGCGGCTGGGCGCCGTGCTCGCGATTGCATATGAACGCGACCTGCACGACTTTGCCGAGTTGTTGTTACTTGAGAAGCTGGGGCCGCGCAAGCTGCAATCGCTCGCATTGGTGGCGGAAGTTGTGCATGGTGCGCCCAGCCGTTTCAATGACCCGGCGCGTTTTTCTTTTGCGCACGGCGGCAAGGACCGGCATCCGTTTCCCGTTCCTCTAAAGACTTACGACGAATCTATCAACTTCCTGCGCGGCGCGCTCGACAAGGTCAGGAGCGGCGGCGGTAACGACCAGATTACTGGAAAAGAAAAACTTGATGGCTTTCGCCGGCTTGAGCGCTTTGCTCGCTCGGTCGAGACGCGTCTGCAACCGGAAGCGAACTTTGCAGCGGCGATTGCTCATGAAAATGAAATCTCTCCGTCGCTCGACGGCCGTTCAGTGTTTGATGATCCGCCCGGTAAACGGTTCAACCTCAGCCGGCAACGCAGCCTGTTTTAGAAATCCGCGTCCGCCAAGCGAAAAGTGGCACAGACTTTAGTCTGTGGCTGCGAGCGAAACACAGACTATGTGTATTCCACTAATTCAATTTTTCCGGACTTTGGTCTGTCGCTGCTAGCGAAACACAGACTAAAAGTCTATGCAACAAAAAACTTTTCTTTTCAGCAATCCAACCCTGCGTTATTCTCGCTGCTCGTCATTAAATCAAAACCAGAGAGGGACAAATACATGTCGCACAGGAACAGGGAAGCGGTGATTGCGATTTTTCTTTTGGCGGTGGTGGTGCTCGCTTGCAAGAATTCCGGAAACACAAATTCTGCTCGCTCAGACAATTCAAATACAAATGTGTCGTCATCGTCCAAGCCTGACGCTGATGACGTGATCCATTCAGCTAACGGAGTGGAAAAGGAAAAGCCGGCTGCTGGCAAGGCGAACGTCCAGGGCAAAGTATTTTTCAACGAAAAGCCCGTTGCGGACATCGAGGTAAAGCTGTGTGAAAAATTCAATCGCTTTATCGGCGGCTGTGGCGGCGAGACCTTCACGACCAGGACTGATGCGAATGGAGAGTATCTAATTAAGAATGTTCCGGCGGGACTTTACGAAGGCCTGACCGCGAAAGTCTTCAATACGAACTACTACGTGTTTGCGACCTCGGGCTTTGTGGGCTCGGCAAAATACGAGCTCGAAGCAGACCAGACTTTCTTTGCCCCGGACACAAATCTTTTCAAGAGTGATCTGAAATTGATTAGCCCCAGGGCGGGGTCGAAAGTCGGCGCCAACAATATTGAAGTGAAATGGGACGCATATCCTGATGCGGCTTACTACAAATTCAGTATTCACGCCGACAGCGACACAGACGCGAAGACCGAGTACGACTTCATTAATAAGCGAGTGGATGGAACGGCCTACACGTTGGAAAAACCACTAACGCCCGGCTCGTATACTTGCCAGGTGATCGCCTACAACGCGAACGATGTGAAACTGTCGGAAAGCGCCGATGACATCAAGTTCACTGTCACCGGCGAGAAGTAAGAGCACCGATTCGCATTTTCGGCTATGCCGTCTGATGTGCGGCGGTGGCACAGACTTTAGGAAGTCTGATTAAGTTTCTTATGGGTAGTTGCCCGTAGCCCGCGGAGCGCGGCGATAGCGTAAAGCCTGGGGTGGAGCGAGGCTTTGCGAGCGGAACCCCAGGATCGGTGGAATACCAGGTTGCAGCCCGCGAAGTGGGCGACAGTCTATTCATCATCAGTGACTTGCGGCGTTTGCGCTATCGCACGCTTCGCGCGCTCGGAGTTTTTAACAACCGCTGTCCTGGGGTTACGCTTCGCTCCACCCCAGGGCGGGGTCCCCGGCCGAGCATCTCGGCTGGGGTGCTAGACTTTATGCCTTCACCCGCTACGCGGGTTGGGAAGCGCTAGCCCGCATTGACTTGCTCAGACCTTCCTAATGTCTATGCCACTATGTCGCAGCGCCAACGACTCATGACCAGGAATTACAAGGCCGACATCGCAGTCATCGGCGCTGGCGTCTTTGGCGCCTGGACAGCGTATCAACTGCGCCGGGCGGGCGCCGACGTCCTGCTGGTCGACGCTTATGGACCAGCAAACAGTCGCGCAAGTTCCGGTGGCGAGTCGCGCATTCTGCGGTTGGGTTATGGACCTGACGCGATATACACGCGCATGGCGCAACGCTCGTTTGTTCTCTGGCAACAGTTGTTTGAGCAGATTGCGCGGCCACAACTGTTTCAGCCGACCGGCGTTTTGTGGCTTGCTCGAGAGCATGATCCTTATTGCGAAGCCACTCTAAAAACGTTTCAGCAAAACGATGTAAAGTTTGCGAAGATTGAACGTGCCGAACTCAACATACGTTACCCTCAGCTTGAATTTGGTCCGGTAGCATGGGGCATGCTTGAGAGCGACAGCGGTGTCTTGTTGGCGCGGCAGGCGGTGCAAGCCTTAGTCGCGGCCGCGCAATCAATGGGCGTGACTTACGTTCAAGCAGCCATCCGGCCACCGAAGAATGGAACGACGAGACTGCAGTTTGTTGAAACAACTGGGAGCACCAGGATTGTGGCTGACAAATTTGTTTTCGCCTGCGGGCCGTGGTTGCCAAAGCTATTTCCCCAGTTGCTTTCTGAGTTGATTCACGTTACCAGACAAGAGGTTTTCTTTTTGGGTGTGCCGGCCGGCGACAATCGTTTCCTGCCGGATCAGCTGCCGGCGTGGATCGACTTTAACGATCTCGTTTATGGCATTCCAAATCTGGACAATCGTGGAGTCAAAATCGCAATCGACGAACATGGACCACCGTTTGATCCGGACACAGGCGAGCGTATAGTTCTGCAAGAGAGCGTTACGCGCTTGCGCGCTTATCTTGCTCGGCGCGTGCCGGCGCTGGCGGATGCGCCTGTGATCGAATCGCGCGTTTGCCAATATGAAAATACTTCCAACGGCGACTTCCTGATCGACCGCCATCCGGCGTTTGAAAACGCCTGGATAGTCGGCGGCGGTTCAGGCCATGGATTCAAGCATGGCCCGGCTATTGGTGAGCACGTCGCGTCGCTCGTTTCCGGCAGCGCCCAAGTCGAGCCTCGGTTTGCGTTGGCGACTAAAGACAAAGTGCAAAAGCGCCAGGTTTACTAGTCACAGGCAGTACAAATTAGAGTTGGATTTTAAGAGAACACAAGCCGCAGAGGCACGAACCTCAGGGCAAGGATTCAAGAAGAACAATCTCATGGTCGGAAGCCGGGCATGCCCCCGCTCTTGCGTCCGTGGTATTCACCGAGCGGGGCATGCCCCCTTCCCAACCACAAGCTTTGTTGCGCCCACCGAAACCAGCGGGGGGCCTGCCCCGTTCCCGACCACGAGCTTGTCGTGCTCCTCCATTTCCTCTTCTACCAATTGCCACTCAACCATCGCTTGTTTGCAACATTACCTTCCACCGCATAGGTCACAATTACCGGTTCGTTTCTCTCCCGCTGAGCCGGATGAATTGTGTCCGGAAAGGTTTATCCCAAACAAGTTTGAAGGAGTAAATATGAGGATTAATGAGAATTTTCGCCTGCCCAAGCTGATGATCGGGCTGGCCCTGTTATTCGCCATAACCCCGTTAGCTTATGGCCAGGCTGCAGCCCCCCAAACCACCGCGGTCGAGCGGAACATACAATCGATTCCAAACGGCGCAAAGCTGAAGTTCAAAGGTGTCGTCATCGCCCGCGAAGGTGAGACCTTCAGAATACGCGACCGCAATCGCACCGACTATCAAGTGCTCATAACCAATGACACCAGCGTCAAAGCCAACGGTGGCTTTCTTCGCAGCGGCAAAAGATATCCGGTGACTGAGATCCTGCGCGGCTTGATTGTGGAAGTTGAAGGTCGCGGCGATTCACAAGGCCAGCTGGTAGCCGATAAAATCCGGTTTGATGAATCGGACATGCGGGCTGCGATTACGTCTGATACGCGCGTCACTCCGGTTGAAGAAAACCAGCAACGCATGGCCGGTCAAATGGACGAGCTCTATGCCGTAGCTGCCGAAGCAAGGACGGAAGCGGCAAACGCCAACACACGCATTAACGATCTCGATGAGGTTGACGTACAGGAAAATGTCGCGGTGACCTTCCGGGTCAACAGCGCGGTGCTGTCGCCTGAAGCAAAGCAACAGCTTGATGAGTTTGCAGCCAAGGCGGCAAACGCCAAGGCCTACTCAATCGAAGTTGCGGGCCATACGGATTCAACTGGCAGCGAAGCGAAGAACTTTCGGCTGAGCCGCGAACGTGCGGATGCGGTGGTCCAATACCTGGCCGTGAATCATAAGATTCCGTTGCGCCGTTTTGTGACGCCAATGGGTTACGGCAAGACAGAAGCAGTGGCCGACAACACGACCGTCACAGGCCGCGCGCAAAATCGTCGTGTGGAAGTGAAGATGCTGCTCAATCGCGGTATGAGCCAGAGCCGTGCAACGCCGGCCAGCAACAAACCGTAGTCGCCAGGACGGCGATGCTGTGTAACGGCAGCTTCCCCGCGCGCTAACTGGAGCTCTGCCGATCATCAGGTTAACTTTGGAGGGCACGGTCGCGACCGTGCCCTTTTACATTTTGACCAATCAGTATTTGAAGAATGGTTAATCCCATGGAGGAATGGCATGTTCAAGGATACGAAAGCATTTTCCGGCTTTTCGGTTGATGATTTGCAAAAAGCAAAAGACTTTTACAGCCAAACGCTGGGGCTCGAGGTGGCCGACGCTCCAATGGGTTTGCTGCAACTGAACATTGCGGGCGGCGCGGTAATATTGATTTATCCCAAACCTAACCATACGCCGGCAACGTTCACGATTCTGAATTTTCCAGTTGAGAATATTGAAGCTGCGGTAGATGAATTAACGAAACACGGTGTGCGTTTTGAACAATATGACAATGCCGACATTAAGACGGACGAAAAGGGAATTCATCGCGGCGATGTCGGTCCCAAGATCGCCTGGTTCCAGGACCCCGCCGGCAATATCTTGTCCGTGCTTGAGGACGCGTGAATCGTCAGTCGGAGGCCAGAGGTCAGAGATCAGAGGTCGGAGGTCAGAAGTCAGAAATCAGAGGTCGGAGGTCGGAGGTCAAAGGGCAGACGTCAGAGGTCCAAGCCGGCGCTACCACGTAGATAGAGGAAAAAAAACTATTGCGCACCGGTCGCAAACGGTTCATCTTCTGACTTCTGACTTCTGACTTCTGACTTCTGAATTCTGACTTCTGACTTCTGACTTCTGACTTCTGACTTCTGACTTCTGGCATCCGACACCCGTGATCATCCATCTCATCGACGGCACCTACGAACTCTTTCGTCACTTTTACGGCATCCGGCGCTTCAAGAAAACTGATCCGCCTTTTGGCGCTGTGTCCGGCGTGCTGCACATGGTCGCGAAAATGATCGAAGACGGCGCCACACACCTCGGCGTCGCCACCGATCACGTCATCGAATCCTTCCGCAACGATCTTTGGCCAGGTTATAAAACCGGCGCCGGCATCGAGCGAGCGCTGTGGGCCCAGTTTCATCCGTTGGAAGAGGCACTCACGGCGATGGGTATCGTGGTATGGCCCATGGTGGAATTGGAGGCCGACGATGCGCTGGCTTCCGCGGCATATCTTGCCGCAAAAGATAAACGCGTGGAGAAGGTTTGCATTTGGACGCCGGACAAGGATCTGGCGCAGTGCGTTGTCGCCGATCGCGTGGTGCAAATCGATCGCAGAAAAAATGAGATTCGCGATGAAGCCGGGATTCGCGCGAAGTTTGGTGTAGCACCGGAGTTCATCGCTGATTATCTTGCGCTCGTTGGTGACGCGGCCGACGGCTATCCCGGAATTCCCGGGCTTGGAGCGAAGACCGCGGCGGCGCTTATCAACCGCCATGGTCACATCGAAGACTTTCCTGCAGGTGTTCTAAAAGACGGTAACTTGGCCCCCGCGCTGCTGTTCAAGGACCTGGCAACCTTGCGAACCGACGCGCCGCTATTTCGCAAGGTTGACGAGTTGCGGTGGAAAAGACCGACCTCATCCTTTGCCGGATGGACTGAAAAGATTGGCGATGCGCGCCTGGCAGCGCGGGTGGAGAAATTATTGGGACCGGGTGCGTCCCGCCCGCAATCACTGGGACCGCGGGCGTCCCGCCCGCAATGAGCGCGCAGCGCGAACAGTTTGGACCATTCAACCATGTCTGGTAACGCAGCGCCGGCGGGCGAATTTGGACTGCGGCGGCTTGACGCCGCTCTCAAGCTCGACTTGGCGACTTCGTTAAAGAAAACACTCGCACCTGCGTATCGTTAAAAGCGGCGTCAAGCCGCCGCGCCGGAAAGCGGCGTCAAGCCGCCGCAGTCCATAGCTTAGCCTCATCTATTTACGATTTACGATTTACGATTCACGATTTACCATACCTGTCCATGGAAGAAGCCGCACGTTTACCACTCGCTGCCTGGGAAACTTTTTACGTCATCGTCGGTTCCTCCGGCGCGGCGTTAACCGGATTGCAGTTTGTAGTAATCGCGCTGGTTGCAGAGTCGCGAATGCAAGGTGGTGCTCGCGAGATTGACGCTTTTGGCACCCCTACAATCGTGCACTTCTGTTCCGTGCTGTTGTTGTCCGCAATTTTGACTGCGCCCTGGCGCGGCTTGGCGAGCGTTAGCGGCGCCCTGGGAATCATCGGTCTGGCGGGCGTTATCTACGGACTAATTGTGGTGAGACGGGCCCGACGGCAGACGGGGTACAAGCCTGTCTTCGAAGATTGGCTTTGGCATACGGTGCTGCCGCTGATCGCGTATGCGTTATTGCTGATAGCCGGATTCTTTCTTCGCACTTATCCGCGCCGCGTTCTGTTTATTGTCGCCGCGACGGCGCTTCTGCTGTTGTTCATCGGCATCCATAACGCCTGGGATACAGTTACCTACATCGCCGTTGAGCACATGCAGAAAAGAAAAGACGCTGACGAACCTGATCCAAACAATACCGAGGAATAGTCTGTTTTGCCCCTGGGTTAGAAGTGGGGTCTCGTTGCTACCTGCCAAAGAATCCCGGGTCCATCAAATACCAGTTGACTAAGCCTGCGGCGAGCCCAATCACGAACACTATTAAGACAATTATTTTTTCTTTGGCAGTGTTGGGCTTTCCTCCCATTGCTGGGAAGAAGACTAGAAATAGCCCGCCCACCCCGAGCAGTGGCCCGAACGCCGCCAGCTTCAGCGAATAACTGCCGTCCTTTAACAATTGATGCCAGTTGAAATAGACCAGGCCAATCCCGAGAAGAATGAGGACGAAGCCAAGGATGCGCGCTTTTACACTTTGCATAGCATCTCCAGTAAATTCTGATGAGATAAATAACCGCGTCGACTATATCTCTAAGGCGTTAACTTTAACTTATCAAGCAGTGTTGTCGCTGAGAAAAATATAAAAGGGCTGCTAAGAGCGGGGGCAAGCCCACCTTCCCGACCTCGAGCTGTTCATATTTCCGAGTTCATCGCCGCCGGACTGCTTTCAACGTAAAGTAATCGCGCGCCCAGGAACTCGAGGTCGGGAAGGCGGGCTTGCCCCCGCTCTTTTGGCGCGGCCAAGACACTTCTTGTGCAAAGTCATTTGGTTTCTAATTTGTTTCGTTTTCATCTTCGCGCATCTGCGGCTAATATTCTCGACATGTTGGACATTAAGGCTTACCTCGAACGCATCAACTATCGCGGCTCACTTGCTCCGACTGCCGAAACTTTGCGCACGTTACAAGTTGCGCATTTGTTGACCGTGCCTTTTGAGAATTTAAGCATTCACGCAGGACAACCGATTGTGCTCGAGGACGAGGCGCTGTTTACCAAAATCGTCACGAACAGGCGCGGCGGTTTCTGCTACGAAGCCAAGGGGTTGTTTGCCGCGTTGTTGCGGGCGCTTGGCTTCGACGTAGCAATGCTTTCCGCCGAAGTTGCTAATCCAGGCGGCTCGTTTGGGCCAGACTTCGATCACATCGCTCTTATGGTTCAGTTGGACCGGCGTTGGCTTGTGGATGTTGGTTTTGGTGATTCGTTCCTCGAGCCGCTCCTGTTGGATGAACGCGACGAGCAGCGACAGGGAACTCGTGCATACCAAATTGTCGCGGATGGGAATTATCTGGTCCTGATGCGTCGCGATCAAGATGAAGAGAAAGCGTGGAAGGCGCAGTATAGTTTCACTTTAACGCCACATATATTTGCCGACTACGCGGAGATGTGCCGCTATCATCAGACTTCTCCGGAATCACATTTCACCCGGGGCCGCATCTGCTCGCGAGCGACCGAGCAAGGACGGATTACTCTCAGCGACATGCGTCTTATCACCACTTCCGACAGCGACGGCGAGCAAGTTCGCCAGGAGCGCACGTTATCAAGTGAAGAGGAATACGCTGAAGTCCTCCGCGAACACTTTGGCGTTGTCATCTGAAGTCGAAAAATTGTCTTTGGCGCGGGTTCGGATGATTCCTTTTTGAGTGGCATAGACTTCAGTCTGTGGCCTCGTTAGCAGCCACAGACTGAAGTCTATGCCACTCAAGCTCTACCGAAACTGATTGTCGTCGGCGGATGGTCCATAAATGGCCGGGACCTTCGCGCCGAGCAAACGCAAATAGACGGTCATTTGACCGCGATGATGCGCCCAATGATTGAAGGTGTCCTGAATCATCTGGTAACGCGGCGCTTCCATTACCACTTGCCCGCGAGCAAGTAGACGCCAATTAGTCATTAGGTGCTCGTCCGTCGTCTTCTCAAACGCCGAACGTGCGACAGCTGCGGATTTGTCGAGTGCCGCGATCAACTCCGCGCTTGTGTCCATGCGTTTGTGTTCCATTTTCGACTCACCTGGAGCAGGTGCAACATCCAACTCGGCATCCGTGATTTGCAGACCTATCCAGTTAGGAATCGTTGCCACCATGTTTGCCAGGTAGCCGAGAATCATCGACTTCTCGTGTGGCTTCCACTCGTACTTGCCTTCGGGCATTTGTTCCAGCGCGCTGCGCGAACGCTCCACCTCGCGGTCCAGTTCTGCTTGTAGGAATTCTGTTAGTTTCATGGAAAGCATAGTAAATCGTGAATCGCGAATCGTAAATGGCGCCAGGATTAGCCACTGTGGGTCGACGAATACGGAACCGGAAGCGGTAGCGACCGGGTCGTTGTCGGCCCGGCATGAAACAACCAGGAAACCTGATCTCAGGGCAGCGGTTCGCCCTGCTCATATTCTACGTACACTATGGCGTTGATGATGTCCGGTTCCGTCCACAAATATTTCTTAGTACCCTTCTCAACCCAGGGGCTTCTGCTTGAATTCCAACAACCCGCTTCCCTCAATTTTCGAGTTGCGTTCGCTTTGAAAGCGCTGAGGATTTTTTCCGGTTTGCACGCCGCTGACACCACGGTATGAACGTGGTTAGTTCGTATATTAGTTACCCAAAACTCCCATTTGCGAATCTTGCAGGTCTCACGAATTGCTTCCTCGACAGCTTTTCTCTGGCGGCGACTCAATTTCACGACGGGTGGCTGACTGAGCAAACTTCTATTGTATTTTTTCCACCGTTTGTTTTGAGCAATTCGTGGCGTGCCAAAGCGATTATGAAACCGATCGATTGAGCCCCGCTCATCGCCATGAAGCCAGGTGCCATAACTACGAAAGGTGATTAGGTAACCGAGCGGAAAAACTTCATCTTGAGATTCGCGGCTCATTGCCGTAGTTCTATATCGCAGGTTCGACCCGGTCGCTACCGCTCACGGTTCTGTATTCGTTTTGCCACAATGCAAGAAATTTGGCTAAGGCTGAATTTGGATGAGCATCCTGACGGTAGTAGAAATCGGTTTCAGGCCAGCTAGGACTCTCTGGTGTATGATGTTGTAAATAAGAACTCTGCGGCAATTAAAAGCTCCTTTGATGTGCACAGTTTCCTATCTCCACGCAACGACGTGAAATGCTGATCCAACAGAACATCGCTCAGTCTTTCCATTCGCCGATTGTGTTGCTGGCGCTCGGCGCAATCGCGTGCGGACTGCTTTACGTGCTGTGGCGTGAAGTGAGAAAAATTCCTGCCAAGCTTTTCACGTTGATGGCCACGGCGTTCGTCGACATGCTGGGCCTGTTGATGATTATTCCGCTGCTGCCTTTTTATGTGAAGACGCTGGGCGGTGCGGGCGTCGATGTGCTGGGTATGCACATCGGCATCGGCCTCATCATCGGCATCATCGTCGCCGCCTTCACGCTCGCACAACTGTTGAGCGCGCCGCTATGGGGTCATTTTTCTGACCGCGTAGGGCGCCGTCCCACTCTGCTCATTGCCTTAGGCGCCGCTGGCATTGCCTATCTTATTTTTGGTTTTGCTCACTCGCTGCTCTTGCTGTTCCTGTCGCGCGTCGTGCAGGGCGCAGGCGGCGGCACCGTTGGCGTGATTCAGGCTTATGTGGCCGACTCGACCGATCCCAAAGATCGCGCGCGCGCGCTGGGATGGCTGTCGGCGACAACAAATCTTGGCGTGGCGCTGGGGCCGGTGCTCGGTTCTTTTGCACTTGCCCTGGGCAAACGCGACCTGATGCCGGGAGCGAGCACGTTGCACATGGGCCATGCGGCGCCGGGCATCATGGCAGCGGCGCTTTGTCTGCTGAACATGGTCTTTGTGGCGCGCTATCTAAAGGAGTCGCGCGATTTTACGGAGAAGCCGAAGGCTGGTGAGATAGTTCAAACTTCGCGTCAGGCGATTTGGCGCGTCGTCTCGCATGCGAGCGAGCCGGCATCGCGCCTAATTTGGATCTACGCAATTGCCATCGGAGCTTTTCAGGGAAGTTTTTCGGTGCTCGCGCTTTTTTTGAATGCGCGCTTCCAAGTTACCGAACAAACTATCGGTTACTTCTTTATGTATGTCGGATCGATCTCAGTCTTCGCGCGCGTATTGCTGTTGGGCCGGGCCGTCGATTGGCTGGGGGAGGCAAATCTGTCGCGTCTGGGCCTCGCGCTGTTGGCCGCCGGCGTATTGGGCATGCCGTTGGCGCGAAATTTGGGAATGCTGGCGATCGCGGTGGCCTTGATTCCGTTAGGCACGGCCTTCACTTTTCCCTGCGTCACCGCATTACTGTCGCGCGTTATTAGTCAACGGGAGCGGGGTCTGTACATGGGGATGCAGCAAACGTATGGCGGAATCTCGCGCATCATCGCGCCGCTGTTTTTCGGTTGGGCGTTTGATAGGCTGGGCGTGTCGTCGCCTTACTTTTTCTCAGCCGCATTCATTGTGGCCACGATTTTCCTCGGCTTCGGGCTGGACAAATATGCGAGGCCTGCTCGCGCTGCGGAGCGGGAGACAGCGGCCGCGACTCGAAAGCAGGAAGCTTAGTGTAAAGCAAACTGTTAGTTTGCGTTGGTTAACTTCACTCAAGTTGAGTGGAACTAGCCGCCGCAAACTAACAGTTTGCTTTACGAATACTTGAGGCTACTAACTTGGCCGCGGATAAACGCCGATATGAAAAGAGTAGCAACCAGAAAATGTAATCGTGAATACGAGGAGTGATAGGTGAAAGGTTAAGGCGTGAGAAGTATTGCCTGGTGCTTTTTACCTTGTATTTTCCGATCCGCGTTTATCCGCGAAAATTCGCGGCTAATTTCGTCCTAAAGCACAGATCAGCATTTCCAGTTGCAGCCTTGCGCCTTTCGGTCCGCCGCCTGCCAGTGAAGTCTTTAAGGCCAAATCCGCGTCAGCGATCAGTTTGAGGTCGCGCGCAATGCCGGCCGCGTCGCGTCGTTGCAAGGTATTAAAAAACGCATCCTTCTTTTCGTACGATCCATAAACCAGGCGACTCGCTTCGTCTCTGCGGCCTTGTCTCATCAACTCCTTAGCCAATGCCAAGCGGTGATAGTTGCTGGCAATCAAGCCTATCAACATTACCGGCGCCACGTTGTCTTCGATCAAGTGATGCAGCGTCATTAGCGCGCGCCGCCGGTCACCGGCGATTAACTGGTCTCCCAAGTCAAAATTCGATAGCTCGCGCGAGTGGCCGATCAAGTCGTCGACCATTTGCATTGTGATGGCGCGCGTTTCCAGTGCCGCTGCGGCGAGCTTCTCAAGTTCCGAGTTAAGCGTCTGCAAATCAGTGCCGCCTAAGCGAACGATTTCACTCAGCACGCGATCGTCTGCCGAAGTCTTCATTTCCTTCAAACGCGTTCGGGCCCACGCTTTTGCTTCCGCATCCTTGACGGCGGAGAAATCAATCACCGTGCAGGCGGTGAGCAGTGTCTTCGTCAGTTTTTTGCGCTTGTCCAAATCGTCGGCGATGAAAATCACCACGCTGGAAGGCGAAGGCTTATTCAAATAGCGAATAATAATTTCTTCGTCAGCCTCGCGCAGTTTGCCAAAGTCCCGAATTCGCACCACAACCCGCTCGGACATCATGGGTAGTTGATCGGCTACCGCGATGGCGCCACTCGCGCTGTCGGAAAGCAAACTGAAAGACGATTCATTGAACTCGCGCAGCAGGGTACCGGCCAGCGCTGTTTCCGTAATCGCGCGAGCCGCCGCTTCGCGCAGGTAGACTTCGCAGCCGGTTAACAAATAAAGGGGCGCGATACGTCCGGCTTTGAGCGAGGTATCGAGTTGCGGGCGCGTGAGCGAAGTCATTTTTTGATTTGTATGGCGTTGGTCAGGGTTGAGACGATGCTTTCCGCGAAGTTGCGGGCCATGCGTTCCACTGCCGGATCTTCTTCGTTGTAGAAATTGCGCGGGTCGTTTGCAAATTCGTATTCACCGCGAAAGACGAAGTTTTGATTGTCGTAGAGGACCTTATTTTCCGTCTGGTCGCGAACGGTGACGGCGGCTTCGATGGTTACTTCAAAGATTCGCGCGCGCCCTTTATCGTCGAGCAGCACGCCGCCGTAATTAAAGCTCTTGATGTAGCCTTCGATGACGGCGTCGGCGCCTTCGCGTTCACCCTGGACGCGCAACCCGCGGCCGCGATGAATCAGCTCGTTGACCACCGCGTTGGTAAAGCGCGACGCGATCTTGTAACGCAACGCCTGCGGCCCCATCTGAAAAGCAGGCACGGCAACCGTCTTGATGCGCGCCGGCAACTGATTTTTCGTTATCGGCTTATAGCACTCAGCAAAGCCGGAGACGAAGAGCAACGCAAGAAATAGGGCTGACAGGCGAAGAAATTTTGGCATTCGAATTTTCAAGCGAAAACGTTTGGCGAGTTATTGTGAACGCTGCAAGCAACAAGTTCCAATCGATGTGTGATTCTCTCGCAGGAGTCACGGTTGAGGCAAGGATGCACGACGGCTTGCTGCCAAATGCTGGGACCGCGGGCGTCCCGCCCGCAATGAGCGCGCAGCGCGAACAATTCGACCACTCAAACGTTGTGGTAACGCAGCCAGGCGGGCGGGACGCCCGCGGTCCCAGTGTACAAGTTCCAACACAATAGGAACTTGCTTGACTTCACCGATCTATGAACGTTAAGTTGCGGCGCTGGACGTTACGAAAGCTAACTCATGTTTCACTTCCGCGCTTTTCTTTGTGTCCTAACGCTGCTGGTCACTTATATAGGCATACGTGCGCAGCAAATAGAACCCTCGAAATTGGAGATTGGTGCGCAGTTTTCTTCGCTAACGCTCGCAGCGCCGGGCGTGAAGCGCGAGGTTGGCGCCGGTGGTCGCGTTACTTACAACCTTACCGATAATCTTGCTGTTGAAGCTGAGGGTAACTACTTTCCCAGTGGCTCGACGCGGGGCTTTACACCCGGCGGCAGTATTCTGCAGGGACAGTTTGGCCTGAAGGCCGGCAAGCGTTGGGATAAGTTCGGCATCTTCGCGAAAGCGCGCCCCGGGTTTGTCAGCTTTGATGGCACCTTTGCGCCGCGGCCCGCGGGCACCACGACAATCAACGGCATGCAATTTCCTGTCTACGATCTCGATCGCATTATTCGAACTACGCACTTCTCGATGGACCTGGGCGGTGTCTTGGAAGTTTATCCGTCGCGCCGGGTGATCGTGCGTTTCGATGCGGGCGATACAATGATTCGCTATGGCGCGCACGACACGCTCGATTTTTCGCACACGCCTGAGTTCTTCCGTACGCAGGCACGGACGACACATAACTTTCAATTCAGCGCCGGCGTCAGTTTCCGTTTGGCGGCACACAAAGATGAAAGTGACGATGACACCGGCGGGCGCGGAGTGCCTATCCTCAGGAAAGCGACACCGAAGTTTGAAGTGGGCGCGCAATTAACGTCGTTGACATTTAACCCGCCACGACAGTTGTCAGGCGATATTGTTTTCTTTGGTGAGAATCGGCCGCAGACAGAAACCGGGCTCGGCGCCAGATTCACTTTCAATCTCAACCGTTTCGTTGGTTTGGAAGCAGTGATCAACTATTTTCCGACAGCCGATGGCGTTGCAGCCGGAGCGACGGGACGCGTGCTTCAGGGCCAATTCGGCATCAAGGCGGGCCGGCGTTTCGAACGCTTCGGATTATTTGGGAAGGTGCGGCCCGGATTCGTAAGCTTCAGTCGTTCACAGAATCTCGTCGGCACCAGACAACTTACGTTTGCCGGTTTCCCATTCGTGCAAGGCGATTTCGAATTCGCGCGACGAACGTTTTTTGCCAACGACCTGGGCGGCGTGCTGGAGTTTTACCCGACGCGTCGTTGGGCGCTCCGCTTCGACCTCGGGGACACGCTCATATATTACGGCGAGCGAAGTGTCCCGACTTTTCAGTTGCATCCAACCTTTGTCACTGCTCCATCCGAGCGGCGTCACAATTTTCAGTTTAGTTCCGGATTCTCGTTTAGGTTTTAGAGTTTGCTGCTTATGAATTTCTCAGCGCATTAGTAATGCGAACGGTTTCCAGCGCCGCCTTAACATCGTGGACGCGGACGATGCGCGCGCCTTTTAAGATGGCGGCGGTGATGGTGGCCAGGGACGCGTGAAGCCGTTCGTTTGCTGGCGCGGGGGTGCCGTTTTCATCAGCGAGGATGCGGCCGAGGAAAGATTTTCGCGAGGTTCCAATCAAGAAAGGGAAGTCGGGAAAGGCGGCGATAAGCTGATCGAGTTTCGCGATTAGTTCGATGTTCTGTTCCTGACTTTTGCCAAAGCCGATGCCGGGATCGATGACTATTGACTCGCGGTTCACCCCGCGACGTTCGGCCATCGCAATGCTGCTGCGCAAACTTTTCGTTACTTCGTGAAAGATGTCCGCGACCGGCGGCAGTTTATGCATCGTTGCCGGCGTGCCGCGCGAGTGCATCAACACCAAACCCGCGCCTGCCTTTGCCGCTTCGTCGGCAACATGAAAATCAAACCGCAAAGCGGAGACGTCGTTAACTATCGCGGCCCCGGCTTCCAGTGCAGCGCGCGCGACTTCGGCTTTGGTCGTATCGATCGAGATGGGGACGCTTGAAAGTTTGGCGAGCTGCTCGATGACGGGCAAGACGCGTTTCAGTTCTTCTTCGGCTGACACGATTGCGGCGCCGCCGGGACGCGTTGATTCACCACCGATGTCGATGATGTCGGCGCCCTCCGCAATCATCTGCTCGGCGTGCGCCAGTGCTTTATCAGTTGAGAAAAATTCGCCGCCATCGCTGAAGCTGTCCGGCGTGACGTTCAGAATTCCCATCACCAGCGTGCGTTCGCCGATGGGAAGCATTTTGCCCGTTATCTGCCAGCCGCGAGACATTTCGTGATGATACGTGAAGGAAGGAAAGATTTACCATTCATCATTTGACAGTTTTCATTTGTCATTGAAGAAAGGACTTCTTGTTTCGAGAGGTTTGCGGTCTCAAAAATTCCCTGCAAACGCGAGAAGAGTTTGAGCAGGAATGGCAAATGGCAAATGTAAAATGGCAAATGGTAAATCTTCTTTACGCTCGCACAAAAAAAAGGGAAGCAGGCATACACCTGTTCCCTTTTTTAACTTTTCCCACGATCTGGACAGACAGGAATGTCTATCCTACTTTACGCCGGCGCCGGATTGCCTCCGGTGATTGGCGGCAGAATCGGTTTCAGCGGTTTGGCTGAAGGCTCTTTCAACTGCGGCCGTTCGTCATCACTGCCGAGATCGGCAACCGGTTGAGCGTCGTCCAGCGGCAAGCCCGCGATGATGCGGCGAATCTCAACGCCGTCGAGCGACTCGCGCTCAAGCAAACATTCCGCCAATCGCACCATGGTATCGCGATTGTCTTCAATGATGGCCTTGGCGCGATCGAATTGCGCCGTGACGATCTTCTTCACCTGCTCGTCGATCCTGATCGCAGTCTCTTCCGAAAAGTCGCGATGTTGTGCAATCTCGCGGCCCAGGAAAATCTGCTCTTCCTTTTTGCCGAAAGTAAGCGGTCCCATTTCCGACATACCGTATTCGCAAACCATCGCGCGCGCGAGTTCAGTTGCGCGCTCGATATCGTTTGATGCGCCGGTCGTGATGCTGCCGAGGAAGGCATCTTCGGCAATACGCCCGCCCATCAGGATCGCAATCTGGCCCAACAAATATTCTTCGCTGTAGTTATGCCGATCGCCTTCCGGCAATTGCTGCGTCACACCCAGCGCCATGCCGCGAGGAATGATTGTGACTTTGTGAACCGGATCAGCGTTGGGAACTTTCAAACCAACCAAAGTGTGGCCGGCTTCATGATAAGCGGTAACGCGCTTCTCTTCGTTGGAGATGACCATGCTCTTGCGTTCGGCGCCCATCAGCACTTTGTCTTTAGCTAACTCAAAATCGTTCATCGCCACCAACTTCTTGTTGTAACGAGCAGCGTTCAGCGCCGCTTCGTTAACAAGGTTCGCGAGATCCGCGCCGGTAAAGCCGGGCGTGCCGCGCGCGATGACGCTGATGTCGACGTCTTCGCCCAGCGGAATCTTGCGCGTGTGAACTTTCAAAATGCCTTCGCGCCCGCGCACGTCGGGTCTGGAAACGACGACACGACGATCAAATCGCCCTGGCCTTAATAATGCCGGATCCAAAACGTCGGGCCGGTTAGTAGAAGCGATCAGGATCACGCCGTCGTTTGATTCAAAGCCATCCATCTCAACGAGGAGCTGGTTCAAAGTCTGCTCGCGTTCGTCATGTCCGCCGCCCAGGCCGGCGCCACGATGACGGCCAACTGCGTCAATCTCGTCGATGAAGATGATGCAGGGCGCATTCTTCTTGCCCTGTTCGAACAAGTCGCGAACGCGCGAGGCGCCGACGCCAACAAACATTTCCACGAAGTCAGAACCGGAAATCGAGAAGAACGGAACGTTGGCCTCGCCGGCAATTGCGCGCGCCAGCAAAGTCTTGCCGGTTCCCGGCGGGCCCATCATTAAAACGCCCTTAGGAATGCGGCCGCCCAGCTTCTGAAATTTTTGCGGCTCCTTCAGAAACTCAATAATCTCCTGAAGTTCTTCCTTGGCCTCTTCAACTCCGGCAACATCTTTAAAGGTCACGCGCTTCTGCTGGTTGTTCAAAAGTTTTGCGCGCGATTTGCCAAAGGAGAGTGCTTTGTTGCCGCCCGACTGCATTTGTCGCAGCATGAAAACCCAGATGCCGATAATAAAGAGGAGTGGCGCCCAGGTGATGAGCATCGGCCACCATAAACCACTGGTGCCGGAGTCGTCTTCAAACTTTCCAACCTTAGCCGTCCCGTCAGCGTTTCTTTCGTTCGCTTTCTTGAACAGTTCGTTCTTCATCTGCTCGTTTGTGAGCTGGACGCGGAATTCGTTGTTCTGTTGGTCAACCGCGGTCGTCTCATTTTGTTTGACGGTCAACTGCTTGATTTCGCCCTTCTCGATTCTCGAGTAAAGCGAGGTCAGATCCGTCGGCTGGACGTTCTTTCCCGACGGGTTGACGAGCTTATAAAGCAGCAGCGCGCCGGCAATGATCAGTAACCAAAAAACTATTTGTCTGGCTGTAGAACTCAAAGTCATTAATGCCTCCGACTGCGATCATACCTTATCCGGCAGGCTTTGTCGCTGGGCTAAGCGAACCGGATTACATCAATAAAAGGACAACTTCACCGCTCTCGTTGGATGCGTAGCGCCGTTCGGCCGGTTGTGTTGCCCTTGTTTTAGAACCCGTGCAGGGGGACAGGTTCCCCGCCGGACTTCTTCAATAACTCGCCCGCAAAAAGCGAAAACCGCCGTCTTTTCCCCGGCGGTGTCAACGCCTTGAAAGTTTAGAGGCGGCCGCGCGCTTTTTCAATGGCTTTTTCCGAGGTAGGACAGGCTTTCCAGCCTGTCGCATCTTGGGCGCTGCTGATTCGGAATTGAAAACTTTCAAAAACTGCCCATTTCGCGTCACTCTAAAACTACCCGGCAGCTCAACAATGCTACCGCCGCGGCCGGTGAGCAGTTTTTCAACTGCCAGCAGATGGCTCATTTCGAGCCTTTGCAAATCTCCCCGGGCCTCGCCGAGCCACTGTCGCAACGCCCGCCGCCGCACCGCCGCCGGTGATTGCAGTAGAACCTTTACGTTTAGGGCCGGCAATTTGGTTTCAATATTCTCCGGCTGCTGATTTGTCGCGGCGCCCATCGCCAGCTTGAGCAACTCGCCAGCCTGGTGGGATAGAACAGTTGCATCTTCAGCCAACAGACTGGCCGTGCGGCTCAAGGCTTCAACGATGCGATTATTGAATGACTCCATCAGCGGTAACAATTGTTTGCGAATTCTGACCCGCGAAAAAGTTTCGTCGTCGTTCATCTCGTCAACTCGAAACGCCACGGCCAGGATGCGGCAATACTCTTCTGTATCGCTGCGTCTGGCCCATGAAACTAGTGGGCGCGCCAGCTTAACTGATGATCCATCCTTTATCGGCCGGACCGCCAAGGTGCCGCTCAATCCTTCCGCGGCACTGCCGCGCAGCAGACGCAGCAAGACCGTTTCCGCTTGGTCGTCCAGAGTATGCGCGGTCAGAACGATCTTCGATTTGTTCTGAATTGCGGTTCTGAGAAGAAAGTCGTAGCGCTTTAGTCGCGCCGCCTGTTCGAGGTTTGCGACCGGTTTGCCCGCTGCAGTTTTGAGTTGGGCCTTACCGACTACAACTTTGTGTCCGAGCTCCATTGCCAGTTCTGTCACCCAGCGAGCATCAGCGACAGAGCTTTCCCGCAAACCGTGATCGAGATGAGCGACCACAAGCTTCAGCTGCAGCTTGTCGTTTTTGATCAACTCGTCCAGTGCCAAAAACAGCGCGGTGGAGTCAGCGCCGCCGGACACGCCGACGACGACAGTCGCGTTGTCAGTTGGTAAAGCCATCTCTTTCCAGGCCGCGCGCAAGTTTCTGGCGAACTTTGTAAGTGCAGGTCGCCGCACTTGCGAACCTTCTTGTGATTTCATTTGTTCCTTCGTCACGCCACCCGATTGTCTTGGTTGCTCTGCATTTGAGTCAACCCAACCTCAGGTTCCCAGAATTCACTTAGGCAAAAAATATCAGGTTAGGAAGGGTGGCTTGCCCCCGCTCTGCTTGAA
>JAVEDP010000001.1 GCA_030841085.1 Pyrinomonadaceae bacterium
GCCTATGACCGTATCCTGAAAGTCAGTCGCACCATTGCAGATTTAGAGGGTTCCGACGAAATTCGCTCCGCGCATGTAGCCGAAGCGGTGGGTTATCGGTCACTCGATCGCACTTATTGGACTTGAGGGCGAGCTTAAACAAAAGCGTGGATGCGGCACGGAATTCATTAACTTTTGGGTTGGGCAAGGCAACGACGCGCTCAAAGCGCTGCATCACACCCGCGTTGAGGACAACCAATTATCTCAACGTCCCCGAGGACGCTGAGAAAGAGGTCGTCGCTCCTTTGAAATAAGCGCAAACGTGATGTGTCGAAGACAAGCGTTACGAAAGATTTCGTCGCTAGCCCGAAAACGAACACGTGACCGCAGCCGAAACCGAGACGCAACCGGAAACTGATTACGCGCTGGCGCAAAGATCAGCTCAGGGCGACATGGCCGCTTTCGAGCAGCTCTACCAGCGGCATAATCGCCGGGTTTACTCCCTCTGCCTGAGAATGACCAGCAACGTTTCGGAAGCCGAAGACCTGGCACAAGAGGTCTTCATCCAGCTCTTTAGAAAAATTGGAAGCTTTCGTGGTGAGTCGGCCTTTACCACCTGGCTGCATCGTCTGACCGTCAATCAAGTCTTGATGCATTTCCGCAAACGCGGCGTCAAGATGGAACAAACAACGGACGACGGTGAAACGCCAATACAGATCGTCAAAGGCACCGAAAACCCAAATTCGATGCCGGTCGTGGACCGCATAGCGCTCGATAAAGCTATTGCCCAATTGCCTCCCGGCTACCGCACGGTTTTTACCCTTCACGATATTGAAGGACACGAACACGAAGAGATTGCCAGAATGCTGGGTTGCTCGGTTGGGACCTCAAAGTCGCAACTTCATAAGGCAAGAATGAAATTGCGCGGACTTTTGAGGCAACAGAAGGTCAAGGACTAGCTTCCAAGATAGCTTGACTGGTTCATCCCGGGACCGGGAAGTTTGAAAGACAAGATTTTTACGCAGTCTCCCCTTGATTGCTTGAAAACCGAACGCCGGTGAAGGCGACTCGCAACCCGCGAGCGCGCGGCAGGTTTTAGAGGTTGAAAGACAATGAACTGCGAGAAGTGTCAGGACCTAATCAGCGATCTGGTTGATGGGTCGATAAGTCATCAAGATAAAACAACGCTCAGTTCGCATTTAGAAGAGTGTTTGCACTGCGCTGAGGTGCGCGACGACCTGCAATCGATCGTCGGATTTTGCCGCACTCAGCAAGGTCAGTACGCGGCGCCGCCAAACGAAAAAGCGTTGTGGTTGCGGATCCGCAATATGATTGAGGCGGGTGCCAGCGCCGCTGCTCCGGCACCCGCCGCGTCACCTCGAAGTTTTTTGAACAACTGGACGGCGCGTAGCTGGGAACTTTCTTTTCCGCAACTGGCGGCGATGGCCGCCGCAATAGTCTTGATCGTTTCGCTGTCGACGGCGGTTGGTTTGCGACGCTGGCAGAGTGGTGCGGTCGATCCAAAGTTTCAGAGCAGCCAAAATAGTTTGAGTGTCGGCGCTGTTGATGTACGGAATCGAATATCGCAGCAGCAGCAATTGATCTCTTATTGGAACCAGCGCGTTGAGTACAACAAGGCGCGTTGGAATCCGCAGATGCGGGAGACTTTTGATCGTAACCTGGCGGTGATCGATCAAGCCGTGAACGATTCGTTTGATAGTTTGAGTAAGAATCCGCACGACGAAGTTTCGGAAGAGATGTTGAATACTGCTCTCAACGAAAAGCTTTCGCTGTTGAAGGAGTTTGCGGAACTATAAAGAGATCCGGCCCGCGCCGGCATTTAATTCCCCTGTTACTGCTCGGCAGGAATTTGTTACCTTATCGCCCCGAATTGAAATGACTGGAATATTGCCCACTCTAACCGAAACTTCCCGCATTACTCTGTTTCGAAAACCCGCGTTGTTCGCATTTGTTTTGGTTTTCACAGCGCTGAGCGTTTCCAGCGTTTTGGCCCAGCAGCATCTGTCCAGGCGCTATCCAGTCAGAAGCAATGTTCGCGTTGAACTGAAAAACATTTCGGGCACCATTACAGTTGAATCGTGGAACCGCGACGAAGTCAAACTTTCCGCCACCATGGAATCGCCGGCAGCGAACGTGTCTCCGCGCCAGACCGGCGACGGTTTGATCGTCGACGTCATGGCGGACAATCGCGGGCGCAGTGACATTGGAGACGTGAACTTCAAACTTCAGGTGCCTGTCAATTCTTCCGTCGATCTGGAAACAAAGCGCGGCCAGATCACCGTCAGCAACATTCGCGGCGGCTTGGTCCGGGCTCATGTTTCTTCCGAAGGCGACATCGAGTTAAATGGCATCAGCGCGTCGCAGGTTTTTGCGCAGAACCTGATTGGAAACATTTTCTTTGACGGTGCATTTTCGCGCGGCGGTACTTACCAGTTTCAATCGGGCAAGGGCGAGATAACAATTCGCATTCCTTCCGACTCAGCTTTCAGTCTTGTCGCGGCCACGCCGACAAAAAGGATTGCATTGGGACCGTTTTGGAATGATGGATTAAAGAGTCTCGGCGATGGACGCAAGTACGTCGGCGACGTTGGTGACGGCCGTTCGTCGGTACTGGTTACCACGTTCCAGGGCAGTATTACTTTCCTCCGAAAATAGAAAGCAAACATCTCAGGAGCTGGTGCGGACGCTGCGATCGTTTGATCGGGGCGTCGTATTAGTTTTATGCCGGGCCAGTAGTGTTACTATCGCGTCATGATTTTCATTCGTGGTTTCGCTGCAACGATCAAACCAACAATCAAGTTCATGCTGCTTGTTTTCGCCTGCGCCTTTCTTTTTTCGCCCGACCGCGCGGTGGCCCAAAAGCAAAAAGTCTCAACGCCGGTTGTGCCGCCGGCGCTGGTGCGAACCACCACGCGGAATGAAACGCGACGGCTGGGCTATGGCGGAACGCTTACCGTAATCGCGGCCCCCGAAGGTTCAATCACCATTGAAGGCTGGTCTCGAAGCGAGGTCGAAGTACGCGCAGAGATTCAAATGCGCGGCGACACTGAGACCGATCTGGATCGGTTAGCGGCTGTTAACGGGTTCCTGCTCGATGAAGATCTGAATCATCTACGCGTGCTGACGACGGGCACTCACGACCGTGCCTTCATGAAGGCGCACGCGAAAAACTTTCCTAAGAAATTGTTCGGATTGCCCTGGAAAATTGACTATCGCATTCGCGTGCCCATGTCTGTCGACCTGGACATCAATGCCGGACGCGGACCGATAAGTTTGAAAAGCGTTGAAGGAAACGTTCGCGTGTCTTCACCGCAGAGCGAGACCAACCTGGAGTTTGCGGGCGGCACAGTGTCGACTACGATTGCTGCCGGCAGAGTGACTCTGAAAGTGCTTGGCCGAAGCTGGCATGGTGTCGGCGCTGATATAAAAGTTGCCGCAGGCGACATCGTGCTCGAACTGCCGCCCGGTTTCAGTGGAGACCTCGACGCTGACATTCTGCGTGCCGGCGAAATCGAAATCAGCTACGAAGGTTTGGAAGCGCGAGAAGAGCCGGGCATCACGAAACAGCACCTCAAGGCCCGCATGGGTTCAGGCGGTGGCTTTTTAAGACTTACGGTTGGCGACGGGCGAATCTATATTAAGAAGCAGGAAAGCAAACAGTAAACGGTAAACAGCAAACAGCAAGACCGTATTCAGGACACAATCCTGCGCAGCAAGATTCGATTATTCGGCTGTTTACTGTTTGCTGTTTCCTGTTTGCTCGCGCTATTCTCTCGACTCATTATCATGAGCATAAAATCAGATAAATGGATCCGGAAAATGGCGGCGGAGTTCGGAATGATCGATCCGTTTGAACCCGGCCAGGTTAAGGAAGTGGACGGCCGCCAAATTGTTTCTTACGGCACTTCGAGCTATGGGTACGACATTCGTTGCGCCGATGAATTCAAACTCTTCACCAACATCAACAGCACGATTGTCGATCCGAAGAAATTCGATGAAAAGAATTTCGTAGATGTTAAAGCCGAGTCTGTGTTGATTCCGCCAAACAGTTTTGCGCTCGCACGCACGGTTGAATACTTTCGCATTCCGAGAAACGTTCTGACCGTTTGCCTTGGCAAAAGCACCTACGCCAGGTGCGGCATCCTGGTTAACGTCACGCCGTTTGAACCAGAGTGGGAAGGTTACGTGACGCTGGAGTTTTCCAACACCACGCCGTTGCCTGCCAAGATTTATGCGAACGAGGGAGTAGCGCAGGTCATTTTCTTCGAATCGGACGAAGTCTGCGAAACGTCTTACAAAGACCGCGGCGGAAAATACCAGGGCCAGCGCGGGGTGACGCTTCCGAAAATGTAAGAAGAAGTAGGGCCAGGAATTCAAAAGATTTTCCATTCATCATTTACCATTTCTCATTTTCCATTGAACTGAAATGCAAACTGCTCCAGCCAAAGACGCCGCTACATTAAGTTTCAAAAAATTGGACGAGCGTGCCGTGCTGCCGTCGCGGGGGAGTTTGTATTCTGCCGGGCTGGACCTTTATTCACTTGAGGACCTGACTATCGCGCCCAAACACCGAATCCTGGCGCGCACAGGTTTGGCGGTTGCGATTCCGGAGGGTTACTACGGACGCATTGCGCCGCGTTCAGGGTTAGCGTTGCGAACCGGCCTCGACGTTTTGTCCGGAGTGATTGACGCAGATTATCGCGGCGAGATTGGTTGTCTTCTTTACAACACGGGTGATGAGACGATCAACCTCCCCGCGCAAAGTAAGATCTGCCAGTTGATTATCGAAAAGATAATTACACCTGAGGCAGTGTGGGCCGATGAGATTGATGAAACGGATCGAGGCAGCGGCGGGTTTGGATCGACTGGATAACCTTCAAATAAGAAATGTTGCCGCGGATGAACGCGAATAATCGCGGATATGAAAAGAGACGAAAGATAGCAAAGAGAAAAGAGGAAAGTGAGAAGAGGAAACAGGAAACAGAAAACAGGAAACAGAAAACAGCCAAGAGCGAAGACCAAATGCAAAATGTTTTCTTATTCAGATCCTCTTCTATCCGCGTTAATCCGCGGCAACTCTTTCTTCACGCTTAGGTTCGCGGCTTAGCATCGCATAGACCGTCGGCGTCACGACCAGCGACAACAGCAACGCAACTGCCAACCCGCCAATCACCGCAATAGCCAACGGCTGCAGAAGTTCAGCGCCTGACCCAAGCGCCAAAGCCAGCGGCAGCATTCCCAAAATAGCAGCCAGCGAAGTCATCAACACCGGACGAAAGCGTCGCCGGCCGGATCGTAGCAGCGCCTCACGCAAAGTGTCGCCGGCCGCCAAATGATCCTCCACCGCGTCCAGCATCAGGATGCCATTCTTCGCCACGATGCCTACGACCATGATCATGCCCATCAATGACACGACGTTGAGCGTTGTTCGCGTAACGAACAAGCCGAGCAACACACCGCCCAACGCCAGCACGGCGCCCGCAACAATCGAGACGGGATGCGAAAAAGAACGAAACTCAATCAGCAGCGTGATAAAGACGAGCACCACCGCCAGAAAAAGCGCCAGCGCCAGTTCTTTGAAACTTGCCTGCTGTTCCTGATAAAGACCACCGTATTCAATAGTCATGCCCGCCGGCAGTTTCACATCTTTTGCCAGCAGGGTTTTAATCTCCGCAATGCCGGTGCCGAGGTCCTGTCCTTCCAAACGGCCGGTGACAGCTACAGTCTGGCGTAGACCATCGCGGTCAATTTCAGTCTGACCTTTCTCGTATGCAATATCCGACACCTGGTCCAGACGCAGCATGGTTCCCGAAGCTGAACGCACCTGGAGCGCGCGCAGCTTGTCGAGTGAATTGCGTGATTCAAGCGGAAAGATCACGCGCACTGTAATAAGCCGGTCCTGTTCGAGAATTGTGGTGCTCGCGTCGCCGGACATCGCGGTGGTGACCGTGTCGGCTACGTCCGTTGCGCTCACGCCAAAGCGCGCGGCGCGCTGGGGATCGATGTTGAAGGTAACCGCCGGGCCGCTGACAATCACGCCACTCTTCGTATCCACGACGTATTTTAGTTTTTGAATCGTGGCCTCAACTTCTTCTGCTTTTTGATGCAACGCAGTAGCGTCTTCACTGAAAAGCTTGATCTCGATCGGCTCAGGCGAACTGGTGAGGTCACCCACCACGTCGGAAAGAATGCCGACAAATTCAATTTGCAGTGACGGTTCGGATTCTTCAATTTTACTGCGCAGCTCATTCATAACGTCCGCCGTGGCACGCGCGTGTCCTGGCTTTAGTTTTACAGCAAAGTCACCACGATTAGGTTCGGTGATGAAAAGGCCCAGCTCCATTCCGGTCCGCCGCGAATAGCTTTCCACCTCCGGAGTCTTCAGCAGCAGTTGCTCGACATTTCCGATCAGCCGATCAGTTTCAGCGAGCGAGGCGCCCGGCGGCGCCCAATAATCGAGCACGAAAGCACTTTCGTCGAACTCCGGAAGAAACTCGGAACCCAGAAACCGGTAAATAACGAAGGAGCCAAGTAACACCAACAGCATAACGACAACGACCGCCCAACGATTGTCGAGAGCGTGTTCCAACACCCATTCATAACGCCTTCTTACGGCAGTCAGAACGCGCCCGCCTTCGTTCTCATCTTCAACCTCGTAAGCAGTCAATTCCACTTCGCCATGTTCTTGAGGTTCCCCATCGGGCCCGATCTCTCTAACTCTCGCCTTCACGAAACGCTCCGCTAAAACGGGAGTAAAGAAAAGCGCCAGCACTAACGACGTCAAGAGTGCCACCGCCATCGTCAGGGCTAGCGAGCGAAAGAAAACGCCAGTCACACCGGTCAGCAAAGTCAGCGGCAGGAAAACCACGACGGGAGTAATTGTCGAGCCAATAATCGGCACGGTGATTTCGCTGATCGCGCTTTGCACTGCTGCGCGTCGCGATTGTCCGCGCGCCATGTGGGTGTAGATGTTTTCAACCACCACGATCGCATCGTCGATAACTAAGCCAATCGCGGCGGCCACGCCACCCAACGTCATCAAATCAAAGCTGAGACCGGCCAACCACATTGCCAGAAAAGTGATCAGCACGGTCACTGGAATTACGAGAATGGCGACAATCGTTGTGCCCCAGTTGCGCAGAAACGCAAAGAGAATAGCGACCGAAAGCAGCAGTCCGATTAAGATCGAGTCGCGCACAGAACTAATCGACTCGCGCACCAGCAGCGACTGATCGTAGTACGCAGCGAGACGCACGTCTTTTGGCAGTTCGCCGCGCATCGCCGCCAGTTCCGCTTTTATTTCATCGACCACGGCCACCGTATTTGCATCCGGTTGGCGGTTGATGTTTACCAGGACCGCCGGTTTGCCGTCGGCCGAAACAATTGTGTACTGCGGTTCAACTCCTGAGCCGACCGTTGCGACATCCGCAAGCAGCACCGGCGCATCGTTGACGGTGGCGACGACAATCGAATTCAACTCTTCAGGTTTCTTAGCTTGCCCGTTAATGAGCGCCAACTCGAGCTGATGGTTCTCTTCAATCAGTCCGGGCGAAGCCAGGATGTTGGAATTCTTTAGCGCCTCGACGACCTGTTGCACCGACACGTTATGCGCGGCGAGCCGATCGGGATCCAGCGTTACGTGATACTCGCGCACCTTGCCGCCGGCTACGCCGACGTTGGCGATGCCCGGCAAACGTGCCAGCCGCGGCTTAACTGTGTAGGTGGCGATGTCGCGCAAACTCGCAAGGTCGCGCTTGTCAGAGGTTAGGCTGTAGCCCGTCACCGGAAACACCGCGAACGTCAGGCGCTCAACGTTGGTGATTCGGGCGGTGGCCGGGAGCGCAGTCGCGAGTTGCGAAAGCCTCGCCTGGACCAGTTGCAGCGATTGCCTAATGTCAACGTGCCAATCGAAGAACAAACTTATTTCCGAGGCGCCGCGTGAAGTTGTCGACTTAATGCGCACGATGCCGGGAATGCCGTTCATCGCTTCTTCAATTGGCCGCGTAACCGAAACCAGAGTTTGCGGCGCTGGCACGACGTCGTTCTCAACGATAATGACGATGCGTGGGAAATTGGTTTGAGGAAAAATTGCGACCGGCAATTGCCAGGCAGCATAAAGACCGCCAACACACAACAGCGCGATGATTACTAAGACGGCGCGCGATTGACTGGAGACAAGCCGGGCGAGCTTCATGGCTCTTTCTTCTTCTCCTCGGAAGCAGCGCCGCTATCTTCTTCTTTCTTGTCTTCGCTGATTTCCACCTTTGTGCCGTCGGGCAGGGCATAGTTTCCTTCGATCACTACAGTTTCGCCCGGCTGCAAGCCGGCAGCTATCTCCACAAACTCCTGCGTGCGTATTCCGACCGTCACTTTTGTTTCATGGGCCACGTTGCTCGTGTCGACCACCATGACTGTCCCTTCATCAGCATTCGTAGATTCGAGGGTCACAGCAGCGGCGGGCACAACGATCGCGTCGGTTTTAGTTTGCGCTGCAATCGTGATTTGCGCCGCACCGTTCGCGCGTAAGGCGCCCTTCCCGTTTCCCAAAGTTACCCAAACTTCCACCGTGCGATTGGTGGGATCGCTGGCGCGGCTGACTAACGAAACCTGTCCCGTCATTTGTTCAGCGGCTTGATCGGTAGGCAAGACGGTCGCTGAGTCGCCTACATTCAGGTTCGCAGTCACTGTATCGGAGAAGGGAGCCTTGACGATGACTTGACTGATATCTGAAATCGTAACCAGCTTTGCGCCGGCGGCGGCAAACTCGCCCTGATACTGAAACTGGTCGGTTACTACGCCGGAGATGGGCGCGCGAATAGTTGCGTAGCTCAATTGGGCATCGACAGTCGCCAAGTGCTGTTGCGCCTGGGCCGTGCGCGCCTGGGCCAGCGCGCGGTCATTGGGATTCAAAGACTTAGTCCGTAAGGTTACGGTCTGCTCTTGCAGGCGCAGCTCGTTTTCGGCTGTGGTCACTTCCAGTTGCGACGCTTCGAGGTCCTTTTTAGAAATGCCGCCGCGTTCAAATAAAGTCTGGCGGCGCGCATAGGTGGCTCGAGTATTAGCAACTTTCGCACGCGCATCGCGCAGCGCTTTTTCGTCCTGCGCGTTGGCCTGCGGAATGCTGCCGGTAACAACGCTTCGCTCGTTCGCCTGGGCTTCGCGCAAGGCCGCGACAGCTTCGTTGCGTTGGGCCACCAGGTCGCGCGACTCGAGCACGGCAATCACTTCGCCGGCACGCACCGGCTTATTTTTCAAAATGGCCATCTGCTTGATCTGGGCGCTGACCTTGGCAGCCACTTCGGCTTTGTCGCGTGGGAAAATCGTACCCACGGCAGAGACGGCCGCGGAAATTGTTTTGCGTTCGGCCTTAGCAACTTTGACGCTGACGACTACGGCAGTTTCTGGCTCGGTTGCGGCGGAGTTGCGCCAGCGCCAGACGATGACGAGCAAAGTAAGTAAAGCAACTATCGCTACCGCCGCGACAATGATCAGATTGCGGCGGCGATTGCGCGCCAAGCGCTCGCTTCGAACGTCCAGCCAGTAATCGGTTTCTACTTCAGTGCGAACCCGTTCGCCGGCCGGAAGATCATTCAGCGGATCGCGATCAGTTGCGTCGTTTATTCTTGAATCGTCCATCGTATTTCCAATTTAGCGACCAGCCGCTTGTCGCAAACGCGCGAGCGCGACTTGATAATCAAACAGCGCCTGATAGAACGCCTGTCTCTGAGCGACCAAAGTTGCTTCGGCATCTGTAACTTCGATTATTTGCGCCTCGCCGGAACGGTATCGCGCAATCGACGCATTCAAATTGTTCTCGGCCAAAGTAATACCTGCCGCCGCCAGGCGAATACGCGCCGCCGCGGAAACGGCCTGAGCGCGCGCCGAGTAAAACTGTTCCGCAAAACCGCGCAAAGCCATCAGCCGTTGCGACTCAGCAATCTGTTCGCGCAGGCGCGCCTGCCGTTCGCGACTACGACTCGCGCCCCAGTCGAAAATGGGAATCGATAAGTTAAAAGCGGCCGAAACGCCCGAATGCTGCTTGAGAATAGGAGGACGCATCGAGTCGGTATCAAAGCCGCCGTTGATTGAATATGAAAGCTGGGGCAAGCGTTCCGCCCTGGCGATTCTAACTTCCTGTGCCGCTGCCTGACGCGCTGCTTCAAACTGCGCAAACTCCGGACGCGCGGAAATCATATCGGCAGTCAGACGACTGACCTCGTCATCGACGGGCACGGCGATCGTCAATTCGGTCGTAGCAATTGGCGTGAGAAAATCGTAACCGACAAGCACGCGCAAACTTCCCGCTGCCACGGCTTCGCTCGCTCGCGCTTTCTCTAATTCATCGCGGCGCGCAGTGGTTTGTAGTTGTGCGCGTGTTAGATCGACGGGCGCTACCTCGCCGCCGCTCAACAGTAACGAAGTAACACGCTCGAACTCTTCCGCCGCGGCGAGATTTTGTTCTGCCGCACGCAGCTCGGCGCTGGCCAGTGCCAGCCCGTAATAACTTTCAACTACGGCCTGGGCCAGCGCTCGTCGCGAGACTTCGGTGCCGGCGTGTGCCGCCGCCAGCAGCGCGCGATTCCGAGCCAGCGTCGCGCGCAGTTTTCCAGAAAGATCGACGTCGCCCGCCACATTCAACAGCGCCTGATATTCATTGATGGCGTTATTGGCGATGAAGCTCGGCTCGCGCGGCGTTCCCGGCGTACCGCCGATCAGCGGAGAAGTGTAAATGTAATCTGTGGCGATGCCGACGCGCGGCAGGAAAGCGGCTTGCGCTTGCTTCACATCTTCGGCGGCGATCTTTTCGTTTAGTCCGGCTTGCTGGAAAGCGGAGGCTTGCGCGTTTGCCAGGCGCAGCACGTCGTCGAGCGTAAGAGGATTCGCAGTTTGAGAAGCGCTGCCGCCTGCTGAAATCAACGGCGGCGCAGTTGGCGTATTCCCGAGATTATTCCCGGGATTGACCGGCGCAACCGGCAGAGTTGGCCCAGCGAAGGGAGTGCTTACGGGCGCGGCAGTTGGTTGTGGAGAGGGAATCGGTGAAGCAGATGTTCGTGGCGACGTTGCGACTGGTGGTTTGGCCGGACTCGGAGTCTGAGCCGTAGCGAAAGCTGCCCCGCCACTTAGAAAAACAGGCACAAGGATTCCTGAAAGTTGGCGCAGACCGAGACGGTTCAAGCGATCACCTAAGCCAATCATCCGCACATAAAACTTTGTGAAAAAGGGGAGTCGCAGTCTAACACTCATGGCCCAGATTCTCTATGAGAACGGGGTCGCCGAATGCATTCAAAAGTTCAGGAGTCCAGCCTTCTAGACTGCTGCCGGCAGCGACGCAAGCTAAAGCCTGGACTCTGAACTGCCGCCTTCTACCTCAAGAAGTTGAGAAAGAACGGGGGCACCTTTGTTGCTGACCGAGCGCACCCCGTCTCTCCCCCGTTGGTTCGCTCGCACGAAAAGAACCGTGCGGCAAACTACTTCTAGTTCTTCTTCTTTTGATCGGCTTTCTTCTCAGCCGCTTCCTGTTGCTTGTTCTCGTGCTCGACTCGCACAATTTTTCCGGTTATCGCGCTGACCTGCACCTCGTCGATCGTGCCCCTGGCGTTTCGAATATCAAATGAATAAACGAGCTTGCCATGTTCCCGCTCGAGTTCGGCGCTCTCAACGGTGCCGGGCGCGCGCTTGAGCGCAGTTTGCTGGGCTTGCTCCTTTGTGATCTTCGCCTGGCGCGCAAGTTTTGCTTCGTTGGCGTTTTCTTGCGGCGCTGTGGGTTTAGCCATGACGAGCGAGCTGCCGGTTAAGAATGCCGAGATCAAGATCGCCAGTACAAAATTCTTCTTCATAATCTTTCTCCTTGACTGCTGCACATTAGTTATTTGATGAAGCAGGCGACTCGTAGCGCCAAAACCTGCCACTCCTTATGAAGACCACTGTACAGTTCTGAAGATTACGGGAGAATTAACTTGCGGGAAGCCGTAGGTTACTTCGGTTCGGCAGCGAAATGATAAAGGTTGCGCCTTCAGGATTCGTATTGTCCAGAACAATGGTCCCGCCATGCAGCTCGGCGACCCACTTCGCAATTGAAAGCCCGAGGCCGGCGCCGCTGCCATTAAGGGATTCGTCGCGCGAGCGCGCTTTATCGGCGCGGTAGAAGCGTTCAAAAACGTGGGCCCGCGCGTCTGCAGGAATGCCTGGCCCAGTGTCGCTGATGACGATTTCAGCTTCGTCATGATTCTGTTTGATGGCCACCTGCACGCGGCCGTGCGCCGGCGTGTACTTGATGGCGTTGTGTATCAGATTGAGAACCATTCTCTGGACCAGTGCCTCGTCTCCGCGAAATGGAATTTCCCTGGCTGGAGGTTGATAGAAAACTTCGAGCCCTTTTTGGGCAGCCAGCGAGCGCACCGAGCGCACAGATTCGTTCACGCTTTCATCCAGATAAAAGTCCGCCAACACCAACGGATATTCCCCGGCGTCGGCACGCGCCAATGTAAAGAGATCTTCAACCATTCTCGTCAGGCGCCGACCTTCGTCGTTGACGATTGCGAGAGACTCACGAAGCTCAGACGGGTCTCTAGCCTCTCGTGAAAGACTCACCTCCGACTCGCCACAAATTACCGCGACCGGCGTGCGCAGCTCGTGTGAGGCGTCCGCCATAAAACGTTTCTGCTGCGCAAACGATTGATCGAGGCGCGCCAGTAGCTTGTTGAAGATTCCGGCCAGCCGGCCCAGCTCCTGATTGTTTTCGGGTACCGGGATTCTTTCATCTAAATTCGAAGCACCGATTCGCGCGGCTCGCTCCCCCATGGTCACCACCGGCGCCAGACTTTTGCGCGCCAAAAAATATCCGCCAAGACTGGCAATGACCAGTGCGATCGGAATAGCAATGTAGAACGCCTCGCGTGCCTGTTCGAGTGCTTGTTCCTGATCTCGTAATGAGTTTGCAAAAACGAAGATGTAACCCCGGTCGCCCGTGGGCAACGCAACAGTGAGCACGCGGATAGCGGTCTTGCCTCTTATGAAAATGTCTCGGTATGCGCGACCTTCGCTGAGGGCCGGGTCAAACACGGCAGCTATCTGAGGTTGTATTTCCGGTGTAGCAAACCAGTCATTTCCCAAATTCAAATTTTCAGGATTGTCTGAAGCGACCACTACCTTATCGTTCGAGTAAATAATTACCTGCCGGTCACGCGAACGAAAACTTCGCGCGGTCTCCCGGGCAGCTCCGTCCCGGCCCTGATTCTCGTCAGTTAATTCACTATTGAAGTTTGAAATGAACGAGTTGGCTGTCTCTGCCAGCGAGTCGTCCTCGCGTTGGCGTGTTGAGCGCGAGAGATAGGAGTAGGTGGTGATGGAAAAAATCAGCAGCACTAACGCGAGGAAACCCGTGTACCAGAGCGTGAGCTGGACACGCATGGAGCCTAATGGTTTTTTGTTCATTGTTCGAAGGCCGCTACGAAGCGGCAGCGATGTCCGATAAGCTTTAGGAAGCTCTGAATAAGTACATGAAAAAGTTTGCCCTGAGCCCGCGGAGCGCGGCGATAGCATAAAGCCTGGGGTGAAGCGAAGCGCAACCCCAGGATCGCTCAGGGGAAAAAGTAAGAGCCCACGAAGTGGCCGACAGCCCTTTATGGAAGGTAAATCGCCAGGGTTTGCTCTGTCGCACGCTTCGCGCGCTTGGGATTTTTAACGATCGTCGTCCTGGGGTTCCGCTCCGCTTCACCCCGGGCTTTATGCCTCCACCCGCTACGCGGGTTTTGGGAAGAGCCTAGCCAAACTTCGCACTCTCCCTAACCCGTCCCAAAAGGGAGGGAAAGAAACCGCGCATGTTTCAACAGTCAGACGTTCCTCTAGCGGACATTTGGCACGAAACCATCACCATTTAGATGCACATTGAAACGCTAACCAGTCGCGGCCAGCATGTAGCCCGCGCCCCGTCGCGTATGGATCAGCCTGGTAGAGAAGCCGCTGTCAACTTTTCTTCTGAGACGATTGATGTGCACATCAATCAGGTTGGTAAGCGGGTCAAAGTTTTCGTCCCAAACGTGTTCTGCAATCTCGGCGCGGCTGACCACGCGGCCCTGTTCGCGGGCGAGGTACTCAAGCAACGCGTACTCTTTCCCGGTAAGCCCCAACTCGCGATTGTCGCGAGTAGCGCGCTGAGCGCGCGTATCCAGCACGAGGTCGCCGAGCTGAATTGTCGCAGGACGGACCACGTGACCACGACGCATCAAAGCACGCAGGCGTGCCAGCAGTTCAGTCACTGCAAAGGGTTTGGTCAGATAGTCGTCCGCGCCAATATCCAGACCGGTAATTCGATCCTGCACCGTATCGCGCGCGGTTAGCATGATTACCGGCACCACTGAACCGGTCGCCCGCAACTCGCGGCAGACACTAAACCCGTCGCGACCGGGGATCATCACGTCGAGAATTATTGCGTCGTAGTCGTTGATGGCCGCTTTGTAAAGCGCTTCGTCGCCATCGCCGCTAACGTCGACCGCTAACGACTGCTCGCGCAAACCCTTCGCGACAAAACGCGCGATGCCCGGATCATCTTCCACCAGCAGAATTCTCATTGCGCAATAAAAGTCGGTAGCAGAGACTTTAGGAAGATCTCAATAAGTCTCTTCGACGCGTAGCGTCGGTATGAGTTTAGCCCGGCCTTTGAAGGCCGGGAAGGCAGTACCAAATAGTCAGCGTCGCATAGCGACGCCAGAAATTGAGGCCAGATTCAAACGTCGTTACGCGACGAGAACTGCCATGACCGGCTCCGGCATTAAAACGCCGGGTAAATTCACACCAACGCTAAGCGTCGAAGTCAATGCGGCTAGGCGTTTCCAAAACCCGCGTAGCGGGTGGAAGCATAAAGCCTGGGGTGGAGCGGAGCGGAACCCCAGGACGACGATCGTTAAAAATCCCAAGCGCGCGGAGCGTGCGATAGAGCAAACCCTGGCAATTTACCTTTCGTAAAGGGCTGTCGGCCACTTCGTGGGCTCTTACTCTTCCCTGAGCGATCCTGGGGTTGCGCTTCGCTTCACCCCAGGCTTTATGCTCTCACCGCGCTCCGCGGGCTCAGGGCAAACTTTTTCACGTACTTGTTCAGAGCTTCTTAAAGTCTATGCCACTCTGTAGAGCAGTCTCAGAAATTCCACGCTAACGAGGCGCCATACGAATGCGACTGCCGGCTGAAAGTGGGCGCCACGGAGGGGAAAAACTTAGACTTGAGAAGGTGGCTGGTTTGTTTTCCAGTTTCCCCCTCAAGTGAAGTGTCGTGATGCTGATGATAAACGTAGCGTCCAATGCCGTAACCCATGGCGCTACCCACGAGCACGTCCGAAAGAAAATGCTTACGGCCAGTGTAACGAGAAATTCCCACCGCAGTGGCGAGCGCGTATGCACCGTAGCGAACAGCCGGATGCCGAGGTCCATATTCTTCCGCAATGACGGTCGCGACGGACCAAGCGCCAATAGCATGCCCGGATGGGAATGCCGAGCCGCCGTCAAAAAATTCTCCACTCGAATGATCGACGGTAGGACGCTGCCGCTGCGAAGCAACCTTTAGCGCCTGGACCACAATGCCACTGTCGAGAAGAGCCTCAGCCGCCAACAGTCCCGTCTCCTTGGCTCGCTCGTCGTGCTTGAGCCGTCCGGCAATATAAAAGAGCGCTGCAGTTCCCCCAGTCGCGGCAGTCGAGCCAAAATAACTTATATCTATACTGATTCGCTGGCGAGTAAGGTTGTCGCCATGCGCGACCAGCGCCTCCGACGTGCGCCGGTCAGTGAAAATCAGCGCGCCGGTAGACAAAACGAGCGGCGCGAGCCACTTTGCATCGCTCTCGTGAATATGAAACGGCGCGGTCCAGATGCCTTTTTGGTCTTTCAGAATGTTGGCGAAAAAATTCTTTTCCAAGCTCGGTCTGGGCGTCGGTTTTGGCTGCGCAGTAGGCGCCGTCGGTGTAGTTTGAGAAAGGCCTTGCGCAGATAGAATGATGATGAAGACAAAACAAAGTGGCCAGCGAAACATGGCCCTTGCAGTCTTATGACTCAAGTTCATGACTCAACTCCTGATTGTAAAAGAAGGAAGCCGGCTGATTATGAAAAGGGGAAACGGGTCGATTATCTGCCTCAGTGCAATCTTTTGACAACCGCACAGCGAATCTCATGACGGCGGCGACCCGAGTTGTTGTGAACGCCGCTCAGGTGTAGGCTGAGGAATCATTCGAACTAACCTAAGGAGATCATTTCATGAAGGCATTTAGCAAAAGCGGTGGAATCGCGCGCCCTGAAAACATGCGCCGAGAGTTGTTCGTATTGTTGTTGGTTCTTCTTCTGGGGCTCTCGGTCGCCGGCCCGGGCCTGGTCCAGAGCGCGCCTGCGCCGGGCGAATACAAAGTCCTTAAGACAATCAAACTCGGCGGCGATGGCGGCTGGGATTGTTTGGCGGTCGATTCGCAGGCGCGGCGGCTGTACATCTCGCGCGGCACTCACGTAATGGTGGTTAATGCCGACACCGGCGAAGTTGTCGGCGACATTCCGGGGACCAACGGCGTGCACGGCATCGCGGTCGTGCCCGCACTTGGCAAAGGCTTCACCAGCAACGGCCGCGACAACACGGTTAGCGTCTTCGATCTCAAGACATTGCATGTTTCAAAACAGATACCGGTCGGCAAGAATCCGGACATCATCATTTATGATCCCGAATCGCAGCTCGTCTTCAGTGGCAACGGCCGCAGCCAGGACATCACTGCAATCGATCCGAAGAGCGAGACAGTGAAGGGCACAATTCCGCTGGACGGCAAGCCCGAATTTGCTGTCGCCGACAAGGGCCATGTCTACGTTAACCTGGAAGACAAGAGCACCATCGTTAGAATTGATTCTCGTAAACTGGCTGTTGACGCGCGCTGGCCGCTGGCGCCGGGCGAAGAGCCAACCGGTCTGGCAATTGATGAAAAGCATCATCGTTTATTTGCGGCGTGCGCCAACAAGATGATGGTCGTTGTGAACACTGCCGATGGACATGTAATAGGAAATGTACCTACCGGCGACGGCGCGGATGGTGCGGAGTTCGACTCTTCCAGTCAAATAGCGTTTAGCCCGAATGGAGGCGATGGCACGCTAACGGTGATTCACGAAGATGCGCCGGACAAATTTAGTGTGGTGCAAACCCTGACCACGCGCAGAGGCGCGCGCACAATGACGCTGGATCCTAAGACGCACAACGTGTTTCTGATTACGGCCGAGTTTGGACCACCGCCGGCGCCCACGGCTGAGCGACCACATCCGCGGCCATCCATCGTGCCGGGATCGTTTACGCTGTTGATTGTTGGGAAGTAAATGTAAAGCAAACTGTTAGTTTGCGGTGGTGCGGAACAGATAGTTTGTGTGGGCAAAAGCGAGTTACCGTAGATGAACAGTTTTAGGTTGCGCACGATCCGCAAACTAACGGTTTGCTTTACGAACGAAATGAAAGTCTTCGCAGGGCAGGCGCTAGTTCAGTTTGATCTCGACCGGTTGCGGCAGACGATCGACTCGCAAAGTTAGTCCCGCTGAACTCGCAACCGGTTCTTTCTTCGGTGTTTCGAAAAATAGAAAGCCCTGGCGACGTCCATTCGCACTCGATAAGGGATCGGCGAGATCGATTGCGTAGGCGGCAAACTCTTTTTCAAACTGTTTGCGCGAGTTGGGATTGTAGGCGTAGACGTCGTTTGCTTTCAGAATGCGCGCCACTGCGGCTTTTGCAGAGATCAACTTCCATTCCTTGCCTGTGGCATCGCTCAGATGAAAACGCGCTTGTTTCGCTGCCACAGGCGCGCCGCTCTCAAAAGCCAGCTCCACTCTAACCGGCAACACTCCGCCTAACGGTAAGTTCGCTTCAAACAAGTCCTGGCTCTCTTCATCAGTCATTAGCGGCGCGACGCGGACGGTAACGCCGCCTGCACTCGCGCTGCGCGCATTCTCGGCCAACGGCGGCAATTCAATCGCTGGTTTTACTTTGAAGAGCGAGCCGACGCATGACGTGCCAAGCAAAAGAAATCCCACGGGAATGATCGACAAAAGTCGCCGGTTGAGCATGGTTGCAATTTAGCACAGGCATGGTTGGTAGCACAGACTTTAGTCGGTGCTTCGTACTGCTCCAATTTGGAGTTCCCAGGTCCGAAGGACCGCTAGTTAATAGCCGGTCCGGCGCTGCGCGGAGGGCGGGGTTAGAAGCATGATTAGTTGCCGGAGCGCCAAAGGTGCGACATATTGGTGCCGGCCCTTCGGGCCTCCGCGATCTCAGAAGATAGCGTCCCCCGCCCTCCCGCGAAGCGCCGGACCGGCTACTAACTCTCGGTCCTTCGGACCTAAAGCATCGCTGGATTGAAACTGAACCGGTACCCTTTGCCTACGTGCAATCATCGAGGCAATCCCAGAAAGCACCGACTAAAGTCTGTGCTACTATTTCGAAAAATTATGATTCGACCATTTGGCGGAGTTCATCCGCAAATCCCAGACAGCGCCTATGTTGACCAGAGCGCACAAGTAATTGGCGACGTGCAGTTGGGCGAACAGGCCTCGGTTTGGTGCAACGCTGTGTTGCGCGGTGATATGTATTACATTCGCGTGGGCAATCGTAGCAACATCCAGGACAACTGTGTGGTCCATACACGCACTGGCGAGAACCCGACGATCCTCGAAGATGAAGTCACGGTCGGCCACAGTGTCACGCTGCACGGCTGTTACATCGAGCACGGCGCGCTGATTGGTATTGGCTCAATCGTGCTCGATGATGCGCGTATTGGCGCGCAATCGTTAATTGCCGCTGGCTCGTTGATCTCGCCCGGCACAGTAATTCCGCCGCGGTCTTTGGTGATGGGCGTTCCGGGACGAGTGAAGCGTCCGCTGACCGACGAAGAAGTCGAGGGACTTAATGCGTTTTGGATGAATTACGTGAGCTATGTGGGGAAGTATAAAGGCGAGTGAGCAGTGGGCAGTGGGCAGAAGAAGTCGGCAGCAGCAGTCGGCAGACGACACGAGACAGAAGCAGAAGGCAGAAGGCGGTAGGCAGAAGGCAGTAAGCAGAAAACTAAAAGCGAGCGAGCAAACAGCGAAGAGCGAACAGCGAAGAGCAGAGAGCAAAGACCAAAGACCAGAGATCAAAGACCAGAGACCAAAGCCTTGACACCTGTGCCAACCAAGACCCAACCAGCACGCGGCATGCGCGATTTTCTTCCCGCGGATGTGCGCCGCCGCCAATACGTCATCAACGTTATCAAGAACGTCTATGAGCGTTATGGTTTTGAGCCGCTGGAAACGCCCGCCGTCGAAAATATTGAAACGCTGCTGGGCAAGTACGGCGATGAAGGCAATCAACTCATCTTCAAGATCCTCAAGCGCGGCGAGCACGAGAAGTCTGGCGAAGCTGATCTTGCGTTGCGTTACGATCTGACTGTGCCCTTGGCTCGCGTGGTTGCTCAATATCAAAACGAGCTTCCCAAATTTTTTAAGCGCTATCAGATTCAACCGGTGTGGCGCGCGGATCGTCCGGCGCGCGGGAGGTTTCGCGAGTTCTACCAGTGCGATGTTGATGTGCTGGGTTCGCGCTCGATGCTGGTCGAAGCGGAAATTTGTTCCGCCGCGAGTGACGTGCTTACCACGCTCGGCTTCAACGATTTCACTGTTCGGTTGAATCACCGGTCGGTGCTTACTGGTTTGCTGGAGCAAGCCGGAGTGAAACGCGATAAGCATGCCGACGCGCTGATTGCGCTCGATAAAATGGACAAAGCGGGTCCGGAAGGTGTCGCGCGCGAATTGAACGAGCGCGGAATCGTTGACGAATCTGCCGTGAAACTAATGCGCTTTTTCGAAGGCGTGGCCGGCGCAGAACGCGCGGCAAACCTGCTTGACTTGGATGGCGGTGAAACTCGCTCCGCATTCAATGCGGATATTTTGGGTAGACTGGTGGAGTTCATCGGCACGAACGAAACCGGCGCGAAGGGAGTTGATGACCTGCGCCAGATTCTACAGTTCTGCCGGGCCAGCGGAATTGCGGCGCGCATCAAGTTGGATCCGACGCTGGCTCGCGGTCTGGCTTATTACACCGGCGCAATCATGGAGATCAGCGTTAAGGATCTGACGGGCAGCCTCGGCGGCGGCGGACGCTATGACAACCTTGTCGGAATGTTCGCGGGTCAGGACGTTCCGGCGTGCGGTTTCTCGCTCGGCCTGGAACGAATTATCGTCGTGATGGCTGAACGAGAAATGTTTCCGGCTAAACTCGTTTCCACGTCGGCCGATATTATGGTCAGCGTTTGGAACAGCGAATCGATGGTTGATTCTATTGCCCTTGCTAATGAATTGCGGCGCGCCGGTCTGCGCGTTGGTCTGTATCCCGAGGCCGACAAGGTGGGCAAACAATTCAAATACGCATCGGAGCAGGGCATTCCGTTCGTAACAGTGGTCGGCGACGATGAGCGCGCGCGCGGCGAAGTGGCGATCAAAAATATGCGAACGGGAGAGCAGCGCAGTGTGAAGCGCGAAGCGGTCGCTGATGCGATCCGCACCGCCTTGAATTCAACGACCCAGGTGTAGAGATATGAGCGAATCATTGGGCCAACATTACTTGGAAGACTCAATTGCCAGCTTGCGCGCCTACAAGAAGCTGGCCGAGAAGGCGTTGGACCAACTGACCGACGAAGAATATTTCCGCACGCTTGATGAAGAGGGAAACAGTGTCGCCGTAATCATGAAGCACATGGCCGGCAACATGTTTTCGCGCTGGACCGACTTTCTGACAACGGATGGCGAGAAACCAAATCGCAATCGCGACATGGAGTTTGTGATTGATCCAAATACGACTGTCAAAGACTTGCGAGATTTCTGGGAACGAGGTTGGCAGGTTGTATTCGCTACTCTCGAGTCGCTTGCCGCAGACGACTTGATGACGAGAGTGATGATTCGCGGCGAAGAGCACACCGTCGCGCAGGCGATCAACCGGCAACTGATGCACTACGCGAATCACATTGGTCAGATAGTTTTCCTGGCAAAACACTTTCATGCGAGCGACTGGAAAACGCTGAGCATTCCGCGCAATCGCTCGGCAGTGTTGAATGCCGGTCTGCGAAACCAATCGGCGGGGAAAGATTCTGAAGAGCGCGGTTGAATGAACTTTAGTTTAAATAAGGTCGACCCCGGGTTGGCGGATAGTGTTCGTTGGGACGGACGTTCGCGGCTTTGCCGCCTTCCTTGCGGAAAGGCTCCGCCTTTCCGTTGGCCCAATAATTTGTTGAGGCTATGCCTCCGACGGAGGCGTAGCCTCATCGATAGGGACACGCTCCGGAAAGGCAGAGCCTTTCCGCACGGGATGCGGCGAAGCCGCGAGAGCCACGATGCTTATGAGAACTTCGCGTGATAAGCCCCCAGGTTGTGACACTACTCATGCCTAGTGATTTCTTTTTTTGGAGTGGCGGCGGCTTGACGCCGCTTTTGCTTGGCAGGGCAAATCGTAAAAGAGAGCACCCGACTTTTTGGGAGCGCCTGCGGCGTCAAGCCGCCGCAGTCCAAAAATGGGCGCCATGATGGTTGACGTTGCCGAGGGGAAGAGAGTGACAAACGCTAACACCAACCACAGCACTCCGTTTCGCCTTGTCGCGTTGAGTCATGTGAACGTCACAGTGCCTGCAAATGCGGAAGCTGCCGCCAAAGAGTTTTATGGAACCGTGCTCGGATTGACGGTACTTCCGAAACCGCCTGGTACAAGGCAAAACGTCGGCGCCTGGTATGAACTCGGCGGCGTTCAGCTTCACTTGTCAGTTGAAGAAAACGCAACGAACGCGGCGAGCGACCGACATGTTTGTTATGTGGTCGCTGATGTTGCTGTCGCCGAGCGACACCTGCGCGATTCCGGTGTCGAGATCATTTCCGACCCGCGTCCGATTGAGGGCGTGAATCGGTTTTATGTTCGCGACCCCGGCGGCAATTTGATTGAGATTACCGAAGCGAAAGAGCAGGTCTGACTAATCGCTGGAGATGTCTCGCGAAAGTTGAGCGGGGGCAAGCCACCCTTCCTGACCTGAGAGGTTTTCACGTCTTTCATGTCTACGCTGAAAGCTTCTCAATATAACGTACGGGTCTAAGCAGCTTCAGTTGGGAAGGGTGGCTTGCCCCCGCTGCTTTTAACCGTAGAATATCCTTATGCTTGACCACTTAGGAAATCTCGAGCGCACCCATTCGTGCGGCACGTTGCGCGCATCCGATGTCGGCGCCAGCGTGACGCTGATGGGTTGGGTGGCGCGACGGCGCGACTTTGGCGAGCTGACCTTTATCGATCTGCGCGATCGCGACGGCATCACTCAGGTCGTCTTCAACTCCGAAGACGCGCCCGAAGCCCACGCGAAAGCAAAAGAGTCCCGCGGCGAATTTGTCATAGCCGTTACCGGAGAAGTAGTGCTGCGCGATGAAGCTTCGCGCAATCCAAAACTGCCGACTGGCGAAGTGGAAGTGCAGGCACGCGAGGTGTTGATTTTGAATGACGCGCGCACGTTGCCGTTTCAACTCGACTCTTCCGTCGACGCGCTCGCCAGTGAAGATTTGCGTTTGAAGTATCGTTATCTCGATCTGCGCCGGCCGCAGCTTCAGGCGAACCTGCGCCTGCGGCATCGCGTGCTGCGCGAGATTCGCAGCTACATGGACCAGCAGGGCTTCACGGAAATTGAAACGCCGATTCTGATCAAATCCACTCCTGAAGGCGCGCGCGATTATATTGTGCCGTCGCGCGTGCAGCCGGGAAAGTTTTTTGCGCTGCCGCAATCGCCGCAGTTGTTCAAACAGCTTTGCATGATCGCCGGACTGGATAAATATTTTCAGATAGCGCGCTGTTTCCGTGACGAGGATCTGCGCGCTGATCGCCAGCCTGAATTTACCCAGCTCGATCTTGAAATGAGCTTCGCCACGCTCGATCAGATTTATTCCGTGACGGAAGGATTATTCGCGCGCATTTTCAAGTTGATTGGAGTTGACCTGCCGCTGCCGTTCCCGCGCTTTACCTATGCCGAGGCAATGCGGCGCTGGGGCTCAGATAAGCCTGATCTGCGAATCGACGGTATGGAGCTGCAGAATCTGTCGCCGGCTCTCGCGGGAACTACTTTCGCGCCTTACGCGTCCGCGCTCGCCGCTGGCGGAGAAGTGCAGGGGGTTGTGATCAAGGGGGGCGCCGGACTTTCGCGCAAGGTGCTCGACGAATTGCAGGAATTCGCGAAGCGCTACGGCGCCGCCGCGCTCGCCTGGATAAAACTTGGCGACGAAACGACTTCTTCACTCTTGAAAGTTTTGGGTGAAGAAGCAGTAAACGGTTTGGCTTCGACGGCGGCAGCGAAGAAGGGCGATGCGGTCTTGATAGTTGCCGGCAAACCAAAAACGGTGGCGGCAAGTCTGGGCGCTTTGCGAAATGAAGTTGCGCGGCGGGAAAAGTTAATTCCAGCAAACGTGTACGCGCCGTTATGGGTAACCGAGTTTCCCATGTTTGAGTACCACGACGACGATGGCCGCTATTACGCGATGCACCATCCCTTCACTTCGCCGCTCGACGAGGACCTCGACCTGCTCGAACGCGCCGTTGAAGGAGGCGAAACCGACTTGTTGGGTAAATTGCGAACGAAGGCCTACGACCCGGTTATCAACGGCGTCGAGCTGGCCAGCGGTTCGATCCGTATCCATCGGCGCGACGTGCAGCGGCTCGTCTTCAAAGCACTCGGGCTGACAACAGAAGAAGCGCGTTCACGCTTTGGTTTCTTTCTCGACGCCCTTGAGTATGGCACGCCGCCACACGGTGGCATCGCGCCGGGGATTGATCGTTTGATGATGGTGCTTGCCGGGACGGAAAATATTCGCGACGTGATGGCGTTTCCCAAGACAGCTTCGGCGACGGATCTGATGATCGATGCGCCCGGTGAAGTTGATCAAAAGCAATTGGAAGAATTGCATCTGCGAGTGGTCAAAGAGTGAAAGGGTCGGATGGTTAATCAGTCTTGTTTTTTCGTTGAATCCAATATTCAGGCTTGCGGTGGCCATGAGCTATGGCAAGTATCCACAAGGTCGAACCTCTGATTATGTAAGGAATGTAATAAGGGAAAATTCGAAGGTTTAAGCGTCGGTAGCCACGCGGTCTGAGTCGGCACGCCTCAGAGTGTTCAGAGAGCCATAGCAAGGTCTGCTCAACCTCGAGTTTGAATCGGCGACCGAACCCGGGTTGTTGCTTCTCGTAATGCGAGATGCCATCGAGGAATTCGTCACTAGCCTCGTCGACAAATCTAATTCTCATGAAGTGAGACGGTCTTCAGCTTCGCGCATTACCGCCTCGAACGAAATCCCCTCTACTTCGCTGTCGTCAATGGCCCGAATGCGCGCCAGAATTTCCCGCTCCCATTCAGCACTTACATCCGTGTCGGATTCTCTGTCGTTCAATTTCAGTAACAGGCTAGCCAGGTCAAGCCGTTGCGCGCGTGAAAGTTGAGAAGCCTCTTTTGCGATTTCTTCAAATGCTTTTGACATCGAAAGTAATCTTAGCAAAACTGGTCGCTCAGGCAAGTTAAATGACAACTGTGACTCTTCGACAGCTTGAAGAGATTTTTGCATCTGCGATACAAGCCGCGCCCAACGAGTGTTGCGGCTTGATAGGCGGCGACAACGAGCGCGCAACCAGCCTTTATCCGCTGCGCAATGTAGCCGCGAATGCGCAGGTGGCATACGAAGCGGCGCCGGAAGATTTGTTCGCGGCACAACGGCAGATGCGCGAACGCGGGGAACAACTTCTCGCCATCTACCACTCTCATCCGCGCGCGACCGAGCCGCAACCTTCCGAGACCGATGTACGGCTGGCGTACTATCCGCAGGCGGTTTATTTCATCGTCGGGTTGTCAGGCGTACAACCGGTGATGCGCGCTTTTAAGATTTCCGAGGCTGATGGCCGTTGGGAGGAAGTTGAGTATGCGGTCGCAGGCGAGTAAGATTGAACCATCTTAGCTAGCACATCGTAAAAGACTGCCGATGGGTGCAAAAACGAGTAAATACGATACCAACCCGCTCGATCCCGATTTTGTGAAGCACGCGGAAAAGGATCGGGACGACCGCGGCAATGGACCAGTTACGCAGCCGGTGCGCGGCGACACGCGCGAAGTTGGTTCACCTGCTAACGAAGAAGCGCGCGCTAACATTTATTCAGAAACGCCAACGCGACGTTACGACAAGGCATCGTTGGAAGCTTCGTATCCTTCAGTTTTCGTGCCGCCAACTTATTCAGCACCCGCGCCCTACCAACCGGCGCAATTCGCGGCTCCGCCAATAACGCAAAGACCAGGTTCGCGATCCGTCGCCGGTATCGGCTTGCCGGAAAAGTGGGCCATGGCCCTGCCATACATGCCGTATATCGGAGTTATAGCGTCCCTTGTGGAATTGTTTCTCGTTCCTCGCAGCGAACCCAAAGTGCGCTTTCACGCGTCGCAGGGCTTGGCTTTGCACGTGGCGATCTTAATATTGGGAACGGCTTTCGCGGTTGTCGGTGCGATCAGCGGAACAAGTGCCGGAGGCTCACTGTTCAAACTCGCCTCGTTCATATTTCTGATTGTTTCGATGATTCGCGTAGCCAAAGGCAAACCCCATCACATCAGCGCCCTGACTGATCCGGCGCAGTGGTTCAACGATCACATCGAGTTAAAGAAGTCGTAAGCGGGCGGGTGTACTTCTGGCACTGGCATTGCTGTACTTGGGCGCGGAGGCTTTGCCAGAACAGCTTGTTGAATCTTCGAACTGAAATCGTTCTTAAAGACGCTAACGATGTTGCGTTTTGGTTCAGCTTTGGCTCGCGCCTGGCAACATATTGCCAACAGGCGGGCGAACGCAGGTTAGCGGTGACTCATCAAACAGAAGCCAGGCCAAAGGCTCTCTTCCCTAAATGGCATGAATATAGTGAATGCACTTATTCCAGGGAGGTTGGGCCAGAAGACTTAAGAGCGGCACAATCTCAGGGTTGGCCGCTTTTTTCTTTGGCGCAATTTGAGTTTGAGTTCCGGCTTTGCCGATATGGAGAAAACAAATGATTAGAAAAAACTATTACAGCCTGCAACGAGTGATGGCCATGCTGGCGGCGTTTGCGATTTTTGCAATGCCCGTTTCAGTTTTCACCCAAACAAAAATCGTCTATCACAGCAACAAATACAAACCGACAGACGACGTAAAGGTCGGTCGCCAGGCGGCACAGGAAGTTGAACAACAGATGCCGATTCTGAACGACGCGCAAACCACGAACTACGTTTCGCGGGTTGGGATGCGCTTGGTTTCAGCCATTCCACCAGAATTTCAGCATCCGGAGTTTCAATACTATTTCAAGGTGGTAAACGCCAGCGACATCAACGCGTTTGCCCTGCCCGGTGGTCCAATGTACGTAAACCGCGGCATGATCGAAGCCGCCCGCAACGAAGGTGAGATGGCCGGTGTGATGGCCCACGAGCTTAGTCACGTCGCTTTGCGTCACGGAACTGCGCAGGCTTCCAAAGCGCAGAAGTATGGTTTGTTGGCCGGCATTCTCGGCATCGGTGGACAGATCATTGGCGGACCAGCAGGAGCGGCGGCGCAGGTCGCGGGCCAGGGCGTCGGCGTTTACTTTCTAAAGTTCAGTCGCGAATATGAAACGGAAGCCGACCTACTTGGAGCGCAGATTATGGCGCGTGCCGGTTACGACCCGCACGATTTGGCGAACATGTTTCAGACGATTGAACGTCAAAGCGGCGGTGGCGGTGGCGGCGGCTTTATGAGCGATCATCCGAGTCCGGCGAATCGTTACGCGCGCATAAATCAGGAAGCGCAGTACTTGCGAATCGAGAATCCGCAGCGCGACTCGCGCGAGTTTGCGCAAGTACAAGCGCGCTTGCGCGGCATGGGCCGAGCGCCCTCGATGCAGGAAATTGCGCGCAGCGGTCAACGCTATCCAAATGGAGAAAGTACCGGCAACACCGGAAACTATCCTAACAACCCGCCGAGTGGCACCGTTGGTTATCCTTCAACGCGCTATCAGAGCTATTCGGAATTTGGCGGAGCGTTGCGTGTGAGCGTGCCCAGCAATTGGCGCGAGCTGGGTGGCAATAACAGTATCTGGTTTTCTCCCGAAGGCGCTTATGGTCAATACCAGAACCAGGTAGTATTCACGCACGGCGTAAATTTTGGTGTCTTCCAGCCGCAAAGCAGCAGCCTGCAACAAGGGACTAATGAGTTTCTCAACAGCCTGGGTGGAAATCTGCGTCAACAAAGTGGTTACCAGCGCACCACCATTGCGGGAAGGAACGGCTTATCAATGACACTTAACAACGTCAATGAAGCAACCGGCCGCTCGGAAATCATAACAGTCGTAACGACGCAGTTGCGCAACGGGCAACTCTTTTACATGATTGCGGTCGCGCCCAGTAACGAGTTCAATTCGTACCAAAGCGCTTTCCGTAATATCCTGCGTTCGGTGCAGTTGAGCGACTAAGTAAACAGTAAACAGTGAACAGTGAACAGTAAACAGCGAAATGGTTTGCTGTTTACTGTTTGCTTTCTTTAGCTTCCTGCCAAAGCGCTTCCATTTCATCTAATGTTACAGAATCAAATGCCTGCCCGCGACCGCGTAATGTTTGTTCGATGAAACCAAAACGTCGGCGAAACTTTCGATTCGTCAACTTCAGCGCCGCCTCAGGCTCGACCTGCAGGTGGCGGGCAATGTTTGTGGCCGCGAAAAGCAGGTCGCCGATTTCTTCGCGCACCCGCGTGTGATCGGCCTCGCTGTTAGAACTTGCGTGATTTGAAATGGCCTCACGCAACTCGCCAATTTCTTCTTCCAGCTTTGCGAAAATGTCTTCGATGCGTTTCCAGTCAAAGCCTACCCGCGCCGCCTTGGTCGAGAGTTGATGCGCTTCCATCAGCGCCGGCGCTTTCGACGACACACCGTCGAGCAATGATTCGTCGCGCTCGCTCTTGCCCGCCGCGCGCCGCTCCTCGGCTTTCATCACTTCCCAATTGCGCAACACGGTTGCCGAGTCGTTTGCGTGCGTGTCGGCGAAAACGTGTGGATGCCGGCGCACCATCTTGGTATGAATGGCGTTGGTCACATCATCAATAGAAAACTCGCCACGCTCGCGCGCAACCTGCGCATAAAACACGATCTGAAATAACAGATCGCCCAACTCATCACGCAGTTCAGCCGGACGCCCTTCGCGTGCTTCCTCGACGGCTTCAAACGCCTCGTAGGCTTCTTCCAAAAGCATTGGCGCGAGGGTGGCGTAAGTTTGTTCGCGATCCCAGGGACACCCTTCCGGGGATCGCAACTTTTCCATCAGCTTGATCAGGTCATCAAAAGTTGCAGGCATAGGTTTTAAGAGTACTGAGTTCCGAGTACTGAGTACTGAGTACGGAGTCTTTCAGGTTTCGGCTTAGAAGTTTTACCATTGTTAATCTGAGTTTAGAACGCAGCTATCAATACTCCAAACAGAACTCAGCACTCAGTACTCAGCACTCAGTACTTCGGTGGCGGCTTATTTGCGGAGGCTAGATGCGGATGCTACCATCGATGGTAAATAGAAAAGTCAATCACGCGGGCACTGTGCTTCTTAAGCGCCCTTGAGGTTCAGGATAAATGAGCGAGGAACAAACAAATTTCAAAGTTACGGATCGCCGGCTTTTCAATGCCGACGGCAGTCCCAGAGAATTGAGTCCGGAAGAAACGGTGGAGATAAAAGCCGAAACAAAACCGGTAACCAACGAACCACCCCAACCGAGCGCTTCAACTGCGGAAACTCAAGCAGCTTCACCGACAGAAAGCGCCGTTGTTCCGAAGCAGGCACACGCTGAAGCGCAGGACGAGATCGAAATACCCGGCGCCGATGATCCGGCGAGCTTTGCCAACTTTCTGATGTCCATCGCTTCAAATGCAGCGTCTTCACTGGGAATGATGGAGCACCCCGTCACACATAAGCGCGATGTGGATCTGGAACTTGGCAAGCATTGGATTGACGTGCTCGGTATGCTGCAGGAAAAGACCCGGAATAATCTATCGCCCCAGGAACAACAAATTCTTGAAGGCCTGCTCGCTGACTTACGCATGCAGTATGTTTCACTCGCTAACGCAACCACGCAAAAAGCCGCGCGCCCGTTCACCAGCAGCGACATTACCGGTGGAAGATAAGTCCAAAGTCCAAAGTCCAAAGTCCAAAGTCCAAGGTCCAAAGTCACTCCGTTAATTCAATTTGACTTTGGACTTTGGACATTGGACATTGGACTGGATCATGAAGCTAACCTTTCTCGGCACCGGCACATCCACAGGCGTCCCGTCCATCGGCTGTGAATGTGACACCTGCAGCTCAAACGATCCCCGCGACAAACGATTACGAGTCTCCGTTCTCATCGAGCATGCCGGACAGTCTGTTTTGATCGACACGTCGTCCGACTTTCGCCAACAAGCATTGCGGTTTGGTCTGAAGCGTCTTGATGCCGTGTTGGTTACTCATTGCCATGCGGATCACATTTTTGGTCTCGACGATATTCGCCCGCTGAATTTTCGCTACGGCGCGCTAGGGCTTTACGCGAACGAGAGCGCGTGGGTCGATATTCGTCGCATCTTCAGATACATCTTTGAGCCATCGCATTTTGGGGGCGGCTTGCCACAGGTGATTCCGCACACGGTCGAGTCCGGCGCGCAGTTTTGTTTGGCAAAAGATTTGTTGATAACACCGCTCGAGGTAATCCATGGTCGCTTGCCGGTAATGGCCTATCGACTCAACGATTTTGCGTATGCGACGGACCTTAGCGAGATTCCGCCGGCCACGATGGACCAGATGCGCGATCTCGACGCGCTGGTACTCGATTGCCTGCGTTTCAAGGAACACCCAACGCATCTTTGGTTAGACAAGGCGCTGGAATACATCGAGAAGATTGCACCGCGCCGCGCGTTTTTGACGCACATCGCCCACGATGTAATGCATGCGCGCGATTCAGCGCGGCTGCCCGAAGGCGTCGAGTGGGCTTACGATGGACTCGTTTTAAGTAATGAGTGCTGAGTACTGAATACTGAGGCGGTTGAGCTGATCACTCGCCATTAGCGCCGACTCAGTACTCAGTACTCAGTACTCAGCACTTTTTTATGCGCCTTTTCCACGGAACTGAAAACGCCGAAATTCAACGACCGACGGTCCTGACGCTCGGCGTGTTTGACGGCCTGCATCTGGGCCACCAGTTGATCGTGCGCACCGTCGTCGAAAGAGCGCGCGCGACCCACGCCGTGCCAACCGTAATCACATTCGATCCACATCCGCGCGCCGTATTGCATCCGGAATCATCTCCGCCTCTACTGCAGACTCTCGATCAAAAAGTTGAAGGCTTTGGCGCGCTCGGCATTGAACAAACGATCGTCATTCGTTTTGACGAGAAGTTTTCCCAAATTCGCGCGGAGGATTTTTTGCGTGAGGTCGTAAGCGACCGGCTGCAGGCGAAAGAAGTTTACCTGGGCTGCGGTTTTGCTTTTGGCCACAATCGCGAAGGCAACATCGAATTGCTCAAGCGCGTCAGCCAGGAGCTTGGCTTTTTCGCCGATGAAGTTCCCGAGGTCCAGGTACGCAGCCAGAGAGTCAGTTCGAGCAAAGTTCGTCGTTTGCTGGCTGAGGGCAAAGTTAATCTCGCCCGCCGGCTTTTGGGCCGTCCGTATGGCGTCGAAGGGCCCGTCGAAAGAGGCGCTGAACGAGGTCGCGATCTGGGTTTTCCTACGGCCAACCTGCACCCCCACAACCGCGTCATACCCCGCAACGGCGTCTATGTGACCGGAACCCTGATTGCTGGACAATGGCGGCGCAGCATTACAAATGTGGGTGTGCGGCCGACTTTTGGAGGCGATGCGGAACCTTCGGTGGAGACATTCGTAATGGATTGGGCGGGCGATTTGTACGGTGACGTGGTGCGGGTTCGTTTTCTGCACCGCTTGCGTGACGAGCGAAAGTTTAATTCAATTGAAGAGTTGACTGCGCAGATTCAAAAGGACGTGCGGCAAGCGCAAGGTTATTTTGGGCGACAACCGGTGAAATGTTCGTTGTCGATGGTTTAGCGAAGCACGAACCTTAGCGTCAAGAATTTTTATATGAAGAACGAGCAGGCATTAGTTCCGGTAACAAGTTTGGTAAAGCGGTCGAATGGCAATTCGGCTGAGCGCGAACATGCGAATTCGCCGAGTGCCGCTCCGCTGACGGATGAGTTCGTGGCCGGCGTTCTTGCGGGCCGCGGTTTGCGCGGCTGGTTGCGCGCCGCGCGAGTCGCCAGGGTGCTGGGCTTGTTTACTCTTTATCTGTTCCTCGACACCTACCACATTCGCGCCGACTTTAACCGGCGGATGGCCGAACGCCTTCGCGCCGAAGCCAAAGCAAAGAACTTCCGGGCGCAATTGAAAGCGCGTTTGCGTGAATTTCTGTTGCTAACTCTCGACAAGCTCGTTCGCGCGACACGCCTACTCATTTTTCGCGGTCATGAAGGCTCGGAAAATAAAGCCGTGCGGCTTGAGAGACAAGCTGAATGGCTGCGCCGAAGTTTGATCGGCCTCGGTCCAACCTTTATCAAGATCGGACAAACGCTCGGCACTCGAGCCGACCTTTTGCCGCTGGCTTATGTGAAGCAACTGGCGACACTCCAGGATAACGTGCCGGCGTTTCCGACCGCCGAAGCTTTTGCGCGCATTGAAGCAGAACTGGGGAAAAGTCTGGCCGAGTGTTATGCGGAAATTGATAACGAACCAATCGCGTCGGCTTCGCTGGGCCAGGTATATCGCGCCCGCCTGTTTTCAGGTGAGGAGGTTGCCGTCAAAGTTCAACGGCCAAACCTCGATCGCATTATCAGCTTCGACGTCGCTATCCTTTACAGGCTTATCAAGTTGGTGAACCGTTTCTTTCCGAAGGCGAATGAAAACGCTGATTGGGAAGGCATGTTAGGCGAGTTTCACGCGACTGTTTTTGAAGAGATGGACTACGTCAAGGAAGGGCGCAACGCCGATCGGTTCCGCTACAACTTCCGCACCTGGCGAGCGGTGCGCGTTCCTAAGATTTACTGGACGCACACCCGCACAAAAGTGTTGACGCTCGAATTCATCCGCGGCACGAAGGTAGTCGACCTCGAAGCGTTGCGCGCGCGCCGCATCTCGCCGGTAAAAGTGAATCGACTGCTGGTGCGCACCTATCTGAAGCAATTGTTGGAGGATGGATTCTTTCACGCCGATCCACACCCGGGAAATTTGCTGGTGATGGATTCGGGCCACCTCGCCTTTTTTGATTTTGGCATGGTGGGCCGCATTGACTTGAAGCTGCAGGCGCAAATGATTGACGCCTTCTTTCACGTAGTTGAGAAAAATGTGCACGGGTTGGGCCAGGACATTATCAACCTAAACTTCCTGAAGCCGGGCGTTGATCCCGAGACGGTGCGGCCGGTAGTTGAACGACTCTTCAAGGTTTATTTGAACCTGAAGCTGGGCGAAGTAAATTTCAAGGAACTTACTTACGATTTGGCGGAGGTGGTCTATGAGTACCCTTTCCGGCTGCCCGCAAACTTCACTTACATCATGCGCGCGCTGATGACGCTGGAAGGCATCGGCATCGTTACCGATCCTGCGTTCAGCTTTTTTGAGACGGCAAAACCTTATGCGAAGGAATTCATGCTGCGGCGCGAAGGCCGAAAGTTCGGCAAGCTGATTCTGGATACGATTAGCGGCCGCGAAAACGGCAACAGTGGCCTTGAATGGTCGCGCGTTTGGAAACTCACCAAGATGGCCGCGCAGATGTATCTCCGGTAACTTTTCTGTTCCGGGAAGCGTCACGCTATTACTGGGACCGCGGGCGTCCCGCCCGCAATGAGCGCGAAGCGCGAACAAGAATCCTTGCAATGAATTGAATCTCACAATGGCTGCCCCCCTTAGGTAAGACGCAGAGCCTGCCGTAGCATCGCGCGTATGACGCTATTTGATGACCGCCATCAAAAGGAACTGCGACAGGCTGGCTGGCATAGTCGTGGCTACCTGACTCACTTCGACGGTCGGGCCTTGCCGCAGTTCATTACGTTTCATCTCGCCGGCTCGATCCCCAAAAGAGTAATCGAGCGCTGGCGTGAAGAGTTAAAGTCACTTGAGTACGAAGTGGAAAGAATAGTTCTGCAGAGGCGGATCGAAAAGTATTTGGATCAGGGATACGGCAACGCTTTTCTCCGGCTGCCTCAAGTCGCCAGGATGGTTCAGGATTCGTTACTCAAGTTTGACGGCATCAGATATCGCCTATTCGCATGGGTAGTAATGCCAAACCATGTTCATTCCTTGCTGACGCGCTTCGAGGAATATGAGCTGAGCGATATTTTGCACTCACTTAAGTCCTTTACTTCGCATGAGGCCAACAAAATGCTGCATCGTAGTGGACAGTTTTGGATTGAAGATTATTTCGACCGCTACATCCGCAATGAAGAGCATTTTGAAAAAACTGTCAAATACATCGAAAACAATCCGGTAAAGGCCGGATTGTGTGTCGAGCCTGAGGACTGGCCATACAGCAGTGCGTGGTTTAAGAAACAGAAGTGAGGATCTCAAGCAAAACTTTTTTCGCGCTACGCGCTCATTGCGGGCGGGACGCCCGCGGTCCCAATAAAAGCGGTCCCGCTATTATGGATTCTCCCTAATAGCGTTGAAGAATAAAGGATAAGTGGCGAGCGACTGGCCGCGGTATTGTGGTCGGAAGCCGAAAAGAATAATGCGGCCTTTGCCGATTGTAACTTCAACGAGTGCGGCTTTTCCCCGAATTCGATCGCCGCCTAATAACCAACCAGAGAGCAAAGGATTTTTGTTAGCGGGATAGCGAGCGATGATGCGCACGCTGGCCGGTGAGATCGCAGGCACCGTAATGGTCGTGTCGCGCTTCGCGCTCATTGCGGGCGATACAGCACCCCAGCGGGGCTGCCCCACCGTGGGCCCCGCACCGCCCGTGCTCACAGGAATTACTTCAAACACCGGCGAGTCTTCAACCCAGGCAATCGATTCTTTCGGCATGCTTGCGGCAATGGGATCGGAAGTATCCAACTCGATCTGCAAAATCGAACCCGGCACAAAAAACTCTTTTTCGGACCAACCGTCCGTCACATCGCGCAGCGGAAGTTTGAATTGCTCGATCGCAAAATCGGAGGCGCGATTGAAACAAACCAACGTGCCGCCCTGCTCGACAAACTCGCGCAACGCCTTCACTCCAGCTTGTCCAAGGCCGCCCGTGTATTCGCGCGGCATAGTCCCGAGTTTGTGGCCCGTAAGAATTATTTCCGCAGCTTGGACGGTTGGCGAGGGCGATACCTGATCTGGAATCACAATCGATTTATATTTGTTGTTCAGATTGCCCGCTCGAATCTCCTGGTCCTCCAGCGACGAGTATTTGTAATGTTGCTGGTCCAGGACCCAGCGAGTCCAACCTTCGTCTGTGGCAGCGACGTAGGATTTGTATAGCCCGAGCTTCTCCTCGATTTCGCCGAACCCGGTGCAACTGTTCATCCCGCCCTCTTTCGGCAAGCGGTAATGGAACGGTTGGCGAATCTGACGAACATTCACTCCCATCAAAAGCGCCAGCGTATGCGCCGTTACGTCATAAGGCGAGACTGGGTGGCCCGAACCATCGCGCAAATCCGGATAGTGCTGGTTCTCAAGCAGCGCTTTTGCAAACGATCCATATGGTTGGTCCATGCGAATGACGGCGGTGCCTTGCGGGTACTTAGTTTCCGCCGCCATAAATGGCAAAGGGAAGTCAACGTCGACGCCTGCGCGATCCAATGCTTGAAGAAGATCAGATTGATGCCGGGACTCGGGAACGATGAATGCAAACAGCTCACCTTTCGCGCGCGGTGCCACGGCCGCTCTGCCAATCTCATAAAACCGGTGCAGCCACTCTTCACGATTCGCCGCTGCGTGGCCCAACAGCAGAAATGCCGCCGTGGTCATATAGTTTGTGATGTCGCGCAAGTGCCATTCAACGCCGCGCCAGAGTGGACCAAAAGTCGCCGACTCTTTTTTCGGATCGTAACCTTCGCCTTTTCGCAGTTGTTCAAACTTAACTGAGACAGGCGTGGCAATTTTGCATGATGCGGTTTCTGAAAGGATGCGCACGCCGCCGTGGTAATGCGAATACGCGCGCGACGGTGACCAGGCATCATAAGTCGAATTGGTAGTGACGCCTTTGAAACCACGCAAGCGCATCTCGCGCGCCATGTAGTTTCCGAGTTCTGTATATCCCGCCACTATCTGTTTCGGCACATTTGGCTCGACCGGCGGCATGTAAGGCGGCAGAAACATGCGCGAGCCGTATTCACCCTGTTGATGTATGTCGTGGACAATCTGCGGATGCCAGGCGTTATGAATTTTCTCAACTGCAATCTGCGTCTCGACCTGGGTAAAGGCATACCAATCGCGGTTGTCATCATGGCCGGTGTACTTGTGATAAAGCTCGGGCGGATCGGTGCCTTCAAAAGGCGTGCCTAATGTTTTGTCGTACCAGTTCTTAACGATATCGACGCCGTCAGGATTCAGCGAGGGCACCAGCAAAATAATCGTGTTCTTCAGAATAGCTTGAATCTCCGGGTCATTAGAAGATGCCAGGCGGTGCGCGATGAGCATGCTGGAGAGATACGAACCCACCTCGGTCGAATGGATGCCGCAGGTGATGAGAACGATCGTCTTGGCGCGCGAAATCAGTTCAGCCGCTTTGCGATCGCGCGCGCCCACCGGGCCAAGTTGGCGCGGATCGGCCAGCAATTCCTGAATGTGCTTGTATTCGTCCAGCCGGGCCAGGTTCTCAGGCGCACTAATTGTCGCCATCACAAACGGCTGGTCCATGGTTGACTTGCCCAGTTCTTCAAACTTCACGCGATCGCTGCTTTTTGAGAGCGCTGCAAAATATTCGATCACCTGATTCCAACTCGCCAGTTTGCGATCGTCGCCCGGCATGAAGCCGAGAACTTCATAAGGCGAGGGTATGTGTTGAGTCTGCGTAGCTCGAGCTGCGAGGGTTGGTTGGGTCCCGCCAGCATGGAACGAGACAAGGGAACTAATCGTCGCCAGTAAAAGCAGAAGGGCGAAAGACTTTATGCGCATCGGTTTTTTTGTGGCTGTCGGAAATGATTAGCGAACGCGCCGAGTGTAATCGAAAAAGATGGCGAATCTGTAGGCATCCGCAACAGTTCTAGCAACACAAAACTTGCCCAACGGGCCTTTAGCCGTGTAAAGTAGCGACGTTTTCAACCCCTACGCACTCCCCGTTTTACAAACTGAATCGGAGGTCACCTTGGATGTCTTCTGAAAGCATTCCTGCGAATGAGTTCCCGGATAGAATTGGTTTCAAACCGGATAATCCTTATCTGGAAAATTTCCGACCATACATTCCTGCGGGCGTGCGCCTGCCCGAGTTGACGGCCCTGCCGCTGATCATCGGCACACTGTTGGGCATGGTCTTTGGCGCGTCTTCTCTCTACCTCGTTCTCAAAGTCGGACTAACAGTCAGCGCCTCGATTCCGGTTGCGGTGATCTCCATTACCATATTTCGCATGCTTTCAAAATTTGGTATGCGTGACGCGACGATTCTCGAGAATAACATTGTGCAGACGGCTGGGTCGGCGGGCGAGTCGATCGCCTTCGGCGTCGGCGTAACGATGCCGGCCATCATGATTCTCGGATTCGATTTGGAATTTACGCGCGTGATGTTGGTGGCAATGCTCGGCGGATTGCTTGGCATTCTAATGATGATTCCACTGCGGCGCGCTTTGATCGTGGCCCAGCATGGTTATTTGAAGTATCCGGAAGGCACTGCCTGCGCTGAAGTTTTGAAAGCCGGCGCTTCCGACGAATCGCGCGCGGCTGCAGCCGCGGGCGCCGATCCAAACGCGCGCGCTGAAGTGTCCACGCAAACTGGAGCCAAGACGATTTTCGGCGGCTTGGGTATCGGGTTCCTTTACCAGGTGCTGATGACGGGACTCAAGGGATGGAAAGACGTGCCGGAAAAAGTTTTCGGCGCGCCGTTCAAAGCGGGTTCAGTTTCGGCCGAAATCTCGCCGGCGCTGCTGGGCGTTGGTTACATCATTGGCCCACGCATCGCTTCCATCATGTGCGCTGGCGGTGTGTTGGCGTATCTGGTTCTGATTCCGGCGATCAAGTTTTTTGGTGAAGGCATGACGACTGTGCTGCCTCCCGGAACAGTGCCGATTAGCGAAATGAGTCCCGGTCAGATTCGCGGCGCCTACGTGCTTTACATCGGCGCGGGCGCAGTCGCGGCCGGCGGCATCATCAGCCTGTTTCGTTCGCTGCCGACAATCTGGCATGGCCTAAAAGGCGGGTTGGCAGATCTGCGTGGAGGTCAGGCTGCAACTGCGAATGCGCCGCGCACCGATCAGGATATTTCGATGAAGTTTGTTGTCGGCGGCATCATCGCTTTGATCGGAATGATTATGGCGTTCCCGCAATTGGGTCTGCAGGTGAATATTTTTGTCGCCTTCCTGGGCGCCGTTTTGATCATTGCATTCGGTTTCCTCTTCGTCACTGTCTCGTCTCGCTTAACTGGAGAAATCGGCTCTTCATCAAATCCGATTTCGGGCATGACGGTAGCGACCTTGCTGCTCACGTGCTTGATATTTTTGATCATCGGCTGGACTGGTCCAACCTACTACATCACGGCACTTTCGATCGGCGGCATCGTGTGCATCGCTTCTTCAAACGGCGGCACCACATCGCAGGATCTGAAGACTGGATTCCTGGTCGGCTCAACTCCGCGGCTACAGCAGATAGCAATCCTGGTTGGCGCGTTTGCTTCCGCGTTGGTTCTTGGCCCCATTCTTTTACTACTCAACGATTCCGCTACCGTCTATGTGCCGCGCGTCAGTTTTGAACCGGCGACCAGCAACGTCGTCATCGATCCGACTAAAGCGGGATCCTTGCCGGCTTATACCGACGAACTCAAACCGACTACGCCTGGCAACTACCGGGTGTTGAAAAATGAAGCAGGGACAAGCGCCGTGGCAGGTCTGGATCCAGGCGAATACCTGGTGGATGGTTCAGGGAAAGTTGTTTACAAAGTTGAAGAGAATTTTCCGGCCACGCTAAAAATCGATCCATCGCAAGCAGGCGCACCCGAAAAGTTGAAGGGACCTCAAGCGAACTCGGATGCAAACAGCTATCACCCTTACCACAAGACAGACACGACCGGTGGACCAGCCGGACGTTACCTGGTTAACGACCAGGGCGTTCCTGTTTATCTCTCGGATCCCGGCATCAACGGTATTCACAAAGTAAGGCCCGACGGTTCGGCAGTGACAAAGTACGACGCGCCCAAGGCGACCTTGATGTCCTACATCATTAAGGGAATTCTGAATCGGCAGTTGCCCTGGGGACTGGTGCTGTTGGGCGTGATGATTGCCATCGTGCTTGAGATGAGCGGCATTCCTTCGCTGGCGTTCGCGGTCGGCGTTTACCTGCCGCTTTCTTCGTCGAGCCCGATTTTTATCGGTGGCATGATTCGCTGGGGCGTTGACAAATACCTGCGCAAGAAACTGCACCATAAACAGTTAACGGAAGACGAGCTGGTCGCGGAGACGGACAAGAGTCCGGGTGTGCTGATGGCCTCGGGTTATATCGCCGGTGGCGCGTTGGCAGCGATCGTAATCGCGATCCTTCAGGGCGTGCCGAGACCGGCGCTCGCAAACTTTAACAAGTCGGTAGAAGACTGGGCCACGCTTCACAATCCGCTTTTCGGCGGCCCCAATGCCGACCTGTTGTCGATGATTCCGTTCGTGATCCTGATGCTGCTGCTTTATCTCGTGGGGCGTGAGGTCCTGTTGACAACCCGTCCGGAGGCAGTGAAGCGACGTTAGTTCTCACAGCTTTCGTTTTATAGTTTATACTTTTCAGGCGCGCTGCTTAGTACGGGGCGCGCCTTAAGTTTGAGCAAAAGGATTTTACTGATGCGCGCTCCAGTCACAAATTCTCGCTCGTTTCAAAGCGTCGTCCTCGTAGTCTTGTTAATGTTTTCGTCGGCTGGCCTGGTTGTGTCGCAGCAGCCGCAGCGATCACCTTCGGATACCGTGCGCGAGTTTTATAAGGCAATGCGCGAGAAGAGATTTCGCGAGGCTTTTGACTTGTCGATATACAAAGCTGCGATCGACGGTTTGAAACCTCAGGAGTTTGATGACCTGCGTCCGGACTTTGACAAGGTAGCGTTGGCGGTGAGTGAGAAAATGCCAACCGACCCAAAAATTACGGGCGAGCAAATAAGTGGAGACGATGCCACCGTTTTTATCAAAATACTGGATGCGGAAGGCAAGGAAGAACTGGAACCGACTACGCTTATTAGACTCAATGGCGGCTGGGTGGTAGGGGATCGGGACAACTTACAACTCGTGAAGAAAGCCGGCAAAGATTTCTTCTTTGATGCGCGTATTAATGCTCACCATAGTGACGTGCAAGACATGCTGACGCGCATCTCGCTGGCCCAGCTTGTCTACAGTCAACAGCACAACGGCTTGTTTGCCGATCTGACCACATTGATAGCCGCCGGCCTGTTGCCTAAAGATCTGGAAGGCGTTGAGTCAACCGGCTACCGTTTTCACGTCAACAGCCTTGACGCCGGAAAGAGCTGGAACGCAGGCGCCGAGCCGGCGCAATACGGTCGCAGCGGGAAGCTTTCGTTTTACATGGATGCTGCCGGCGTGCGCAGCGGCGACAAAAATGGCAAGCCATTGACGCCTTAGGAAGGCTATACCGTCGCGCGAAAGTTGTTGCTTACCTTAGTTTTCCCTTCAAAGCGCCTGTCTTAATGACGCTTTTGAAGTTTCTATTGCTTCCCACCTGCAGGGTGCCTAGAATGGACCTGCGATTTTTCCCGACCCTGCTCCCTGATTTGCCCTTCCTCTAACAGCGGCACTGTTATTTCCGCAACCGAGTTTCGCGCAGAGGTGTCTTGACAGACCACCCCCTTGCTATTCACGAATTGTTTGTTGCCATCGAATCAGCAGAATTGAAAGACGCAAAGAAATGCCGGAACTAGCACGATCCCTGGTTTCCCACTTGCGACGGTTTGTCGGAGACCGGCGCCGTGCGAAGCGCCAGAAGGCACGACTGCCTTTTACTCTTTCACTTGCGGGTGCGGCAATCAAACTTAATGGAGCTCGGCAGAGTGCGGCGCTGAAAGGCCATACGCTGGACGTCAGCGTCGATGGGATTGCGCTGATTGTGCCCGGCATAATCCTCGGCGAACATCATCTAGTGGGAGAAAATCGCAAACTAACCGTAAAGCTGGAACTGCCCGAAGGAGTGATCGAGATGAAAGTCGTGCCTATCCGTTATGAAAGTCTTGAGGAACACGAAACGGAAACGGGTTACTTGATCGGCGCGAAGATCGTTGAGATGAGTGAAACTGATCGCGAGCGGTTCACGCAGTACGTGACTGGATTAACATGACTTCATACTTCTTCGTAGTCGTGCGATCTTCCTGATCGTTTGCCTGGTCCATCCTTGTTCAGCATCAGACAAACTCAAGCCGCCCGAACGCTTCCGGAACATGGAAGTTAGGTTGCGACGTTCCGGTCGGTTGCCAGGCGAGGTAGCGCTCATCGCCCAGTCCGACGCAACGAAAAAGATTTGCACGCCAGACATCGCCCACTTGCGGCCGCGGCAGTGATTCACTCCATGGCAAGCGCATGCCGATCATAATCTCCTCACCAGCCACTCGCGCTGCCGCTGTCATGCCTGAATTAAAATCCCAATCCGTATGGCGCACGCCCCCAATAAACTCAATAACCAGGTCGAGCCATTCGCCGGTTGGTGCAACTTCGAATTCCAGATAACGATTTGGCTGGGCTGAATCGGGCGCAACAAAAAACTCACAAACATCTCTTTCCCAAAGACCGATCGTTTTCTTTTCCAGTTGACGAAAATCATTAATTAGCAACGGTTCGGTTTGTTTGCATTCGAAGCGCACTGTTAACGCCTCGGCGGACCAGATGATGCGCGCTTCAGCATGGCGTGAGGGCGGCGCATCTGCGCCGGACCAATACCGATGAATGATAGCGGGCTGAGCGATTGCCCAGGCCGGATGCTCGAAACCTGCAACAGAAACGTCGGTTTCTGTAAATGGCGCAACTATCGTCGAGCGGTCGTGCATTACAAAAGGCTCCGCACCCAACCGCCATCGACCTGCAGCGTAACGCCGGTTATGTAGGACGCGCGCTCGGAAGCAAGAAACGCCACCGCCGCGCCAATCTCTTCCGGACTAGCCAGCCGGCGCATCGGCACTTGCGCCGCCCACATGCCAATCATCTCTTCTTTTGGCGTGCCCGTTGCCACGGCGCGAGCTGTTGCTAATTCCTCTTGTCGCTCGGTTAACGTGTAGCCGGGAGCGACGTTATTTACCGTGACATTGTCCGCTGCGACTTCGGTCGAAACTGTTTTGGCCCATCCCGTCAAACCAGCGCGTACCGTATTCGATAACAACAAGCCGTCGATGGGCTGCTTTACGGAAACTGAAGTTATGTTTACGATGCGGCCCCACTGCTGCACTCGCATGCCGGGCAGAACTAGTTTCGCCAGACGAATTGCTGACAGCGCATTTAACTCAAATGCTTTGCGAAACATTTCGAGATCCGTATCGGCGAAAGTTGTGGAAGGTGGGCCACCGGCGTTGTTTACCAAAATGTCGACTCGACCGGCGCGTTCGAGTGCGAGATTAACAAAACGTTCTACCGATTCGTTGTCGGTAACGTCGGCGCCAATGCCCGCCACGGCTGCGCCGGTTTCGTCATGAAGTTTTTGCGCGGCCTCGCTTGCGCGTGTTTCGTCACGGGAGCACAGGAAAACACGCGCGCCCTCTTTGGCGAGTTCCCGCGCGGCTGCGAAACCGATCCCTTTGCTGGCGGCGGCAACCAGTGCCACGCGATCTTTTATTCCTAAGTCCATGATTCTCTCCCTGTTGGAGACTGCCGGAATAGCTCAAGCAGTTCCGAGTCCAAGCTTTAGCTTGTCTTTGGTGCAAATGAGCAACCTAAAGGTTGGACTCTGAACTATGATCGAGCTACTCGACAGTTCCGCTAACTAGTAAAACTTTCCAAACAAGCATCCAGCAGTTTTTCCGGATCGTCATCCTGAAAAATGCGCGCGCCGGTATCTTTTGAGAACTTTTGCACGAGATAATCGGCCGCATCCGCAACGCCGCCGGTCCCGCTGAGACAGCCGATGACTTTGCCTTCATCGTGGGCAATCGTGAATTCGTTTAGCGAACCCATGGCGCCGGCAATGAACAATACGATGTCGCACGATCTTACCAGCACAACATTACGACCCTTCAAACCAAACCCGGTGTAGACAATAAGATCGCAAGCATCGAGCGGTAGTTTGTACTTTTCAACATGCGCTTTACTATTCTCGGCCGGCGAGACGCCTACATGAAAAACGCCGGCATCATGCGATGCTTTGCCGACGACATAAACGATGCCGCTGGTCGCGCCGGTCAAAAGCATTAGTTGGCGCGACGCAATTGCCTGCGCCAAGGCTTGCGCTTTTTCTACCAACGCGCCTTTCGTATCCGGCGAAGCATCGCCCGCCGAGCCCATCACTCCGACTTTTATCTTCATGTCTTTTCGCAGTGCGGCGGCTTGACACCGCTTTTCTTCATCTTGCCTTCAGGGTTTCAACTCGTCCAGGCTTTCCGTTGAAACTGGCGTGGGAACGAGTTCCGCTACCAAGCCGGGCTCTATCAGACTCACGCTGCTGATCGTCTCGACCGGTTCGCGTTTCTCCTGGTCCCACCAGCGTTGGGTAGCAAACCACGCCAAACCGGGCAACAGAAAGAATGCGCCAATACCGATCGAAACGACCCGAGGTGATAGACCGATCGGATCGAGCAACGCACCGGTAGTGTAGTTTGAAACCGCCATGGTCAGCGTTAACAAAGCCAGCTCGGCTGCAAATACTCGGCCGCGAAAATTGTCTTCGACGCCGCGTTGGAGCAACACGGTGGAGAAGACCCATAAGATACTTCCACCGGTATGGGCGATTCCCAACACAATCAACGCAACCACAAAACTCGTAGACGCGCCAAATGCCATATAGAACACACCGCCGATCAAAAAGGCGATGCCGATAGAAAACTGCATGCGCTTCTTGCCTTCGCCGGCAATGCGGCGCGCCACAATCGGACCAACTGCGGTGCCAATGCCGCGCGCTGCAAACAAGACACCGATGCCGGTGGCGGCACTATGGCCCACCGGGAAAATCTTTTCGCCAAAAACAGCCAGCAAAGTCAGAATGCCGCCGCCCATACCCCACGCCGGTTTTACCAACAGCAGGGCCAATACGCGCGGCCGCTTTTTAACGTAGCGGACGCCTTCGATGGTTTCTGTGATACCGAGCGCGCGGTTCATCGTTAACTTTTGCTTCTCACGCGGCGGTCGTTTGGGAATGCGAACGCTCGCAATCAAAGCGGCGGAGAGTAGAAACGACATGCCGTCGAGGATGAACGAAACGTCAGTCCCGAATAATCCCGTTACCACGCCGCCGATTGCGGCACCCAACGTCAACATGGCCGACCAGGTGACGGAAGAGATCGCATTGGCGGCCACTAACTCGCGATCGGAAACTATCGATGGAATTACGGCAGTCTTTGCCGGCTCGAAAAAAGTGGAGAAAGCGAGTTGCAAGACAGTCAGAAAATATATGATCCACAACTGATCGGCGCGTCGCACAAAAAGAAACCCGAGCACGACCACCGCCCGCAGCAGGTCGGACACGATCATAATGGTGCGGCGGTTAAAGCGGTCCGCAACCACCCCCGACAGCGATCCAAAAACAAAGCTGGGCACAAACCGGGCCACCATCAACAATCCAATGTGCCGGCCGGACCCGGTCAGATTGAGGATGATTGTGTAAAGCGCGATCGTGTCAAACCAGTCTCCCATCTGGCTGACAACCTGCCCCAGCCAGAGTTGGCGAAAATTTCGATTGCCGCGCAGCAGTTCGATATAACCGGCAGACTTAGTCGTCGTTATTCTTTTGCTGACGGCTTTCGCCACGCGCGTCCCTCCCACGATCAAAAAAAGCGAGGCCTGAAACGGTCATCAACAACGACTTCACTTCAGGCTATTCGCTCAGATTGGTGTAACTCACGAAGGTTGCCCTGTCGTTTAGACGTTGTCAACCATCCGATGAGGCAGTCAGACCGAAGCCATCATTCTGACCCGTCACTTTGAATCGCAGCAGCGAACGTTGAATTTCCTTCTGCAATTCGTTTGGAAAAAGCCTCGATAACTCGACTATCAGTCGCAAGATCACATCTGCCTGCTTGCGGCACAACAATTGAGAAAGGGAATCGCGCGGCTGAGAAGCTCAGGGCTTCACGGGCTCTCCGCACGGAGTCCGGAGCCGCCAAATTTTGAGACAGCGCGTACGAAAAAATCGCCGCGCTACTTTGACAAACTCTCACCCAGCAAGGCGGGCACAAGGCTTGCCGGCTTGCCCCGATCAAGGGCCAAAGCAAGTTGAGTTGCTCCCAGCTTGCTTTGGCCCATCGAACTGAGTGAGAGGTTTCACTGCCAATGAAATACGACGGTATGTTCTTGCAATTGAAAGCATAGGGAAACGACAGGAGCGCGGATGAATCAGCTCGAACAGATTGAGCGGAATTTCTTTGTAAAGCATTACCGGCTTCTTATTATCGCCGGCGGCGCTTTCATTGCGGCCTGGGCCATTACTCAAATGCTCTCGCTTGTATTCCTGGCCATTACGTTGTTTGCCGGGGCACAGGTGATTTATCTCATTTGGACTCGTCTTACCGCCAAGACGCGTGAAACCGAAGAGTTGAGCCGCATGCACTTTGCCACCGCCGAAGCGCTAGCCACAGCCATCGACGCGAAAGATCAGACCACGCATTGTCACGTGCGTCGCGTACAGGTTTATGCCGCAGGTCTGGGAAAGGTGCTGGGGCTGGGTTCACCAGAGATCGCCGCGCTCAAAGCCGGCGCGTTGCTTCATGATGTGGGCAAGCTCGCCGTGCCGGCTCACATCATCAATAAACCCGGTCGGCTAACGCCGGCTGAGTTTGAGAAGATGAAGATCCACACGACAGTGGGCGCACAGATTCTGAGCCGTATCGATTTTCCTTATCCGGTAACTCCGATCGTGCGTCACCATCATGAACAATGGGACGGGCATGGTTATCCTGACGGTTTGAAAGGCGAGCAGATTCCCATCACAGCGCGCATTATCTCCGTCGTCGATTGCTTTGATTCAGTAAGAGAAGATCGTCCCTTCAGGCGTGGTATGACGCGCGACGAGGCGCTTGCTTTTCTGCTGCGCGGTTCGGGCAGTCATTTCGATCCTAACGTCGTTGAGTTGTTCATCAAGCATTTGCCTCGCTTTGAATCGCAAATTGCAGCGCTTGGATTGCCGCAGCAATTGCCGCCGACTGAGACTCATGAACCCATCGAGCTAAACGAAGTTGATATGACTCAAACCCGCGAACGCGGCTGTTACATGGCTTACGATCAGATAAAGAGCGCGCACCAGGAAGTCTACGCGCTGTACGAAATTGCGCGGACGTTCGGCTCGTCGCTGGATGTAAAGAACACGGTGGAGATACTGGTCGACAAGGTGGGCCACGTGGTGCCGTTTGATACCTGCGTCGTTTATTTGTATGACGAGTTGAAAGGGTTCGCGACCACCGCGCACGTTGCGGGTCGAAATGCCAAATGTCTCGCCGCCAGATGTGTCAAACCGGGCGAAGGTGTTACTGGTTTTGCGCTGGCAAATCGTAGCCCGATTAATCAACTTCATCCGAGTCTTGATTTCGCCGGCATGGAGATCGAGCGCGAATACCGCTCGATGGCTTCGTTGCCGCTCTTTAAAGAAGACATTCTGCTCGGCGCCGTTTCGGTCTACTCAGCAGAACTCGACGCGTACACTGACGACCATATGAGACTGCTGGAAACGGTAACGCGGCTCGCATCTGACGCACTCTCAAACGCAATGCATCACGCTGTCGCTGAATCTAACGCGTTGACCGATCCGCTCACCGGGTTACCCAACGCCCGTTACATTGCTCTTCGTTTTGACGAAGAAGCTTCGCGCGCGCGTCGCACCGACCGGCCCTTCCAGGTGGTCATGCTTGATCTTGACGACTTTAAAATCGTCAACGACACGTTTGGACATAAGGTTGGCGACAAGATGTTGCGCGAGATGGGCCGAATCATCCAGGGCCAATTGCGCGAATATGATTTTTTGGCCCGCTATGCAGGTGATGAGTTCGTAGCGATCGTTCAGGAGTTGGTTGGCAATCAGGTTGAGGATCTGCGCAATCGCATTGAAACGGCAGTCTCCGAATTCTCGTTGAAGATTCGCGGGAATGGCGAGGCCAGGGTCGGCATCAGCATCGGGACGGCGACGTTTGGCATTGAAGGCGAGACGTTGGACCAGTTGTTGGTTGCCGCTGACCAGGCTATGTACCGCGCCAAGTCGGGCCATAAGCTCGAAAAAGTGAAGCGCGAAATTGCGGTACCCGACAGTATGGTCGAACTCGAGAGCGACAGTCTGGCGTCGGTTTCAATAAATTAAATTTTCACGACACTGTTGAGTTGAGTTTGAGGGCGGGCTTGCTCCCGCCCTTTTTCATTGGTGAGTTTTGTTTTTAGTTGCGCGCCACCCTTGGTGAAGGGGGAAATGCCGCCTGTTGTTTCCAAGGCCCGAAAGGCCGGCAGAGATCATGGCGCACCTTCGGCGCTCAGGTCCTAACTGTTACACTTACCCCGCCCTTACGGACGGGGCTATTAATTGTCGGTCCTTCGGACCTTAGAGTTCTAATTGATCCACCACGGTTTTCAACAATCTTGACATTACTGTCCTGCTTCGCTTTCAATCGCTTAGGAGTCGGGATTCGAATGCTTCAGACGACTGAACACTCGCGCCCGGCTCATGGCGACCAGGGTCAACCTGACCAGCCATTCTCGTCCTGGATTGAAGCATGCCGGCTGCCATTAACCCCTTAAAAAATCCGACCGTCCTGGTAATTGATGACGATGCCGAATCGCGCGAGCGTCTGCGCAGCGCTTTCGCTGAAGCGGGCTATCGTTCGCTCAGCGCTGATACTTCAGCGTCGGCATTGCAGTTACTGCGCGACGATTTGTGCGATCTGGTCGTGCTCAATTTTGGTCTCGAGAACGCGGGTGGGGCGACGTTATGCAAACTTTTGCGCGCGCAACCGACCACCGGCAAAATGCCTATCATCGCCTTGACCAGTGAAGACAATGCGGGTCAGCGCGCCGAGGCTATGGCCGCGGGTGCGGACGAATCACTCTCAATTTCAGCGTCAACAGCCGAGGTTGTCTCGCGAGTGAATGTGCATCTGCGAGCCACGCAACGCGAGTGGGCACTAATCGGCAGCAATCGTGAATTGAGTTTTCTCGCAGACCTTGGGCGCGGTTTGCTGAAGGCGCTCGAGCCGGAACAGTTGGTGCGGCGTGTTGCCGGTGCGACTTACGAAGGCACCGGCGCGGCATTGTGCGCAGCGTTTGTAAAACTCAATGACACGCGCGAGGCCGGCTGTGTTTTTGATCGCGAAGGCAGTGCTGAAGATGCATCCCTGTTGGAAGTCGAGCGTCTGCGGAGCTGGCTCGAGCCGACGCCGGTTTCGTCATTACTAACCGACAAGAACGAATTCTTCATTCGCGACGAAAGGCATGAAGCGGAATACGCGGCGCCGCTCAGGTTCGGAGGTCGCGCCAAGGGTGCGCTGATCGTTGCCTTTAACAAGCGCGAAGATTGTGATGAAACGGAGCGGCGTCTGATCGATGCGGCCGCGCAGCAAGCGGCGCTGGCCGCGCACATTTCCTCGCTGTACCAATCGGCGCGCGATGCTTCGACCAGCTTGGCCGCTGAAGTTGAGCGGCGTACTGCCGAAGTCGAAGCCCAGCGCCGGTTTATCGAAGCCATTATCGACAGCCTGCCGTTGTCGCTCTACGCAATCAATCGCGACTACCGCGTCGTTGCCTGGAACCGTAATCGCGAATTAGGCGAGCTCGGAATTCCCCGCGGCTTCGCTTTAGGAAAAAATATTTTCAATGTCTTGACGCGGCAACGACGTGACTTGCTGCAAACCGAGTTCGCACGAGTTTTCGAAACCGGACAAATCGAACGAATCGAACATGAAACCACGACGGCAAACGGCGAGGTCAAGCATTGGTTAATCAGCAAGATACCGATGTGGATTGACCCGAACGAACCGGTTTCACATGTCATTACGGTGGGCGAAGACATCAGCGCCCGCGTTGAAGCCAACCGCGCCGTGGCGCGCGCCGAGAAGATCGCAGCAATTGGCCGCCTGGCCGCGGGCGTGGTCCATGAGATAAATAATCCGCTGGCCACAATTGCGGCCTGCGCCGAAGCGCTGGAGTCACGCGTAAACGATGGAGAATTTAACGACTCGCCTGCTGTCGATGACCTGCGCGAATACCTGGGGTTGATTCGCAGCGAAGCCTTTCGCTGCAAGACGATCACGAACGGCCTACTTGATTTCAGCCGCACGCGCCCGGCCGCTCATGCGCCGGTGAGCCTTGGCGACATCATTGCGTCAGCCATACGCTTGCTGGCCCACCAGCAGCGCGCGAACAACATCAATTTTCAGATCGAAACGGCGAGTGATCTGCCGCTCGTTTCCGGAGACGAGGGCCAATTGCAGCAGGCAATAATTGCTTTGGGGACAAATGCGATCGACGCCATGCCGGTCGGCGGCCAGTTGAAAATTGTTAGTTCAAAGCATGGCGAGAACGTCTGTATCGAAGTGAGCGATAACGGAGCCGGCATTCCCGCTGAGAACGTTGCGAAGATCTTCGAGCCGTTTTTTACCACTAAAGAAGTAGGCAAAGGCACCGGTCTCGGACTAGCGGTTTGTTATGGTATCTTAACCGAGCACGGTGGCAGTCTCGACGTGCAATCCACAATTGGTGTTGGCACTACTTTCACGATTTCACTCCCGGCAATAATCCCCGACGGAGATCAGGATTGAGCGAGCAAAAATCAGCACGCATTTTGATTGCGGAAGACGAAGCGAATCTTCGTCTAGTTTTGCAAAAAGAATTGGAGCGGCTCGGTTATCGCGTACAGGTCGCGCCCGATGGCGAAGCAGCGCTGCGCAAACTGGAAGAGAGCAACGTCGATGTTCTGCTTTGCGACATCAACATGCCGCGCATCGACGGCATGGAGGTTTTGCGGCGCGTGCATGAACGGCCCAATCCGCCGGAAGTAATCATGCTCACCGGCCAAGCCACAGTTGAAACCGCGGTTGAGGCGATGAAACTCGGCGCTTACGACTATCTCACCAAGCCCTACCACATAACCGAACTGGACATACGCGTTAAGCAGGCGGCTGAGAAGCGTCGTTTGCGCGTCGACAATCTGCGGCTGCGCGAACAGTTGGCACGGCAGTCGGGCTTGCCTGACATCGTTTCGGTTTCAGAAGCAATGAAGGAAGCTGTCCGTTTGGTTGAGCGTGTTGCACCCTCGGACGCGTCGGTTTTGATCACTGGAGAATCGGGCACGGGCAAGGAATTGATCGCGCAGGCAATCCATCGCTTGTCTAATCGCGCGGATGGTTCGTTCATCGACATCAACTGCGCCGCGTTTCAGGAGTCGTTGTTAGAGTCGGAACTGTTTGGTTACGAAGCCGGCGCGTTTTCCGGCGCGAAAGGTCGCAAGCTCGGGCTCATCGAGCTCGCCGATGGCGGCACACTGTTCTTGGATGAAGTGACTGAACTACCGGCGCAGCTTCAGGCCAAGTTATTGCGAGCAATTGAGACGCGCACCTTCTTTCGCGTCGGCGGCGTGCGCAAGGTTGAAGTGAATGTGCGCATCGTGGCGGCCACTAATCGCAATCTCGATTCGGTGGTTGCCGATGGATCGTTTCGTTCAGACCTGCTTTATCGCATCAACGGTTTTCAAATCGATCTGGCGCCGCTGCGCGAACGGTCCGAAGATATTGAACCACTTGCGCACCATTTGCTGAATTATGTGGGCGGGACGACCAAACCGGAACTTGATCCACAGGCACTCGAAGCATTGCGGAGTTACAGTTGGCCGGGCAACGTGCGGCAGTTGAAAAATTGTTTGGAGCGCGCCGTCATACTCTCGAACAATGGTCGCATTACGGTGAACGAATTGCCGCCGGAAGTAGCGCGGCCGACACCGTTTATTCCGATGGCCCAGGCGAACGCGCAACCGGGCGCCGCGCCGGACTATTCTAATAATGTTGCTAACGCCTCGCCCGCCTCACTGCGCGACGTTGAACGCCAACAGATTCTTGCCGCGCTGGAACAAACCGGCTGGCATCGCGGCAAGACCGCCGAGATTCTTGGTATCTCGTCTTCAACGCTCTATCGCCGCCTGCGCGACTACAACCTCGAACGGCGCACACATTAAGAAATGTGCGCTGAAGAAGTAGCAGAGAGTCCAAACCAATTCTCACTCGCGGCCGATGCTACTCAAATAAACCAATTCCATTGACGTTCTCGGCGGCCTGTAATATCGTGCAGCGGTCTCACGAAGCGGCCGGTCCTCAGAGCCTGCGATATCGTTTTCTCTACCGCTGCCTCCGACGTTCCCGTCCAGAATGGTTTGTATGCTTTGCTAGTCATTCGAAAAACACTTCTAATCCTCTACATGAAATTGGAGAAGAATTTCAAATGAACTCAGATTTCTCTAAACTCAACTTGTTGAGCATGAGTCTCGCCGGAGTCGGAACCCTAGCCAGCATCATTGGTCTCGTGTGGGCGATCAAAGAAGGTAAGAAGGCTTCGGCTGAGTTCGCGAAAGCAAATGAAGAATTCGCAAAAGCAAATAGTGAATATGTAAAAGCTCGTGAGTTGTCTGACAAGTTTGACAAGCTGGTTGCGGCGTTCAAGGGAACCATCCTTAACTGGGAGGACCTGGTCAAGGACTTGGCGGAAGAAATCTACAATGAAAATGAATCGATAATGATGGCGTTGGACACGCTTGCTTACGGTGTCGTCAGTGTTCCAAATGCTTATGATCGCTTTTGGGCTAACTTGGTTTACAAGGCCGCGTCAAGAACGCCGATGCAAATCATAACTTTTAATGAGAAAGCTCGGATGGCAGCATCACGTGCCCAACATGGGGGAGAAACTGTCAATACGTCGGCAGGGCCAATCAAACCCATTGAACAACATTTCGCAAATCTAGCGACTCTGAAGAAAGAAGGGAAAGGAGCAATTAGAATAATTTTGTCGGATTTCTTTCCTCTTCATCTTTTCATTTTTGCAAGCCGTAATGTGGCCATCTTCGCTATCCAAGAAATAATTTCCGATGGAAGCGTAAAATCCTACGCCCTGAGAACTCAGGATCCCGTTTTGATGGAGATTTGCCGACGAATATTTACCGAAATGCTAAGAAACTCAGAGGTCGGTTGAAACGAGCTCGGTGGCCGGCAAAGCTTTAGCTTCAGCGCGCGACCACGCGTTTCGGAAAATATCTTGAGCGGAGCACAAGAGAGACGCGGTCAGCGCCCCTCGAAAACTAAACTTCCCCCAACTTCTTCCGGTCGATTTTGCCGCGATCGTTTTTGGGCAGAGAAGCGACGAACTCAATCCAGCGTGGGTATTTGTAAACCGCAAGATGCGATTTGACGAAGGCTTTGAGTTCCTCCTCGAGTTGATCGTTCCCGGTATCAAGTTGAGTTTGGACTTTGGACTTTGGACTTTGGACAAAGCCTTCACGCAGCACGATGAAGGCTTTTGGTTTGATGAGACCGTCGCCGGCTTCAGCGCCGATGACAGCGCACTCGAGCACGGACTCGTGTTGCAGCAGACAATTCTCAATTTCAGCAGGCGCGACAAAGATGCCGGAAACTTTCAACATGTCGTCAGTGCGGCCGTGATACCAGTAGTATCCGTCGTTATCGATATGGAATTGATCCCCCGTGGTGCACCAGTCGGCCGCGAAAGTTTCTTTTGATTTCTCATGCGCGTTCCAGTAACAAAGCGCCGCGGAGTCGCCCTTGATCTTCAAGGTGCCCATCTCACCGGTTGAAACTTCCTTGTCATCAGCGTCGACAATTGTCGCTTCATAACCTGCAACAATCTTCCCGAGGCTGCCCAACTTCACATCGCCCGGCCGGTTCGTAATGTAAATATGAAACATCTCTGCTGAGCCGATGCCATCATAAATCTCGACACCTAAGGTTTGTTGCCAACGCTGGTAAAGCTCGGGCGGCAAAGCCTCGCCGGCTGAATAACAGAAACGCAAACTAGAAAGATCACGTTGCGCCGCTGCCTCGGCATTGAGCATTGAATTGATCATCGTCGGCACGGTCGTCAGAATTGTCGGGCGATAGCGCGCGATGACTTCGAAAAGTTTTTCCGGCGTTGAGCGTTCGGAAAATAACGCGGTAGCGCCGCCGACCGCAAAAGGAAAAAGCAAATTGGTACCGGTCGCGTAACCAAAAAACAGTTTGGGAACAGAGACAGTCAGATCGTTTTCGTTTACACCGATTGTGCGCTTGGCGAAAACTTCGGTATTGAAAGGCAAATCGTGTTGCAGGTGCACCGTGCCTTTTGGATGACCGGTCGAGCCTGACGTAAACAACCAAATTGCGATGTCATCTCGATGCGTATCGGCAGGCGTGCATTCGTCTGATTCGCTGAGCACTGCCCCATCGAAAGACTCCCAAAGCAACGTGTCATTAGTGAAATCGATGTCTTCGTTGTAAAGCAAACTGTTAGTTTGCAGGTTATCGGTGGCGTTACCAGGCCGCAAACTAACAGCTTGCTTTACGATGTCGTGGCCGCCAGCAACCAGCACAGCGCGCAGATGTTTCGCGTCAGCGGTAGCTTCATTAAAAGTTTTCAACAGCGATTCATGAATGACAGCGACGCGCGCGCGCGTGTAGTCGAGATAGTATTTGTAATCTTCGGCGGGCAGCAGCGGATTGACCATCGTAATCACCGCGCCGATGCGTGCTGCGCCAAACCACGTCCAAACAAACTCCGGACAATCAGGAAGAACAATCAGCACGCGATCTTCCTGCTCGACACCCAACTCGCGCAAAGCATTGCCGGCGCGGTTGGACATGCGAGCCGTGTCGCCATAACTGAAAGTCTGATCTTCGTAATAAAGGCAGACCTTGTTTTCGCGACCTTCCTCCAGATTGTGATAGAGGAAGTAGTCGGCCATGTTGAAGCGTTCAGGGAATAGGAACTTTTCCATTGCGGGCTATTTTGCGCTGCACTTCTCAATCGTAGAATTCGCTGCGATGGCCAACCGTGACGATCCTGACTTGGCGAACGCTATCTTCTATCTCATAACCAATCCGCCAATTGCCAACGCGAATGCGCCATAATCTTTCAGAGGTTTTTACTTTCAGACATCCGGGAGGGCGGGGGTTTTGGGCGAGACCATCGATCGCCTTCGCTATGCGCTTAAGAGTCTGGCGATCAAGATTGCGGGTTTCTCTTCGGGCTCTGGAACTTAACGATAGGCTGTAAGCTTCAGGCGTCGCCATCGAGCTTACCTTCCGCAGTCAACTGAGCTTTAACTTCTTCCCAAGGAATCCCGGGCTCGTCCTTCGTTTCTTCGGCGATACGAGTAACGTGTAAGTCTTCCAAAAGTTCTTCGTACTCGTCGAGCGGGAGGATTACGGCCGTTCTCTCACCCGTTGCGTCTGTAACGTATTGAACATTTCTGGACATTGGCACAACTCCTGTTTGGTGGTGTGCTCTCATTCTAACACGCAACTTCGAGAGAATTCTCGTAAGCGAACTGTTAGTTTGCAGATGTGATTTGAGCGGCTCGCGTTTTACGGCTTCTCCAGTGAAGCGACAATAAATCGACCCAAACGCAGCTCGTCATCGTCGGTCATCGACGTAAACCGCACTGCAAAGCCAATCTCGAAAGCGGCTTCGACGACCTCAGCCCACAAAACAAAAGGCTCGCCTTCAGGAGCTTCGATTTCCAGGCGCACGAGCTCTTTTGGTTCAACTTTGCCCCCGGTCAGCACGAAACAACCAGTCTTACTTAGATCGGTAATGGTCGCCTCCTGTTGCGACATTACGCCTTCCCAGCGCGCCTGGAGATTAACTTTTACTCGTGGAGATCGTCGTCGTTCGTCTGTCATGAAGGACCTTCAAGTTCGTGGCACAGACTTCAATCCGTGTCCCGCCGAAGACACCGACTAAAGTCTGTGCCACTTGTTTTTACTCTTTCGCAAAGGGACAGCCGCCTTCGCCGTGTTTAGTGTCGAGATAGGTACGAGCTTCCCACAGCTCCGGAAAGAATTTTTTATCCAGCGTGGTGCGCAGATAACCAACACCTTCGGAACCACCAGTGCCGCGCTTGGTGCCGACCATGCGCTCCACCATCTTGATGTGGTGCGAACGCCAAAGCGAGAAGTATTCATCGTGCTCCAGCAAAGCTTCCGCTAGTTGAAACTCTTCCGGGCGTTCTTCAAAGTGGGTGAGAACTTCCAACACAGCCTGGGTACGTTTTCCGTAGCGCCGTTTGCTCTCGGCTTCGTCCAAAGCGTTTTCATTCGTCGGCGCATCAAAACCCCGAGCGCACAACGCGCCATAAAAAGCGTCGCCTAAATCCGGCCCCGCAAATCGTTTTTGCAAACGTTCATAAGCAAACTCGTCGTTGCGAAACTCATTCAAAATATTTTCCTGCTTCAGGCCCGACGCAAATTCAATTTCGCGAAACTGCATTGACTGAAAACCGCTGGCCGGATTCAGTTGATCGCGGAAGCCCAGGAAACTTATGGGCGTCATCGTTTCCAGGATGTGAATTTGATTAATCAGCAGCTTTTCAATTTCCACCACCCGGCGCAACGAGCGCGCGGCAGCAGTTAAACGATTCTCATTTGTTTGGCTGATTGCCGCATCGATCTCGTGGAGGATTTGCTTGAACCAAAGCTCGTAAGCCTGATGGACCGTAATAAAAAGCAGCTCGTCGTGATGGGCTGGATCGGACAGGCAATTCTGCAAGCCAATCAAATCTGCGACGCGCAGATATTTGTTGTAAGAGAGCGGGGCATTGGTGCCGTAATCTTTGGTCATTTGTCAGTAGTCAGTGGTCAGTGGTCAGTTGCGTTACAGTGGTCGGTGCCACTGACAACGGACAACTGACCACTGACGAACAGTTAGAACGCTGCGCCGGCAGTCTCATGGCTCACGTATGCGCGCGTGTCGCGAATGACTTTCATCTCATTAATTACTAGTTCCAGTTCTTCGTCCTTCGTGTAAAAGTGTGGCGAGAGGCGGACGCCGGCACCAGGCCTGTAGTCGACTATGAACTCGCGACGAATTAATTCGTTAGTCAACGCTGCCGCGTCTTCATGTCCGATCGTAATGGTGCCGCCGCGATCGGCAGAGTTCTGAGGACTAGTTACCGCGAATCCCGCTTCCTTTGCCAGTTCAATCAAACGCGTAGTTTGTCGCACGCTCTTTTCGCGAATTTTCTCGACGCCGATTTCGTTAATTATTTTGTAGCCGGATTGCGCAGCATAAAGAGCTGGAATCGCCGGCGAGCCATGCAAAAAGCGCCTGATGTTTGGCGCGTACTGCAACTCAGGCTCGAATGCAAACGGATGTTCATGGGCCATCCAGCCGGTAGTTTTGGGCTCGAGTTGGTTTTGCAAATCAGGACGGACGTAAAGATAACCTGCGCCCGGCCCGCCGCAGAGCCACTTCACCGAACCGCCGGTCGCAAAATCGACATTGAGTTCTTGTACACTAAAAGGAACTGTTCCGGCCGATTGATAAGCGTCGAGCACAACCATCGCGCCGACTTCATGTGCGCGTTCCGTAATCGCTTTTGCATTTTGCAGAAAGCCGCTCTTGAACAAGACGTGTGAGAAGGGAACCAGCAAAGTCTCTTCGTCGATCGCTTCCAGAAAGCGTTCGAGCGACACCGTAATGCCGTCTTCAGAAGGAACGGTTTCAATTCGCAGCTTGCCGTCGCGCGCGTGCGCTTCGTAGACATACATCACTGAAGGGAAGTTAAGCGCCGAATAGACGATCTTGTTTCTTTTGGACGTCGGCTCGAGGCAGGAGAGAATCAACGATTGGCAGATGGAAACGTTTTGATGCATCACTACAGTGCCAGGCTCGGCGCCGATGATGGAGGCGACATCGTTGCCGACAGTGACGGGCATGTCCCACCAGCCTTCGGCCCAAGCACGCACACCGCGCGTGGCCCACGTGTCCGCGAACTCGTGCAAACGATCGTAGGTGCCTTTCGGCATCGCGCCAAGACTGTGCGAGATCAAATAGACAGTCTTATCGAGAATTGGAAATTCACTGCGCCATTTGAGAAGATCGTCGGTCAAGAAATTCTCCGCTCTTGAAGATGAGTTTAATTTAACATAACAGGCTGTAATGATCCTTACGGCTATGCCGCCTGATGTGCGGAAGGTCTCGGACCTTTCGTCAGACACCAAAAGAAAACGGGCTTCGCCCTTTTTCCTCGCAGCTCTATAAGACAAGGGCGCAGCCCAGAGGGAGAGAAAAAGGCCGGAAGGGCAGAGCCCTTCCGCACATCAGACGGCGCAGCCGCAGGTACATTGACCGCTCTCTCTTCCAGACGCGTGGTAAAGTTACTCCATCGATATGTGGAAGTTTAAGAATCCAATTCGCCATGCAATCGCTGAAACATCCTGGCCAACTGCCGACGAAGCCGAGCGCTCGCTTCTGTTTCAGCCGGTTCGGATTGGTCCGCTGGAATTGGAAAGCCGCACCTGGGTGCCGGCGATGGTTCCCTGGCGCGCGACCGATGATGGCTTTGTAACTCAGGACAATCTCGATTGGTATCGACGTTTCGCGGCCGGGCGACCGGGCGCGCTGGTCGTCGAAGCGACCGGCGTGCGCGACATTCCCAGTGGTCCATTGCTGCGCATCGGTCACGATCGCTTTCTGCCGGGACTGAAGCAGTTGGTGCAAACTGTAAAAGAAGCGAGCGGTGGCCACAGCAAGCTCTTCATTCAAATCATTGATTTTCTCAGCGTAAAACGCCGCCCGGAGCGCGAAAAATATTTCGAGCGTTTCCTGGAATTGAGCGAACGCCACCGGCACGCACTGGCTGAAGTTACCAACGATAATCGCTGGCTTAGTGCTTCGGAAACCGAAGTGCGCAATTACTTGAATGCAGCAACGGACGAGATTATTGAGTATGTACTCAGCAGGCGCGAGTTGGAATCGCTGCGTTTTGGTTATCGCGAGAGCGTTACCGACGTCGACCTGCCGCATGTGCGTGACTTGCCCAAAGTCTTGCCGGAAATATTCGCAGCGGCTGCGCTGCGCGCGCGCGCAGCCGGGTTTGACGGAGTTGAATTGCACTACGCGCACGCCTATACGATGGCTGGGTTCTTGAGCGCGCTCAATGATCGCAGCGATGGCTACGGTGGGCCCCGCCAAAATCGCGTACGTCTGCCTTTGGAAGTTTATCGCGCAGTGCGAAAGCAGGTTGGCGACGATTATGTGGTTGGGGTGCGCTATCTAGCGGATGAAGTGATTGCCGGCGGAAATCGTATTGACGATGCGGAGTATTTCGGAATTGAATTTGCGCGGGCGGGCTTTGATTTCCTGTCGCTCTCGAAAGGCGGAAAGTTTGAAGATGCTCAGCAGCCGAAAGTTGGCCAGGCTGTTTATCCTTACACCGGCCAGAGCGGTTACGAATGCATGCCGACGGTGCTTTCGGACGAGGCGGGACCATTTGGACGCAGCGTTCCCTTGGTTGCTGCCATCAAGCAAGCTGTAAACCGGGCCGGATTCAAAACGCCGGTGGTGGCGACGGGCGGCATCAGCACTTTTGAACAAGCCGAATCCATTTTGCAAAACCGACAGGCGGATATTGTTGGCTTCGCGCGCCAGGCGCTGGCCGATCCCGATTGGTTTGTGAAGGTGAAGCTCGGACGCGGCGCTGAAGTGAGACGCTGCACTTACACTAACTACTGCGAAGCGTTGGACCAGGCCCACCGGCCAGTGACGTGCAAGCTATGGGATCGCGCCGATTTGGATGAGCCGGGAATTGCAACGGTGGATGAAGGAAGACGGCGGTTGCTCGCGCCCGAGTGGAAAGCGTAAGTCACTGCGGTTCATCAGGCAGGCCCGCTGTTATGGACCACACCAGCTTTGGTAATAAACGAATGATCTTCCGCAACGGTTAGATCATAGACCAGCTCATTAGCAAAACGCTGATCTACAAGTTCAACAAGGCCGAGATCGCCGGATTCATTTAAGATCACACGATCTCCGATCACCAGACACTCGGCTCTGCGCCAAAGTGTTCCCCTCCCCGCAAGCGGGGAGGGGTAAGGGGTGGGGTGCGAAGCGTCGTCGACCTCTCCCCCCTCCCCCCTCTCCGCTTGCGGAGATGGGGTGAGATATTCTGCAATCTCGGTCAGCACACCTTCGATGTTTTCAAATATCTGTTCATTTCTAAACCTTAGAATCCGAACACCCGCGCCTTGGATCTGTCGTTGACGAATGCCATCAGCCCACTGGGATCTATCTGATTCGTGTACAGAGCCATCTAGCTCAATGGCAAGACTAAATTCTCGACAATAGAAATCGACAATGTAATTCGGACCTAGCGGATGCTGCCGTCTAAATTTTGCGGTTCTTAATCGTCGGTTACGCAGTTGTTCCCAAAGAACAATTTCAGCCGCCGTTCCGTTACGACGCAGATCGCGGGCAAGGTGAGCCAACCCAGCATTCTTGCCACCAAGCTTTCGGTGGATCGAAGTTCCCCTCCCCGCAAGCGGGGAGGGGTAAGGGGTGGGGGAGGTGCCGCTGCCGACCTCTCCCCCCTGCCCCCTCTCCGCTTGCGGAGAAGGGGTGAGAAATTTCTGCTCGGGCGTTACCCATACGAACGAATTGTCATTTTGCAGTTTAAGACCGATCATCCTTCCGACGTGCGGCCGACACTGTGTACCGACAATTGCTCTCACTCTTCCTGCATGAGTCCAGACAAACTCATCCTTCTCAATAACCTCGATAGCCTTCCATCCTGAATTGGTTCTTACCAAGGTGCCGCCGGCAAAGCAATGTGTGCCCTCCTGTTCGTACCGCCAGATAAACTCCGGATCGCGCCGTTTCAAATCCTCTTGGTCCACTCGGCCGCTACGAGTCATCAATGAATAAGCCAACTCAATCGGAGTGAGATGCATGTAGTCGCGCGCGTTCTCAAACCAGCGCATGCTGTCCTGCGCGGCGGCTTGGTATGCTTCAATCACCGGCTTGCGTGTCGTCTCGAATTCATTAAGCGCAGCGCGGACACTCTCCTGCTTTTTGAAGCAGTCGAAAAGCGCAATCGCATCTTCCAGCGCCAACTTGGTGCCTGAGCCGATTGAGAAGTGTGCTGTATGCAGCGCGTCGCCGAGCAGTGCCACATTTTCAAACGACCAGTTCGCGTTCTTCACCAGCAGGAAGTTGAGCCATTTCGAATTGTTCGAAAGGAGTGGCTGATTCCCTAAATCCGCGGCAAACACTTCTTCAAGATACCGACGAGTTTCGTCGTCAGTCATCGCCGCGAATCCGGCCGCATTCCAGGTTTGCGGATCGCATTCGATAATGAACGTACTGGTAGTTTGATTGAACTTGTAAGAGTGCGCGGCAAAAACACCCGCGTCGTTTTCACGAAAAGTCAGCGTCAGGCCGTGAAACAGCTTGTTGGTGCCATACCATATGTAACGATTCGGACGAACATCCAGCGATGGTCGAAACGCGGCAGCGTATTGCTTACGAGCCGTGCTGTTAACGCCGTCAGCCGCCACCAGCAAATCGCAATCGGCGCGCAACGACTCAAGGTCGGCAATCTCGGTACGAAAAAGTAATTCGATGCCGAGTTGTTCACAGCGCCTTTGCAGAATTTTGAGGAGCTGAAGCCGTGCAATTCCGGAAAAGCTGTTCCCGTGGATCGAGATCTTTTCTCCGCGGTGGACTACGTCGACGTTGTCCCAGGCCGCGAAACTCTTTGTGATTTCCGCGTGGGATTCCTCATCGGCCGCGCGCAGGTTTGCGAGTGTCTTTCCGGAAAACACGACGCCCCAGCCAAACGTATCGTCAGGGCCGTTACGTTCATAAACGGTGATGTCGTGAGCAGCGTCGGCCTTCTTCATGAGGATGGCGAAGTACATTCCCGCCGGCCCGCCGCCAATGATATTGATTTTCATTTAGCAGTAGGACAGGCATTCCTGCCTGTCCAGGTTGGTTCAAAGTTGAAGGGACAGACCGGAATGTCTGTCCTACTGCCCGCCGATAATGTTGATTTTCACGTAGTTTCGCTAATTGCTTTTTCAAGAAGATTAGTGACGCCCAAGTTTGCGGCCCAGTAATTTAAGTAATCAACGTCAAGTTTTTTCGCAGACGCACCCAGAATTCCGACAACATCCCGCCACTGAGCATCTGAAACTCTGCCGCCAGAGTCGTACCAACGTAGCTTTGCCAATATGGTGTCCTCCGCAGTCGCGACGTAGATCATCTGATCCAGATCCGGGGCGAGCTTCTTCAGCTCACGTCGCTCGATCTGTTTTTTCGAGAACTCATCTGACTTGGGGATAAAGATATCGACCTTGAAAACCGAATCGAAATGGATTGCGTTGAATGATTGCTTTCGATCAATCGCTTCGTGCACAGCCTTCTCGTCAACATAGAAATCCTTTTGCAGTGCGGCTAGCAGCGGAATGACCTGGTCAGACTTCACGTCTGCGACTATGTCGATATCAGCAGTAGAACGGTACATGCCATGCAGGGAGCTGGCGAGCGAACCGACCAAGACATAGGTAATCCGCTGTTCATCCAGCACAGTCGCAATGCGAGACAGTACGGCGAAAGGGTTATCCATCGGTTCTGATCAATAGCCCTCTTCCCTGGGATCGAAACCGTAAGCACGAATCACGTCTTCGCGGGAGAGCACGCGAGCAATGAAGCGACGACGGATCTCGTCTTCACCGGACTCGGTAAAGCGGGCACGGATATCGGCCAGTACGAGTTGGCGAGTGGCTTGAGTAAGCTCAAACGCCAGCGCGAGGCGCTTCCAATCGGGAAGCCGGCGCATTAATGCAAAGTGCATTTCCTGGGCTTCGGGTGATGTATCTGGAGAAAGAGGTTTCATTTGAGCAATAAGGGACAGACAGGAATGTCTGTCCTACTCCTTCAGCAACTGGCTAGCGATGATCAGTTTTTGAATCTCGGAAGTACCTTCGTAAATTCGCAGTGCGCGAATGTCTCGATAAAGGCGTTCCACCACGCTGCCACGCACCAGGCCGGTGCCGCCGTGAATTTGCAGCGATTGATCGATGATCCGCGAAGCTGCTTCGGTGGCGAACAGTTTTGCCTCACTTGCTTCGCGAGTCACGCGCGCAGCCGACGTGTCTTTTAGATAGGCCGCGCGGTAAACCAACAATCTGGCGGCGTCGAGCTCCGTCACCATGTCTGCAAGTTTCTCCTGAATTAACTGATGCTCAGCGAGTAGCCGCCCGAACTGTATGCGGCTACCTGCGTAGCGGACCGCCTCGTCGAGGGCGCGACGCGCCATGCCACACGCAGCGGCGCCGACGCTGGCGCGGAACGTGTCCATGGTGCGCATGGCCAGGAGAAAGCCATCGCCTTCCGCACCCACGAGGTTTTCGGCGGCCACGCGGCAATCCTTCAGTGCAATTTCTCCGATCGGGTGAGCCGACAACATCGACGTGCGTTCGATCACACTAAAGCCCGCCAGCTTTGCGCCAACCACGAACGCCGATAACGCGGCCCGGCCGTTCGCATCCGTCCCGGTGCGCGCAAAGACAGTGTAGAAGTCGGCGACGCCGGCATTCGAAATAAAGCGCTTGCTGCCATTGATAACATAACTGTCACCATCGCGTTGTGCGGTCGTCTTGATCGAGGCGACATCGGATCCCGCATCGGGTTCGGTCAGCGCAAATGCGGCAATCGCTTTACCTTCAGCGGCGCGCGAAAGCCAGAAGTCGCGCACGTGTTCAGGCGCGGCCTGACTGATGGCATAAGTGCCAAGCCCCTGCATCACGAAAGCGACATCGGCGAGCGGAGAAGAGTAGGCCAGCGCTTCACGAATCAGACAAAGCGCACGCACGCCAAGCTTAGCGCCGGGATCGGCGACCGCATATCGCAGTACGCCTGCTTCGGCGAGTGTGGCGACATATTCGCGGAGGCGCGCATCGACATCGCGCTCCTCAATCGCGGTTGGCTCGATCTCAAGACGGACGAAGGTTTCCATGTCTCCGGCCAGCGTCAGGTGTTCCGGAGTCAGAAAGGGAAGTTGGGCAATGAATTTATCCATAAATTTAAGAAACAGCTATTTGAATTTTGGTTCTCGTTTCCCCACGAACGCCTCATATGCCTCGCGATAATCGGGATGCTGCATGCAGATCGCCTGCGCCTGCGCTTCTGATTCCAGAGCCGCATCCAGGTTCATGTGCATTTCACGGTTCAGCATTTCTTTAGTCTTGGCGAGCGCGAATGCCGGGCCTTTCGCCAGGCGCTGCGCGAGTTCGTTTGTTGTTTGGTCCAGTGCTGCCGCGGGAACGACACGGTTATAAAGTCCAATTCGTTCCGCTTCAGCAGCAGAAATGAAATCGCCCGTGTATAGCAACTCGGTTGCTTTTGCGAAACCGATAACTCGCGGCAACAAATACGCCGCGCCCATGTCAGCGCCTGATAACCCGACCTTTACAAACAAGAAGGCAACCTTCGCATCTTCGCTGGCGATGCGAATATCTGCCGCGAGCGCGATGCAGGCGCCGGCGCCCGCCGTCGTGCCATTAAGAGATGCGATGATCGGTTTTGGCAGCGCGCGCATGTTGGATATCAGCTCACAAGTCATGCGTGTGAACTCCAGCAAGCCTTCCATGTTGCGACTGAAAAGCTCGCCTATGATGTCATGCACGTCGCCACCCGAGCAGAAGGCCCGGCCCGCTCCTGTAATCACAACTACGCGAACATCTTTTTCATTTACGAGCGCGGCGAAGACATCGGTCAGCTCGCGATAAACTTCAAACGTGAGCGCATTGAGGCGTTCCGGACGAGTGAGCGTGATCGTTGCCACGCCGTGTTCGTTCTTTTCAAAGAGAAAACTTTTCGGATTAAGCATGCAAGTGGTGATGAACTATGCGGGCAGCACCGCGATTGCTTCAATTTCAACCTTGGCGGCATCGTCAAGCAGACTTTTCACTTCGACCAGCACCATCGCCGGAAAGTGCTTACCCATGTGCGCGCGATAGCGTTCGCCAACTTCGCGCAACCGCCCGTTGTATTCATTCTTATTAACAACGTAAATGACCAGACGCGCAACATTCTCTGCTTTGCCGCCGGCCGCAGCCACTACTGTCATTACGTTCCGGAGCGCTTGATCGAATTGTTCGGCGAAGTCGTGACTCACCAAAGACTGCTGTTCGTTCCAGGCAATCTGGCCCGCCACAAACAAGAGCCTGCCGCCGGCCGCGGCCAATATTCCGTTTGAATACCCGTGCGGCGCGCCTAAAGATTCCGGATTAATAAACTGGAGAGTCATCGGACATGAGTGTAACGCAAACCGTTAGTTTGCGCGTAAGGAGATCGGTGACTTACGGCCTTTGAAAACAAAAAGGGCCGCCCTGTTGAAAGACGGCCCAAAAGATATTCGTAAGTAAGAGCTTCTTTAGAGAACCTGATCCAGGCTCTTGGCAAGCTGTCCTGCCAGGTTACCGTTCGGATCGAGCCCGCCGATTGGCGCGCCAACCGGATTGCCTTGCTTGTTGATAATCACGATCGACGGCAACTGATCGATTCCGAATTTTTTGGAGGTCACGCCATCCGGGTCGCGCAATACGGTCACCTTCAATCCATACTTTTGCGCAAACGCACGCAACTGATCGTCGCTGGCGAAGTTCTTCGATTTCTGATCCTCCGATTCCGTGCTTACCCAATAGACCACCACGCCGCGATCGCTGTATTCATCAGCGAGTTTCCTGACTCCCGTCAACTGTGTTTTGGAAAGCGGCAACCAGGAGGCGCCGAATGCAAGCACGACCACTTCACCGCGCAGACTGTCGGAAGTAATTGTCTGACCGTCGATCGAGCGCAGGGAAAAGTCCACCGGCCCGCGGCCTTGGGCCACCGCCAACGAAGCGGCCAGCGCCAACACCATAAACAGGGCAAACAGGGGTTTTCGGTTTCTCATTTACTCTCCTTTGCCCGGGCCAATTGGCTGGGCAGTGCGTTAGATGAACGGGGCAAGGTTTTAGTTGGTCTCTTCCGTGGTCCTGCTTTGTATCGCTTGCGCCTCCGAAAGTGGTGCTTTTGCTGGCAAAACGCCAAAAACCTCCACGTGCAACGACTGGTAATCATCCCACGTGTCCATGTCTCGCGCAATATAATTCGAATTAACCGCGACGCGCGTCACTTCGCCGCGATGTGCGTCGAAGAACGATTTTAGGCCGCGAGCAGGATCAAGGTTCAGAATCTCCGCGCGAAAACTTAAATCGATCAAAACCGGATGACCACCTCGCCCCCCGTTTGTGGGAATGACAAGCCGCGCGCCTGTACGCCATTCGTCGATTAGCTCGCTTACAACTTTCGAAGGAACTGCAGGATGGTCCACCGGAGTGATAACTACGGCCTGGGCTCCATTTGGCAGCGCGCGTACGCCATGAAGAATTGAAGCAGCCATGGCGCTGTCCGTGTCCGGATTGGTCGCGAAAAAGATGCCGGTGTTTTGCAGATGGGTTTCTATTTCCGCGGCGCGGTGGCCCACAACCGCAATGATCCTCTCGATGCCGCCACGGCGAAGATAATCGATGGTGTGTTCGATGACGGTTGTGTTGCCGAAGGGAAGCAGCGGCTTGAAAGCGCCCATGCGGCTGGATTGACCAGCGGCTAAAATGATCGCCGCAACCTCTTTGGTTTTTGCTTTTTCGTTGGTCGTTGGTCTTTGGTCTTCGGTCTTTGTCATTGTGTTGGGGTCAATGTTGGTGCCTTCGAAGACCAAAGTCCAAAGTCCAAAGACCAAAGACCAAAGTCCCAAGCGAGGCTAATCAGAAACAGCTAACGCTCGCAACGCCCGCAGGGTATATTGCCGCGCCATCTGCTTGCGCCAATTCATGACGAAGTCGGTGTTGTCTAGCGGGCGGGCTTTAACGTATGCAGCTTCGGCGGCAGCCTGGATGTATTCGTCATCGAAAGCGTGGCCAATTAATGCGGCGCTCGCCTCAGCGATCTGTATAGGTGAAGGCGCGATACCACCGAGGACTATCTTCGCGTCTCGCACCGTGCGCTCGCCATTGGCCCGCCCATTTTCAAACTTGATGTACGCGGCCACACCCAACACCGGAAAATCAAACGCGCCCCGGCGACGAAGTTTCTGATAGGACGCGCGCCAACCATTAGTTGGCGGCAGATGAATATCAACTAACAATTCGTCCGGCCGCTTCTTCAAATAATCAATGCCGTCGTCATTGTAGAAACCGGCCGCGTCAATCATTCGTTCGCCCAGCGTAGACGCCAAACGAAACTTGGCGCCAATCGCGACCATGACCGGAACCAAATCTGAAGACTGAACAGCCCAACACTTCGAACTGCCCGGCGCCACCCAGCAAACGTCGCCATCCTTCTTCAAACAGAAGTTGATGCCTTTGCGCCACTCGTAATTCTGATCGTAGTAGTTGCAGCGCGTATCCAACAGCAGATTGCCGCCAATCGTGCCCATGTTCCGCAAGATTGGCGTCGAGATTGTGCGGGCGGCGTACGCGATAACCGGATAGTCGCGATTAATTAGCGGGTGTTCGACAATGTCAGTCAGCGTTACCGACGCGCCGATACGAACACCTGACTTGCCATCACCGGTAATCTGATTCAACTCCGGCACGCGCATCACGGATATCACCGTGCGCGGTGTCTGTTGACGGCGCTTCATGTTTGGATAGAGATCCGTGCCGCCGGCAACAAACTGCGCGGTTGGCCCAACGTCGCCAACAATCTTCACCGCCTCCGCGATGGTGCGCGGCACGCGATATTCAAATTTGGGAAGTCGCATCATAGGCGTTTATTAGAATCCAGGCTGAACTTCACTTCGGAAACGATTTCCAAAGTTTGTCGAAGGCTTTCACTCCTTGTCCCTGGTCATCGAGAAATTTCGCGTCGTCGCTTTTGGACGGATTGTGGTGCATCCCAAAATAGCCGTAGAGAAAGGGCCGCACTCCGGTGGTGCGCTCATATATTGTGACCTGAACCTCCTCGTTAGCTCCGCTGTAGGTATTCATTGTGGCTTTGCCTTCACCATCATCCGGATGGGCAGGTAACGACTTAGTGGTCCAGACTAAACTACCTTCCCCTTTCGGTTTGTCCTTCTCGTGGATAAACATGGGGCCGAGGAAAGCAAGTAATCGGCTGTGTAAGGCTTCCGTGGTTTCGTTATCATTGGGATAGGTCACAAACATCCCCGCGGGTTTTTTTGGATCGAGCATCAACGCGCCCCGAAAGTCCGTGACCGGTACTCGCATGTAACCATCCGGAATCTTAAAGACCGCGGCCCCTGCATTCTTACTGTCCTGAGCGTTTGCCAACTGAACCCCAGCAACAAAAGCCAGCAGTGTGGCAACTACTAACGAAAGGCCGGCGAGGCGAATGATCCTAAAAATTGTGAAGTTTCGATTCATTCTGAAGTCACTCCTGCCAGCTTCAAAACAAAAGCCGGCGTCCTTGGTTCACCTTGAAAAAAACCTTTCGGAACGCCGCGCGTGAGCGCCCAACGATCTAGCCACGAGATACCGCCCGGCCCGGTAAACGTATCCGGCGAGGCGTAGGCTTTGTCGCTCAAGGCATCTTCAAGCGTAATGAAGTTGTATCCGCGTTTTTGCAACATAGCGATGATGTCTTTGAAGTGGTCGGCATTGATGGCGTTGGCGTGCACGAGCAAAACCTGTTTGATGTCGCGGCCGAAGAGTTTGTTTGACTGGTTCTCGTAATAAGCAAACTTCGCTTCCATATAAGGTACATAAGCGTCGGCGACCTGCTTCATGGCTGCCGGATCATTTGCGTCACGAGCATTGTCGTAAGCGCGCGCGAAGATCCAGTCCGAGTTATCGATTGTCACCGGAGCAACAGAATAGCCGTGCGAATGGAGAAACGATACAAACTGGTCACGCGTCTCAACCGACCTGCCGGT
>JAVEDP010000002.1 GCA_030841085.1 Pyrinomonadaceae bacterium
AACTACAGTTTCGCTAACGTCGAGACGACCGGTTTCTATACCGTGCGGGCAACGCGTGCGAATTATTCATTCAGTCCGCAGGAACGTTCCTTCTCGCAATTGGGTAATCAGACGGAAGCCGCGTTTACCGCGACGGCGACTTCAACGACGACGAGCAATCCAGTTGATACGGCCGAATATTTCGTGCGGCAGCACTACCTGGATTTCCTGGGCCGCGAGCCGGAAGAGAGTGGCTTCAACTTCTGGAGCGATCAGATACTCGGTTGTGGCAGCGATGCGGCGTGCGCTGAAGTGAAGCGCATCAACGTGTCGGCAGCTTATTTCCTGTCGATTGAATTTCAGGAGACGGGCGGGCTGGTGGATGGACTGTATCGAGCAAGTTTCGAGCGGGCGCCACGCTATGCTGAGTTCATGCCTGACAGCGCAACGATAGGGAAAGACGTGATAGTGGGAGGCGCTGGTTGGGAGCAGCAGTTGGCGGCAAACCGGCAGGCGTTCCTGGATGCGTTTGTGCAGCGGCCGGCATTCCAGAGTGTTTACGGAGGCTCGAGCAACGAGCAATACGTTGATCAGTTGCTGGCGCACACGGGCGTAAGCTGGAGTCAGGGCGAGCGCGACGCATTGGTCGACAGCTTAAGTAATGGAACGCTGACGAAAGCCGCGGTGCTGGGACAAGTAGCTGGAGATCAGCGGTTCGTTGCGGCCAAGCGCAACCAGACGTTTGTGATAATGGAATACTTTGGTTACTTGAGACGCGATCCGGATGCGGCCGGGTATGAATTCTGGCTGAACAAGTTGAACCAGTTCAATGGCAACTTTGAGCAGGCGGAGATGGTCAAGGCCTTCATCGTTTCCGGCGAGTACCGCGGACGCTTTCCGCGCTAGTCGTAAAGAAGCGATTGGTTTGCGCCGGCGGAATATTCGGCATTGAGTCCAGCGAGCGGTCCGCAGACTATTAGTTTGCGGACCGGGCGCGGCATGGCCGGCACCTTGTATCGAGCCGCAACGACGCGCCGCGAAACTCTCTTTCCAAGCAGGCGCCTTGCCTACTGTTACGACGGCCAGGTGTGTTATAAATGCCAGTCTCCCTACGGCTATAAGTTATTTGCAAGACTGTTAGCTCTCATTTTTAAAAATCCTCGAAATGAAGTTTTATTGTCGTAATAGAGGCTTGGTTCAAAGCCTGACGGCCTTGTCCCTCTGCGCTGGACTGATTGTTTCGCTTTGTGCTCCGGTTCGCGCCTCGCGAACGCTGCTTCAGATTGATCAGAAAACTTTCGGCCAACAGCAAGCCGGCAAAATTTCCGCGGCCACCGCTGTCGCCACCACCTCGGGCGTCATTATTCAATGGCGCAGCACCCTTGATCCAGACAATCTCGGATTCAACATTTACCGGATGCAAGCCGGCGCGCGTGTGCGTGTGAATCGAGAAATCGTTCTCGGCGCGGTGTTTGTTGCCAACCCACGAACGCGGACGTCAGACAGCTACTCATATTCATGGTTTGATCGCGGCGGTCCTGCGAATGCGACCTATTACATCGAGGCCGTAAGCGTCGAGGGAATTACAAACTTCGATGAGCGCGCGATCCAGGTTACCGCGAAATCAAATCCCGCTCTCAAGCAAGCGGTGCGAACAAACGAACTGCAGGAAGATGCGGCGACGAGCGATGCTGACAGTAGTTCAGCACAGAAATCCTATCCCACCGCTGAATCCGGAACGCCGCTCAGCGCGAATGGCCCACTCGAAAATCAATGGGCCATCGCCGCAAAGCCGGGACTGAAAATCTCGATAAAGAATGATGGTTGGTATCGCGTAACCCAGCAGGACATGGCGGGCGCAGGTTTCAATCCTATCGTCGACATTCGCGGTCTGCGCCTGTTCGGCGACGGACAGGAAATCGCTATCAATACAAGTCAGGCCATCGGTGCTTTCAGCAGCGGCGACTACATTGAATTTTACGGGCGCGGCATTGACGTTCCCACCAGCGACACGCGGACCTATTACCTGATTGCCGACACAGTTTCCGGCAAACGCGTAAGCGGTGAGCTTCACCTTGACGCTACGCTAGCCGCACCGACTCAGCCTGCGGCTATTCCGACCGTACCAGTCACGCCCAAGCCATCGTGGTTTGGTTTCGTGTGGACGGTTTTGAATTTGCCCGTAGAACCAATTCGCGCCGCCAGCCAGGTAAAAAAAGTAAGCGAGTCAACCAGTGCCGCTGAACCCGAAAGAGCGAGCGACGCGGCGATAACCAGCGATGCGCCGGCGGAGATTGTCACGCCAAGACCAATCACTGCGAACTCAATCACTACTTCAAAAGCACCCAGCCTGAATGGGCCAATTGAGCAGCCGCAATTGTCCGAGACTTCCATTACACCGCGACCTGCAAAGAAAGTGACTGCGCGAAGAAAAGGGAAGCAGAAAAAGAAATCGAATCGCAAATACAATCATGCTGAAACTATCAACGCAGTTGCGCCCGTTAGTTTCGACAATACGGTGGAGCAAAGGGACCGGTTTAATTATTTTCTTAATGTGCTGAATGGTGATGCTGAAAATTTCTTTGGTCGGGTGCTTAGCAGTCTGACAGTAAACCAAACTATTACCACCAGTAATCCTGAAGCCACAGCCGCCGGGCCAGCCCGATTGGAGATTGCGCTTCAGGGAGTGAGTATCCTGCCGCACCAGGTGAACATTCAACTCAACAACGTGGCGCTTGGCTCATTGAATTATTTTGGTATGGATCATGCCGTGCAAACCTTCGATGTTCCACTCACGTTACTGCAAAATGGCGCCAACACGGTGACCTTTACTCCGGTCGCCGGGGGCGGCGTGAGTTTCGTCGACTACGCGCGCATAACCTACCCGCACGCCTATCGCGCAGATGCAGGCAAGCTGAAGTTCAATCTGCGCGGCACGCAGTCGCTGTCGGTTGACGGCTTTTCCACTCCAACCGTTCGTCTGATCGACTATACCGATCCGTTCTCAGTCAGGATCAGCAAACCGATTGCTCAAGCGACTGCGTCGGGTTATGCGATCACGGTCCCGCCAAGCTCGCCCGGCGCCAAAGCCCAGCGCCTGTTATATGCAATTCCGGAGGGACAGTTTGAAACACCCGCCGGCCTCGTTTTGAATCAACCGTCCACGCTCAATCTTGCGTCGAACGGAGCCGACTTTCTGATCGTTGCGCACAAGAACATCATTCCCGCGCTTGGGCCGCTGGTTACGGCGCGCCAAGATCAATTCACTGTTTCAGTTGTTGACGTTGATGATATTTACGATGAGTTTAGTTATGGGCTACATGGACCACAGGCGATTAAGGATTTCCTGTCTTTCGCGTCAACACACTGGTCCATTGCACCACGCTACGTCATTTTCGCGGGCGACGCCTCGCTTGACCCGCGCAACTACACGTTTTCCGGCAACTCTGATCTGGTGCCGACGAAACTGGTCGATGCTACTTACAACGAAACAGCTTCCGACGATTGGCTTGCGGATTTCAATAACGACGGAGCGGCGGACATCGCCATTGGCCGCTTGCCAGTGCGCACGGCGAGCGATGCCAGCTTGGTGATTTCGAAGATAGTTAACTTTGCGCCTGCCAATGTGCCGCAAAACGCGCTGCTAGTAGCAGACGATCCGGGCACACCCGCGGAATGGGATTTTGAAACGTCGAACGACAACGTGCAGGCCCTTCTGCCGGCGACTATGACGGTGCAACGAGTCAACGTCCGCACCCAGCCTTCCGCGGCGCAAGCGACCGCCGAGATCCTTAACGGTTTCAATCAGGGCCGGGCAGTAGTCAACTACTCGGGACACGGCAGCATAAACGTCTGGTCTGGCGCATCTATATTTACTGCTGACAACGCGACCGCGCTTACCAACGGCAACAAGCTTCCGCTTGTGATCGTAATGGATTGTCTCAACGGCTTTTTTCACGATCCAAACCTGATGTCGCTTTCAGAGGCGCTTCTGCTTGCGCCAAACGGAGGAGCAGTGGCCGCCTTTGCCTCTTCGGGATTGACCAGCACCCCAGGGCAGCGCCAGATGGAGTTGCAGTTGTACTCATCACTCTACGGCGCGCAGGCGATCGCCTTGGGAGATGCGATCAAAACTGCGAAAGCAGCAACGAGCGACGTTGACGTGCGCCGCACCTGGATCTATTTCGGCGATCCCTCACTGAAGATTCGCTGATTCTTTAACAAGTTAGTCATGACTGTTGGGGTTCGTTGCCCGACCGGTCTCAGCATACCCACCAAAAAAGCTCTCCGTTTCGACGGTCTCTCTCGCGCAAACCTCCTGGAAAAAGCTTCACTGCTCTGCATTGTTGATCCGTCTTTGATCGCCACTGCACATTTTCTTGCATGTGTTCTATGCAAAACTTTTTGCATCGCATATAATCCGGCGCGTCAGCCGGACTTTTTTGTTTATCCGTTTCAGGTGCGCTTTGAATCTTCTTCCCGTGTTTCCCTCCTGAAAATTCGCTGATCAATCCTGCGTGTCAAAGCGAGAAAATATCATGGCAACTACACGACGTTTCCTATTCAACGCCTTCAAAAAGAGCCGTCATTCAGCACTTGTTTGCGTTGTCCTCCTAATTCTGCTTATCGCAATCTTTTTCGGGTCTTCTCTTGGCCGGGCCGAAAGAGGTATATCACCGAGCGTGAGCATCGGATCCCTGGGAACGCCGATTACTCAAAACTTCGACACGCTGGCTACCAGTGGAACAGCCAATACTTGGACGGACGACTCCACGCTCGCCGGCTGGTTCGCTCAATTTACGGCAGTAACGACCAACCCGACGGTCTACCGCGCAGAGGCAGGGGCCGGCAACACGGGCGCGCTCTACAGTTATGGAACGGGCACCAACACTGAACGCGCACTGGGCTCCGTCGGATCGGCTGCCACTGGTGATATTTATTGGGCGGTCAAATTAACGAACGATACTGGCGCGACCATCACGTCGCTCAATATAGGTTATACCGGTGAACAGTGGCGCGCCGGCGGTTGTACGACGCCTTGCACGACCGCAGCGCAGACGGTTGACTTTCAGTACCAGGTTGCGAACGCTGGCGTCATCACTGATGCGAACGCTCCAACCACAGGCTGGCTTGACCATGACCCGCTGGACTTCACAAGTCCTACAATCGGCACATCGACGGCCACGGCGCTTGATGGCAACGCCGCAGCCAATCGTACTGTTCTTTCGTCGACAATCACTCTCACAATAAACGCCGGTCAGGAAGTTTGGCTGCGGTGGAAGGACATTAACCATCCCAGCAACGATCACGGCCTCGCGATTGATGATTTCTCTGTGACTGCCAACGGCTCGGGTTCGCCGACGCCCACTCCCTCTCCAACAGCCACCCCCACTCCTTCGCTCTCAATTAATGATGTGTCTCAGGTCGAGGGAAATAGCGGCTCGAGTTCATTTACCTTTACTGTTAGTCTCTCGCAGCCTGCACCAGTCGGCGGTGTTACCTTTAACGTCGACACAGCCGACGGGACCGCCACCATCGCAGATAATGACTACGTCGCAGTGCATACTACGGGCGTCACAATTGCCCAAGGACTTTCGTCAACCACCGTAGCCGTGCAGGTCAATGGCGACACGACGCAAGAAGCGAACGAGACGTTCTTCGTCAACATTTCCAACGTTTCAGGCGCCAGTGTCACCGACGCTCAGGGGCAGGGCACTATTAATAATGATGACGGAGTGGGTACATCTACGGTTGTTATTAGCCAGGTTTACGGTGGCGGGGGCAATAGCGGGGCGACATACAGGAATGACTTTATTGAACTCTACAACCGAGGCACGACGCCGGTTGATCTTACGGGCTGGAGCGTCCAGTTCACTGCCATAACCGACAGTTTTCAAGCCACGTCACCGACAACGGGCACACCGCTTACCACAAATCTTTCAGGCATCATACAACCCGGACATTACTATCTGATTCAGGAAGCAGCGGGCGCTAACACTACAACCACAGTCCTTCTTCCGACGCCGGATGCGACAGGTGCAATCGCGGTTGGTTCAACAGGTGGAAAGGTTGCGTTGGTCAGCAACACGACCGTTCTGAGCGGTACCTGCCCCGCGTTTTTAGCAAACGGTATCGTGGATTTCGTCGCGTATGGCGCGGCCAACTGTTCTGAAACTTCACCGGCGCCCGCGACAACAAACGCCGTGGCGGTAATCAGAAATAACAACGGCTGCACGGATACTGATAACAATAACGCGGACTTTAGCGTGAGCGGGGGACCAATTCCACGCAACAGCTCGATTACGAACACGTGTGCCGGCAGCGGGAACCTCTCGGCTTCGGGTTCTGCTAATCCTAACTCCGTTGATCCGGGCGGCGCTACGCTGCTGACCGTGACGGTTTCACCTGCAACCGCGCCGCCGAGCACCGGTATTACAGTCACCGGCAATTTAACTAGTATCGGCGGCTCAGCCACGCAACAGTTCTACGACGATGGCACACACGGAGACGTGACCGTCGGAGACAATGTCTTCTCATTCTCCGCAACGACGTCGGCCAATCTTTCGGCGGGATCGAAGTCGCTGCCGATTAGTGTTGCGGACGCGCAAGCGCGCAATGCGTCTGCCTTCATTACCATGTCGATATTGCTTCCGACCTGCGGTGTAGAGCGCTGGTCGGTTAAGGTCGGAACTGATCCGGATGCTGGTTTGTGCGATCTAACAAAGGCGACTCCAGTAACCGTTTCTACGATGAGGGGATGGCCTGCGCCTTCTTCCATACCGCTTAACTCTCGCGTCGCGCCTTATGAGACGACGGCATGGGTGATCAATGGAACCCTTATCAACTACAAGAAAGAAGACGACGTTGACTATCACATCGTGGTGCAGGACGGGTCCGGCAACACCGTTATTACGGAAGTTCCCTGTCCTTGTTGTGCCATCGGCAGTCCGTTTCAGCCGAGAATTGATGGCGCCAGGACGGCATTTGACAATAGGCTGACCGCCCAAACATTCTTTCAAAATCCAAGTATCCCAGTGCGAATTACCGGCATCGGCTTCTTCGATTTTATACATGGCCAGACAGGTGTCGCGCCGAATGGCATAGAGCTCCATGCCATTCTTGATATCTCGTTTCCGACGGTACAAAGTGGTTCCACGGCGGCGGGATCTAACGTCACAACTCAAGCCGGCGATGTGACAATCAGATTCGGGACTGTCTCAAGTTCCGGAACTACCACCAGCACGCCGATCGAACCTAGCTCGGCAGGCACACCACCAAACGCTGGATATAGTCTGGTTGGTCCCGCTTTCAACGTCACAACTAACTTCGCGTCCACAGGACCCTATAATGTTTGCATCAATGTTCCTTACATTACGGATTCAGCGGCTTTTCAGAAATTAAAGCTACTTCATAACGATGGTAGCGGTCTGGCCGACATCACTACAGGCCAGAATTTCTCGACCAAATTAATTTGCGGGAACTCACCCTCGCTCTCTCCGTTTGTCGTTGCCCTCGGCGCGACGCCAACGGCAGCCGACTCAGTCATAACGGGTCAAATCACAACCAGCACTGGCGCGCCGGTCGCGGGAGCTGTCATTAATCTGAACGGCATGCAGAATCGCGAAACGATTACAGATGCAAATGGCAATTACCGTTTCGACAATGTCGAGACCAACGGCTTTTACACCGTGACGCCTAGCCGAGCGAACTTTTCGTTCAGCCCAGGTCAACGCTCGTTTAGTCAGCTTGGCAATAAAACGGAAGCGACCTTTACCGGCTCCATAATGTTACAGGGAGCGAACCCGCTCGATACTGCCGAGTACTTTGTGCGCCAACATTATTTGGATTTCCTTGGGCGCGAGCCGGACGAGAGTGGTTTCAATTTCTGGAGCAACCAAATAACGACGTGCAACGATGATTTTGACTGCGTCGATCAGAAACGTGTGAATGTTTCCGCAGCTTACTTCCTGTCGATTGAGTTTCAGGAGACGGGTGGTCTGGTAGACGGATTGTATCGAGCGAGTTTCGATCGCGCGCCGAAGTATGCCGAGTTCACTCCGGACAGCGTGAGCGTGGCGAAAGACGTAGTGGTGGGACGCGCCGGTTGGCAACAACAGTTGGCGGCGAACAAGCAGGCGTTCCTCGATGCGTTTGTGCAACGGCCGGCCTTCGAGAATGCCTACGGCAATTTGAACAACGGCCAATACGTGGACCAGTTGCTGGCGCACACGCGAGTAATCTGGACGCAAGGCGAGCGCAACACTCTGGTTGATGGCTTAAGTAATGGAGCGTTGACGCGCGCGGCTGTGCTGGGACAGATTGCCGGCGATCAGCGGTTCGTTGCAGCCAAGCACAACGAGATGTTTGTGATGATGGAATACTTCGGCTATCTGCGACGAGATCCGGATGCGGATGGCTATCAATTCTGGCTGAACAAGTTGAACCAGTTCAATGGCAACTTTGAGCAGGCAGAGATGGTCAAGGCTTTCATCGTTTCCAGTGAATATCGCGAACGCTTTCCGCGTTAGTTGCAAGGCAAACGGTTAGAGTGGCACAGACTTCAGTCTTGTGGCTGCTAACGACGGCACAGACTAAAGTCTATGCCACTCTAATAGTTTGCTTCCCCGAACCCCAGCATCGCCATCCCCCAGATAAAACTCTTCCCTAGGCAGTCTCCAGCCTACTGCTGGGGCGCCGAAATATGTTATAAACTCGCTTCACCCAAAGCGGGTTTTACAAGACTGTTTTGACCGTCTCTTCCTAAATCCGTAACAAATTTAGCGCCGCTATCGAAGGCTTGCTTCAAAGCCTGACGCCTTAATCCGTTTGTTTTGCAATGATGTTTTCTTCCGGGTGCCGCTCATAGGCGAACCGTCATTAAAGATTCGCTAAATCGATCTCCGTCACGGTTTTGTGTGATTTGTCATTCCCGTAACCGGGTTTAGAACAGAAAGGGTGAACGTTAGTGTCAAAAATAACTCGATCGGGAATTAAATCATCCCGCAGCCACCGTAGTAGCATCATCCTCTGCCTCCTCTTTCTGGCACTGATTGCTGGTTTGTATTCAGCCGCGCTGGTAGATACCTCCCAGGCTGCGCCCGGCGCGACAATTTCTTTAACGACGGCCGGTTCCGCCGTCGGCGAGAATTTCAATTCACTGGCGGCTTCCGGCACTGCCGTTTCGTCAACGCTCCCGACGTCGTGGGACCTCATTGAAACGGGAGGGAACACTACTTACACAGCCAGTACGGGAACTGGAACTGCAGGCGACACCTACAGCTATGGTTCTGCGGCTGCGCCGGCTGATCGGGCGCTCGGAGAACTGGACTCAAATGCAGTTACTCCGATAACCATCGGCGCCAGCTTCACAAACAACACGGGAGTCACCGTGACCTCTTTGGGTATCGCGTACGTTGGAGAACAATGGCGATCGGACAGCACCGGTTCTACGATCGATAAACTTGACTTTCAATTCAGTACTGATGCAACGAGTCTAGCGACAGGGACTTGGACCGATGCGAACGTTCTCGACTTTAGTGGGCCACAGCCCAGCGCTGCAACAGGCGCTCTTGATGGCAACGCGGCGGCAAATCGCACCGCACTGAACTCGACGATTACTTCGCTTAACATCGGCAACGGCGCCACGTTCTGGATTCGTTGGGTAAGCATTAATCCTACTGGTAGCGATGACGGGTTGGCGATTGATGACTTCTTCATAACGCCCAATCCCGCGGATTCAGCACCAACAGTTCTTAGCACCACTCCGACCAACGGTGCGACAAATGTTGCCATCAACTCGGACGTTGGGATCAACTTTAGTGAGGCAGTAAATGTCTCAACTGCATCCTTCACCATTACATGTGCGACCAGTGGTGCGCACACCTTTGCCCTCGCGGGCAGTTCGGGCGCGTACACGCTGAATCCGAATTCGGATTTCGTTAACAACGAAAACTGTACCGTGACAGTAGTCGCCGCTCAGGTAACCGATCAGGATTCCGCTGACCCGCCGGACTTTATGGCGGCGGATTATTCCTTTAGTTTCACCACGGCCGCTGCGATTACGTGCGGCGCGGGGTTTACGCCCATTTACACGATTCAGGGGAGCGGTGCCGCTAGTCCAATCGTTAGTACCACCGTCACAACCGAAGGCGTGGTCATTGGCGATTTCCAAGGCTCGAACAATTTGAGCGGCTTTTATATCCAGGACGTTGCCGGCGACGGTAATACCACAACCTCTGACGGCATCTTTGTCTTGGATGGTGCGGCGCCCGCAGTGAACGTGGCCGCCGGAGATCGCGTACGTGTATCGGGGACAGTCGCCGAAACTTTTAATCTCACACAGATCAACGCGGTAACGTCCGTCGGTATTTGCAGCACTGGCAACTCTCTTCCCTCGCCGGTCGCTTATGATCTTCCGGAATCTACCAACAACGATCTCGAGCGCGTTGAGAATATGTTGGTGATCTTCCCAGAGACACTGACCGTCACAGGCAACTTCGACCTCGGGCATTTTGGCGAGCTCACGCTTTCTTCTGAAGGACGCTTGTTCCAGCGCAATAGTTTCGATCGCCCGGGTACTGCCGGCTCACTCGCGGTAGCTAACCTGAACGCCCGTCGGTATGTATTGCTGGATGACGGCAAGTCCGGTACGTACCCCGATCCAAATCCCTATTTCAACGCCATTCCCACGCGCCGCGTCGGAGATACAACGACCGGGTTGACCGGCGTGCTGACGTACGACTTCAACGAGTATCGTGTCCAGCCGACCGGAACAGTGACCTTTGCAGATGCCAATCCACGCCCTGCAGCGCCCACAACCGTCGGCAACGTAAAGGCTGTCGGAATGAACGTGTTGAACTACTTCAACACCTTCGGAAATGGCAACTGCACTGGTGGTCCAGGCGGATCACCTATGGATTGTCGCGGAGCTAACAGCGCTGCCGAGTTCACGCGGCAGCGCGATAAGATTATCGCCTCCATCATCGCAATGAACCCGGACGTAATTGGTATGTCGGAAATGGAGAACGACGGTGTTGGTCCTGGTAGCGCGATTCAGGATTTGGTTAATGGGTTGAATGCTGCGGTTACACCGGGAACTTACGCGTTCGTCACTGAGCCTGGCCCCGGCACCGACGCGATTAAAGTATCAATCATTTACAAACCCGGCGTCCTGAGCTTGGCCGGTGCTGCCGTTAACGACAGTAACCCGGTACATAATCGCCCACCCCTGGCGCAAACATTCCAACTAGTTTCAAACGGAGAGAGATTCAACTTCATCGTCAACCATTTCAAATCGAAAGGCGGCACCTGCCCGGGCAGCGGTTCGGACGCTGATGCGGGCGACGGCCAGGGCTGCTTCAATGGCACGCGCGTCTCACAGGCAAATGCCCTACTCAGTTTTATCCAAGCGCGCAAAGCTGCCTCTGGCGATGCGGACGTTCTTTCAGTTGGTGATTACAACTCCTACGGCGAAGAGGATCCGATGTTTACCATGGAGCAAGATGGTAGCGATGTTCTCGCCGACGGAGCAGGCGGCCTCATCAGTCAAACGAAAAGGTACATCGCCGCCGCCAATCGCTACTCTTACCAGTTTGCTGACGAGTCTGGAGAACTTGACCATGCGTTGGCGACGAAGAGCATGGACCAGCAAACCACTGGGGCCTTCATTTGGCACAACAATGCCGACGAGCCAGTTTATCTCGATTACAACATCGAGAATAAGTCAGCCGGTCAGCAGGCTCTCAATGTGGGAACAGTCTACCGAACTTCCGATCACGATCCGGTCGTTATCGGCCTGCTTCTTTCACCGCCTACTGTGGCTGATGGCAGGATCACTGGGCGCATCGCGGATGTGAATGGAGTTGCGGTTGCGGGCGCAGTTGTAAATCTGAGCGGCACGCAGAATCGCAAGACGATCACGGACGAGAATGGTAACTACAGTTTCGCTAACGTCGAGACGACCGGTTTCTATACCGTGCGGGCAACGCGTGCGAATTATTCATTCAGTCCGCAGGAACGTTCCTTCTCGCAATTGGGTAATCAGACGGAAGCCGCGTTTA
>JAVEDP010000010.1 GCA_030841085.1 Pyrinomonadaceae bacterium
TTGTCGTGCATGAAAGTCAACGCCGATATATATTCTGTCCATAGCGCCTCCTTTCAGTCTCATGACTGTGAGCAACGTGAGTGTAACAACTCGCGTAAAGGAGGCGCTGCTTCATAACATCAGTACCACATCGCGGTAGCGGGTGGGTTGTAATGAATGCCGCGCGCCGTGAGGTCAGTACGGCCTGCGGTAGCGGAGGGGTTGTAATGAATGCCGCGCGCAACGCGTCGAGTCAAAGCGCCGTAGGTGCGACATGAAAGTAGCCCAGGGTAAAGCGCGCTTCGCGCGACACCTTGGGATCACGTCCCTCACAAAATTCTTTCCGCCGACCCTCGATGGGTCGGCGTTGCTTTTTGTACCAAGCTCGCGCGCAGCGCGTCGAGCCAAAGCGCCGTAGGTGCGACATGAAAGTAGCCCAGGGTAAAGCGCGCTTCGCGCGACACCCTGGGTCAACGCCATCCATAAACATCTTCGCCGACCCTCGATGGGTCGGCGCTGCTTTTTGTACCAAGCTCGCGCACAGCGCGTCGAGCCAAAGCGCCGTAGGTGCGACATGACAATAGCCCAGGGTAAAGCGCGCTTCGCGCGACACCCTGGGTCAACGCCATCCATAAACATCTTCGCCGACCCTCGATGGGTCGGCGTTGTTTTACTTCTATGGAGAATAACAGGCGATTGCACGAATGATGTTTTAATTCATTTCCCTTGACGCGCTTATGTACCCCTAAAAAGGAAACGCCGACCCATCGAGGGTCGGCGAAGTTTTTTGTCCGCTCTTTGATCCCAGGGTGTCGCGCGAAGCGCGCTTTACCCTGGGCTATTTTCTTCCGCGCCTACAGCGCTCTGACTCGACGCGCTGCGCGCGACATTAGTTTATGAACCCACCCGGCTACGGCAGGCGGTACTAACCATCATATCCACGATTCACAATTCACGATTCACAATTTACCATTTCCCTCTCTTACCGATTCACCATTTACCATTTACGATTTACCGTTCACCGTTCTTAGCGATTCACGGTCACGATTCACGATTCACGATTTACGATTTACGACTTTTAGACCTGCAACGCCCGCAACCACGCCAGCAAACTCAACCAACCCCAGCAGTACCGCCGACACTTGAAACACTTGCGCCCACGATCTCATCGCGTGATGTCCCACGGTGCTGACATTGTCGGCACCCGCCAACACGAAATGATAGTAACCACCAAACACCAGCGCCCCCAGCATTGAAAGAAACAGGATCAAGTACCCACCCCGCGCGCGTTTCCAAATCAGATACCCAGCAACCAGCGGCAACAGAACTATCACGACGAAGATGTAAGCATTCTGCCAACCATTCATGAGTATCTTGAGCGTGCTGTGCGCCGCCCCATGCGCCGCCGTTACCATCCCGTGTAACACGATGATGGCGATGCTCAATCGTCTCAGCGAGTCACCGCTTTTTCGGTTGAATGGTTTGTATTCCCTCATTGACATCCAACTAGAAACGGCAAGGACTATTTAGTCCACCAGTGCATGATGACCACGGTCCGAAGCCGCACGGAAAGGTCTGTTGGTTGACGTGTTCGGTAGAGCGAACCTCGCGGACCTAATCACTCATCGTGTGCGTAAGATAATGTCAAGAATTAGCTCATGCAACGCCGTGGGTACATCAAGAGATCTTGCAATTCCGGGTCTTATAAATTAGAGTGCAAACACCTCGCTTCACAACAAAGCCTCGAGTTCCTCCGGATCTCTAAGCTCTCAACTCTGAACTCGAAGCCTGCGTAAACTCAAACGATTCGTCACATGCAGACTACATGACTCCTTTTTTTCAGGTAGTTGATAACTTTTACCGTGATCCCAACAGAATCCGGTCGGTCGCACTTAGCCTAACCTTTGCACAACCGGAAGGCGTACTTGGTTGGCGGACGCGGGCTTATCAACCAAAACAAGTCAGACAGTTGATCGAAAGAAGATTCAGAGTACGCACAAGTTACTGGGAAAGGGATATGGATGCTGTGGAAGCGTGCAATGGGGTGTTCTTAAGCGCTTTCTCCCAAGGTAGTCGAGCCGAGCGAGTGGGCATCCATTCAGATGAACCAGCTGACTGGATGATGTTTCTCATTTACTTGACTCCTAATGCTCCGCGGAACGCTGGTACATCTTTCTGGCAGCATCGCGAAACAGCTCTCACTTGCCGTCCAACGAAGAAAGACGCGGAGCGAATCGGTCGCCCCCTTACCGAGTTACGGGAGCTATTGGAGGAGGATGGTACGAAGCGAAGTCGTTGGCTCGAAATTGATCGCGTTTCAAATCGCTTCAACCGCGCCGTCATGTTTCCTTCGGGATTATTGCACTCGGCGACGCACCATTTCGGTAGCAACACCCGAAATGGAAGGCTTTATCAATCTTTTCATTTCCCTATCAAATCATAATCGACTCGTCTTCGGCCGATCACTTAAAAATGCCCAACTTACGAAGGAGAAACCACAATGGATCAATTCCTCTCTCGATTTACGTTTGGCCTGTTGATGGCACAGGTTTTCCCTGGCGGAGTTTTCCTGCTCAGCCTCACCTGTCCGCTCATCGTAAATACCGACCCCAACGTTACGACGACTTCTTCAGTATTCATGGCCGTTGGCAATCTTTGGTTCAACTCAAAAAAGGGTACAGTCCTTTTCCTGTTTCTAGCAGGAGGAGTAGGAATGTTGATCTGTCGTACAGCCTTACATTAGCGGAATATGAAAGTACTTGACGGTATTTCCTGGCAATATCCTCACGCCCCTCGCGTAGAGGTTTCACCAGCACCTCTTGCAACGTAAGTACACTTGTCATCCCCCGAGCGGCTCCTGTGTCGAACGCCCCAAACAACTCGTCCGCTGTAGACAAATGGTCCGGATGTTCTTCGATGTAATAGATGAGAGGGCCCGTATCAAAGGCCACTAACTTGCCCGCGAGAAGCGGCGTCAGTTTTCCGATGAGTCGCGTTCCGCATTGAGATAATCTTGTGGATCAATTCCTTGCCACAAATCCTTCCCAAGCCCTCGCATCTCTGTGATATGACGAAGTTGAGGTGATTCTGAACGGGCGTGCAGACTTTCTATGAGCTTTTTACGCTCCTCATCGGAGAGATGCTTAGCAGCCTCGATCAAGGCTTCCAAATTTGTTTGCATAGCCATGTTGCACTTGCCTCTGAATAAGGATAACACTGCCTATGCTGCATGAGTAGCTCCCCCGCAACGTCACATCTCTTCTTGCGCAGCACGGTCGCGGCGGGCGACGTGCGAGGCATAGGCGGCTTCTTCGACGGCGTGAGCCACGGCTTCAGCGACGCGTTTGTCGAAGACGGAGGGGATGATGTATTCGGGATGGAGCTCGGCGGCGGTGATGATGTTGGCAATCGCGTTTGCGGCCGCGAGTTTCATTTCTTCATTGATGCTGCGCGCGCGGCAGGCGAGCGCGCCGCGAAAAATGCCGGGGAAACAAAGCACATTATTAATCTGGTTTGGATAGTCGGAACGCCCGGTCGCCATCACTGCCACGTAAGGCGCCGCATCTTCCGGCATGATCTCCGGCGTCGGATTGGCCATCGCAAACACAATCGGCTTTGCGGCCATCTGTTTTAAGTCTTCCTCATTGATCACATCCGGCACTGACAAACCAAGAAAGACATCGGCACCTTTGATGATGTCGTGAACAGTTCCCTGCTCTTCGTTCGGGTTGGTGTTCGCGGCGTACCATTCCTTCACTTTGTTCATATTTTCGCGGCGGCCGCGATAGAGCGCGCCATGCTGGTCGCAGCCAATAATATTTTTCACGCCCGCCGCCATTACGATCTTCGTGCAGGCAACACCCGCCGCCCCAACCCCATTGACGACAACTTTAATCTCGCTCATCTCTTTGCCGACGATCTTCAGCGCGTTGATTAAGGCGGCGAGCACGACCACCGCGGTGCCGTGCTGGTCGTCGTGAAAGACCGGAATGTCGAGTTCTTCTTTGAGGCGATCTTCGATCTCGAAACAGCGCGGCGCGGAAATGTCTTCGAGGTTGATGCCGCCGAAAGCAGTGGCAATATTTTTCACGGTGCGCACGATCTCGTCCGGGTCTTTCGTGCTCAAACAAATCGGAAAGGCATCAACGCCGCCGAATTCCTTGAAGAGCATCGCCTTTCCTTCCATTACCGGCATGGCGGCGGCCGGACCGATGTCGCCGAGGCCGAGCACTGCCGTGCCGTCGCTAACAATCGCGACCATGTTTTTCTTAATAGTCAGCGTGAAAGCTTTTTCCGGATCGTCGTGGATGGCTTCGCACACGCGCGCGACGCCGGGCGTGTAGGCCATCGACAAATCCGCGCGCGTCTTCAAAGGCATTTTGGAGACGACTTCGATCTTGCCGCCGAGATGCATGAGGAAGGTGCGGTCGGAAGTTTGCAGGACTTCGATGCCGTCGATGTCTTTTACGGCCTTGACGATCTTTTCTTCGTGTTCGCTCGAGACGGTGTTGACGGTGATGTCGCGGATGATGTGATCGCGGCCGACGCTGACGATGTCAATCGCGCCGATGTCGCCGCCCGCGCGGCCGATGGCCGTAGTGACTTCGCCGAGTGTGCCGGCGCGCGCAGAAAGTTTGACGCGAATGGTCAGGCTATAGCTGTCGCTAGGTGATCGTTCCATTGCGGGTGAATAGTAAATGGTAAATGGTAAATAGGAGAAACGGCTTTTGGATTCAGGGCTATGCCACCTGATGTGCGGAAGGGCTGTGCCCTTCCGGAAGCTTTATCTATTTTGTGGGCTGCGCCCAATTTCGGGCGTAGCCCGTCGACCAAGTGGGTGGTCGGTTCGGTGGGGCGTAGCCGCCACCGCACGTCAGACGACGTAGCCGAGTGAGAAGGTTGGGGTGATGGCGATACAAGCAGTTTGCTTAAGGTAGCGGTATAGACTTTTAGTCTGTGCGGCTGTGAAAGACACAGACTGAAGTCTATGCCACTCCTACAGCTAAAAAGTCTATGCTACTTCTTGAGGGCGTTTTTGATTTGAATTGCGAGTTTGGGATCGAGGCCACGCTGGGCGGCAAGTTGCAGCGAATGAAGGCCGAGCAGTTTGTAAATCTTCAGAGCTTCGGCAAGTTGTTTTGGCGACAAGGCTTTCAGATGACGCTTGACGGTCGCGACGTCGCCGCGCGCGAACGTTCCCGTTAACGCTTTTTCAGGCGAGGTCTGTTTCAAGTTGTTCACCGTGCTTTGCACTAGTGGCGTCAGAACCTGCTGCGCTTCTTTGGCTTGGAGACCACAGGACATCAGCATCTCGCTCGCAAGATCGAACAACGCAACCACATGCGGCGAGGCCATCACCGCAGACGCATGATAAAGAGCTTTGCTTTCGGGCTTGATTGTAAAAGCGTTCCCGTCCAAGTCGCGTACGATCCCTTTTGCGGATCGCACCGCGACGCTGTCGCCCTCCACACAGTAAAAGGCGCCGCGCAATGCTTCGGCGCCAGCGCGCGGATCGCTAACGGAAACTAAAGGGTGAAGCGAGCCAGTGTGGAATCCGCGTTTTGCGAGTGGCGCCAGGACTGCGGAAGAGAGTGCGCCACTGGTGTGCAAAAAAATGCTGCGCTGGCGTGGGCTGCGCCCAAGCTTAGCGAAGGTTTCAGCGATTCCTGCGATAACGTCGTCAGGCGTAGTTATCAGAATAAGATCGCTGGGCGGCAGTTGTTCAAGTTGATCGGCGCCGAGTGCGAGGGTTGTTGAAGGCAGACGGGAAAGCGAGATCGCGTTGCGGGCGTGTGATGGGCGACGGGCAGCGACTGCGCGAATCGGATAACCTTTGGACGATAGGGCGATGGCCAAAGCAGTGCCCAGGCGGCCGGCGCCGATGATTGAGATTGTGGGCTTGGATCTTTGGGAATTGGGTTTTGTCATCTGCCGCTCAGTCACCTGAATGGAACCGGAGAAGAGCGGGGGCAAGCCAGCCTTCCCAACCTCGAGACTCCGTAACGACCAGCATCAACCAACGACGCCACCTTCCAACCTCAAAACTCCAAAGAGCGCGGGCAAGCCAGCCTTCCCAACCTCGAGACTCCGTAACGACCAGCATCGACCAACGACTGCCACCTTCCAACCTCAAAACTCCAAAGAGCGGGGCAAGCCACCCTTCCCAACCTCGAGACTACGATCGGGCTTGCTCAATCTAAACGAGTCACCTTTCGAGTCGATCTTAGGCTTTCGCGCGTGGAGGCATTATAATGGCCGCGTTCCCGCTTATTCCAAAACGAGCCCCCATGGATGGGCGAAACCGGCTTCCCCGATTTCCAGCAACCATTTACCGGAAAACAGGCGCAACCATGCAGCCGGAATCGGGCATCATAGACTGCGCGTTTGAAAATAGCTAAAACAGCTCACGATTCCCAACGAATCGTTATCAGTTTTCGCGCAGAACCCCTCAACCCGTGGCGCCTGGAAAGTTTTTTCCCCGGAGTCCTTTTCGGCACGATTCGTTTGAAGTCTCTGGAGGTTTTTCAAGATGATCAGCATCTCCCGCGTTACTACCGCGTTCCTTCTCGTTTCCGCAATAATTCTAAGTTCAATTGCCGGCTTCGCGCAGACCACTCAAACCGTCCCGTCGACTAACAAAACTGACGGCACCACGCAGTCGCAGGATCAAACCGCAACAGCCAGCACCGCAAAGAACGATCCGAAAAGCACCACCAAGGCGCCGCCGCCACTGCCGGCGAAATCCAACAAACCGCTTTCGGTCAACGACGACCCGAACATGATCGGCAAACGCAACATCAATAAAGGCATCATCGCCAAGATGAGCGGCTCGACGGAAAAAGAAGTGCGGATGGGTCGCGAGTTGGCGGCGGAAGTGGATCGCCAGGCAAAGTTCATCGACGATCCGATGATTACCGAATATGTAAACCGCGTCGGTCAGAATATTGTTTTGCACTCGGATGCGAAGGTTCCCTTTACGATCAAAGTGATCGACTCCGATGAAGTTAACGCTTTCGCCTTGCCGGGCGGATTTTTCTATGTCAATAAGGGATTGCTGTTGGTGGCGGACAATGAAGCCGAGGTCGCGGGCGTTATGGCCCATGAAATCGGACACGTGGCCGCGCGGCATGCGGTTGAGAATCAGACCAAGGCCAGCCTGCTGGAATACCTGGCGATGGGTGGATCGATTTTTCTCGGCGGCATTCCCGGAATGATTTATCAGAACACTGCGGGGCTCGGACTGTTGGGCATCTTCATGAAGTTTAGTCGCGGCGCTGAAGAAGAAGCTGATCGGCTTGGCGTTCAGTATATGTGGGCTGCTGGTTACGATCCCACAGCGATGGCGACGATGTTTGAAAAGCTGGAAGCGAAAAACAAAAAGAAGCCGGGCATTATTGCGAAGGCTTTTTCGACGCATCCTGCGCCTCCCGAACGACGCGCTGCGGCGTTGAGTTTAGCAGCGCGTTTTCCCGAACATGACGAGTATGTGATCAGCACTTCTGAGTTTCAGCGTGTGAAGGCGAAGTTGTTGCGGCTTTCAAATGCGCGGGCCTCGAGTGTGGGAGCGCTGCCGAGCGCCGATGATGGCGCACCCGGACGGCCGACGCTAAAACGGCGCCAGCCTACGCCTGACGAGTCGACTACGAATCCGGACGGCAGCGAGCAGAAACCCACCGATAAGCCCGAGCCGCCGAAGTTGAAGCGGTCGGACAGCACGACGACGCCTCCGCCGCAGCCGTAAGGCTCGCGATGCGCAAGAGGATTAGGCTCCTTGGCAGTGATGCCGAGGAGCCTTTTTTCGTTGGGTTAGCGACGAGAAGTTCAGAGTCCAACCTTTAGTGGTGGCATAGACTTTAGTCTGTGTCCCCGGGAAAAGGCACAGACTAAAGTCTATGCCACAGGCCCTCGCCTTGACACTCTTTTTGCCGTTCGGTATTCTAACCGTTCGCGTTTTATTCACTGAAAACAGAGATACTTAACCATGTCAACATACTTTCCCAGCGGCAAGGATCTCGCTGGACAACGAAAATGGTACGTAGTGGACGCGGCTGGTCAAACCGTCGGGCATTTGGCATCCGAAATCGCGTCCATCCTGTCGGGTAAGCGCAGCCCGCGCTGGACCCCGTTCATGGACCTTGGCGATCACGTGATTGTAATCAATGCGCGCAAGGCTGTCTTAAAGGGCGCGAAGCCCCAACAGAAATTGTATCGCCGCCACACGCTGTACCCCGGCGGCTTGCGCGAGGTGACCGCCGAGGAGATGTTTGCGAAGCGACCGGACCGCGTGATTAGTCTCGCCGTCCAGGGCATGTTGCCGAAGAGCAAACTCGGCAAGGCGATGGCGAAGAAATTAAAAGTTTACGCCGACGCCGATCATCCGCACACCGCCCAACGCCCCGAAGTTCACACGCTCACCACCCGATAACAAACGAGAGTTAATAAAGAGGACAAGATTTAGCTGTGGCTGATATTCAATACTACGGAACCGGACGACGAAAGACCTCGACGGCGCGCGTCTATCTGCGCGCGGGCGACGGCGCAGTGAAAATTAACCGCAAGCCGTTTGAGCAGTACTTTCCTAACGAGACGTTGCGCATGATCATTCGCCAACCATTGCAGTTGACGGAAACGACAGGCAAGTTTGACCTGCTGGTCAACGTCAAGGGCGGCGGTCCGGCCGGACAGGCAGGCGCAATTCGTCACGGCATTACGCGAGCGCTGATGGAATACAACAGCGACTTGCGACCGGCTTTGAAAGAGGCCGGACTGGTGACTCGCGATCCGCGCATCAAGGAACGCAAGAAGTACGGACAGAAGGGCGCTCGCAAGCGCTTCCAGTTCTCGAAAAGGTAAGAAGAATTTCGGATTTCGAATTTCGGAATTCGAATTTGAAATCCGCCAGTTTGATTATTTGATTGTTCGTTGCTTTGTAGAAATTCGAAATCCGCATTCCGAGTTCCGAAATTCTAAGTCCATTGCCACAGCTCGGATTGGTTGTCCTTGAAAATCAAGGACCCACAGTTGTGGCGAGTACATTAAACCAGTTCACACAAAGGAGATTACGGTTTGGTTTCGGTTACGATGAAAGAATTGCTGGAGGCTGGCGTGCATTTCGGCCACCAGGTACGGCGCTGGAATCCGAAGATGAAGGAATACATCTTTGGCGAGCGCAATGGCATTTACATTATCGATCTGCAAAAGACGCAGCGCATGTTTCGCGACGCGATCGCATTTGTGACGAATGCCATCGCCGAAGACAAAGGCAAGACGGTGCTCTTTGTTGGCACCAAGCGCCAGGCCCAGGAGGCGGTGCGCGAGGAAGCGGAACGCTGTGGTCAATATCACGTCAACCAACGCTGGCTCGGCGGCCTGCTGACAAACTTCCAAACAGTTCAGAAGTCGATCAAGCGCCTCAAAGATTTGGAAGCGATGCAGACTGACGGGCGTTACGAGAAGCTGACCAAGAAGGAACGCATTAAGCTCGACCGCGAACGCGAAGGTCTGAATAAGAACCTGTCAGGCATTAAGTCGATGAGCCGGCTGCCCGACATCGTTTTTATTATTGACGTGCGCAAGGAAGAAATTGCGGTTGCCGAAGCGAACCGTTTGGGAATCCCCATCGTTGCAGTGGTAGACACCAACTGCTCGCCTGAGGGAATTGATTATGTCATCCCCGGCAACGACGATGCGCTGCGCGCGGTGCGCTTGTTCGCTTCGCGCATTGCCGATGCGATTGTCGAAGGCCAACAAATAGCGACTGAAGGCGGCGTAGTGGAGCAGACCGGTGACGAAGCTGCGGCGGGCATTGCAGCGAGCGGTGAAACAACTGATCAAAGCGGAGTGACTACCGCAGACGCAACGGAAGCGGCAACTCCGGATGCAGCCGGCACCGCTGAAACGGTTGCGACTGCGCCAACTGCCGCAGCGACGGAACCCGCGCAGGCGAATGCGCCAGACGCTACTGTTGATGCCAATGCAGAATCAGTAGTCGCAGCAAGCTGACAACGAGATTTATTTTTTTCTTAACGGCGAGCGCAGCCTTCAAAGCGGGACTCCCGCCGGGCTGCGTTTTTTGCTGAAAAAGTAGCATAGACTTTTAGTCTGTGCGTGACTAGACAGCCACAGACTGAAGTCTGTGCCACTAATTCGGAGAACATTTGTAATCATGGCAGACATAACAGCAGCAGCAGTGAAACAGCTTCGGGAAAAAACAGGCGCGGGCATGATGGAGTGCAAGAACGCGCTGGTCGAAGCTGAGGGTCAGGAAGAGCGCGCGATCGACATTCTGCGCAAACGCGGATTGGCGTCGGCAAAGAAACGAGAAGGCCGCATCGCTGCGGAGGGCATTGTCGGTTCATACATTCATATGGGCGGCAAGGTTGGCGTGTTGGTCGAAGTGAACTGCGAAACCGATTTCGTCGCGCGTGGCGAGGAGTTTCAGCAGCTGGTTAAAGACATTGCCATGCACGTTGCGGCGGCCGAACCGCGTTACGTATCGCGCGATGACGTGGCCACGGCCGATCTCGAAAAGGAAAAGGAGATCGCGCGCGCGCAAGCTAAGAACGATCCTAAGAACGCAACCAAACCGGACCAGGTTATCGATAAGATCGTCGAAGGCCGTCTCAATAAGTTTTATGAAGAGTCCGTTTTGCTGGACCAGCCCTTCGTCAAAGATCCGGCGAAGACTGTCGCTGAGTTGGTGACGGAAAAGGTTGCGAAAACCGGCGAGAAGATTACAATTCGCCGGTTCACCCGCTACAAGATGGGCGAGGGTTTGGATAAACGCGATGAAGATTTTGGCGGCGAAGTAGCATCGCTGGTGAGTTGAGCCGCGAGTGCTGAGTGCTGAGTGCTGAGTGCTGAGTGAAGAAAGCAGAGCCCTCGCAGGAGTCCGCAAAACCTATCAACACATGAGTGCCACCGATACCAAATCCGACAAGTCCGCGCTTACTTATAAGCGTGTTCTGCTGAAGATTTCAGGCGAAGCCCTGATGGGCGAGCAGAATTACGGCATCGACGTCGACGTCGCCCGCATGGTGGCGGAACAGCTCAAGGCCGTGCATGAAATGGGCGTGCAAATTGCGGTCGTAGTTGGCGGCGGAAACATTTTTCGCGGCGTTTCCAAGAGCGCCGGCAACATGGACCGTTCAGCCGCTGACTACATCGGCATGCTGGCAACGGTCATGAATGCGGTGGTGTTGCAGGACGCGCTCGAGAAGCTGGAAGTGCAAACGCGCGTGATGTCCGCCATCGACATTCCACAACTTGCGGAGCCATTCATCCGCAGACGTGCCGTTCGACATCTGGAAAAAGATCGCGTGGTAATCTTTGCTGCCGGCACCGGCAATCCTTATTTCACGACCGACTCAGCCGCGGCGTTGCGGGCACTGGAAATCAAAGCCGACATCATTCTGAAAGCGACTAAGGTCGAGGGCATCTACTCAGCCGATCCGATGTTGGACTCGACTGCGACGCGTTACGACTGCATAACTTACCAGGAAGTACTTGAACGACAGTTAAAGGTGATGGACGCTTCGGCAATCTCGCTTTGCATGGATAACAATCTGCCGATCATAGTTTTCAACATGCGCCAGCCGGGTAACATTACGCGCGTCTTGTCTGGCGATGTAGGCGTTGGCACAAGGGTGTCGGTTAATAAATAGTTCCGAGTGCTGAGTGCTGAGTACTGAGTGATGAATTCGGGATTCAATGTTCTGTTCACTACTCAGCACTCAGCACTCAGTACTCAGCACTTTTTTCCGGAGACGACATGAGCGAAAAAGACGTTATCAAAGATACGAAGCCGCGCATGGACACGGTCATCGAAGATTTTCGTCGCAAGCTTTCAACCGTGCGCACCGGACGCGCGGCGATCAGTTTGCTCGACTCGGTGCTGGTCGATTATTACGGCACCATGACGCCGCTCAGCCAAATGGCTTCGGTGCACGCGCCTGAGCCGCAAATGTTGACGGTGCAGCCGTGGGATCAAACGCAGGTAGCGGCGATTGAAAAAGCGGTTCGCGCATCTGATCTCGGTCTGAACCCGTCGAATGACGGCAAGCTGATACGCATTCCCATTCCGCCGCTCACCGAAGAACGTCGCAAGCAGCTTGCGAAACAAGTCCACGAGATCGCCGAAGATCACCGCACCGCCGTTCGTAACATTCGCCGCGACGCGAACGAGCGTTTGAAGAAGATGCTGAAAGATAAACAGATTTCCGAAGACAACGAGCGCGACGGCTTAGAAGAAGTGCAGAAACTGACCAACACCTACACGGCCCGGATCGACGACCTCAGCAAGTCAAAAGAAACCGAAATCACCAGCGTGTAAGACAGGCATTCCTGCCTGTCTGTTCTTTCTGACCTACGGCGAAACAAAAAGGCCGCCATGATTGGCGGCCTCTTTCTTCTGCGGTGTTCCTGAGCGATTAGTTTGGCATCGCAAAGACATCATCGCCGATTGGTTGATTGAGCTTCGCGTCTTTCACTTTGAATTCAGCAAAGAACGCGCCCTGCGGCATCTCCAAACGCTGCGTGAACTCAAACGGTATCATCACGCCATCGACATCTTTCAGCTTCTTGTTTTCAGTACCAAACTTGTAGCCATTGTAAGGAATTATGAATTTGACCACGCGGCCGGTGGTTGGTTCGATGTAAAAGTTGGTGATGTTACCCTCACCGTCGGCGATGCTAAAGCCGCGCAGTTTTTTCTCATCCGGAATTGCGGCAACGACATAGCCAGCCTGATCGAATTTGCCCAGCAACGGCAGGCCGAATTTACTCGCCGGCGGAAAGTCAACGCCTGGCAGCGAACTATACGATCGCTGACCGTCATAAATAGTCTTAAAACTGACCGCCGGTCGCGCATCGATTTCCATCCGCACCTTATCGCCCGCCAACACAATAATGAAGCCGCCGGGAATTGATTGCGTCGAGTTTGGCGCGTAGAGATCAACCGAGCCGCGCAGGACCATACTCTTTACATTTTTGAATTTGTCGCCGCCCTGCGCTACGAGTGCCGCGCGCGCAAGATCCGTTGGCGTACTGGAACTCGTGATAGCGACAGCCGCGGCGGGTGTAGCAACGTTACCGGCCTTTGCAGTGGTTTCTGTTTGCGCGTAAGCAGACGCGGCCGCCACAAACGCCATAGAGATGAGCGTGAGCGAAAGGGACAAGATTTTTCTCATGGGGGTCGTCCTTTTAGATTTTTGAACTAAACTAATACCCGGTGCCATTAACGTTCCGTGCCGTGTTTAGAAGTTAAAGCGAATTTGAGCGGTCACTCTGCGGTTACCCGCGCCACCGCCACCACCGCCGCCGCCTCCTCCGCCCGGACCAAAGCCACCGAACCCGCCGTTGAGCGCGAGACTTTGGCCAAAGAACGGCGAAGACAAGTTGCCGACTGGAGGCGAGAGATTGACGTGGTTCAACAGGTTCTGGAAGTTCAGCGAAAACTGCATGCTGTAACGCTTGGCTTCACCACCGCCGCTGCCACTGACTGGACCACCGATACTGGCCAGACCACCGCCGCCACCTCGACCACCGCCACCGCCGCCACCACCGCCGCCAGGAATTTGCGGTACACCAGCGCCACCGCCGCCGCCGCCTCTACCACCGCCGCCACCGCCGCGGCCGCCGCCTGGTTGTTGTCCTTCAGTGCGGTTCGCCGCAGAAGCCGTATGGATAGTTCCAAAATTCCAGGTCTTACTAATTCGCATGTTGATCGAAAGGAATGACGGTCCTTCGCCAAGGTTGCGCGGGATTAATGCTTCGCCTGGAGCCGGCCGCAAATTGAAATTTCCATACGCCGTACAAACAATATTTGCCGGCGGGTTGGAACAGTTAGTACTTGCTGGCGCAAACGATGGCCGCTCAGTAAACAAGCGGTCGCCGTTCGTATCCTGGCCCGTCGTAATGTTGAACGGTCGTCCCGAACTCGCGATGATGAACGGATTCAAACTCATCTGCCACCAAGGCAGATTGATCGTTCCAGCGAAAGTGAACCGATGCCTTACGTCGAATGCGGCACGCCCAAACTCTCCGCTCAAATCATATGAATTCGCCGGAAACAGCGAGCCACCCTGGCCGTCCGTATCGTTCGTGGTCTTGCTCAACACGTAACTCGAAAAGAAAGTTATGGCGCGGCTGAATCGATTATTGAAACCAATGAACAACTGGTTCTGATTAAAGCGACCGCTCGATTCGTACTGGTAGATGTCGCCGATGTTCCCATTTGGACGAACACCGTTCGTTCCCGGAATTGGAGCATTAATATCGCGCGCGCGAATGACGTGTTGAATGTGAATACTGAAGATGCCCGCGAACAGCGTGAAGCGGTAAGGCAGTTGGCGTTCGACCTGCCCGCCTGCAAGGTAAACAACTGGAGCGCGCAGATCGTCAGCCACGCGCCAGGTAATCTGCCGTGTTATCGCGCTAAGACTTCCCGCCGGCGGCACGTTGGGGAAAGTGTCCAACGGCGATGCGGCTGGATCTACAAACTGGCCACTCGCGTTGTAAAGCGGAACTTCACTTACAAAGAACTGCTGCTGATTCACGCCGTTGAAGCGATGTGCCTGCAGCGTCTGCCCTTCTCCGAAGCGGTTATAAAAAACGCCGCCGCCAGCACGAATCACCATTTGCGGCGGCTTGGTGCTGTTGGCCGCGCCCGGCGACCACGCCATTGCAAGCCGCGGCGCAAAGTTAAAGTTGCTGCTGATGTTTGACTGGTTCTCGTAACGCACGCCGTAGCTGAAAGTCAGGTTCGGCCGCACCCGCCAGTCGTCTTGCGCGTAAACGCCAAAGTCTATCTGTGAAACGGTCGCCTCGGGATTGCCGCTGGCGATGTTGAACTGCGAAGCGCCGCCGCCGCGCCGCCGAACTTCCAAAGGCGACAGATTGAAAGGTGCGCTGCTGAACAAAAGTGTGCGGCGATAGCGCTCAAGACTGTCGGCGAAAACGGGTTGGTTAAAAATAGGATTGTTGTTCGCGTCCAACGCCGGCACTAAGCCACCGGCAAAAGTAAACGAACCGCCAAAATTGTTGGGATTGCTGTCGGTGATCGAAACCCCGCGCAACCGTCCACCAAACTTTAAGGCGTGGGTGCCGCGCTGCCAGGCAAGAAAATTTGTTAACTCCCAGCGGTTCTCGGTGTTCGTTACCATACCCACTTGCGAACCACCGCTGATGAAAGAACTGCTGACGTTGATGGTCGGCCGCGTTATGTCTCCAATGCTTTCCGAACGCTGCCGCGTGAATTGAAATCGCGTTTCGTTAATCATCGCTGCATTCAGCACGGCCGTTTCCGTGAGCTGAATCTGGTGTTGCGTATTGGCGGAAGTGTAGGCCCGCTCGGGCAACGAGAAACCGCCGACACCATTGTTGTCGATACTGGAATGACTGAAGCGGTAGCGCATGATCAGCGTGTTGTTGGTATTAAGCTGATAGTCCACGCGCGGACTGAACTCAAGCGTCCGCCGCGGCACAACCACACCAAAACCAAGCTGCAAGGGATTCAGATTTGAGTCGAGAATCGTCGCCGTAACCAGTTCGTTGTCGTCGGTCTCGCGCCGCTCAAAATCCAGAAAATACGAAGCCTTCTTCTTAATTAATGGACCGCCCAGGTTGCCGCCATACTGGCGCGCCTGGAAAGGCGTGCGCCGCGCTGAGAAAGGATTTCGCGAGTTCAGACTCTCATCCTGAAAACTAAAAGACAGGCTGCCACGCGTTTTGTCGGTGCCCGGCCTCGTAAGAATGTCGATTCTGCCCGACGGCTGATCGTTTTCAGCGGCGAAGGGATTCTGGTTGATACGGATTTCGCGAATCGATTCTTTCGGCGGCAAGCGTCCACCGGAAAAACCATCGACGAATATCTGTCCACCGTTTGGTCCAACCGAGGGACCAGCGAGCGCCTGCAACGCCGCAGCCAGTTCGTCCGGGTCGTCCGGCAAGGCGTCGAGATCTTTGCCGGTAATCAAAGTTTGATTGGCGTTGTTTGTCGAATCGGTACTCAGCGGCGTCTCGGCTGCGATGGTCACTTTCTGTTCTTCAATCGTGACTTTCAAAGTGAGATCCAACGACTGACGCTGCCCTGCTGCAATGTCAACTGTCGTCTCGTCAGAAACAGCAAAACCGGCGGCCGCAACTTTCACCGCGTACTTGCCTGGAGCAAGACCGCTGATCGTGTAGGCGCCTTCGCCGTTCGTGACCGCGGTCTTTTCCACACCCGCCACATCCGTAACGGTTACGGTGGCACCGACGATGTTTCCGCCTAGTTCATCCGAAACCACGCCGCGCAAGGTGCCGCGCGCCTGTTGGCCAAACGCAAGCACGGCCGAGAAAATTACAATTAGTACTGCGCCAAAAGTTGCGCGCAAGAAATTACCGGAGACGTTCATAATTTAGTGACCCTGTTAATCTGCAAACTCTTGATAGATTTTTGAACTACGGCAAACCGATTCCGAACTGAATGCCACTGCCTAACCCGGCCGAGGGATTAGGCGCTGACTGGCCCGCCGCCTGCTGTCGTGCGGCCATCATGTTGAGTAACGTATCAGCGCCGGAAATAACGCTAATCGCAGTCAGGCGAGTAGGGTCCGCGCCTTTGGTGCTCGACACAATGATCGTGTCGCCCACTTTGACGTCGGCGATTGAAATCGTCGGCAATCGTTCGAGCATGTCCTGGATGTTCACGCCGCCGCCCCGGCCCATGCCCCCGCCCGCGCCTGGTCCGCCGCCTGGTCGGCCTCCCTCAGGTGGCCCACCTTGTCCGCCCTGTGGCCGGTTGCCACCCTGACCTGCGGGCGGTTGGCCACCGGCGCCGTTTCCACCCGGTCCGCCGCGTCCCATCATCGACATCATGCCGCCCATTTCCGCGGCCGATGGAAACCGGCGCAAGACTGCGTCCTGCTTAACAACGATCGTCAGTGGCTGCTTCGTCTGCAGGTCATTGATTTTTACTTCACCGGTCGCAGCGTCAACAGCCGCAACTGTGCCGGCGACATTTCTGAACGAACCGGTAACAACTTTCTCCGGAGTGAAAGACAACCCATCAGCGCTGCGTTCACCGAGCGCGCGGAGTTGATCGCCAACCTTGAGCTCCGCAAATTCCGCTGGCTTAGCATCCGCAAATTTGATCGAGTCAGGAGCGTAACGGCGCATTTCCACTTTATCTGAAACTGGAATAACAACTGATTGCTGCCCCGTCAGCGATCGGCTCGAGATAGTTATCTCTTTGGTTTCCGGTTTGACGGCAGTGATGATGCCCAGCAAGCCGCGCCGCTTCCATTCCGCGCGTTCGGCGTCTTGTTTCTTGGCGATGTCCGCCTTGTTCATCACGATTAGCGCTCGGGCCGGAATCGTCTTTTGATCGTCGGAAACTTTGCCGCGCGCCCAAACGCGATCACCTTCGCCGACATCGGTAAAGGCGATCTTCGCGGCGTTGGTCAAGGTCTTTTCGCCCGGTGCCAGGCGCATGTAGACGGTCGCGTCGTTTAGCGCCACAGTCACGAGCGAACCGGCGTCGGTCTTGATGATTAACTGGTGGCCCGCAGCGTCAATCACCTTGACTTCACCAATGGCGCCGTTAGGTGTTATGGCCGCGTCGCCGGCGTGTTGCGCGGCGGCTCCAGGGGCAGCGGTGGCCTGCGCGTTAGCCGCGGGACCGGCGATCACTAACAGCTGTATCAGCGCGAATGCGATAAAAAGCGCCTTCATTACTCCTCCAGATTTTCTATGAGAACACCGCGATTGATTACTTCGAACGAAAAGCCAGGAGATCGGGGACTTAAGACTCGCGCTAGTCCCAGTGTGTTACGCACAAAACCAGACGATTGTTCTAGTTATGTTCCCGCTTATGTTCCCTCGATCGCCGCTCGAACTTACGGCACAATGACCCACCTCAATCACGCTTGGTGTTCGAAAAAGTTGCACAAATCCCACCGCTCGGCCAAATGGGAAAACTTTTGATGCGCGAAGCCCCGGATTCGTTGATATTTTTTCGTATCAAGTGGCATAGACTTTAGTCTGTGCCTTTTGGGGGGACACTGACTTTTTAGTCTTTTTGCGGGACATTGACTCTTAGTCTTTGTTCCCCGGAAAGGCACAGACTAAAGTCTATGCCACTAACCGTTTACTTTACGACTGAAGCCGACTTTGTAGCGCGCGGTGAGAGCCAAGCCAAGGCTGGTAACCAGAATCAGGGTAACGATGAAAGGCCAAATGTAAGGCAGCGAAGAAAGAGTGATCCAAAAGACAGTGCCGGCCAGCAGCGCTACTGCCTCGGAATTTTTGCCAAGTCTGAGAAACTTTCGTTGCAACCAACGGCCGGTGGCGGCGTAAATCATGACGCGCCCGAAAAGAGCCGCAATCAATATCAACAACAACGCCATCAATCCGACGAGCGCACTGACGGGCGCCGGCAGGTAGCGCAGCGCCGACGGCACGCCAATTCCGATTACAACGGCGCCAATGAACCCGATCAGCGCAACTCGCAGACTGGTAAGTTGCAGGCGCGCGATGCCGCGACTGATAGTTCCCGGCATGGCTGCCGTCAGGGCGAGCGACACGATGAACCAGAAGAGCACAGCCAGCAGACGAAAACCGACATAGGTAGCCGACCACTTTGGCGCCAGCAGGTCTTTCGGGTTGCGCATTATGTTTCGCAGTTCCTGTTCGTAGCCGGCGTACATGATTGTCATCGCTTGTGGATTCCGATTGGGGATCTGATCGGCATGTTGATATGCGCCACCCACGACCATTACGTCACCGCCGATGCGCCCACCTTCCAGCAGGATCACTGAGCCGCCGATCGCCGCCACGTCTTGTTCCACCACCCCGCGAACAATTACATCGCCACCCAAAGCAATCGCGCCCTTTTTTACCGTACCGTTTATTTGCAATGAATGTCCGACTGCGTAAACGTCCGTGTCCGATATCCCCTCAACAATGTAAGGAGAGTCCGTAGGCTGAGGCAGTGGCGGACTTTGGGCGCGAGCGCCATCTTGCATGCACGCAACGGCAACGAGTAATAAACAGAAATGCGAAAACATTCTGGACATTATTCTGAACATTGACAGATCGACGCCGCTGAAAAAAACCGAGGCATTACCCGTTGATAATTTTGGCAGGTGCATGCGAACCGCGCTTAGTCGAGCACGCGAGTTCGGTGGTAGCGTGATATCAAAAGCGTGAGGAGGCCAATAGCAAAAGCAAACAGGAGTAGAGCCATTAAATCAGCCAGGCCGGCATCGCCAACAAGGCTGCGTCGGAAGACGCGCGCGAGCACTGAGAACCCGGCCATCGCATCGTAAATGGTTTTTCCGAACAGACTGATTATTCCGAATATGGCTTTAAAGAATGATTGGATACTGGCAAAGACCGCGCGGCTTGAGGCGACTCCTAAAAAAGCAAACGCAACCAACCCAAGAATCAAGCAGTAGCGCAGCGCTTTACGATGTTCCGCGCGATCGCGCACGCCACGCATGTCGTTCTCAGCGTGTACGGCGACAACTCTTGCAAAGTCGGAAGGCACTTCCAGATCGAAACGGCCGGCAAGCGCAGTATCGAGTTCGCGCATGAACGTTCGCTGCGCACGCAACCCCCCGGCACAGGAATCACAAACGCGCACGTGCTGTTCAAACGCCAAACGGCGCGCCGGTTCCAGCTCGTCGTCCACAAACGCGGCGATCTGGTCACTCTCACAAATATTATTTTCGCTAGTCATCTAGTGAAAGCTAAACTCCATTAATGCCGCGCAGCAAAAATTGCTGACGCATCATCTCGCGCGCGCGAAACAGCCGGTTCTTAACGGTGCCCAGCGGCAACCCGGTCACTTCGACTATCTCTTCGTAAGTAAGATCCTGCGAATGGCGCAAAACGATAAGCTCGCGATAGGCGGTCGGCAACATTCGCACGACTGCTTCAATCTCGATCCGGCGCTCTTCACGTTCACTTTGCTGCTCGGGACTGAGGCCCTTACTTTCGATTGCCAGTTGCTGCGGCTCGCTTTCAGTGCCGCCGTTGATCGAACGTTCGCGCCCGGCGTGGCGGCGCAGATGATCGATCGCAGCGTTGTGGGCAATCTTGTAAATCCAGGTGGAAAACTTAAACTCCGGCCGGTAACGCGAAAGCGAAGCATAAATCTTGATAAAGATTTCCTGCGTCAAATCAAGCGCAATGTCATAGTCTCCGACCATGCGGTAGACGTACGCGGAGATTGGTCGTTGATAACGGCGGACGAGTTCTTCGAAACCGCCCTCGAGACCTTGCGCCGCGGTTGCGACCAGTTCGCGGTCGGCGGCGCTGCTCAAACTAAACAGATTGGGTGATGCTGACATACTCATTATGCGAAGGTATTACGTCGGGAAAATCAAAGATGTTTCAGGCCCATTGTAAAGCAAACTGTTAGTTTGCGGTGGCTGGTCATCACCCAACTTCAAGGTCCCAACCGAGGGGTAACAAGGAGTTACCGCCAGGACAACGTCGCCAGCCCGGCCGGTGCGGCAATGGCGTCAAAGTTTAGCTCTCGCGTCGAAAGTTGTAACCCAAGGTCCTCGGCTTCCAGCGGTCGCAGATCCACGCCGAGCGTGTCGCGAACGATGGTGGTAATCCGTTCCTTGCTGATTGCATCGCCAACAACCAAAAGTCTGCTAAGCAGGCTCGCCCCAAGTTCACCCTCGCCCGATCGCTTATCGCGATAAAAGAGAAGCAAGCGATACAGCTCGTCTTCACATTCATGGGGCTCACAGATGACGGTGCGGATTATCAACGGTTGCTTGCCGCGAAAAACTACCGCGGTAAAACCCGTACCCGAAGAACTGAGTAACAGCGCGTCGTCTCTTGAGCCGTTCAAAGTAAGCCATTGACCTTCTGCGACGTGGCGCGGCAGGACCAGACCAGCGCGCCAACCTAGCATATGCAGAACGCTCTCGTACTCAGCGAGCACTGCCGAACGCGTGCCTACCAGCAAATACCGAGCACGTCCCTGGGCGTCCGGCGGCAGGCGTTCGCGAGATAACGATAGCTCGTCAAGCGGTGCGCCGAATCCGCGCTCAGCTTTCCAGGTGAGCACTTCCTCGAGCTCCGCATGCGAACCGGGATTTGACTCCAACGTCATGATCAGGCTGCGGCTGGATGCGTCGGGCAAACTTGCCGACCAACGCTTGCGTTGCAACAGACCGGCGCTGGCAGCGAGGTCGTTGAGCGCTGCGGCCAGTTCGCCGGGATCCGAAATGTTTGTTTCATCAAAGCTGGGACGAATCAAAGATTCGGGCAACGAGACTGTGGCCGCGCGCTTAAGACTAGTCGCGCTCTTGCCGCGCTCGAGTTGGACCATGGTAAGCAGGCCCTTTTCAAATCCGATCGCGTTGGCCGGATACCAGGGGTGAATTAGTTTAGCTAGAGGATTGGCCATTCTGTCATTTCCGATTGCCAATTGCCGATTTCCAATTACTTCTAACGCCCATTGCCGATTGCTTCTACCGTCCGCATGTCCCTAGTGCGCCAATCGGCAATTGGCAATTGGAAATCGGCAATGACAGTCACCATTCACTGTACGGCGTGCCTTCCGACGAAACATCGCTCGAGGCGCTGTGCACGTCGGTTACGCCCTGCTCGCCTGAGCCCGAGTTAGGATCGTCGCCTGTGGTTACCGTCCAATCGGCTTGTCCGGTAATTGGATCTTTCGGCAACTCGCGCATGTAACCGGCGCTTACCAACTCGTCCAGCGATTGCGGCATTTTCTGCTTATCCGCGGCGTATTGATCGATCAGGCTGCGCAATTTGGAAAGATCGTCCCGCAGCACAGCTTCGCGAGTCGCAAGAATCGTCTTTTGATATTGCGGCAAAGCGATGGCCGCCAAAATGATGATGACCGTAATAACAATCATCAGCTCGAGCAGCGTAAAACCGCGCGAACCAGTGCGCAGTGGGCAGTGTGCAGTGGGCAGCAAAGAAGTTCTACGCTTTTTACCAAACGCCGCACACTGCCCACTGCCCACTGCCCACTGTCTCTTACCAGTCATTGTATTTCTCTCCATTCATCGCCGTGTCTGACGACTTCGAGCGCACATCGAAAACATTTTCGCCGCCCCAGGAGCTTGAATCCGCGCCGTCATAACATGAGCGCAAGTCCCATTCAGCTTTGCCTGTAATTGGATCGATGGGAATGCTGCGCAAGTAGACCTTCTTCTTCGTCGACAATTGCTGTCCGGGAATTCCCGGCGGCATGCGTTGAACAACATTGACACCGCTCACCAGCGTTTCCAAATCGGGTGGGTAACGATCGGGATTATCAACTCCAAAAATTGTGGCATCGGAAATAACAACTTTGCTTCGCGGGTCAACATAAGGAACTTGCTGGACACCCGGCATGTTAACCGTGTCGCGATGAAACTCATCGATGGCGGTTCGCATCTCACGCAATGCGTCTCGTAACTGCTGTTCCTTTTGCCGCCTGACGGAAACCTTGACCAGCGGAATGACGCCCATGGTCATTATCGTCAGCACGGTAATCGTGATAACGAGTTCGATTAAGGTGAAACCGCCCTGTCGCTTATTAAGCATCACGTTTGAAACCTAAATGGCTACGCGGCGACCGGAAAGCGGTACTTGCCTTCATCTCGTCGCCGCGTATTGAATTGCTCAGACCTTGCACTGCGTGCTTTAGCTCACGTCTTAACTATTTGACAACTGCATGAATCGGTGACAAATCAAGCGCCACGTTACCGGCATCGGTCGCCATCAAGTGGGTAGCATTCGTATCGAAAAACAGGCCGGCATCTCCGGACGATACTGCTTCGATATCGATGAACAGCCACAGTCCCGAATCTTTCAGCGACAAGGCACTGCGGAGATTTGAAAGCGAGATCAGGCACATGCCGGTCGCGTCGATGGATTGGGTCATGCCCGGCGCGCCTTCCTTGTTGCCGTTGTCAGCAGTCAATGCGGTGCCTGCCGAAAGACCTTTTATCCTGATCACCTTCGGATTGAAACGCAAAGCCAGAATCGCCATCGCCAGGGAAGCGTCCGAGGTGAGCTCGAGCGCAAAGCGTCGCGTCTCTCCCACTTTCATCACCGCATTGGAGGGCGCCAAGATCAACTGCGCTGATTTAGTGTTGGCGCTGACGGGCGTTACTGCCGTTTCAATCTGCCTGGGCATGCTGGTTAGTACTGCACCGGCATTCGTATTCAGATTCGTATTCACCGCCGCAACCTGCGTTGCTTCTGAATTGCTCACCAGCGATTTCGGCGCCGGCACAAAGGCCGGCAGTTCTTCTTGTGCCGCTTGGCTTTTTGCTACTTGAGGATTATTAGCCGGCGCCGGTTGCGTCGCCACGACATTGTTCGGCGTGTTGTTTGTAGCCGCTGAATTTGTCGTGACCGTCGTTGCCAGCGGCGTAATCGTTGTTATGTTCGCTACTTCTGTTGGGCTGTTGTTTGCAACCTGCGCGGTCGTTGCCGGCTCGAACGAAGCACTCGGGCGAGCCGTTGCGTTTCGCTGTTGTTGGCGCGCGGCTGCAATTTGCTCTTCGTGATCGGCTTCGCGCAGCATCGCTTCAAGCGAACCGGTTGTCGGCGACTGGAGTGTGCCGCTGGGACGCATCTCTTCATCACGAGGCGTCACGGCCGGCGCTCGCAACACGCGAGGCGTCACCGCAATCACAATGTCGATTCGGCGATTTTCACGAGTCGGTGACGTAAACAAGCGGCCCAGTACCGGAATTAGTCCTAACAACGGCAGTCCCGCGCGGCCATTACTCTGCACGTCCTGGGCGACGCTGGCCAGCATCATGGTGCGATTATTTTGCACGCGCGCGGTGCCGGTGATAGTTCGCTCAGTGAAGGTCGGCGTCAACGTGCTGGCGCCGAGAACGTCTTTGGATTCAATCGACATCTTCACCTGAACGTCCTGGTTGGGAAAAACCTGGGGCGTAAATTTTAACGTCAAACCCGTCGGCTCGTAATTGATCACCGGAAAGCCGCCGGTGGGGAACCCGTTGTTTGAAGTTGAGGTTCCAGTTTGAATTCCGAAAGGATAGGCCTGCGCAGTTTGCACTGGAACACGTTGGCCAATGCGCGCGGACGATTCCTCGCCGTTGAAAGCGTGTACTTGTGTAGACGCGATCAGCCTCGTATTTCCCTTGCTTTGAAACGCGGTAAAGACTGAAGGGGGAATCAGCAAGGCTGCCGCGGCCGCAGTAGGCGCGCCTCCGATAATGCTCGCCAGATTGACGCCGGTACTTGCTGCGTTACGAGCGCCGTTAGCGGTTAACACGGACAGGCCGGGCGAACCTCCGAGAGTAATCCGGCTGTCTCCCGACGCCGATCCAATTTGATTGCCTAACTGCAGAAGATCGTTGTTAGAGACTTCATAGATGTTCACATCCATTACAACTTCAGCGCGATCTTTGTCGACGCTTTGGATTAGCTCGCCAATTAGCCGGACGTTTTCGGCAGTATCGCGGACAGTCAAGCTGTTGGTCGCGGGATCGGAAACAACGATTGTTTGTGGACGACCGACCGATGGCGGGATTGCTTGTTGGACCAGGCCTTTTACTTTTTCCGGATCGCTGTTGGCCAGATAAAAGGTGCGCAACACAAGTTGTTGATATTGAGGCCGACGCGTCTGATCAGCCACGACGATCGTGCGACGACTCAACTTCTGAAAAAATAATCCTTCCTGAAGAAAGACATAGTCGAGCGCCTGCGAAGTACTGACGTCGCGCAGATTGATATCGATCTGCCGCGGTTGCACAAACGACTGCCGGTCAAAAATTACGTTGAGGTTAAGCTGCTCTGCAAGACTGCGAATGAACGCTTTCAGATCGCCGCTATAACTAATGACACGCAACTGTTCGGTGCGCGTGGAAGGCAGTGGCGCATCCGTGGCAGTCGCCACTTGGGCTACGTCGCCGGGCTCTGCGGGTCGCAATCCGTTACCGTTGAGGGTGCCTTCTTTCACTCCCTGAAGTTGCAGCATCCGATCCATCTCAGACACGGCGAGTTGGTTTACCGGATCGTAGCCATACGCCTGCCGGAAAGCGTTATAGGCCCCAACGAAATCACGTTGTTCCGAAAGCGCGCGCCCCTGCTGCATGAACGCCTGTGAAGCGTTGAAACTCGCCCGCCGAAAGTGAAGTTGGTACTCCAGATTCGAAGGGTCGGCAGCGACAGCCAGCGTGAATTCCTGGGCGGCCTTTTCCCACTGCTGATTTTTTTCGAACGTCATGCCCTGTTTGAAGTTACGGTCGCCCTTCTTCGCCAATGCAGTCATCGGCAAAAGCAACAAACAAACAGTAACCAGTAGGGAAATCAGGACGCGGCCTTCGCTATTTTTTCTCATTTTTTATCTCTCTTCAGGGGAGGTGGCGGTCCGAACGTGGGCTAATAATGCCGTTCAAAAAGCCAGGATGCAACTGCTCCGGGCTTGTTTTCTTACACGCAGGCCGAAAACTTCAGTTCCTTAAAGCGGCCTTTAACCTGGTTAAGTGTTTGAAACAGCAGGAACCGATTAGTCGGCCCTATATTCCTCGACGAACGTGACGCGATTTATCTCGTGCAGCGTGGAAACGCCGGCGAATACCTTTTTCAGCGCCGATTCGCGCAGGCTGGTCAGGCCTTCAGCCTCGGCCGCACGCCGCACTTCGGAACCAGGCCGGCGCTCAACGATCATTTCGCGAATATTATCAGAAAGATCGAGCAACTCGTGAATTGCTGTTCGGCCGCGATAGCCGGTGTGATTGCAGGCATCGCAACCGACGACCATAAAAAATGGGGTCTCACGATGATCCTCGGGCCTCAGTCCCGACTCGATCAGTTCTTCATCTTTAGCCTTATACTGTCGCTTGCAATAGGGGCACAACATGCGAATCAAACGCTGGGCCAGCACGCAGTTCAGCGAGGAAACAAAGTTGTAAGGCTCAACGCCCATGTTTAGGAAACGCCCGATTACATCGATGACGTTGTTGGCGTGCACAGTGGTGAAGACCAGATGGCCGGTCAGCGCCGACTGAATTGCGATCTGCGCAGTCTCAGTATCGCGAATTTCCCCGACCATGATCTTGTCAGGATCGTGACGCAGAATTGAACGCAGACCACGATCGAAAGTAAGTCCTTTTTTCTCGTTCACCGGAATCTGCGTGATGCCATGCAACTGATACTCGACCGGATCCTCGATCGTAACGATCTTGTCTTCTTCGTTTCGAATCTCATTCAGCGCCGCGTAAAGAGTTGTCGTTTTGCCGGAACCGGTTGGACCGGTAACCAGGACCATGCCGTAAGGCTCGGCAATGTAATGGCGAAACTTTCTCAAGTCCTCTTCCGCAAAACCAACTACATCGAGATTCAGGTTCTTGAACTCTTCGTTGATCTGTTCCTTGTCGAGAATACGAATGACCGCGTCCTCGCCGTGAATGGTCGGCATAATTGAGACGCGAAAGTCGACGTTGCGGCCTTTGTAGCGCACGCGGAAACGTCCGTCCTGCGGCACGCGACGCTCGGCGATGTCCAGTTCCGACATGACCTTGATGCGCGAGATGAGGGTCTGATGATAGGCGAGATCGATCGGATCGACTTTGGCGTAAAGCGCGCCGTCAATGCGGTACTTGACCTGCACTTCGGTGTCTCGTGTTTCAATGTGAATGTCGGACGCGCGCGACTCCATGGCGTTGTAAATAATCGTGTCGACCAGCTTGATGATCGGCGACATCTCGGAATCCGTAGCCAGCCGATCCAAATCCAGCACTTCTTCGCCATGCTCTGTTTCCCGGACCAGAGAAATGCGAAAGCCCGAGGCTGCTTCCTGCAACACGCGTTGCGTGGCATCGCCGCGACGCAGAATTAATTCAATGCTGCCGGCGGTTGCCACGTACGGAACTATGCGAGCGCGCAAGGCGCCGGCGATTTCGTCGATGCGTTCCAAATCAGTCGGATCCGCCAACGCCACGTGCAAACCTTTTTCGTCGCGCCGCAGCGGCAGAAACTGGTATCGCACCATCAAGTCAACGGGAATCTCATTGAAAATCGTGTAGTCGATCGGCGAATCTTCTTCCGCCGGCAACAAGTCGACAAACGGCAGACGATAGCGAATGGCGATCTCTTTCGCCGCGCGCACTTCCGGCGGCTCGTGGGTGTCGCCGCCCTTTGTCAGGTTATGGCCTACGGTGGGGTTCGCAGGCATCGGAGGTTCTTCAGTAATTTGCTTCATAAATGCTTTGTGAAACTGCGCCGCGAAATTAATGGTGGCCGGCAGCGCCCGCTCCACTGGAAATCGACTGAATAATGGGCAGGTAAATGGCCAACAAAATGGTCACAACAACCCCGCCCATGACCAACAGAATCGCAGGCTCAAGCGTGGTCGTCAACTGCTCGAGTCTTACTTCCGACTCGGCGTCATAAAAGACCGCGACTTCGTCCAACATCTCGCGCAAGCTGCCGGAACGCTCGCCAATTCCGACCATGTCGATGGCCAGCAAGGGCATCCACTCGGCCGACTCCAAACTTTCCGTAAACGATCGTCCTTCGCGAATCATCGGTAGAATGGCCGAACTGCGACGGCGCAACGCTCGGTTCGTAATTGACTCGGCAGCGATCTCCCACGATTCAACCAGCGTGATACCGCCCGCCAGCAGCGTTGCCAAAGAGCGTGTCACCTGGGCCACAGACAATTGAACTATCAAGTTGCCGGCCAACGGGATTTTTAAGAGAAAGCTATCGATCGAGAAGCGACCAGGCTCGGTACGCGACCAGAGGAAAAGAAGAATCGCGCCGACGATAACAAGTGGACCAAACCAAACAATGTTGCCCGCCAGTAGTTTTGAAAAGCCAAGCACGATCTGCGTCACTGTCGGCAATTCTGTGCCAAAGCCGGCAAACAGATCCGACATGCGTGGCACAACGTACGTAGCCAGAAACGTCACCATGCCTCCCGACGCAACCAACAAAAAAAGCGGATAGGCCAGCGCGCCGCGAATTTTGCGTCGCAGCCCGACGTTGCGGCGCATGTAAGTGACGTAACGCTTTAGGACTTCATCAAGCGCGCCGGAACGTTCACCGGCAAGAATGGATGCGGTGTAGATTCTGGGAAAGATGCTGCCCTGCGCTGCGAACGCCTGAGACAATGCCGCGCCGCCGCGAATCTGTTCCTCAACATCGCCGAGCACCGCGCGCAGCCGCGCTGATGCTGCACGCTTGCGAAGCATAGCGATGGCCTGAAGAATTGGGATGCCGGCTTTAACCAGTGCCGCCAGTTGCTGATTGAATAACAGAAAATCGCTGGCTTTAACTTTGGCTTGACCGCCGCGCGATCCCAGCCGCGTCAGCGCAGTCACACCAGTTGTCTTCGGCGGCGTAACGTTGAAGACGCGAAACCCTTCGCGTTCCAGCCGCACGCGTGCTTCGTTGACGCCCGGCGCTTCGATCGTACGCGTCACAACCTCGCCCGCCGGCGTGCCTAATCGACAAATAAACTCAGCCATTAGTTAGTAAATTCCCGGAGCAAAATAGCGCGAAAGTATACCATGCGCGCAACGGTCGCCATGATTTGCGGGCTTTCACGTTGAGCTTTGCATACACGATTTGGCGGCCTGAAAGTTCCCTGAGCGTGACCGCTTGAAACGTCTGTCAATACCAGGCTTCTTGCTGCATCCAGGTGTATGCATAGGCAAGGCAGAATGCTTGACAACACCCAAGCAGGGGGAGTAGTAACGCATTCGACAACCTCGGTCACCCGCTGTTTTTAGTCTAACGCTTTGACATCCTCGCTTTCCTTTGGAGGAAACGATTTAATGATGAGCCTGAAAGAAACTATCCTCGCTCTTACTTTGATGTCGTTAACGATTGCTTTCCTTTACTTGGGCAGCTACAGGCGGACTCAAGCGCAAAATGGATACGTGTGCGCCAAGACCCGAACGTGTTCTACGGGTTTCCCTGAAGACTGCATTCCCAATGGGAGTACCCTTCCAGCGGTCGACATTTATGTGGCGGGAGATTGGTATACGGACGAGTTAACTGGGCATTGCGGAGCTCGCGAAGGTTGTTTCGGTTTCTGCGCCGAGGGTTGTGGTCCGCCTCGTGGGCAGCGTCTATGTTGGCCTAGCGAGAAAACCGGGACTTGACCTGCACCGACTCCATAGCCCCAGTTAGGGGTTACTATAACTAAGATTTTCGTGCTAATGATGGCAATGATGGCAAAGAGTGAGATTCGGAGGTTAATCGAGATGCTCGGAGGGAAAACTTGGGCGCCCGCTGTCCTTCTAATAGTTCTGTTAATAGCGGCGGGAACGATCTACGCAGCGTGGGTTTCCCAGGAACATAATCGATTGAATAAGGACAAATCGGTAGCAGCGCTGGAAAATTTGCGTCTCATGTATAGTTCGGTAAATTCCGTGCATATTGTCGCTGATGCCAAAATCACAGTTTACGGAGGCAACTTCGCCATCGGCCGTGGAAGCTTCGAGTATTGGGCAGAAGGGGCCCGGTATCGGATTAAGTGCAGCACCGATAAGCAGTTGAAATTGAATTCGGATGTTGATATAGCCTACAACGGCGAACGCTTTCAGTTTTTTGACGTAGCGGCAGGAACATTGTCTTATAGGTCAACAGATGACTTCAGATCTCACGCTGCTTTACCTAATCCATTCTTTCTTCCGGTCGATTTCTTGAGCCGTTCCGATGATGATTGCCGTCTATGTAGGCTACGTCTTTCTGATATGAAATCAGACAATGAACGTTGGAGTCGTCGCGCTCAAGCTCTGGAAAAGAAGGCCGAAAGGCACGACAGCAATAACAATGTGGTCACGGAGCTGGAGATGCCAGGGGGCACGACACAGAGAACTCCTTTTAATCTACGCATAACCATGTCCGGTCCCGACGAGGAGACTGCATGGCCTTCTCAGATCGAGAGAATTGATTCCAACCGACGGGTACGGGCATCGGTTTCATTCAAAGACTTTATGGAGAACGGTCCATTGCGTCTACCGCGGGATATTACGGTCACTGTTTTTGACGAGAAAGGAAACCTTACTTTTCGATTGGAATATGCGGTGAAGCTATTAGAGATAAATCGACGGCTTCAGAATGACGTCTTCACAATTAGTTTTGATGATGCCGAATCCGTTTGGGACTCTGATGGTAGAAGATTTGTGCAAGAAAAGCGAGCCAAAGCTTCGCGACAGTAAGAATCTCTTATGCACCGAGGCAGGCACATTGCAACTGTTTTGTTTGTAGGGCTCGTGGTTCTCATTTGTTGCGCCCTATGGTTTGGTCGCCTTCCCGGTGCGAGACCTGTCATTGCGCAAGAGCAATGTCCGACCCCAACCCCGACACCATGTACCCCTAACGGTGAGTCGTGCGATGCAGCTGTCGACTGTTGTGGGGGGACCTGTAACGAGAATGGTCAATGCGAAGGATGCTCTCCTGCGTGTACCTTTCCAAATGTCTGCTACAACGGTCTCTGCGGTGAAACTCCTATTGTTATTGATGTATTGGGGAACGGATTTAACCTGACGGATCTTGCCGGGGGCGTCAACTTTGATTTTGACGGCGACGGGCAGGCACAAAGACTGTCGTGGACTGCTGTGAATTCTGACGATGCCTGGTTGGTCCTGGATCGTAATGGGAATGGCTTCATCGATAGCGGCAAAGAATTGTTTGGTAATGCTTCTACCAAAAGTTGCAGACCGCGGGCATCAGTATTCCCCGCCCCAGCATCTGTATTGCAGCCCCTTATCTGAGTCGGCGACCCCAACGTTACATATTTACGCGAGGTCTCATGCACCTTCCGGCTGGACGCGTTAGCAAACTTATTCCACTTTCCCTGCTGGCACTTCTGCTTGTCAGTTTTCCTGCCGGCTCCTGGGCCCAAGACAAAACCGAAGACAAACCACCAAGCGACCCGGCCACGGCAAAGCCAACTCCGCCTGCCGAAGAACAGAAGGAGCAGAAGCAGGGTAACGAAATCGCCGGGCCGGTCATTGTCAATACCGATCTGATTACGTTCACCGTCACTGTCACGGACACGTACGGCCGGTACGTTTCCGGCTTGAGCAAAAACGCCTTCACGGTGATGGATGACAAAAAGCCGCAGGAGATAACCTTCTTCAGCGACGACGATTCGCCCGTTTCGGTTGGTGTAATTTTCGATGTCTCAGGTTCAATGGGCGGCGACAAGATCAAGCGGGCACGCGACGCGCTATCAAAGTTTATTCAAACCAGTCACGATTCAGATGAATATTTTTTGATTGCCTTCAATTCCCGCGCGCAACTCCTGCTCGACAAGACACGCGACGGGAATGCGGTGCTCGATAAGCTCACCTTTGTGCAAACGAAAAACAATACGGCGCTGTACGACGCCTGTTATCTCGGCGTTGAAAAAGTGCAGCGAGGCGCTCATCCCAAACGTGCTTTGCTTTTGATCAGCGACGGCCAGGACAACAATTCCCGCTATACCTTTAACGAGCTGCGGCGGCTGCTTAAGGAATCTGATGTGACCTTGTACGGCATTGGAATTTTGAACGGTAACGATGCCGGCAGCGCTATGGGCATGGAAGGCCAGGGCATTCTCGACGACCTCGCCAGCGTTTCCGGAGGCAAAGCTTTCTTTCCCCGCAGCGCCGCCGAGATGGACGACATCTTCGAACAGATCGCGCTCGAGCTGCGCCATCAGTATTCGATCGGTTATAAGCCTACCGATTTTGCCAACGACGGCCACTGGCACCGAATCAAGGTGAAAGTAACACCGCCCCGTGGTTTGCCGCGGTTGTTTGTGCGTTCAAAAGAAGGCTACTACGCCATTCCCGGCTCTCGTTGATTGTCTTCTCCCGCGGCTTCGGCAACTAATCAACTCTCCTAATGCATCTTTCTTAACTGTCGTGCCGCCGCGCGCGGATTAGTGGCACCGACTTTTAGTCCGTGGCTGCTGAGACCGGCACAGACTAAAGTCTATGCCACGGACTGATGGCCGTCGCTTCGCACCTGATTCGGGAAAGGTTAAACTGTCTGCGCGACGGGCCTATTGGTTAGTTTTCTTTATTGAGACTTTTATCCAGTTATATTAACGATGAAACGAACGAACGAGCGATTGATATTGAGAAGATTGAGACCGAAGCAAGTTGCTTTGGTTGTGGCACTGGTCTTTGCGGTCACGTGTTTAGTGGGTTCCAGTTTTGTGGCTGCTCGAAGCCAGGATTCGCGTCCACGCCGTAGCTCGGCGATTGCGCCGCGCTCGATTCCTACAGCGACGCCGACTCCCACCCCAGTTCCGGCGCGGCCGGCACAAACGCCGGCACAAACAACTTTAAGCCGTCCGACACCAACGCCGACGCCGGTTCCGAGAACTACTCCGATTGATCGAGTCGCGCCCACGCTTGGCGAGCCGCCACCCGCGCCAATCCTGAAACCAAAGCCAACACCGACGCCTCCTGAACCAGAGATTGACGAAGGCAGCACCATCGTCGTGAACACGGAACTGGTTACCCTGAACGTGCGCGTCATCGATCGCAATAACCGTCCCATCGACAACGTTCGTGAAAATGAGTTTCACGTTTTCGAGGACGGAGTGCCGCAACCAATCGAGACTTTCAGTCGCGAGGAAGTGCCGATTAGTTACGGACTCGCGGTTGACACTTCGGGCTCGCTGCGTTCGCAATTGCAAGCCGTGATTGACGCGGGTAAGACCATCATCAACAGCAACAAGGCGGGCGACGAAACATTTCTGGTGCGCTTTATCGGCAGCGACCAGATTGTGACGGTACAGGACTTCACGGCCAATAAAGAATTACTAATGGATGGCCTTGACAATTTTTATGTCGAGGGAGGCCAAACCGCGATCATTGATGCGGTTTACCTAAGTGCTGAGCACGTGGCGGAATACAAGAAAGGCGACGACAACGATCACCGGCGCAGAGCATTAATCGTTATCACGGACGGCGAGGACCGCAACAGTTTCTTTAAAGAGCCGCAACTCTTCCAGCGCCTGCGCGAAGAAGACGTGCAAATCTATGTGATTGGTTTCATCAACGAACTTGATAAAGACGCCGGCTTTATTCGCAAGAGCCCGCGCGACAAAGCCGTTGCGTTGATTAATCGACTGGCGACGGAAACCGGCGGCCGTGCTTTTTTCCCGCAATCGGTTTCCGAGTTGCCGCAGATTGCGAATGAGATTGTACGCGACCTGCGAACGCAGTATGTGCTGTCCTACAACCCTACCAACAAATTGCGCGATGGGACGTTTCGGGCGATTCGCGTGGTAGTCGACGATGCCTCGAGCCACGACAAACGCATCGCACTCACGCGCAACGGGCGCATCGTACCCGTGGGAAATGCGGCGCCAAGACCCCCAGCAGGGCGAACCACGACTAAGCCAGCGGTCGGAACAAACAAGAGGCCTTAATTGCCACCTCTGGTCGTAAAGCAAACTGTTAGTTTGCGGTCGCGCGCCAAGCAAACCCTCAGTTTGCAAATCGCGACGTAGCGAAACCTGTTTGTTTGCGAGGAACTCAGCCTTCGATATACGTTTTTCGTCGTGGACCATCGCAAACTAACAGTTTGCTTTACAATTCTGCGAACTCACAATTCCCGCTGATAGCATATAATGTCGCCGCTTTCGCTACCCCGGTGCTCTGGAAGGATCTGCTAATGCCTTGTGACCCCAATTTTCTTGCCGCCATCAGGATGTTTGACCACCTGAACGAAGACGACCGCGTCGCGCTCGCCAATGTTATCGATGAGTTGAAGGTGCCCGCCGGCCACACGCTTTTCCAGGCGGGCGATCCCGGCGATTCCCTTTTCATAATGCAAAGCGGCGAGATCGAACTCTTTATCAAAGACACTGCCGGCCAGAAGATTGTGCTTACGACCGCGCAGGCGGGAGATATGTTTGGCGAACTCGCCATGCTCGATACGGGACCGCGCACCGCAACCGCGCTGGCCCTGTCGGATAGCGATGTGCTGGTGCTCGATCGCAGCGATCTCGTTATGTTGTTTCAACGAAAACCGGAAGCAGCGCTGCACATGCTGGCGGCCTTGAGCGGCTTAACGCGCAAAGCTGACGAACTGTTGCGCACGCGTGTTTCGCGCAACGTCAATGAAGAAATGGAAGTGCATTCGACTGCGTTATTGAGAATCGCAGACTGGATTGCCTGGTTTAGCGGCAGCATGGCTTTTCTTATTCTCAACGGCGCCTGGTTCATAATTTGGATTTCCATTAATACGCTGCCACTCGGCCTGCCGCACTTCGATCCTTTTCCCTTCGGTCTTTTAACAATGATCGTTTCGTTAGAGGCGATTTTTCTTTCCTGCTTCGTGCTCATCAGCCAAAACCGCCAGGCGCAAAAGGATAAAGTGCGCGCCGATATTGAGTATGAGGTAAACATCAAGGCTGAACTCGAGATTGCGCACCTGCACGAAAAAACGGATCGCATTTATGAAAACATGATGGCGCGATTCGAGAAATTGGATAAAGCCGGCTCTCCAACGAAATAGTTCAGCGCAACCCTATCCGAACCTCGGAAGGCCATATAAGCAGTTCAGAGTACAACCTTCAGGTTGCTCTTTCGAACCCCCGCAAGCTGTAGCTTGTGAGCTTTCTCAAACCAATGTCCGTGCTGAATAAATTGGCGACCGCTCTCAACCGGCGAGACGAGGTTCCAAATCAGGAGTTGGCGCAAGAAATCGTGCGCACAAATGACCGCGCCGCAGTAAAAGAATTGATTGAGAACCTTGGTAACAAAGACAAGCGCCTGCAAAGCGATTGCATCAAAGTCCTCTACGAGATCGGTGAACGGCGGCCCGCGCTGATTGCTTCTTACCATCGAGAATTTGGAAAGTTACTCGACAGCAAAAACAACCGGCTCGTTTGGGGCGCAATGAGCGCGCTTGACTCAATCACGCTGCAGAAGCCGAAAGAAATTCATGGTTTGTTGGCGAAAATTTTGGCCGTCGCGGACAGTGGCTCGGTTATTACTCGCGATCATGCAGTCGGTATTCTCGTTAAGCTCGGGACGCTGAAACAATATGCGGACGCGTGTTTACCACTCTTGTTGGAACAACTGCTGGCTTGTCCCAATAACCAGTTGCCGATGTATGCCGAGATGTCGTTGCCTTTAGTTAATGACAAGAATAAGGCGGCGCTGCAAAAGGTCCTGATCCGCAGACTGGGAGGACTTGAAAAGGAATCTCAGAAAAAGCGAGTCGCAAAGGTCCTGAAACGGCTCACGCAGGAATCAGCCTAAGTCCGAAGCCATAGCCGAACAAATTGCTCAAGTTCACGACGTTAGCTTTACATCGTCGCGAACATCGCGATTGCAGCCACGGCCATGATCACTGCGGTGGCCCAACCAAGCCATCTCAGTAGCGGCGGATTGGTTCGATTCCCCATGATCTTTTTGTTACAAGTTAACAACACGACCAGCACGATTAATGGCGGCGCCAAAACTCCATTCAAGACTGCCGCCCAAAACAACATCTTCACCGCATTGAACCCGGCGTAGTTGAGTGTCAATCCGATAATCATTGCCGCACCGACAACGGCATAAAACTTTTTTGCCAGGCGGGGTCGATCCTCAAGGGTACCGCGCCAGGCGCTGGCCTCGGCAATGGCATAAGCGGCGGCGCCCGCCAGCACCGGCACGCCGAGCATTCCAGTACCAATCAGGCCTAAAGTGAAAAGCAGATAAGCACCGCGACCGGCCAGTGGTTTCAGTGCCTCCGCCGCCTGCTGCGCCGTATCAATGTGTGTTTGCCCGTGAGCGTGCAGCGTGGCTGCGGTGGTGAGGATAATGAAATACATCACCAGTTGAGAAAAGAACATTCCTGTAATCACATCTGTGCGTGATTTTCTAATTTCTTCATCGGTTGCGCCGCGCCGTTGCCCGACCGAGCGCCGTCCCATCTTGCGTTCCTCTTCCACTTCCTCGGATGCCTGCCAGAAAAAGAGATATGGAGAGATGGTAGTGCCGAGAATCCCGACGAAGGTTGCGATGTAGGCGCTGGACCATTCGACGTGAGGAATGAATGTCGAACGCAAGACCGCCGACCAGTCCGGCTTTGCGAGAAACGCCGCGATCACATAGGCGAAAAGGACCAGCGTCAGCCATTTGAAAACGCGCGCAATGAATTGATAAGAAGTCCAGAAAAGCAAGGACGTAATTAACACCGCATAGATCGGTGTAAAGAACAAAGGCTTGATGCCCGTCATCATTGCGGTAGCATCGGCCATTCCACCGAGGTCCGCTCCGATATTCACTACATTCGCGACAATCAACAACGAGCAAGCGCCCCACAAAACCCAGCGAGAATAGTTGCGCCGCAACACGCCGGCGAGCCCGCGGCCCGTAACCATCCCCAGACGAGCGCACATGATCTGTACCGCGACCATTAAGGGAAACGAAAAGAGCGCGGTCCAAAGGGGCGCATAACCAAACGCCGCGCCGGTAACGGAGTAGGTAGAAATTCCCGACGGGTCATCATCGGCGGCGCCAGTTATCACGCCTGGGCCCAATTCACCAAAGAATGCGCGGACCCTTCTCGGCGAGATTTTTTTAATTACTTTGGCTGGCGCGGCTTCTTTATTCTTGGTCATTCGGTGGTCCTTCGGCGCATTATGCTTTTGCCTTCACCTTGCCATACTTGATTCCGTGGCGGGCTGCGGCTTCTTCAATTGAATGGGTCTGCGTCAATTTCAAATCGGCCTTGGCCATTTTCACCAGTTCCTGATAGTGGCTATGCAGCGTCAGAATTTCCTCTTCGGTAAGGTCTTCCACGTCGATCAGCCTGTTGCTGGCGCCCTCGAGTGCCGCGACGATTTCGTTCAACTTCAGATGAATTGCCAGCGCATCTTTATTCTGACTGCGCTGGATAAGGAACACCATTAGAAACGTTACGATCGTTGTGCCGGTGTTGATTACCAACTGCCACGTATCGGAAAAGTGAAAGAGCGGGCCGGTAGCAATCCAGATAACAATTACCAGTAACGCGATTATGAAAGCCGTTGAGGTTCCTGTTGCCTCGGTCACCTTGCGCGAGAACCGTTCCAACATCTGACCGAGTCCGCTTCGTTTCTTTCTAAGCATAGTCTTTCATCCTCCTGAATCCACCACTAGCGAACGGTTTATGATAGCTTGCCCGTGCTAGAATCCCACCTCTAATCAGTGAAGTAGCATAGACTTCAGTCTGTGCTGGTTTGGGTGTCACGCACGTAAAAATACACCGACTGAAGGTCTGTGCCACATGGGTCAACTAATTTCCAGCTAACCAATGAGCTTCTGGCAACAGGTAGAACTCGCGGCAAGAATGCACGGCGCCTTTATTTGGGCCATCGTAATTTTTGTTGCCGCTGCGTTAGTCCTTAACTCGCTGCGACCAGCCGAACGGATGCGAATTCGGGCCGCGCTGCTTTTGTTTGCGCTCGCTTTTGTTGGCCTATTGCTGGTTGGCGGGTTTGCCTACCGCGGCATCAGCACTGAGAGCTCGTTGTATCTTTGGTTCCAATGGGCCTCGCTGTTCTGTCTCTGGATCGCCTTCATAAATGTCGCCGGCGTCTTTGTCTTCGAAGTTTTTCTTAGCGCGATAAGACTAAAGCCGCCGCGTATTTTGCGCGATCTGCTGGTTGCGCTTGCCTACGTTGTTCTTGGGATCACTTTACTTTCCATTCCGCACGTTGATATCAGCGGCATCGTTGCCACTTCCGCAGTGCTGACCGCCGTCATCGGTTTATCTTTTCAAGACACGCTTGGAAACATGATGGGCGGGATGGCGCTGCAACTAGAGCGCACCATCGGCATCGGCGACTGGATCAAGATCGATGGACAGGAAGGTGTAGTCAGAGAAATTCGCTGGCGCCACACGTCGATCGAGACTCGCAATTGGGACACGATCGTAATTCCCAACAGCGTCTTGATGAAGAGTCAGGTAACTGTCCTCGGTCGGCGTGCGGGTGCGCCGCGCCAACACCGGCAATGGGTATATTTCAACGTTGACTTCCGCTATTCACCGGCCGACGTAATCGATGCCGTGGAAAGCGGCCTGCGTGCCGAGCCAATCCCAAACATCGCCAGCGAACCTCCGCCAAACTGCGTCTTCATGGATTTCAAGGAAAGCTTTGGCAGCTATGCCGTGCGCTATTGGCTGACGGATCTGGCGGTCGATGATCCGACCAACTCAATCGTGCGCACGCGTATTTATTTCGCGCTCCGTCGCGCCGGCATTCCGCTTTCCATTCCGGCGCATGCCATCTTAATGACAGAGGACGATGCGTCGCGTCGCGAGCGAAAAAAGATTGAAGACACTAAACAGCGTGTCGAGGCGCTTGGCCGGGTCGAACTATTTAATTCGCTAACTGAAGAAGAGCACGGCTCGCTCGCGGCTCGACTGCGCTATGCGCCCTTCACGCGCGGCGAAGCCATGACACGCCAGGGAGCTGAAGCGCATTGGCTTTACCTGATGACCGCAGGCGAAGCAGAAGTTCGCGTGTCTACCGACGGTAATCTGAACGAACGCGTCGCCGCACTGCACGCCGGCGATGTGTTTGGCGAAATGGGAATGATGACTGGAGAGCCGCGCACCGCAACAGTGATTGCCGTGACCGATGTCGAATGCTATCGGCTTGATAAGGAGGCCTTCCACGACATTCTGCAACAGCGTCCTGAAATTGCCGACGACATTTCAATGTTGCTTGCGAACCGGCGGGTGGAACTTGAGGCCGCGCGTGAAGGTTTAAATGAGGAAGCAAAGCGCCAGCGGATGCGTTATCACCAAAATGATCTACGACGGCGCATTAAGAATTTCTTCACCTTGTAACGAGCCACCGCGCCGCTCTGTGGCTATGTAAGAGAGTCGCTCACTCCGTAGTGACAGCGCGCTACCGGGTGTCCCAGCGAGAAGGCTGGAAGATTATTTCCTTCCAGCCTTTTTGCCTTTTTGTATCGAGCGAGTTATTTGACAGTGACTTTTAGCTCCGCCTTAGCGCTATTGTTTTGTGCGTTTGACGACCAGTTCATCCCTTTACATTGAACGGTGATCTCGTGGCCGATGGGCTTCCCTGACTGCGTACCGGCATGGCAAGTAGGCGCCGTCAGCGTGGCAAAAAGCGGAAGCGTGTCAAGCACGTTTCCTGAAGCATCACCTTGGAGTGTTTGTTGTTGATCGGAAGGAAGTGGGACCGAAAAACTTCCGTTATAGACCGCACTTCCGACCGTGCAAGTACTTGAGGTGCCGCCCAGGAACTTAAGCTCGATAGACTTGACGCCCTCCGGATCGGAAACAACACAGGATAGATCAAGCGTCGTACTTAGGTCGGCTATACTGGCCGCTTCAAACTGGCCGTTGCTTTTCTTGACCTTAATCTCGACTTTGGGTGGCGTGGAATCATTGGGGTTGATTTTCGATTTGGTGCAAGCGGCGGAAAGACTTGCAATCAAGATCGACATGAAAACCAGTGCTAAAGTGAAATTGTGTTTCATTTGAGGATCTCCTGAGGCAAATTAGAGGAACGGCGGGCTTATACACCCTGCGCGGTTGATATTCAAGGCCTAGCTTCAAATTAGCGCTTGCAATCAAACAATGGGCCTTCAGAAGTCGATGGAGATGCCAAGCTGGACGCCGGCGCGTGGACTGGCGGCATATTTGCCAGCGACCAGACCGAAATCGAATGACATGTTTCTCTTAAACAGATAGTTCCCGCCGAATTGTGTTTGCAGTTGTCCCTTCCCCAGTTGCAGATTCTTGGTGAGCGCGCCCGTCAACTCAATTCCCAGATCAAGCTTTGGCGTAAATTGTTTCACTAACGAACCGCCACCGGTAAAAACCGTACCGCGACTCTTGATGCCAATCACACCCGTCGTGGTGTTTCCCGAAAACAGAAGGCCGCCATTCAAGCGCAATGCAGTCTTCTTTGTCAGCGACTTTTGCAAGATGCCGTTTGTGTAAAAGTCCGCCAAGCCCGAGCCGAGTTGGCGTTTTGTGTCGCCGGTCGGCAGCTCAAGGTTGAAGGCAATCGCCAAAGCCGGGCGGCGGGAATGCTCGCGCTCCTTCAGGAAGTTGTACTTCAGCGAAACATTGGTGTCACCAATCCCGGTGGGAAGCAGAGGAACCGTGCCACGTGCATTAATGATCGTGAGCAGCGGCGACTCAATGCCGACTTCGAAATTATCAAAAACTCCATAGTCGAGTTCAAAGTCAGCAGTATTCTGTTTGCGACTCGGAAACGCGGAGGCTTGCAGCAAGTCAAACTCGTTGCTGAACTCAAAATGGAAATGACGCTTGGGCGTGGTATCGGTATTATCGGTAACGAACGGCTGTTGCGCGTGGACCACGGGAACGGTCATGACGAGCACTGAGACAGCGAAGAGGATTTTCCAGGCCCACCATCTTCTCTCGCCGGCGATGCGTTTGAATATATCTGCAGGCATTTCTTAGTTTCAGAAGTGCTCCCCGCTTCGGCTTCGCCGCCTGAGTTGACTTCGTCGGCGGTGGCTATGCCCCGCCGTAGGTCTGACTTCAACTCTTTGGGCTATGCCCGGGTGAGCTGTCGCCCGATAATCTGAAGGATCAGCCAGAACCAAGGGCACAGCCCCGGGATTAAATTTTTGCTCATCTCGGCCAGGCATCGCCATCGCCGACGAAGTCAACTCAGGCGGCAAAGCCGAACCTGCCAAGATCCATTACATCCCGAGCAAGGCTCTAACCATCAAGTACCCGGTAAAGTTCTCAATCGTTCATCGAGATGTGAACGGTCGGCCAGGGTTTGCAGCATCGGCCCGTTCGCCGTGAACTCAACAATGCTTAAAGAACTGACCGGACATCCCAGTCGATAACGAAAGCCGCCCACGTCGATGCCCAGCAAGCTGCAAAGCAGAATTCTGATCGTCGCTTTGTGTGAAACGACCAAAACATTTCCCGCGACAAAGCGTTCGCGAATTTCGTGAATGACGCGTAACCCGCGTTGGGCGACCGTCGTTGCTAATTCGCCGCCGGTCGGTGCGTGTCGCGCGGGATCTGCCAGCCACTTAACGTAATCGTCCTTATACTTTTCTGCGACTGTTTCTTTGCTGAGTCCTTCCCATTTGCCGTAGGCGATCTCCTGCAACTCGTCGCGAGCCTCCAGCTTCATTTGCAACGACGCGCAAAGCGGTTGCGCGGTTTGAATCGTTCGCCGCAAACTGCTCGCATAAATTCCGGCCCAGGATTTTGATTGATAAGCATTACTAAAGGCGTGGGCCATTTCCAGCCCTTCCGGCGTCAGTTCGGGATCGAGTCCGGAACCGCAAAAAGTATCGTCGCGACTTAAAGTTGTTTGTCCGTGGCGCAGGAAATATAGAGTCAGGCTCATTTAGCAGGCTGAATCTGAAGGCTGGACTTCGTAAAGCAAACTGTTAGTTTGCGGTGGTTGAAAAGCAAAGTGTTAGTTTGCGGCGGGCAGATTGTCACTCAAGTTGAAGGCCAGCAACCACCGCAAACTAACAGTTTGCTTTACATCTAAAAAGTTCATTTCGTGGGGACCGAGCCGCTGATTTTCTTGCGCGTGGTTTCTCCAGTGTGGAGAACCGGAATACTCTGGTCCACCTCTTCGTGCGGCTGCGGAATAATGTGCGTGGCTACTACCTCACCAACCTTTCTACCGGCAGCGGCGCCGGCGTCGACAGCAGCACGCACAGCGGCAACGTCGCCGCGCACGATAGCAGTCACCAGGCCCGCATCGATTTTTTCCCAACCGACCAGGCGAACGTTCGCTGACTTAACCATCGCGTCGGCCGCTTCGATCATCGCGACCAGGCCTTTGCATTCGACTAATCCCAGTGCTTCCGGCATATGCGCTCCTTTGTTTGGGCCGTCATGTTAACACTGAATTTCGCTGCCGCACAGATGTCCGATGAACTTTAGTTTGTCGCGACGTTGCGACAAGCTAAAGCTTATCGGACACTAATCCGGAATGCGATTGTAGACTCGCTTGATGTCCGGCCGGTTCGCGGGAACGAAAATGACTCCGGACATATCCTGGCGGAAAACTGTTCTGCTGGTTTGCGTCAACGTCTTTCCGTCCGAGGAAAGTTTCCACTCATCTATGATCTCGAACTCTAACGATCGACCACTGACCGGACCGCGAACTGTTGAGCGAGTGACCAACTTATTGCCGCTCCAGGTTGTTCTGGATTTAGTGACGTCTTTATCGTGGCCCTGCGCGTGCACGTCGGTGCTGGTGCTCAGAAAGACTATCGTCGGATTTGTTTCGCCGCGGCCGTCCGTAAAGTAAACGAAGTCCCGCCCGGTGAGCTGACCATTGCTCGCAACCATGCGCGTGATTCTGAATTCCGGATCGCGATGAGTGATCTTCAGAGGCTGGTCCGGTGTTGCTGATGAACCGACGTTGCTCTTTGCTGTATCGAGCAGCCAGGTCCCGCTGAAGTCGGATTTAGGTTTGGGCGACTTTGGTGCTGCCTGTGCGTGCGCCCACATCATTCCGAGGGCGCAGATAAGAATAAACCAAAAAATACTCGCAAGTGGTTTCATGGAAGTTCTTGGATAAGCAGTTGAGAGTACAACCTTCAGGTTGCTCTTAGGCGCGGAAGAAGCAAGCTAAAGCTTGGACTCTGAACTTCCTCTAATTTCGCAGCGGCGGATTTTGTAAAGCAAACTGTTAGTTTGCGGTCGTTCGTTTCCGCTCAACTTGAAGGTCAGCAACCGCCGCAAACTAACAGTTTGCTTTACAAGGACTAAATTAACCCACACTTCTAATTTCGCAGCGAGTGAATCGGCGCCGGTATGCGGCCGCCGCGGTGAATAAAGTCGGCTGAGGAGAATGCGTTCACCGCCATGATCGGCGCCCTGCCCAGCAAGCCGCCAAACTCAACCATCTCGCCCACTTCCTTTCCCGGAACCGGAATGATCCGCACCGCGGTGGTTTTGTTGTTCATCACCCCGATCGCCATTTCGTCCGCGATGATTGCCGAAATCGTTTCTGCGGAAGTTGAACCGGGCACCGCAACCATATCGATGCCGACCGAGCAGACGCTGGTCCATGCTTCGAGTTTATCCAGCGACAGCGCGCCGAGTTGCGCAGCTTCGATCATGCCGGCGTCTTCAGATACGGGAATGAAGGCGCCACTCATGCCGCCCACCGAACCACTGGCCATCGCGCCGCCTTTTTTTACGGCGTCGGTGAGCAGCGCCAGCGCGGCCGTGGTGCCATGCGTGCCCGCGCGTTCAAAGCCCATCGCTTCGATAATGTTGGCAACCGAGTCTCCGGGCACGGGCGTCGGCGCGAGCGATAAATCAATTATGCCGAACGGAATTCCCAGGCGGCGCGCGGCTTCCCGGCCCACCAATTCGCCCGCGCGAGAGAGCTTGAATGAAAGTTTCTTGATAATTTCAGCGAGGTCCTGCAGCGGCATATCGCGCGCCGCACGGCCGACCGCGTAGTTGACGACGCCCGGCCCCGAAACGCCGACATTGATAACCGCTTCCGGTTCGCCAACGCCGTGGAAGGCGCCTGCCATAAATGGATTGTCTTCGACCGAATTTGCGAAACAAACAAACTTGGCGCAGGCGATGCCGCCGCGGTCGCTGGTGCGTTCGGCAGCTTCTTTAATGATGATACCCACCTGCCGCACCGCGTCCATGTTGATTCCGGCGCGCGTCGTGGCCACGTTCACCGAAGAACACAAACGCTCGGTTGTCGACAAGGCTTCGGGAATGGAGTTTAGAAACTCGCGTTCCGAATCGGTGGCGCCTTTATGGACCAGCGCGGAATAACCACCGATGAAATCGACGCCTACTGCGCCGGCCGCTTCGTCGATCGCGCGCGCCAGCCGCACCGGATCGCCGCTGGCGCCTTCGGTAATCATCGAGACTGGCGTGATAGCAATTCTTTTGTTTGCCACCCGAATGCCAAACTCGTCCCCGATTTGATCGACGGTTTGGACCAGTCTGTCAGCAAAGCGATGAATTTTCTCGGAGACGCGTTCGGAAGTGCGCTCAATCGTTTCTGAGACACAGTCGCGCAGACTGAGACCAAGCGTAACGGTACGCACGTCGAGATGTTCCATCTCGGTCATCGCCACCGTTTGCAGAATTTCCGCTTGCGAGTATTCCATTAGAAAGTTTCAAGTTTCAGGTTTCAAATTTCAAGTTTCAGAGTTTACAGAAGTGGCATAGACTTTAGTCTGTGGTCGCCAGGGAGCCACAGACTAAAGTCTATGCCACTC
>JAVEDP010000023.1 GCA_030841085.1 Pyrinomonadaceae bacterium
AGACTCAAGACTCAAGACTCAAGACTCAAGACTCAAGACTCAAGACTCAAGACTCAAGACTCAAGACTCAAGACTCAAGACTCAAGACTCAAGACTCAAGACTCAAGACTCAAGACTTAAGACTGAAGAGTATGAACGTTAATAGTCGCTTAAATCGATCTTTATTGATCGGAATCCTGGGAGCCGTCTGCTGCTCGTCGATCGCCTTCGCGCAGACGGCCAAGCGAGTCAACACAAAGACGCCCGCCGAGATCATCGCGGAATTGCAGCAGGCGCTTTCCGCCGAAGTGGCCGGGACGCCAAGTTTGCCGGGCGAGCTGTTGCACGTTCATGCGCCGAGGCAGGGAATCAATGTCAGTCTCGCTGCCGGCGTCTTTGATCGTGAATCGAAACAGCCGCTCGATCCGCATCATGTATTTCGCGTCGCCAGTGTCACCAAGACTTTTGTTGCTGCTGCGATTCTGCGTCTTTATGAGGACGGCAAGATCAAGCTCGACGATCCGATCAATCGTTACCTGCCGCAGGAATACAACACGATTCTCGATAAAGGCGGCTATCCGACAAATGTCATTACCGTGCGGCAGCTTCTGACTCATACCAGCGGAATGTTTGACTATGCGAGGGCCAAACAGTACTACGAGATAATTAGCGCAAACCCGAAACATCGCTGGACGCGCCGCGAGCAGGTGGAGGACGCCATCATCTGGGGTACGCCTCGAGCCGCGCCGGGCAAGGAATACAGCTACTCCGACACCGGTTACATTTTGCTTGGCGAGATGCTAGAGCGCGTGACTGGCAAGACGTTAGGCGCGGCGTTGCGTTCGCTGCTGAACTTCAAACAGCTAAAACTTGATGAGACTTATCTCGAGACGTTGGAACCGGCGCCGGCCGGCATCAAGTCTCTGGCCCATCCATATTTTGGTGAGATAGACGCCGCCGATTTCGATCCATCAATAGATTTGTATGGCGGCGGCGGCCTGGTTTCGTCGGTTGAGGATTTGGCGCGTTTCTATCGCGCGCTGGTCCAGGGAAAAATCTTTCATCGCGCTTCAACGTTGCAGATGATGTTGACAGTACCGCCGACAAATAATGATGCGGCCGGTGGTCCATATGCGATGGGCATTCAGCGTCGACACATTGCCGGAAATGTTTGTTGGGGGCATAACGGATTTTGGGGAACGTCAGTCTACCATTGCCCGAAGATCGACGTGACGATTGTGCGGCATTACAACCAGGCGCGGCCGGACGGTCTCACATTTAAAACGCTGTACGAGCAGATTGCGAGAAGTCTGGGAATCACCAATTAGCCGCGGATGGTTAATTTGGACTGCGCGACGAGCGGGGTCCCCGGCGTGGCAGCCGCGCTGGGGTGCACTTGACGCCGCTTTTGAGTTAGCCCGGCGATCTCATTAAGGAAACTCTCGACTCTTCGCATTCGTGAAAGCGGCGTCAAGCCGCCGCGTTGCAAAGCGCTGTCGAGCCAGCGCACTCCACAAGCGGCTAAGCCGCTGGAGCGATCGGATTTTCCCAGCATCGTGACCGAAAAATGGGGAGCCCTTTCGCACGGAAGGCGCCGGACACCCCTGTGCCGCGAATTCAAAAGTGTATTCGGCGTAGAGCTTTTTAATTGGGCTTCAAATTGTTCAAAGGTTAGCGGGGGCAAGCCACCCTTCCCGACCTGAAAATCTTCCGACTTGAAAAGTTAAAAATTTGAGACCTGAGTGCGTAGGTGAGCAGGAAACGAAGGTCTTGTTCTGACTATTAACGATTTACGATTCACGCGTCAGTGGGCGCCGGCGGTGGCGCCGGTGTCGATCAGCTGGTCGGGCCGGAAATTCGAAACTTGCTTCAGACCGACCAAGCTTCCTGAAGTGGCGACTTCGTAATCAGGCTGGCCGTGGAAGGCCCATTCGTAGCGGCCAAAAAGAAAGTAAGACAACCTGCCCAACCGCGACCGAATCGGTTTGCCATCCGCAGTTGTTGTTCGCTCTCGACTCGCCACAAAGCTCTCGCCATTGGGCGCCAAATAAATTCCGCGTTCGCGAAGGTACTTCATGACATTCCCCATCGCATTCGCCGTGCCATAACGACCGTGAATCGTGAATCGTAAATCGTGAGTAGTTAGGGCAAACAAAAGCACCAAACGGAGGCGCGGAATTGCCGGTGAGCGGTCGCAAGTGAACGAAGAGGTTTATCGGGTGCGCGAAAGCGTTGATAAAATTTGCGGCGGAAGAGTGAGTACTCTTGGCTTGCGGCGCCGCTTATGGAGTGCGCTGGCTCGACAGCGGTTTTGTAACGCAGCGGCTTGACGCCGCTTTCGGTTACGCTGCGATCTGCTTTAAGGAGGAGAAACGCCCGCGTCGTTGAAGCGGCGTCAAGCCGCCGCGCCGCAAAGCGCTGTCAAGCCAGCGCAGTCCGAGAGCGCTGTCGAGCCAGCGCAGTCCGAAAGCGCTGTCGAGCCAGCGCAGTCCAAAAGCACGGTCAAGCGTGTCCTGCTCTGTGCTTTCATGTGTGCTATATACATTTGGCGCGTTTGAAGCCATTCTTTCCCCAGGCAAATATTTCTAATTAGTACGAGGGCCTGGTACTCAGTACTCAGTACTCAGCACTCAGCACTCAGTACTCAGCATTCAGTACTCAGTACTCAGCACTCTTCCTTTGTAGGACGTCATGAAAACAAGAGCGGCCGTTCTTTATGAAATGGGGCAGGCGCGGCCTTACGCCGAAAGCTTGCCGTTCGTGATTGATGAGGTAACGCTCGCGCCGCCGGGGCCTGGAGAAGTGTTGGTTGAGATTCGCGCTGCCGGCTTGTGTCATTCAGATCTTTCCGTAGTCGATGGTTCGCGCCCTCGTGTTATGCCGATGGTGTTGGGCCATGAAGCGAGCGGCATTGTCCGCGAAGTTGGACCAGCCGCTGCTGTGTCGGAGCTTGCTCCCGGCGATCATGTGGTTTTTAGTTGGGTGCCGGCCTGCGGCCGTTGTCAATTTTGCGTGAGTGGTCGCGGAGCGCTTTGCGCACCCGGCGGAGAGGCAAACATTGCCGGAACGCTGCTCAACGGCGCGCGTCGTTTTACTGACTCACGCTCAACACCGCCGCAAGCCTGCAACCATCACCTCGGCGTGTCCGCCTTTTCTCAGTTCACAGTCGCCGCGCAGGAGTCGCTCGTAAAAATTGATCTCAAGCTGCCTTTCGATGTCGCCGCGCTCTTTGGCTGCGCGGTGATGACCGGCGTAGGCGCAGTGCTCAACACCGCGTCGGTGCAAGCAGGATCGTCGGTGGCGGTGTTCGGGATGGGCGGCGTAGGTTTGAGCGCGGTGATGGGCGCACGCGCAGCCGGCGCTTTTCCGATCATTGCTGTTGACCGCGTGGCGGACAAACTAGAACTCGCAAGCGAGCTGGGCGCGACGCATACCATCGACGCGACGCAAGACGATCCGGTCGCTGCCATAAGAGAAATTGGTCGCGGCGGTGCGGACTATGTTTTTGAAAGTGTGGGCAGCGAAACGGTCTTGATTCAAGCTTACGAATCCACACGTCGCGGCGGCATTACAATTACCATCGGTCTGCCGGCGCCGGATAAGATGTTCGCCGTTCCCGCGCTCGGCATCGTTGCTGAAGAGCGCACGATCAAGGGTTCGTACATGGGTTCTTGCGTGCCGCGTCGCGACATTCCGCGATTCATCGATATGTACCAGGCGGGGATTCTGCCGGTAGATAAGCTGCATACACATACTTTGCAGTTGGAAGAGATCAATGCGGGATTCGATCGGCTGGCCCAGGCGCAGGCGGTGCGGCAGATTATCCAGTTCTGACGCGCGCATTTCATTGCTCAGCATGATTAGTTTACCGGAATCGGATGACGACCTATTGCGTGAATGCGAAGTTGAGACCTTTCGCGCCAGCGGTCCCGGCGGCCAGCATGTTAATAAAACTGAAAGCGCGGTCAGGCTAAGGCATTTGCCTTCGGGTGTTGTCGTCAGCTCGCAACAGGAGAGAAGCCAACACCGAAACAAAGCGATTTGTTTGGCGAAGCTGCGGAAGAAGATCGCGCAGTTGAATTACAAACGTCCCAAGCGCCTCCCCACCCGCGTACCGCGCAGCGCGAAGAACCGCACGCTTGAAGGAAAAGCGCACCGGGGACAAATCAAGCGACTGCGATCAAAGCCCGCCGCGGATGAGTAAACCGTTCCCTTCAAAATTCAATCGAGTTATGGACCCTCGCCGAGCAGGCCTTGCCCTCAGTGCTAATACTGCGGGTTCGGCTTTGCCGCCTGATGTGCGGCGGTGGCTATGCCCCGCCGTCGAGTGCCTTCGTTTTCTTGTGGGCTATGCCCTTGTTTGGGGCTCTCGCCAATAGTTCGAAGCCTGAACAACGGGCGTAGCCCGGGAATAATCTGGCTGCGGTCGGCGGGGCGTAGCCACCGCCGCACATCAGGCGGCAAAGCCGAACCTAAAGTGGCCTATACATCTGAGACAAAGCTGTTCGCGGCATTCCCACCTTCCTAATTTCGAGAGCATCCCACTTATGTGCCTGACGCTAGATGGCCATGTGCCCGCGAATCCACGCCCCGGTGCTATCATTAAAAGAAAAGGGAGCACGCAATGATAACTGTCGCTAATCGTATTTACGTCAATCAGGAATATCGAGATGCGTTCGAGCAGAGATTCCGCGACCGCGCCGGCCTGGTCGACAAGATGCCGGGATTCATTTCCAACCACGTCCTACGCCCGGTCAACGAAGGCGATCCGTATGTGGTCTTCACTTTCTGGGACAGCCGTCAGGATTTTCTTAATTGGGTGCGCTCTGATGAGTTTGTAAAAGGCCACGCGCAATCGGGTACCTTGCCAAAGGAAGCGTTTTCGCAGTCGAACAAGTTGGAGGTGCACGAAGTGGTCCAGGATTCGACGCGCCCGGACCTGGCGCCAGAGCCGCCGGGTGGTCCGTTCAATATGCACTAGACTCAAGGGGAGTAGGCAGACGGCAGTAGGCAGACGGCAGTAGGCAGTAGGCAGAAAGCAGTAGGCAGAAGACAGAAACGAGATTCCAGATTCCAGATTCAACATTCAAAATACAGATTCCAGACACGAAACTACAGATTCGACTTCTCAAATTCGCAATCCGAAATTCGCAATCCGAAATTCGCAGTCCGAAATTCAAACAATGAGCACTGAACCAAACAAAGTTATTTATTCCATGGTCGGCGTCAGTAAGTTTTATGACAAGAAGGCCGTGCTGAAAGACATTTATCTTTCCTACTTCTATGGCGCGAAGATTGGCGTCATCGGTCTCAACGGTTCGGGCAAATCGTCGCTGCTGCGCATACTCGCCGGCGTCGACAAAGACATCAACGGCGAGACGGTCATCTCGCCGGGCTACACCGTCGGTTACCTCGAACAGGAACCTTTGATCGACGATGCGCGCACGGTGCGCGAAGTTGTCGAGGAGGCTGTTAAAGAAACCGTCGCGCTATTAAAAGAGTTTGATGAGATCAATGCGAAGTTTGGCGAAGAGATGTCCGACGAAGCGATGGACAAACTGCTGGCGCGCCAGGGCGAGGTCCAGGAAAAGTTGGACCATCAGGATGCGTGGGACCTTGATGCGCGGCTCGAGATGGCGATGGATGCCTTGCGCTGCCCGCCCGCGGACACACCCGTAAAGGTCTTGTCGGGCGGCGAACGCCGGCGCGTTGCGTTGTGCCGCTTGCTCTTGCAAAAGCCCGACATTCTTTTGCTGGACGAACCCACCAACCACCTCGACGCGGAATCGGTGGCGTGGCTCGAGCACCATCTGCAGAGCTATCCCGGCACAATCATCGCGGTAACTCACGACAGATATTTTCTCGACAATGTTGCCGGCTGGATTCTGGAACTGGATCGCGGCGCGGGCATTCCCTGGAAAGGAAATTACACGTCGTGGTTGGAACAGAAGCAGGAGCGCCTGCGGCGCGAAGAAAAGTCAGAGAGCGAAAGACAAAAGACGTTGCAGCGCGAGTTGGAGTGGATTCGCATGTCTCCCAAAGCGCGTCACGCGAAAGGCAAAGCGCGAATTAACTCCTACGAAGCGCTGTTGCGTGAGGACACTGAAAAACGTCGCGAAGATTTGGAAATTCATATTCCACCCGGCCCGCGTCTGGGCAACGTGGTGATTGAAGCAGCCGGCGTAAACAAAGCCTACGGCGATAATTTGCTGGTTGAAGACATGACCTTTGCTTTGCCACCGGGCGGCATCGTCGGCGTCATTGGTCCAAACGGCGCCGGCAAGACCACGCTTTTTCGAATGATCACCGGACAGGAGAAACCGGACGCAGGCACGATTCGGCTTGGCGAAACCGTTTCACTCGCCTACGTCGATCAAAGCCGCACACTCGATCCTGAGAAATCCATTTGGGAAGAAATATCAGGCGGCACGGATTTGTTGCTGCTCGGCAAGCGTGAAGTAAACTCGCGCGCTTACGTCGGCCGCTTTAATTTTTCCGGATCGGATCAGCAAAAGAAAGTGGGCATGTTATCTGGCGGCGAGCGCAATCGTGTGCACCTGGCAAAGATGCTGAAAGAAGGCGCGAATGTGTTGCTGCTGGACGAACCCACCAACGATCTTGATGTGAACACGTTGCGCGCATTGGAAGAGGCGCTGGAAAACTTTGCCGGCTGTGCAGTAGTGATTTCGCATGACCGCTGGTTTCTCGATCGCATCGCCACGCACATGCTCGCATTCGAAGGCGACAGCAAAGTCGTTTGGTTCGAAGGAAACTATTCCGAGTATGAGGCGGATCGCAAAGACCGTTTAGGAGCGGCGGCCGAAACTCCGCATCGGATCAAGTATCGCCAACTGACGCGCAAATAATCCGCAGATTACGCAGATTTCACCCATTAACGTTAAGACGAACTCGAAGACGCATTGGACATGATTTACATGATTGACACGATAATCAGCGGCTGACAACAGCATTGCTAGTGGGCCGCGCCAGCCGAATTACCATGCGGGCTCCTAATCGTTTAGCATCCTGTAAATCTTGTAAATCCTGTCTGTGATTCTCGTTCTTCGTGAGTTAGAAAATCCTTACCCCAAATGCTCTACAGATTTGTTTTTCTTGAATCTGTGAAATCTGCGCAATCTGCGGATGAGTTCCGGCCAACTTCAGTTAAGGTTTTTTCACCACGATTGGTGTGTCGTCATCGACCGGCTCTTCGCCTTCATCCACCGGGACGATTTTTGCAACCTGCTGCGGTTTGCGTCTCTTCACTTCTGCCGAATAAATCCGTACATGATCGTAAACTCGCCGGACCTGGGCCACGTCGCAACGCGTTGGTCCGGTCAGTCCATCTGAAGATCTAATCAAGCCCATCACTGTCGTACCAGCGCGACACTCGAAACAGTCTCGCAAGCCAAAGTTGTGTCCCAACTCATGGGCCACCGCATTTGTCAGCGCGGTCAAATTTGGAATGACGCGATCGATTACCAGGCGCGCATACAGAATAGTCTGCTCGCCCTGGTTCACCGTCGCCTGCAACTCGGCCGCATGTTTCTGGTTGTCATGAACTTTGCCGCGCATGATGGTCAGGCAGTTGAGACAATCCTGATGCTCGGCTGTTGGGCCCGAATAGACAAACGTGACTTGCGAACCAGTTGCTTCGGCAACTGCACTCCAGTTTCTCAACGGCGTGAGGATGGCGGCAATCTGTTCAGGGTTGAAATCAGCAGCGACGATAAAGACTTTGACTTCGGCTTTTTCAGGCCATTCGGGTAATGAATAATCCGGGGCTTTTACTTTGGCATCGCAAGCTGCGGCGACACTGTCGTTGGTCTGCGCCAAGGCGGACGCCGCCACCAGCGCGACGAAAAGTAGCAGCGTTACCGATGTTATGAGTCCAGCTCGCGTCGTCATATTTTTCCTTCAGCTTGAAGCGAATAATTTTGTTCGACAGTCCACGGCGTTGCGGTTATCGGGCGAAATACTAACCGCTACGCCGTGGTGCCCATTCCGCCGAGCACCCACTCAACTCGGCGCGAATTTCAAAACTATCTTTTTGCAATTGCTTTGTTTTATCCCGGCAGGAACCACGACGTTGCGGCTATCGGGCGAATGCTAACCGCAAGTCGAGGTATCTGCCGTTCCGCGCCAGGAATGAACTTCACCCGGCGCGAATCTCAAGAGCGTTTTAGTCGCGACCCACCTGGGCCAGGGTTGTTTCCAAACCGTGCCGTTCCCGGTCGTAAACCTGGCGCACGACTTCGAGGTCACAACTCGAGGCTTCGAGCAAGCCGTTGTTTTTGTTAATGCCGGGAAAGCCATTCATGATCGTTTGTTTGTTGCCGCAGGTCGTACAGTCCCACAGTCCCAATCCGTGGCCCAGCTCATGGACCATGAAACCTTTCAGCGCCTGCGGGCTGGTGGTGGCGAAGTCAAGATCGATCCAGGCGGAAAGTAACTGGCCGTCCGCGCGTTGCAGCAGAGGATGAAAGAAGGCGTAGTGTTTCTTGTCCTGTTGATAGACATCGCGCCTGGTTACCGTCAAGCAGTTTGTACAGTTGATGACGCCGCCGGTTTCTCCGGCGTAAACGAACCTGACACCGGCGCCGATTTTTTGTGCGGCTTGTGTCCAAAAGGCCATTGCGCTCAACAGCGTATTTTGTTGTTCGGGCGTGAACATGCCGCGCACAAAGTGGACTTTTACTTCGGCGTCGGGGGCCCAATACCAGTTGCTGGCGGGAGGGGAATTGCGGTTGGTGGTACACGTTCCTTCCGCGCGAGTGGCGGCCGGGACAAGAATCATTAAGACGAGTGATAGGAGGAAGAGTTTCATGGTATTGCTTTCGGGGTGGAGTGATTGATAGCGGAGAAATTATTCGGTGGCGGGTAGGTCTATTTCGGTGATGGTGACTTTGCTCGCAAAACGTTTGTAGTCGTAGTACTTCACGTTGATGCGGTAGTGAACATCGCGAGCAGGAAAGCGGAGAGTCTCGTCGGCGGTGGTGAGATTAGGAAAGACAAGCGTTTCAGCGACCAAACTGCGGCTCGTTTCAAACGTGGGGAATCGCTGCTTGCCCTGTGGTTCAACGACGCCTTTAACTTTGATAACGCGAAAAGTGGCGGCATCGATCCATACGCGGCCAACAAAGAAACGCTCTTTCATGTTTTGCGAATCAGGAGTGGTGGCGGGCGCAACGTCGATGATGAACGCCGTGCGCAAGTCCAGGAGCGCGGTTCCTAAATAGCTAAGGCGATACTTATCGGTTTCGGCGACGTCAACACCCAGTAGTTGTGCGCCGGCGAGGTCTTGAATGTCTTCTTTGGTTATTCGCATTTCGCGAATGGTTGAGGAGGGGTGATACAAAACCCGCTCGATGCGGTTGCCCCGATCGTCGAAGAGGAATTGCGAGTTGCGAATGTATGCGCCGGTGACCTCACCGTTTGGCCCAATCGTTTGCAGTACTACATCGCGTTTGAAGGTGTGCTGGTTTAGTTCCTCGCGCGTCGTGGCTTCAGATTTGAGAAAGGCAGCAATTATCGCCTTGGGGCTGAGCGGCATTGGCGGCGGCTCGGAATCAATTGAGACATTAATAACGCCGGCGCGCGTTTCGGCCAACGCGATTGGACTTTGCTGAGCCATCACTAAAGGAGCAGCGAATAGTGCCAGGACGAAAAGGCCGAGTAGCGTAATCAAGAAAGAAGTCGTTCTTAACATAGGGTTTTTTTCGAGCAGGAAAAAACTTTTGCGTTTTGAAGATCCTGTGACGCGATGGAAAGAATATTTCTGAGCGCGTGGGGCAAACCGCGGAAGGAAAAGTTTTTCTGGTGTTCTTTATCGCCCCACTTGAACCACCAAGGCAGCGTTTTCAGCTGCTGTTGTGGTACTCGGCACTTACTGTGCCAACTTTGTTGAACAGTTTCCCGTAGGGTCCAATTCCTGATCACCGTCTAACGCCGCAGTGTTAAGGAGAGAGACGCTTGAGTTGCGAACATGCAGCAGTTGTTGCGGCGGGCTGGCTTGGTGAGAAGCAAATCGATCGGCTACTATCGAAGGGTTTTCAAGTGTGACAATGGATAATCATTTCAAAAGGTTAAAAGACACGGAAGGGCTCGACGCTTTGATCGAAAGCTACGCGGGACGGCCGCTGGTCATCTTCAAACACAGTTTGACGTGTCCTATAAGCTCCGCCGCCTACGATCAGATGGAGCAGTACGAGGGCAGTGTGGCGCTGATTGAGATTCAGAATGCGCGCGCGCTATCCGGCGCGATCGCTAGTCGCTTTGGCGTGATGCACGAGTCGCCGCAAGTGATTGTCCTGCGCAAAGGTCAGGTGTTTTGGAATGCCTCGCACTTTACAATCACGGCCGACGCAGTCGCCAAGGCGGTACGCGAGGCGGGTGAAGCGCCATGATCGAGACCGTCGAACGACGCGGACCGGCCATTGAGCCGCGCGAGATCAAACAGGAAGGCGACGCGGGCCTGCGCATTACCTGGGCTGACGATTGCGTTTGCGTCTATACCGCCGCCGAGTTGCGCCGCCACTGTCCCTGCGCGCAGTGCGTGAACGAGTGGACTGGCCAGCGCGTGCTGCAACCGGAATCTGTTTCCGATGAATTGACGATTGCAGATCTTAATATTGTGGGGCGGTATGCGCTAAACTTTCGCTGGAGCGACGGACATGAAACGGGGATTTACAGTTTTCGGTATCTGCGGGAATTAGGCGAACGGTAACGAAAGTGGCATAGACTTCAGTCTGTGGCTGCGATGGAAGCACAGACTAAAGTCTATGACACAACGATACGCAGAGACTTCAGGTAGCGGCTGCGTCGGATAGCACAGACTAAAGTCTATGCTACTAATGAGAACAAAATGAACGAACAAGATTTTTTTAACGAAAAGCAGGAACTGAAAAAGGCTACCTTCAGTTGTCCTCACTGTCGCGAACGCACCGAGTATGAAGTGCGCTGGCTCAGGCGAACCAAAAAACAGCAAGCCCCGCGCGGCGCCAACGAACAGGATCGCGCGCGTTATCAAAAGTCTCGCGACTACATGGTGCGCATCGACGACATGCTGGCGTGCAAGAGCTGTCGCCGCCGATTTGATATTCCCAGTTCGCAATCAGTAGTTTTCATCTAAGCGCAACGCTCTGCCGCAAAAATCCGTCTAAAGACGTAGCGCACAATTTGCTTCGTAATGTCGGTTGTTGAAACGCCCTGAAACCTCAACAGAAACGCCCGAAACGTAAGTCTAAATCGCATCAGATTGTGGCCTGAGCCTTGCTCTGCCGGGGTAAGAACAATTGGGCAGAGGTGTATTTATGATCGAAACACAAGAGTTTGCCGGCGCGCATAAAACAAATAATTCATTTCTTTCGCCGCTGGAGCGGCGGCTGGCGCCGCTCGTCATACCGCGGATTCCGAGTTGGCTCGAGACACAGCACCTGACCATGCTGACGCTGATTTGGTCGCTGTTGATTCTGGTCTTCAGCGCGCTGGCAGCCCGCAACCTTCGTTGGCTTTGGCTGGTCTCGTTGATGATTTCCCTGCAATGGGTAACCGATCACTACGATGGCAAAGTCGGCAAGTATCGCAACACGGGACTGGTCCGCTGGGGTTATTACATGGACCACCTGCTGGATTATTTTTTTCTCTGCTCGATCCTGCTCGGCTATGCCTTCATTCTGCCTGAGAGTTCGCGGTTTCAACTGTTATTGATGTTGGCGCTGTTTGCGGCTTTTGACTTCAGCACGTTTTTGGCATTCTCCGCGACGGACAAACTCAAAATCAGTTACTTGAAATTCGGACCTACGGAATTTCGGTTGGCGCTGATTGTGGTCAACGCGCTCCTGATTAAGTTTGGAACGAAACATATGATCGGCGGATTGAAGTGGGTCAACGCGGGCGCAGTCGTCGGATTGTGCGTGTTGGTTTACACGACTCAAAAGAGGATTTGGCAGCTCGATATGGAAAGTCGCCAGGGGAACGCAGCCGTCAAAAGTGAGTTGAAGTTAGATAACCCGTACGGGCCCGCTGAAGAATGTACTTTTTGAATTCGCATCGTCGGCCGGCGGATCATTCGCCGCCGGAATGCGATGCATTAAGAAGGCAGCGTTAGACTTAAAGTGGCCAATCTGCCAGAGTGTGGCTTGAGTTTTGCTAGTTGTAATGCAAACCAAAGAGGTGTTGACCGTTCCTGCAGAGGAACGAATTTTGGGAACTCTCTTGGGAAAAGATCGTTTTAAAGAAAACAGTAGTTTAAAAGGGAATATCAAAGGTTACCGGAAATGTCCGAAAAAAAGACCATTCGAATAGTGAAAAAAGAAGACCGCACACGCCGTACGAAGGCGGTGCCGAGGAAGAACGTGCCGCGCGATACCGCGCGTGAAATCGTCCAGACAGTGACCAATTGGGTTAACGAAGTGCAACAGAAACGCCGTCTTGAAACTGCCCAGGCTATCAAAACGCTGCTCACGAAAGACCCGCGTCCCAGCGAAGCTTAGGCGGCAGGCCCTTCTTCAACCACATTCGCAGCGCTCATTACCTCGCCGAGTTTCGGACGTATTTCTATGTGTCTCTTCAGGGAGTGGCATAGACTTTAGTCTGTGCTGCCTTACGAAGCCACAGACTAAAGTCTATGCCACCCGCAGCATTGACAGCGTTAGGCGGCAGCGATAGCATCCGCTCCAAAGCAACAAACAATCTTCACAACGAGGAAGCGGCTCTATGCCGAAGAAAACTTCTCGAAAGCGAAAGTCCCGGCAAACGGCGGGAATTATTTTTGACAGTATTAGGAAACCGGTGGCTCCACCGGGTCATCCTTTGAGTCACGCAAAGCCGGAAGAGAAGGCGAGACCGGCCGGCAGGAAAGCAAAACACAAACAGAAACCCGAATTGATTCTTGACGACGACGCTTAGCTCTGATGCTTCAGCCACGTGTCCGCTGCGACGCCTTTAAAGAATGACAACACCGGTCAGTCAAACGGATCCAAAAGTTTCCGCCGAATTCATTTCTCAGGCGCGCTATTTTCTGTGTGAAGAGTATCTGCCGAAGATTGAACGCTGCCTTGAGCAGCTAGCGGATGAGCAGATGTGGTGGCGTGCGAATGACAATTCGAACAGTATCGGGAATCTCATCCTTCACATCTCGGGCAACGCGCGGCAGTGGATTGTTTGCGGACTTGGTGCGGAGGCTGACGAACGCCAGCGCGACGCCGAGTTTGCGGAAAGGCGCCTTGTCCCGCGCGACGAATTGCTCGCCCACCTCAAAAAAGCTATCAGCGACATCGATCGCACACTCGAGAATTTTGCTGCTGACCGGCTGCTCGAACAGTTTCAGATTCAGGGAACGACAACAACGGCGCTGGCGGCGATTCTTCATGTGACCGAACACTTCTCGATGCATACCGGTCAAATCATTCTGCTGGCAAAGATGCTGGCGGGCGTGGATTTCGTCTTCTACGACTTTTCGGCAGGCAAACCTGTGCACACCTGGCATGAGCCGAAATAATTCGTGAATGTGAATCGTGAATCCTAAATAGGAGGCGCTATCACGCAGTTCCGCGACTCTACTCCCGGTACTAAGAACGCTTGTCCGCAGATTATGCCGATTACGCAGATTGGGTAAAACTGATTGCTATCTGGTCGTGCGTATTCTCTTGTTCGAACCCTGTGGAATCTGCGTAATCTGCGTAATCTGCGGATGTTTCTTTTCTCATCTTTCAAAAGTTTGGGTTTCGTGCTTAATATATTGTGCGATTCAATTGATAACGAGAGACGGGAATGTCTGTAGATTAAGGGACAGACAAGAATGTCTGTAGATTAAGGGACAGACAGGAATGTCTGTCCTACCTGGAGGTCATTACTGAATGACGTACGTGGTTGCTGAACCTTGCGTGAACTGTCGCTACACGGATTGCGCGCTTGTCTGTCCGGTCGAAGCTTTCCATCTCGACGACGACATGCTGCACATCAATCCCGAAACCTGCATCGACTGTGATGCTTGTGTTCCCGAATGCCCGGTCGAGGCGGTCTTTGCTGAAGCTAACGTTCCGCCCGAGTGGGCACACTTCACGCAAATGAATGCAGAAAAGTCGCTGAGTGGTCTACCCACGATTACCGCGCGTTTAGATCCACTGTGCGAGCCGGTGTCGCATTAATCATTAATCAATGAGAAAAAGTACCAAACGCGTGCTGGGTGGGTTGGCGTTGGCTGCGGGAGCAGTCGGCGCGGCCGGCGCTTATGTTGGCAGGAAGAAGAAAGTGACGCCAAAGCAACCGCGAACATCGAAGAATTCAGCAAACGTTTGGGCGCGCCCGGGAATGACAGTTACGTTTAGAGCTGAATTGATGCCGGGCCGCGATCGCGAGGCACGAACCGCGCGTGTTAAGGATCTGTTGCCCAGCGGCCGCGTAACCTTACAAGAAGTTTCGGGCGAACATGCGCGCAACGAATTTGAGGCTCTCTAGTCTCAAACCCGCCTACCTTTTTATTTAACTTTACCAGTTATAGTTGCGGCCCGGCTCCATCACGCCGAGGCCCTTGATCTTCAAAGCGTTGAGTTCGTCGATTACTGTCTGACGATATGAAGGCTTGATGTGGACGGCCAAAATGTCGAGACCGTTGTGAGTAAGTTTGCCGAGCTCTCGTCCCAATGAAGCGGGCGTGAAGTGGCGTGTGACCTCGGCGAGTTCTGCCATCGAGTCGGGAAAAGATGCTTCAATCATGATTGCATCCATGCGCGGCGAACCATTGACGAGCCTCCAGAATTCTTCAGTCTCCGCAGTGTCGGAACTAAAAGCCACGGTGCTGGTTCCGTCTGAAATCATCAAGCCAATAGTTGGCACGATGTGATTAACCGCGACTGCCGTGACCGTCAGATGGGCCACCTTGAATTCCTTGCCCGCGGGAATGGGAACATACTCCATGACCGGCCCATAGTCGTTTTTCAATTCTGAAAATCGCGGGTAGACATTCCAATTGAATATGTCGCGCTCCAGCAGTTCGATGACTTCCGGTGTTGCGTAAATTCGCACCGGCTGTTTGAGCGCAGGGAACAGGTCGTCGATGAAGATCGGCAGGCTGGCAATGTGGTCCATGTGCGGATGCGTCACGATGATGTCCCGCACGTTCTCTCGTTGCTCCGCGGTTAATGCCAGCGCAATGCTGCCGGCGTCTACGGCCACACGCTCGTCGATAAGGAAACAAGTGAGACGCTGTTCGAGGGTTGCGTGGCCCTGGTCGTCAAAGGTGCTGGGTAAGAGTTGAATTTTCACGGGGGTTCTGTTGGCGGCGAAACTGCAACCGCACACTTAGTATCTAGCTAGTATAAGGCAACGACCGCAAAAACGAATGTCCTTTGTGTATCCGAGGCCCGCGGGGAGAACCCGCGTGGGGTTGATTCATTTGCCGCCGCCGCGCAATTGTTTTAGCAAATCTTCCATAGCCATGCGATAGGCGGTTTCGCGTTCGGCGGCATCCCTGATGGCTATGCCGCGCGCCAAACGAGCCCGGTGGAAAGCAAGCTCGCTCGCCGTTTGGTTTAGATGACGACATGCTTGCCAACCGCGAACTCCACCGCGAGAAAAGGCGCCGTACGTTGCTCCCATGCGGCCAAAAATTGAGCCGAGCTGGTTATATTCCTGTTGGTTAATCAAGCCACTTTGAAAATCGGGAGTAAGAAACTCGCGCACGACTTTACCTTCGCGCCAGAGTGCGAGCCCGATGACCACGAACATGATGAAAAAAGCCGGCACCATGATCAGGAGGTAGGCCAGTATGAAACCGCCGGGACCAAAGATGACTGCAGAACCATTCCAAATACTATGCATGCAGATCGCAGCCGCCAATCCGAAGAGAGGCGTAATGATCTTGACGATCGTATTTCGCGACAGCCGCGCCAGGCCCAGACCGATGCCAGTCAGGCTGGTGAACATAGGATGTGAAAAAGGCGCCAGCGCGCCGCGAATGATAAAAACGATTGTCAGTCCGCCACCGCCCGCCTGCATCACCGCGCGACCGTAGTACTGGATGTTTTCGGTCATCGCAAAACCAAGACCAACCATGGCGGCGTAAACAATGCCGTCGATCACGCCGTCAAATTCATCCTTCTTCGCAAAGAAAAAGATGAAAAGAATTAAAGCCTTCGCGCTTTCTTCGACAATAGGCGCGGAAATCACCGCGCCAAACGATGCACCGGCGCGCACGTCGTTGGTTAGACTGGTGACTACGAGCGCGGATGCGGTGTTTATTAAATAAGCAAAGAACACCGCCACAAACGCGCCCCAGAAAAATGCCGTAGCCAGCATCCAAACCGGCTCGGCCTCGTAGCGATCAATCCACAGAACCAGCATCAAATAGAGCGGCACCGGCAAGGTTGCCGAAATCAAACCAATCAACAAAGGCACCAGACCAGTCTCGACACCGATTAAGAGCAGGACGATCAACCCGAGCAGCAAAGCCGCGAGCGCCGCCGTGATCCCAAAAATTATCTTGAAAATGCTTTTGCTCGCGTTAGGCTTTAAGCGCATAGGCGCGACTGGACTGGCGGCAGCTACGGCGCGGGGATCATTCATCATTAGAATATTCCTTCCTGAAATTCGATTCAGACTGCAAGCCGGTGAAGGCGGGTGGCCGTCTTCCAAAAAAGACTCTTGTCAGTCCAGGTGCACTGACCTAACGACGAATTAATTTCGGCAGAGTATATACAGACAGGGTTTTTAGCGCGAGCTTTTTGGTTGCGCCCGGCAATTCATCGGGCACAGGTTTGGGCACGGCCGCCATCGATCGAGTAGGTGGCGCCGGTGATCCAGGACGCGCGGTCCGATGCCAGGAAGGCAATCAGGTCGGCAATTTCCTCCGGCTTACCGACTCTTCCCAGCGGGTGTGTGCTTTTCGAGTGTTCGAGAAAAGCCGCATATTGCTCGTTGTTCATGCCGCCGCGTTTATGTATTTCGGTTATCACCACGCCGGGATTTACCGCATTTACGCGAACTCCCTTAGCGGCCAGCTCAAGCGCGGCGCAACGCGTTAACTGGTCCAGACCTGCCTTGGAAACGCAGTACGCCAGGACGCCGGGAAACGCGCGCAGGCCAGTGACGCTGGAAACATTGACGATGTTGCCGCGGCGCTCGATGAGACTGGGCAGCGCTTTTTGCATCAGAAGAAAGACGGATCGCAAGTTAATATTGAGCATCGCGTCCCACGCTTCTGCGGTGGTGTGTTCAATCGTGCCGTTAGAAATATGTCCCGCGGCATTCACTAAAATGTCTACGCCGCCGAACGCATCGATGGCCTGGGCCAATGCGAGTTCCGCCGAATCATCGCGGGCCAGATCGGCCGAGATGGTCACACAGCGAACATCCAAACCAAGCAGTTCTTGCTCGAGACTTTTTAACTCGGTTTCATTACGGCCAACGGCTGCGACGTTTGCGCCCGCGTGCGCAAAACGCAACGCGGTCGCTTTGCCGATTCCCGAGGTGGCTCCGGTAATGAACAAATTCTTTTCCGCAAATTCTCGCTGCATAAGTTTTTCCACTCTGCTCTCTTGATTAAAGAAGCGGCCTTTTTGTTTGCCCGTCAATTACTAAATGCAGTTTAGAGTACAAGCTTTAGCTTGGGTTTTCGGTTGAGAGCCAAAACCAGCAGCCTAAAGGCTGGACTCTGAACTGCTAGCCTCAAACCGCATCAGCATTGGCAGTCATCATATATTGACAGCGTGTTAGTAAAAAGTTGATTATGCTTTGTTCAGCATGGGCTTGCGGCCCCGACTGCCCTCCCGACCAATGATCGTCGTACTGATCGCCCGAATGATCGCTGTTAAGTATGTGATAACAGATTAATCGCATCTCCTGAAGAGTAACGAATTTTGAGCAACAACTCAGCGGACGATTTCTTTGCGAAAGCTCCGCGCTCCCATGCGCAAGGCGCGACTGAAAACTCTCGGCGTCGTCCGTCACGAGCGCGCATGCCGTCCAGTGTCGGGTATCTTGCGGGTGCGTTTGTCGCAGCCCTCGCGTTGTTCTTTGGATTGTGGTGGATGCTGATCAGCGGCGGTGACGAAGCACCCTGGATTCCGGCGGGACTCGCTGCCAGTGTGGTTCTGTTGGTGGCCTTGTCCGCGCGCGAGGTAGTGATGCGGCGCGCCTGGACCAAGTACTTGCTCGAACAGGGTAGCGATCCAGCGCTGCGTTCCAGCGGCGAACACAATCGGTCTTCATCCAGCAAAAGCCGATCTTCGTCAGTATTGTCAGCGGCGGCGCGTGCTATTCAACACCGATCTGAAGAAGCCGATGGCGGATCGAGTGCCGAGTCTCACTTCGAGGTGTTTCAACTTTGCCAGGAATACCTGGCAACAAGTGACGAAGCGCTCAAGTCAAATAATTTTTCGGGCGACAAGCGTATTGCGGTTAAGGCAGGACAGGAACGCGTGCGAACACTGCAAAAGCATCACCTGCTGACCTGGGCCAGGAATTCTTCGCGATCGCTTACCTACGAAGCGCAACAACGTTCGCGCACCTCGGATAAAATTGAGGCTGCAAATCGCGCCTTGCATTGTCTGGAATCCGCTCAGAAATTCTATCCTGAAGAAGCAGACCTCAACCAGTCAAGCGTGGCGATTCGCGAGTTTATTGCGTCGGTAAAGGTTGCTCATTGGGTTGAACTGGCGGAACGCTCCGCGTTCAAAGGCCATTATCGCCGCGCCATTGAAAGATACAAAGATGCGCTTTTTTACTTGAACCGGGAAACTGTCAAGGATGAAATTCGTATCCCAGGCGCCGAACGCATCGCACGTGAAATCGAGTCGCTTCAGTCCCAGCTTAGCGCTCGGAAAAACGGAAGCAACGAAGGATCGACCAGGTAATATCGGTTAAGGAGCTTAGGGGAAATGATCTCTCAGAGGTGTCCAAAATGTCGCAGTTCGCGAATTAGGAAGGGATACAAACCCACTCCTTTGCTTCTGCGGCTGGTTGGCATCCATTATCTTTTGTGCAATCATTGCAACTTGCTTTTCACTGGTTTCGCCGTTCCCGGAACAGTAAACCGGCCCAGTAAAAAAGGCCCTAAAAAGGCCGGCGTCTAGCAGGAATGACAAAGAGGCTCAGGTTTCCGGGCCGAGGATCGCCGAAGTTTTTGAGGGCATCGTTCAAGGCCGATTTAACATCCTGATAAGGTCCTTCACACAGCATTAGTAAATTAGAGGTTCTTATGAAAAGAAGTTTGGTATTAGTCGCAATCGCAGTCAGCCTCACGTTTCCCGGTTTGGTCCGAACGCAGGAGCCGCAAAGTGCTCCCAGCCAGGACGGGCCTTCACGTGCCTCGACGTCGGACCAGTCTGGCGTGGACACTCAGGGCATTCGAAACTACCTTTTGGGTCCTGGCGACACGTTGGACGTGAGAGTCTTTGCCCAACCTGATCTCAACGCGATTGTCGAAGTCGATAGTGACGGAAACATCAGTTCGTTGCCGTTCCTTGAATCTCCAATTCCCGCAAAGTGCCGGACCGACAAGGCCGTGCAGGCGGACATTATCAAAGCTTACGCAAAGTACCTCAAGAACCCGCAGGTCAGTGTTCGTATCTCTGAGAGAAAGAGCCGGCAACCCGCGACAGTCTTTGGCGCAGTTAGACAACCGACGCGCGTAACAATGCAGCGCAAGATTAGGTTGAACGAACTGGTCGTTGTTTCGGGCGGATTCACCGAGCGCGCCTCGGGCACCATCCAGATTCTCCACACAGAACCGTTGATGTGTCCGCAGCCCGGCGAAGAAGCGTTGGCGGCGCCCATCGACGGCACTAAGGTTCCTTTTGAACTGATCAAAATCTCTGAATTGAGGACAGGAAAAGTTGCGGCGAATCCGGTAATCCGGCCGGGCGATTATGTGCTGGTCACAGAAGCTGAGCCTGTCTACGTCACGGGAAGCGTGACCTCTCCGCAAGGCATTTTCCTGCGCGACCAGCTTACGCTGAGCCGCGCCTTGGCGATGGTTGGTGGTGCGAAAAAAGAAGCGAAGCTCAGCGATGTGCGGATCTACCGGCAGAAACCCGGTGCTACGGACCAGGAGTTGATCCGGGTGGATTATGCGGCGATCAAAAAAAATCAGAAGCCCGACTTTTTCCTCCAGGCATTCGACATCATTGAAGTGCCCGAAGCAGGAATGTTTTCAAGCGGCAGAATTGGGCAAACGCTGATGGGTGCAGTGTCCGGAAGCTTGGGCAATATCATAAGCTCAGGGGGCACCGGGATCACAAACAGGGTAATTTATTAGCCGACCGCAAGTCGAATTGTTAGAGCGTAAAGAAAAACGCTTTGCTTAGGAGTAAGAAATGAAACGCAGAAACGCGGCCGGCGATCGTCGCCGGCGAAAGACCTTTACAATTGTTTGGACCGCGGTGCTGGCTATCGGCGTAATAACTTTGATGTATTACGAGATGTCGGCTTTGCTTTACATACTGGCTACTCTCGGTGTCACTGCTTTGCTGGTCGTCGTTGCGCTTGCCGACTTGCGCCACGGTGAAAAACAGTCGAGTGAGGTTCCTCGCATGGACGACTCTGCCGCAATCGGTAGCGGCATAACACCCCAACTCAGCAAGTCAAAATAGCCGGCGATCACCATCCTCATAACCAAATTAAATCACGGTTTTCACCTCGTCTAATTTCTTGTTTTTTGAATCTGAGATTCGGTTGAAACTTTAATCGGACTGTTGCATAATCCGGCTGCGTTCACCTCCCCGGTGAACGAAGCGGTCGCGTGGGGTGAGGACACGTGACCTTAGGGTGGGGACTGTGGGAGGTCCCCGCCCGCTTTTTTGTCCGATAAACTTTGAGTTTCTCGCTGTGTTAGAAAGTGCAAGCGAAAGCTCATCGGGTCAAACGTCAAGCTAAAAGCTTATCGAACTCTTAAATGTACTTGACGCCGGATCGAATCAGCGTAGAATTCCGCGAGTTTCCAACTGCGGCTGGAGAAGTCGAAAGCACGATGCGTATTGTGCTTGACGATTAGGATGCCTCTTCTCGATCGAACACGGCGAAATTTTAAGCTCTGGTTATATAAGGGCGGCAGACAGTCGGCCTCAAACGACGATCAGCCCGGCTCTCATAAACAACATCCCTGGTGGAAAGTGATGTGTTTGACCGGTGTCGATTACTTTTCGACGCTCGGTTATCAACCCGGAATTGCCTTTCTCGCAGCCGGCGCGCTCTCACCAATCGCGACGCTCATTCTTATTCTCCTCACGCTACTCGGCGCCTTACCAATTTACAGTCGAGTAGCGCAGGAAAGTCCGCACGGCGAAGGTTCCATCTCAATGTTGGAGCATTTGTTGTCGCGCTGGAAAGGTAAACTCTTTGTCCTGGTCCTGCTTGGCTTCGTTGCCACAGATTTCATTATCACCATCACACTCTCCGCGGCTGACGCTACTGCTCATATTATTGAGAATCCATTTACACCTGAGCTGATGAAACATCAGGTCGGGGTTACGCTGGTTTTGGTTGCGCTGCTCGGTGGAATTTTTCTGCGAGGCTTTAAGGAAGCTATTGGTATCGCGGTCATTCTGGTAGGCGTATACCTGCTGTTGAATCTCGTCGTAATCGGTTTTGGCTTGTTTCAACTGGTGACGCATCCTCACTACTTTCCGGAATGGAAGCAGGCTCTAATTCACCACCCTGCGGTGCACGGAAATGTTTGGCTCGTTGTCGGGATTTCACTGATTCTTTTCCCCAAACTTGCACTGGGCCTATCGGGTTTTGAGACTGGCGTGGCTGTCATGCCATTGGTCAAGGGCGATGAAGATCTGACCGAAGCTGATTGGGAAGACATTCACGTAACGCGCGCTGGCCGCCCGCCGCAACCCCGCACGCACGAACTGCTCGAGGGGCGAATTAGGAACACACGTCGCCTGCTGCGCTCCGCAGCACTAATCATGAGCGTGTTTCTCATCACCAGCAGTTTGGTGACGACGATGATGATTCCGCCTGACAAGTTCCAGATCGGCGGCGAGGCGAATGGGCGTGCTCTCGCATACCTTGCCCATCATTTCTTCGGCGACATATTCGGCAGCGCCTATGACCTAAGCACGATCGCGATTTTGTGGTTTGCGGGCGCCTCGGCAATGGCGGGATTACTGAACATAGTGCCGCGTTATTTGCCACGCTATGGCATGGCGCCTCAATGGGCCCAGGCGACTCGACCGCTGGCGCTCGTCTTCACTCTAATCGCCATTGCAGTGACGTTGATCTTCAACGCCGACGTCGACGCGCAAGGTGGCGCTTATGCTACGGGCGTTCTGGTCTTGATGACTTCGGCTGCCGTCGCGGTAACCCTGGCAATGCGGCGCAGAGGACAAAACTGGATTCCGTTTCTGCTGATCGCCATTGTCTTCGCTTATACGACGATACAAAACATCCATGAGCGACCCGAGGGAATTAAGATCGCTTCGTTCTTTATTCTCGCGATAATCACGGCTTCGCTTTTTTCCCGGGTATGGCGTTCGACGGAGCTTAGAGTCGAGCGCATAGAATTGGATGACCTGGCGCGCGAGTTTGTGCGCAAAGCTGCGGCCGGCACTGTGCGCATCATCGCCAATCGGCTCGACACGGGCGACGCGCAGGAATATGAAATCAAGGAACGCGAGAAACGAACTGACAACCACATCCCTCCCGGCGAACCGATTCTGTTTTTTGAAGTGACACCAGGCGATGCTTCAGAATTCTCGGGCATCCTACGCATTCGCGGTGAAAAGGTTGACGGCCACCGTGTCTTGCGCGCAGTTTCGCCGGCAGTGCCGAATGCGATTGCTGCCTTTCTTCTTTTTCTGCGCGATGAAACCGGCAAGCTGCCGCACGTCTATTTTGGTTGGAGCGAAGGCAATCCCTTGTCCTACCTGCTGAAATACATTGCTTTTGGTGAGGGCGACACCGCTCCGGTCACGCACGAAGTTTTGCGGCAGGCGGAAAAGAACCCTGAACGGCGGCCCATCGTTCACGTTGGCGGCTAAACTTAAAGGTGCAACAGCCGCCGACGGCCACCCACGAATTATCCCTCCGCATAGTGCCGGCCTTACAATCTCTTCGTGTGGAAATCACTGATCAGTAAACCGCGTCTCGGATACATCGTGGCCGTGGTAGTGATCGCTGCCGCGACCGCGGTCCTGAGAGTGTTCGGCGGCCACGTCAATCCGACCACCGCCGCGCTGGCATTGCTGCTCATCGTGCTTTTTGTGGCCACGGCTTGGGGACCAAAGCCCGCAATCCTGGCCTCGTTGCTGGGCGTTGCCTGCTTTAATTTTTTCTTCCTCCCGCCCGTTGGCACCTTCAACGTTGCTGAACCAGAAAACTGGATCGCACTTCTTGGCTTTCTCGTAACCGCAATCACGGTGGGCCAACTTTCGGCCCGCGCCCGGCTGCGAGCTGCGGAGGCTGACAGCGCTCGCCGGGAAGTTGAGCGTCTTTACCGCGAGTTGCAGGAATCCTTTGAGCAAGCAAGTCAGGCGAAAGCAATCAAACAGAGCGAGCGGTTGAAGTCTGCTTTACTTGACGCAGTCACGCATGACCTGCGTACTCCCTTAACCTCGATCAAGGCATCAGTAACCACTCTTCTCGACGATCAACCATTGCCTAACGACACTCAAGCAACCCGACTGGGCGTTGAAGGGCGACAAGAGATGCTGGAAGTTATCGATGAGGAAGCCGATCGTCTGGACAGGTTTATTGAAGGACTAATGGAACTGGCGCGCATTGAAGCGGGTGAATTGCACTTGAGAAGACACCAAGCTTCGCTGAATGAAATACTTTCTGCCGCAATCAAACGATCTGAGCCGCGCACACGCTTTCATCACATCGAATTAAAGTTAGACGACGAATTACCTTCGGTAAACGTGGATGAGCGGGCGCTGGTCGAGGTTATCTATGTTCTGCTCGATAACGCGGCCAAGTATTCCCCCGCCGGATCTCTTATCACAGTGTCCGCGACAAACGGTAAAAACAGAGAGGTGCGTCTTGTCGTTGAAGATCATGGGCCGGGAATTTCTTCTGAGCTTCGCCAACGCGTGTTCACAAAGTTTTTCCGCGCCACGGATGACGGCGATAAAGGCAAACCGTCGGGAACAGGAATGGGTCTGGCGATAGCTCAAGGTATTGTAGAGGCGCACGGAGGACTCATCTGGAATGAAGACGCTGCTACGGGTCGCGGCACGAGGTTTATCGTGAGCTTACCGACGGATCCTGACCGTCCGCTCGTCGATGAGAAATCTTAGCGCATCGTTTACATTTGCAGGAGACCCATGAGTGAGAAGCAACGAATACTCGTAGTAGATGACGAACGGCAAATAACACGTGTTCTAAGCCGCGGACTCACCACGAAAGGTTATGAGGTCCACATCGCTGCTGACGGAGAGGCGGCGTTGCAGACCTTTGTCGATTGGCATCCGGACTTGGTGATAACTGATTTGTCGATGCCGAATTTGAATGGTCTCGAACTCTGCCGGAGGCTCCGCGCTTTTTCCGAAGTTCCGATTATCGTCTTGTCGGTAAAGGGAGAAGAGCGAACAAAAATCGAAGCACTGGATGCCGGAGCTGATGATTATGTAACGAAGCCTTTCGGTATTGACGAGTTGCTTGCGCGCATACGGGCGACGCTGCGGCGGGCGCCGGCAGGCCAGGACAATGGAAGAAATGTTCTGGAGGCCGGTGATTTTCGCATCGCACTTGAAGAACGCAATGTCACCATGCGAGATAAAGAAGTACGGCTTACTCCCAAGGAATATGACCTGATGGTTTACCTCGTGCGCCATCCGGGAAAAGTTCTTACCCATCACGTTTTGCTCGGTGCGGTTTGGGGCGGCAATTACACCGAGCAAACGGAGTATCTTCGTGTATTTATCGGCCAGCTAAGAAAAAAAATCGAAACTGATCCGGCAAACCCGAAATACATTCTCACCGAACCATGGATCGGTTACCGATTCAATCCTGGGACCTAGAGATCAAATCAAAAAACTCCAAGCGGCTTTGCCGCAGACTGTGCGGTAAGGCTCTGCCTTACCGTTAAAGCGTTCTCGATTTCTGGAGGCTATGCCTCCGATTCGTAGGCGCAGCCTAATTAAATGCGCAACTGTCGGAAAGGCGAAGCCTTTCCGCACTGAACGCGGGGAAGCCGCGAACACTCCCGCTCTCAGCGTTTCAGCTCACCCCGCCTTTACGAACTTTTTATTAATCACTTACTCCATCTTTACACGCACAGGCGCAAGTTTGCCTTATGCAGCAAGGCAGAAGAAAAGACCGGCCGGGAAGATGGGAAGCATTTGCCGCCGCCGTGTGTTTCTTTGGAGGCATCCTGGCAGCCTTAGTTGGCAGTCTGCTAACTGCTGCCACATGGGCGTTAGGTGCGGATCTCCATCCCGGGCTGAGAGCTGTGGGCACCATTCTCTTAGTGATAACCATTCCCCTCCTCATTTTCGCAGGCTATTGCCTTGATTGGATGGAACGAAAAGTCAAAAGCCATTCCACAAAAAAATTCGAGGGGAAATAACAATCACACTTATGAGTGGCGAACAGGTGTTTACCTCAATGGCGGATTTTTAGAGCGGTGAATACATCCGGGAGGAACATGAATCTTGGCAGCAGAACTCAAACGTTTCATTATCGGCCGCGCCCTTAGGACCGAACAAGCGGCTCACGAGCGGCTTACGAAGAAAACGGCGCTGGCGGTTTTTTCTTCAGACGCGCTTTCTTCTACGGCCTATGCCACTGAGGAAATCCTGCTGGTGCTGGCCGCGGCCGCGGCTTACGGCCAGGCAGGCGCGTTTAAGTATGTGGTCCCGATTTCTATCGGCATCGGTGTGCTGCTCGTTATCGTCGCAACCAGCTACCGGCAAACGATTCACGCCTACCCATCGGGCGGTGGCGCTTATATCGTTGCCAAAGAAAACCTCGGCACAAATGCCGGACTGGTCGCCGGCGCATCACTACTGGTTGACTATGTTTTGACGGTTGCAGTTTCAATTGCTGCCGGAGTTGCCGCTATTACTTCGATGGTCCAGGGAACACGCTACGCCTGGCTGGACCACCACAAAGTTGTACTGTGTTTGATTTTCATAACCTTCATCGCCATTGCCAACCTTCGTGGCGTGCGTGAGTCAGGGAGTCTTTTCGCCGCGCCGACCTATGCGTTCCTGATTAGCTTTCTTTTTATGATTGGTTATGGGCTCTTCAGCTATTACAACTACGGCGGCGCTGCGCCCATCCCAGGCCCTGAAGAGATCAAGATTGCGGAAGGATACAAGCTCCAGCCGATCACGCTGTTTTTGATTCTCGGAGCTTTCTCAAACGGTTGCGCTGCGCTCACAGGAATCGAAGCGATCTCGAACGGTGTTCCTGCATTCAAAAAACCGGAAGCGAAAAATGCTGCGGCCACACTCGTCTGGATGGCCTTATTGCTGACGGTGATGTTCCTGGGCACGAGCGTCCTGGCTTATCTCTATGGAGTTCACCCGCACGCGAGTGAAACCGTGATTTCGCAGTTTGCACGAATCATGTTCACGGGGCCGCTGGCCTGGTTCTACTACGTCGTGCAAATTACGACCGCGTTGATTCTGGTACTAGCCGCTAATACATCATTCGCCGATTTTCCGCGGCTGGGTAGTTTATTGGCGCGTGACCGGTTTCTGCCGCGCCAGTTTGCGACACGCGGCGATAAGCTGGTTTTCTCAAACGGGATTGTGATGTTGGCGATCTTTGCCAGCGTGCTTGTCATCGCGTTTGGTGGCGACACAAGCCGCCTGATTCCTCTCTATGCCGTGGGCGTTTTCCTTTCTTTCACTCTCTCGCAGTCGGGGATGGTCCGCCACTGGCTTAAAGTGCGGGCGCAGTCGCCAAAGAAAAAGAAGCCGCGGCGACGGCCCGAGGATGACATCCACTTCACTCAAAGCACCGTCGATAGAGAAACGTTGCCCGATGCAGAACTAGAAGCGTCTGAGCAACGCGGATCCACTTTCGTCACGGACGAAGTAACCAACAGCACACACTGGAAAAAATCCATCGTAATTAATGCAGTAGGCGCCGTCGCCACATTCATCGTGCTCTGCGTCTTCATTGCCACCAAGTTCATACACGGCGCTTGGATAATTGTGCTGGTCGTTCCGCTACTCGTCCTCATGTTTCGCGCTATTCACAAACACTATACGATCGTAGCCAAACAACTCTCGACGGAAGGACTGGGGGAGATTCGTCCCATCAATCACACAGTAATCGTGCCCATCTCCGGGATACATCGGGGCGTCGTCGGCGCGCTTCAATATGCCAAATCCATTGCTCCCGATCATGTTCAGGCCGTCTATGTGGACTTCGATGAGGAGGCCACGGCGAAGTTACGCGAGAAGTGGGAGCGTTGGGGGGCGGGAGTGAAACTGGTGGTGCTGCCATCGCCCTATCGCGAACTTACGCGTCCTTTGCTGCGTTACATCGCTCGGCTCGAACGAAAGCATGACAATGATATGGTGACAGTAGTGCTGCCTGAATTCGTTCCCGCTAAGTGGTGGCAACATTTGCTGCATAATCAAAGTTCGCTCATGCTCAAAGGCGCGCTGCTCTTTAAGAAAGGTGTGATCGTGACAAGCGTGCCTTATCATTTGGAAAAATAGATTTGAGGGACTTGCGAACGTAGGCCGAGTTGACGAAATTCAGTTGCCGTGTGGAAGATGAGTGCCGGGCTTCAACTTCTAATTGGTGGCCGCATCAGCATCACCGGTTCGGCCGGCAAGAAAACATGAGCGGCAATAGACCGGGCGGCCTTGAGAAGGATAAAAGGGAACAGTAGTCTGCTGACCGCATTGTGCGCATTGGACTGAAACTTCGATGCGTTGTCTCACACCGGACGTTTGCGCTGCGGTGATGGCGGCCAGTCTTTCATTCTTCGCTTGCTTGCATGGCTTGCAACGCTTGGGTTCGTTCTGTAAACCTTTGTCATGGAAGAAAGCTTGCTCGCCTGAAGTCCAAATGAAGTTCTCGCCGCAATCTACGCATTTGATGCTGCGATCGGGATGTTCGGCTTCGGAGCTGGATTTCAAACTACCGACTTGATCTTGTTCTTGCATGTTCGCTCTCCCGGGGTCGTTCGTTCCCACTATTGAAAGGCCACTTGGAAGCGGTGGTACTCGTTGTCTTGAAGGAGCCGCTGTTCTTTCCTGGCGAGTATCGGGGTGAGCGTCGGCTACCTCGAACAGGCAAGCAGTTGGAAAAAAGTATAACTATGGCGAAAATGTGTCAAGGTAAAAAACAAGCGGCCTTTGAGAGCAATACCTGGCCGCAGACTAACCGGGCCATAATTAAGCAATGAAAATCCTGGTGATAGGTTCCGGCGGCCGCGAGCATGCGCTGATTTGGGCGCTAAAACAGAATTCTGCGTCGCCGCTGAAGATTTATTGCGCGCCCGGAAATGCGGGAATTGCGCAACTAGGTGAATGCGTCAATATCGCCGCCGACAAACATTTCGAGTTGATTGAGTTTGCGCGAGCGAATGCGATCGACCTCACGATTGTTGGTCCGGAAGTCCCACTGGCTAACGGCATCGTTGATGAATTTCAAAACAGCGGGTTGAAAATTGTCGGACCGTCGCAAGCAGCAGCGCGCTTGGAATCGAGTAAAGCGTTTGCAAAAGATTTCATGCAACGTCATGCGATTCCGACCGCTGACTACGTCGTTGCGCATTCAAGTGACGAAGCCTTGAGCGCCGTGCGAAGCGATAGGTTTGGCGACACGAATGCGGCGGTGGTCGTCAAGGCGGATGGCCTCGCCGCGGGCAAAGGCGTGATCGTCGCGCGTTCGCGAGCTGAAGCTGAATCCGCGATCGCTGAACTGTTAAGCGGAAGTGTAGTTGCGCAGGAAGCAGCGAATCAGATTTTGATCGAAGAAGCACTCGAGGGAAGAGAAGTGTCGGTTCTCCTTTTCGCCGATGGCCATGATTACGCGCTGATGCCCGCCGCCCGCGATCATAAACGCATTGGGGAAAACGACACGGGCCCAAACACCGGAGGCATGGGCGCGATAACCGATGCATCCATCATAGACCCGGAAGTACTTGACCAAATTGTACGCGAAGTTGTTGAGCCAACTCTCAAGGGCGCAGTCATGGAAGGCTTCCCGTTTCGCGGCGTTTTGTTTATCGGCTTGATGTTGACTGCGGCCGGGCCAAAGGTGTTGGAGTACAACGTGCGCTTCGGCGATCCGGAAACGCAGGCAATTCTAATCAGGCTCGAATCTGATTTGGCCGAAATTTTCCAGGCGCTGGTGGCTGGTCGCCTGCGAGAGGTCGACATTCGTTGGCGCGAAGGCTCGTCCGCTTGCGTGGTGATTGCAAGTGAAGGTTATCCCGGCGCGTACCCCACGGGCGCGCCAATCACAGGGTTGGATCGCGTCATTGTCGGCCCGGCGTTGCAGGTCTTCCATGCGGGAACGTCCTGGTCGGAAGGGGGCGAGTTGGTCACCGCTGGAGGCCGAGTCCTCGGTATCACGGCGTGGCAGCCGACTTTGGATGCCGCCCTGGCCCGGTGCTACGAAGCCGTAGACCAGATTGACTGGTCAGGTAAACAATTCCGGCGCGACATTGGCCGGTTTGGGCAAGGCGAGAAAGCCAGCGGGTTCAGAATCTAAGCTGTAAGTAAGAAGATTGGCCGCGCCCCCGCCCTCACGGACGGGCTACTAACTGCCGGTCCTTCGGACCTACGAATTAAACTAGCTCCATTACCAAGGTTTGGTTTGCCGGTTCTGGAAGGCAACGCGTCTCAACTGTTATACTCCACCTTCGTTTGGCAGTCGTATTTTGAACCCTTCGCAATTATTCATCGTACAAACATATGCGGACGGCCAGAAGTTAAGGTGGGCGGGTTCGGCCTGCCGTCGCGCGGGGATTTTTGGCATAAACGATCTAACATCCAATCGCTAGAGGATCGGTGAAAAATGGGACTCCTTAGCAGAATCAAACGTTCGGTGCGCGCGCTGTTCGGCGGCATCATCGAATCAACCGAGAATCCCGAGCTCATACTGCAGCAAACCATTCGCGACATGCGCGACCGCGTGCCGGAACTAAATAATTCCGTGGCGCAGGTGATGGCCACCGAAAAGCTGCTGGCGAAAAACAAGGAACGGCTGGAAACCCAGGTCGTCGATCTGGATTCAAAAATAAAAGCCTCGGTAAAACTGGGACGCGACGATATCGCCACCGCGTACATCGGCCAGTTGGGTCAGGCGCAAATGGATCTGCAAAAAACCGGCCAGCAACTCGAGCATGCGACGCTGGCGTCGGTACAGGCGTTGAAAGCACGCGACAATTATGTGTTGCAGATGCAGCGACGCACGGCCGAAGCGATGCAGTTGATCAATCAATCCAAGCAGGCGCGGCTTCAGGAACAGTTGGCCGCGACCATGGAATCGTTCCAGATTGGCGACGATGCCTCGACGTTCAATGAAATGCGCGACAAGATCGATCGCCGCGCCGCGGCTGCCGAGGCAAAGTTGCAGCTCGGTTCCGCATCTGTAGACAATCAGATGCAGGACATCGAACGCGAAGCAATGGACATGCAACTGCAGGACAAGCTGCTTGCTTACAAACGCGAGATGGGGCTTTTGCCGGCGGCGTCTGGCGGCGCTCCTCAGGCGCTCCCCGCCGAAGGCGAGAGCGGGGCGAGCAGGAATTAGATTGGAACTCGGTAAAGCTGTTGCGTCGGATTAATGCACTGAAGAAGCGTCGTACTCGATAGTTCAAGTTTTATGGCCGAGTTCCCCAAGTTTGATTACAAGTATTTGAAAGAGGCATTCAAGGAGCCTCTGAATTTCTGGGGTCTGGCGAGCTTTGCGGCAGTTGCCGCTTTTGCTCAGGACGTGACAGTTCTCGCCGGGGCCCTGGTCGCTGAAACAGCCTACTTAGCAACCGTGCCAGCCAGCTCATTTTATCGCCGTCTCGTCGACCGCCGCGAGAAGCAACGCCTGCTCAAACAGCGCGACCAGCAACGCGAAGCCTCGATCAAGCTTTTCGATCCGCGCGAGCGTGAAGCCGTCGAATATTTGCGCTGGATGAAGAACCAGATCTACTCGAACTACAAAAAGTTCACCGGCACCAAACAAGTCCCGCAAAACATTCAGAGCCTCGATCAACGTTGGGAAGATTTTGTCGATCTGCTTGATGTTTACCGTCGCAGGAAACACCATCTTCGATCCATAAATCGCCAGGCGGTTCAGAATCAACTCGTACAAGCCGAGCGTGCGGTCCAGGTTTCCCGGGACGATCGCGAGCGGCGCATTCAACAGTCGAATGTCGAGATTCTCAGAAGGCGAGTAGCGGCTTTTCAGGATATCGAGCGCTCGGTGAAATTGGTTGAAGGCCAGTTACAGTCCATCGAAAACTTTTTTGGTTTGGTCAACGACCAAGTTGTAACTCTACCAACGCCTGAACGCGTCTCTTCGCTCGACTTTGAACAGCTCAGCGACTCGATTGCCATGACCAAGCAGATGCTGGAAGAAACGTCAGACACCTTTGCCGCCCTCGATACTCACAATCGCACCATCGGCAACTACGAACTGCTGCTCAACAGCGGCTCCTCGAAATAACTAGCATAACCATCCGCAGATTCCGCAGATTTCACAGATTAAATAAGAGAGTCAGACAATAGATAAACAGTCGGAAATAATGCCGGGTGTTTAATGGCTGGTGCCCTGGTTTCCTATTTTTATAATCGGTGTAATCTGCGAAATCTGCGGATAGCGCCCGGTCATGATTACTGACACGCATCCCGCGAAATATTTTTCTAGTATCGCTGCGATTGGAGTGTGGTAGCGTCGCAAATCCGCCCCATTCCCCGCGCGCTGAGTGCCTCAAAACGACCGCTAATCAGTAGTTTAGAACTTAACGTAGTGCCTCAATAAATACACTATAATGCATTGAAAAAAAAGATGACCACTACATATTGACATCCGACTTTCAAAGGAGTATATTCCGCTGCGCTTGAGGACGAGGCGGGTTGACTTGGAGCAGCGGCAGGCCCCTGAACTGCTCTCCAGCTGAATTTTTCGCTTCGAAATAAAGCCAACCGAAGTATCCGCTACACATGATAAGCGAACGCACGTCTACTATAATGTAGTCGTAGAACCGTCTTTGAAACTCCCGATAATGGCTCGTGCTGGTATTACCCCGAGCACGAGAAAGGCAGATTAGAATGAGCGCAGCCATCGGCAAAACCACCCCCGCAGCAAACGCATCTCCAGCCACCACTCCGGCTCCGACCACACGGCGGAAAACTCAGCCGCTGGGACTGAACGCCAAGCGTGTAATCAGCAAGCGCTACTCGCTGAAGGATGCGAAGGGACGCGCGCTGGAAGAATGGCCGGATATTGTTCGCCGCGTGGTGGGGCATGTTTCGGCTGCGGAAAAAGACGGGCAAAAGCGCGATGAGTTTTTCGCTGCGATGAGTGACGTTATGCTGGCGCGCGAGTTTGTTCCCAACACGCCTTGCCTGGTTAACGCCGGCAAAACAAATGGTCAACTTGCTGCCTGTTTTGTGCTGGATGTGCCCGACTCGATAACCGGCATTATGGATCACGCCAAGGCTGCGGCGACGATTCATCAAACCGGCGGCGGTACCGGCATGACTTACGAATTTCTGCGTCCCTCAGGCGCGCTCGTTGGATCAACTCGCGGCGTTGCTTCCGGTCCAGTGTCGTTCATGAACATCGTCAATCAGGTTACTGACGTCGTGAAGCAGGGCGGCGTACGTCGCGGCGCCAACATGGGCATGATGCGCGTTACGCACCCGGACGTGCTGCGCTTCATTCACGCGAAGAACGATCAGCATTCGCTGACGAACTTCAACATCTCGGTCAACGTTACCGACAAGTTTCTGAAGGCCGTTGACGAAAACGAATGGTTCCAACTCGAGTTTGACGGCGAGCCCTGGAATGATTCCATCAAGGATCCGGTGCGCGATTTCGAAGACTATGTGCTTTACCGTCGTTCCGATGGAACAACGGTAACTTTCCCGGACAAGCTGGCTTTCGAGACCGCGGACCTCAGCAGCTGCGCCATTGAGGAAGCGCCGCGGCCGGGCATGGTTTACGCGCCCGACATTTGGAACCGCATCGTGGCCAGCGCGCACAAGTATGCTGAGCCTGGCATCGCCTTCATCGACGAAGTAAATCGTCACAATCACATGATGAAGTCGATGGGCCCGATCTATTCGTGCAACCCGTGCGGCGAGCAGTTTCTGCATTTCTCAAACTCGTGCAACCTCGGTTCAATCGATCTTGCGAAGTTTTACGATCCGGAAAAACGCGTCGATTGGGATCGGCTGCGCGAAGTGACGCATCTCTGCACGCGCTTTCTCGACAACGTCATCGACACTTGCGCCTGGCCGCTGCCGGAAATTCAGGACGTCGTGTCGCGCACGCGGCCGGTAGGCCTGGGCGTGATGGGCTTTGCCGATCTCTGTTTGAATTTGAAAGTTACTTACGGCACGCCCGAGTCAATCGACTTGATGGAAGAGATGATGGGCTTCATTCGGCGCGAGTCTTGGAACGCCAGCATCAAGTTGGGCGCCGAGAAGGGCGTGTTTCCGGAATTTGAACCGAACCGCGAAGCTTACGAAGATTTTCTTTACAACCAGATCGGCATTTCGCGCGATGTGAAACTGACGCCGCGCAACTATGAAGTGACCACGATTGCTCCGACCGGCACCATCTCGCTCGTTGCGGAAACGTCGAGCGGGATCGAGCCAAACTTCTCCTGGGCCTATGTGCGCAAGGATACGTTGGGCACGCGGACCTATGTGCATACCCTCGCGGCCCAGGCGTTGGGCATTGAAGTCGATCAGACTGAGAAGGAGTCTATCGACAAAGCAGCCGATTACGTTTGCGAACACGAAAGCGAGTTGCCGCCGCATTTCATCTCGGCAATGAACATCAGCGCCGAGCAACACGTGCATGTGCTGGCCGCAGCACAGCGCAACGTCGACAACAGTGTTTCGAAGACTTGCAACGGCGCGGTCAACGACAGCGTTGAGTCGGTCGATAGACTTTATCGATTGGGACGACAGCTCGGTTGCAAAGCTGTTAGTTATTACCGCGACGGCTCGCGCGACAATCAAGTGCTGACTTCGATGAAGGCGTCGGACTTGCCGGGCGCGCCGAACTTAACAGTGAGCAGCGAGTTGGCTTGCAACCCCGAAGCGATCGTAGAAGTTTTGGATGAGCCGCCGGCCACTCATGCTGATGCCGCGATCATTGCGCCAATAGGCGCCGACGCCGAGGTCGCCGCGCGACAACAGATCCAAGCGGACACGGCAGCTTCAAATCAGCCGGTGGGCAGCGGCCCAACGCCGCGCCTTCAGACACAAGCTCAGATCGAGGCCATTCGTATCGAGCGGCCGCGCGAGTTGAGCGGCGCCACCTGGCAGATTCCGTTTGACGGGCAGAACCTCTACGTCACCGTCAATCACGATGGCAAGATGATTCAGGAAGTGTTTGCCACTGGCCCAATCTCGGGCGGCGTGGGTCTGCTTGCTTCAAAGATGCTGCGTGGTGGTTTCGATGCGGCCGAAGTTGCTTACAGTTTGAACAAAGTGACCGGCACGCACGCGGTCTGGTTCAACGAGCGCTTGTTGACTTCGCCTGAACAGGCCGTAGCCGAATGCATCATGATCACCAACCGCCGCGTGCAGCAGTTGCCCGACTCCGCGCGCGCGCTTGGTAAAACTCAGCACTCAGTACTCAGCACTCAGCACTCTTCTCCGGTCGGCGCCATCATGTCCAACATGATCGGCATCTGCCCCGAATGCCACGGTCAATTGGAACACGCGTCGGGCTGCGACTTCTGTCGCGATTGTGGTTATTCGAAATGCAAGTAGTGGGGAATGTTAGTATTCGGGCGTGTCGGGATAGCGGGTGGATTAGTGTTGGAACCGCTGAAGTGTGGTCGGCAATGGCGATCGGTGCACAACTCACCAGTTAGAAGCGTTACCAGGCATCACCCAAGTCGGCGGGTGGGTTATAGAAGCTGGGTTGATATTCAGTTACGAAGCTCAGATAGAATTTCGTTTATCGGGCAACGGATAGTTTGTTTTCTGCACCTCCATAGTTTCGAGTAGCCGGGAACTCATCTCCCGCGTCAATCGCCCCATTAGTTTCTCGGAGTTCACTCGCTAACGGCCTAAAAGTTCTAAACCTTGAGCCCTTCGAATGGTATCGTTCTTAAAGATTTCTTCAGTTAACTCGTGCTCTGATTACATACATCAACGGAGTCTTTCATTCCGATTTCTACCCGCTTGAACTATTGCGGGAGCCGGGGCGGTAATGACTATCAAAGACGAGTCTTTAGTCAAGCGAATCGCAACGGTAATCGGTCTGAGCGAATCGGATTTCAAATTGGTCTGCAATCACGCAAATACTTCCTGTGTTATTTATAAGTTGACCGACAAGCACACAGGACAAATGTTTGCGTTGAAGATGGATAAGCGTCGGGGGAAAAAAGTCCGTGCCGAAGTGGAATATCTAAGAGCGAATAATGACCTGGTTTTCTTGCCGCACGTTTATCAAGCAGGCACAGTTGATTTCCGTGATTTCTATCTAATGGAGTATCTCGAGGGCTATCGTAGTTTCACAGACTTGTATCAGCACAACTGCCTTACTCCGGGTCACATCCAACAGGTGGTTGAAGTCTTGGGGAATATCCAAACGACAATAGAGAGCAAGTCAGTCGTGCACAAAATTTATGAGGAACATTACGTGGGTCGATTGAACAAAAGACTTCAAACGCTAAGGGAATCGTTCCTTCATCAATATTTGGAGTCACAGAGCCTTCGGATTAATGCGTCCGTATTCGAGAATCTGACCTTTTTTTGGGAACGCCGTCTTCAGGGACATCGAGATTCCTTTTTCACGGAAACGGGCCCATATCCGGGTGACACGCACTTTGAAAACGTGTTAATAAACAACAATCAGCAACTGAAGATTATTGATCCCAACGGAGCGATGTTCTTACCTTTAGCCTATGATATTGGCAAGTTGTTACACTCGTTGCACGGAGGCTATGACGTGTTCCACGCGGCGAGTTTCCGCGTGCGTCAACGCGCCGCAAGAACGTTTGCGTTTTCTTATCAGTTTCCGGAACGTCGTGACGAGCTGTTGCGGGTTTTGATCAAATCCATTCTTCAAAGATGGGGCGCCAAAGTATTACAAGTCTCATACCTTTCCGAAATCTTTCATTTCTCGTCTCTGATTTCACATCATCTTTGCAATAAGAAAGAGGCCCTCGGGTTTTACCTGCGAACCCTTGAGCTAATTGACGAATACAAAAAAGCGTACTCGGATGCGTAAGAAAGCGTTATTTACTTTTTGGGATGGGGCCGATGGCCACTTTTTCCGAATCTCGGCCGTAGCCACGATTGTGTCTCGTGCCGGCTTTGAACTAGCGTTCATTACGGCGAAGAGTCATAAGGACAAAGTCAGGGACAGGTTCCCGCAGGCGAAAATTTACCAGATTGAAAATAGGAAGTCCGTGATTCATGCTCCGCCTTATCAGTTGCCTTTGTTCTCTCACGCTTTTCGACACTCGCAACGATTGTGTGGGTTGGAGTTTAATGATGTCGATTTTCTAATACTCACCATCGAATTAGAGTTGGAAGCGATTCGGTCATTTGCTCCTAACATTATTTTCAACGATTATCGCGATACAATCAGAACGGCGGCTGAAATCACCGGCACGCCGATCATCGGGACCACCATTACGAGCGGAAACACCGCGGGATTCCCCTTGGGTTGGTGGATCCCGGTTCCAACGGACTTGAAGTTGCCTGACTGTGTCCCCAGCTTCAATGCAGCGCGTTCACATTTCGGCCTTGAGCCGATTGATGACGAGCGCCACAATTTTGAAGGCGACTTCAATTTGATTCCGTCCTGCGAAATTATCGACCCCTTAAAAGTTGATCGGAACAAAGACGTTTACGTGGGAGTTCCAGACAGTCCCGTAACAACCACTAACGACAAGGGCGCCCGACACCCTCGTTTGAAAGCCGGCACCAAAGTGATCTTCTGCAATTTAGGGGATGATAATAATGGATCAGGTTGGCGGTTCGATCCGATACTTTGTCAGCTGTGCAATTCTTTCAAGGCTACTTTTGTCATCGCAGGGAAGCCGGAGCACTATCCTCAAACCTATGATCTGGCGAGGACGTCGCGCAACATCTTAATTGACGAGACGTGGAAAGGTACCGACTATCAATGGATAACTCGCAATGCCGATGCTATGATCTCGCATGGTGGCACTGGCGCGCTAGTAGCTTTACAAAACGGCATCCCCATTATTTTCATCCCTCGTAACACAGAGTCGAGCACTGCCTATCGGTCCAGTGAATATGGCGCAGGAATATATGTGCAACACTCCAGTGAACCATTGGCAAGAAAAGCGGCTCCCGATCTTGGCCCAGGTGTCGAGATACTTGGCCATTGGAAGTCCGGTATTCGAGCGGCCGATCTGAGGACCCATTTGGAAACAGTCTTAGAGAGTTCCAGTTACCGATACAGAGCTCAGGAGATAGCGATCACGTTGAACAAATACAGCTTGGAGTCAGAGAGTCTCGCAATTCTTGATTCCAGTGGAGCTTGATCAGCTACGAGGCGCCTTTCCGCCGCGCAGCTATACTTCCTTGCCGCGGAGATTCCACCATGCCCCGCAAGATTCCTTTCCCGATTATTGCGTTCAATTTTAACGATCAATTCGATCTTCAAGGAATTGTCTTGGCTCTAAATAATGGCTCGAGGCCGGGCGTCTTGATGTTAAGCATGGGGGCAATAGAGTTTTCGGGGCTCGAGTATCTAGTTGCTATGTTCCAGGCCGCAAAAAGCGTGAGCGAGCAGGAGCTTTACCTGGAGCTGGATCATTGTCATGACCTCGCCATGATTAGGCGCTGCGCGGATTTAGGTTTCGATTTGATCATGGCTGACTTTTCCAGCGCTGACTTCAAAAGAAATGTTGAGTTCACCCGCGAGGCCGCTGACATAGCTCACGCCAAAGGGGCGTTGCTGGAAGGCGAACTCGGCGTTATTCCAGTACTCACCAGCACTACTGGAATAAGCACGACCTTCACAGACGTGGATCAGGCTCAGGAGTTCATTGCCGCGACTCAAATTGACCTCTTCGCCCCATCAGTCGGTAACTTCCACGGTGTACTTCAGTCGAAGCCATCTCCCAACATCGATCACATCAGGACGTTGGCAGATCGACTGGCTACTCCAATGGTGCTTCACGGTAGCGATTTCCTGACTAATGAGACGCTCGGGGAAGCGATCGACGCCGGTATGGCAAAAATAAATTTTGGGCCGGAACTGCGCGCCGCTTATGTAGAGTCACTCGCATCTTCGTGTGAGACCACAAGTTCATTCACTGATCACCGCCCCATCTTGCGTAGCGCCATCAAAACGGTTGCCGCGAGGGTAACCTCGAGGCTCGAGATTCTGGGAGTCGAGCCCTAGCTGCTCGGCGCATGGCTGGTCGCTGATGTTAATCTGATATCAAAAACCTGGGTTTGTACTGGGGTCGGAATCTGGCGGCACGCCGCCCCCGGAGCCGATAAAATTGGTCTCGGTCGTTGCCGAGAGTTTGACTAACGAATCCAGAGTGCCAATATCATGCCACCCGAAATCGCCCGGAACGACAACCGCATTCTCAGTCGTTTGCAGCACCGTGTGTTCAATACTAAACGGCTGAAGATCGTAGAAAGCATTGAGGCCACCTGTTTCAAGGAGTCGAACGGTTTTTGGAACGACTCTCCTTAGTTCCTGGAGCAGCACATCCACTCGGGATATGAGAATTCCACTATTCCAATAATAATCACCGCTGTTGACTAGTTGGTTGGCTAATTGCAGCATCGGTTTTTCTATATACGCTTGAACGCGATGCGCCTCTATTTCCTTTGATGAGGTTACGATCTCGGCCTTTTTTATGTAGCCATATTCGGTTGAAGCATAAGTTGGTGCTACTCCGATCAGGATAATCTGTTTTGTTTGAGCGGCGAGCTCTATTGCCGAAGATACAACTCCGTGAAATGCGTTTTCATTTTCTATCCAGTGATCTGACGGAGTGAATAACATAACCTGGCTCATTGGGTGGCCCTCAGCAACCTCCAGGGTTGCCCATACAATCGAAGGGCCGGTGCCTCTGCCGACCGGTTCAAGAATCAGATTTGTGGGCGGGAGCTGCGGCAGTTGTCGCTTCACCTCATCGCGAAACCTTTCTCCGCTAACTATCCAGAGTGACCGAACGTTTGGAATCTCTGAAACCCTTTTCGCAGTTGCTTGAAGCAAACTCTGGTCTTTCAGTATCAGGTTGAGGAATTGCTTTGGACGCTCATCACGAGTAACAGGCCGCATTCGTTGCCCCATGCCTCCGGCGAGAATTAATGCTATGGCGGCTCTATCTGAGCGGTGTGCGACTCCCATAAAGGACTGAATTCATTCGGTCGAGGAGAAAAAATTCAATAAAGGTCCGGGGGACACAACATGCAATTCAATCTAGATCACTCATCTAATCTGTGCAACCAGAGCCCGTCGGATTGGAAGCAAAGAAGTTATCGAACGCTTTCAGAGTACAGCTCTCCCAGCCACGTTACGTCCTGCGACATCCGATTTATGGTCGCCGTTCGTAATTACATCGACCAAGCTCTAAAATAGATTTGACGAGGTTGAAGTTATGAACAGACGTTATTTTCTTTCAACGGTAGGCGCGGTGGCCGGGTTTGCTGCGTTTTCGAAATTTACCGGTCTGGCGGGAGCGTTGCTGCCGGCGGGCAATCATGATGCGAATGGAATTCCGGCCGTGGCGGGAAATGTTTCGACTGGAAATGCGGTTGCGAATGCTAATGACGGAACGGCCAAAGCTAAAGGAATCAAAAAAGTGATCAAGACAGATGCGGAGTGGAAACAGATTCTTACTCCTGACCAGTACAGCGTGGCGCGGGAGAAGGGAACGGAGAGACCTTTCTCAAGTCCGCTCAATGACATTCATGACAACGGCATCTTCGAATGCGTGGCGTGTGGGTTGCCGGTGTTTAGTTCCAAAGCAAAGTTTGATTCCGGCACTGGCTGGCCGAGTTTCTACGAGCCGATTGATAAAGAGAGCGTGACGGAAGTGGTTGATAAGAGTCTGTTCGAAACGCGCACCGAAGTTTTGTGCGCGCGTTGCGACTCGCACCTCGGGCATGTGTTCGAAGATGGGCCAATGCCGACTGGGTTGCGGTATTGCATGAACGGTGTGGCGCTGAAGTTCGTGAAATCGTGAATCGTGAATGGGTTGAGTGGCATAGACTTTAGTCTGTGGCTGTCGGGGTGACACAGACTGAAGTCTATGCCACTTGCGGAAACGGCTGTGCCGTCTGATGTGCGGAAGGGCTGTGCCCTTCCGTACCGACTCTCGCAAATTGGGCTGCGCCCTAAACTGGGCGTAGCCCAAATTCATTTTAGAAGTTACCGGAAGGCCATAGGCCTTCCGCACATCAGGCGGCATAGCCGTGGGAGGCACGGTCAGAGACACGACGAGTCGCGTCTAACGGCGCGAGTCTTTGTTAACATTCTGATCCTCCGGAACGAAGAGCGGGGGCAAGCCCATCTTCCCAACCCGCAAATTAACCAGTCTTGAATGTTGAATTTGAGGGGTTCGAATATGAAGATTGCGAAGAGCGGGGGCAAGCCCGCCTTCCCAACCTGCAATTTAGTCTGTCTTGAATTCTAAATGCTTGGGCGATTCGGACAATTGCGATAACTTTCGACGGCTGCGCTGCGGCAAACCCACGCGCACCGACCGGATCCGCACATCGCTATGCATTTTTTGAATGAACAACTGAACGCGGATTGTCGTAGTTGAACAACGACCGTTGATGAACGACAATTACGCTTTGACGTACTCGCTACTGACAACTGACAACTGACAACTGACAACTGACTACTTACCACTGACCAGCGCAAACTATGTTCTGTCCCCAATGCGGCACTGAATCATCCTCGGACCTGCAGTATTGCCGATCCTGTGGCGCCAATCTGAAGGTGATTGGCAAAGCCGTTTCGCTTAGCGAGGCCATCGCGCGCAGCGATCGCGGGCCATTGCCGAAAATCAAAGAGATGATGAAGAGCCTGAAGATGGAACAGGTGTCCGATGAAATTTCAGGCGCGCTCGAGCAAATGAAACAAGAGATGATGAGGGACTCGGGTTCACTTGCGAAAATAAAAACCTGGGGTAGCGAGCGACTTGAAAAAAAAGAGAAGACCGCGCGCCAACGCCGGGAGGGGCATATTGTTCACGGAGTGGTTTCGCTCTTCAGCGGAGTTGGCCTGATGATCTTCCTCTACTTTCTTTCGGCCGCTCTCGTTTTGAAACTACCGCCAGATATTGTCGCCCAGGCCCCTTTTGAGATTCCTTCGGTCGTTCACGTCATTTGGCTGGTGGGGTTGATTCCGGCACTCACGGGCATTGGCCGCATCCTCGCAGGACTAACGATCCGGTCTGAAGCAATAGCGCCGATTGAGATTCCCAAATCGCCAGAAACAAACGAGCTTCCTCCTAGTTATGGACATGCGAGCGTGACTGAACGCACCACGAACCTGCTGTCGAAATCGTAAATCGTGAATCGTAAATAGAAGTGGCATAGACTTCAGTCTGTGTCAGCCTGGCTGGCATGAACATCGGGCTGAAACCTTTACCGCTGCAGCCACCGACTAAAGTCCATGCCACTCCGACCTCTGAATCGTAAATCGTGAATAGATGAAGAAGCGGCCTCGGTAAGAGCCGGATGTTTATAAAACAGGATGACGATCAAGAGTTTCGCGAGTTTTTGTTCGTAGCCACAAGCTACAACGTTTGTTTCTCCGGAACGACGGCGGGGGCAAGCCGCCCTTCCCGACCTGAAAAATATTGAACCTTCATTCTTGCTATCTGGCATTCTTTTTAAATGACGGATGCGTTCGTTCTCCAACGTTACGTGTATCCCATCCAAAATATATCCTGCATTTGACATATACGGGACAGCCGCGTAACGTGGTGGCGAACCGAGTCCAGCTTACTCCCTTCTCAGCACCAATCTGGATCTTCCAGATCAACTGATAATCCACAGCTCACTTACAAAGAAGTTCAGGGCGTCGTGCGTCGCCACCTCAGTCGGCAGATAGCAGTCGGCAGACGGCAGGCAGCAAAGCCGAAGGAAAAACAATCAGATTATGACAACGAACATTACACCTCTACATGACCGCGTGATCGTGAAGCGCATTGACGAAGGCGAACAAATCCGCGGCGGCATCATCATCCCCGACAGCGCGAAAGAAAAGCCTCAGGAGGGCGAAGTAATCGCGGCCGGCGAAGGGAAATATAAGGAAGACGGAACGCGCCAGCCCCTCGATGTTAAAAAAGGCGACCGCGTCCTGTTTGGCAAATACAGCAGCTCGGAAATCAAGATCGACGGTGAAGAGCTTTTGATCATGCGCGAGGACGAGATTCTGGGAATCATCGCACGCGCTGGTGCGGCTGCCGGCGGGAAAAAAGGCAAGTAGGTTCTGAGTAAAGCAAACTACCACCACCCCACGCGGGCTGCCCGCGCGGGGACCCCGGGTCAGTTTGCGGCGGAACGGAAGCATTCAACATCCAGCAGGTTCGCCTGCCACGATCGCAAACTAACAGTTTGCTTTACAAAGACGGAGAAAAGATAAAAATTATGGCAAAGCAAATAACACATGGCGAAGAGTCACGTGCTGCAATTTTACGCGGCGTTAATCAACTTGCCGACGCAGTGAAAATCACGCTCGGTCCCAAAGGACGCAACGTCGTCCTCGGCAGGTCGTATGGCAGCCCGACGATCACCAAAGACGGCGTGACCGTGGCGAAAGAGATTGACCTGAAAGACGCGACCGAGAACATGGGCGCGCAGATGGTGCGTGAAGTGGCGTCCAAGACCAGCGACGTTGCCGGTGACGGCACCACCACTGCAACCGTCCTGGCCCAGGCGATTTACCGTGAAGGCGTTAAGACCGTCGCTGCCGGCGCAAATCCGATGGCCTTAAAGCGCGGCATCGACAAAGCAGTTGAGCGCGCCACTGCCGCAATCAAGAAACTTTCCAAGCCAGTTGCAGGTGACATGATCGCGCAGGTCGGTACGATTTCGGCGAACGGTGACGCGACGATCGGTGCGTTGATTGCCGAAGCGATGAGCAAGGTTGGCAAAGACGGCGTGATTACGGTTGAAGACGCGAAGACGATGGAGACGGACCTGGAGTTTGTCGAAGGGATGCAGTTTGATCGCGGCTATCTGTCGCCTTACTTCATCACCGACACGGCGAAGATGGAAGCGGTGCTCGAGAATCCGGTCATTCTGTTAAGCGAAAAGAAGATTTCTTCGATGAGAGACTTACTGCCGATTCTCGAACAGGTCGCCAAGTTGGGCAAGCCAATTCTGATTATCGCGGAAGATGTCGATGGCGAAGCGCTGGCCACGTTGGTGGTGAACAAACTGCGCGGCACGATCAATGTGGCCGCAGTCAAAGCTCCTGGCTTCGGCGATCGCCGCAAGGAATTGCTGCAGGACATTGCGATTCTGACCGGCGGTCAAGTCATCAGTGAAGACCTCGGCATCAAGCTCGAGAACGTCAAGGTTGAAGACCTGGGACGCGCCAAGAAGGTCACGATCGATAAAGAGAACACGATCATCATCGACGGCGGCGGCAACACGGACGATTTAAGAGGCCGCGTGAAAACGTTGAAAGCACAAATCGAAGACAGCTCGTCAGACTATGATCGCGAGAAACTGCAGGAGCGTCTCGCGAAACTCGTCGGCGGCGTAGCAGTCATTCGCGTTGGGGCTGCGACCGAAACCGAGCTTAAAGAAAAGAAGGCACGCGTTGAAGACGCGATGCACGCGACTCGCGCGGCGGTTGAAGAGGGAATCGTGGCGGGTGGTGGTGTGGCGTTGATTCGCGCAGCCAAAGCGTTGGACAAGTTTACAGTCTTCGAGACAGATGAAGACGGTGAAACTACCGGCGATCCGGATGAGCAGATTGGTGTGAACATCATCAGGCGCGCGCTTGAAGAGCCTCTGCGGCAGATCGTGCATAACGCCGGCCAGGAAGGCGCGGTGATTGTTGAGAAAGTTCGCGCCAACAAAGATCCGAACTTCGGCTACAACGCGGAAACGGAAACTTTCGAGGACATGGTGGCGGCGGGGATCATCGATCCCGCAAAGGTGACGCGCTGCGCATTGCAGAACGCCGCCTCAATCGCGGGCTTGATGCTAACCACTGAAGCTCTGATTTCGGAATTACCGGGTGACAAAGCCCCGGCAATGTCGGGCGGTATGGATATGTAATTCCCCCAACTTCCTTTGCAGCATTGGGAAGTAATAAGAGCCTCCGGCGGAAATTTCGCCGGGGGCTTTTTTTGTTGCGGCCCCCAATGCCATAAACGTCGAACTCTATTAGGAGTCAAAGTCTCTTAGAACAATTTCCCATTGCCTGCAACGTTACGGCTATGCCGCCTGATGTGCGGAAGGGCTCGGCCCTTCCGATCGGCCTTAAAAAATTTGGGCTACGCCCTCTATTGGGGCGTAGCCCCGAAGTCATCTTGCCGGCACCGGAAGGGCCGAGCCCTTCCGCACATCAGACGGCATAGCCGGGGACGTAGAGCAGAGAGGCCGCTCTTGATGCGCTCTTGGCAGGAGGGAGGAGCTACCAAAATGCAACAGCGCCGCAAACTGATCGCACTTCTTTATTCACCTTCCGGCATCAACGTCGCAACAAATCATGATGTCAAAGCTACTAAGATCTGAGGTGTTCAGGAGGTTAACTATGAACCCGAACCTGTTTCGCAAAATCGTGGGATTGATTCTGGCGGCATTACTTTTGACGAGTATTCTTTTATTGGCGGGGACAACAGCGGCGGCCCAGCGACGCTCACGGCCGCATCATCGACGGAGCGCCTTCATAGTGCGACCGGTCGCTTTCGAACCGACTCGTACCGTTCAACCGATTCGTCCGTTCTCAACCTTTGGTCCATTCGGCCGACCTTACCATCCGTATTTCGATCCTTACGGCAGTTATGATCACCACACCTTCTATCGCCATTCGTTCGGCAAGCGGAAGAGGTAACTTCTACACCTGAGCGACGCTTCGGCGTATCTCTCGGTTAATTCCGGCGACTTTTCCAGGCATCGGGATGCCGATGTTGGTGAAGTACGGCGACTACTGTAATCACGTTGTCATCGTTGAGAAAATAAACTGAGTACGGAAAGCTCTTCAGGAGTGCGCGGCGGATTGATTCATCCCCCGAAGGAAATCGAAGAGGACTACTCCGTATGTGCTGCAGTGATGTTCGAACCTCGCCAATGAACCGAAGACCAAGCCCAGGCTCACGGCTGTCATACCAAAGCGCCGCATCTCTGACATCGGTTTGCGCATTCGGCCCGACGAAGGTGCGCGGCTTCATTATTCTTTCGGGCGTAGTAATTCTTCGGTAAGATTCTGTTCAAACTCGTCCCACGACTTTGCTTCATCGGGGTTGGCATGGTAGGACGCCAATCGTTCGCGCAAGATCCTCTTATGCCAGTCAGGGACGGGTACCTGTTCCGGCTGTGCCGCAATGTGGTCCCAAAGAGATTGCACGTAATCAATCTGCTCTTCGACTGTGAGACTTTCAAATCCGGGCGGCGGCACTGGCAACAATTGAGACATATAAACTCCTTGCGAAGCGAATTATATCATGCAGTCTGAGGCTCAGTGACCTCGCAGCAATTGGTAATAGCCTGTAATGCCGTTGAGCACGTATTGCACGGCGAGCGCCGCGAGCACGATTCCCATCACCCGCGTGGCGATGTGAACGCCGCCTTCACCGACCAAACCAATCAAGCGCGCGCCCAGGTAAAGCACCACGAATGAAACCAGGAAAACGATGCCGATGGCCACGCCGATCGCAATCAACTTTTGCGTGTCGCCGCCGGCCTGCGAAGTCAGCAGCAGGATGGTGGCAATCGTGCCGGGGCCGGACAGCATCGGCATCGCCAAAGGGAAGACAGAAATATCTTCGCCTACCGATCCCTGTTCTTTTGGTTCAGGCGATTGCAAGCCGCCGCGATGTCCAAACAACATCGGCATCGCCGCGACGAAGAGAAGTATTCCACCGCTAATCGAAAACGCATGGACCGTCACGCCGAGATACGCAAGCACGGCGCGGCCGGCTATCAGAAAAAATATCGCCACGCCAAACGCGATGAGAACGGCGCGTATTAAGATTTTCCGCCGTCGCGCGGGCTGCTCGCTGCTCGTCAGCGCGACGTAGATCGGCACCACGCCCGGGGGGTCGACGACAACCAGCAGCGTCACAAAAGCCGCCAGACCGAACCTCATGAGATCCTGATCCATAGATGACAGCATAGTACAGAACCGCGCTCGGCCCTGGAAGTGCCTCCATTAAGAGCTGAATGTTTATAGAATTAAGCTGGTACGGCGAATCTTTACTTTAGATGTCATGGACGACGTCGGTTTCGGCTTTGCCGCCTGATGTGCGGCGGTGGCTATGCCCCGCCGACAGCAGCCAGATTAATTCCGAGGGCTGTGCCCCTCGTCCGGGCTTGGCCCTTCGGATTGACTACGCCAAAGCCCGCACCAAGGGCGTAGCCCAAAATGTAAAAGGCAGCCCGCAGACTCTTCGCGATACGCTTTGTAAGGCGTTATGCTTTGTCTTCCAGAATGAAAAAACTCGACTCGCGACAATGGTTGGTGGTCCTGGCGTTTGCGCTGGTTGTATCGTTCACCGGCTTCTTTGCGGTGCGCACGGTGCGGCGCGCCATCTACTGGCATTATCACCAGGACGAACCAATTCGACCCTGGATGAATCTTGGTTACATTGCGCATTCGTACAGCGTGCCGCCTTGGGTTTTGCATCAGGCGCTCGGCTTGCCTCTCCAACCTGATCGCCGGCCAATCAGAGAAATTGCGCGCGCGCAGAACCGCTCAGTTGATGAAGTGATTGACAAGCTGCAAGACGCCATTGTTCATTCGCGTCCGCCTTACCCACCTCCTGGTCCGCCGCCGCCTTCTTTCGATAAGGGCCCAAACCTGGGGCGGTCGCCATGAACTTAACCGATCAAGTGCTGGCGGCGCTGTTGACGCACGGCCTGCCGGTTCTCTTTGGCGTGATCTTAATTTGCTCAGTCGGCATTCCTTTCCCCATTAGTTTAATGCTGGTGGCGGCGGGTTCGTTTGTCGAACAGGGCGAGATGAAACTGTGGCAGGTGATTGCGGCCGCGAGTCTGGGCGCGGTGTTAGGCGATCAAATTGGTTATGGCCTGTCCCGTTGGGGTGGCCGTCGTTTCGTCGATCGAATGGGTCGCCGAATCGGGGCCCAAAACAAAATCAAAGAAGCTGAGGCGCTAACTAAACGATGGAGCGGCGCTGGAATTTTTCTAAGCCGCTGGTTAATCACCGCGCTTGGTCCATGGGTAAATGTTGCCAGCGGAATTGCGCGCTATCCGTGGCGACGCTTTCTGTTTTGGGATGTGCTCGGTGAAGTGCTTTGGGTCGCCCTCTACGTCGGGCTCGGATACGTGTTCAGTAACCGCGTGCAGTACCTGGCTGAAATATTAGGAAACCTTGGCTGGGTGATTGTTGGTCTGATTCTGGCGGTTATTCTCGGTTGGCAGTTAGTACGATATGTTCGTCCAAAGGCAGAAGCTGCGCAGGGCTAAATGACCACAAGTGCAGCGCTCGGTGGTGGAGAAAACTTTATTGGTTAGCACGCCTTCTGCTATCCTTCTCATCATCATGAGCAACAACTTAGACGAACTCACGGCCGATGCGATGAAACTCCCGCTGAGAGATCGTGTGCAACTTGCGCAGCGGCTGGTTTCAAGCATTGACGACGAGGTCGAAACTGATACGGAAGCATTGTGGTTTGCAGAAGCTGAGCGACGGCTCGAAGAACTGCGCAGTGGAAGTGTTGAAGGTATTGACTCGGATGAAGCATTTCGAACCGCGCGCGAGTTCCTCAAGGGATGAAGGCAATTTTTCATCCAGAAGCGCATCAGGAAATGATCGAGTCGGCGCGTTTCTACGAGGAAAAATCTAGAGGTCTGGGCGCCGACTTTCTCACAGTAGTGGAAAACACAACCCGCCGGATCGAGCAAAATCCTGAAGCAGGAACAATCGAGCGAGCGAGTATTCGCAAGCGGCTTGTGCCCGGTTTCCCGTTCACAATTCTTTACGAAATACAGCTCGATCGAATTTTCCTCGCTGCCGTTATGCACCAACAACGACGGCCTGGTTATTGGAAGACGCGCTTGGAATAGAGCGCTTTTCAAAAGTATTCCCGATCCAAACTATATCCTGCATTTGACATATGGGGAGGCTTCGCGTAGGGTGGGTGTCGAACCGAGTTCAGCTTACTCCGCTCTCAGCTCCTCTGGCACTTTCCAGATCACCTGATAAATTCAACAAGCTCAAGTTCAAGAAGTTCCAAAGTGTCTATCTATCAGTCTGAGGCGGTCCCACGCCAGAGATGAGCACAGTGCTTGCCGCGATCGGCAATGCAACCCTCAAATCTGACGGGCCTCCAATGAAAATGCATCGGCTGGATTCCGTGGCTTCTGTTCCCAAAGGGGAAAGGTAAAAGAAAAAATGTCTACAAAACTTTATGTTGGTAACCTCTCGTTTGAAACGTCGAGCAACGACCTCGAAACTCTGTTCGCGAAAGCGGGCACGGTGCAAAGCGTCTCTTTGATCGAAGATCGCGAAACCGGTCGCTCACGCGGCTTTGGCTTCGTCGAAATGCAGACCAAAGAAGAAGGCGACGCAGCGATTGCGCAGTTTAACGGCACAGAATTGGCCGGGCGCACGTTGAAGGTCAACGAGGCCAAACCCCGCGAAAATCGCAACGGCGGTGGCGGTGGCGGCTTCGGCGGTTCGCGCTACTAAAACGCGAGTTACAAGTTCTAACGGCCTCCGGCGAATTATTGCCGGGGGCTTTTTTTTGCTACACAGCCTGGTCCGCGCTGACCTTTAAGCATACGTAAGGACAAAAGATTGCAACAAAAAGCGCATTGGTTTGACGCTTTCCATGGGCACGCTGCTTGCTCCACTTAACAGCGAATCGAGATTCGAAAGGGGAATTGAATGAGTACGAATATTGGATTTCAAAAGATGAAGCGGTCGCTGGCAATAGTTGCGATGTTGCTGACTTTGGTTTTCGCGATGGAGCCGATTTTGTCGATACAGCCGACCGTCTCAGCTCAAACAGTAACAAGACGCCGCGTTCGCGTTCGCCGGCATCGTAGTTTCTGGCAGAAGCACCGTGACAAGCTTACGGTTGCCGGAACGACTGTGGCAGGCGCAGGCATCGGCGGAATTGTTGGTGGCAAGAAAGGCGCGCTCATTGGAGCTGGCGCGGGTGCAGGCAGCGGCGCCCTCTACACCTACAAACTACGTAGACGACATCGCCGCCGTTATTAATTGCGACATTGGTTTTGATAAAAGGCGTTTGCGCTCGCGCAGACGCCTTTTTTTTCGTCAAATGACGCAAAGCACGAGTCGTGCAGTACCGTGTTGCGCGCGGGCGCGACCAATCAAGGCGCGTAGAATTCAGAACCGCGAGCGGTAGCGACCGGATGCTAGCGCAGCTTTGACCGTAAAGAAACGTGCGCGACCACCACCGTTCTCTTGAGGGCGTTGATGCACACATCCGGTCGCTGCCGCTCGCGGTTCTGCAACGGGATCCTGGTCACGTCGGGCCGAGGGAACTCCGCGACCAATCCTTGCAACTTGATGACTTTTTGACTTCTTTTGCTTGAAGCCCGCCGATTTCCATAAAGCCTTAACCCGCCTCAAGTCTGACTCAAGAATTTCTCAAGCCCCATCCATAAAGTGTGCAGCGTGGATTATCGCTTAGCACTGACTAATCTTTGTGGCACGGCCGTCCGGCGCGTCCGTGACATCTTTTTTTTCGCCGCTCCAAAGGAGTTGCTCAACAAATGAAACCGACTGCAAAACGGAACCGGCGCTTTAACGCCATGAACAGAGTTAACCAGAAGCCCGCGGCTTCGCAATTCTCCAAATTTATTTCTTGTCGCGCGCTTAATTCTTTTGGCGTGTTGATTACTTTGGTTTGTGTTCTGGCCTTATTGGGCGTCGCGTTTGTCGCGTTGCCGAGCGTACACGCTTCAAACCCGAATGCGGGCTCAATCGGATTAACTTCCAGCCCCGTCACCTGGCAGGGAACAGCAACAGCGGGGGGCGCTATTGGCGATCCGCTCCTGGGACTCGTGACGTCGGAAGATATGTGCATTGAAGGTACGTCGTGCGACACGTTCACACTGACTATTAGCGGCACACCAGCCGACTGGATTAATGCTAAGAAAATAGTCCACGTGCATCTTGGCTGGACAATACCGGTGCAGGATTTTGATCTTTACATTCACAAGGGCGACTTGAATGGCCCCATCGTGGCCGACTCAGGAAACGGCGCGACTAATGGAATTTTGGGAAGTGAAGATGCTGATCTCGATCCCAGCAGTCCCTCTGTTGGCACCGGCACGTTTGCAGTTCACGTTGTTTACTGGACCGCGACGGCGGCGGAACAATATACGGCAACTGCAAGTGTTGCGAACGCAGCGGCGCCACCGCCTCCGGGACCGACGCCAACGCCTGCAACTGAACCCGCGGGTACTCCGCGTTTCTTCAATTACCTTGCTCCTGTTGGCGTCGCAGACGATGCCGGTGAGCCTTCGATTGGCGTGAACTGGAAATCCGAAAGAGTCAATGGCGGCATTCCGGATGGCGGAACAGTCAATTACTTTGGCGGCTTCCTGCCCTACATGTTGCGCGTACATTTCAACGATACGTTCACGCCCGCAAAAGCTTCCTGGGAAAAGAAAGCTTTGACGGTGGCCACTGCGCCACGCCTGGCCGGCGATCCAATCATGTTCACCGATCACCAGACCGGTCGGACTTTCGTTTCGCAGGAGTACGGTCTTACGCCGGTCGGTTCGACGATGGAATACACTGACAATGATGGCGATACCTTCACGCCCAGTCAGGGTTCTGGCGCGCCTTCAGGTATAGACCATCAGACGGTTGGCGGTGGTCCATACCATGCTCCGGTTCCAACCGGGGCCAATCCGCTTTATCCAAATGGCGTCTGGTACTGTTCGCAGTCGATAGCGGACGCAGTTTGTTCGCTCAGTCTCGACGGCGGCACGACGTTTGGTCCAGCAGTTCCCATGTACACGTTGGCGGACTGCGGCGGCATTCACGGCCACATTAAGATTGGCCCTGACGGCACGGCTTATGTACCGAATGTCGGTTGCGGTGACAACCAGGCGCTGGTTATTTCGGAAGATAACGGCGTGACCTGGGCTGTTCGCAAGGTGCCAACATCAGCAGCGTCCGATCGCGATCCATCTGTTGCGGTGGGCTCGGACAGCACCGTTTACTTTTCTTATCAGAACTCTGATGGCCATTCCCACGTTGCCGTTTCGCGCGACAAGGGATTGAACTGGGAAAACGACACCGACCTCGGCGCCCAGCTTGGAATCAAGAACAGCTTGTTTCATGCGGCGGTTGCCGGCGATGGCGATCGGGCAGCGGTGGCGTTCTTTGGCACGACGACCGGCGGGTCAGACTACGATCAGCCGGCGTTTACAGGTATCTGGTATCTCTATATCGCTACTACCTACGACCGAGGCAAAACCTGGTGGACGCAGAACGCAACGCCGAATGATCCGATCCAACGTGGCGGCATCTGCACCACCGGTGCTTGTCGCAATCTGCTCGATTTCTTTGGCGCAGATATCGACAAAGAAGGCCGTGTGCTGATTGGCTACGAAGATGGTTGTATTAGTCGCGCGTGTATTACTAATCAGAAGTCTTACGGCCTGCCGGCCATAAACGACTTCATTGCCAAAGGAGCGATCTCGCGGCAAATGGGTGGCAAGCGAATGTTTGCTGCTTACGATCCGCCCGCTGGTCCGGTGGCTCAGCCGCCCGTTGTGCCATTGCCGCCGGGAGCTGGAATTTCCTGCGAGAGTTTGGTAGCGCAGGACCCAACCGGCGACGCGAATAATCCGGAAGCACCGTTGACGGGTAGTCCCGACAATTACGACATCACCGCTGTAAATTTCAATTTGAGCGATGACAAGCAGTCGTTGGTAACCACCATCACGCTGAAGAATTATTCGGCAGCAACGCCGGCGCCGGCGACGCTTGGTGGCTATTACCGTGTCGTATGGGCCACTGGACAAAAGACCGCGGCGGGTACTCCGAAGTACTACGCGACGGATGTAACGACCGATCCAACTGGTTCGTTTTACACCTATGGCGAATACAACGCCGGCGACAATGCGTTCGTTGGTTCGGCTACCACCACAACCGGCACAACGACGGAAGGCGCAAATGGGACTTTGTCAGTCAACGTCCCGCTCAGCGCGCTCGGCAACCCTGCCATTCCCGTAAAGACGACGACCGACTTGCCGGCGGTAATTGAACCTTACGCGATCGTGTTCGCGCATCTGGAAGTGGTCAGCTTTCTCGCCGCGGTTGAGCGCGCGCCGGATTATGGCTTCTTCGGTAATAGTTGGGCCGTTTGCGTGCCGCCGCCGCCGCCGACGACTGAGTGTCTCGACGACAGCGATTCGCGCATCAGTTATTCCGACGGTTGGCATTTGGTAAATGCGACCAACGCCAGCGGCGGACACTTCCGCTTCCACACAGGCAAATCTCCTGACCATTCGGCGAGTTTGACTTTCAACGTGGCGGCAGGGAAGACCGGCAAGCTGACCTACTACTACGGCACCAGCACCAAGGGCGGCACCGCCGACGTCGTGCTTGACGGAGCAACGCGTTCCGTCAGTTACAGCGGATCATCGGGTGGCATCAAGGATCCGATATTTGGATCGAAGATTGAATTTGCCAACCTGGCGGCAGGAACGCACACGCTGGTAATTAGGAATATGAGCGACGCGGTCTATGTAGATGGCTTCTGTTTGGAGAGTTCCAGTTCAAACAGCCGGCCGGCATCGGGCCCGGGCGCAACAACCAGCAGTAACAACAACCTGAGCGCAGGCCAGCAACTGCTGAACAACCTGCCTATAGCAACGAACGCAACGGCAATTTCGCTGGTCGCAGTGTCCAGCAACAATCTGCCGATCAAACTGGCGCTGATCAGCCCAACAGGAGCAGTGCTGCAGATGGCAGACAGTGTCAACGGCGTGGCAGTAATCAATGCGCCGGTAACTCAATCCGGGACCTACATCGTCAAGACCGTTAACTTAAGTCTTGGCCCAGTGCAGGTCTGGACCGCAGCGACGCCTACGGTCAAGCGGTAACGGGAAAGCGGCAGGCGGCTTTGTCGGGAGCCGCAAGCTGCGAAAGGATTCAGCGCAGTCAGTGACGAGCGATCGTCATCGATTGCGCTGAATCCTTTTTGTTGTGCGGGAATTCGGAAGTTGAGCAGCTTTGCTTAAGAGTGATGGGCCATTTGAAGTTCGGCTTTGCCGTCTGAGTTGACTTCGTCGGTGGTGGCTCTGCTCCGCCGCGCAGATGCCCTTTATGTTTTTGGGCTATGCCCTTGGCCTAGCCGAAACCAGGGGCATAGCCCCGAAAAAAATTTGCGGCTGTCGGCGGGGCAGAGCCACCGCCGCACATCAGACGGCGTAGCCGAATTCCTCGAAGCACCTTAGTGTATGGCTAAATTGAAACTGGTTAGAGGGTGTCTACTTCACGCTCGGCGAGATTAGCGACTGCTGTAACCAGCTCCTCAGGTTGAACTGGTTTTGGAACAAAAATATTGAAGCCCGCAGACAGCGCTCGGGTCCTATCTTCAACGCGAACGTACGAGGTGAGCGCAACCGCAGGTATCTGGCGCGCGCTATCTTTCTCAGCTTGCCGTAGTTTGCTGATAAGTGAATAGCCATCTTCATCAGGCATTGCTAGATCGGAAACCAACACATCAGGCGTGTACCACTCGAGCACCTCGAGTGCTTCGCGCACTGATCCTGCAGGTTGAACTGATGCGTTCGATTCCTCCAGCATCACGCTGAGTATCAGAAGGGTGTCGGGATCATCATCAACCAGGAGCACGCGCACGCCGTCGAGCCGCGGCACAACTGAAACGCTGGTCGCTTCACTCCTGGATGCGAGACCTCCGCTGACGCCTTCGCGCGGTGAGCTGCGTTTATGCGACGGTGCCAGCGGCAACTTGATAATGAAAGTCGCGCCTTTGCCTGCACCTTCGCTCGCGGCTTTTATGGTGCCGCCGTGAAGCTCAACCAGCTGGCGCACAATCGACAGTCCTAAACCAAGCCCGCCGTGTTCGCGCGTGCTGGTGCCGTCGGCCTGGCGGAAACGATCAAATATGAATGGCAAAAACTCCGGACTGATGCCTTGTCCCGAATCGCTCACGCAAAGCCGGGCAAAACGTTCCGCCCGTTCGACGTGGACGTCAATGTGTCCACCTTCAGGGGTGAACTTGATCGCGTTTGCCAGCAAGTTCCAAACGACTTGCTGCAGGCGGTTGGAATCACCAATCGTGTGCCGCGCTGATGGATCGAGCGTCACTGCCAGGTGAATGTCTTTTGCGTCCGCAGCTAACTGCACTGAATCGATCGCGGCGTTGATTACCGCCGACAGATCCACGGGTTCGTTATTCAACTTGAGCTTGCCGGTAATCATACGCGAAACGTCGAGAATGTCTTCAATCAGCTGGGCCTGTGATTTGGCGTTGCGCTCGATGGTTTTCACGGCGCGGGCGATAGTGGCTTCATCAAGCCGGCCGCTAAGAAGCAGGTGCGACCAGCCGATAATCGCGTTGAGCGGAGTTCGTAGTTCGTGCGAGACCGTCGCCAGAAACTCATCCTTCATACGATTAGCGACCTGTGCTTCAGAGCGGGCCATCTGCTCTCGCACCAGGGCCGCGCGCAACGCCTCTTCGGCGCGGACGCGTTCCTGGATTTCTTTTTCCAGGGATTTTGCTTTCTGTTGGAGCTGAACGATCGCGCGCAAACGCGCATCAGGATCCGATACTCCGGGATAGCTCTCTGTTGGGATCACGCGCGAGTGGGCCGTGCACACCTCACCATGCGAACTGACGAATTGCTCGCCGGCAAATCCGTTCATTGGATAAGCGCAGAAAAGCGAGAATGAGTGTGCATTCTGTAATTCGTTCCAGAGCTCCTCGAGCCGGATCGCTCCCGAATAATTACCTTCCGCCCAAAGCAACGCGACCATCTCGCCAAATGCGCGCACGCGCGCGCGCCCATCGGTCACGCTGGCAATGATGTCGCCGATTACTTTTTTGAAGCGTGTCGGTTCTGGCGACCCGTCCACCATGAACTGCGACAGCGTGTCGGATGCGTCGAGCGAAAGATACTGGCCGGTGCTTCGGGCCGCCGTCAGGTCGAGTCCATTTGCTTTAAGTAATTCGTCGAGGCCGGTGCGATGTCCCTCGGTGGCAATAACGATTGCGGCATCGTTCGACTTGATTGCGGAACCGATGAAGCCGCTCAATGAATTCAACAGGAAGCCGTCTGTGTCGTAAAACTGAACGAAGTGGTCCGTGTCGCTCATGGCGGACCAATGCGAATCAGGAGCGAAGTTGAGTTTCGCAATATCCAGACGACTCATCTCGATAACTTCGTCAACGGGTTTTTCCGTATCGTTCATCCAAACCCTCCGCACGCTTTGCCGCTTAACCTCTAATGGGCAACTTTGCATTGCCCGATCAGGCGCTGTGATTCTACCAATCGGACGCTCTTTTGCCTTCATTCGCGGCGCAGGCAAATTATGGAATTTGTGTGTTCGAAACGCGCGCCGAGTGTTCCGATTTAAATTGTTACGTAACTATTACCTCCGTCCTTCGCCTTTGGGACTACGATGCAGCTTCCCCTTCAACGACAAAAAGTGGTCAACGCGGTTTGCCTCGGAGGTCAAACGTGAAGGTTCTATTAGTTAATCCGGAGTTTCCTGATACCTACTGGAGTTTTCGACATGCGCTGCCGTTTGAGCGCAAGCGGTGCGCATTTCCGCCACTCGGGCTGCTGACTGTGTCGGCGTTATTGCCGAAACAATGGGAGCGCCGATTGGTGGATTTGAATGTGCGCGCGCTGCAAACGTCGGACATTCAGTGGGCCGACATGGTTTTTGTTACCGGCATGCTGGTGCAAAAAGAATCGGTGCACGCCGTTGTCCAGCGTTGTAAAGCGCTGGGTAAACGAGTTGCGCTCGGTGGTCCATACGTGACGACCACGATCGAAAACTTGCCGGAGGTGGACCATGTCTTTCTGGGCGAAGCTGAAACGACTCTGCCTCAGTTCATTGAGGACCTGGAGAAGGGAACTCCGCAGTGTTCCTACAAAGCAGTTGAGCGGCCGCCACTTGCGCTGACGCCCGTTGCTGACTTTCATCTCGCCGAGCTCAAGCATTACAGCTCGATGTCGGTGCAATACTCGCGCGGTTGTCCTTTCAACTGCGAGTTCTGCGACATCATCGAAATTTATGGCCGCGTGCCGCGCACAAAAAGTAATCAACAGATCCTTTCCGAGCTGGATGCGCTCTTGCAGCTTGGCTGGCGCGGCACGGTCTTCATCGTTGACGACAACTTTATCGGTAACAAGAAAAATGTGCGGCGGCTCCTGCCGGACCTGGCGGCGTGGCAGGAAAAGCATGACCATCCTTTTTCGCTATTGACGGAAGCAAGCGTGAATCTCGCCGACGACACTGAACTGCTGCGCGATATGCAGCGCGCCGGGTTCACGCGCGTGTTTCTGGGCATTGAAACTCCGGCGGAAGAGAGTCTGAAGGAAGCCCAAAAATCGCAGAATCGCGGCAACTTACTCGAGTCAGTCAAGAAGATTCAGACGCACGGGATGGAAGTCATGGCCGGCTTCATCGTTGGTTTTGATAACGATCCGGACGACATCTTTGAACGGCAAATCAACTTCATCCGCGAGAGCGCAATTCCACTGGCGATGGTCGGATTGCTAACCGCGCTACCCGATACACAGCTGTGGCGCCGACTGGAAAAAGAAGGACGCTTGCTGGGTGAGAGCAGCGGCAACAATACGAATTGCTCGCTAAACTTTGTTCCAAAAATGGACGCCGCTCTCCTGGTTGCCGGTTATCAATCTATCATGCGAACGATTTACAATCCGAAGGAGTATTACCAGCGCGCACTCGATTCCTTGAAACGTACGCCCGTCCCGAAATGGGATCCTAAAGAGATTCGTTTGTTCCGAGACCTCGCCTCGTTTGTGCGGTTGCTCCTCAAGCTGGGCGTACTTGATCGCGAGCGCCGAGAGTTCTGGCGCTTCTTTGCGAGGGCCGCGAAACATCGCGACCAATTTGCCGCTTCGATGCGATTGGCGGCAATGGGCTATCACTTCCGCAAGTTGAATGAGGCGTACACGGAATAAGGCAAAATTTCGGCGCCGGCTCCATTTTGCCTGATATATTCCCCGCTCTCGCCAAGGCATACCAGTTGCTCATCGACGAGCATAGGAGAAATTTATGAAAACAAATCGTACACAGAGATGGATAGGCGCGGGAATGTTTGGGTTCCTGATGCTATTTGCCGGCGCCGGTCTTAGCCTGACGGCCCAGGCTCAATATCCGCAGGATGACCGCTACCGAAATCAAAATCGACGCGGGCGTAACTGGGATAACTATGGCAACTATGGCGGCTCGTTTGATTTGCGCCAGACGGCGCTCAACGCCGGCTACAACGAAGGTCTGAGGGACGGAACCGCAGCGCGACAGCGGAATAGGAATACCGACTTTCAAAGCCAAAGCGCTTACCGGAGAGCCACGAAAGACTACAGTTCACGTCTTGGAGATCGTGGATTGTATCAACGGTATTTTCGTGAGGCTTACCAAACCGGATTCAACGATGGCTTTAACCCGCAAGGCGTCGGCTACGATCCCTACAACAACAATGATCCCTACAACAACAACAATCGCAATCGCAACCGCGATTGGAACCGCAACAACAATGGAGATTGGAACAATAATCCGAATCGCCACGGACGCAATTGGGGTCAATACGAGAATTACGGCGGTAATAATGACCTGCGGCAGACGGCGCTGAATGCCGGCTACAACGAAGGCATCAAGCAAGGCCGCAACGATCGCAACCGCAATCGCAATAGCGACTTCCGCAACAATAGCGCGTACCAGAACGCCACGACTGACTACAGCTCAAGGCTGGGAGATCGTGGACTCTATCAACGGTACTACCGTGCGGGCTATGAGAACGGTTATTACGATGGGTTGAACGGGAACTAAGCCTGTAAGAGGAATAGAAACACAAGCACGGATCTGCGCGGGACAATTGCCTGGTAGTCAGGCGGTTGGTTTTGCGGGATCCGTGTTCTTCTTTAGCTAGGTCTGATTTTAGAGCGGGGCGTGTTCGCGGGCAGCCATCTGCTTAACTTTCTTCAGCTCCGGTCCCTTGATTCCAAAGTACGTGGCCATCTGCATAATCTGTCTCGGATCAACGAAGTCCTTCCGGTCCGAGCAGAACTTTTCCAGCGCCGGACCAAACTCGCGACAGGTCATCGTCTTCGGTAGTGGCAACCCGAGCAGACAAGTTCCGTCTTCACGGAACTGCACGCAGAATTCACAAACTCTCAATAGGGCTTCTTTCTTGAAGGATGATTGAGCGGTTAAACCCAGCGTCAATCTGCATCAGTGACCGACTGGTATTCTTTGAAAGCGGGCCTTGCCTTCCGTGTCCTGCCAGGAAATGTCCAGAACATAAGGCCTGACCGCGCCGGCTACAACTCTCAGCCGCTGCAATTGATCGTGCGCGGCGGGAACTATTTTTCCATTTATCCAGGTCTTGTGAGAGAGCACAACGTTCTCTTTGGCGCGTACCTGGGTGAGCGCCTCGAATTTAATATGCGCTTGCGAAGGACCGCCACCTGGAGTTTCTTCGTCTTTCAAGAATACTGTCAACACTTCAACGCCTTTAAGTGCATGATCAGTTGCGTTGGTCAATTCCAAATGCAAATCCGACTCAGTCTCTAGAAATTTAATCGTAAAAGGTTTTTCAGCAGTACCGATCATTTTTTCTTCTTTCTGGTTTGTCGACTCTTTTTATCATTCGCCAGCGCGAGGATTTCTCCGGTTTCACATTTAAGCGCTTCACAAAGTTTTTCCAGCGTGTCGAAATTGATCCCCAGCGCTTTCCCCTTTTTTAGACGCCAAAGCGTGGTATGGCTAATACCCGTTTCCTTGGCGAGCCAATAGAAGGACTTGCCGTGACCACCAAGCAACTCGTTCACTCTAATCTCAATCATGATGTTGTCCCTCGCATGAGCCCACCATATTTACCACATGTGAAAGATATTGTCCATGCGAGATATATTCCATAATTGACACATATCGCTTAGTGCCGTAAACTTTACACGAATCGAGTCTGCTTACTCCTTTCTCAGCTTATCTGGAATTCTCCAGACCACCTGAAGTACACAGCCCAACAATTCGAGGACCGGTGATCAATCTCTATATCAAAGAGCGCCAGGTCGGAGACGTAACTGTTCTCGATCTGAAAGGCCGGGTACGTGTCGGTGGCGCAACGGTGTCTTTGCACCGGGCGTTCCGCTCGTTGGTGCAGGAAGAGAAGCTCCTTATTCTTTTGAACCTGGCCGGCGTGACGCACATCGATTCGAGCGGGCTCGGCGAACTCATTTCCAGCCATATCACGGTTTTCAATAAAGGCGGCGAGATCAAGCTCGTGCAATTGACGGAAACGCTTCGTGAACTGATGACGGTCACGAAACTGTTGACGATCTTCGATGTTTACGAGAACGAAGCAGACGCCCTTGTCAGCTTTGAAAACCACGTCCTGAGGGTCAAAGAGTCAAAGCTCTTTTTCGTTTAAGACGAGTGCCGGAGTCTTACGTATGAAAATTGCTTTGCTCATCACCCTGCTTGAAAGTTTGGCGATCGCTTCATGGCTGATTCTTCGGCGCTTCAGAAATGGATACCCCAAAACACAGTCGACGGAAATAATGATTCCAGTCTACGCGAATGCCACCGACTTCTCCGCGCCCGGAGTCTTTTCGTCCGTGGAAGTGTCACACGGGAACTTCATCAATAACTGGCAGGTAGAGGACCAGGCTAATGACCGAGGGCTGACGCGTGGCGCAGTTGCAGCGCGGGCCGGGTCCGGTCCCGAGCAACGCTCGTTTGCACGCCGGTCGCATCAGCGGAGTTTCAAAACCTGGTCGCAAGCGAGGCATGACTAAAACAGATTTTCAAAACATCCAGAGGTCGAGTTAAGCAAAATGAGTTACGCAACAAAGAATCTTAAAAATGTAGTGGCGTCGATAGCCGGTCTGCTAGTGGTTGCCGCAATCGGGATTTGGCAATTTTACGCATACGTCACCTTCAAAGATGCCAACGCGCTTGCGAATGCAGACGGCGGAGGAATGCATCTGTTGTTGGCGATTGTGATGGCAGTGTTTGCCTGCTTCATAGGCTTCCTGGTGTTTTCCGTTTTCCTGCGGCACGACGCTGATGACGATTTGCACATTACGTTTGCGCCTGTCGCTGATCATTTATCCCCCAAGGCGAAACTGCAATGACCAGCTTGTTTGCAATGCGACGCGCCAACGGCGACTGGTTTGCGCTCGACGATAACGGAAATTTTCGCGTGCCGGTGTTTCGCAACAGCGCCGCTGCCATGGTAGCGCGGTCGCGTGAGACGGGAATGGAATGTTTCAGGCCGGTGTTACTCGACGAGTTGGCCTTTAAGAATTTGACGACGACGGATGGCGGCAAAGCCTGTTTTTGGCTGGTTGAGGATCCGTTAATGAAACTGAACCGCGGCCGCGCCCTGGATCACCAGGAGTTGGCGGGCGTCATGCGGAACAGTAATACGACTGCCAGGTAAAGAGACTGCTTTAATGATTTCTTCGTGTGAACACTGCGGGCGAATTTTGCCGCTCTGGAAATTACGTTGTTCGAACTGCAAAAAATCGGCAATGAATTGGCTGCAACTCGGAGTGCTGGCCGTGTTCGCGCTCGGCACACTTTTTATCGGCGCTAAATTCCTGCTCTAACTTAGAGATGTCAAAATTGATAACGATCCGAAAGCTCGAGAAAGAAAACTAAATGGCTGGTACTAATAAAACCGATGGTAAACCTTTAACCGGCGTCGCAAACGAGGGCACCTGGCCCGGCATAGATTCACGGTTTCGTCTGATTATTGTGGCTGGCTTGCGAGCCAAACAACTCTTGCATGGTTCAAAGCCGCGCATTGAGACCGACAAGAAAAGGCACCGCCACACAAGCATCGCGCTTGAAGAAGTGAAACGTGGGTTGGTGCCTTTCACTCGAGTTAACAGCGACGGGACGGAATTACTCGACGACGGCGCTGCTGAACTGCCGGGAAGCATTCACAACATCGGCCACAAGGATCATCGAGCGATTGTCGATTTTTAGTTTCACTTATTACGAGCGAAGGCAAACCAAAAGTTTGCTTGACTTCAGGTAGCGCCGGGAAAAATATGGCTGCAACGAATGGAATCCGCGTTTACACGCAACTGGTAGACAAAGCCGCGCATGATGTCGAGCTCTTTTACAGCCGGCGCGGCAATGGACCAATTTATCGCTGGAGTTATGAAGCGGCAAAACAGCATTGGCGCGTGCTGCGCATGCACTTGTCGGATTTCGCCGCGAATGATCTCTGCCTGGCCAGTTGGAAGTCGGTGCCGGATCAACTGCAAACGCAACTAGCCCAGCATTACGTCGAATAGATTTGCGCGCGCGCCGTCAAACTGTAACCTTGCGTGCTGTGACCGCGCCTGATTCTGATTTACTTCCGACCAACTCCCCGCTTAACAAAAACTCTCAAATCGTCTCTTCAGACTTTTGCCGGCATCGGATTGTCCGTGGCGGCAACCGTTGCCGTTAAAATAAGACTCTGCTTAACTGTGAAGTTCCGATAGAGCATGACTGAAAACTGGGAAGCCCAAGAGACAAACACGCATCAGGACCATGTGATTGCGCACGTGATCGGCGCGACTGTGATTGGTTACTTTATCTTCGATGAGACGCTGCATGTCCTGCTTGACATCGGATTTGTCTGGAACGTGTTCGTCGATGGTGAGATGGGGTTGCTGCCTCATCCAGTCGCGACCGCAGAGCTTGCGGTCAGCGAACAAACGCGCGGCGAGATTGCGGCTGACATCGACAACTTGCTGGCGCACAAACTGCACGCTGAACAGCTGCGACACTTAACTCAGCCGCAGGTCGAATGTGTGATTACGGAGGTAAACTTTTTTGCCAGCGGCGATCGGCGACGGCTGGTCGTGACAGGCGAAGATGCAAATCTTACAATCGAAACTTCAATCGAAACAGCGGAGATTCGAGTTTATGAATTCTAAAGACGAGTCGACGGACAAAGAATCTAACGGGCTTAGCGATGCCGCGCGCGCCGAGCATGAGTTTCTGCACGAGCGTTTGCGCCAGGACTTAGGTCGCGAGCCTACAGAGGAAGAGCTTGACGAATGGCTGCGACAGCGTACGGAGGGGTACTAAAAAAAGTGCTGAGTGCTGAGTGCTGAGTACTGAGTACTGAGTGTTGAGTGCTAGTACGGAGTGACTCCTTTATAGGAATGAAAGCGCCGCATCCCGAGAAGGAATGCGGCGCTCTTTGTTTTTGCTCAGTACTCAGCACTCAGCACTCAGCACTTTTCCCTACCAGTACTCAGCACTTGGTTTCTCAGCTCATCACTATGATCTGATTATCGACCTGCTTCACGCCTTTGATTGCGCGCAGCATTCTATCGACCTGAGACTTGAGAGCCTCACTCTTTACGGTTCCCGTTACCGTGACCTTCCCATCGAGCACAGTGGCAGTAATTCCTAAACTCGAGAGATTAGGATCGTCGCTAATCTTTTTGTCGATAGCCGTCTGGATAGGACCGTCGTTGGATGTATTAACCGGTGCTGAAGCGCCGGCTGGCGCGGGTTGATTAATGATCACCGGAGGCTGATTGCCCGCTGGCGCTGGTTGTTGAATGATGACCGGCGGTTGTTGCTGTTGCGCTGGTTGCTGCACGATCACCGGTTGTTGTGCCACCGGCTGTTGCTCGGCCAGGTTCGCATTGGTCGTATCAGTCTGTTGTCCGTTCATCAGAAACAGAACGACGATCGTTATCAGCGCGATTGCTACCACCACGATTATTCCTACCGTTGCTCCGGATATGCCGCCGCGATCGCTGCGAACGGTGTCCGTCTGTGTAACTTCGCGTTTGGAAGTTGGGGTTTCCACAACTACCCTGCTTCGCCGCGCTTGCTCATCGTCGTATGCCATTTGAATTTCTCCTGTTTTTTTCGTGTTCGTTTGCCGGATGATTCGAAACCAAGCCGATGAAAGCGATAGGAGCAATCTGCATTCCCCACCTTGGTGGTCCGCAGGTCATCTTGAAGGGGTCGAAAGATTGAGGAAATACTGCGTTTTCAAAGGCGATTTTCAATTCCGCAGAAGCTGGGAGGAAACGAACGCGTATGCTTTTCAGTCTTAGGCCGCTACTGGTTGCTGAGATTCAAGACACAGCGGCGAAGAGTCAATCGTGAATCGTAAATCGTGAATCGTAAGAACAAATTGCAGTCACCTCCATTAAGCCCAGCCTGTTTTACTATTCACGACTTACCATTTACGATTCAACGGTTGGAGTGGCATAGACTTTAGTCTGTGTTTGTCGAGGCAGCACAGACTGAAGTCTATGCCACTCACGCGCGAGTGCCTCGCGATTCACGATTCACGATTCACGATTTACGATTCAATGACCACCGCAATTGTCCATCATCCGCTGTTCCACGAGCATGACACCGGACCAGCGCATCCTGAATCCCCTTCGCGTTACAGCGTCGTCATGAACGCGCTTCGCGAGGATGCGCAGTTGTGGCCCACGCTGCTCGAAGTCGAGGCCCGCAAGGCGCCGAAGGGCGACGTTCAGGCGTGTCATACGCCGCAGCTTTACAAGCAAATCGAACGAGTAGTCAGCGAGGGAACGCGATATCTCGACGCGGATACCGTTGTGTCGATGCGTTCCCTTGACGCGGCCTTGCGCGGGACGGGCGCTGCTTGTGAAGCGGTTGATCTCATCATGCAGGGTTCGGTCGCGAATGCGTTTGTTCCGGTGCGGCCGCCGGGCCATCACGCCACCGCCGAGCGAGCGATGGGTTTTTGTCTCTTCAACAACGTTGCGGTTGCCGCTCGTTATGCCCAGAACCATTACCCGGAAATTGAGCGCGTGGCGATTATCGATTGGGACGTGCATCATGGAAACGGAACTCAGGGTGTTTTCTATGACGATCCGAGTGTCTTCTTTTTTTCAATGCATCAGTATCCCTGGTATCCGGGCACAGGCTCACGAGGTGAAACGGGGATTGCGCGTGGCGCCGGCTATACGCTGAACCAACCTTTGCGTGCTGGTACGCCGGCGTTGGAACATAGGCGCATGTTTGAAGCGGCGCTGAACGACATCAGCATTAAATTCAAACCGGATCTGATCATGATCTCTGCCGGCTTTGATTCACACAATGGCGATCCACTTGGACAGCTATTGTTGGAAGATGAAGATTTCGTCGCGCTCACGAAGAGTGTGAAGCAATGGGCCGCAAACGCCTGCCAGGGACGCATTGTTTCCTGCCTGGAAGGTGGCTACAACCTGCAAACGCTGGGCGAAACTGTACGCCGCCACGTGGTCGAACTCCAATCACCGTCCGATAAACTTTAAGTTTGTCGCGGCGGACGACAAGCTGAAGCTTATCGGACATCACAACTGACCTGGCGTTCGCCCTCCGATTTTATTGAACCATTCCCCTCGCTGGAGTAAACTCAACGCCACTTGACCGTTTCGGAATTCTGGTGACCGCAAGCGACACTGGACTATTTATTTGCAACCTCATCCTGACGCAGGCCAAGGGAAACGAAACAGGATGGTTCGCCCCAGGTTCCGAAGAGCAAGAGCGTGGAACAGTAGCGGTTCCGCACTCGTGGGAGAACAGCGACATGCCAGACATCGAGATCACTTGCGCCGAATGCGGAAACACTTTTCCTTTTACCGAGCGTGAACAGGAATACTATCAGGAACGCAACCTGACTCATCCCAAGCGCTGCAAGCCCTGCCGGGACTCGCGCCGTTCAAATTTTGGCTCCTCAAGAGGAGGTGGCGGGGAACGCGAACGATTCGAGATCACCTGCGATCAATGTGGTAAGCAGGATACGGTGCCTTTCAAGCCTTCGAGTGGACGTCCCGTTCTGTGTGGCGAATGCTTTAGCGCCAGCCGCGCCGCGCAAAGAACCTAGCGTCAAATTTCAACTGATCCAAAGTTGGACAGCAGCGTCAGTAATAAACAGATCAGAGTTGACTGTTAACGCAGGGAAACTGCGCCCAAATTACAACTATGACTTTTGAAACGATTCAAATAGAAGCGCGCGGCTCGGTTTCCGTGATCACACTGAACCGGCCTGAGGCGTTGAATGCCTTAACAACGAAGGTGGGCCAGGAGTTTTTGGCGGCCGTAACTCAAGCGCAAGCAGATGGCGCTCGCGCAATTGTGTTGACCGGGGCCGGGCGCGCATTTTGCGCCGGCGGTGATTTGCGCGAGATGCGCAGCATGGCCGAAAGTGGCGGCAACGTCGGTGCTTTCTTTGACGAGCCGTTGCAATTGTTGAATGAATGCATCCTGGCCATTCGGCGAACGCCGCTGCCGATTATTGCCGCAGTGAATGGGGCGGCGTCAGGGGGCGGCTGCAATCTCGCGCTGGCTTGCGATCTGGTGATCGCGGGCGAGAGCGCGCGTTTCAACCAGGCGTTCATAAAAATCGGATTGGTCCCGGACTGTGGCGGCAGTTTCATTTTGCCGCGCCTCATCGGTTGGAAACGCGCTGCCGAATTAATGATGACGGGCGACGTCGTTGCGGCCGGCGATGCGCTCAAGATGGGAATAATCAACGCAGTCGTTCCCGATGCTGAACTGATGGCTAAGGCATTGGCCATGGCTGAACGGTTGGCCCAGGCGCCGACCGCGGCAATCGGAAGAATCAAGGAATTGCTGGAAGCGAGCGCGACTAATGATTATGCAACTCAACTTGAACTGGAAAGAAAACTACAGATTCAATCAGGAGAAACACAGGATTTCAAAGAAGGCGTCGGAGCGTTTCTCGAAAAGCGAGCAGCAAAATTTGTCGGCGGGTAACTCTTGAATCAGTCACGGAGATTTGAGCCGCCTGTCAACGAGGCGGCTTTTTTTATTAAGTTTCAAGTTCCAAGTTTCAGGTTTCAACTTTATGAGACCCAACCTTGAAACTTGGAACTTGAAACTTGAAACTTGGAACTTGAAACAACACGGAATGGATTCACTAACTTATCTCCAGCTCCTGCGCGGCAATCGTTCCTTTAGACGATTGTGGTTTGGGCAGGTCATTTCCGAGCTCGGCAATTGGTTCAACTTCATTGCCGCCCTGGGACTGGTGCGCGCGCTTTCGCACGGTGATCCGGAAGTCACGACCATCATGCTGTTGGCCCGGCTAGTCCCTTTCACGGTGTTTGCTCCGCTCGCCGGCGCATTCGTCGACCGCTGGTCGCGCCGCACAGTGATGATTGTTGCCGATCTCGCGCGCGTGGGCGTGGCGTTTGGCTTCCTGTTGGTCCATGGACCAGAACAATTCTGGATCGGTTATGTCTGCACGGCGCTGCTTTCTTTTTTTGGCGCGTTTTTTGAAGCAGCAAAGAATGCTTCGCTACCCAACATAACGGGCGAGCGCGATTTGCTCGCGGGCAACGCGCTAATGTTCTCTTCGCGCTTTCTACTGATGTCTTTCGGCGCCGCGCTCGGTGGCTGGACCGCGGCAAATGTTGGCTATCGCGCTGCGTTTATCGTGAACGCCATATCGTTCGTGGCCTCGGCGTTTTCAGTTTGGCTTATTCCCGATGAACAAACGCGACAAGCGGCATCGGCGACTAGCGAGCAAAAGGAATCGAAGCGGCCTGCGTTTTGGATCGATATACGCGAAGGCTGGTCCTACATCGTCAGCCATGCACCGGTCGCTGCGATCATTTTTACCAACGTGTTATGGGCCAGTGGAGGCGGCGCCATCAATCTGATTTCTGATCGACTTGGCGGCATTGTGTTCGCCGGCGAACACGGTATTAGTGGCGACTCGGCGGTAGCCGCGCTCTACTTCGCAGCGGGCATAGGATTGTTTATCGGGATGATGATAGCGCGGCGCGCGGGAACTTACGTCGAGGTACGCGGCAAGATCACGGGCTTCATTGGTTGGAGTCTGGTGGCCCAGGGCGTGATCTTTGCGCTAATGGGATTAATGCCCAGTCTGTGGCTGGTGTGTCTACTGCTTTTCGTTGGGCGAATTTTGTTGGGCGCGGAGTTTGCGGTACAAGAGACGCTGCTGATGCGTTTGGTGCCTGACAAATTGCGGGGCCGTGTCTCAACCACGGACCGTGCAACAGAAATATTGATTTGGAGTTTTTCAACCTCGCTGGCGGGTTGGTCTCTGCGTGCGATCACTCCGCGAACACTGACTGTAATTGCCGGATTGCTGTCGGCAACTTCCGGCGTGTTTTGGCTGGGATTGTTTGCTTCGGGCCGGGTAAGGCTGCCGCGTCGTTGGCGGGCCGGGGAAAGCTCCGCAAAAACTGAAACGCTGCCGATAGCCGGAAATCTCTAAAGACTTCCAACCACGGCAGCGTGCAAAAAAACTAACCGCTCGAGTTTACGCTTCTGGTCGCGAATGGATCAGGCGGCGAATGCGATCTGCGAACAGCACATCAATCTTTCGCGGCTCGATCAATGCAGTGACTTCGCCTGAGCCCCAGATTGGATGCTTCATCGTCTGGCCCGCGCGGTAAGTTCGCGTCCAATCATAAGGATCGGTGCTCTCAGCCTTCGTCCTGCCTTTAGCCAGCTTTGCGGAGTTCGAGAACGAACTCTTCGTGCTGCACTTCGGACAAGTAACACGCGAAATCAATCCTCGCTTGGTGACTGATGCAACGACGTGCCCGCGCTCCTCGTTACATACTTCGCATAGCTTCTCGACCCTGTCGCCAACCGCGTAAGTCTGCTTTTCAATCTTTTCCTTTTCCATGAACGCCTCTCTTAAGTAGTAAATAGTGAATGGTAAATAGTAAATGGGTAAATAAGTGCTGCGCAGATTTAACTCTGTAGAAAGAACTTCTGGCTAGCGAATGGCAAAGAGTTTTTGTTTTTACTATTCACTATTTACCATTCACTATTCACTGTCGTTTCGCTTACCAGCGTGACTCGTTACGTCCGCCGCCACCGCCGCCGCCATAACCACCGCCGCGTCCACCGCCACCACCGCGTCCGCCGCGTTCTTCGCGCGGTCGCGCTTCGTTGACTGTCAGGTTGCGGCCATTAAAGTCGGTGCCGTTGAATTGCTCAATTGCTTTCTGACCGTCTTCGCTCGAAGCCATCTCCACGAAGCCAAAGCCACGCGAGCGACCAGTGTCGCGGTCCTCAACTACCGATGCTGATTCGACTGTGCCTGCCTGGGCAAACAGTTGTTGCAGGTCTTCGCTCGACGTTTGAAACGAGAGATTCCCAACATAAAGTTTCATAGCCATAAAGGTGAGTTTTCCTTGCTCACGTGGAGCCTTAAGAGAAGCTTCGAATCAAAGGTGGCTTCGGAGTAACGGTCTGCAGCGAAGGTTTGCGTTCGGACGCTCAAATGAGCAGCTTCTTCAAGTTTTCATTACCAACTCTCGCAGTATCCAAAAACGCCGGAGCGTCAAAAGGGGCATGGCGCATCACCGTTGATGCTTGAGAGAAGGAGTAACGCCTCAATAATGCCTTATCCCTTTCGGGCTTGCAAGTTGTCGACTCTTTTTGTTGGCCCAGGCGACCCATTTCGCCCATCGCGCGCGCGCCGCTTACATAAGTATTACAAGCCCTATTACAGCCATTGCTGCTTACATAAGTATTACAACCGCAGAGCGGTACGACTGTTAGGATATTTGCGTCTTAGTTAGTGAGATTGTTCGGACTACTTATCGGGAGATTTAATGGACAGCAACAACGGCAAAACTAAAAGAATCATTCAATGGAACACGACCGTCTTCATGATTATTTTTCATACCTGCGCGGTCATCTCGCTTTTCATGATTAGCTGGAAAGTCTGGCCGCTGACAATCCTGCTTTGGTGGATCTCAGGCAGCCTCGGCGTTGGCATGGGCTTTCATCGACTGCTGACGCATCGCGGTTATAAAACTCCGAAAGTGGTGGAATACTTTCTGACCTTCTGCGGCTTGCTCGCGCTCGAAGGCGGCGCCATCAATTGGGTTGTCACGCATCGCATTCATCATTCCAAGACAGACATGATCGGCGATCCGCATTCGCCGCGTGAAGGCGCCTGGTGGGCGCACATGGGTTGGATTCTGACCGGCACCGCGCAACAGCACGACGACGAGACGATGCAGCGTTACGCACCGGACCTGATGAAAGATCCCGTGCACGTGTGGATGAACCGCTTGTATTTCGTCCCGTTAATTTTTAGCGGCATTGCTTTGTTGGCAATTGGCGGCTGGTCCATGATGTTCGTTGGTGTATTTCTTCGCGTAACTGTTGGTTTGCATTTCACCTGGCTCGTCAATTCCGCAACGCACATGTGGGGCAAACGCCGCTTTGCTACACGCGACGATTCAACCAATAGCTGGTGGGTAGCGTTGCTGACGTTTGGCGAAGGCTGGCACAACAACCATCACGCCTATCCGCGCGCCGCGAGACATGGATTGAGATGGTATGAAATTGACTTTAACTGGTACGGCATCCGAGTGCTGCAGATGTTAGGGCTGGCCCGGAGCATCAGGCTGATCAGCGAACAACAGATCGCGATGGCCGCGCATCAGCCAGTGGGTGAACTGCAAAAGGCAGCGTAACCGCAGGCGACAGACGGCAGTAGGCAGTAGGCAGTGGATTCACTGGCTACTGCTTTTCATTTAAGCCTCTAACAGATTTACCATTTGCCATTTGCCATTTCTCATTTGTCATTTCCGGCAGGAACAAAGCTCTTTTCCCGCGCGAGGTTCTCTCACTTAGGTAAATGAGAAATGGCAATGACAAGTGAGAGATGGCAAATGGTAAATCTTCCTTTTCCCACCTGACTCTTTTCCCGCGCAAGAAGGTTCTCTCTTCAATGGCAAATGAGAAATGGCAAATGGTAAATGGTAAATCTTTCTTTTCTCGCCCCGTGCCTTCTGCCTACTGCTTTCTTGCCGCTAGCTTTACAATGCAACCATGCCCGTAAGTGGTCGTCGCAAGTCAATCGCTTTCTTCATAACCTTAGGCGCATGCCTGGTCGCCCTGGCGACCGCACTCAACGTTGGCTGGATAATTCTCAATTGGCGCGAGGTGGCAATGCTCGTTTTGGGCATCGTCTTCTTCCTCTTGATAATCGTTGGGCTGGTCCTGAACACCACTTTTCTCATTCGCGAGATTCGCCGCAACGAACAACACGACGCCTTCATCAATGCCGTCACGCACGAACTTAAAACTCCGCTCGCGTCGACCCGGCTCTACCTGCAAACGCTGAAGACTCGCGAAACCAGCGAAGAGCAGCGCCAGGAGTTTTACGATGTCATGCTCGCCGACAACGATCGGCTGCTGAAAACCGTCGAGCAAGTCTTGCGCGCCGGACGCGCCGGAGTGCGCGGCCGGCACTTGAATAAAACCAGTGTCGATCTCAGCAAAATCGTGGGCAACTGTGTAGACATCGCGCGCACGCGTTACAGCCTCGACGAGAATTCTCTAAGTTACACTGAATCACTTGGCGGAGAAGCCGCGCGAGTTTTTGGCGACGAAGACGAGTTACGCGCCGCGGTTACAAATCTTTTGGATAACGCGGTGAAGTATTCTCACAAAGAGGTGAAGTTGTCGGTCGAAGTTGCAACGCTTAACAACAAACAGATCGCCGTGCGCATCGGCGATCGCGGCATCGGCATTCCCGCCGCGCAACTGAAACGAATCTTCAAACGATTTTATCGCGCGCCGGGCCGCTTCATGGCGCGCGTAAAGGGCACCGGCCTCGGCCTCTTCATCGTGCGCTCGGTGGTCGAGAAGCACGGCGGCCGCGTCTTTGCCGAAAGCCCGGGACCGGGGCGCGGCAGTACTTTCACTATTCAACTTCCCAGAGCTGAAGCGCGATGAATGTGTTAATTGTCGAAGACGAGCAGCATCTTGCCGATGGGCTGCGTTTCAATCTCGAGGCCGAGGGGTATGACGCGCAGGTTGCCGGCGATGGCGAAGCCGCACTGTCTCTGTTGTTCGACAAAAGCCACGAGTATGACGCGGTCGTGCTGGACGTTATGCTGCCCGGCAAGGATGGTTTTACGGTGGCGGCGGAACTGCGCGCCGCTGGAAATTTTGTTCCGGTGTTGATGCTGACGGCGCGCGGGCGGGCGGAAGATGTGTTGCGCGGGTTCGAGTCAGGCGCCGACGATTATTTGCCCAAGCCATTTGAGTTGTCGGTTTTGTTGGCGCGGTTGAACGCCTTGTTGCGTCGCCGCTTGTGGTTCGATCAGAAACCGCCGAATGTTGTGCCGCCAGAGAAGCCGCCGTACATTTCCGCCGCTGAAGCCGTCGAACAGTTCACCTTCAATGGTCGCACCATCGACTTTGCAAACCTGGAATTGCACACGCCCGAACAGACGATCAGATTGACGTTGATGGAAGCGGACCTGTTGCGCTACCTGATTCGGCACCAGGGAAACGTAGTTTCGCGCAAAGCGATTTTGGAAGATGTTTGGAACCTGGCTGAAGACACAGACACACGTGCCATCGACAACTTCATCGTGCGCCTCAGAAAATACATTGAAGAAGACCCTGCTAAACCGGCGCATCTGCTCACCGTCCGCGGCGTCGGCTATCGTTTCATCGCAGACGCTTTAGCGTCGACCTGAACAAAAATCAATCGCGAGATTTGGACTACGGCCGCTTGACGCCGCTTTTTGTTTTATTTGGACTGCGGCGGCTTGACGCCGCTTTTCAAGTTTGGGTTGCGACGTCGTAAAAAACCCTCGACGCCTTCGCATCACTTAAGCTGCGTCAAGCCGCAGCGCTGCAAAGCGGCGTCAAGCCGCCGCACTCCAAAGGTAGCTAGCCGCTCGCCGTTACGATCGCGGCGCGCACGCCCAGTAAATCCGAAAAATCTTTTGCATAGATCGCGTCGACCTTGCGCACGCGGCCTACGGTTTCGACCAGCTCGTCAGTTGAGATGAAACCGTTTTCGACCAGCGCGATGGCCCATCCGGGTATGTGCGCGGCCGTGTGCAGCAGCTCCTCGAGAAAGCCGAGATATTGCTGCTTGCTCTGCGCGCGCGCACCCAGTTTGCCGGCGCGGCGCTGCTCAAAACTCTGCCAAAAGTCGTCGCCGCCTTGCAGCCATTCTTCGCGCCATGCTTCCAGCGTCCGTTGATTGGCGTGCGCTGCTTCAAGCGGCGGCAGACGCAAAAACATCAGGTCGCTGTGCCGGCGTTCGGCAAGAAACGCGCGCACGTCCTGATTGGAAGCTTTGCTGCGCAGCGAATTGTCGTGCGGGTAAGGCAGCAAATCAGCCAGCCGGCGAAACACGCGCGACAACGACGCAGGTTCGCGCAAGTGACGGTTGCTTTCGTCAAACGAAAGCACGTAGTCGCCAACCATCATGCCCAACGTCAGCGCCAGCGCGCGTTTGTAAGGAGCGTCAAGCCGCTCAGCGTTGAAGCGCACCGTGTCAAACCACCAGGCATCGGTTTGATTGAACCAGTTCAAGAGGCTGGGATTGTCGAAACGATCGCGCGGCACATAAGCGTCTTCCACGACTGTCTCAAGGTCTTCATCGCTAAGGCGGTAGGTGTTGTTCTCCAGCAGCGCCGTCGCTTTGATGAATGACCAGGTCATCGGATCATTCGCCGCAATGCGCACCTGCCAATGCTTAAGCTGAAGCCCCAGTGCCGGCTCGCCAGTGAAGGGAAGCGCAACTGAAGCGAACTTCAGGCGCCGCAGAATGCTCAACTCGAAATTAAGCCAGCCGTTGGAGAAAGTCGCAGTAGTCATTGGTCAGTCCTGATTCAAGTTGGAAGTTAGAACAGAGACATGTTCGTCGCTTCGCTCCAGAGGAGCGAGATGTTTATAGCATCGCAGTCATTTCTTTCACCTTAGCTCCGTAGGAGCGCAACCGCTTTTCCTGCGTGGGTAATCGTTCCCGTGCCGCGTGTCGCTCCTCGCGGAGCGAAATCTAAAATAGGGGTGTGGTCGTTGCTATGAACATCTCGCTCCGCTGGAGCGAAAACGAAGTCCACTGTTTCATCTGTAACCAGGATTCACCATTAGAGCTTTAATCCACAGATCGAGACTTAGGTGAACGATGAAAACAACGCTGGACCGTCGTCCATTGTTACTGCCGTTCTCGCCGCGCCGGCAAACGAGTGCAGCTCTTCCATGTCGGGAAGTGAAACGAAAACACTGACTACGCTCGGATCAAATTCGATTGCGGCACGATCGATGATTTGCTGGCGCGCTTCAGATTCGTTAAGCGCCGGTCGATATGGGCGCGCATCGGTGAGCGCGGCATAGGAATCGGCCAGGCGCAATATGCGCGCGGCAAGCGGTATCTCATTCTGTCTTAATGCGTCCGGATAACCGCAGCCGTTCCACCATTCGTGATGCCAGCGGACGAGCAATTGCACTGCGCGATCGGCGCTGGCGCGCGCGGCCTCTTGTTCCCCAATTACGGGATGACGCGCTAAGTCCAAGCGCTCTTCCGCGGTCAACGAACCTTCGCGGCGAATGTATTCACGCTCCATCGCAACTTCGCCAAGGTCGTGCATGTGAGCAGCGGTACGCAGCGACTTACGATCCTGGGACGCCAGATGGAACGATTCGGCGATACGGTCCGCCAGCGCCGCGATGCGAACCGCATGGGGATTGTCGTAACGCTCAAAACGATCCGCAGCGGATGCCAGTTGCAGGTAGGCTTCGCGCGCGAGGCGTTCGTGTTCAGTGTCGACGGAAAGTGTTGCCATTATGTTTTATGTGGACTGCGGCGGCTTGACGCCGCTTTTCTTGATTGCGACCCCGTAACGGAAAAAACTCGAGGCGTTGGCAATAACGAATGCGGCGTCAAGCCGCCGCGCCATAAAGTGGCGTCAAGCCGCCGCAGTCCAAACTCAAGCCGCCGCGCTACAAAACTCCGCATTCAAAGTTAGCCTGTTCGCCGCGCCTTCTCAATCTTGCGCAGCAGGGCGCGGGCTTTCGCATCGTTTGGATCGATAGCCAACGCCCGTTGCAACTCAGTCTGTGCGCGCCGGTGAAAGTTCAAATCAAAATATAACTCTGCCAGCATCGTTCGATAGGTTGCGTTGGCGGGCTCTAATTTCACCGCTGCCTGGAGTTCGCTTTCCGCCAGACGGCGCGTCTGCCCACCGGCGGCGAGCGCGCGTCCATAGTGAGCGCGATAGCGTGCGTCTCGAGGCGATAGTCGTGCCGCCGCTGCGAGTTGCTTCACTGCGAACTGAAGCTGACCAGCCTGTAGCGCGTTCAGACCTTCGCGGAAACATTGACCGGCCTCCGGGAACTCGTCGTCCCCAGCACCCACGGCAAATTCAACTCCATCAGTCGTACCAATACCCGCTCCGACTTTCGACTTAGAAGCTCCGGAAAATTGTCGCGAGCGCTCGAGAGCCGCATCGTACGCCGCTCGCGCCCCTGGTTCAGTCAACGTTTCATAAGCCTGCGTCACTCGCGCAAAGGCAGAACTGATACGCGCGTGTTGCGGCGTGCCGGATTGTAGGTGAAATCGATCGGGGTGATAGCGGCGAGCGAGGGCATAGTAAGCGAGTTTGATTTCGCTCGCGTCGGCTTCCGGAGACAAACCAATAACCTGATAGTAATCACTTGATTCGCCGAGTCGATCCAAAAACGTTTCCAGATCCGCTAGTTCTTTCGCTGCTTCAGCAGCCGCTTCGGCTTCGCGGGTCATGGGTTTCGGCGGCGCAACCTCTGCAGGCTCTTTGCCTGTTCGCGGTTGCTCAGCACGAAACGCGTGATGCCAGTACTCGCGCGTGACCATCCCGCTAAGCGCGAGCCCATAAATTATCCGATGAGCATCGAGTTCGCGCAGTCCGCTGAGGTCGACCAGGTCTTGCATCCGTGCCGGAGCGTCCAGACGGGACAGCAGAAAACTCTCGCTGGGCAGCAGGTTTTCTCCGCCCGCTGCACTGTCAAAAGCTCTCGAGATCGTTTCGTTGGGATTGCGGAAGCGCGCGGAAACAAACTTAAGCGGCATCCTTTGGCCGGCTTCCCTAAGCAGATTGTTGATATCGACCGTCACCTCGATGGGATAGCCCAGGCGTGCTCGCTCGTTAAAGTCCCAGGTTCCAGTCGTCCATAACAAGGCAACGCGTAATACGTCGGCAACCATGACCGCCAACAATTGATCGACTTGCTCACGCGTCACCAGGCCGGAAGTGCAAACTGCAGCAGCGAGATCCAAGTCTGAGAGATTGCCGAGCCGGGCGAGTTCCTTTTCCGCAACAACGGCGCGTTTGTTCAGGTATTCGGCAAGGCGAAGCGAGCGAATGTTGGATGCCGCAAAGATTACGCGGCCGCTTTCAAAGTACACAGCCGCCTGGGCGCGGTCATACTCCAACCGCAAGGTGCCGGAAAAATTCCTCGAAGAAATCTCGCGAATGAGTTCGGCGAGAGGCTGGTCGCTAAGTGTTCCCTTCATGCGTTTCCGGCGCTGAGACTTTCAAGAATGCCTGGCGCCACCAGGCAACAACATGATAACGCACGATTTAGTTAAAAAAGAAGCAAGCCTTTGACACTCGTCTGGAGCAGTCTTATATTGCACTTACCGAAACAATTGAATGCAAGCCGGCGCGAAGCAACCAAGCTTCGAGGCTAGGATGCGATCCTTATTCATGTCCGAGAAGGCCGTAACGGAAATTAAGAAAATTGGCAGCGAGCCGTCTAACGACGAGCGCGTGGTGCAATTGATTGAGCAACTGCAACAGCGGACAACCGCGCTTGAAGAAGCGAATCGTGAACTACGCCACATCTCGCACTATCGTTCGTTGTTCCTCGCGCGCATGTCACATGAACTGCGCACCCCGCTGACTTCAATACTCGGCTTTGCTGAAATTCTGTTGGATCAGGAGAAGTTGAGTGATTCACAACGGCGCTTTTGCCAGAAGATTCAGACTTCCGGCATGCAGCAGCTTGCCAGCCTTAATCAATTGGTAGATTTGTCGCGCCTCGAATCAGGGCCCGCCGAATTGTTCTTTCACGAATTCTCATTGGCCGACACGTTACGCGATACCTGCGCTGCCGTGGGCCGGCTGGCGCAAAAGAATGAGGTAACACTCGAATACGATCTGGCTCCCGAGGCAAGTAAGATCGTTTCGGATCAAGGCCGCCTGCGGCAAATACTCTTTACGTTCCTTTCCTGGGCCGTGAGTCGCAGCAGTTCAGGCCAGCGCGTAACCACTTATGCCAGGTTACTCGATGGACCAACGCTGCAAGTGCAAATCGAAGACGAAGGCGACGCCATAAAAGATATGTCGCGAGTGTTTGATCCCGAGGAAACTCCGCGCGCCGGCAAAACCGATCTTAATGAGTTGGGAATAATCGTCGGGCGCCGCCTGGTGGAAATGATGAAGGGCGCCGTGACTTTGCAAAACCGCGAGACAGGCGGATTGCGTACCTCACTGCAACTACCCGCCGGCCCATTGAAGGGACCATGATGGACGGCATTCAAATCCGTGAATGCACCACCATCGACGAATTCGATAGCTGTATCCGCTTGCAGCGAGAAGTTTTTGGCTTGCCCGAACTGGAAATCTCGCCTCGTCGTCATTTAATTGTTTCGCGCCAGGCTGGTGGTTGGACGTTGGGTGCTTTTGTTGCCGACGAGCTGGTGGGCTTTGTTCATCACCTGGCGGCAGTGCACCGGGATACCATTTTTGGTTATTCACACATGATGGCCGTCGCGCGCGATTACCAGAACAAGGGCGTCGGCGCGCAGTTGAAATGGAGCCAGCGCGAGCGTGCCGTGAACGAAGGACGAAATTTCATTAAGTGGACCTGGGATCCAATGCAAGCGCGCAATGCGTACTTTAATCTCAATCGGCTGGGCGTTACGGTCCGCAGTTACGCCGCAAATTTCTATGGCACGGACTATTCGACTAGTCCGCTGCCCGAAGGTATGCCGCCGCCGGGTATAGACAGCGATCGTCTATTTGCCGAATGGCAACTGCAGTCGCCTAGAGTAACAAAGCTGGCACAAGGCGCGACGCCGTCAATTGATTTGCCCGCGGCGCGGACTATTCAAATTCCTGCTGATTGGACCAGGCTGTGTGCTCAAGATCCTCGCGCCGCCCGGGAGGAACAATTGCGAGTAAGGGCCGAGTTCCAGAATGCATTCGCAGGAGGGTTGCTTTGCGCAGGTTTTCATCGCGCAGTGGACCAGCCGCGCTATCTTCTTTATGAAGTGGAATCTTGAACAGGTAGTGGTCCGGTTTGAATTAATCTCTGTGCGTCCTCGGTATTCTTTTTGCCTTTGTGGTGAGCCAATCGCTAATAAGGATTCACCACCAAGGCACAGAGGACGCAGGGGCCGCACAGAGAGGATGTCAAACTAACGCTACCTGCCGGCGAGTGGAGAATTAAGTGTGGCTAAAGCCGTTTCAGTTAACCAACAGCTTGAAAAGTTGCGCGAAGAAATTCGCCGGCATGAAGAGCTTTATTATGCCCACGACAGCCCGGAAATTTCCGACCGCGAATACGATGCGCTGCTTGAGCGGTTACAGGAACTGGAGCGGCAACACCCCGAACTGATAAGCAACGACAGCCCCACGCAGCGAGTCGGTGGCCGGCCGGTTGAAGGTTTTGCGCAAGTGGTCCATCGGCGTTCGATGTTATCGCTCGACAACAGCTACAACATCGAAGAGTTGCGCGCTTTCGACGTGCGTTGCCAGCGTTTGGCCGATGGCCGCGCCGTCGATTATGTCGCCGAACTGAAGATCGACGGATTGTCGCTCGCGCTGCATTACGAAAACCAGGTGCTGGCGCGCGCAGTTACGCGCGGTGACGGCCGTGTCGGCGAAGACGTTACGGCGAACGCGCGGACGATCCGGAGTGTTCCTCTTAGGCTGAACCGAATAGGAGCTTCTGCGACAGATTCAGATTCCAAATTCCAAATTCCAGATTCCAAATCTCAAACCTCAGATCTCAAATCTCAGAGTTCAAAAAACAATCCTGGGGTTGGTGATCTCAAATCTGAGATCTCAAAAAACAAATCCGGGAACAACGATCTCAATTCGGAGATCTCAAATGCGAAGTCTGAAAGTTCAAATCTCAAATCTGAAATCTCAAATCTCAAATCCCAAAGTTCAAAACTGAAATCTGAGATCTCAAATCAGAAATCCAAGAACTCAAGTCAGAAATCTGAGACTTCAAATCTGAGATCTGAGATCGCAACCGTTGAAGTGCGCGGCGAGGCATTCATTCCACGAAAGGTTTTCGAGCGCATCAACGCCGAGCGTGAAGATCAGAACGAGCCGCGCTTTGCCAACCCGCGCAACGCGGCCGCGGGAACCATTCGCCAACTCGATCCTAAAATCACTGCCTCGCGGCGGCTCGAGATGTTCGCTTACGATCTGCTCGCGGGCGAACGAAAGCCGTTTCCCACACATTGGCAAGCGCTTAACTGGATGCAACAAGCTGGCCTGCGCATCAATCCTGAGCGAGTTCTTTGCAAGTCGATTGATGAAGTAATCGAGTTCGCTAACCGAATGGAGGCAAAGCGGGACGAGCTGGATTATGAAATCGACGGACTGGTAGTGAAGGTGAACTCAACCGCGTTGCAGGACGAGTTTGGCACGACCAATAAGGCGCCGCGCTGGGCCATTGCCTACAAGTACGCCGCGCGTCAGGCCACCACGCAAGTGCTTTCAATCGTGGTCCAGGTGGGACGTACAGGCGCGTTGACGCCGGTGGCGAACCTCGAGCCGGTTGTATTAGCCGGCACCACCGTGTCACGCGCCACGCTGCATAACCCCGATGAAGTGAAGCGCCTGGGGATCCGTATCGGCGATTGGGTGCTGATCGAAAAAGGCGGCGACGTAATTCCCAAGGTGCTCAAAGTCATCAAGGCAAAGCGCACCGGCGCCGAAAAGGTTTTTCGCATGCCGCGCAAGTGTCCTGTGTGCGGCGGCGAGATTTCGCGACCGGAAGGCGAAGTGGTTTCGCGTTGTATCGCCGCAGACTGTCCGGCACAACTCGAGGGCCGGCTGTTGCACTTCTCTTCACGACGCGCGATGCGCATTGAGGGGTTGGGCGAATCGCTGGTCCATCAACTGGTCGAAAGCGGAAAGGTCCACGACGCCGGCGATCTTTATAGTCTTACTTTAGAAGATGTTGCTGATCTCGAACGCATGGCCAAAAAGTCGGCGTCCAATCTGCTCGCGCAAATTGAAGCCAGTAAGCATAAAGACCTGGCCAATCTGATCTACGCGCTGGGCCTGCGCCATGTCGGCGATCGCACGGCGACGACGCTGGCACGCCAGTTTGGTTCGCTCGAAGCGTTGAGCAAGGCGACGGTTGAAGAACTGGACGACGTTCCCGAGATTGGGTTGACCGTGGCGCAGAGCGTGCGCGATTGGTTCGACGATCAGGGCAACCTGGCATTGTGCGAGCGATTGGCGGCCGCGGGCGTGCAGACGAAAATGGAAATGACCCGCCAGCAAACGGATGAGAGATTTGCCGGCAAGACATTTGTTTTGACTGGCACGCTCGCAGGTTTCACGCGCGATGAAGCGCGCGCGGCGATCGAAGCGCGCGGCGGACGCGCCAGCGGATCAGTTAGTAAGAAGACGGATTTTGTAGTTGCGGGCGAAGAAGCGGGATCGAAACTGGACAAGGCTACTGAATTGGGAGTTACCGTGCTCGATGAGGAAGCGTTCAGGAAGATGCTAAGCTAGTCGCGGTGATTAGTATTAGTTCAATTTGATCTTATAGGTCCGTAAGGACCGGTAGTCAGTAGCCCCGTCCGTTAGGGCGGGGGCTTTATTTAGCTAGATGCGAGGCCCGAAGGGCCGGCACGAAAACTTCCGCACCTTCGGCGCTCGGGCAAGTAAACATACTTCTACCCCGCCCTAACGGACGGGGCTACTAACTACCGGTCCTTCGGACCTGGAACATGTAAAGTTGAAATTGAACCGGCACTTGGTGATTACCGAACTTGAATTCTTAAAGGAAAGTAAAATGACATCAAAGCAAACAACCGATCAGAATCTGCAGTTACTTTACACGCTTTTTTGCGATGACGTGCGCCTCGAAGTCGGCAACAAGCTGTCGTTCATGGGCGTGTTCCAAAACATCATGGTGCAGCAGTTACCCGTCTCGCTGATCAAGTTTGCTGTGGTGAATCACTGGCAAGGTGAGGGAACGCATCTCTCCGAAGTTCGAATTCTGACGCCCGATCGACAGCATCCTATCGTCGTCTCGCAACCAACCAGCTTTGAAATAACAAAAGGCGGCTTTGCCGACAACATCAGTTTCTTTGTGAACGTTACGTTTCCGGCGGCAGGGCAGTACTGGGTACAGACTCTGATCAATTCAAGTCTCTTCGATGAGCAGCCGTTGACTGTTTCCGACGGGCGCGAACCTTCGGCGGACAATTCCTCGCAGGCCGTGAACTAGTGGCACAGACTTCAGTCTGTGTCTGCCGGGCTGGCACAGGCTAGTTCGGTATTACTCCAATCGTAAATCTTAACTAAGTGGCCCATAATCTCAGTCTGCGGTTGCCGGGATGCCACAGACTAAAGTCTATGCCACTTCAGTACTCGATCCCGTAGAGTTTTATCTTGAAGTTCAGCGTGGTTGGCTTGATGTGCAGCAGTCTGGCGGCTGCGGCCTGGTTTCGTCCGGCGCGTTCGAGTGCGAGCTTTATGAGGTTAATCTCAAACTGCGTGACCTCATCGTAAAAGTCAATACCTTCAGCGATGTTCATTGTGCGCAGCTTATTGGATTCTTCGGTGAATGTTTTGTCGGACGCCAACGCCTCGGCTTCTCTCAAAAGTATCTGAGCCAAATCAGCGAGACGCTGGACGCGGTTACGGGCCGGCCGCTCGGTCATCCTCAATGGCGCCGGCGCAGTGGCCTTCAGCGAGCTTCGCTCCTGGAGGCCCGGGTCCGATTGAATTGAGTCAGCATATTCCGCTTTCATATTGCCCCTCTTAAGACGATAACCCTTGAGTATACTTATTGGTAAGAAACCGTGACGGTTGCCGATGTGACATCTTTTACTCAAACGCGAGGATTGCCGGAGGGTTCCAAAAAGAAAAGCGAGCCCGTTGTGGGCCCGCTCATTGCTACTTAAGAATGGTGCGGATGAGAGGACTTGAACCTCCACGATGTCACCATCACAGGCTTCTGAGACCTGCGCGTCTGCCAGTTCCGCCACATCCGCATGGGCAATGCATTATGCGAACGTGCCTGGAGCGTGTCAAGAAACGCTAAGTTACTCACCGTAAAGCAAACTGTTAGTTTGCGGTGGTGGCAAACATCCGAGTTGAGCGAAACGGTCCAACGCAAACTAACAGTTTGCTTTACGATGATCGTGACGACCCGCCGTGGTTACTCAATTTTCGCTTAGCGGTTCTCGTAAACGCGACGGACAGTGCGCCGATTGCGATTGCGCCAAACGTTAGTCGTGTCCGTATTGCGATTCCGCAGACGATTGCGCCAATCAATGTTGCCTACGCGCGTGCCACGCGGACCGCGGCCATCAATGCGACCGGCGCGGGCATCATGGCAATTAACGAACTTGCCACATTTTTTGTTGTGCTGTCTGGTGTAATTCCGATTACGACCGGTTGTGTCTCGCCAAATACTCGTCGAGCGATTACGGTCAATGCGATTTGACCAATCGCCGTTGCCGTTGCCGTGACCTTTGCCATTGCCCTTGCCCTGAGCCAGGGTCACTGATGAACTGGCGACGGTCAACAGCAATGCCGCTACCGCAGTCAGTAGCAAACTTCTGGTACCTATTGAACTTCTCATAAGCTTTCCTCCTGATGAATTATTGCGCGATGTATTGTGCGCCATTCCGACTTCTTACAGCGGGGAGCGCTGCGGTTAGTTCAATTTCACAACAATCGATGTGCCATGCGTAACCGTCAGCATCGCTTTGACACATTCCGAGTTTGCGTCTCAGCTTCCGCGGTAAATCGCCGGGTGCGACGATGGAATTGATCTGATAATGTAGGACTCGCTAACAACTGACACGACCTTCTTCTAGTTTCATTTCGATTGTATTGCCACTCGTGCCTGCCGAACCAGATTCCCGCCAAACGCTACGCGACCGATTCGCGGACGTTCGAACGCGAATTGAGACAGCCGCGCGAGCTAGCGACCGCTCTCTGGAAGAGATAACTCTGGTGGCCATCACGAAGACGCACCCGGCCGAAACGCTGAGAGCTGCCATCGATTTGGGCATGCATGACCTTGGCGAGAATCGAGTCCAGGAAGCGGAAGACAAGATAGTTGAAGTTGGTCGGAGCGCTGCTCGCTGGCATCTGGTGGGCCATCTGCAAGCAAACAAGGCGCGACGGGCGGTTGGTCTTTTCGATGTGATTCATTCGCTTGACTCCGACGCGTTGGCGAAACGACTCGATCGAATGTGCGTTGAAGAAAAACGGGAATCGCTGGATGTGCTCGTGCAGGTCGATCTCGGCGGGGAAGCGACGAAGTCGGGAATCGAGGCGGCTCAATTGCCAGTCTTGCTTGCGACTTTGAAAGAGTGCCCCCGCCTTCGTCTGATTGGACTAATGACGTTACCGCCTTACTTTGAAAACCCCGACTGCAGCCGTCCGTTTTTCAAAACTCTGCGCAAACTGCGCGATGAGCTGCAGGACCAGGGACATTTCGGTTTTGGTAGCAGTTCCGGGAAGGGCGAACTCTCGATGGGCATGAGCCACGATTTCGAGGTGGCAATTGAAGAAGGGGCGACGATGATTCGTGTGGGGACAGCGCTTTTCGGCGAACGGAGTTAAGACAATCTTGTGTTGATTCTCGGCAGACTTTACTGGCTCATCAGTTGGGCATTGATTACGGCGATTGCCGTCATCATCGTCTTGATACTGTTGCGCCTGATTGCGAACCAAGCTGATCTGAATCCGTTTAGCTGGAGTTCCATTAACATTCGCAGGTTAACAGATCCAATCATCGGACCGGTGCGCCGAGCGCTCGCTCGCATGGCGGTGGATCCAAAGTACGCGCCGTTGGTGGCGATCCTCCTGGCCATCCTGCTCGGATGGTTTGTCTTGCAACTGATCTCCGGTATTGCGAATACTCTTGCAGGAATTCTGGTCAGCATTGCTGCGCACTCGGTGATTGCCACGATGGGATATTTGCTTTACGGCATGCTTGGACTCTACAGCCTGCTGATCTTCGTTCGCATAATTCTTTCGTGGGGAACGGTGGGTTACAAAAATCGTTTGATGCGGTTCCTGGTCAACGCGACCGAGCCGTTGCTGGGTCCGCTACGTCGTTATGTGCCGCCCGTCGGCGCATTCGACATTTCCCCTATCGTTGCGTTTGTGATCATCTGGCTGTTTCAGGCAGCGGTCGCAGGAACACTTTTGCGCGGCTGGCAGTTGATATTTTTCGCTTAGAAATCCGCAGATTACACACAACAAGATTCAAACAATTGAGGGCGAATCCGGAGCACAATTCAAGCAACGAAACCTCGCAGGTCGGGAAGGGTGGCTTGCCCCCGCTCTGCTGGGATGGCATTCAACCACAGCGGGGGCAAGCCGCCGTTCCCAACTTTTTAAATCTTGAATCCTTTCATTGGCGCTGCCTGTCAGTTTTACG
>JAVEDP010000036.1 GCA_030841085.1 Pyrinomonadaceae bacterium
TTTCAAGAGGAAGAGCGGGGGCAAGCCACCCTTCCCAACCTGCAAATTAATGTTACTTCAATGATCATGTGAACCACCTCTCAGACTTCAGCTTGCTGAAATTGATGTTACTTGAATGATAAGTTAACCAGCCCTCTTTGGTAATCATTCATGAGTATTCCCAAACTCAGCGGGGGCATGCCTCCTTCCCAACCTGCGAATTTACTCGAATTCAATTATCAAGTTTCCAGAGGCATCCACTTCAGCATGTGCACCCGCAGGAATCAAAGTAGTTGAAGAATACTCAGTAACGATAGCCGGCGCGCGCAGTTTCATTCCCGGTCGCAGTTCGCTTCGATCATAAATGCCTGCGTTCGATTTCTTGCCGTCTAGATAAGTCGCGACCTGCTTAGCAGGCTTTGCAAACTGCTTTCGCGAAACACTGCCGTGCTTCATAGCCAACTTCTCAACGACACCCGCCGAACGCAGGCGTGCGCTGACCACTTCCACAACGTTCGCCTGCTGCGCATAACCATATCGTTCGAGATGCGCGCGATGAAAGTGTGCAGCGATGTTTCCATTTGTACGTTTAATCTCCAGCTCAAACGATTGGCCTTTGTAACGCAAGGCGAGCGACCGTTCATGCCGCTGCTTTGCCGGCGGAAATCCTTCCCGACGCAGAACGTCGGCGGCCGTTCGCTCCATTTCACGAAAAGTTTTTTCGAGTTTCTTGTCGATACCGGTCGCGACGTCGAGCATTAACGTTCGGCTCTGGTTTCTAACTACATCCGCGGCCAGCACGCCGATCGCAGAAAGGGCGCCTGCGGAGTTTGGCAAAATCACACGCGGAATGCGCAACGCTCGCGCAAGTTCCACGGCATGCAGGCCGCCGGCGCCCCCAAACGGCAACAGCGCAAAATCGCGCGGGTCGAAACCACGCTCAACAGAAATTCGCCGAAGCGCGCGTTCCATGTTTGTGTTTGCAACCGACAAAATTCCCTGTGCGGCTTCGATCAAATTAACTGTACGCCGCGCTGCTTTAGTCATTTGCGCGGCCAACGCGGCGATGGCTTTGTTTGCGCGCGTTTCATCCAGCACAAACTCACCGCCCAACAAACCCGCGCCGCCGAAATGGCCCAACATAACATGCGCGTCCGTCACTGTCGGCAACAGCGAACGGCCGTAACATGCTGGGCCAGGATCCGAGCCCGCTGATTCCGGGCCTACGCGCAAGGAACCGCCTTCGTCAACGCGTGCGATTGAGCCGCCGCCGGCGCCGACCGTGTGAATGTCTATCACCGGAACAGCAACCGGCAGGCCGGCGACAATCGCTTCGTTGGTCATGCGCACGCCATCGCGTTCGCACAGCGCGACGTCGGTCGACGTGCCGCCCATATCAAACGTAATTACTTTTTCGAAGCCGGCGGCGCGCGCGGTTCGCAAGGCGCCGACAACTCCACCGGCGGGTCCGGACAAAATTGTGCGCACTGGTTCTGCGGCCGCCACCTGCGCCGAGATGCTGCCGCCAGACGATTGCATAACGCGCAGACGCGGCGTGTTTTTTTCGAGCCGCCGCAGGTAATTGCCCATCAACGGCTGCAGGTACGCGTTGATTGCTACGGTCGAGGTGCGTTCAAACTCGCGATACTCCGGCAGGATTAGATGTGAAACAGAAACGGGAATCTCAAGAGCAGAAAGCGCGCGCGCGATCTGTTGTTCGTGGTCGGAATGAATGAACGAAAAGAGCAGGCAGATCGCGATCGATTCGATCTTTTGTTTCTTCAAATGGTTGACAAGTTTAGAAAGCTCCTCTTTATCCAACGGCTCCAGCACTTCGCCGTTAGCGCTGATGCGTTCGCGCACTCCAAAACGCAAATTTTCCGGAATCAGTTCTGGGGGCCGCACCGCATTCAGATTGTAGAGTTCGGGACGCGCCTGTCTGCCGATAGCCAGCACATCTTCAAAACCTTTGGTCGTAATCAACGCCATGCGCGCGCCGCGTCTTTGCAGCAGCGCATTGGTGCCAACCGTCGTTCCATGAACGACCTCGATGCTAGTGAGTGGAACACCTATTTTTGCGGAAATTCGCAAAAGACCTTCACTAATTGCAACAGAAGGATCAGCGGGAGTGGACGGAAGTTTGAAAATAGAGACATTACCGTCAGCCTCAAAAACGAAATCAGTAAATGTTCCTCCACTGTCTACGCCAACTCGAATTCGAGAAGCGGCGGCAGGGCGTGCCTCATTCTGCTGAGCACCTAGCGTTCCCTTTCCAAGTAGTCTATTCTTTGGCATATCAGCCGATGTCGGAGGGGATTATGGCAGTAGTTGTTAGTCTAATAAACATGAAAGGCGGTGTCGGAAAAACAACACTTGCCGCTCAATTAGCACATGCCGCCGATAAAAAAGGTTTTCGGACGTTGGCGATTGATCTTGATCCGCAAGCAAACCTTAGCCAGTCGCTATTAACTCCAGAGCAATACGCGAAACATCTGCGAAATAAGAAACCAACCATTGTCCAAATTTTTGATCAGTATTTTCCTTCTACTGGTGAATATACAAGCCCAAGGCCGCTTGATATTAAGGAAATTACAATTAAAAAAGCTGGATATTGGTCGGGTAGCAAGCTCGATCTGATTCCGAGCAGGCTTGAGTTATCACGAACACTTAAGAACCCAACTGGTAAAGAACGGCGTTTAGCAAAAGCTCTGTCAAGAGTTGCGGATGAGTATGAACTGGTAATAATCGACTGTGCGCCCACAGAATCAATTCTTACGGATGCCGCGTATTTTGCGAGCCGGTATATTTTGATACCCGTAAAGCCTGAATTCTTAGCAACTATCGGCTTGCCTTTACTTGCTCGTTCAATTCAGGAATTCGAGTTTGAAAATTCCGATCATGAATTAGATATATGCGGAATAATTTTTGTTCATTCGTCTAAATACTCTGAAGGCCCAGAAGGACGCCAATCAATAAAAGAAGTAAAAGCTGAGGCATCCAAGCATGGATGGCATATTTTTCAAACTCCGGTGCGTTATTCAGCTTCTTATGCTAAGGCGGCGCGAGAGGGTACTCCATTGGAAAACACGAGTAACGTTCACTATTACGTCACTGCGGAATTCAACAAATTCGTAGAGGAATTCTTTACAAGAATAAGCTTATCTAAGAGTTAATCATGTCAACTGATGAAATCCTAGAGTTAGAATTGTCCTTACTTTTTGTTAAGTATGGAGAGAGGAAGGTCCTTCGATCTCTAGCCAAGGTAAACGGCCTCGGTGATACTGAGCTAAAAACCAAGCTCAAAAGAACACGTCAATTAGAAAGGAAACCTTCAACCAAAAAGCGCAAGCAGCTCTCTTCAAAAATAGTTGATGAGACAATTGATGAGATAATTAGCGAAGCCCCGCAAAAATCCCACTTGCTAAAATTGCTATACTCCAGGTTCCAAAATAAATCATTTCTTCCAGAGCTCCGAGACATCAAGCGGTTATTCAATAGACATTCTTTAGAATCAAAACACTTAAAGTCGCGCAATGCTTCTGTGCCAAGAATATTCAGGCTATTAGCTACTTTAGATGAAAAGGAACTGGAAGAATTATCTCAAGAGCAAGACAAGAGAACCTACTCCTCTCTAGGTATTATTTCAGCAGAAATCATGAGGCGAGACTGAATTCCATTAACCTTCAGACTTGAAGCTTTGGACTCAGTGACGTCAATCCCCTTTGGATGCCGAAAGGCTATTCTGGTTTAACCCAGCATCTAGTTTCATTCGAGGCTCGTGCCGCGTCGAGCACCAGCTGAATTTTGTAACCATCGGCAAACGTCGCGGCGCCTTCGACTTGCGTCGTGCCCGCGCGCAGTGCGTCGACAATCTTGCATGAGAATGCAGTGAAGCCGCGCGACCAACTTCCGTCGCGCATGCCGGGCGCGATTGGATCCTGATCAACTTTGACCGGTCGCCATGCGCCTGAGCCGGCCGGCGAATGCCAAAGTTCACCGCTCTCCTCGACCATCAGCGCGCCAGTGCTGCCGAAAACTTCAAAACGATTTTCATACTTTCCGGATTCCACTACGGATAGTGACGCTGTTCCAGTTACGCTCGCGCCCAACGCAGAATCAGAAAAACGAAGCATCAATTTCGCATCGTCGTCAGAAGTTACGCGACGCGTACCGCCGGTACTTTTATCGGGCCGCTCGGCAACGTGGGTTGAAAGCAGGGCTGAAACTTCGCTCACTTCCGCCTCCAGCAGCCAACGAAAAGAATCAACCGCATGCGAGCCGATCGCGCCGAGCGTGCCGCCACCCATCTTTTCATCTGACCACCAGTCCCAGGCACGATCCAGCACCGCACGATAGTCGGAACGAAAAACGTAATTGCAGTGACGCACCTTGCCGATGGCGCCTTTATGGACCATGGCGCGCATTGCGTGGCGGTTACTTAGAAACCGCAACTCGTGATCGATCAAAGCCAAAACATTTGCCTGCTGCGCGTGTTCGGTCATCTGCTTCGCTTCGTCAGCAGTCATAGCCATTGGCTTTTCACACAGGACCGCCTTGCCGTGATCGAGTGCAGCCATTGTGATTTCCATATGCGTCGCCGGCGGAGTCACCACGCTGACGAGATCCACATCATCGCGTTGGACCAATTCCTGCCAGTCGTTGGCGACATGCTCAATGCCGAATTCCGCGGCGACCTTCTCCGCATTTTCGCGGTGGCCGCTGGCAATCGAGACGATGCGCGCGTCTTTGCAGTTTTTGAAACCGGGAATCTGCGTCGTGCGCGCAAAGCCCGCGCCGACGATGCCGATGCCAATTGTCTTTCGATCAAGGTTCATAAAGGTTCATTGAGCGGCATGCGCGCCGCGCGCTTTCATTTCCAAAGGCTTCAAGACACTGTAGCTCAACCTAGGGTAGGCACGCCGACACCGGATTCACGAGCCATGGATACGACGGCGCCAGTCTGTGCTTCCAGTTCTGAGGGCCGACCGGCAACGATGTCGCGCAGCATGGAGCTAGTTGCTTCGCTGGGAAGAGTATCGACGCTCCTAAGTGAATTTTCAACTGAGTTCAGCACGCGGACTTTAGCCCTAGACAGTCTGGGTAGTCCATGCTATGCTGGGCCCTAGATTGTCTAGGAGGTATGCTTTGGTAAGTAAAGCGAAGACGGGCTTACTCCAGGGAACGCTGGACATGTTGATTTTGAAGGCCTTGTTCCTAGGTCCCCTGCACGGCTACGGCATCGGTCAGCGCATTGCTCAAATCTCCGGCGACGAACTGAAGATCGAGGAAGGTTCGCTATATCCGGGACTGTACCGGCTTGAGCGGCGCGGGTGGATCGAATCGGAGTGGGACGTCTCCGAAAACAATCAGCGCGCGAAGTTCTACAAGCTAACTCGCTCGGGCCGCAAACAACTAATCATCGAGGAGCAGAATTGGGAGCGACTTGCCGGCGCAACCATGAAGGCCCTCCGCGCGAACTAAGGGGACACAAAACCAATGTCTCGTGTCAAAGCCACAGCCAGTTTCATTCACGCCTGGCAACATCCCGATGAGATCGCGGCCGAGGTCGAGTCAGAACTGCGCTTCCACGTTGAAATGAGGACACGCGCCAACATTGACGGCGGGATGACGCCAGCCGAAGCACAACTTGCAGCCCGGCACAGCTTCGGCGACTTCGACCAAGTCAAGGTCAAGTGTTGTGAAATCAAGCGAGGTTTCCCCTTGAATTTGAAAACCTTAACAATGGTGCTGTACCTCGCCATCGCCTTTATCGCCGGTGGCCTCGCTCTGGTTGCGGTCAACCTGCCGCACCATAACCTGTTCGGAGTTTTATGGCAGTTAGCCGCGATCGCCCTCTTGCTGTGCTCGTTTCTGGTCGGTCGCAGAAAACAATAGACAACGCTACTAATTAATTACTGAAGGAGGACGGACCATGCGCTTACGCATTGCGCCGAAGATCGTAATAAGTGTGTCTACAATCCTGGTATTGAGTGTGAGTTTGGATGTTGCCTTAGCTTATCGCGAACGTCAGGTTGGCAATCGCGGGAATGTGTTCGTTAATCAGGAAACCGCGCGAAACGTTGACGAGGGGCCCATGAGCCCTCGTCTGGTGGCCCTCCGGGATCGACTCAAAGCCGGTGACCAGAGTGCGCTTGATAGTTTTTGGAAAGAGATCAAGCAAAACGGCGCGCCAATGATTGAGCCCGTGGCGGAAAGCGATCGCGATACTTTGGTGACGATCCTCTGGCGAGCCACGGAAGAAACGAGAAGTGTATTCGTTTTTCAAATCTCTAGCACTGACAAGCCGATGGAGCGGCTGCTCGACACTGACTTGTGGTACAAGACATTTCGCCTTCAGAAGGGCGCGCGCTTTGTTTATCGACTCGCTACGAACCTCCCGGACCCGAAGCAGTGGGTCAGCCTCGCCCGTTTCCAAAGCTCAATGCGAAGCGACCCGCTTAATCCATTCCAGTTCGCCGAACGCGCTAACGAGCTCAACCCCTATGAAGTGACTTTCTATTCGGCGGCCGAACTGCCGTCGGCGGAGTCACAATTCTGGAGCGTTGCCAGGCCCAAAGTTCCGACTGGACTAGTGCAGCGCGACAGATTCACAAGCAAAGCCCTTGGCAATGAACGACCAATCTGGATTTACACTCCGCATAACTTCGCTGCCAATAAGAAGCCTTACGGTTTGCTGGTCCTTTCTGACGGTGGGCTCTACGTCAATTCAGCGCGGGTTGCGACTACTCTCGACAATTTGATCGCCGCGGGTCTAATCCCACCACTCGTCGGTGTGATGGTAGATAACCCTGATCGCGGGCGTGAGTTGTCATGCAGTTCGGAATACGCTGACTTTCTGGCTCAGGAGATCGTTCCCTGGGCGCGCGTTAACTACCATGTCACCGATCGTCCGGAGCAGACGATCATCGGCGGAGTAAGCTTAGGTGGGTTGGCGGCCGCTTTCATTGGATTCAAGCACCCCGAGGTTTTCGGTAACGTCCTTTCCCAGTCCGGTTCTTTTTGGTGGAAGCCGGACAGCGAAAAAGACTGGGAATGGCTAACTCGCCAGTTTGCCGCAAGCGCGCGACTCCCTTTGCGCTTTTCCTTTGAGGCCGGACTGATGGAAAACAATACCGGCGGGCCGAGGGGGCGGCCGTTCCCTCCTCCCTTGCTCGTGGCTAATCGCAATTTGAGAGATGCCCTTCAGAGCAAGGGTTACTCTGTTCATTACACCGAATTCAATGGGAACCACACGCTATTCAATTGGCGTGGAACGCTCGCGAGTCACTTGATAGCGCTCGTTGGCCTCAAACCCGCACCGAAGATTTCTGCGCGGGAAAGCCAGTCCGTCGCACGGTCCTCGATTCCCAGGAAACCGATCGCGACAGCTCAAGTCAAAGTGTCCCCCGCTCTGCTGCAACAGTACGTTGGCAGATATGAATTGGACCCGCAGTTCGCGCATGATTTCGTCCTCTATGTGAGCGTCAAGGAAGGCTCATTGTGGGTGAAGCCTTCATACCTGAGGGCGCGCCAGGTCAAGGCCGAATCTGAATCCAAATTCTACGACAGCGAGATTCCGGATTTGCGCCTTGCTTTTATCAAAGACGGAAAAGGCAACGTTACTGGGCTAACTCTCAATAGTGGGCAGGGGGACACGCTCGTGAAAAAGATGCCCCCGCCACTGCCCGGTCTCACCGGCAATACAACTTTTAAGTTGATGGGGCACACCGACGCAGAGGCCGTGGCTATCTACGGCTCATTCAACAATTGGATCCAGACTAAAAACTACTGCGCAAAAGAAGTTGACGGATGGGTCTGTCGAATTGATTTGGCACCCGGCAAGTACACTTACAGGTTCTTGATAGACGGTGTAGGGCTGCTCGATCCGACCAATTCTTCCACGGAAGATGACGAACACGGCCTTACTGATTCGGTAATCGTCATCAAACCAAAATAAACGCAGTGCCGTCGGCGCGACAAAAGGTAAGCGTCTTGTTAGCTTCAACGCGATTACATTGGGGGCAGCGTTTCATCGGCCGTGAATCGTAAATAGTAAATCGTGAATGGTAAAGACATGCGAGGCGCTACTGCGGCAAACCAATCCGCTTCACTAAGTCATTGAAGCGCGGATCGTCGCGCAGTGGGTCCATGAATGGATCGACTTTAAGCCGTTGGAAAAACCAATCGTGCGTTTGGTATGCCTTTTCAAGTTCGGCGAACGCAGCATCTTTCTCTCCCAGCGCCGCATAAGCGATCGCTAACCAATAGTTGCTTATGTATCCCTTCTTCTCCAGTTCCTTCCACCTGTCGATCACTTCCGCCGCTTCTCGACGTCGGCCCGTTTTCGCGTAGCCATAAACCAGGTCCGCGAGCAGCTCATAATCCGATCCCGATGTCTTTTGGGATAGCGCGAGCGACTCCGCGTACATGCCCTTTACCTCATAAGCATGGACCAGCCAATTCCTTCCGCCGATAAAACTCGGATCCAGGTCATATGTTTTCCTGGCCTGTTCGAGTGAATTGTCGAACTGGCGCGCGTACAGGTAAACCCCAGCGAAATTGGCTCCCTGAATCAACGATAAAGGCTCAAGTTCCATCGCCCGTTTCATCTCCGCAATCGCCTCTTCGTGACGGCCCATTGGGCTTAAGTAAACCCAGGCGTAACGAAAATGAGTGAGTGCGTTTTTCGGATCGAGCTCAAGCGAACGCTTGAATTCGCGTTCCGCCTCGGCCCAATTCCAATCATAGGTTGAGAGAATGACTCCGCGGGCCGTGTGAGCTTCGGGCAGATCCGGATCAAGTTCTAGTGCCTTGGTAACTGCTGCCTTGGCTTTCGGCATTGCTTCCTGCGGCGACTCGTAAGCAAAAGACGGCATCACCATGTAGGCCTCAGAAGATGCAGCATAGGCCAGCGCAAAATTAGGATCGAGCTTTATAGCCTGCTGGTAAAACTCAATACTTCGCTGAAGATCTGCATAGGTACGCCTGGCGAAATGGAAGCGGCCTTTCAAGTAAAGTTGATAAGCCTCGTTGTTGTCGGTGTAATGTTTGGTGATGCCCTTCGTTTCGCTGCCGCCGAGTTTCAATTGCAACTTTTGTGCGATGGCCGCCGCAATCTCGCGTTGCGTTGCCAGCAGGTCGGACATCTGGCGGTCATACTGTTCGCCCCAAAGCACTTTATTATTGCGTGCGTCAACCAGCTCAACGCTGATCGTCAAATTTTCTCCGCGTTGCGCAATGCGCCCGGTCAGAACCGCACTGACGCCGAGGTCGGTGGCGATTGCTTTCAAATCCATGCCTTTGCCTTTGTAACGCATGACCGAACTGGTGGGGCTGACTTTCAGATTCGGAAGCTGGGAAAGTCGATAAATCAGCGACTCTGCCAAACCGTCGGAAAGATACTCGGTGTCGACCGCGTTGCTCTTGTTCTCGAAAGGCAGAACGGCGATGGAATCGATCGCAGCTACCGCGTTACGAGCACGAACGTAATAGGCTGAAAGAACGACAGCGCTAATCAACAGGACCACTACAATCGCGGCGGCGAGTTTGTGTTGTTTCAGACCCTGGACCACGTACTCGGCGCTTGAGAGTGCTGGTGGAATAGATGCAGACGCAGGAGCGGACGATCCGACTGTTAATACACTGTCAGTGCTGTGCGCGGCTTGATTGCTGACTGACGGCGGCGTTGTGGTGTCAAAGTCAGCGCCGGTCTCAAGCTCGCGCCGCAGGTGTTTTAGTTCAATCGCGACTTCCTTAATTCCCTGGTATCTGTCGTCAACGTCCTTTTCTAAACAGCGACGGACGATGCGTTGCAGCTCGTCCGGTGCCGATGGATTTAGATTGGCGATGGGCGCCGCCGGTTCGTAGACGACCATGTGCAGCGACTTGATTACTGATTCACCTTCGAAAGGCTTTTTGCCAGTTGCCACCTCGTACAGAATGCAGCCGAACGAAAAAATGTCGGAACGCTGGTCGATCTCTTTGGTTTTGCCTTGCGCCTGTTCGGGAGACATGTAACCGACCGTACCCATCACTGTCCCGGGCGTGGAGTACTGCGGCAGCATCGCTGTCGCAACTTCGCTGGAGTCGTCGACGGGCAAAGGTTGTGGCTCGATCAATTTCGCCAGGCCAAAGTCGAGTATCTTTGCGTGCCCATCGCGCGTGATCATGATGTTGTCGGGTTTGAGATCGCGGTGCACGATGCCCGCGGCGTGTGCTTTGGCTAAACCTTCGGCCGCGTGTTGCAGGTAACGCAACAGCTTTCTCAAGTCAGTCCGCTCGCGGTGAATCTTCTCGCGCAGCGTCACGCCATCGATAAATTCCATCGCGATGAAGTGCGTGCCGTTGTTGTCACCAATCTCAAAAATTTGCGCGATGTTCGGGTGACTAAGCGCCGCCGCTGACTTTGCCTCGCGAATAAAACGCTCCATTCGATCACGATTCGAGGCGAGCTCGGCAGGCAGGATTTTCAGCGCGACTTTCCGATCCAGCTTGGTGTCCTGGGCCAGATACACCTCGCCCATTCCGCCCGCGCCGATTTTCGAGACGATGCGGTAATGCGACAGCGTGGTGTTGGTTCCCAGTTCTTTACTCATTACTTTCCAGCTTACTGCGGAAAATTCATTTTTCGTAATAGCTCGCCAAAGCGCGGGTCTGAACGTAAGGGATCCATCTGTGGCTCAACCTTGAGCCAGCACAAACTGGACAGTCGTTTCTCATAAGCCTTGTTCAATTCCGCAAACGCCTGATCTTTCTGGCCAAGGTCGACATATGCTTTAGCCACCACCCAGTTATTATTAATGTCCTTCAGCGCAGAGTTCTCAGCGGTCACCAATCGCAAGAAGCCGACCCAGCCACCTTTGGCAAAAGTAGCTCGAATCAACCCGGCATTCTCACTCTGCCCGATCAGCTCCAAAACTTTTGCTCTTTCTTCGACAGCGTTCGCATAGTCGCCTTTGACACGATAGACCTCAGCTAGCGTGCGATGCGCTCGCGCAAAAGCGGGATCCAATTCGATCGTCTTCTTATGCTGAGCGATGGATTCGTCATATCTCCGGCTCATGTAAAGGAATCTGCCGTAGTCCCAGTTGATGGGAAGTGAGAGCGGTTCGATCTCTAAGGCGCGCCGGTATTCGGCGGAGGCTTCTTCAAACCTGCCGGCATTGAGGAGCATTTCGGCATACCACTGATGCGCAGTCGCATAGTTGGCATTTAGTTCGAGGGCCCGCTTAAATTCCGGTTCCGACGCGGCAAAATCATAATCATAGGTGAGCGACAGGTATCCGAGCGTCGTGTGAGGTTCTGCCAGACCCGAATCCAGCGACACGGCTTGACGTGCGTATTCGCGCGCTTTTGGCACGCCTTCGTTGGGCGGCATAAAGCCAAATGTGCCAAGCAATGCATAAGTATCAGCCTGACCTGCGTAAGCCAGGGCATAGTTGGGGTCCAACGCGATTGCCTGATTGTAGAACTCGACCGCCTTCCGAAAATCCTTCTCTTCGCGTTTGTTCCAGTAGAAGCGTCCTTGCAGATAAAGCCGGTATGCGTCCGCGTTTGTAGTGTAAGTCTTCGCTAACCTCTGTTCGTCCGCCCCCGAAAGTTTGGTCTTGAGCTTGCTGGATACGTCGCGGGCAATTTCGCTTTGCAGAGTTGTTAGATCGGATTGCCTGCGGTTGTATTGCTCACTCCAAATCACGTTTTCAGTTTGCGCGTCAATCAATTCCAAACTCAACGTTAACTGGTCGCCGCGCTGGGCCACGCGCCCGTTAAGGATTGCCTGGACGTTCAACTCTTTGCCGATCGTCTGCGGATTGGTTTCCTTGCCTTTGTAGCGAAAGACTGACGAACGTGCTTTCACGTTCAGATTTGGCAACTGCGACAAGCTGCTGATTAGTGTTTCGGTCATGCCGTCGGAGAGATAGTCGATGTCAGCATTGCCACTCTCGTTCACAAACGGCATCACGGCGATCGATTGAATCGAGGTTGTTCGACTCCGCGACAGATAGAAATAGCCGACTGCAAAGATGACAACCAGCGCGATGCCAATCGTCGCGAATACGAATCCGTGTCGCTTTGGCTTAGTAAGATCGCGCGTGGTGCCGGGAAACTCAGCTGCAGAAAGTGCGATTGTGGGTCCGGTGTTTCGGCTGATCTCGGGAGTCGTTGATGTTTGGGGCAGCAGGCTGGTTTCGATCTCGCTCGAGACCGGGCCGGAACCAAATTTTGCGGTATTCAGGTCGCCAGTGAACGAACCGGAAGCGTCGATTAATGCGGCGCCGTCCGCGCGACAAAAGACGAGCGTGTCGTCGGCTTCAACGCGATTACATGTGGGGCAGCGTTTCATGTTTTGGAAGTAACCGTTGCGGGCACACCGATTCGACGCCGCAATGCGGAAAGGCTCGGCCTTTTCGGAAGCGCCCGGTAACCCCTTTTTTCTGAGGCTGAGCCTCAGGACGGTTTCATTAAATTAAACTCAGCGGAAAGCCATAGGCATTCCGCACTGTGCGGCGGCAAGCCGCAACCAAACCGCTCATGACTTCTTTGATTCAATACTTCAAGAACTTTTGTGCACAACCGCTCATGACATACCGTGCTCGTGCGGGATTGTAGACATCGGCCCTTCAGGCATCATCAGAAGTTGTTGCTCCGGCACGCCGCTGCGGTACTGCGCAAGCAAACTCTCCGGATTAATCTCTACCCCGGCAGGATTCGCGGCGAAGGCATCTGTCTGCATGTAGGCGGTAGCTTCTGCGACTGTACCGCAGTCGACTTGAAACTCCATTCGATTGCCGTCGGGATCCTGGTAGTAAAGCGAAAGTGTGGTGCCATGATGAATGCGCCAGTATGGATTGACGCCCATCTGTTTGAGACGCTCGTAAGTACCAAGCAAGTCACCCAGGTTGGCGTAGGTGTACGCTACGTGATTTACACCCGCGTTGTCCCGGGGCCCGCCGGCAACGCTGTCAGGTGTCAGCACTGACAAATTGGCGAATGCGAAACGATGATGTTCGTCGTCGTAGGTGAGAAACGCGAACGCCGGATTTTGATAAACCACTTTCGCTTCGAAGATTCTTTGATACCAATCGATCATTTCCTCAAAGCGTCGTGTGCTATAGACGACGTGTGCGAACTTTGAAGGTCTTACCATGTCTTAGTTCCTTTCGGGTTAAGTTATAAGCCCTTGGCGCCGCCTGCATTTCTGACGCCGTCGAAGCAATGCCAGGTTGCGTTGGTAAACAATAGGTACCATGTAAGCGTTAGCGTTTATGTCCCGATTACGTCTGGACGCCCCTGCCCGCTGGCTTCACAACGAGCGAAGTAGATCTCAAGCACAGCTCCGGCGTCGAGCACGCTTTCGACGTTCCCGGATTCGTCCAGATTGAGATTCGCTCCGCGGATGGCGAACCAGACATCGGTTACTTCTGAATTCGACGCCGGCACATGCAGCGTATGGACCGAGCCCGCAGGTTCGAACAGATATGAGCCCGCCGTGTTTACCTCGGGATATTCCAGATAGTTCCACGAACCCTTGATCGTGAAGGCGAAGACCTCGCCGGTATGTTTGTGGCGCTGAATAGTAACGCCCGGTTGGAAGCGCACTCTGATCACCCAGAGACCCGCCTCGACATCAGCTTGCAGCAATTGGAAAACCACGCCCTCTTGATACTCGACAAAAGGCAGATCTTTTTCTGCACGGTGCAGTGCTGCGGGAATACTCGGCAGCGACGCAAAGGCGGTAGCCATAATAGTTTCTCCTCAAGGTAACGATACGATTCAATTCATCCGATAGGTTTAGAAGTTTCACGGCGCGCCTAACTTTGCGGATTTCGTGGCGACCGCTACTTGTGCCGGAAGCAATGATCAAGCTGTGGCCAGCGGATGGTGCTATTTAGAAAAGGTAGCTGCGGATGGAAGAGCGACTCATTCTACGCGTATTAGCTTGAGCGCGCTAGAACACCACGTGTAGTTTCCTTGAAATCCGAATCTGGACCTCAAAACCGAGATTCAAGATTAACGCTCTGCGACTCAAGATTAGCGGTCTGGCGACGGGATTAACTTCTGCTGAGCCAGGGTGCTATCCGAGTAAGCCTCACAACTCAAGTTCCTCCACTCAAAAGCTAGAGTTCTTTGGTTTGGCCCAAAGAGAATTCCGGTAAACCGTCGTGCCACGGACCATGAACTGGTCGAGTTTCAAGCGATGCAACTCACAAGGCACAAACGTGAAGAACAATGAATAGATATTCGGAACTTGGCAATCGGCAATGGAATGGTGCCCCCGCAGGGATTCGAACCCCGAACCAACAGATTATGAGACGCTTTGAGGGGCATCAACAAGGCCAGACGAAGTGAGATGAAGCAGTATTTACCGACTCCGCAGCCGTCAAAGTAAGTTAAGGAGCGTTACGTAACAGCACGACCTCGCGCCATAATCGCGTCATCAGATCTACTCATTCGGCGTCATATCAAGATAAGCTATGAGGTCAGCAGCCACACGTTGATCTTGCTATCCTCGTTCCCGTTCCGTAATCTGTCGGCGACTTTACCTCGAGGTGATGGAGCGCTTGATTTCCCTTACATAATGCCGGAGACACTGACATTCACAGTCGATAGTGCACTGCTCTCGGAATTGGGGGAGAAGCTAGTCGAAACGGCTCACATAGCCTTAGTGGAGCTCGTCAAGAATGCTTACGATGCGGATGCCACCGAAACAATAATCAAGATGATTCCTAATCCAGATTTGAGGGTCGAAGTTATCAATGACAAGTCTGGAATAGCAACGATTGTTGGCGAGCCCTCCGGCCCTGAAATCCAGATTACTGACAACGGTTCAGGCATGACATTCCAGGACGTCAAAGACTACTGGATGCGAATTGCCACCACTCACAAACAGAAACTGGACGTTTCGCCCCGTTATGGCAGACCACGAACAGGCTCAAAGGGCATTGGTCGTTTCAGCTGCCGTCGTCTGGGAACCAAGCTAAAACTGGTAACCACGGCTGCCCGAAATGGCGGCTTCGAGCAGACTGCGGTTACATTCAATTGGCTAGACTTTGAACCGGGTGAAGAAATTAGCACGATCGAGGTTGAAGGTATTCGCAAAAAGCTAAGCGAAGCGTTAACGGGAACCAGTCTGATTATTAGCGGGCGAGAAGTCGACGAGTGGAATCGACGGGGTTACAACTTTTTGAAGCGTCAACTCGCAGTGTTAACGGCGAATCGAGGAAGAAGGCGAAGTGGGTTCGAGGAGGATCCAGGTTTCAACGTCCGCCTCGAGGCCCCAGGATTCGATGAAAAGATTGAGAATTTGAGAGATCGATTATTAACCGCAGGTTGGGGAGACCTAGACATCAGAGTGAAGAACAGCGGTGAGGTTAACTGTACGTTAACCGCGATGAGGGTTGGAGAACGAACAATAGTTCATCCAAAGCGTTTCCCGAACTTAGCGAGCGTATCAGCGAAGATCGGTATCCTGCCCCAAGATCGCGATGAGATGCGAAACAAGTCTGTTCTTTCAAAGACTAACTTGTCGGAGATCGTTAACAGTTGGGGTGGTGTCTATGTCCGCTATAAAGGATTTAGAGTTTATCCATACGGAGAGCCAGGGAACGATTGGTTGAATATCGACTCTGACCGTGGATTCCGCAAAACTGCGTTGTCACCGCTTCTTCAACCTTTTGCGGCAAAGCTCAGGGGTGTAAATCCCAAGAGAGCTTTGCTGTCGCTCCTTTCCAGTAAGAGCTATGTAGGTGACGTGGAAATCGGTGAGCGGGCGAAAGGGTTTGAGCCCAAGGCTAGTCGCGAAGGATTTGTTGGTGAAGATGGAGTACGTCCGCTTCGTGATGTAATTCGCTTCGCAATCGACTGGTCGACTATCTACCGTGAGTACGCTCGTGCGATAGCCGCAAAGCAAGATGCTCGTATAGCACGAGAAGAACTTGAAGATCAGATCAAGGAAAAAGTGGAACCCAGGGAGATCGTGGGAACCGCACTGCGTGTTGTTGAAAATGAGGTCCGTAACATCGCAACCCAGTTGCCCACCGCTGAGCGTCAACAGGTATTGCGCTCACTCCGCACAGCGACACAAGCAATTGCGAAACATGATGCGGCGAACAGAGAGGAGTTGCGTCACCTTCAACTTGTAGCATCCACGTCGACATTGTTGTTGATCTTTTCCCACGAAGTAAAATCACTGTTGAGTTGGTTCGAGCAAGTGAGGATCTCATTGAACCGAATTCAGGCTGCGGTGAGCAAATCCGAAGCGACTAAACTTGCTGAAGTTGTTGAAGAGTTCCGCACGACTAAGGAGCGACTCATTGAGTTGCTTTCAATGACCTCGCTTATTTCGGTCACCCGGAAAACCGAAGAAGTAAAGCTCGCGCTCCGAACCCGGGTCGACAGAGCCATTCGATCATTCGATCTAATCCGACGAAATTATGACATCGCAATCGATTCCGATAATGTACCGAAAGGTCTGCAGGTAGGACCGATGCTTGAAGCTGAGCTGTTTGCTGTTCTCCTTAACCTTTTATCAAACTCCATCAAATCGGTCATTGCTTCAGGCGGCACAAGGAAAGTTGCACTGAGTGCCAGACGTGAGGGAGCAAGAGTCGTGATGCTAATACAGGATACCGGCATTGGACTAAAGGAAGAGTATTTCGACGATGTCTTTGCTCCCTTTTCATCGGATCCGGAAGGTCGCCTCTACACTCGCTTGGACGCAAAATTGAATCCAGAGGATGAGTACATAGTGGGGACCGGAAGTGGCCTTGGGCTTAGCATTGTACGAGAAATCCTGACTTTCCGAGGTGGTAGCATTCGGTTCTTAAAACCGTCAACTGGCTGGAAGGCTGAGGTCGAGGTGACCATGCCATGAGCACAGCAAAGAAAAGAATCTGGATCGATGACAATCCAGAACGTGAACGGACGGCAAAGGACTTGGGAGCGGAGTTCGTCAACGTGTGGAAAGGTGATGTTCAGACGACGGCTGAAGATCTCCTCAACGGGGAAAAGCCATCGCTCATTATCCTCGATCACATCCTTGATAAGACATCCACTACAAATCCCATATTCAAGCGGGGATCCACCATCGCTGAAGCTGTCAAGGAACAATGGCCAGATTGTCCAGTAATTGGCATCACGAACATGGATCAAATTGATCGCGTAGACCAACGGACTAGGCATACGTATGACGCATTTTTCCCATACGACAAACTTGCCGACTATCTGCAAGTCATCGATTCAATAGAGGAGGGATTCGCGGTAATTCAAACGAAGGCACCTTCCAGCGCAGCTGAGATCGTGTCGCTGTTGAGTCCTCCTCGGGAAGAGGCGGAACGTCTAATTGCAGCGCTTCCACATGAGCTAAAAAGCTCTTCTCTGGATCGAAGTCTAGAATCGCCCGTGCATCGCTGGACTTACCATTTGATTATGCGTCCGGGATTTTTGTACGACAGATTGTGGGCCGCAACTCTATTAGGCTTAAGCGACTTGGGATTTTCAGAAGTCGAGAACGAGTTTAATGAGGGAAGATACTCAGGCATATTTTCCACAATCAGTAACCCTCGATGGTGGTCCGGAAGGTTAAACGAGATCCTCTACGAACGTCATCCGCCAGAGCCAGGACAATTCTCGTGGCAGGTTGGCAGACGGCTAACAAGAAATGATCCGGCTTTGTTCAGCCGCTGTTATGTTTGTGACGAGGAATTTCCTGAGACGGTCGCTTTCCTAGATACCGCGAGCGACGAACGACATGCAATGCACCTCAAACATACGGTCCTCCATCCCAGCTACAAACGTGAATTGTATTTCGAGGACCTTCGAGTGTTGAAAGACTAGTAATGGACCTCTCAGATTTCTACCCTCCACCTCATGACTTGATTCACAATGAACGCAACGCATTAGACTATCTTGTGGGTGATCCCTACATTGCTGGTGAACATTCAAGATTCCTCAATGACGCGGTGCAATATCGAAGGCAGTACGGCGAAGCTCGTCGAGGATTCCGCTTCTTTTCATACCTTGATGTATATCATGGGCAAATGCCATCTTCGCGTCCTCGGCGTGGCACAGGTTGGAAGCGTTCACCAAATATTCGGCTTATCATAGCAGCGTTAATTGACCAACAAGACGCTGATTCATACAGTAATATCTCGTACTCCCTTGTTGTGTGTCGAATTCGATCAAGGGTGGATGGTGCCACGGTGGGACATCCTCGACTCTCGATACTGCGCAAGCTTCATTTTGATATGGTCGCGAACGCCGCAGCCGTTCGTCAGCAACCACATCCACTTTCACATCTACAATACTGCGGTGAAATGATTCCGTTGATGCGAAATATTGGTCTCCGAGATGAACAATTACTTACCCTGCATCCGAGTTTGTCAGAGCCGCGACTTTTCTTCTGGCCCATGTCGTTAGCTTTGTTGATAGATATGGCTTTGCATGAATTTCCTAATGTGGAGTCTGCAAAGTTTCGTGCGAAAACCGAGTGGCGGCGTCGAATCCGCGATAGCGAAGCTCTTCTCTTGCGACCGTTCCACCAAAAGTGTGTAGACATAATTGCTACGGGACAAGATCGCGATTTGATTTTGGCTGACGAGTTCTACGTTTGACCAAGACATTATGAGACTCGCAAAACCACCGACCTCTTGTAAGGTGCCGACGCCTCGAGATTTGGCGCGGGCAATTGTCAATGCGCTTGGCGATGATTCCCGTGCTATGTGGCTTGAACCCTCACACGGGAGCGGAGTGTTCCTTCGGGCAATTTCTGAATTGGGCGTCCCAAAATCGAGAATCATTGCTGTTGATCTCGACCGAACGTGTTCTCCATCAGATAGGTTTGCGCAAACTTTCCGAGGTCTTGATTTCTTGCGTTGGGCCGAAAAGACGAACCTTCGTTTTGATCGCATCGTCGGCAATCCGCCGTTTCTTTCTATAAAATCTTTGCCAATAAGTCTGCGGCAAAAAGCCGAGAACGTTCTTGATATTAATGAGCAGCCGATCGGACGGGGCGCAAATGTTTGGTATGCATTTGTACTCGCCTCTCTTCGTGTGCTTAAGAAAGGCGGTTCCCTTGCGTTTGTTTTGCCTTCAGCGTCCGAATTCGCAAACTATTCAGTAGCCATTCGCGATGCCATTGGCGAGACATTTGGCAGCGTGGAGCTGTTTCGTTGTGCGCGACCACTATTTGAAGACGTTCAAGAAGGCACGGTGGTCGCAGTCGCGCGCGGTTATCAAAAGCCTCCCTGCTTGGTTCGCAAACGCCGATTCAAAACGAAGGAAAGCCTTCTGGTGGGACTCTCAACCAGCGGCAAATTAAACGGACATAAGTGTCGGGCAAGGACTCCTCAAGCTCTCGGTTCTACGACAACGTTGGGTTCGATTGCCAAGATCCGATTAGGAGGCGTGACAGGCGATGCCGGTTACTTCTTGATGAACGAGCGCAGACGCCAAGAACTTGCGCTGCCTGAGGAGGCGTTAACCCCTATTGTGTCGAAAGCCAAGCACCTTAGATCTCACTCCATTGACCGACAAGTTTGGGCCGACTTGAAGGCGGCAGGCGAACGTATTTGGCTTTTTAGTCCGAGTCCTGAATTAGCAAAGGCCGGAAAGACAAAGGAGTATGTGGCTTTGACGCCTGAGGCTGGTGGGTGCAATAAGGAGGCTTACAAGGTTTCCATTCGAGCACCTTGGTATTGCACACCGTTACCGTCGCCCGCCGACGCGTTTCTGAGTGGCATGAGTCAAGGCGGTCCTTGGCTTTGCATAAACGAAATGCGCAAGTTGAACGCGACTAATACCCTTTACGTTGTCAGTTTTGAAACTCGAACGCGAGAGCTCTGGTACATGTGGGCTCTTGCAATGTTCTCCTCGATCGCTCAAAAGCAGATTCGCCGTATCGGCAGGCGGTATGCAGACGGTCTTGTTAAATACGAGCCGGGACAACTCGGCGAGGTACGACTACCAAGGCTTCGGGTCGATGAAGACTATCGCTCACTCTATGCGCGGGCGATTCGCGCCTTTACCACCGGCGATGCGCGCACAGCGAGAGAACTCGCTGATTCGCTTCAGCTATAACAGGTCATAATGTTCGACTCTCAAAAAGCTTCTTATACGTGAGTTTAACCTCCTCAGTAAGGACATGGTTGCCTTACAGAAAAGCGTTTCTAGGTTCAGATCATCCGGCATGGACACAGGCGGCAGCTGGCCGCCCAGCCACGCCTAACATTGCCGCGAAGCGAAGATAATGGAGATTACACTTGTAGTAGGCGATGAGTTGCTGCCCAAAAGAGCTTCGGTGGAGTCGGCTATAGCGGCAGCTGGGATAGATTCTAGCGATGTCGAATTGGTATGTCTTGATGAAGAGCCTTGGTACGAAAACTCAGCCTTGCATGCGAATCCAGACTATTTCGTTAGGACGGCACAAGAGAGGCGACTTTGGAAACAGGCGCTAAAAAGTGTTAGAGAATCATCCTGCCATTACGGGGTAATAGTCTGCAGTGCGTATGGGGAGACTTCGGCTGGCCCAGAATTGAAGCTACCGATCGACATCTTCAAGTCTCTCGCGACGCACACATATGCGGCAGGAGGCTCAATTGAAATCATCTGTTTGATTGATGACGTATTTGCGATTCGTGGTTCAGAAGCCGATCTCCTCCGCAGCCTTAATCGTCGTCAATTAGAGTGGACTTTCTCGCAGTACATTGCATCACAGCTGCGAGGGAAATTGCGCCCTCCTGTTTCATGCTTTTCCCTGCATCACCCGCTCACGAACCTATCGCAAAGAATAGCTCGTATGGCAAGTACGAGCGTTTACCTTTGCCATCCCATTAATTTCTTTCGACGCAATCCAACGCATCACCTTAAGCCAGAATTAGACGCATTTAGATCAGAACTAGGGCGGTCAGGTCTCGTTGTGTACGATCCATTAGGAATTGACGAAGAAGTTCTGATATCAGAGACGTTGGGTGAACGTGCCACGAACACGCTTAAGATACATCCGAGGGATCGTTGGACAATCGGTGACGACAATAGAATTCAGTTTACTGATCCCCAGCTTCGTGCGGATGGCCCGGGGATTGTCTTGTCTCCATTACCAGACGCAAAAGTCTCAAAGCGCGCCAAGGCGCAAACGCCACAGCGCGACTTCTTTTGGATAGAATGCGCTGATGCTGTAGTAAGCTGGCGACCATTTCTCGCTAACACTCATCACGCCGGAGTGTTGGCTGAGCTTCAATTTGCTCTTCATAAGAACAAACCGATACTGGCGTTTAGCCCTGAGGAAGATGGACCCGAACTTCCATCTCCGTTCGCCTCGATGATCTCAATCATTCCAAACGAACAAATGTTTCGCGACGCAATTTCGGCACTTTCAAAAAGCGCAGTGAACAAAGGGAGACTGGGAATGCTTTCCAAGCAGCCGCCAAAATATTGTGACCATACAAGTGTGGGTGTCTTGATCTACAACGACAATGATGAACTTCTTTTGATTGAACGAGGAACTTTTCCGTTCGGATTAGCCGCACCTGCCGGACATGTTGATCAACATGCCTCTTATGAGGAGGCGGCAATTGCTGAAGCAAAAGAAGAGGTCGGCCTTGATATTCGAGAACTTCGGCTAATTGCTGAGGGACGCCGAGACAATCCATGTCGCCGGGTTAATGGCACCTGGCACTATTGGAAAATATATGAAGCCCGAGCCAAGGGGACAGTACGCTTAAGCCCTCGGGAAGTAAAACAAGCCGAGTGGTGCAGTGTTTCCAGATTAGTAGAACTTGGCATGATATCTTCCGAGCGTGCCCAAGCGTCGAGCGGAACGCTTGAAAGGGTTTGGTTGGACTGGTTACTGGAACTTCGTGTCCTTCCACCAACCTGACCCTCACCATGCATCGGTGCTTAGAGAAGCGCGACGCATCAGGAGAAATCATGGAATTACCAGCTACTCTAATTACGGCTGCTCGAAGTGGAGACATGGTTCCTCTCATTGGGTCCGGTCTTTCGCAGGCCAGTGGGATGGCCTCATGGAATGAGATCGTAGAAACCCTAAAGAAGATTCTCCTCGGACAAAATGTTTTGGCTGATTTTGAAATAGATATCTTCGAGACTCCTGACGTGTTCCGCAGCGAAACAGGGGTACGAGCGCTTATGTCGGTGTTGGAAGAGGCAGTCGTTCGTGGATTCGCTCCAAACTCGCTTCACCGATTGCTTGCAGATATTCCTTTCCACACGATACTCACAACAAACTGGGACTCGCTAATAGAAGATTCACTAAGAGAAGCACGTACAATAAATGTGATTTTCGACGATGATACAGCCCGTACATGGCGCGAATCTCAAGGGACCCAGATCATAAAGGTTCATGGAACTGTACAACATCCTAACTCAGTAGTAATCGGATCCCGCGACTATTCAAGACTCTATCAATCACCGTCAGTTCTGATGAGTCTAGTTCGGACATTAATCGCCACGCGCCCAGTACTCTCGTTAGGATTTGGAATGCGCGATCCGTTCATAAAGAGTCTGTTTCACCCCGTCAGTGGTTACGGGGGACGCCAGCATTTCATCGTTGCCGCCGACCAAAAAATGGACAGCATGCGTAGGCGGTATTGGGAAGACTTGGGACTGTCAATTATTGAAGTGAAAAGCACCCCTTCTGACCCATATGGGCTTGAGCAATTCTTGAGAGAATTGTGGAAGCAAACCTACACAGAGGCAAGGAGCCGAATTGATCGAACGTCGCTTCTGATTAGGGAAACCGCCAAGCTCTTGCTCTATTTGGGCGCCGACAAGACCGTGCGCGCAAGGGCTTCCATGGGTCCGCTTGCGGTTCCTGAGAAAAACGATACGGATGTTTTTGGAGGCGAGGACATTTTCGCAATCGAAAAGCAACTGCTCGATACTGTTCTTGAATTTGTGGATAAGAAACACGGGAAACTGAAGCTGATTTGTTGCCCTCTCGATCTCGATCATGCAATGCGCAAAGGCTATTCAAAAGCCGCATATCATGGCAGGCTACATGCATTTGTAAAATGGGTTGTGCATCTCGGAGAAAGCGTTGAACTCGTAACCACAGCTCGCGCGACAGACATTAACGATTGGATAGTTGCCGATAAATCGCTCATCGAAAGCCGAAAGTCGATTACGCGTGAAGGAAGGCTATACGAATATGCACGGTTGGACGTCAATCCGAATGCCGTGAGTGCCGCCGTTCGCCGATTCGATGAAGAGTTTTCCACGCTTGCTGAGTTAGCAGGTGGAGTCAGCAAAAGCCGCGAGCGCTTTTTGGAACTGGCACAAGCGGAGCTTGGAAAACATTGCTGACTGAATTCCACAAATAGGCTGGAATTCGGAACCAGCGATCCAAACGACCAGAACAACTGACAGCCATCCGATAACGGCGCATTATGTCCTGGTTAGACAAGCGACGCGCTACCTGAGAAGCGGGTGTCACGCCGCCCGCACCGGCACATAATGAACGTTATCGTACGCCCGGCGTTTGAGGACGCACCTAACAAACCCTCACGCGATGTAACTGTAAGAACCCTCGCCAGTTGATTGGTGCCCCCGCAGGGATTCGAACCCCGAACCAACAGATTATGAGTCTGCTGCTCTAACCGTTGAGCTACAGGGGCACATAGTAGGACAGACTTTCCAGTCTGTCAGAGTAGGACAGACTTTCCAGTCCGTCATGACAGGCAGGAATGCCTGTCCTACGTTTTGGGAATGCCGGGAGATTCTAGCGGAAAACGCGCGGCCTTTCCACGGCCCGGTCTTTTCGGTTGTAAAGCAAACTGTTAGTTTGCGGCGGTTAGGTACCTTCAAGTGTTAAGGGGGCCCGAGCGACCGCAAACTAACAGTTTGCTTTACGATATGCTGAGACATGGCAGCAACTGCGTGGTAAGATTTTTTTGCATTCACGGTTACGACTCTCATGGTCACAGCAAGCAACGCTGAACTTCCTCTCGTGCCGCTGGGCGCCGGCGATCTGATTGATCGCGCTGTGCGTCTTTACCGGCGGCACCTGCTCGTCTTAATTCGCATCGCCGCGCCGCCGGTTTTCATTTCCGCTTGCGGTTCCGTTCTTTGGACCATCAGCTGGCGCGGATTCTTTGCGACTCCCAGCGATCTCGCTTTCGTGATTTACGTCTTTCTGTCCATCGCTGCTATGACGCTGATAGTTGGCGGGCACATTTTCAGCTTGCTGGTGATGGGCGGCGCGTCGCGAAACCTGGTAATGCATCTGCTGTCAAACGAGCCGGTGCTGGCGCGCACGACTTACGCGGCAGTGCGCTCGCGTTTCTGGTCGCTGTTGGGCGCCAGTGTGATCATGATGTTGTGGTTTGGGCTGGCGTTTGGCGTCTCGTTCTCTGGCTGGTATTTCATCGTTATTTTTGTTTCACTGGGCGCCTTTTTTCTGGCTACCTGGGCGCCGGTGTGGATGAGCGCGATTGTCGGCGTGATTGGTTTCCTGGGGGCCTCAACGCTTGCACTGTGGCTATTTTTCTTCATGGTCGGCCGCATCGCTTACGTGCCACAGGTCATGCTGGTCGAGGGCAAACGCGTCTTTGAATCGATGGGCCGCAGTTTCACGCTCGCACGCGGAAACATTCGTCGCTTGATGGCAATGACGCTTTTCATTACGTTCGCCACTTATTCGGCGCTGATGATTCTGGTAATTCCGCTCGGCTTCTATGGCTACCTTAATGGCATCGATCCCTCGCCGTGGAACGGCAACGAGTGGCCCATCTGGTATGCGATTGGTTACAGCGTGCTCGAACCGTTGAGCTCAATCCTGCTGGCGCCGGTGTGGATGCTGGGCCTTTCGCTTTTGTATGTGGACGAGCGGGTGCGGCACGAGGGTTATGATATTGAGCTGATGGCGTCGCAGCGATTGGATGCAATGCCAAACATCAATGTGACTTCGCCTTTCGCGCCTGCAATCTCGACGTTTCCGGCGCCGTTGCCGGCGTTTGCGCCTAAAGGAAGTATGCTCGGACTGAAGTGAGTGTTTAGGAACCACGCATGCTGCCGAAAGCAAAAGCGGCGTCGAGCCGCCGCAGTCCAAATAAAACGGCGTCAAGCCGCCGCAGTCCAAAAATGAAGCTGCGCCGATCAACCATCAAGAATTTCCAATGCAATTTTTTTACAGCGCTGTTCCTTGGCGCCATGGTGCTGCTGTTTACGCCGACGGCCCAAGCAACACCCGTCAGCGAATATCAGAAACATATTAGCCAGGCCATCACCGCACTTGATAGTTTGGCGCAAATAGCGAACGAGAACGAAACCATACCCGCATTTGAAACGCGAACTGCGGAGACTATTGCGTCTGTGCGACAACTGCTGCCGGCAAGTGAAACAGTTGAGTTAGGCCAACAAGCCTTCACAGTCGATAACTCGTGGCTGCAATCGGAGCTGGAAAAATTCAAAGCTGCATCAGCAACCGAGCGGCCAGAACTGCGTAGTCAGATGATTGAGCGGCTGCAGGCAATCAGGGAACGCATCAACGAGGTTGAGTCGACCGCGCCGGAGAACCGTGACAAGGACCAGAAAACGAAGAAGCTGGCGGAGATTTTGCAGCGACCTGAGTATGCACCAAAAGTGAAACAGGAAAGCGCTATCGGTCGTTTGTGGCGGCAGTTTTGGAAATGGCTTCAGAGTCTAATTCCCAAGCCTAAGCCGATCGCGCCGGGCATTGCCGGAATTTTCAGCAAGATTGCGCAGGTCTTTGTCCTCGTTCTTGCCCTGGCCGTTTTAGTTTTTGTCGCCAAATTATTTTTGCCGCGCCTGCTTCACAATCGGCGCGCGAAACGAAAAGTAAAAGAAGCAGCCAGGATTGTTTTGGGCGAACGCCTCGAGGCAGATCAATCGGCCACCGATCTGTTGTCGGAAGCAGAAGCTTTGGCGCGCGCCGGCGATCTACGCGCCGCCATACGCAAGGCCTATATTGCCTTGTTGCTCGAGTTAGGCGAACGCAAAATCATCACGCTGGAACAGCATAAGACGAACCGCGATTATCTGCGCGCGGTACGCAGCGTCGAGCGGCTTTATCCAAACGTAAAACAGTTGACTGACAGCTTCGAGTTGCATTGGTACGGGCTGGCAAGGGCCACGGAAACTGACTGGCAAACTTTTCGTTCCGGTTATAAACAGGCGCTCTCCGCCTGATGTGATTCAGATGCGACAACGTCTTCTAATCATTCTGATGTTTGTGCTCGCGGTCGTAGTTTTGATTGCGATCAATTCTTTCGCTTACGTTCAGAAAGAAGACAGGCAAGAGTCCGAAACAGCGCCGAACCGTTCATCCTACAATGCGGGCGCCACCGGCATGCGCGCGTTTTACGATCTGCTGAGCGAGTCGGGCTACAAAGTCACGCGCTGGCGCGAGCCGTCCACTAAACTGCTTGGCTCCAGCGGCGAAAAGGTTGGTACCTTCATCATCGTTGGCCGGCCCGCGCTTTCAATCGATGAAGACGAAGCGAAGGGGTTGTTGCTCTGGGTGGAGCACGGCGGACGTTTGGTATTGATCGATCGGCGTCCTAATGAATCACTGTTGCCGCGTTCCGGCAATTGGGAGATAACGACCGAATTCATCGGCTATCCGAATTTCAATATCGATCCGGCAGACCAGCAACAGATGACGCAGGACGTTAAGGCGGCCCGGCCCACGCAACCGACGCCGTTGACGCGCGGCATCGAAGCGGTGATGCCGTCGCGATTCTATTCGGAAATCAAGTTTTCTCGCGTTACCAAAACCGGCGCTAAAGTTGCGAAAAATGCCAACGTGTTTGGTGGCAGCGATGACGAACAATCGTCGTCTAGTTCTCCCGGGTCCAAATCTGAGCCAGGCGATTCAACGCCGCCGGCGCCGGTGGTCCATTTGAGTGTTGGCGACAAGAACGTCTTGCTGGACTACCCGCATGGCCGCGGCCGCATTGTCATCCTGAGCGATCCGTTCATTGTGGCAAACGGCGGTATCAATCTTCAGGACAACTTGCAGTTGGGGATAAATGTGGTCACAACCAACAATGGGCTGATCGCGTTCGACGAATTTCATCAGGGCCGGGGCAACACGCACAATGCTTTCGTAAACTACTTTTCCGGGACACCGATTTTGGCGATTGGCGGCCAGCTAGCGTTGCTGCTCATTTTGATTTTGTGGACGCGCGGGCGCAGGTTTGCCCGGTCGTTGCCGTTGGCACGCGTCGATCGCCGGTCGACGCTCGAGTTTGTCGCTTCAATGGCTGAATTGCAGGAACGCGCGCGGGCGTTCGACCTGGCAATTGAAAATATTTATGGACGCACGCGCCGAGTGCTGGCGCGTTACGCGGGCGTTGATTACAACACGCCACGCGCGGAGATTGCGGCGCGGGTGGCGGCGCGCTCTTCGCTCGAGGCACACTCGCTGGAAACATTGATGCGGCAATCCGAGGATGCAATCAACGGCGCGCCCATCACTGAACGGCAATCAATTCAACTCGTAAAGCGGCTGCGTGAAGTCGAGAACGCCCTGGGCCTGCGCATACGTTCGCGGCAAGCGAAACAAACGGCGCAAAATATCTAATGGAAAACGGTCTTTGGACTTTGGACTTTGGTCTTTGTGTTTTGAGCCTCGCATGTTGACTCTGTGGTGGCGCTCTGAGATTAATACTGTTTTCCAAAGACAAAGACCAAAGACCAAAGACCAAAGACCAAAGACCAAAGACCAAGTTCTGATTTCAAATTCCAGATTCCAAATTCCAGAATTCAACTTTCAGATCAAAAAAATGATTGATTACGTCTCCTCCACTGTCGAACACATCAGGCGCGAGCTGGGCAAAATCATCGTGGGCCAGGATGAGCCTATCGAACAGATTCTGGTGGCATTGCTCGCCGAGGGCCATGCGCTGATCGAAGGCGTGCCCGGTACCGCAAAAACGCTGACCGTCAAGACGCTTTCGCGCATCGTTAATGCAAACTTCGGGCGCATTCAATTCACGCCGGACCTGATGCCGTCCGACATTACCGGTACGAATGTTTTCAACGTTGCGACCTCGGCTTTCAACTTGCGGCCTGGGCCAATCTTCACCGATATCCTGCTTGCTGACGAAATTAATCGGACGCCACCGAAGACGCAGGCAGCGTTGCTCGAAGCGATGGAAGAGCGGCAAGTGACGATTGATGGTGAACTGCATCGCCTGTCGCCAATCTTCACCGTGCTGGCAACTGAGAACCCGATTGAGTACGAGGGCACGTATCCGCTGCCTGAAGCGCAGCTCGATCGGTTCATGTTGAAAATTTTGCTGGACTACCCCGAGGAAGCGCAGGAGCGGCAGGTAGTCGCAAACTGGGATGCGGGTTTCAATTCGCGCCGGCTGTCTGACGTTGACATTCAACCGCTCACCGACGCAGACGCGATCGCTCGTTGCCGGCATGAAGTTGCGACTGCGCGCATGGAACCGGGCGTGCAACATTACGCTGTCGACCTCGTGCGGCGCACGCGCGCGCATCCATTCATCCACTATGGCGCCAGTCCGCGCGCTTCCGTTGCATTGTTGTTGTGTTCGAAAGCGCTGGCTGCGATTCGCGGTCGCGACTTTGCCACTCCTGACGACGTGCGCGATGTTGCGCGTCCAGTGCTGCGGCATCGTTTGAGTTTGCGCGCTGAAGCGGAACTCGATGGCGCAACGCCCGATGCTGTGATCACCGATATTCTTAAGAGCGCGGAAGTCCCGCGATAGATCGGATCAATGAGAAAGAGAAGAGCGGGGGCAAGCCCACCTTCCTGACCTGATACATTTTCCGCGGTGCTCATTGCACTAACCTCGAATGCCGTCCAACCTTGCCTTGCGGTCAGTTGATTAAGTTGCAGGTCGGGAAGGTGGGCTTGCCCCCGCGCTTTTTTTAACTATCCAAAATCTTATGGGGTTTGTTTTTAGCAAACTGTTTTACCTTCTTATCGCGGCCGGCTTTGTTGTGCTCTCGCTCTCGTGGGGGCGGCCCTGGCTGCGCTGGGCGGCGCTCGCTTACGACGTTGCCCTGATAATTCTCGCCATCGTTGACGCCCGCCGCAGTCAGCTTCCAAACGAAGTTCAAATCACACGTACGTTCAGTGGCCGCTTTGCAGTGGGCGCCGAAACCGAAGTCAGTGTGAACATTGGCAACGCGCAGCCGCACGCGATTACGCTCATTATCAAAGACGAGTATCCGCCGCAGATGAAGTTGTCGGGCCTGCGCGAAGCAAAAATTCGCATTGACGCGCGCACCTCGGCGGCTCTGGTGTATGGAGTAACACCTTCGCGGCGCGGCCAGTTTGAGTTTGGCCGCATCGCGGTGCGCTTTCTTTCGCGCTTGAATCTTGTCTGGTGCCAAACAAACGTGGGCGAGCCGACGACGGTGAAGGTTTATCCAAACATGCGACGGGCGCGCGAAGCGGAATTGAAAGCACTCGGCGCGCGTTCGTTAGTCGCAACTCATCGCAAGACTTCCTGGCGCGGCGAAGGTCGCGAGTTCGAGTCGCTGCGTGATTACGTTCGTGGCGATGAGCTGAGGCACATTTCATGGACCGCGACGGCGAGACGGGGAAAGTTAACTACCAGGCAGTACCAAATCGAACGCGACCAGACGATTCTGATCGCTATCGATGGGGGGCGTTTGATGACGGCGCGCATCGAGCAGGAAACGAAACTTGATTCGGCGGTGCATGCGGCGCTGGCCTTGATGTCGGCCGCGGCGCGCGCCGGCGATAATGCCGGGTTGCTTGTTTTTGGGCGCAAAATCAAGAGTTTTCTGCCGCCCAGCCGCGGCCGCGAACACATGGATGCCGCGCTGGAATCGCTTTATGCGGTCGAGCCGGAAATGATTGAGCCTTCGTATTCGCGCGCGTTCGAGTTCATTGCCGCGAACAGTAAACGGCGTTCGCTGGTTGTGCTGTTGACGGATCTTGTTGATGAAGAAGGCTCGAAAGAATTGTTGGCTGCGCTGAAATTATTGCGGCCGCGGCATCTGCCGCTGGTCGTTACCATTGCCGATCGCGATCTTAGATCCGTGGTGAGCGCAGTGCCGTCGACTGTGAATGATCTGTTTACGCAATCAGTGGCGGAAGAAATTATGTACCTGCGAGAAGCGGCCCTGCGGCGAGTTGAATCGCAAGGCGGTTTGGCCTTGGATGTTACTGCAGCGGCCCTGGCGCCCGCGTTGTTGGAAAAATATTTGCAGGTTAAAGAAAGAGGACTGCTTTAAGAGATTTCGCCGCGGATTAACGCGGAGAGACGCGGATAAGAATGGGTCCTGCTTAAGAACAAACAAAAAGGCTTTTCCTCTGATCCGCGTCCGTCCGCGTTAATCCGCGGCTAATTATTCTTAAATCCAAATTCCCGGGATACTCGTCGCGCACGATGGACATTTGCCTTCCGGCGTGACGCGCATATTCTTAATCAAATAGCCGTAACGCTCGACCAGCAATTCATCACACGCCGGACAATAAGTGTTTTCCCAGCGCCCAACTCTTCCCGGCAGATTTCCCGCGTAGATGTAACGCAGTCCAGCCTCGCGTCCAATCTCGCAGGCTCGGATCAATTGCTCGGCAGTCGTGTTAGCGTTCTCAGTCATGTGGTAGTCCTGATGAAACGCTGTCACATGCCAGGGAATGTCCGGCGAGACTGAAGCAATGAAATCTGCCGCGCGCGTCAACTCATCTTCTGAATCATTGAAGCCGGGAATTATCAGCGTAACAATCTCTTCCCAAAAACCACGTTCATGGACCATCTGCACCGTCTCGAGAATATTGTCGACCACGCCGCCTAACTGGCGATAGTTCTTATCGTTCATCGACTTCAAATCGATCTTGTAGCAATCGGTCCACGGCCGTAGGTAGTCGAGCACCTGCGGCGTGGCGTTGCCATTTGAAATGAATGCGGTGCGAAAACCTTCGGGCCGCGCCTTTTTGAAAACATCGACCGCCCACTCAGCGGTAATCAGCGGTTCGTTGTAACTGCTGCCGACCATTGAAGCGCCATACGCCTTAGCCATCGCAACCAGACGTTCTGGCGTGACCAGTTGCGGTGACGTGCCGGCCGAGTCGTCGCGCAGCGCCTGCGAAGTCAGCCAGTTCTGGCAATAGCCGCAATGCAGATCGCAACCCAGCATGCCGAAAGTTAAAGTGTCGGAGCCAGGCAGCGCATGGAAAAACGGTTTCTTCTCGGTCGGATCGCAGGCGAGTGCGGCGACATAGTTTGTAGGCACGCGCAAGTGTCCACCTTCATTAAAGCGAACTTTACAGATGCCACGCTTGCCTTCTTTAATCAGACAGCGATGCCCGCAGGCGAAACACTTCAACGCGCGATCTTCGAGATGTTCGGTCAATTCCGACGCGCCTTCGGTGGTCAGTGAATCTAATACTTCAGCGAGTGGCGCAGATTTCGTACCTATAGGCATAACAAAAATAGGCTCAATGGCAGTTTTGGAACATGAGAATTATACTGCGTAAGATGAATGTAGTCAGTTATCGGTTGTCAGTGGCACGGACTTTAGTCTGTGCCTTGCTATCCCACACAGACTAAAAGTCTGTGCTACTTATGATTATCGAAGAAATAACAGTCACAGCATTTCAACAGCACACCCGCATTGTCGGCTGCGAAAGAACGAAACGAGCAATCTGCATAGATCCGGGCGATGACTCTGAAGAAATTGTGGCCGCAATAGATAAACACGGGTTTGAGCTGCAGGCGATTGCGGTCACGCACGCGCACCTCGATCACATCGGCGGGGTATCGGCCTTGAAGAAACTGAAGCCCGCGGCCAACATCATGATTCATCAAGCGGACGAGTTTATTTATGACGCGCTGCCGACGCAGGCTGCCTGGATCGGCGTGCCGCAGTCTCAGTGGGCTGCTTTGGGGTTCGATTACGAAAAGCCTCCGAAAGCTGATGGCTATTGGGAAGATGGCCAGACTTACAAAGTTGGAGCGCTTGAGTTTCAGATTATTCATTGTCCCGGTCACACGCCGGGCCACGTAGTCTTGTTCGAACCAAACGAACGCAAAGTTTTCGTCGGCGATGTGCTGTTTGCCGGCTCGGTTGGCAGGACTGATTTGCCCGGCGGCTCTACCGAACAACTGCTGGATTCGATTAATAACAAACTACTGCCGCTTGGCGATGACGTGGAAGTCTATTCCGGGCATGGACCAGTGACCACGATTGGTCACGAGCGAAAGACGAATCCGTTTCTCACCGGCGTCTACAAGCTGGGGGCGGGAAGGTTTTAAAGGAATATTTCCACAGTCCGCGGTTAGCGGACGACTGACAATAGCCCAGCAGTTCACTGCTGGGATGAAGGTTGGAGGAAATTCAGTCCGTGAAGCGGACGATTGAGCGGAGACGCTGCAATTTCAGTCGTCCGCTTCACGGACTCTGTTGCGAGCCCCTATTTTCCCAGCGATAAATCGCTGGGCTATTGTCAACCGTCCGCTAAACGCGGACTGGAGATCACTTGTTGTGCGAAGCTTCTTGTATCTGTGAAATCTGCGTAATCTGCGGATGAATTGTTTGAGTTATTTCGCGGTTGGTCCACGCAGGCGGCTGGCTTTCAACTCTTCCCACTTATCTTTCAGTTCATCCTTAAGCTGGCTTGGCAACGATTCCACCGGAACATTATTTTGCGCGCAGAAGTGACGCCAGAGGACGAAGCGCAGATCAAATTGTCCGGTTTCCTCGGAAATCGTGTTATCGACGGGGGGTGGTTGTTTCGAGGTTTTTCCCTTGTTCATGTTTCAGCTCTAGCGATTGAATTTTTTAGAGTTTAGCAGGAGAGGGCGCTGCGAACCAATTGCACCAAAATAACTCTGTGCCACCTTTGTGTTCTCTGTGTCTCTGTGGTGGATCATTAATGGTGGCTCACCACAAAGTCGCAGAGAACACAAAGGACGCACAGAGATTAGTTCAAAGAAGGACCATAATAAAAATAAAAGACGGACTCAAAGGGCCCGTCTTTCATCAAGGCGTTCGCTTTCGCAACTACGCCACGGTGATTTCATCCGATAGGTACACATCCTGAATCGCATTGAGCAACTCGATGCCTTCCGCCATCGGACGTTGAAACGCTTTACGTCCTGAGATTAGCCCGGTGCCGCCGCCGCGTTTATTAATAACCGCCGTGCGCACCGCTTCCGCCAGATCGCTGGCGCCTTTCGATTCGCCGCCGGAGTTGATCAAGCCGCAACGGCCCATGTAACAGTTGGCCACCTGATAGCGAACCAAATCAATAGGATTATCGGTCGTTAGTTTTTCATAAACGAGTTTGCTTGTCTTGCCATACGACTTGCCCAATTCTTTTTCAACCGCCGGGTAGCCGCCGTTTCGCTCCGGAAGTTTCTGCTTGATGATGTCGGCCTGAATGGTTACGCCCAGATGATTTGCCTGTCCGGTCAGATCGGCTGCGGCGTGCATGTCGCCTTCCGGAGTTTTGAATTTTGAGTTGCGCAGGTAGCACCATAGGATGCAAGCCATGCCCAGCTCATGTGCCTGCGCGAAGGCATTGCTGATTTCAGTTATCTGTCTCGTCGACTCGTCCGATCCAAAATAAATTGTTGCGCCGACGGCGACCGCACCCATGCTGTGCGCTTCTTTCACCGTGCCAAATAGGATCTGATCGAATTTGTTCGGCAGAGTTAACAGCTCGTTGTGATTGATCTTCACGATGAAAGGGATCTTGTGTGCATACTTTCGCGCCACCGTGCCCAGCACTCCAAAGGTCGAAGCAACCGCGTTGCAGCCGCCTTCGATCGCCAGCTTGACGATGTTTTCCGGATCGAAGTATTGCGGGTTGGGAGCGAATGACGCGCCGGCCGAATGCTCGATGCCCTGATCCACCGGCAGGATCGAAAGATAACCGGTTTTGGCGAGCCGACCATTGTCGAAAAGCGTTTGCAGTGAACGCAAAACCGCGGGCGACCGATCAGAAGCAGACCAGACCCGATCGATAAAATCCGGGCCGGGCAAATTGAGGGTGTCTTTGGATATCGCGGTCGCCCGGTGATCCAGCAGCTTACGCGCGTTGTCGCCGAGCAACTCTTCAATGCGGTCGAGACTGGTAGTCCCTCGTTTCAATTCTGTAGCCATTCCTCCTCCTGATTAAACCAAAGCGAGTGCAAAACCATAGGATTTCCTAATGAATCGGCAGAATCATAACATATCGGGCCGATTCTCGCTCAGCGAAGCCCAAGAGTGCCGCCAGTTAAAAAAACCTAAAAGCGATGCAACTAATTTTGTAAGGTATTCGTCCAAGTTGGTTCGTTTTTTGCTTGCAGGACTTTCCTTTTTAGGTCAAAATCCGCTCGCAGTAGTCCTCAAGGTAGTTCCGCCGCCGCTTGATTTCGCACTCGCGCAAGTCGAATGTCGAGAGTCCTTGCCGAATCAACAAGAATTCTTCTGAAAGGTTCATGTTATGAGCTTCTTCCCCCGCCTCGCTAACGCTGCGTCGGTGCTTTGCATCGCTTTAGTCTTGCCAATCGCCGTTTTCGCTGACGATTGGAAACCCGTAAACCCAGCCGATTTGGCGTTGAAGATACCGCTTGTCGAACCAGACGCCGATGCCGAAGCGCTTTCATGGGACGTGCGCATAGACGACAGTTCGCCGACCGAACTATCGCTGGGCCATTACCTGCGGGTAAAAATCTTTACCGAGCGCGGGAAGGAATCCCAAAGCAAGATAGATATCCCTTACTACAGCACCACCAGAATCAGAGACATTGCAGCCCGCGTCACCAAACCAGACGGCAGCGTGGTGGAATTAAAAAAGGACGATGTCTTTGAACGCACCATCGTTAAGGCAAACGGCGTCAAAGTTAAAGCCAAGTCCTTTGCGTTGCCCGGCGTCGAACTAGGGTCAGTAGTTGAATACCGTTGGCAGGAAGTTTATCCCGGCGGCAGTGTCAACCAGATGCGGCTTCAATTTCAGCGAGACATCCCGGTCCGAGTCGTCAACTATTATCTCAAGCCTTACCAGGGCTTGCGCTATCAGACTTTCCACATGAATGACATTGAGTTTGTTAAAGATAAAAATAACTTTTACCGGCTGACTCTAAACAACGTTCCTGCATTTCATGAAGAACCACGCATGCCGCCAGAAGACGAAGTTCGCTCCTGGGTATTTCTCTATTACGCGGAGGATCTGAAACGCGAGCCGGAAAAATATTGGAAGGACCAGGGCAAACTTCTTTTTGAAAAAACGAAAGACGCGATGAAGGTTAGTGACGCGGTCAAGGCCGCGGTTGCCGGCATTATAGGTGATGCGAACACGGACCAGGACAAGCTGCAACGCATTTATGATTTCTGCCGCACTAAAATCAAGAACACTAGCGACGATGCTTCCGGTCTAACCGCAGAGGAAAAGAGTAAACTCAAAGACAACAAGTCGGCTGCCAATACGCTCAAGAATGGGCGGGGTACAGGTGGCGATATTGACATGTTATTTGCTGCCCTGGCGAAAGCGGCTGGTTTCGAAGTCCGGTACGCTGTTTCCGGCAATCGAGACGATCTCTTTTTTCACCGCAACTATGCCGAAGCTTCATTCCTGGCATCTTCATTCATCGCTGTGCAGGTAGCTGGCAACTGGCAGTTTTTCAGTCCGGCGGAAATGTATACCTCGTTTGGCATGCTTGGTTGGACCGAACAGTTCCAGGAGACATTGATCACCGATGCGAAAGAACCTGTCTGGGTAAAGACGGGGCTGTCGGCGCCTGACAAGTCCCTGGAAAAACGAACTGGCAAGTTTAGCTTGACCGAGGACGGCACGCTGGAAGGCGACGTACGCGTCGAGTTCACGGGCCATCTCGATTTTGATCAAAAGGAATACAACGACGACGATTCGCCGACCGAACGCGAAGAGACAATAAGGTCTCGAGTTAAAGCGCGGATGAGCACCGCCGAACTTTCCGACATCAAGATCGAAAATGTCACCGATGCGTTGAAACCATTTGCGTATGCTTATCACATTCGCGTGCCCGGCTACGCGCAACGGACCGGAAAGCGTCTGTTTTTGCAGCCCGCATATTTCGAGCATGGCCAGTCAGAGTTGTTTTCGGCCAGCGGTCGCAAGCAGCCAATCTATTTTCACTTTCCCTGGTCTGAAGACGACACGGTCGAGATCACTTTGCCGTCGGGTTACGCGCTCGATAGTGCGGACGCACCGGCAGACATCGAACCGGCACTGACTCAACAGATTACTGGCCAGAGCATCAAAATTACCGTCTCAAAAAATGGCCACACCTTGGTTCTCAAAAGAAAGTTTTTCTTTGGCGGAAACGACGGCATAATCTTTCCTGCGACGAGTTATGCTTCATTGAAAAGCCTTTTTGAGAGGGTTCACAAGAACGACAACCACACAATCACCTTGAAACAAAATGCTGCGCAGGCGGCAAATTAAGGCTGCCACGTTGCGGCCGAAGTATCCTCAAAAGTAGTAAGGAAGAAATCATGCTCCCACGTCTAGCCTTATCCATACTTCTTCTGGCATGCGCCGCCGCTCCGGCGTTCGCCGGCGAGCAAGCGCCTCCATGGCTGCAGCAGGCAGCGCAGCTCAACCTGCCCGCCTACGAAAAAAATATCAGCGCCGTGGTGCTGGTTAATGAATGCACCGCAGTCATCAACGAGGCAGGGCGGGTAACCAAAAGCTGTAATTACGCAGTTCGAATTCTGCAACGAGAGGGCCGGGATAATGCCTTCGCCGCGGTTGCCTATACTCCGGACACTGCCAAAGTGAAAGAGATGGAGGCTTGGTTGATCCGTGCCAATGGAGTCGTTAAGAGGTATGGAAAAGATGAAACACTCGACGCTTTGGCCGCTCCGAACGACGTCTATAACGAACTGCGCATCAGAGCAGTTTCCGCCAAAGACGATGCTGATGCGGGAACAGTCTTTGGTTACAGCTATACCACGGAGGACCGGTCGGTTTTTAGTCAGGATGAATGGGAATTTCAAAGCGCAAATCCAGTGGTCAGCTCGCGTTACACACTGGTTCTTCCCGCCGGCTGGCGTGCCGAGAGTGTGACGTTCAATCATGCGAAAGTAGAACCGAAAGTAAACGGCTCAACTTACACCTGGGAACTGGGGAATCTATCAGCAGTCGCGGATGAACCCATGAGTCCGAGTTTAAGTAACCTCGTCGCAAGACTGGCGATTGGTTATTACCCTCCTGGCGCGGGTCAAACGCCGGGCGTGAAGACCTTCGCGAACTGGCGTGATGTTGGCGCCTGGATGGGTGAACTGGAAGATCCGCAGGTCATACTAAGTGAGCCGTTAACCGCCAAGGCTCGCGAACTAACTGCCAACGCGCAGACTGAATATGAAAAGATTCGCGCCATCGGCAGTTACGTGCAAAAAGTTCAATACATCTCGATCCAGACCCGGCTTGGCCGCGGCGGTGGTTATCGTCCGCATTCGGCTGCGGAAGTTTTTGCCAAGTCTTACGGCGATTGCAAAGACAAAGCAAATTTAATGCGCGCGATGCTGAAGGCGGTTGGCATAGACGCTCTTCCGGTAAGCATTTATTCGGGCGATCCCGATTATGTGCGCGCGGATTGGCCTTCGCCACAACAGTTTAACCACTGCATTATCGCGGTCAGAGTAAGCGACCAAACGCAAGCCGCAACGATCATCCAGCATCCCAAGCTGGGCCGATTGCTAATTTTCGATCCGACTGCGGAAGAGACGCCGGTTGGCGATCTGCCGTTTTATTTGCAAGGCAGCCTGGCGTTGCTTGATTCAAAGGATGTGGATGGTTTGGTGCAAATGCCGATAACCGCTCCGGACCTGAATCAACTCGAGCGCAGTGCGGATTTGCAACTCGAGGGTAATGGTTCGATGACCGGCGGCATTGAAGAGCGCGCCCGCGGGCAGGTTGCCGCGCGCTTCCGCACTGAATTTCGCCGGCTTTCGCGGCCCGAATACAACACGATGGTCGAGCACTGGCTTGTCAGCAGCGCGCCCAGCTCGAAAATATCCAAACTAACGCCCGTGGACGACGTTGCCCAGGGAAGGTTCGCGCTCGACATAGCTTTTGCAGCGCCCGGATACGCGCAACTAATGCAAAACCGTTTGCTGGTTTTCAAACCGGCAATCGTGTCGCGGCGCGAGGAGCTGTCACTAACAAACACCAAACGAAGTCATCCGGTGGTGCTGACCTCGAATTCCTATTCTGAAACTGTGCGAGTGAAACTGCCGGCCGGGTTTGATGTTGATGAATTGCCGGATGCGGTAAACCTCGATACTGCGTTTGGGATTTACAACACGAGTTACGACGTAAAAGATGGGCAACTGACTTTCAAACGCTCGCTGGTCCAGCACGCGATGACTGTTCCGGTTGAGCAGTATGCAGCCGTGCGAAGCTTCTTTGAAAAGATCCGCGCGGCGGAACAAGCCCCGGTGGTTTTAGCAAGGAAGTAGTAGCTGGAATACGTATGGTGCGGAGCCGCAAGGTGCGAGCCTTGCGGCTTTTTCGTTTGCCCGAATTATAACTTAACGATGAACAGCGGCTGCCAGCCCCGGTACGCAGCTAACCTAAAAGCCGTTTGCACTCCGAGAAACCGACAGCATCACCTTTACGCAGCGCTAAGTGCTTGCGAATCGAATATTCGATAATCTACACTTTTGCGTCGGCTAACAACGCAGGTCGCGCGCGGCTCATATTCAACCCGTAGCGCGCGTCACAACCCACTCGGTTTCGCAGGTGTAAAATCATGAGCCTCATTCATTTTGTTCGACGTTCTCAAATGGTTCTCCTCGTCTTCCAGTCGATAGCAGTGCTTTTATTTGCCGGGGCTCTTTTCAGCGCACTTGGTCAGCAGCTTCCCAGCAGTTTAGATCGCGATCGCGGTCGCGCTATGCTCCGAGTAATAAAAGATGACCTTAAGAAGAACTACTATGACCCTAATTACCATGGTATGGACCTGGAAGCCAGATTCAAGATCGCGGATGAAAAGATCAAGGATGCAACTTCGCTCGGTCAGATTTTTGGCATTATCGCTCAGGCCTTACTCGACCTGGAGGATTCACACACCTTCTTCCTGCCGCCGGGTCGCTCTTATAAGACTGAGTACGGCTGGCAAATGCAGATCATTGGAGACAAATGCTATGTCGTCGCGGTGAAACCCGGCAGCGATGCTGAGGCAAAAGGCCTTAGGGCAGGCGACCAGATCTATACCATCGATGGGTTTGGCCCAGTGCGAGAAAACTTCTTGAAAATTCAATATTCATATCGGGTGCTGCGACCTCAGCCGGGAATGCGACTCGTGGTAATCAAACCAGACGGTAAATCGCAGCAGATGGACGTGATGGCAAAAGTGCAACAGGGAAAGCGCGTCACGGATCTATCAAGCCCGGATATCTGGGAACTGATAAGAGAGTCTGAGAACGAGGATCGCCTGCATCGCCACCGCTATCTCGACATCGGTGACGATCTGTTTATTTGGAAGATGCCAGAGTTTGATCTCGCGAAGGAGGGAGTCGACGACTTTGTGGACAAGTTCAGAAAACGAAAAGGTCTCGTTCTCGACCTTCGCGGAAACGGGGGCGGAGCTGAAGAAACTTTGCTGCGTCTCTTGGGCAGTTTTTTCGATCATGATTTGAAGGTTGGAGATTTGAAGAGACGGAAAGAAGAAAAAGCAATGACCGCGAAGACTCGAGGAGATCACATCTTTACCGGCAAGCTGGTTGTCATTATTGACAGTGAATCAGGTTCAGCTGCTGAGCTTTTTGCTCGCGTCGTGCAGCTCGAGAAGCGGGGAACCATTATTGGAGATCGTTCAGCAGGCGCGGTGATGAGATCCAAACAATATAGCCACGAGTTGGGGGTTGAGACTGTAGTTCCTTACGGCGTCAGCATCACAGATGCCGACGTCGTCATGGGCGATGGAAAGAGTCTGGAACATGTTGGTGTCATACCTGACGAAGTCAAACTTCCGACGGCCTTGGATATAGCGGCGAAGCGCGATCCCGTTCTGGCATATGCAATCTCGCTTCTGGGAGGAAACATAAGTCCCGAAAAAGCCGGAACTCTGTTTCCGATCGAATGGAGAAAATGAATCGCCGCCGGTCTTACCGCACGGGCCGAGACAAACTGTTTTTAAGTGGCGCCGCGCTCCCATGAGTTGAACTTTGCGGCCTTTGGCTTTCCTCAGTGCGCTGCGTTTGCCATTGCCGCCAACGACTCCCGGCCGAATCGTTTTTGCAGCCGCCGCGTTAGCGGCAAGCCTAGTTTCACGATTGTCTTTTGTGGGCGCGAGAACGCATAGATGTCGTACCAAACTGAATTGTCTTCGAGAGATTCAATCATAAAGCGTTCCTCACCGCGCTCGGCGTGGTCCGGCAAGGTCCCATAAGCAAACCCAAACCTTTTGACGGGCCCATCCTCGTTAATCGTGTAGACAATGCGGCATGCGTTCAGCGACCAGAAGCCAAACGTGTGCGCCTGAACGGCGACCGTCGTTCCGGTTTCCATCGGACTGCCGTGCGGCATGACGCTGGCCCAACCCAACTCAAAATGCCGCCACTTGCTTAACGCGTCGCTGGCCCGCATGAAAGTTTCTCGACCTTCACCCAGCCGAATGCGATTGTGATCGATCGTGTAACCCGCCGGCGGCTTGGTTTGGGTGGCGCCCACTTGTGAATAAGAAAACGGAAGATCTTTTTGTGAAGAAATGAAGCGGCGAACAACTGCTTCGGTGGGCTGGCGCAACAGAAACATTTGTTTAGTCGCTCCTGGGTTTGTTGCCGCCGATTCCCGTGGCCGCTCGCGCGCGCGGGTGATGGTTGTCATAGGCAGCACGCAGGTGTTGGTCGGTTATGTGCGTGTAAATTTGCGTAGTGGAGATGTCGCTATGGCCCAGCAACGCTTGCACCGAGCGCGAGTCGGCGCCGTGTTGCAGCAGGTGGGTGGCAAAACTATGGCGCAGGGTGTGCGGCGAAACGTTGCTGATGCCTATGCTGTCCGCGTAACTCTTGATCGTGGCCCAGGCAAAGTGGCGCGTCAGTGGCTTGCCGCGATAAAGAAAAAGATTTGGATAAGGCGACTTGCCATACTCCGCTTTAAGCGCCGCATATTGTTGCAGCCAGTGAATCGCGCTCTTGCCCAACGGCACGCGCCGCTCTTTGCTTCCTTTGCCATGACAATTAACAATACCGCTATGCAGATCAACGTCTGTTTGTTTCAGCGTAACCATTTCTGAAACGCGCAAACCGGCCGCGTACATTAACTCTAGCATGGCGCGATCGCGTATGCCGTCAGGTGTCGAAATATCGGGCGTGGCAAACAGGCGATCAATTTCTTCTTCGGTCAGAAACTTTGGCAGGTAAGAAAATTTTTGCGGCGTGTCGAGATCTTCCGCCGGATGCTGTTTGATGTGGCCGTCGAGCATCAGAAAACGAAAGAAGCCGCGAGCGGCGCTGACTGACCGAGCAACAGAAGAAGGCGCGAGCCCTTCGCGGGAAAGCTGTGCGATCCATTTGCGCAGGTCCGCTCGAGTCAAATCGGAAATCGGCTGCCTGGTCCTGGCGGCCCACAGCTCAAGCCGGTTTAGATCTCGGCGATAACTCTCAAGCGTGTTGCGCGAGAGGCCCTTCTCAACCTGAATGTAGGTGAGAAACTCTTTGACCAGATCGCGTTGTGTGATCGACTTTGGCATTAAGGATTTAAAAGTCAAAGAGCGCGGGCATGCCCCCGCTCTTGCGTTCGGGATTATAGTCGAGGTTAGTTAAGGCAAGGGCTTTATTCGTAGCGGAGGCACTCAATTGGATCGAGCCGAGAAGCTTTGCGCGCCGGCCAGACGCCAAAGACCAAACCGACGCCAATCGAGACAGTGAGTCCGGAGATAACGGCCCAACCGGGTATTGACGCAGGTAAAGAAGGAATGAATAACATCACGAGGCGGCTAATGCCGACAGCGAGTAGGACGCCAAGAATGCCGCCAAGGAAAGTCAACGTCATCGCCTCAAACAAAAACTGCCGCACAATATCTTTGCGGCGCGCGCCGAGTGCTTTACGCACGCCAATCTCTTTCGTGCGTTCGGTAACGCTCACCAGCATGATGTTCATTACGCCGATGCCGCCAACCAAAAGGCCCAAGCTGGAGATAGCGATTGCAATCAGACCAACCATGGCGGTAATGCTGTCAAACTGTTCAATAAACTTGTCGGCAGTCTTGATATCGAAATTGTTGGGCTCGCCAAACTTCACGTTGCGGCGCCGGCGCAGAATCTCTTCTGATTGTTGCAATGCTTCAGTCGTTTGGCCTGAACGAGCTTTGATTACGATCATCGTATAGCCGCGCGCGGGTGCGATTTTTTGCGCCGTGCGAAAGGGAATCATCACTGCGTTGTCTTCATCATTCTCACCAAAGAAGCCGGCCTTCCTCTTTTCCAACACGCCCACGACTTCGAAGTTGTATCCGCCCATGCGGACTTTCGTGCCGGCGATTTGGTTCTGTCCGGGAAACAGTGCGTCGGCTGCATTGACGCCGATGACCATAACGTTCGCTCGCTGCTGCTCATCGTTCTCAGTTATGAAGCGCCCCTCTTTGATCACGATGTTAGTGATGTCGTCGTAGTTTGCCGAAACGCCCTGCGTGTCTCCCCAACGGTAATTATGTCCCTGGTAAGTGACGTTGTCGTCGAATGGACCACCGCTGTAACCGATGTTCGGAGCCTGGTAACCAACTTCTTCCACGGCGCTCGCTTGAGACGCGATCGTTTCCGCGTCATCGACGGTTAGTGGTTTTCGCAGTCGCTCTGCTCGATCCTCGCCGGTGTGTGGTCCGGTGGACAGGTGAAAAGCGTAAATGTTGTTGGTGCCGTATTCCTCGATCATCGAGACGATGTTTTGCCGCAAGCCGGTGAGAATCGAAGCAATGGTAATAGCCGTCATAACTCCGATCACGATCCCGAGAACCGTGAGAAAACTCCTGAACTTGTGAGAACGAACGCTCTCCAGGGCCATCCTGAGCGTTTCTGTCAGCACACTTTTTGGAAGTCTTAGTTTCATCTCATCTAACCGCAATCAAGCAGCAAAGGAATTATTCAAGAGCCATAGGCTCCCCGAGACTGGCACTGGTTCAGTTTCAATTCAGCCGACGCTGCAGGTCCGAAGGACCGAGAGTTAGTAGCCCCGTCCGTGAGGGCGGGGACGTCATCTTCTGAGATTGCCGAGGCCCGAAGGGCCGGCACCAATATGTCGCACCTTCGGCGCTCCGGCGACTAATCAAGCTTCTAACTCCGCCCTCACGGACGGGGCTATTAACTACCGGTCCTTCGGACCTAAAATCCAAATTGAACCAGTACGCGAGACGCTCTCACTTGTGCCATTAACATTCTTCATCTCTGCTTCCTAGGTTGCCTGGGTCAGCGCCAGGATCGGATCAAGTCGCGCCGCTTTAAAGGCCGGATAGACGCCGGCAATCATTCCGATCAAGGTAGACACAATCAGCGCCAGCAGGATGTAACCAACCGTAATCGTCATGGTGATCGAGGCCAGCGTTGTAATCAACGTCGTCACTCCCCATGACAGAAGCAGTCCCAGCACGCCGCCGAGCACGCAAAGAATTGCCGACTCAATTAGAAACTGCAGCAGGATATGCTTCCTCGTCGCGCCCACAGCTTTGCGCAGCCCCACTTCGAAAGTCCGTTCGGTAACGCTGACCAGCATGATATTCATCACCACGATGCCACCCACGATCAACGTAATCAGCGTAATGGGAACGACAACCAGGGCTATACTTCCGGTAAACTGATCGATCTGATTGTTGACATCATCAACGTTCACCAAACCGAAATCGTCTTCCTCATTTCCATTCAACCGGTGCTTGTTTCTGATGGCGACGCGCGCATCCTCGATCGAGGTTTGAAATGTTTCGCGGTTGCGTCCCTTGCCGTGAATCTGCAAGCCGTTGCGTCCGAAGATTTGCAGGTGCGTGGTCACTGGGATGTAGATGTGGCGATCCTGAGAGTCTCCGAAAAAAGAACCGCGCGCTTCCTCAACGCCGACGACACGCATCGGAATTCCACGGACCTTTAGAATTTTGCCGACCGGATCCGTATTCGGGAAAAACTTTTCCTTGATGTCGTAACCGAGGACTACCACGTACGCTGAACGCTCAACCTCGCCGGCTGCGATGAAACGCCCGTCCGATATCGTTTTGTCTTCGATGTCGACCATGTTTGCAGTGACGCCGTTGACTATGGCGCCGGGAAACTCAATCGCATCCTGTTTCAGATCAGTCATGCCCCGAACGCCGGCGCCGACTTCCGCGCAAGATTTGCAGTGATCACGCACCCACTCAAAGTCGTCCCAGTTAAGTCGCTTGTTCCGCCGGTTCATGCGTTCAAACTCGTCGTCGGTAAGGCGGCCGGTGGAGGCAATTCGCGCGATCATGAAGTGATTGCTGCCGAGTATCTTCCCCACCTTGTCGACAACGTAAGTATTTAAACCGCTAATTGACGCGCCCACAGTCACCACTGAAGCGACGCCGATGATGATGCCGATCAGCGTCAGGAACGCGCGCAGCTTATGCGCAAAAATCGACTGCAGCGCAATCTTCATGGCGTCGGAAAAAAAAGAAAAAAAGCTTTTCATGGAATTGATGACCCGAACCAGTCACAGGCAACAGGCTGTACGACGGGTCACGCGACAAAGTTTGATCGAGATTTTCGGACACACGTTCTGACGGTTGTAAAGCAAACTGTTAGTTTGCGGTGGTTGGTTTTCACGCACTTGAGTGGTAGCCACCAACGCAAACTAACAGTTTGCTTTACAAATACAGTCCGATCCCTATTGAGATAGACGCCGGCCGCGAGGCTTTATTAACAGTCAAGTGAGTTCAGCCGTCGCGTCTTCCGCGGGTGCAAGCGAAAACTTGTTAGCCCAGCGAACGCGTCCGGTCACCTGCATCGCCACAAACAGCGTGGCGACCGAGCCGATGGTGATGGCCAAGCCGGTGAATCCCTTCAGGAAAAACGCGTAGGAAAACATGATGAGGTAGACAAACTGGGCGATGGCCGCTTCGCGACTGGCAAAGTGAAGACCAACCACCAGCCGCAAGTAACTAACCACCAAAAAGATGGAAACTGCGGCCGATATCGCAAACGCGGCGTGGATCGAAACATGATCGACGAGATAGGCAAGCAGTAAATGAAAAGAGAAGAAGGCCGCCGCGAGAAAAAAGTAGTTCATCGGATGAAGCTCAATGCCGCGCATGGTAGTGATGATCAGCATGATAAAGAAGAAAAAGAAAAGCGAGACGGGGGCGAAGAAACTGATCTTGCCGGCCAACGGTCCGGGCTGAAGTTTTTCCGGCATCACCATCGCGATTTGATAACCGGAAACTAAATTCTTGTACGACCAAACCAAATCCCAGCCGCCGCCACTTTCGTGTTTCTCGGAAGGAGACAGAGTGTTATCGGGAAAATCGATATCTTTGAAGTTCGTCTTCATCTTCAGATTAAAGTTGCGCACCTGCGAAACGTCTTTACTGCCAAAACTGTAACGCCATTCATTGAGACCTTGTGAACGATAGCCAACCGCGAGCTGCGCGTTTGCGCCGGCGGCAACTTTGAAAGAACCAGTCGCCGCGTTTTCCTCGTTCCTGATAGCCACCGGCGTGCCATCAACCGTGAAGACCAGATCGTCGTAAATTGCCTTTGCGGTGGGAAAATTTAGTTTGAAGAAAACGGATTCCTCTTTGTCGCTCGGATTGCGAAAGGTGTAGTTGCCGGCGAAATTAACTTTGTACGTGCTGTACCACAACAGTCCTTTTTGACGGTGCTCGAGGTCGAGTGCGACGTCTATCGCGCTGCTCTCCAACGGCAGCGGCGTGGTCACGGCGTCGTCGATAGTCTTGACGATCTTTTTTCCGTTCTCAGTGCTTTCTTCCTTGCGCGGAACAATGTGTGTGAACGACGCGGTTGGCGGCGCCTGGTCCTGCGGCGCGCCCCAGGTCGAAGTCACGCTGTTGTCTGAAGAGGCCGCGGAATCATAAGTCCGGGAAAAAATGGTGCCGCCGAGGATTGCCCAGGCGATGGAGGTGCAGATGAAAATGAAAGCAATGGCAATAATTCGTTTAGTCACCTTAATACTCCTCTTAACTGTTTCGTCAACGCGATAAATTTCTTCAAGCATTCTGAGTTGACCTACTCAAGCGGAGCAATGTGGCCATCCACATCTCAGCCGCAGTGAAGCACCTGCGTGCGTTCTAGATCTGAAATCTTGTTTTCTTGTGCAGCAGACTGTTCTCGTGGCCGATCACGAAACGCGTTGGGAACTCGCCTTCATGAATCAACAGAGTAGGACTTTGAATGTCTGCGGGCAGATCGAAAACGACTGTTGTTTGATAAGTTTCGCCGGGCCGGAGCGGTGTGATGAATGGTCTGCCCGCTTGATTCAATCCTCGCAGGAATCTCTCTGCTTCGATGTCGGGGAAATACTCCTTTCCCTGAGCATCAACCACGATCAGCACGCGCGAGTTGGGATAAAGCAAACTATCGCCGCGAGTGGGGCCGATGGTCTTCTCGTCAAAGCGCGTCTTAATCGTAAGCACGCGAAACAATCCATTCGCGCTCAGTTGATTAGGCGCCGTGCCCAGGGTTTTTAGAGTTTGAGAATCCATAATGGAGTAAGCGAGATGGCAGTCAATCTCACAAAAATATTTTTCCTCCCCGCGCGCCAGCACTTTCTCGGTGCTGGTCCACGAAAAAAGGAACAGCAAAGAAAGATACAGCGCGACGATTATCGCGAGCGCCGACGCACCGAGTTTTGTTAACGAAAATCTTTTTGTGAGGAACGAGAAAATCAGCAGCAGCACTAAACAAACAATCAGAAATGCAGTGCCCAGGAAGAGCAGGGCGCCGATTGGCGCTGACAGGTTTACGTTGGTGTACATTCAATTCCCCCTGGCCACAACAGCGGTTCAAAGCGCTTTACTAAACAAAGCACCGGGCCAAAAAAAATAAATTCAGCGACTGCGCACTTGCTTGATCAGCGTTTCCATATGGCTGACATAGTTTTCGAGTGCGCGCTTTCCGTTAGCAGTCAATTTGTATTCCGTTTTCGGCAGGCGCCCTTCGAATGACTTGGTGCAGGCAATGTAGCCGCCGTCTTCCAACTTGCGAGCGTGCACACTAAGGTTCCCATCCGTGGTGTGCATCAGGTTTTTCAGATCGTTGAAGGTCAGCGATTCGTTGGCAGCCAGCGCGCTGATAATGCCTAGCCGCATGCGTTCGTGAATCAAGCGGTCGAGCGAATGCGCCGGATGGCTCCCTTTGGCTGCCTGCGGTTCTGCGGCAGCCGGCGCGCCGCTTGTTTCGCGTTTCTTGTGCGTTGAATGTTTTAGTGCTGCGTTTCTAGCCACCATATCTCCTTGCGATAATTACTCCGAAAATAATATGCAAGCCGCCGAAACCGGCAGCCATGAACCAGTCAGCGAATACCGCCGGCGCGAACAATGTCGCCGCGCCCAGGGCCATGAAGCCCAAACCCATGATCGGCACGACACTCACTGAAAACATTCCACCTGTGATAACTCCGGTTCCGTAAAGCAACAACCAGAGGCCCGGAATCGCATTCGTCGATCCCGAACGATAAAGCACCAGACTCAGAATCGCGCCGGCGAGCAGCGGCGGTGACAGACTAAATGCGACTTTACGACCGGGTCCGGAAAGCAAAGGCATCTGGGTCGCGCGTGCCTTGCGGTCCATGGACCAGCCGGCGATTAGCAAAGCGACGACAGCGTCGGCGACCCAAATCGTGAGCCAGTTCCTAAAGCTCTTCTGCTGAGCGGCAATGAAACCTGACGCCACTCCGGTGATGCCGATTGCCACTAAACCCCAACCGGAAATGGCTGTGAACGCGGTGGCGCGCTCCATGGTTTCGCGAATGTATTGCAGGTTGTCCATCGCCCGCGTGTGCAGCGCGGGCGGCTCTTCTTGCGGTTGGGTGACCAGGTGGATTGAGCCCATAAGCGAAGAATAAAGCCGCTCGGTCAATACTGTCAAGTACTTTATATTGTAAAGAGCCAGCGGCTTTCCTGAAAAGTTTTTGTAAAGCATTTGTATCAATCCAGAAGAAGGGTGTCCTGCCATAGGCGATCTTTGCGAGTAATTCGAACGCGGAGAAATATTGATCAATCTCACGCTTCCATGATAGGTTCCTCGCGAATCTAATCTCAATCTCACTCAAGCTAGAAGATCACTATGGCAAGTCCCCACCTCATCGAGTTAGATGAAGCCGCCAGTCGAATTAGACAGGCGTGCGACGGTCGCTCGCCAAACCGACCCTCTCCTTTCTTTTTTATGGTCGGTGCAGGTATTTCCTTTCCGTCAGTACCGCTTGCGTCGGAAATTGTGTCGCAGTGCAGAAACACGGCGAATGAATATGATCGACGGGACGAGCCGAAATCCAAGGAAGCTATCGATTCCTATTCTCATTGGTTTGAGATGGCCTATGGTGAGCCAAACCAACGACAGAGATTTCTGCGGGGCCTGATTGAAGGGAAGCAGATCACTCATGCAAACTTTCGCCTGGCCCATCTGCTACTGAATAACAGAATTTCAAGCATCGTCGTCACTACGAATTTCGATGATTTTCTGGCAAAGGCTCTGGCGCTATTCGGCAAGCGACACCTGGTCTGTGATCACCCGCTTACCGTAGGTAGAATTAACCCCACTGAAGCTGACCTGCAGATTGTTCATTTGCACGGCACCTACTGGTTCTATGATTGCTGTAACCTCCGGGCTGAATTGCAAGACCGCGCGCAGCAATCGCAGCAAACGACAGCAACAATGGCCTCACTTCTGGACATGATCTTGTGGGATCGTTCCCCACTGGTCATCGGCTACAGCGGCTGGGAGGGCGATGTCTTCATGGATGCGTTTAAGCGTAGGCTCGCCCGGCCACTCGGGAGTAATGCTTATTGGTTCTGCTTTCAAAGAGCTCAGGTGGAGTCGATGCCGGACTGGTTGAAAAACAATCCGAATATTCGGTTCGTCGTTCCCCGGGAGCGACTGGTGCGCTCGTCAGGGATCGACGCGACTCAGACAATCGAGCTTGGGAAGACCCGTCCCGAAGGTGGACAACAGATCAAGCCTAAGACAACTGGGGAAGATGACGTTCCCTCGTTACCCGCGGATAAAGTTTTTGACAGACTGATCCGAGCTTTCAATCTGGAGGCCCCCACACTTACCAGGGATCCTTTAGAGTTTCTTGCTACCCAACTCGATGAGTCATTACCCAAAGATGAAGCCAGCGACAAAGACGCCGACATCTATGCAATTAAGAACGTTATCGAACGCGTGAGAAGAGCGAAGGTAAGGGAGACTGAAGAAATTAGTGCCGCGGGTGCTGAGTCAGCGGAGTCTTCATTTGAAGAACTAAGAGATGCGTTGCGACGTGCTGATTATCGCAATGCTATAAAATTGGCGATTCAAATTCCGTCTGCGGGCCTGTCTGTCGAGGCACTCAAGGAATTGTCAGAAGCGGCGTGGTTGGCGGCTACAAAACTCAATGACAATTCCGAGGAAGAGGTTCTTGCCTATGACCTGTTCATTTCCATTTCAGGCAGGCTATCGAAGCTCTCGCCCGCTGCCGGCCCTATAGACCATGAACATGTGGCGCGGGCGTTATTCAACAAAGGCTTTTCGCTTGATGCGCTGAATCGTCGCGATGAAGCCCTTACGGCATACAACGAAGTGGTACGGCGGTACGGCGGCGCATTGGATGTGGGTTTACGTGAGTTAGTAGCGAACGCATTATTAAATAAGGGTTTCTGTCTTGGAGAGCTGAATCGGCCGGAGGAGGAACTCACGGCATACGACGAACTGTTTCACCGGTTTGACCGAGCTTCTGAGGGGAAGTTACGTGTATCAATAGCGCAAGCGTTGGTAAACAAGGGACTCACGCTCATGAAGCTAAACCGCCATCAGGACGAACTAACGGCCTACGACGAAGTGGTAGAAAGGTACGGTGACTCCCTGGAGACAGAGTTAGTTCGACCGGTAGCGGCCGCATTATTCAACCGGGCTATCACTCTCGGGGCGCTGGAGCGCAGTGCAGAAGCGCTTGCGGCTTATGACGAAGTGGTGCGGCGCTATGCCGCGATGTCAGAAACGGGATTACGTGAGGTGGTCGCACAAGCATTATTAAACAAAGCTTTTACACTGCGTGATTTAGATCGAAGTGAGGAGGCGCTCGCGACGTACGAGGAAGTAGCACGCTTGTACGGTGACGCACCGGAAGCCTCGATGGTTGAGCATGTCGCGAGAGCTTTGGCAATCAAAGGCTTCACACTTACAAAGTTGAATCGCATTGAAGAAGGAATGGCCGTATTCAATCAGTTAATCAACCGGTATAGCAACGCCGGCGAAGTGGGATTACAAGAATTGGTAGGGTCTGCACATAATGCTATTGGATTTCAATTAATTATTCAGGCGAAGGCCTTGCGGCTGGTTCGTGACGAAAATTCAGCTCAAGAGAAACTAAAACTGGCTCATGAAAATCTAACTGCCGCGCTAAAACAAGCTCCTGATGATCCAGTGATATTAGGGAACCAGGCATATGCGATGTTCTTGTCGGGTCAAAAAGCTGAGAGCGAGGAAGTACTTCGTCGCGCCATTCTCCTCGGTGGGGACAAGACCAGGCGAGAAGAGTTAGAAGACGCTAATATCAATCGGCTCCCCGAGGACGACGAGTTTTCTGAAATGGTGCGTTCCCTCTAGTCCCCGAAAGTCACCCGAGCGAACAGCCATTCCCACGGTTCTCTGGAACCTCCCAAAGCTTGCATCGGACGATCAGATCTTCCCGCCAAAGTAGTCTCAATCGAACTCTCGGAACAACTGGATGAATTGCGGCTAGGTGGAGTTGGTTGTTTATTGGATAATCTGACCGCAAAATCATGAGCGTGCAAACGATAGTTTCCCAGCATGAACAGCAGCGTGAGATTGTTTCTTACGATCCGGGCACCGGCGCCGAGATCGGCCGCGCGCCGCTGTCTTCAGCTGAAGATGTAAAAGCGGCGGTCGAACGTGCTCGCAACGTGCAACCGGCCTGGGCCAATCTGTCTTTCCGCGAACGGCGTCGAGTGATCCTGCGCGCCCGCGCACTGCTGCTCCAGGACGCTGACGAGATTGCCCAACTAATTTCTCGAGAAACGGGAAAGCCGGTGGCGGAAGCTCTGGCGATGGAGATCGTGCCGACGCTTGATGCAATGCACTACTTTGCCCACGCCTCAGAAAATCTTTTGCGACCACAAAGAATTGACATTGGGCAATATGGTTTGATGGGCCGCTCGTCGCGTCTCATCTTCAAGCCGCTGGGTGTGGTTGGAATTATTTCGCCCTGGAACTTTCCGCTGGCGACTCCTGCTCAAGAGGTTGTCATGGCGTTGATGGCAGGGAATGCGGTCGTTCTAAAACCAAGTGAATTGACGCCGTTGATTGCGCTGAAGATTGGCGACCTCTTCACGCGCGCGGGTCTCACCGCTGGGTTGTTGGAAATTCTGACTGGCGATGGATCAACCGGCGCGGCGCTGGTTGATGCGCGGGTCGATAAAATAATGTTCACCGGCAGCGTAGCGACGGGAAAACGCGTGGCTGAAGCAGCCGCGAAGTATCTGACGCCGGTGGTGCTCGAACTTGGCGGCAAAGATCCGATGATCGTTTTGGAAGATGCCGATACTAATAATGCAGCGCGCGGCGCGGTCTGGGGTGCGTTTGCAAATTCCGGCCAGGCATGCGCGTCTGTCGAGCGTTGTTACGTGCAGGAATCGATCGCGCACAAATTCATTGAGCGTGTACTCGCGGAAACTAAAGCCCTGAAGCAAGGTTTGGGTTCAGACCCGGCGATAGATGTTGGTTCGATGTCGAACGAACGCCAGTTACAAATCGTTTCTGAGCACGTAGACGATGCGAAAGCACGCGGTGCGCAAGTGCTGACCGGCGGCCGGCGTGCCACGAATCTTCGCGGATTATTTTACGAGCCGACTGTGCTGACGAACGTCGATCATCGTATGACGATAATGCGCGATGAAACGTTTGGCCCGGTGCTGCCGGTGATGACTTTCAAGACTGAAGCCGAAGCAATCGATCTCGCGAACGACAGTCTCTATGGCCTGACGGCGAGCGTATGGACCAGGAACATCTCCAGGGGAAAACGTATTGCCGCGCTCGTTCACGCCGGCACCGTGATGGTCAACGAAGTTGTCTACACCCACGGCATCGCGCAAACGCCTTGGGGCGGCATCAAGGAAAGTGGTTACGGCCGCACGCATGGCCGCATGGGACTGCTGGAGTTAGTGAACACTCAACACGTTCACGTGAATCGCATCACTTTTCTTCCCGATCTCTGGTGGTTCCGCTACAGCGTCGCCGCGAACAAATTGTTTCACGGCCTGGCAAACAACTTCACCAGCGGTTCTGTCGTCAGGACGTCGCGCCTGTTGCCGGGCCTGGTTCGCAGACTCTTCGAGAATCGCGAATAAATCGAGCCGCGAAGAGCTTTTGCTGCAACCCATCGTCCTCCCATGCAATAAATCTTGCATAAAAATCCGCTGAATTGTATAGTCGCGCCTCACGAGCAAGGTGGGGAATCCTCAGCTCACAACCCTTAATGTCCGAATAAATTCTGGAGGGAAGATGAAGAAAGTTTTTGCGTTATTAATCGTGGGAGCACTCTGTGCAATTGCGGCATTTCCGTTCGTCACTTTTGCCCAAAGCGATATTGCGGAACAGCGTCGACCCGAAATCATTCGGCCCGATCACGAAGACGTCTCGCGGCCATTACGAGAAATTGCACCTAACAAACATGTCAGCACTAATAAGGATCACGAAGTGAAGCGCTTTCCGGCGCCTGCCGAGAGTGGCCGTGATCAACTTGCTGCGAACGGCGTGACGCCGAGCAGCGTGGTCATAACTCCAGGCCTTGGCTTTGATGGTCTCGGCGTGGGCGGTGGTTACACTCCTGACGCTGCGCCTCCTGACACAAATGGATCAGCCGGCGCCACCCAGTATGTTCAGTGGGTAAACGAAGATTTTGCTGTTTATGACAAAGCCACTGGCTCGCGCGTGTATGGTCCAGCCGCTGGTAACACGCTTTGGTCTGGCTTCGGTGGACCATGCCAGTCATTTAATGACGGCGACCCGATTGCGCAGTATGACAAGGCAGCCAATCGCTGGGTGATGACGCAGTTTGCAGTTTCTGGTACGCCTTACACTCAGTGCATTGCGGTTTCGGATACTTCGGACGCCACCGGAACCTACCATCGTTATTCGTTCTCTTACGGCAGAAACTTTAACGACTATCCAAAGCTTGGTGTTTGGCCGGACGGCTATTACGTTACCTATAACATGTTCAAGAATGGCCGCAGCTTTATGGGCTCGCAAGTTTGCGCGATTGATCGCGATGCCATTTTGGGTTTAGCGGCGCGGCCAGTCACGCAACAATGTGTCCAGTTGAGTTCATCATTCGGCGGCTTATTGCCTTCCGATCTTGATGGCTCAATTGCACCACCGGCGGGCACTCCAAATTTGTTGTTGAACTTTGGCACCAATTCACTTCGGCTCTGGAAGTTCAAAGTAAACTGGACGACACCTGCGAGCACTACGCTGACTGGTCCAACAACCATCTCGGTAGCTTCATTCTCGACCGCTTGCGCTGGCGGCGCTTGTATTCCGCAGAGCGGCACCACTCAAAAGCTGGATTCACTGGCTGACCGTCTAATGTACCGCCTCTCGTACCGGAATTTTGCTGACGGTCATGAAGCGTTGTTAGTGAATCATTCGGTAACTGCCGGCGGCGGCAGCGGCGTGCGTTGGTATGAACTGCGCAATCCAGCCGGTGGCAACATGTCGACCGGCACTCCGGTTCTTTATCAGCAAGGCACCTACGCTCCTGACACGCTTTATCGTTGGATGGGCAGCGCGGCAATGGACAAGGTAGGCAATATCGCCGTTGGCTATAGCGTTTCGAGCAGCGGCATGTTCCCGTCGATTCGTTTTACCGGCCGAGCGCCGAGCGATCCTTTGGGAACTTTGAATTTGACCGAAACTGCGGTGATGAATGGTGGCGGATCGCAATTGGCAACGCTTAGTCGTTGGGGTGATTACAGCAACCTCAGTGTGGATCCGGTCGACGACTGCACCATGTGGTACACCACCGAATATCTGAAAGCTAACGGTACTTTCAATTGGAGTACTCGTATCGCAAACTTTAAGCTGGCTGGTTGTCAGTAAACCGCCAGTTCTTAGCTAGCCTGAAGGCCGCTCGAGCTTTTTTCTTGAGCGGCCTTTTTGTTTTCAGTCGCTTCTCTCAAGCAGTTCAGAGTACAAACTTTAGTTTGATTCTTGCGATGGGTAGCAACCTAAAGGTTGGACTCTGAACCTCTTGAGTGTACCCCAGTGCAATGGAAATACAAGATTTAGAGGAGCGTTAATCATTACCGGCAACCGAGAAAAGTAATATACTGCCTGGGCTACGTCCCACAAAGAACGCGCGGAGTTTTTTAACAAACATTTCGTTCACTAACCCCAATCTTGCGGTCTCGCTATTGGCAGTGTGCATTTGCGGTTTTTACTTCCCGGCCAGCGCCTCACTCCCAAGAGGTTTTGTATCAACCAGCCCTTCGAATAGGAAAGGATATTTAAGATGCGGACAAGATGGCTCATCGTAATCACAGCAACTCTGTTGCTTGGCGTGTTAATGCTGCTTCCCCGAATAAGTGAGGCCGGTAGATCCGAATGGCTTAGTGGCGAACCCGCTGGGCCGGCGAACCCGGAAGCGAATGTCACTCAGGGCCCGGATCAAAGGGGCGACATCTCAGTCGTTGCCTCTTACCACAACGACACTTCGAAACCTCTGCGCGATATCAAGCCGCACCCACTGGTTCCCAAAGCCGTCCATGAGAACGAGAATCCTAAGATTCCGAACAAACACAAAGACGCGCCCGATCCGGTTGTTCAGAACAGCTTCAGCGCCGTGACCAGTCTCATGACTGTGAGCATGCCCAGTCCGCTGCTGAACTTTAACGGCATTGGATTCCCCGGCGTGGCCTGCAACTGCGCGCCTCCCGATACAGATGGCGAAGTGGGCGCGACACAATACGTGCAAATGGTTAACGAAGGCTTACAGGTTTTTGACAAGACCAGCGGCGCTTCCGTGTTGGGTCCGGTTGGTATTACTACCATCTGGAGTGGCTTTAACGGTCCCTGCGAAACCGCCGGCGATGGCGATCCGGTAGTGCTTTATGATCAACTTGCCAATCGTTGGGTGATCACGCAGTTTGCAGGTTCGGGAGTGCCAACTGACGAGTGCATCGCGGTATCTACCACCAGCGATGCCACCGGCAGTTACAACCGCTACGGCTTTCATCTCGGATCAAACTTTTTTGATTACCCGCACCTCGGTGTCTGGCCCGATGCCTATTACATGAGCATGAACGTATTCAACTCGACCGGCACGCTGTTCCTGGGCCCGCAACCGTTCGCGTTCGATCGCGCCAAGATGCTTGCCGGTCAACCCGCAACTTTCGTTACCACCGGCATTACTGGTGGACCGAACGAGGAAGTTTATCTGCCGGCTGATCTCGACGGGTCAATCTCGCCTCCGGCCGGTGCACCGGCATCGTTCGTTGAATTTCCTGGCGGCGGCAGCTTCCGAGTTTTTCACTTCCACGTTGACTTCGCTACTCCGCTTAACTCGACGTTTACTTTGTTCGCCAGTCCTGCCTCGGCGGCTTTCACCGTGCGAAGCGGAGGCGTACCGCAACTGGGAACAACGTCAACACTGGATCCGATTGGCGATCGACTGATGTTCCGCGTGGCCACACGGTTCTTCGCCGATGGGCACGAATCGGCTGTCGGCAACTTCACCGTCAATTCCAATAGCGTTGCGTCCCCGCGTTGGTTTGAATTACGCAATGTCACATCGGGCCCGGTGACGGTGTTTCAGCAGGGCACTTATCAACCGGACACAACTAATCGCTGGATGGGCAGTGCGGCAATGGACCAGCAGGGAAATATCGCCCTCGGCTACAGTGCTTCCAGCAGTTCGATCAATCCGCAGATTCGTTACGCCGGCCGACTGTTCGGGGATCCGGTAAATACTTTGCCGCAAGCTGAGGTGACTTTGTTTGCCGGCACGGGCAGCCAAACCGGAACGAACGGACGCTGGGGCGATTACAGCGATATGACCATTGATCCGGTGGACGACTGTACTTTCTGGTACACGCAGGAGTATTACGCAACGACAACGAGTTTCGCCTGGCGCACCCGCGTCGGTGCTTTCAAGTTCCCTGGTTGCGGTGGATCGCCGACACCAACGCCTACTCCGACGCCAACGCCGACGGCAACACCAACGCCGACACCCACAGCGACGCCGACTCCAACGCCTACTCCGACGCCAACGCCTACACCGACGCCAACGCCTACACCGACGCCAAACGCTCCGAGTAATTTGACGGCAGCGCCGGCTTCGGCGAGTCAAATAAACCTGTCGTGGACAGATAATTCAGGAAACGAGGATGGTTTCCTGATAGAGCGTTGCACTGGAAACAATTGCATCAACTTTGCGCAGATTGCATCGGTAGGGGCAAACGTTACCAGCTACTCGAACACAGGACTGGCGGGCAACACGTTCTACAATTATCGTGTGCGGGCGTTTAATGCCGCAGGAAACTCTGGTTACTCAAATAGTGCCAAGGCTAAGACTGCTAACCATTAGCACGACAATTGACGTAAGCAGACTCGGCAATGAGTCTGCTGATAAATGAACGGGCCGCTCGATTCAAATTCGGGCGGCCCGTTTCTTTGAGAAATCCTACAGGTTCAGAATGGAGCGGCTTTGCCGCCTTCCGTGCGGAAAGGCTCTGCCTTTCCGCTAAGCTAATGAAAAAAAGGCTATGCCTGTCCAGTCGGTCGAGGCGTAGCCTCTCACGTCAAAAGGCCAGCCGGAAAGGCAAAGCCTTTCCGCACGGGACGCGGCGAAGCCGCAGGCAACCTCCCGGTTTACCTGGCCATCTGTTACGCCCTCACATCAGGCAGACATGATGTGCGGCGCTTTGCATTCTCTACTATTGCTCTCCGTAGAAAAGTATTATACTGCTGCCGCTCACGCCCCGGCAGTTAGTTAGTTTTCTCAACAACAAACGTTAACGACCGGACCTTACAGTGCCGCTGTTGAGTATCTGTGTGTTTCATTTTTTACTCCCGACTACGCACCTCGCGCCCAAGAGGTTTGCATTAACCAGCCCTGCGATCAAGAAAAGTTCGAAATGCGATTAGACACGTTTCTCTAATTCCGTGTGCTGGCCGTAGAGAAGGGCTTGCCACTTGGAAATCTCATCCGGGTAACCGGTTTCTGTTTTTAACTGCCTCATAGACTGGGAGGTCTAAAATGAACGTGCGGACAAGATCGATCATTTTCCTTGCAGCAGTTTTACTGCTCATCACAACCGTAGTACTTCTTCCTCGAATTATTGAGGCCAGACGTCTCAAAGATTTGAGTGCCAATAAAAGTTTGGCAGTCACACCTGTGCTGGCTAACAGCGTCAATCAAGATCAAAAAACAACCGTCATCGTGGGTGCCTCGGTTCGCAACGACACCTCGGTGGCGCTGCGCGATATGAAGCAAGCAAAAGTGGGCAAAAAGGTCGAGCACGAAGCTAACGAAAACCCGAAAGTGCCCACCAACCATCAAGACTCTCCGGACCCGGTGGTCCAGGGACCTAACTCGCTGCTGGCATTTGCAGGACTCAATGTACCCAGCCCCATTCTTAACTTTGACGGCATCGTCTATCCCGGCGTCAGTTGCAACTGTGCGCCACCCGACACCAACGGCGAAGTGGGCGCCACGCAATACGTCCAAATGGTCAACGAAGGCTATCAGGTTTTTAACAAGACGACGGGCGCATCGTTGCTGGGACCTTCCGGCATTACTACGCTCTGGAGTGGCTTTGGCGGCGTTTGCCAAACCAATGGCAGTGGCGACCCCGTCGTGATCTACGACCAAATCGCCAACCGCTGGGTCATTACTCAGTTCGCCGGCGTAAGCGTTCCGACAGATGAGTGCATTGCAGTTTCGACGACCAGCGATGCCACGGGCAGCTATTTCCGCTACGACTTTCACCTCGGTTCCAACTTCTTCGACTATCCGCACTTGAGCGTGTGGCCCGATGCTTATTACATGAGCATGAACGTATTCAACACGGCCGGCACCGCGTTCCTCGGCCCGCAACCGTTTGCTTTCGATCGCGCGAAGATGCTTGCCGGTCTTCCGGCCACCTTCGTCAGCACCGGAGTCACCGGTGGGGGCAGCGAGAATGTTTACCTTCCCTCTGATCTTGACGGCTCAATTTTGCCACCGGCTGGCGCTCCCGCATCGTTCGTCGAATTTCCCGGCGGCGGCGCTTACAGGGTCTTTCATTTCCACGTCGACTTCACCACGCCGGCGAACTCGACGTTTACACTCTTCGGCAGTCCGGCCGCGGCGGCCTTCACAGAGCTATGCGCCACCACTCGTAGTTGCGTGCCGCAGCTCAGCACGACCAACAAGCTGGACGGCATTGGCGACCGGTTAATGTTCCGCCTGGCGTATCGCAATTTCGGCGACCACGAAGCAATAGTGGGAAACTTCAGCGTGAGTTCGGGCGGCGTGGCCGGGATACGTTGGTTCGAACTACGCAACGTGACCTCCGGACCAGTGACCGTCTTCCAGCAGAGCACGTATCAGCCGGACGCGACCTGGCGCTGGATGGGCAGCGCGGCGATGGACCAACAGGGAAATCTTGCCGTTGGTTTCAGCGCTTCCAGTGCATCGATTCACCCGGACATTCGTTACGCTGGCCGGTTGTTTACCGATCCGCTTAACGTGCTGACGCAAGGTGAAACGACGCTCTTCGCAGGCGCTGGCAGTCAGACCGGCACCCTTAATCGCTGGGGCGACTATAGCGACCTGACCGTGGACCCGGTTGATGACTGTACTTTCTGGTACACGCAGGAATACATTCCCGCGAACGGCAGCAGCAATTGGCGCACGCGGATCGGGGCATTCAAATTCCCGGGTTGCGGTGGTTCGCCTACTCCGACTCCGACGCCGACGCCAACGCCAACACCGACACCAACGCCGACACCAACGCCGCCGCCGCCTTCGCAGTTGCTGTTGAATCCGGGTTTCGAATCAGGCAACGTCAACTGGGTAGCAACTGCCGGGGTAATTACTAATTCAACCGGACGCACGCCGCGCACTGGTTCATGGTACGCGTGGCTTGATGGTTACGGCACAACGCACACCGATTCGCTGTACCAGCAGATCACGATTCCCGCGGGCGCCACTTCGGCGACGCTCAACTTCTATTTGAAGATTGACACCGCCGAGACAACTACTACCACGCCCTTTGACACTTTAAAGGTGCAGATTCGCAACTCGAGCAATACGGTACTGGCAACGCTGGCAACGTATTCAAATCTGAACAAGGGCACTGTATATGTGCTGAAGTCGTTTGACGTTACTTCCTTCAAGGGGCAGACGATTCGGGTCTACTTCCTCGGAGTCGAAGATAGTTCGCTGCAGACATCGTTCCTAATAGATGACACTGCACTGAATGTGCAATAAGCACCTAAACCAAACTAGTACGGGCTCAAGCAGAAAATGAGTTTCGTGCTAACAATTGAACGAGGCCGCTCGATCTTAATTCGGGCGGCCTCGTCTTATTACTGGGACCGCGGGCGTCCCGCCCGCAATGAGCGCGAAGCGCGAAAATGGATTCGGGAAGTCTCTTCCAAAGGCCCAGGACGGAGCGGCTTTGCCGGTACTGGTTCAATTTGGGTTCCCAGGTCCGAAGGACCGCTAGTTAATAGCCCCGTCCGTGAGGGCGGGGGTTAGAAGCTAATTAGTTGCCGGAGCGCCGAAGGTGCGACAGATTGGTGCCGGCCCTGCGGGCCTCGGCGATCTCAGAAGATAGCGTCCCCCGCCCTTACGGACGGGGCTATTAACTAGCGGTCCTTCGGACCTGAAGCACCGGCCGGATTGAAACTGAACCAGTACCGCTTTGCCGCCTTCCGTGCGGAAAGGCTTTGCCTTTACGTTAAGCTAATGAAAAAAAAGGCTATGCCTGCGCAGCCGGTCGAGGCGTAGCCTCTCGCTGTAAAAAAGGGCAGCCGGAAAGGCAGAGCCTTTCCGCACGGAAGGCGGCGAAGCCAGCCAACCGGGTTACGCGGCCGTGGCGAGTCAACTCAAGTGCGCCAGTCAAAAATTAGCGCCGCTTGATCTCGTCGGCATGCGCCTTTAGGATTGCGCCTTCATTATGAACAGCAACTGAGGTCAATCGAGTTTTGTGGAAATCATTCATGCATGCGCGCGAACGCGCCGCCCACGAGCGAGATAACAATCGCCTGGTGCGACCGTTTGATTGGGGACTGCAATTCATCATGGACCATGTGAACGGTGCTGACCCGCGCGCGGTGCTCAGTCAATACAGCCGTCAGGCGATGGCCCACAGCGAAGACTTTTACGCGCTGCCTGAAATTGCTGACTTTAAACTCGAGCGCGATCAGTTAACCTGGACCAGCGCTATTCATACGCCTGATGCCGAAAACAATCTGGCGCGCGCGCGTTATTTTCCGGTAAATGAAAAGCGAGCGCGCCAGCCGCGAACGGCCGTTGTAGTGTTGCCCCAGTGGAACGCGCAACCGGAAAGTCATGTCGAAGCTTGCCGCATCTTTAACTTCATCGGCATGTCGGCGTTGCGTTTGACGCTGCCCTATCATCAGGAACGTCGACCAGCGGATCTGGAACGTGCCGATCATTTGGTTAGCACAAATGTCGGCCGCACGATCCAATCGATGCGACAGGGCGTGCTCGATACGCGAGCTGCGGTGCGCTGGCTTAAAAGTGAAGGTTATGAACGGATTGGGATTCTCGGTACGAGTGTGGGATCGTGCATCGCGTTTCTCGCTTTCGCTCACGAACCGGACATCAATGCCGGCACATTTAATCATGTATCGGGGTATGTGGCCGACGTGGCGTGGCGCGGATTATCTACGCTTCATTTGCGCGATGGATTTGCCGATCATCTGACGCTGGAAGAACTGCGCGAGTACTGGGCGCCGATTAGTCCGGTGCCGTTTATCGCGCGTTTGCCCGCGATGGGCCAGCGCCCGATGCGGTTCATTGCGGCGCGGTATGACCTGACGTTTCCCATAGACCTGACACAGCAAACGATTGCCGAAGCGAAGCGGCATAAGTTACCGCTCGACGTGGTTTGGCTATCTTGTGGCCACTACACCATGGCTGACATGCCGTGGAAAGCGATTGATGCCTGGAAGATCGCCACGTTCATGCGCAAGCATTTGAAATGATGTGGAGTGCGGCGGCTTGACGCCGCTTTTCAGCACGGCGGCTTGACGCCGTTGTACCCTGCGACAGCAGTCGATCGTTATCTTTAACGAGTTCGCTCGGCTAACTTAAAAGCGGCGTCGAGCCGCCGCGTTCCAAAGCGGCGTCAAGCCGCCGCAGTCCAAACTTATTCGTGCCCTCTACCAAAACCAAACCCTTGCTGGATCGCCTTGACGATGCCAGGCGTTTCTTCGGTGGTGGAATGAATAAGCCTACTGAAAAAATCCTGGCCCGCCTCGCTCAACATAAAATTGGCGACGCCGAATCGTTAATCCGTTTCCATGAGTTGCTTCTCTTCATTTGCGCCTACCCACAAAGCGCACGCGCGCGCCGACTGGCTGAGTCGCTACTCAAAGGCTTTCCCAAGCGCATCGAATCTTTGCGCGATGCTGAAATCGATCTGGATTCGCTTGAGCATCCGGAAGTTTCAGGCGTCGCCGGTCTTTCTGTTACCGATACCTTTAGTTTCTTTATCGTTCGCTGGTTGTTAAAAAGACATCCGCGCCAGGTGAGCATCTATTGGGATTGGTTTGAAGATGAAAACCGTCTGGGCCAGACGTGGCCCCGGTTTATGCCGTTGCTTGAAGATGACGCTGCGGTCGAGGCAAACATTCCTTTTCAAAACTGGCTGCGAGCGGCCCGGCCACGCGGCGAAAAAGATTTGCAGTGGCTCGTCCGCCAGTTTGATTTGCTAAATAGAACTGAGAAAGAGAAAGCGGAACTTTACGATTCGCAGCAACTCTACGTGCGTTGGCAGCCGGCGTATAGTGCGACGCGGACCGGCATGCGCCTTCCTGCGCGCAAAGTTTTCTTTCATCGCGAGCCCTTACTGCGCCGCAAAGATGTATCGCTGCGCGCTGAACTCGAGAAACAGTCGCCACCGTTGCAACTGCTGTCGCCGAAGCAGGGCGAAGCGATTCTGGACATGGCGCGCGAAGCTTCAACGACGCGCTATCGCGAGCTCTATGGATTTACGCACGGCGATGCCAGGAGAGTTTTTAAGACAAACATCGGCCGCGGCGTAGATATTTTTGTGACCGGCTTGCCCGCCGAGTGGCGTCTGCCTTTGCGCGCTTATCACGCGGCCCTGATTTTTAAGAATGGGGTGCCGGTTGGATATTTCGAGGGGCTTTCGCTTTTTGAACGAATGGAAAGCGGCTTCAATCTTTACTACCAATTTCGCGACGGCGAAACGGCCTGGCTTTACGCGCGTCTGCTGAACATCTTTCGGCATCTGCTGGGCGTGACTGCTTTTTCTCTCGATCCCTACCAGATCGGTCACGAAAACGAAGAAGGCATCGAATCGGGGGCGTTCTGGTTTTATCGCAAGCTTGGTTTCCGTCCGACAGGACCCGACATCCGAAAACTCGTTGTGCGGGAAGAAGAAAAACTCGCCAGGCGATCCGCGTATCGAACGTCCGCGGCAACACTGCGCAAGCTCGCCGCAGGCCCAATGATTTTCGAATTGGACCAAGAGCAAAGTGGTGATTGGGATCGGTTCCAGGTTCGCAATGTTGGTTTTGCGGCGCAACGACAAATGGCAGTTACGTTCAAAGGGGAGGCAGAAAGAATGCGCGATATTTCGGTCAGATCCCTGGCGGACGCCTTAGAGATTCGCACCAGGAGTTGGCGAGAGACAGAACTAACGGCGCTGCGCGATTTCGCTGTGCTCTCGACTGTGATTCGCGATCTTGGTAGATGGACCAGGGGAGAGAAACAGCAGCTTGTACAAATCATTCAGGCGAAGGCCGGCCGCGACGAAGCAAAATATCTAAAGCTAATGCAGAAGCATGAGCGGCTGCGAAAAGAAATCATTCGACTGGGATCTTGAGCTGGGTAGTGGCATAGACTTTAGTCTGTGTCCTGTTACGAAAGCACAGACTGAAGTCTATGCTACGTTGATTCAGCTCGAGGTCGGGAAGGTGGGCATGCCCCCGCTCTTACAGGTGAGCAAGCGATGCTCGAGTATCTTGTTTTCGGAAAAGTTTTCCAGCTTTTGAAAATATTCAGCTGAGCGGTCAAGCGCCTTTTCCGGTACCAGTCCCACAATCTCCGTGCTGTCGATTTCGACGCCCAAGCGCACGGCTTCGTCGCGAACCGCGTTAAAAGCCGCGGTCATTCCGGTAGTTTCGTAGTTCACCAAATTCATCGACACCTGGACCAACCCGCGTGTTGAAAGCGTGAAACCCAGCGCCTTAACAAACGGCAGACCGCCGTGCCGCGCGCGAATGGTGCGCGCTATCAGTCTAGCGACAGCAACATCACGCGTCCTGAGATTCACGTTGAAGGCAATCAAAAAAGGCCGGGCGCCAATCGCAATCGCGCCTGCTGTCTCATGGACCACGAGTGGACCAACATCAGGTGCGCGCGCCGGCTCGACAGCGATTTGCTCGCGCAACAACTCCAACGCCCCGCGCCGTACGTCTTCCAAATTGACGCGGTCAGGTCTTAACGCTGCCTGCTCGTAAAAGAACACTGGAATCGATAACTCGTTCGCAATGCGCTCGCCGGCTTGATGGGCCAGGCACACGCAATCTTCCATGGTTACGCCGCTGATAGGAATGAACGGGAGGACATCCGTGGCGCCGAGTCGTGGATGCTCGCCCTTATGCGCGCGCATATCGATCAACTCCGCGGCGCGGGCGACGACAGCCACTGCGGCGTCAACAATTTTTTCGGCCGCGGCGACGAAAGTTATGACCGAGCGATTGTGATCCGCGTCGATATGACGGTCGAGCACGCAGGCGGTCTCGACGGTTTCAATCGCGCGTGATAACGCCGCGACCGTGTTGCCATTGCGGCCCTCGCTGAAGTTTGGTACACACTCGACGAGGGCATTGCCGATTGCCGATTGCCGATGGTTGATTTGCATTTATTCTTTGAGAACTTTGAACTTGGCACTTTGTTCTCTATGCTTAGGCGTCTATCAACGGTCGATTCAAATTTGAAATGCAACAGAACATTGTTTGTCACTTCGCCCCAGCGGGGCGAGATGTTTAAAGACAAGCGCTCCTCTTCTTTGCTCTTAGCTCCGGAGCAGCGCAACCGCTTTGCTCGCCCCGAAGATCGCTCTGCTGCTAGGTTTCGCTCCTAGCGGAGCGAGATCCTGTTGGGGGCGTTCGTATCTATAAACATCTCGCTCCGCTGGAGCGAAAGCCAATTCCACTGTTGCACTTGGAAGTTGAATCCGCCAATTGTAAATAAACAAGTACTCACCACAAAGTACCAAGTACCTAGTTAAATCGGCAATCGGCAATTGAAAACCGGAAATGTCCAACGACCGTTTCATCGACCAACGTAAAAACGCCTGGCAGCGCCTTGAAGAACTGCTCAAGCTGGTGGACAGCAGTTCGCTGCGCCGTTTGCATCGCGAAGAGGTGCGCGAGTTGGGTCGCATTTACCGGCGCACCGCCTCGGACCTGGCCATCGCGCGCGCTGAATCGCGCGACCCGCGTCTAATAAACTATCTGAACAACCTGGTCATACGCGCCCACGGCCGCATCTATCAGGCCGATGCGGAGGCATCTTCGCGCATCGGCAAATTTTTCGCGCGCGACTTTCCGCAAACCTTTCGCCGCACCTGGCGCTACACGGCGCTGTCGTTCAGCGTATTTTTGGTGTTCGGTATTATCGGTTTTGTAGGAACCCGCCATGATCCCGAATTTTCCGAACTGGTTGGCGTGTCGCCCGCGTTTCGCGAACTCTACATCGAAACGAAAACGCACTGGTGGGAAGATCTAAATGAAGCCAACCAGGTAGGCGCCAGTTCCATTTTTACTCACAACATCCAGGTCACCATCTACACGTTTGCATTCGGCGCGCTGTTTGGCGTAGGCACGCTGTTCTATCTCGCTTACAACGGGGCAACGATTGCGGCGGTGCTGGCGTTAACTTATCGAGCGGGTTTTGGTAACGACTTGTTGACGTTCATGGTGGGCCACGGAGTGATTGAGCTGACCTGCATCTTTATTGCCGGCGGCGCCGGGCTGTTGATAGGCAGCGCGCTGCTGGTTCCGGGCGATCTGTCCCGTAGCGACGCGCTAAAAAGCCGCGGCCAGGAAGCGGGCCGTTTGATGATGGGCGTGGCGGTGTTGCTGGTGGTGGCGGGAATTATTGAAGGCTTTATTTCACCTGCGCCGATTCCGGCGGCTATTAAATTCAGTGTGGCGGGCATCACCGGCCTTGCGCTGTATTCTTATTTGCTGTTAGCCGGCCGTGATGCTTCTGAGTAAAGCAAACTGTTAGTTTGCGGTGGTTAGTTAGCGCTAATCTTGGCGACCACCGCAGACTAACAGTTCGCTTTACGAAAAAGGGAACCCGCAAATTTAGCAGATTCCCTTGAATGCTCTCACCGAATGGTTCCTACTTGGGAGAAGGCGAAGTCTTGGGTGACGGTGAAGTCATCTCATGCTTCATTGGCGAAGACGAATTCATCGGCATGGCTGGCGAAGCTGAAGCCATCGCGTGCGTTGCCGGCGTCCCATGATGAAAGACCGCCAACCATTTTCCATTACGCAGAGCCCAGATGGTCGTGTGGCGTTCTTGCGGTGGTTTGGCTCCCGGTATTGTCACCGAATAAGTTACCAGCGCTGCGTCGCTATCGATATTGAGAGTCTTGAAGTCGCTAATAGTCGACTTTGAGAAATCCATACCGTTAACGCTGTTAATAATCCCTGCTCTATCCCAAACGCCGTTGGCTTCAACTTCGATCGCATCCGTCGCTATCAGGTTTCCGAAAGCATCGATCTGTCCAGCCTGAAGGAAACTCCAAATCAACTTTTCGTTAGCAACCGGATCGGAACTCGTTGTTGCTGGCGCGGGGGCGGTAGCAGGTGACGCCGCCAGTTTCTTCGTGGCAGCAGAAGGCGGCGGCATGTTCATGACTTCGCACTCCTGGTGATAGATCGCCAGCCACTTGCCGTCGCGATTGGCCCACGCCGAACTCGCGTGCACAGTAGCAGGCGGAAACTCTTTTCCTTTGTACTTACCCTTCGTGTTTGCGTCGTAGACGACGACGTACGCATCTTTATCTATGGAAAGAAACTTCCAGTTGCTAAAGCTGGTTTCAGTGGGCTCAAAATCTTTTACCGACGTGACTGATGCAGCTTTGTCCATGACCCCGTCAGGCATGACTTCGAGTTGCGCGCTGTCCAGCATCGCGGCAAATCCGTCATAGTCTTTTTTCGTGATGGCGTCCCAGACTGCTTTCTCTTTGGCAATCGCATCCGTTTCCGTCATCGGCGGCGCAGACGGTTTCTCGGACGCGGTGCTGGTATTCACATTTCCTTGATTCGCAGGCGGCGCAGCGCACGCGGCCACGACGGACAATAGCGAAATCAATACGAACAACTTCTTCATAAGTCGACTCCTCGGGTTTTATTAATCGAGCGCCGTGTTTCTATTCCATAGCGCTGAATTAGTCAAGGTTGAGGCCAAAAGGTTGGCGGGTTCTTTTTAAGTTAGTCCCGCGGCAAACAAAGATTCGGCCGCAGATTAACGCGGATGAGCGCGAATATGAAAGGAACGAACCAAACAACAAAACCAATTCGAAAACGCGCGGGGGTTGAGGATTTCGCACTTCGTCCTTTTCAGATCCTCGTTCATCCGCGTTAATCCGCGGCTAATTCCAACCTGCCGGCCTACGGCCGCCGGCCCCAGGTTGGAGACGCCGGTTCTTTCGTGGCTCGATCCACCGGATGTTCGCGCAGTTGGCGCATGGCTTCATCGATGGCGCGCTCCAATTGCGGATCGTGACCGGCGATCACATCTTTGGGCCAGTTCTCGACATCGATATCCGGCGCCACGCCTTCGTTCTCTACTGCCCACTTGTTGTCGCGCGCAAAAAATCCGCCGCGCGGCGCAATCATCGAACCGCCATCTACAAACGCCGGCGTATCGGCAGTATGGACCAGACCGCCCCAGGTGCGCTTCCCGATCAACATGCCAAGCTTGCGCCGCTTGAACATGTAGGGCATCAAATCGCCGCCTGACCCGGCCATCTCGTTAATGATCATCACTTTCGGTCCCCAGATTCCGGCGGCGGGACTGGTAAAGGGATAACGATCGCCGGCGACGTTATTAAAGTAGCCGTCAAAGTCACGGCCCAGTACATCGATAATGTAATCGGCCGCTGAGCCGCCGCCGTTAAAGCGTTCGTCAACCACGACGCCTTTCTTATCCTGTTGCGAAAAGTAATAACGGTTAAAGCTGGTGTAGCCGGGTTGGGCCGTGTTCGGAAGATAAACGTAAGCGAGTTGTCCGTTGGAAAGTTTTTCCACCAGCCGCCGGTTCGATTCGACCCACGCACGCGTGCGCAGAGTTTGTTCGCTCGTCACCGGGACAACCGTGACATTGCGCGCGCCTTCCATCGTTGGTTTGCTGTTAACGGTTAACGAGGTCTGGCGATTTGCGGTGCCATCCAATAGGCGATGAATGTTGTCCGGCGCTTTTAGTTCAATACCGTTGATGGCGAGAATGTAATCGCCAACATTCACATTCGCCCCCGGCGCCGCCAGCGGAGCGCGGAGTTCAGGGTTCCAATTCTCGTTGTCGTAAATGCGGGTGATTTTGTAGCGCCCGTTCTCAATTGAAAAGTCAGTGCCCAACAATCCGCCCTGCGATTGCGGGACTTCAGGCATGTCGCCGCCGCGCACATATGAATGCCCGATCGCGATCTCCGCGCCCATCATGTCGAGCAGATAATTCAGATCGGCGCGGTGCATGACATAGGGCAGCAGTTGGCCATACATCTCTTTCATTTTTGGCCAGTCGGCGCCATGCATATTCGGGACGTAGAGATAATCGCGCTCGTTGCGCCATCCTTCATTGAATATCTGTTTGAATTCCTGTTTCGGATCGAGATACATCCGCAGTCTGACATTTAACTTGCCGGCGCCTGCCTGTGGCGGAGTCTTGTCTGCGTCAACGATGAAAAGTGATGGCGGCGTTGGCGCCGCGGCCGCAGCTGCTTGTGCGCCGCCGGCAACCGGTGTTCGATAAACCAACTTGCGTCCATCTGCACTGACGTCATAGCCGGCAACGCCGCTGACGAAGAGCGCCGCTTTGCGGTCCTTTAACTGATAACGCCACAAATCGTTTCCTCGAGCTCCGCCGGTCCCTTCCTGACCGCGTGGATTACTGCTCTCAAGAAAAAAGACAGTCCCGTCCGCACCCGCGCGCAACTCGTCGTATTGCCGCTCCGGTACGCCCGCTACCGAAACGATCCGCTGTTGCAATCCGCCAAAGTCGATTTGAACCGCGACCGGCGCTCGCGGTCGTCGCGGTGATGACGCGGGCGATTCAGTCTGTGCCGGCTCGGGTGTGCCTTCAGCCGCAGGCTCGGTACGGTTTCCGCGATCGCTATTTGCAGGCGTTGGGGTGGGTGAATTTAATCCTTTGTCTTCGTCGCTTTCCGGTAGTAACGGACTCGGGTCGGACTTTTTCAACACGGCCAGGTACAGTCCAAAGTTTTCATCGTGGTCGTACGAAGTCATGTCCAGCCATTGCGACGCCAGGCCAAAATCTGTTGACGCCAGGAACCACAGATACTTTCCACTCGCGTCCCACGCAGGCCAAACCGCGTCCGCCAAGCCATCGGTGACTTGCTTTGTTTCGCCCGTCTCGACGTTGCTGACAAAGATCGCGTGGTACAGAGAACGCAAACGGCTCGAGTAAGCAATCCACTTCGAATCCGGACTCCAGGTTGGATTCAATGTGCGGTTCGGCACCATCCAGGGGTCGTTGCCGACAATCTTTGCCTTTCCGCTAGCCACGTCGAGCACCCAAACGTGCAGGTTGGTGTCAGTGAAAACCAGCTTCTTTGAATCCGGCGACCATGAAGGCGTGTAGTAGTGCGTCGGGTTTTGCAGAATGATTTCGCGTGGCGGCGTCAGGCCGTCCTGCGCTTCGATGTAAAGACGGTACTCGCCGGATTTATCGCTGAAGTAGGAAACGTATTTCCCGTCAGGCGACCAGGCTGGATCGCGTTCAGCCGAGCCGCTGGAATTCGTAAGGTTGCGAACGTCGCCCTTCTCCGCGGGGATAGTAAAAATTTCGCCTCGAGCTTCGACGCTCACGCGCTTGCCGGTTGGCGAGATTGCCATGTTGCTCATGCGCGCGGTCACGTCTTTCCAGTTAGGCATCATCCAGGGAAAGTCGCCCGTCGCAGCGATGTCGACAATGTGTTCCGTGCCGTTGCCAGGATCGAGTTGATGCACATACCCCGCTTGTTCAAACACCAGCGAACCCGCTCCCGAATCAATGGCCTTCACATCAAAGTCGGTGAACCTGGTTAACTGCGTCAGTTTTTTTGACTTTGTATCGTAGGCCCAAACGTTCGCAACGCCGTTGCGGTCTGAAATGAAGTAAACCATGTCGGCTATCCATACCGGATCGACATCCTTCGAATCGGTCCAGGGCGGCGAATCGAGATCGTAAGTTTTAAGATCGACAATCCAGATCGGTCGATTCTGTCCGCCGCGGTAATTGCGCCGCTCTTCATCCCACGAGTTGTTCATGCGATAAGCGACACGCGTTCCGTCGGCCGAAATCTTGCCCTGGAAAGCGCGAGGCAAAACCATTGGCGCCTCAACGCCGCCTTCGATCGGTACGGTCCAAAAACGAGGCGCTGCGCCGGGCGTCCAGGACGCTCTTGCCGATGCGAAAACAATTGAACGGCCGTCCGGCATCCAACCCTGCACTTGATCGGCGCCGGGGTGCCACGTCAAACGTTTTGGCTCGCCGCCATCTGCCGGAACAACATACACGTCAAGATTCCCCGCGTACTCGCCGCTGAATGCGATCCACTTTCCGTCCGGTGAAAAGTGCGGGTTCAACGTCTGGCCCTGAAAGCTGGTGACGCGCCGGGCGCTGCCGCCGCTGCGCGCTACAGTCCAAATGTTGTTTGCATAAGCGAAGGCAATCTGCGTTGCGCTAACGGTCGGCGTTCGCAATAGCCGCGTCGCATGATCGGCAGATTGCGCGGTCAAAGACGGTGCGACTAGCAACAAAGCTATTAGTGCTGCAACACACACAGCACAAGCACGAATAGAAGAAAGCTGGCTCATATTTTCTCTCTCTTTTAGGGAAACCTGGAATGAAGATCTTGCGTGCCCGTTTTAGCATGAAGCGACACAGGGCAGCAAAGTCGCGTGCAAACCGAAAGCGGAAATAGAAGCAGGGTGCTGATGAGAGCGCTCCACACGACCACAATCGTGCTTCTTGTGCAAAGGACACAGGCTAAAGCCTATGCCACTAACTCAATCGAAACTAATTTTTCACGAGCCCCGTAGTATGCGAATAGCGCCTAAGTCGGTTCTGATCGTATACTTTCAAAACCCCGAATTTGCCGTGCATAGATTGCATTTTTTCTCATTAGTCTCCCTTTGGCTCAAGCGCCACCAACGCTTTCCTAACACTCAAAACGTACTTGCGTACGAAATTATGGAGCACCGTATGACCAACTCGCAAAAATCTTTCACTGCCTTCGCTTTAATGATCGCGTTCGGCGTGCTGACAGTGTTCGGACAAAACGGACACAACTTTGACGTGGCCGGGATCGACACCAACGCTTCCGCCTGCACCGATTTTTATCAATATGCCAACGGCAACTGGCTGGCGAAAAATCCGATACCCGGAGCTTTCCCGAGCTGGGGCGTAGCAAATGTCCTGAGCGAAAAGAATCGCGACGTGTTGCGCGAGATTCTCGAGGCCGCCGCCAAGAATACGAAAGCGCCGAAAGGCAGCAGCGAACAAAAAGTAGGCGACTACTACGCGACCTGCATGGACGAAGCGACAATCGAAGCCGCAGGCCTGACGCCGCTCGCTCCCGAATTTGCGCTCATCTCTAAAATCAAAGATCAAAAATCGCTGCAGCAGGAGATTGCGCATCTGCACTCGCTCGGTATCAACGTGCTGTTCGCTTCAGACTCAACCCAGGATTTCAAGAACAGCGCCGAAGTGACTGCCGAAGTTTTTCAGGGTGGATTGGGTTTGCCTGATCGCGATTACTACACCAAGACCGATGACAAATCCAAATCCACCCGCGACGCGTACCTCAAGCATGTGGCAAAGATGTTTGAATTGATGGGCGACGATCCGGCGAAAGCGACAACCGAAGCACAGACTGTGATGGCGCTGGAAACTTCGCTGGCCCAGGCCTCGATGACTCGCGTCGAGTTGCGCGACCCGGAAAAGATTTACCATCGCATGACCGTGGCCCAGGTCAGCGCGTTGGCGCCGGGCTTTGACTGGCCGGCGTACTTAAGCAGTATGGGAGTGCCGGCTAAGGCTGACGTAAACGTGGCGACGCCCGATTTCTTTAAGGCGCTGAATCAGCAATTGACGGCTGTGCCTGTCGCCGATTGGCAGACCTACCTGCGCTGGCATTTAATCAACAACACCGCAGCCGCTCTGTCGGCGAAGTTTGTTGACGAAGATTTCAACTTCAAAGGCAAGGTCCTGCAAGGCTCGACTGAAAATCTGCCGCGCTGGAAACGTTGCGTCGGCGGCACCGATCGTGTCTTGGGCGAAGCGCTCGGCGAAGTTTACGTTAAGAAAGCGTTTCCGCCTGCCGCCAAGGCGCGCGCATTGGAAATGGTGCGCAATCTTGAGGCGGCACTGAAAAGCGACCTCAGCACGTTGAGTTGGATGGGAGACGCGACGCGCAAGCAGGCCATCGTCAAGCTCGAGGCGTTTCTGAATAAGATTGGTTACCCCGACAAATGGCGCGACTACTCGTCGATGCAAATCGATCGCAGCTCATACGTCACCAACCGTTTTCATGCAAACACATTCGCTGTGCGGCGTGACTTTAACAAGATCGGTAAACCGGTTGATAAAACCGAGTGGGGCATGTCGCCGCCGACTGTGAATGCCTATTACAACCCGCAAATCAACGAGATCGTTTTTCCGGCGGGAATTTTGCAGCCGCCTTTCTTCGATGCCGAAGCTGATGACGCGCTCAACTATGGCGGCATGGGTTCGGTCATTGGGCACGAGATGACGCACGGATTCGACGACCAGGGCCGCCAGTTTGATTCGACGGGTAACCTTTTCAACTGGTGGACCGACGCCGACATGAAGGCGTTCCAGGAGCGCGCCCAGTGCGTCATCGATCAGTTCAGTGGTTTTGAAGTCGAAAAAGGACTGAACGAGAATGGCAAGCTGGTGGTTGGAGAATCGATTGCCGACCTGGGCGGACTGGTGGTCGCGTACGCGGCTTACCAAAAAGCGATGGAAGGCAAGCCGCGTGTGACGATCGATGGCTTTACGCCAGAGCAGCGGTTCTTCCTCGGCTATGCTCGTGGTTGGGCCACCAGCACACGGCCTGAGTTTGCACGTTTGCTGGTTAACGTCGATCCGCATCCGTTGCCGAAATTCCGCGTCAATGGACCACTTTCAAACCTGCCGCAATTTGCGGCCGCGTTCCAATGCAAGACCGGGGACGCCATGGTACGTGCGGAAAAAGATCGCTGCCAGATTTGGTAAGACTGCGAAAGTCTCTGTGAGTACTCGTCTTGCGGCTTTGCCGCCCTCTGTGCGGAAAGGCTCTGCCTTTCCGTAGTTATTAATTAAATTGGAGGCTACGCCTCCTGCCATGTCGGAGGCATAGCCTCAAATCAGAAAAGCTGTCCGGAAAGGCAGAGCCTTTCCGCACGGAAGACGGCAAAGCCGAAAAGCAAGTACTTGCGATGCTTAACTTCTCTATTTCTCTGTGGTTGAGTTTTCAAAAGGTTCACCACATAGACACAGAGGACGCAAGTAACCGCAGGTTCCAATCGCACTACGCAAAACTTAAAGCGCGTCAACGCACAATCGATAATGCCTAATCATTTCTAACAGGAGACCCGCCATGACTTTCCATAAACGTTTAGTTAATTTTTTGTTCGCAGCAACTTTCGTTTTGCTTGCAACGCAGTTTGCGTTCGCGCAGGCACCGGCGGTGCGCTTGCCGCAGCCTAGTCAAAAGGCGACCGTGATGCAGAGCATCGGCGTCACGGATGTGACTATTACTTACCACCGCCCCGGCGTGAAGGGCCGCAGAATCTGGGGCGACCCGGTCGCGTCGCAGGCAAGTACCAAAGGCGAGGCCACGCTCGACGATCAAAATGTACGCCCAAAAGATGCGGCGATTGTGCCCTGGGGACACGTCTGGCGCACCGGCGCGAACGAAGCAACTCAGTTTGTAGTCACAGACGACGTTTTGATTAACGGGCAAAAACTTGCGGCGGGTAGTTACAGCCTGCATACCATTCCCACCAAAGACGAATGGACCATCGTCTTCAACGGCACGGCGAATCAGTGGGGCAGCTTCAACTATGATCCGGCCAAAGACACTTTGCGCGTCAAGGTAAAGCCGCAATGGGTCAACGACAATCAAGAGTGGCTGGAGTTTTCGTTTCCAGTAGTCACGCCAAGCTCAGCGCAGGTTCTGATCCGCTGGGAAAAAGCGGCAGTGCCTTTCACTGTCGAGGTGCCGAATGTGGAAGCGGTATGGCGTGCCAAGGTTGATGCCGCCATCGCCGCAAACCCAAACGACGAGGTCATTCCGCTGCAGGTGGCGAACGCCTATGCTGGCGAGGATAAATGGGACGAGGCCTTGAAGTGGGTCGACCAGTCGATCAAGGTGAAGGAAACCTTCCGCAATCTTTCAGGCAAGGCGCAATTGCTTTACCTGGCCGGCCGCAAAGAAGAGGCGTTTGCAATGGCGGACCGAGCACTCGCCAAAGGCAAAGCGGACAAAGTTGATACGACTAATTTTGAAAAACGTTTGGCGGCAATGAGAGCCGGGAAGATGTGACACTGTTCGTCGCTTATTTCCAGCCTGCGGAGCAGGTAATAGCGTAAAGCCTGGGGTGAAGCGCAGCGGAACCCCAGGTTGGTAGCCAAAGATGACGCCAGCCCGCGGAGCGGGCGACAGGCTTTGTCGCGATGAGTCTGTCGCCCGCTCCGCGGGCTTTGCTATTTTCAATTCACGGTTCCTGGGGTTACGCTTCGCTCCACCCCAGGCTTTATGCTCTCGCCCGCTCCGCGGGCTTTGCTATTTTCAATTCGTGGTTCCTGGGGTTACGCTTCGCTCCACCCCAGGCTTTATGCTCTCGCCCGCTCCGCGGGCTGAATTGCTCATCCAAAAGCTCTCGGCTCTGACAAGATTTCTAGGCTAGAATCATCCATCATGAAAAACTCAATCCCCTTAATGCTGACACGCGCGTTAACGCTTCTATTAATTACCGTCTTCGTCGGTTCTCCGGTGTGGGCCACCTGCGGAGGCGGTGGTGGCGGCGGAGTTGGCGGCATGTCGGGCGGCGGTGGCGGCTCGACGCCGACGGTCTATTACGTGCCGTGGAAAGTCAGGGCAGCAAAAGATCCAGCCCCAATGGGATTGGTCCTTTACTGGTTCCCCGCGTCGAGGGACGAGTTGCAAAAGTCGAGTTTGCGGGCTTCGCGTCCGCTTTCTCTCTACGCGACTCAGTGCATTTCCATGGAAGTCGCGGACACACAAGTTCCGAACGCCCAAAAATTGATTGGCAATTCCAAATTACCCGTGGCGGTGCTGGCGAATGCTGACGGCACGCCTGTTACCAAACTCGAGAACACCGACGGCAAGCTGAAGGTCGAGCAATTAGAAAAGCTCGTCGAGGCGGAAATGAAGCAGCGTGAAGCAGCGCTCGATGAGCAACTGAAAGACGCCAAATCCAAGACCACCTCCGGCGACAAAGAGACGGCAATCAAACTTTTTCGATCCGTAGCCGCACAGAAATGCATGTTTCCCAAGAAGGCTAAAGACGCAGCCAAAGAACTCAAGAAACTTGGGCTGGACGACATTGCTGCGATTCCACCCGCTCCCATTTTCGACCGGCAGCTAAGCGCATTGATCGAACGAACCATGCAGCGCGGCCTGGTGGCGGAAATGAACTCGCAATACACGCGTGCAGAAAAGTTTTATCTGAAGGCGAACGCAATGGACGCTGCGGATCCGGCGCCGCTGCGTTATCTGGGCGAACTCTATCGTCATCACATCGGCGACTGGGCCAAAGCGCGCACGACTTTTGAAACGATTCTCAACATGCCCGCCGATCCCCTTTCGCGCGCGGTGGCGCTGCACGGCCTCGGCAAGATGACGATCCACGAAGGCGAGTTCAAGAAAGGGTTGGGCCTGATGGAACAATCGGTCGCCGAGTTTCCGCTGGCGCTCGCCTTTCGCAACCTGGCAGTTTATTGGAACTCCGAAGGCGATTTCGCGAAGGGCAACCAGTACACGCAAAAAGCGCTGGTGCTTGATCCCAAAGATCCCTACAACCTCGTTTTCGCTGCTGTCTTCATGGCCGCCGGCGGCAAACGCGACGAAGCGCTGAAGATTGCGCGCGCCAACGTCCACCTGCTGCCGGCGTCGTACAACCTCGCCGCTATCTACGCGCAAAATGGTCAACGCGAAAAAGCGTTGGCGTTTCTGAAACGTCACTTCTATCAATACGAGCGTTATCAATCGGTGCGCTCGAAGGAAATGATGGAAGCGCGCGTCGATGCGGTATTTGATTCGCTGCGCGCCGATCCGGGTTTCATCGCGCTAACGCGCGATGCCGACGGACGGCTGCAAATGCCGATGAAGCCGATGGGTACACGGCAAGAAACGAATAGATGAGCCTTCCTGCGGAATTATCTAGAGCAGTTACGAGGAGCGTAGCGCCAACTGATCGTCAGAATTCATGTTAAGGACGCGTACTGTAGTTCTCCCAATCGCGGTTTTACCAGTTAAATAGATCCCCAACCACTCGAAGTGCTCATCCCACCGATGCCTTCTCGGGTGAAACAATTCGGTAACGATACCTGTTTTCGGATCGATTCCGGTTAAGTTTGTTCCTTTGTGCAGATTGCAGTCAATACAGGCAAGGGCCAGATTGTCGGTATGATTCTCACCGCCATGGACCTTCGGAATGATATGTTCGAGGTGAAGCGCAGCTAGCGGCGAGTCGTCCTGGTGGAGGTGGCAATACTCACAAGCGTTGCCGGCGCGTTCGCGGACTTCAGCCTTGGTTCTCGGTTCCATCTCTCAGGATTGAGAGTCGATCAATTGCCGCGCTTGTCGCTGAAGAACGGCAACGAATTTGTTAGCGCGCACGTAACCCGCGTATTCCGCGCTCTCAGTTTCGCTGAGTTGGCCCTCCGTCGACTTGGCTGCGAGTTCTTCGATCCGCGCTTGTAGTTCAGGATCGGCCCTGAACTCCACAACCTCCTCGGCCTTCTCCGGTAATACAATTTGCATCACGGGTCGAACTCCGCGCTCGAACGCCGTCGTTTCTGGTGTCGCTTGCATGACCTGAAATTATCACGCACGCGAGCGCGTGGCAATGAGTGAGAATAGCTGGCGACGCACGTTTAAGGGAGCTGGACTGTGAGACAGGCAATTTGTTTGCACAGAAGAAACTATTAGGTGAGGTGATATGATTATGCGACTGGCAAGTTGAAAATTAGGCAGAAGAAACTTGGCGCGACAAATTCAAGAAGGGCCACAAGAAGCCTCATGCATGCGTTTATGCCAGTTCAATATCCGGCTAGTTTCATGGTGACTTGCAAATGGGTGTTGCCAAACTAACAGACCAGAACACAATCGTTCCTGCCGAAAGCAAGTACTCGCGGGTCGAGCGCGAGCGGCGCTATCTGCTGCAGGATTTGCCGGAAGGGTTGACGCGCGCTGATCCGCATCTGCAAATCACCGACAACTACATTTCCGGGACCCGTCTACGCATTCGCAAGGTGCGCGATCCGCGCAGCAACAAGTGGACGGTTAAGTTCACGCAAAAGTTTGCGCCAGACCCTGCCGATTTCTCGCGCACGATAATCACGAACATTTATCTGAACGCTTTGGAAGCGGAAACGCTGGCGATGTTTGATGCCAACGAAATTCGCAAGAATCGTTATCAGTTTGAATTCGAAGAGCGCAGGTTTTCAGTCGATATGTTTTTGGGAGATTTGTTTGGCCTGGTGTTGGCCGAAGTGAGTTTTGAAAATGATGACGAGCTTGAGAGTTTCGCGAAACCGACATTTGCCATCGCCGAGGTGACCGACAACAAGCTCTTCACCGGCGGCGAACTTTGCCAGTTGACCTTTTCAGACATTCGCGAAGAGATAGTGAAAAGTGGAATGGCGCGCTCCCATTCGGCAACAGATTGAGACCAGCAACCCGGCCAAAAAAAATCCGCAAAGAACCGCGTCGCAGTTGGACCATAAAATTTATGTTCTTTCGTAAGCAACTTCTGATCTTGTTGCTACTGATTTCAGCCTATGGCTTTGCTGCGTGCCGCAAAGCTTCCGCTCCGGCAGAACAAAAGACGGCAAGTCCGGGGTCAAACAGCGAACAGCTTCAGCATCCGCAGGGCGGGATTACGCCAACTAAACCATGGTATTTCAAAGGCTCGATTGGCAGCGCGCTCGGTTTGCAGATGAAGCTGGTGCGCGAATCAGACAAACTCGCGGGCACTTATTTTTACCAAAAGGTCGGAACTAAAATCGACGTCCGCGGAACTATCGACAGCGCAAACAATCTCGTGCTCGAAGAGTTTGACGCAAATGGTAAACAGACCGGGGTGTTCAAAGGCATTTGGAAAACTGGAGACAATGGACTGATTGAGATTGCCGGCAATTGGACCAAGCCGGACGGCAGCAAAGCCGCCGCCTTTTCGCTGCAGCAGGAACCGATCGAATTTAACAATGCTGTTGAGATCATCGCTCGGCAAATCAAGGAAAAGAATAAGAAGCTGAAATATGAAATCGATGTCGAGTATCCGCAGTTAAGCGGTTCGACCGATCCAAATGCGGAAAAATTTAACCAGGCAGCCCGTGGCCTGGTTACAAAACAGGTTAACGCGTTTCGCGCGCAAATGACGGAAATGGCTGGTGAAGAAAACCCAACAGGAAGCGAAACCGGCAGCGACCTCGGCGCCGGTTACACGATAGCACTGGCGCAAGACGATTTGATCAGCGTCCAGTTTGATATCGGCGGTTATTCAGCGGGAGCGGCGCATCCAAATTCCTACACCGACGTCATCAATTTTGATTTGCGGAATGGGAGGCAGCTAAAGCTCGCCGACTTGTTCAAGCCCGGCGCGAAATACCTGCAGGCGCTGTCTGCTTACTGCATTCAGGATTTGAAAAAACAGTCCAAGGCAAAAGGCGAGGATGGAATGCTGGACGACGATTGGATTCAGCGTGGCGCCGGCTCGCAGGCAAACAACTTTCGCAGTTGGACCATTACTAAGAATGGTCTGGGCATCAACTTTGACTCTTACCAGGTTGCACCATATGCCGCCGGGCCCCAGTTTGTGCTGGTGCCTTACTCGGCGCTCAAGGACCTTATCAAGCCGGATGGGCCAGTAGCGCAGTTTGCAAAGTAAGTTAGTGGCATAGAGTTCAGTCTGTGCTGTCGGGGCCAGACACAGGCTGAAGCCTATGCCACTACTAATCCGCAGATTACACAGATTCCGCAGATTTAGAATTCAAACTGACTTGGCTTTGAGGCTAATGCATGCCTTTTCAATCGGTGTAATCTGCGTAATCTGCGGATAACACTTAAGCCGCTTCGGCAACGCTCTCTTCCGAGTAGTCCGACGAGTGAACGCGAGTAAAATACACCGCGAGCAGAAACGCTAAAAACATTATCCCCGCCCCAGTCCAAAAAGTTAAGAACAACGAGCGATCGCTCATGAAGTGCGATTTGCCGTCCGCGCCCTGGTATGCAATGGTGCTGTGGATGAGGAATGCCGCGAGTGCCGGACCGACCGCTCTTGCCAGGCTCGCGACCGATTGAGTAACGCCGAGGACGCCTCCTTGTTCGCCGCGCCCGGCAGTCTTCGAGGCCAGGCTGGTTAGCGAAGGCGTTGCCAGGGAATTTCCCGCTGAAAAAATTCCGCCGCCAATTAACAGCGCCAAGAGTCCCCCCGCGTTTGGCCCAACGAAGGGAATAGCAAACAGACTTGCAGCAAAGAAAAGCGCACCGACGATCACCAGCGGCAGTTCACCAAAGCGTTTTACCAACCGGCCAATCAGGCCTCCCTGAATAATGACGGCGAGGACGCCAACATAGGCGAACAGATATCCATTGTGTTTTGCGTCATACCCAAAGCGAAACATTGTGTATAACGAAAAAGTCGTGGTCATGATTGAGAACGCGACGATGAACATGAAATAAACTATTAGCACGAACCCCAGCCGCGGTTGTCGCAACGACTGGATCAATTGCGATAGGCCGCGTCCTCCTGCTGCCGACGTGCGTGCCGGGTGATCGGCTGTAACCGTTTCCGGCAAAGTGAAATAGAGGAGAGTCGCGTTCGCAAAGCACAAGCCGGCCGCAAACAAGAAGGGCACGGCCACGCCCCACTGGCTGAGTATTCCTCCGATTGCCGGGCCAAAAATAAATCCCAAGCCAAACGCAGCTCCCAACAATCCCATACCTTTGGCCCGCTCTTCTTTTGTCGTGATATCCGCAATGTAAGCTTGCGCTGTCGAGATGTTTCCGCCCGTAATGCCATCGAGAATGCGACCCACGAACAACATCCAGAGCGTGGTTGCAAAACCGAGAATCAAAAAGCCGATGCCGGTTCCAATAATTGAAATCAGAAGCACCGGCCGGCGGCCGTGTTTGTCGGACAAGCGGCCGAGGATCGGCGAGAAGATCAATTGCATGATCGAATAAGACGCAAACAGAAATCCGACAGTACGCGGCGTGGCATTAAAGCGCGTTCCTTCGGCGTAGAAAGGAAGCACTGGAATTACAATGCCGAAGCCAACCAGATCGATGAATACGGTCGTGAAGATTACGACGAGTGGAGAGCGCTTCATAGAGATTGTGAAAAATAAAAAGTGAAACGAGAAGAGTAGCGTAAAAGTAGAGCGATAAACACGAGTCTCAATTCAAAGTCGCGAAATTGGTATTAGGCAGAAGCGAAACGAATTACTCTAACGCATAATACTAATTGCCCGCTCTTCACTATTTACTCTTCAATGTGGTTATCGTCTCCGGCCTCCGGACATTGCAAGATCGACCGAAGCCATTCCGCCACCCGAAATCAGCAGTGCCAGACAAATTGCCGAAAGAGCGAGTGGATACTCGATACCCTGCGGAACAAAAAAGCTCGGCCAGTGAACTGCGGCTATTGCGGTAACCATCGTGCAGGCAATAAGGAATGCGCCCACTCGGGTTAACAACCCGAGAAAAATCAGGACGCCGCCAATCAACTCGGAAAAGGCAGCGACAGCCAACCACAACCACGTAGGCTTCATGAAACTAAAAGGAAGCGGGATAGATGTCCATTTTTGAAAGCCTGGTCCATTAAAACTGCCGAACACTTTTTGTGCTCCATGGGCAACGAATATCGTGGACATCGTCAGGCGCAGCGGCAGTGGGACCCAGGTGGCGGAGCTGGAGATCAATCTTCTAAACATGCTAAGGGACCTCTCAATGAAACTGGGAAAGCGCTGCAGATATTAACGGGCAAAGCGCAAAGCGCAAAGAGCAAAGAGCGAAGAGCAAAGGGCGAAGGCGAAGGGCGAAGAGCAAAGCGCAAAGAGCAAAGGCCGAAGCGTGAGGAGCGAAGAGCGGAAAGCGAAGTCTGACCTGGCCCTTTGCTCTTGGCCCTTACCTCTTTGCCGCTAGTTGCGCTGAGAGTCGCGACGCGATTGCCGGTTTTGGCTGAGCGCCGATCAGCCGGTCGACGAGCTTTCCATCCTTGAAGATGAGCATGGTGGGAATACTCTGAATCTGAAATTGGCCGGCGGTGCGCTGATTATCGTCGACATTTAACTTGGCGACGCGATAACGACCGTGGGCCTCGGCGGCAAGCTGCTCCATGATTGGGCCGACCATGCGGCATGGCCCACACCAGGGAGCCCAACAATCCAACAAGACGACACCCGGAGTGTTTAGGATCTCCTGCGAAAAAGTTTGGTCGGTTACAGTTAGTGGCTTATCGGAAGTTGGGGCGGTCGCGCTGCTCAGCGGGGCGCCACACTTTCCGCAGGTTGCGATGCGGTCGACTGGAGCATTCTCTTCGACCCGGTTTTTAGTGCCACACTTTTCACATTTTACAATCGGCATGTTCCAGATCCTGCAATCAGTCCGCAATGCGAAAGAATAACAATAGCGCAGCCGCTACAATTCGGAGCCCGTGTCAAAACTCACGGTTCCCAGCGCCAAAGGCGCGAAATGTGAAAGCCTGGGCCACCGGCCCAGGTCGGCGAATTGAATTCTCCCGAGCGCTGAAGGCGCGAAATACTGATCATGCGGACTATGCCGCGCTTTCAGCGCTTCAAAGTTTAACTTCTCTTTACCTGGGGCGTTGCCCCAGGCTTTCACATTTCGCGCCTTTGGCGCTGGGAGACTGAGTTTTGACACAGGCTCTTCCGGGCTGGGCTATTTTCAACCGTCCGCTAACGTGGACTGACAGGTTCACCTGAAGTCTAAACTTTGAACTGCCTACATGAAACACGGTACTAGTGGCGAAAGTTTTGCGAAAGTCGCTTCTTATTGCAAGTTGGCTTAGACGGACAGGAAACACGTACAATCGCGGCGGGTCGAATTCACCAGACAATGCCAGGCACTTTCAACCACATCAATTTCGCTCTCGAGGACCGCGTCGGCCGCATCACGCTGGCTAGTCCGCCGCTCAACGTCCTGAACATCGCAATGATGCAGGAGATAAATAAAGCGCTGGACGAATGTTCGCAACAGCGCGATCTGGCAGCGATTGTATTCGCCGCCGCGCCTGATTGCCGCGCCTTTAGCGCCGGCGTTAGCGTAGAAGAGCACGCGCACGAAACCATCTTTCAAATGCTCGACTCGTTTCATGGCATCTTTCGCAGCCTCGAGCAGATCAGCCGGCCCAGCATCGCGGTGGTTAATGGACCAGCGCTGGGTGGCGGATGCGAGTTGATAACATTCTGCGACTTCGTTATTGCCAGTGACCAGGCGCGTTTTGGGCAACCGGAGATCAAGCTCGGCGTATTTCCACCGGTCGCCGCAATCTTATTGCCGCGCGTTATTGGCGACCGGCGCGCGCGCGAACTGATGCTGACCGGTGAGATAATCGAAGCTCGAGAGGCGCTGGCGCTGGGATTAGTCAGCCGAGTGGTTCCGGCTGGCGAGCTTGAAGCGGAAACAGCGCACTTGCTGACACAGCTGCGCGGGCTTTCGGCGCTGGCCCTGGAACATGCCAAGCGGGCGATTGATTTAGGTCATGGGCGCTCGCTGGATGACGCGTTGAAAGAGATTGAAGACATGTATCTTCACGAGTTGATGAAAACCCGGGACGCAGTTGAAGGCATCAATGCTTTTGGCGAAAAGCGCAAGGCCGCCTGGCAGCATCGCTGATGCAACTTTAAAGAAGTAAGACGATGAGATTTTATCGCAGACATATTGTTCCGCTTCGTTTGCTGTCGGGCACCGCGCTGTCACTGCTGCTGATGGGCGCGACTGTTGTGCCTCGCATCAGCGCGAAAGTTCTGGCCCAGAAGCGACCGTCGCGGGGAATGCTGACGAGCCATTCGAGCGATCGCGTCTCAACAGAAGCGCGTGAGATGGTTGAAGTTGCCGGCGAAACAGTTTGCAATGAGCGCGTTCGCGATCCAAAAGGCAGCGTGCCAATCGATGACATGCAGTCCCGGCCTTCCCTGCCCGTGGATAGTCCCGAAGCAGTGGCCGGCGCCCGGCGTGCCCAGCGTTTGCTGCCGTTAGCGCAGCGGCTGGTCGTGGCGTCGTTAAGGCAGTTGACCAGGGATTACAACCTAACTGGAACGAAGGGCCAGGATCTTAAAATTCAGCGGGCCGTTGCGCGTGTCGAGGCGGTGAGAGACGTTCGTCCGGATGTCGACTCGCGCGATAACGCGTCCGTGTTGATGCGAAATCCGCGCACCATAATATTTGGCACCATCTTCCTGGCGGGTCTGCCCTCGGACGAAGGAATTATCAGCGTGCTGTCCCACGAGTTGGTCCACATTGCCGACGGCAGTCAGGACAACTTGAAACTTTTGTTTCGAGCGGTTGGCAATCGCGCTTCTTTTTTGACGGGCTTGAAGATTAGGGACCAAAGAGCAGAAGAGTTAACGTGCGATCTGCTGGGCACTCTGGCCACGCGCTCTTACGTGACTGCAACACCGAGTTATGAAGCTTTGCCACAAAGGATCTCGCGGTCGCTGGAACACAACTGTGTGGATAGTGACGAAGGTGACGAGGATCATCTTTCGCCCCGCGACACAATTCGCGCGATTCTATTTTTAAGACCGGCGTTATCGCGCGAGCTTGTTTACGGCCGTTAGTCCAAAGACATTAAAGAAGAATCCAGAGAGCCGAATAGAGTTGATTAAATCCCCTTCAGCCAAACAGCCGAGCGAATCCAGAAAACACTTCCAGAGACGCCTTTCGCGCAGCCCTCGTTTTATTGTGACTAAAGAACGTAATGCGGCGTTTGCGATCTTCGTCCTGCTCACTGCTTCATGTTCAACGATTATGGATCGCCGGGAAGCGCGCCCGCTGGTCCTACGAGATGTTCCCGCGCAACGGCTGGCTTATCGTTTTGAAGCCGACGTCAAAGTGCCTGACGACATTAAGAATGACGACGCTGCCGAAAAGATCGAGGCCATCCAACTTGATTTCAACACGCGGCGCGAGAATGACGCGCTGCTGCGAACCATTCGTTCGCCTGACGGACAGCGGGCACTCGTTCTTTACGGCACTGAGGACCAGCCCGGCCCGGCGTTTAGTATCGACATCTATTCGTCAGATGGTCACTTTCTGCGCAACCTAACGCCACCGGATCTTTCATGCGTGTTTCCCGAAACGGTCGCCTGGTCGCCTGATGGTAACTCCATCACTTTTATCGCTCATCGCGGCGTCAAACCCACGCCGACGCCGACACCGCCGGGCGCGATTCTGCCTGAAGAGACGGACGCTTCGCCGCTGCCATCGATAGCTCCTGCTTTTCCTACGATCGCAATGTTTAGCACCGAGCAGATTTATATCTGCAATCGCGATGGCTATGACTTGAAACCTCTGACAACGCGCGAAGGTCTCATCTATTTTTATTCTTCATGGGCGCCGGACAATCACGCACTGGTGGCGCTGGCTTGCAGGGAGAGCGAGTGGGATGCGCGCGAAAAGGAATACAAATTGCCGGCGGGCCGGCCGCGCCTGATCAGCGTCGATGGATCGGAGCGGTTGCTTGACGACAATCTCATCGACGCTTTGCCGGCCTGGTCATCCGACTCTGCAAAAGTGGCCGCAGCGTTCGATACGGACGTGATGATTTACGACGCGGCGACAACTAAACCGACACAAGCGCGGATTCGTTTGCGGGATGCGTTGACTTCTGCCTCGAGAATTTACGAACAGAAGAGTTCGGCGAGCAATAAAACGGGCGAAGCGAACGCGAACAAGCCGGAACCTGCGGCTACATCCGCGTCTGCAATTCCTGCCTCATTCAATCCTATCGTGCGGCTGGAATGGCCCACGCCCGACAAGCTTTTCCTGCAAACCGCGTACGTTCGGGTCTTGCCGAGCGAAACAATCAACACGTTTCAGCGCTGGCATTTGTTACTCATCAGCCCGCAAGCAGCCGTGCTGAAATAACCTCTCCCGACCTCGAGTTGTATCCAGATAGACAATGGAAAACGGCGACATTAGCCTGAAGCTGATGCTCCCTTACCTTAGTCATAAGACCGGCAAGGCACGGCGAAAGTTTTCTAAGAGAGTGCTCAGGAAAACGGATACAACCTTCGGAGGGGCGAGCTAAATGGCCGCTAGTTCAAAGGCCGCTGCCAGGAAGAGCCGTCGTCATACTCAATGCGATTTATTACTACTCGCTCGGTATAAGCGCCTTTTATTTCCTTACCCGACTTGGATACATCAATAACTCCAATCGGAGATTGGCTTGAAGTTCCCACCAGATCCACCGTCTTACCGGGATGCAGGTTTACTTTACTCGTGCACGAAGTGCGACCGACTTCTTCGTGCTTGTCGGTATCGAACATCGCGTACTGCCACACAACGGTTCGCACGGTTTTGGTTCCGGTGTTCCTGATCTTTGCTTCATAGATATAGGTGACGGAAGAATTGCCCATCCTGATTCCGGACGAACTACGCGTAGGTGGGGGAATCGGATCTCGCCCCAAATCGCGCAGAACCTGGTTCACCCGAACCGCATCCCGCTTTGCCTGCTCATATTCGATTGTTTCGCGGCCGGCACGAAGCGGATCATCATCGAGCGCAGGATTTCGGATCACTTTACGCCAACCATTCTCGACAACTTCTATATTAGGAGCTGCAGCGGGGAATGTAGGGGCCTGTGCCATGGCGACACCGATCAGTGAAAGCATCAGAATCGCATGCGATAAAAACTTCATAGGAAACCTCGTCCTGGGTGAATGGAGGTGTTAGGTTGACACTGTAATTCGAAGACCGGCATAAATCAATGTTTCACCGGATCTCTAAGCGCTGCCGATATAATCACCTTACCTTGCGTGATTGCATCCACTTTTCCTAAGATACCCCGTCATTGCACTCTCCAGCCCCAAGTGCCAGAACTGCTAAGGAGAACTCAAGTTGAAACACAATCGCATCGGCGTAACCCTTAAGACAACAATTTACTTCGTTCTCATATTTTCGGCTGCCGTTGGTTTTGGTCCTACGGTGTCGAGTGAACAGAAGTTGAAGGCTGAGGACGTGGTTGCTAAACACCTCGAGTCCGTGGGTACTGCAGAAGCGCGCGCGACGATCAAGAGCCGCATTGCGGTGGGCACCGTGGTGGTCTCGTTCCGAACTCCATCGATTGGGCAGGCGCCCGGGCGAATCGTAATGGCGTCTGATGGTGAAAAACATTTGGTTGGGATGATGTTTGATAACGTGCCGAACTACCCGCAGGAGAAGCTTGGGTACGATGGTAAGAATGTGACGGTTAGTTACGTGCGGCCCGGAGCGCGCTCATCGCTCGGCGATTTTCTGCAGATGCACAAATTGATCATTAAGCAAGGGTTGGTAGGTGGTGCGATCTCTCAAGCGTGGCCGTTGTTTGATCTGGCCACGACCAAACCGAAACTCGAAAGTGCGGGGACGAAAAAGATCGGTGAACGCAACGCCTACGCATTGAAATATCTGCCGCGCGGTGGTTCCGACCTGGATGTGACTCTTTTCTTTGACGCGGAGACCTTTCAGCACGTTCGCACCGAATACAAACGCACCCTTGCCGCCCAAATGGGCGCGACCGTAAATGACTCGGCGCGCCAGCGCGAGAGCCGCTACCGTCTGGTCGAGGACTTTTCGGATTTTCGTAAAGAGGGCGAGCTGACACTGCCGCACAAATACATAATCAGTTTGGAAATAACGCTGCCAGGCGGCTCCTACAAAGCGGATTGGGAGGCGAACCTTACTGAGTTTGGCTTCAACCAGAACATCGACCCAAAATCTTTTGACGTAGAAGCAAATTAAGCTGAGCGTGGCTTGGGCTACCGGCGAGTGTAAAAAAAAGGGCGTCACCCCGTCGGGGTGACGCCCTTTCAATTTCAGCGACTTTAAAAGGCGCTGGTTAAGAGTTAAAACTCGAAGCGACCGGCAAACTGGATAACGCGGGCTCCAGTAGTCTGCGTAAGACGACCGAAACTGCTGCTCGTGATGTCCAGAATCTGGCCAGCCGGGAAGAAGTTAGTGTTGTTCAGAGCGTTGAATGCTTCGGCCCGTATTTGGAACCTCATGCCTTCCCTGATCCGAATGTTCTTAATGAGTGAAGCATCCAAATTAAAGTAGCTGGGTCCGTCGATCACGGCCCGGGCCATGTTCCCCGTTTGTCCAGGATTGACGTTGAAGAAGACCTGGCCCGTGAAAGGCGTCGAGCCAAAGCCGTTCGCTCCACGTCCAGTCGTGGCGTCAATCACTGACGGGTTGATGAAGTAAATACCGTTCGGCGTTTCGAAGCGGCCGATTAAGGCTTTAATCTGTGCGTTGCTCAGACTGGTATTAACCGTCTGACGAGCAGAACGGCCGGTGCGGTTCAAAGTCCCGCGAGTGTCGACAAAAGTCAGCGGGGAACCGGAAGTCAAAGCTGTGATCCCCGAGATTTGCCAGCCGCCGATGATGCGGTCCACAAGGCCATTGGCGCCGCCGAAGAACGTCTTACCGCGTCCGAACGGCAACTCGTAAATCGCGTTGACGTTGAAGACGTGGGTCACGTCGTAATCAGCACGCGACTTGTCGAGCGCCTTATTGTTGTTATCCAGGAAGGGCTCGACGAGTGTCTGCGAAGTGCCGATGGCGTTCGTCAGGTTCTTCGAGAACGTGTAATTAGCCTGGAAGTAAAGGCCCTTCGAGAAGCGGCGACGGACTTCAAGCTGCAGCGAATTGTAGTTGTAGAAACCACCATTCTGGAACAGGTTGGCGACGCCAGTGGCTGGGTTTGGGATCAGGTTTATGAAAGGCGTAGCGGTTGGATTGGCTACCGTCGGGTGATTGTTCAGTCCGTTCTGAATGAACGAAATCGCCAGATCCGCCGGGGTGCCGTTGGTTAGGTTGCTGCTAAAGGTGGCCGCAGAGAGCCCACCCGTTCCTACGCCCAAGTGTCCAGCGCTGCCGGCACCGCTTTGGAAGATTGTCAGAGCCTGACAACCTGCGGTTACACAGAAAGCGTTACCGCTGAGCGCGAGGTTCGCGCGCGCGCGTTCGAAATCGGCGAGAAATCCGTTGTTGAAGATGTTCACCTGGTTATAGTCGATACTACGGGCCAGGTTGTTGCTTCGCGTGCCGACATAGCGCACTTCAACTGCGGTCTGGAAACCGATCTCGCGTTGAATGCCGAAGCTATACTGATCGACCCTTGGGATCTGAATGTTCGGGTCGACGGCGAAGACCGTACCGAAGTTAGATCCAACCGATGGCGCATTATTTTGCAGATAGGTGCGCGGTGGTGTGATAAAGGTCGGTGGCGTAATGGCGGTTACACCACCTTGCAACCGATCATTGATCGATGCGGAAGTACCTGCAGCATTGAGCGCGTTCCCGCCTGTTCTACCAAGCCCGACGTTGCCCACGGCGGCGTTGTTGATTGACGTCACGATGGAGTCGTTACCGTAAACCGAACTAAAGCCGCCACGGATCGTTGTCCGGCCTTCGCCGAATAGCGCACCGAGCAGGTTGTTTTTGTAGTTTGGCGACCAGGCGAAGCCGAACGACGGCGCAAAATTGTTCTTGTCCGTCTTGTAGTAGGCATTTTCCCTGCCCGCATTGGTACCGACAAAACTGTAGGTTCCATTGCGATCCATAATAGCGGCCAGGGGATCGGCACCATTAGGAATCGTGGGCTCGAGCGCGAGGCCGTTAGCCAGCCGCAACGCAGGGAATAGTTCGTAACGGAGGCCCAGCGTCAAGCTGAGTGACGGTTTAATGCGCCATCGATCCTGAGCGTAGAGCGCGTGGTTATCGTAACGGAAAGGTTGCAACAGTCGGGTCGGCAAGAAGCCAGATGTACGGCTCGAAGTGTTGAAGCCTTGCGAACCGCCATTTACGATGCCGCCAAGTAGGGCCATCAGGCCATTGGCCGTGCCTAGTTGTGCGGTGCTGATACCGCCCAGCGAAGTAAAGTTCCCTGTAACGAACTGCGGTGTCGCCGCGCCAACGCCGATTGTATATGTCGGCACGATTAACGCATCGTTGTAGGAGTCAACCTGGAAGAACTGGAAGATCCCGCCAAACTTTAATGCGTGGTTGCCAGAGATAAAGTCGGCGTTGTCCTGAAAGTTGTATCCGGCTGTCTTACGCCCCTGATTCATAAACTGCGTCTCAGGTGAGTTGATCAGAGTCGGGGTAATGAAGAACGAAGGTAAAGGGGATAGCCGGTTGAATGGCACATCGCTCTTGAAGAAACCCCCGCGAACTTCATTAATAAAGTTTGAACTGAACGAGGTTCTATAGGCGCCTGTCAGCTGTTTGTTCTCTGACGACTGATCCGAGAACGGAACCACGGTGTAACCGGTAGTGATCGGATTGTTGTCAGCGTCGGGACGAAGATTAGTTTCCTTGTTCCAACTCCATATGCCGGTGATCTGGTTGCTCTGATTCACGTCATAGTCGAATCGCGTCGAATACTGCTTGCGAAACTGGCTTGACTGACGGTTGATAGCGAAACCCGTAGTGTTGAGCTGGTCGCCGATGTCAGTGCGGTTACCGACCGCTGGTAAACCATCAAGGATGCGACTCTGCACGACGGTATCTATTGTTGCCGGAACCGTAAGAAAGGTTCCACCCAGTGAACGGGCGAAACTTAGAATATTGGGAACTGTACAAACCGACCCGGCTGCTGTTCCCGGGCAGATTGAGTTTGCGGTTCCTGCGGTCGCACGGTTGAACTGGAACTGCCCGGTGCGCGCGGTAGGCGTGAGAATGGTGCGAGTAGACAACGTGGAGACAGGATCTCTCAACTCTTCATAGCTGAAGAAGAAAAAGGATTTTTTCTTCACGGTCGAGGCGCCGCCTTCACCAAAATTCGGCAATATCGCTGGTCCGCTAATTGTACCGCCAAACTGGTTACGGTTGCGGAACGGGCGCGGGATTCTGGGATCCCCCGCTTTGGCGCGACCCTGAAGTACGGTCGCATCATTTGGTCCAAAACTGCCGGCGCGGTTGTTGAAGAACGTGTTGGCTGCTACCGCTGAATTGCGGTTGTATTCAAACAGCGCACCGTGAAACTTACTTTCGCCGCGGGGCGTCACTAGTGTCACTTGCGCGCCGCCATAACCGGCGTCGGCGTCTGAGTTGCCAGTGGAGATGGTGAACTCGCCTGTGTCGTCAACCGAGGGTCGGCCTGGTGCGAAATCCGTGGCGTTCGTGCGGATGAATGCATCCTGTATGTTGATGCCATCGCGCGTGATGTTGGTCATCGTCGTGCGCATGCCGTTAATCGACGTTAGTTGGAACCCCGCGCTAGGAGTCGCCCCAGCTTGCAGGTTAATCAAATTGAGCGGGTTGCGCGCGATGAGCGGCAATTCCCGAATCTGCTTGGGGCTGACCGTGGTGGTGATTTGCGCTGAGGTGGCGTTGATGATATCCGCACCGGCCACTACCGTAACCGATTCAGCGAGACCGCCCACTTCGAGCGTTGGGTTGAGTGAATATTCACGGCCAACGTCGATTTTGAGGGCAGTAGCGACATACGTCTTGAAGTTTGGCGCCGTGATCGTCACTGTATAAGTACCGACCTCGAGTTGGGGAAACGCAAATGCGCCGTTATCATTGGCCGTCTGCGTCTGTTCCTTACGACTCTGATTATCTGTGATAACGATAGTGGCCCCGGGCAAAACGCCGTCGGGCCCCGAAACCGTGCCGACAAGTCGGCCGGCGGTGGACTGCGCTAACGCCCCTGTAACAAATAGCAGGAGTGTCAGCAAACTAAAAACAAATCTCTTCATAGGAGGCTCCTTAGTAAATTGATTTAGCTGAGATTCTCGTCCGTGGCTCAGATTTCAGGCCACTGAGATCGTTAAGAATTCGGACTTGTTGTTGTAACTTCCCTTGCAGGCTTGCAAACGTTACCAAAAATTCTGCAATCAGTGTGCCCCAAGATGATGCGTCAGCTAGGGCTTACAAAAGTAGTGTTAATGCGAGAGTTAGACCCTTTTTAGGTCACATCAAGCGGAGCTGGATATTGAGATTTTTGGATTCTTCTACGAATCACTAAATGCCTTTGCTGGGCAGAGGGTTCAATCTGAATTCTTGAATGGAAGCTGGAGCCGACAGTTATTCCGTCGGTTTCACTACCTCGAATTCAAAATGCAGTTCCTTGCCGCGGCAAATCGCTGACAGGTAGAACTCCCAAAACTTTCGCGTGAAGCGAAATGAGGCAGCGTGCTGATCGAGGTTGGTTATCCACTCCAGTCCCAGGGCGCGCCACAGATTCGCCAGCGAAACATAAGTGCTGATTGGCCGCAGCTCAACCGTCGTGTAGAACGGAAACGGCGTGCGGTCGGGCATGAAGCAGGTAAACGTATAACTGTTGAAGTGGTTGCGATGCGTTGGATCAGTTGCCCAGTCGGGATTTGTACAGTGCGGCGTAACGATCTTAATGCGGCCGCCTGGTTTAGTAATGCGATGGAGCTCGCTAACAAATGACATCACATCGGGAACGTGCTCAATCACATGGCGGCAGATGATCTCGTCAAATTCGTTGTCGGCGAATGGATAAGGCAGCACGCCAAGATCGTGGATGACGTCGGCGTCGGCGCGCGGGTTTGAGTCAATGCCGATGGCGCCGGGATACTTGTTCTGTCCGCAGCCGACATCAAGAATCTTAGGCGAGTTGGCAGGTGTTTGATTGACTGAGGCAGTCATCAGTGGCTTTGGCCTATGCGTCAATTCTTTTCGAAAACGAACTGGCTGAATGATTTCAAATCCAGCGGATAAACGGGAACACCGAGGTTCATGGTTAACTGGGCCAGCGTCGTGCCATCGAGCATGATGTCCTCGTCGCTCTTCAACGTGGTTTTCGGAATGATGGCAAAATCGCCGCTGAGTCGCGGCTTTGCGCCCAGGAAATCTCCGCCGGTCAGCAACCCGGCGACTGAAACATCCCCGCCAAAGTAATTGTTAGCGACGCTTTCTACTTTAAGTCGGGTGGCGAAACGCGCGTTGAAATCTGCAATAGTTTTTTGCAACTCCGGCGCGAAAAGCATTCCGGTCAAAATTGTCCCGTTGAGTTTTTCTGGCGCCGGTAATGACTGGCGCGTTGCCCTTTTAACCAGCGAAGCAAAACTGTTATTGAACGACCGCACCATCCCAACGCCATCTTCGATTTGAGGAAGGTCGCCATAGTGTGCGCGCGAAGGGACAGGTGCGCCGGCGCGCAAATAGATCTCGTCACCGAGAAACGCGAAGTTAGTTCCCAGCCGCTTTCGCAACTCCCGTTGCAGCTTGGTGACTTGAGCAATCGTTTGCCGGCAAAACTCCGGCGTGACCGCCGTTAGTCTCGAATCGATGTTGTAACGCGTCAGGCCGAGGGGAACGATCGCGACGCTTGATATGCGTGGATATTCAGCCGCCAAATCGCGAATAGTTTGTTCCAGCACCACGCCGTCATTGATTCCCGGACAAAGCACAACCTGCGCATGAATCTCGATGCCGGCATCAAGCAACGCTTTCAGCTTGCTGCGAATGTCGGCGCGCTTTTCATCGACACCCAGCAAATAGGCGCGAACTTTAAGATCGGTAGCATGAACAGAAACGTATTGCGGCGTCAGACGCTGCTCAATGATGCGCTGCAGTTCATCATCAGTTAAAGAAGTCAGCGTGGTGTAATTGCCATAGAGGAACGAGAGTCTGACGTCTTCGTCGCGGATGAAAAGCGACGGTCGAGCGTCTTCAGGATTGCCTTTGCAAAAACAGAAAATGCATTCGTTGGCACACTGTCGCGGCACAATCTGCTCAAAATTAAGACCAAAGTCTTCGCCTTCGCCTCTTTCGATTTGCAGTTCCCAATCCTCGCCGCTAGCCTTGCGTACTTCGATCATCAATTCTGTTTCGCCGGCAGTTTGAAAACGAAAATCGAGATAGTCGCGAACGGTGCGGCCGTTGACCTTGATGATTCGGTCACCAGACTCGAGTTCCAATTCAAAGCCAAGGCTTTCGGGCGTTACGTCCGCTATCTCGACGCCCCGGCGGCGAATGCTGGTAACCGCTGGTGTGACCGCAAATTCGTACATGGCAAGAATAATGTCCGACAAAGGTTAGTTTGTCGAGCGGACGGGCATTTAGCGGGGCGGCAAACCGTGGGGAGCGGTTTTGCGTTCGCTTAAGTCAATCTAGAACTAATCATTTAGTAGTCTCAATTTCAGTTTTCTTTGTGCGTCCTTTGTGTTCTCTGTGCCTTTGTGGTGAGCAATCCGCTAATAAAGATTCACCACGGAGGCACAGAGGACACAAAGCACGCACAAAGAAGATCTCAAACTAAGGCACTACCAATCATTCAATTTTATTGACAATCCCGGTCTGCTTTGTTAGTTATTCAGCTCGATTTTCCAGACCATCCCATTTTATTTTTAGTTTGTCCGGCTTTCTCCAGCCTGAATCTCTGAGCTACTACTAATGAACAACAAACTTAAGCCAGCACTTCTCGGTGGATTGATTGTAGGCGTGTTCTCGGCAATCCATTCCTTGATTCCCATAATCAGCCTCTGCTGTTGTATCTGGAGCATAATCGGCGGCGTGCTGGCGGCGCTCATTTATGCAAAGAGTTCCCCCACGCCTGTGCCAATGGGTGATGGCGCCATGGTGGGCGCTCTGGCTGGAGTTGTCGGTGGAATAATTTACGTCGTCATCTATTTGCCCATTGCGCTGTTGTGGGGAATGGCAACAATGCAAGAGCAGTTAGATCGCAGTGGCCTGCATCTGCCTTTTTCGGGCTCAATTTTGATGGTCGTCGGCAGCCTTATCGGCGCGGTAGCGCTTGTCGTTTTGTCGACGCTCGGCGGCGTAATTGGTACGGCCATTTTTGGCAAGGGCAAAGGAAGCACCGTCGCACCACCACCGCCACAGAACTTTGGCGGGCCCGGCATTTAGGGTCGGTGAATTCAAACGCTCAGCTTAAACAGCTTCGTCTGAAAAGTATTCAGGAGAAACTACTAAATGTCTCAACAGTGGATGCCGCCGCCTCCGCCAACGGATGTGCCGGCGAACGTGCCCAACTATTTGGTGCCGGCGATTATTTCGTTGTTCTGTTGCTGCCCGCTGGGAATTGTCGCGGTTATTTTCGCCGCGCAGGTAAACGGGAAAGTCGCGTCCGGAGATATTGCGGGCGCCGTTGACTCTTCCAAGAAAGCCAAACTCTTCAGTTTTATTTCAATAGGACTTGGGTTAGCGATGATTTTGTTCTACGTGATATTCATGGTGTTTCTGGGCGGCGTGGCAGCCTTGGGCTCCAGATAACGGAGAACCTTGACCTTGCAGTGTTAGCAAAGGAAGTTAACTGATACTTGTTAGATTGGCGATTGCGGTGATTTGAAACGTTATCCTGAATTACGAAACTTGTCGGAGCAAAAAACTAATGACGAAATATTGCACAAAATGCGGCGCTGTAAACGACGAAAATGCTCAATACTGCGCGAGCTGTAATGCGCCCATGAGTTCGGCCGGGGGATATCAACCGATGCAGTCAGTTAATCAGGGTCCGTCAGGCGCAATGACCGATTGGAAAGCGATGGGCGCCGACAAAAAACTTGTTGCCGGCATCTGCGGCATACTGCTCGGCGGTTTTGGCGTTCATAAATTCGTCCTCGGTTACACCACCGAAGGAATCATTCAGATAGTCATCACGCTGGTCACCTGCGGCGCCGGCTCAATCGTGGGCCTGGTCGAAGGGATTATCTACCTGACGAAGTCTGATGAAGATTTTGTCAGAACCTACATTCAAAATAAGAAGGCCTGGTTTTAAGACTCGAGCTTTTCCAGCCGCGTTGTGCCGCAGGGTTTTCCCTTCGGCGCAACGCGAAGCTGATAGTTGTCACGCCGCATTTCCCGCCAAACATTCCACATGATAGTTTAACTTCTCGTGATGTTCGCTGAGACGTTAAATCCTCGTCTGCTGGCTGCGTTTAGCTGGTTAACCCTGGCCGTTGCCGCGGTCTATCTGTTTATTTTTGAGCCCGGCAAAACGGGCTTATTCCCCACCTGCCCATTTCGCGCGTTGACTGGATTTGCCTGTCCCGGTTGCGGCAGCACGCGCGCGATGCATGCGCTGGTCCATGGCGACGTCGTCGCCGCATTCAAATTCAATCCGTTGTTGATGCTGTCGTTGCCGTTTCTGTTTTATGCGTTCGTCCGTTTCACCAACGCCGCAATCCATGGCCGGCAGTTAAAAGGAAATCAGCTCGACGCCAAATACATCTGGACAATCTTTGCCGTCGTCTTGTTCTTTTGGATTTTCCGCAACACACCGTTTTATCCATTTGCCTCGTAGGTTTTCCAAGTCTTTTCATGTCAAACTCAAATGAAAACCTCAAGGAACGAGTGCGTGCTTTCTGGCAAGCAAATCCGTGCGGTGTAAAGTTTGCGGATGCCGAACCGGGAAGCCGGCGCTTTTATGAACTCGTCGAAGCGCACCGGTACGCGAAGGAGTGGCATATTCCCGCGGCCGCTGATTTTGCCGGCGCGCGCGGCTTGAAGGTTTTGGAAATTGGTTGCGGATTGGGAACTGACGGCGCGCAGTTTTCCAAGGCAGGCGCGGACTACACCGGAGTCGACCTGACAGAGGCTGCGGTTGAGTTCGCTCGCAAGCGCTTCGCGTTATTCGATCTTCCGGGTAAGTTTCAAACTGCTGACGCCGAGAACCTCGAGTTTGCTGACGAGAGTTTTGACGTGGTGTATTCGCACGGCGTGTTGCATCACACGCCCGACACGGTCCGGGCGATTCGCGAAATCCATCGCGTGCTTCGCCCCGGTGGGCGCGCGATTGTTATGCTGTACCATCGCGATTCGTACAACTATCGCGTAAACATTTCCCTGCTGCGACGCGCGGGCGCGCAGTTGCTCAGGTGGGACAGCGGCGTGCGCCTGGTCCATAAACTTACCGGCGAGCCGCTCGACAATTTGCAGGAACATGCCAGACTATTGAAGACCCAAAAGAAAACGTATCTGGGCGATGAAGAGTTTTTGAGTCAGAACACCGACGGCGCCGGCAATCCGCTGGCGCGAGTTTATTCAAGAGCGGAAGCGGGAAGGCTCTTCCAGAATTTTTCTGAAGTGACGTTGAAGGCTTATTTCTTTAACAAGCGCTGGCTGCCGTTATTGGGGAAATTGTTGCCGCGCTGGTTGGAATCCCAGCTCGCCGCGCGCTGGGGCTGGCACTTGTGGATTTACGCGACCAAATAGATTGGTTTTGCGGCTTTGCCGCAACCCGTGCGGAAAGGCTGTGCCTTTCTGACGGCGCTCTTAAATAAAGGAAGCTATGCCTCACGCCGAGGCGTAGCCTCAGATTCGATAGACCAACCGGAAAGGCAGAGCCTTTCCGCAAGGAGTGCGGCGGAGCCGCCGTTCTTCTCAATTGATCATTTCAGTATGAAGAACATTCTAATTACCGGCGGCGCGGGGTTCATCGGTTCGCATCTCGTCGATCGTTTTCTGGCGACGGGCGAATGGCGCGTCACTGTCGTCGATGACTTCAACGATTTTTATGATCCGGCAATCAAAAGCGAGAACGTCCGGCTGCAATTAGAGAATCCCAATTACAATTTATTCAGGCTCGATATTCGCCACAACCCGGAACTGGAAACAGTTTTTGAAAGCGCCAGTTTCGATTGCATCGTTCATTTGGCGGCACGCGCCGGCGTTCGACCATCGTTGGAACAACCGCTGCTTTATGCCGAAACAAATATCAGGGGCACGCTGAACCTGCTGGAACTGGCCCACGAGCACGACATTAAACAGTTTGTGTTTGGCTCGTCTTCGTCAGTTTACGGAATAAATGCAAAAGTCCCATTTAGCGAAGACGATCCCATTCGTCAGCCAATCTCACCGTACGCCGCGACAAAAGCCGCTGGTGAATTGCTGTGTCACACCTATTCGCATCTATACGGAATTCGTTGCGTCTGTCTGCGCTTCTTCACGGTGTATGGACCACGCCAACGTCCCGACCTCGCGATTCACAAGTTTGCGCGATTGATGACTGAAGGCAAAGCGATTCCGGTTTTTGGGGACGGCACGACGCGCCGCGACTACACCTACATCGACGACATCATTGGCGGTGTTCGTGCGGCCATCGACTATGAAGCGAGCGATTATGAGGTAATCAATTTGGGCGAGTCGCGCACGGTCGAGTTGCGCGAACTAATTGAATTGCTGGAAAAAGAATTAGGCATCAAGGCGAAACTCGATCGGCAACCGCTGCAACCTGGAGATGTGCCGCAAACTTTTGCTGATGTGACGAAAGCGAGACAGTTACTTGCGTACAACCCTCAGACGCAGATTGAAGATGGGATTAAGAAGTTTGTCGAATGGTTTCGGCATAAGAGCGGGGGCATGCCCCCTTCCCAACCCTGAGTTTCCTGCCTGAGTTGTTCTACAATGCGAAGCCACGGCTGACGTCGGCGTAGTTAACTGAGCCGAAGGCGCTGATCAGGAAATGTCTACAAACACAAACATCATCGACAAAGCACTGCCGCGCGAGATGCAGCAGCACACCTACTCGATCATGCATCGAGTCGAGGAGACGCATTGGTGGTTCGTCGGGCGCCGCAGGATTATCGAAAGTTTTCTCAAACGCGTTTGCGCAGAACTCAAATCGACTTCACGCAAAGGGTCGCTGAACATTCTGGACGTCGGCTGCGGCACGGGCGCGAACCTGGAAATGCTTTCGCAGTTTGGCCAGGCCGAGGGCGTAGATGTCTCGGCTGAGGCGCTCGAATTTTGTCGCGAGCGTGGCTTGCAGCAGGTGAAACAGGGCGCGGCTGAAGCGCTGCCTTACGAGAACGATTCGTTTGACCTGGTCACGGGGCTTGATGTGGTTGAGCATCTTGACGACGATGTTGCCGGTTTGAAAGAAATGCGGCGAGTGTTGCGTGCCGGCGGCCGGGCGGTTCTGTTTGTTCCGGCGTTCATGTTTTTGTGGGGCGTGCAGGACGACATCAGCAATCATCGTCGCCGCTACACTATGGACAACTTGAAAGAGGCGGTAAGAAAAGCAGGCTTTGAAATTGAGCGCGCGAGTTATGTAAATCTCAGTTTCTTTGCGCCGATATTTTTTGGACGGTTGCTAATGCGTGTCACCGGCTTGCGTCCTGCTTCTGAAAACAACATCACAATTGGCGCGCTCAACGGTGTAATGGGAAAAATGTTTGGGGCGGAACGATTTCTTTTGCGGCATTTGAATTTTCCTTTTGGCGTTTCCATTATTTGCGTGGCGCGCCGGCTTGAGTAGGACAGACATTCCTGTCTGTCCACCTGCCGAAAGTAGCATAGCCTTTAAATATGTGCCGGCGGGACACCACAGACTGAAATGTATGCTGGCGAGACCGACACAGACTGAAGTCTGTGCCACTTAAAAGAAAATGAAAATCTACGACGAACAGGAAGAAACGTTAGTTACGAATGCCGCGCCAACAGAAGCCGGCGCAAAGCCCGAGGTTTCTGTTTTTCTTCCTGTCTACAACGAAGAGCCAAATCTTTTGCCGCTGCACGCCAAGCTCGACGAAGCATTAAAGGCATTGGGCCGTTCGGCTGAAATTATTTACGTTGATGATGGCTCAAGCGACGGCAGCCTGAGTGTGCTGCGTCAAATTGCCCGTCTGGACGATCGTGTTCGCGTGGTCGCGCTGAAACGCAATTACGGTCAGACTGCCGCGATGGCCGCCGGCATCGATGCCGCTCAAGGCGACGTGCTGATTCCGATGGACGCGGATTTGCAAAACGATCCGGCGGACATCATCCGGCTGCTCAACAAGATGGACGAGGGCTATGACGTGGTTTCCGGTTGGCGCAAAAACCGGCAGGACACGCTCGTCACCCGCAAGATTCCGTCGATGATCGCCAACCGTCTCATCTCGTGGATTGGCGGCGTACCGCTTCACGATTACGGCTGCTCCTTGAAAGCATATCGGCGCGAATCGCTGGAGGACGTCAAACTTTACGGCGAGATGCATCGCTTCATTCCCATTTACGCTGCCTGGGCCGGCGCGCGCGTTACTGAAATTCCGGTGGCCCACCATCCGCGCACGATGGGACAATCGAAATACGGTCTGTCGCGAACCATTAAAGTAGTGTTCGATTTGATCACCATCAAGTTCATGGCTTCCTATCAAACCAAGCCGCTTTATCTTTTTGGTTTTGCCGGATTGCTTACGTTTGGTGTGTCGCTGCTCTCGGCTTTGCTGGCCTGCCTGATGAAGTTTGCCGACTGGCCCCATCACGCCGACTTTATTCAGACGCCTTTGCCGGTGATGGCGATGGTGATGCTGGTGTTGGGCATTCAACTTTTCCTGATGGGCCTGCTGGCGGAAATGCTCGTGCGCACTTATCACGAGTCGCAGTCGAAACGGATCTATGCTGTGCGCGAACGTATTGGCTTCGAAAACTAAAGTGCTGAGTGCTGAGTACTGAGTACTGAGTATGAAGAGGATGCCAGGGATGATGCTTTTGCTTTTACTCAGTACTCAGCACTCAGTACTCAGCACTAAAACCCTATGTGCGGAATAACCGGTTGGGCCAATCTCGATTCACGCACACCGCCTGCGGCAGGCGCTGAGGACCTGCTGCACGCAATGTGCAACCGCATGGTCCATCGCGGCCCTGACGGCGAAGGCTTGCTCGTCTCTACCGGCGTCGCGTTGGGAATGCGACGGCTGGCGATTATCGATCTCATCACCGGCGACCAACCCACCTTCAATGAAGACAAAAGCGTCGCTGTAATTCTGAACGGCGAAATCTATAACTACCGGGAACTGCGTCGCCGGCTGGAACAGCGCGGCCATTCGTTTCGCAGTGAATCGGATACGGAAGTATTGCCGCATCTTTACGAAGAACACGGCGCGGCGATGCTTGAACATCTGAATGGCATGTTCGCCTTTGCGCTCTGGGACGCAAAGCACAAAAGACTCTTGCTGGCGCGCGATCGTTTCGGAGAGAAGCCGCTCTACTGGGGCGTCTTTGAAAACACCTTGTTGTTCGCTTCTGAGCCCAAAGTCTTACTCGCGCACCCGGCCGTCGAGAGTTCTCTTAACCTCCAGGCCTTGCGCCAATACCTTTCATTTGACTATGTGCCCGCGCCGCTTTCGATCTACGAGGGCATCAATAAACTTCCCGCCGCGCACACGCTGACGCTCGAAGACGGCGAAATAAAAACTGCGCCGTATTGGCGGCTCTGCTACGAGACTAAACAGCCGGTGCCGAGCGAAGCCGACGCGGCTGAACATTTGCGCGAATTGCTGGCCGATTCTGTTCGCATGCGCCTGGTTTCGGACGTGCCGCTTGGAGTTCTGCTTTCGGGCGGAGTCGATTCGTCCGCCGTTACGGCGCTCGCGGTGCTCGCGTCTTCCGAGCCGGTGAAAACGTTTTCGATTTCTTTTGCCGAGTCGTCGTTTGACGAATCACAATATGCGCGCGCGGTGGCAAAGTTTCTCGGCACAGACCATCACGAAGAACGTTTGAGCGCGAACCTGGCGGCGAATCTCGTCGGCGAGATCGGTTCGTGGATGGACGAGCCATTCAGCGATCCTTCGCTGGTGCCGACTTATCTCTTGTCCCGTTTTACTCGTAAGCATGTGACGGTCGCGCTCGGCGGCGACGGTGGCGACGAGTTGTTCGCCGGTTACCCGATGTACAGCGGCCATCGCTGGGCGGAGATCTATGGCCGCATTCCGCGCCTGGTGCGATCGGGAATGATCGAGCCGTTGATTGGATTGCTTCCGGTGAAGACCAAGAACCTGTCGCTTGACTACAAGGCGTCACGCTTTGTCGCCGGCACGAAGTATGACCCGGTTGCGCGTCACCACGTTTGGTTTGGTTCGTTTACTCCCGAAGAGCAGCAAGCGCTGCTGACTCCGGAAGTTTTGCAGGGAACCGATGGAGATATTTACGGGGACGCGCGGCGCATGTTGCTCGAATGCGAATCGTCGAATGTTGTCGAACAAATGCAGAGCCTGGACACGCGGCTCTATTTGGCGGAAGACATATTGACGAAAGTTGATCGCGCGAGCATGGCTGTTTCGCTCGAAGTGCGCGCGCCTTTTCTCGATCCGCGTGTGGCTGAGTTTGCTGCGTCATTGCCCGCAAGCTACAAGCTGCACGGCAGCAAAACGAAATACATTTTGAAGCGCGCTGTTTCCGATCTGCTGCCGCCATTCGTCGCTCGACGAGGAAAGAAAGGGTTTGGAGTGCCGGTGGCGAAATGGCTAAAAGAAAATCTGCGGCCATTGGCCCGCGATCTGTTGTCGCCGGAACGCGTGCGACGCGCGGGTGTTTTCAATTCCGATTACGTAACCAAACTGCAGGACGAACATGAACGCGGAGTGGCGAATCACCGCAAGCTGCTCTGGACGTTGCTGATGTTTGAGTTGTGGCATGAAAGCTTTGTTGAAACTCCGCGGCGAATTGAGACTTCGGTTGCAAGTAGAAACTAGGCGAGGATGAATTGGCCGCAGATGAACGCGGATTAACGCGGATCAGATCATGTAAAGCAAACTGTTAGTTTGCGTTCGTCCGGGAAAATTCAACAGGCAGCTCTGATCCGGTCATGAATCTTTTGCACCAACGCAAACTGACAGTTTGCTTTACATAAAATTTTCCGACTCGCGGCATCCGCGTTAATCCGCGGCTAATGCTTCATGCACAATTCAATTGACCAGGCTCTCAGCGATCTCTTCGAATGGTGCCGCGCGCATGACTTTGCCGGCGAGGATCCTTTCGACGCCCTCAACAGCCGAATTTTTCAGGCCACTCCGTTCGCAAAATCCGAAACATCACGATTGGTTTGGACACAACTCGTCAAACGCTCGCCGCTAAACCTGCGCGGGCTTGCGCTTGTTCCGGCACAAAAGAATGCTAAAGGCATCGCTCTATTCGCGCTGGCAGCCCTGGCGAATTACCGGCGGCTGAAGACAGCTGAGGTGGAAAGCGAAGCTCGAGACCTAATCGATGAGTTGCTCGATCTGCAGATTAGCGGATACAGCGGCGCGGCCTGGGGGTACAATTTCGATTGGCAAAGCCGACACTTCTTTGCGCCGCGTGGCACGCCCATGATCGTACCAACCGCGATTGCTGCACGCGCCTTGCTGCAGGCTGCAGACGCATTCCAGGATCAAAGTTATTTGCAAGTCGCGCGCACGAGTTGTGAGTTTATTCTTCGCGACCTGAAACGCACCGTCGACACAGAAGATGAGCTCTGTTTCAGTTACTCACCAATCGATCAAACATGCGTTTTCAATGCCAGTCTCCTGGCTGCCGAAACGCTTGCCGCCGTAGGCGCCATGACCGGCGAGCCTGAGCTTTGTGATTTCGCTGTGCGCGCCGCTCGGTATGTTGTGAAAAGTCAGCGCGACGATGGCGCTTGGACTTACGGTGCGGCGGCGAACCAAGCTTGGGTCGACAACTTTCACACTGCTTACGTGTTGCAATCGCTTTCGCTCATCACAAAAACTTGTGCCGTCGCCGACGAGCGCATGTTTGCCGACGCCCTTCAGCGCGGGTACAAATTTTGGCGCGAGCGGTTCTTTCTTGCGGACGGGTGGCCGAAATACTACGATGACGCGCTTTATCCTGCCGACACGCACTCGGGGGCCGCAGCGATTGTGACGCTTCTGGAATTGCGATATCTGGACCAGGGAGCGCAGTTGCTGGCCGAAAAGATTGCGGTCTGGCTTTTAAACAACATGCGCGATAGGCGCGGCTTTTTTTACTATCAGCGCCGACGTTTTTATACGCTGAAGACACCTTTCATGCGCTGGTCGCAAGCGTGGACCGCCTACGCGCTGGCGCGATTGTTGGAAAAGTAGGACAGGCATTCCTGCCTGTCCCTGGGTTGAAAGAAGGAAGGACAGACAGGAATGTCTATCCTACTAAGAAGCAGCGGACAGACAGGAATGTCTATCCTACTAAGATTATGCCGATCGCTCCTGACGTAACTCTCGGAAAAGACGTTCGTATCTTTCAGCCGGAACTGGTCAACCTGTACGGTTGTTCCATCGCCGCCGAAACAAAAATCGGCGCGTTTGTCGAGATTCAAAAAAACGCTTCCATCGGCACTCGTTGCAAAATTTCATCACATACATTTATCTGCGAAGGCGTAACCATCGAAGATCATGTCTTCGTCGGCCATGGTGTAATGTTCACCAACGATCCTTATCCGAGCGCGGTCAATGACGATGGCAGCTTGCAGACTGAGGCGGACTGGACAGTCGTTGCGACGCGTGTGAAGACGCGCGCAGCCATCGGCAGTAATGTCACGATTATGGCCGGCGTCACAATTGGAGAGAATTCGTTGATTGGCGCCGGTGCGGTGGTGACGCGCGACGTGCCTGATTTTGCCATCGTGGCAGGCGTGCCGGCACGAGTGATTGGCGACATGCGGAAACGCCGCGGCAAGATCGAGCAGGACTACAAATGATAAAAGTCGGAGTCATCGGTTATGGCTACTGGGGTCCCAACCTGGTGCGAAATTTCATGGACGCGCCTGGCTCGACTGTAGTTGCCGTCTGCGATTTGCGGACCGAGCGATTGGCCCAGTTGCGAATTCGTTACCCGACTATTCATACGGTCAACGATCCCAACCTCCTCTTTAACGACTCCTCGCTTGACGCGATTGTGATTGCCACGCCCGTATCATCTCACTTCGAGCTGGCAATGGCGGCCTTGCGTGCCGGCAAACACGTGCTGGTCGAAAAACCTTTGGCCGCAAACTCCGAACAGGCCACGCAGTTGATCGATGAGGCGGCGCGGCGCAAGCGTGTTTTGATGGTGGACCACACTTTTGTTTACACGGCTGCCGTCAGAAAAATTCGCGAGCTGCTTAACGCTAATGCTTTAGGCGACATTTATTACTACGACGCGGTGCGCGTTAACCTGGGGTTGTTTCAGCACGACGTAAACGTAATCTGGGACTTGGCGATTCATGACCTGTCGATCATGGATTACGTGCTGCCGGCGAAAGCGACCGCAGTCTCAGCGACCGGCATTAGTCATATTCCCGGCCAACCTGAAAACGTCGCTTACATGACATTGTTTTTCGACAACCGCATGATCGCACACGTTCACGTCAACTGGTTGACGCCGGTCAAGGTGCGGCACACGCTTATCGGCGGCAGTGAAAAAATGATTCTCTATGACGACCTTGAACCCAGCGAGAAGGTGAAAATCTACGACAAGGGCGTCACCATTTCGCAAAGTGCGGAAGCCGTCTACGAGATGCTGGTTAGTTATCGTTCGGGCGACATGTGGGCGCCGCGGCTTGATGCGACCGAAGCGCTGCAAACAGAAGCGCTTCATTTTATTGACTGCCTTGAAAACGGTGAGCAGCCGGCAACCGATGGCCAGGCCGGCTTGCGGCTGGTGCGCACCGTCGAGGCGGCTGAAAAATCCTTGCGCGCAAAAGGCCAGCTCGTGGAAATTCAGTGAAGCTCGCTTGCCAAGCTGATAAGTTTGAATGTACCTGCCATTTAGTTTTAGACAGCCAATGCAGTTTTAGATAGCCAAATGCGAATCTGGATCGATCTCGCAAACTCTCCGCACGTTCCTTTCTTTCGTCCACTCGCAAATGAGTTCACGCGGCGCGGTCATGAAGTAATCGTGACCGCGCGGCAGTTTGCCGAGACGGTGCCGCTGGCCGAAGCTGCCGGATTTGCGGCGCAAGTGATAGGCGGGCATGGTGGCGCCAGGCTCTCCGGCAAAGCCGGCAATCTTGTGGGTCGAGGCCTGGACCTGGCGCGGTGGGCGCGGGGAAAACATATCGACCTGGCGGTCAGCCACAACTCTTACTCGCAAATTCTGGCGGCGCGCGCATTGTCGCTGCGTGCGGTGACGCTGATGGACTACGAGCATCAGCCCGCAAACCATCTCGCGTTCCGGCTTGCCTCGCGAGTAATTGTGCCGCGTGCTTTTCCCGAAGCGGCGTTGACACGCTTCGGCGTCGCGCCCGCAAAAGTGAAACGATATGACGGCATCAAGGAAAATGTTTACCTGGCAAGCTTCGTTGCGGATCAGAATTTTGCAGTGGAGATTCAGAAGTTAGGAATTGATCCAGGTGACATTTTGATCACGGCGCGTCCGCCGGCCAGCGAAGCGCTCTATCATCGCTTCGAAAATCAGTTGTTCGACCAATTGATCGATCGTCCTTTGCAAACGCCGGCCGTGAAGTTGGTGCTACTGCCGCGAAACGAAGCACAACGCCAACATTATGCTCGCGACAGAATTATTATTCCCGCGCAACCGCTCGACGGTGCGAATCTGATTGCCCGCAGCGACCTGGTGGTTAGTGCGGGCGGCACAATGAATCGCGAGGCGGCAGCGCTCGGCGTGCCGGCAGCATCAATCTACCAGGGTGAATGGGCCGCGATAGACCAGCAACTTGTGGCCGAAGGCCGATTACAACGAATTGCGACAGAAGCAGACGTCCACGCGCTGCGGATCGAGAAGAAGACCATAACCCCGACACACTCCGGCGGCGGTGTGTTGCAGCAAGTGGCAAATCTAATACTTGAAGATTGAACTTTTGTTATTCTGTGCTGGCAAACAAGTCTCTTTACCGCTTGCGGATTTCTGAATGGCACAAACCACATTAAGAGCAGATCGGATTGGGAAAGCCAGGGCCGGCGCCAGTGTGGTGCAGGCTTCGGCGCGAGCCCCGCATTGGGTGCTGCCCTTAATCAAGGCTGCGCTCGTGATCGTAGATCTTGCAATCGCGACAGCCGCTTTTCCGCTGGCATTTTACTGGCGCGAAGGCCTGCCACTTATTGCTCCCGGCGGTGGCGCTTTTAGCTGGAGTACTCGGTTTGCACCGTACGGCGCGTTGTTGTTGTTTGTAGTTCTCATTCGCGTGGTGTTGCTGCGGTATTACGATCTCTACCGGCTGCGCGGCGAATTCTCATTTGTGGACGACGGCATACGCGTTTTCAAAGCGACCGCAATCGGATCCCTGCTCATAGTTGCCGCGGCATTTCTTTATCGCGGTGGATTCCACTACCGAGCATTTTCTTACGCGCGCAGCGTATTCGTGCTCGACTTTCTGTTGGCCTTCGCCGGGTTCGGATTATTGCGTTTGTTTCTGCGCACTGCACAAACATTTTTTCGCCAGCGCGGGATCAATTTGATTCCCACGCTCGTCGTCGGCCGCGGCCCGGAAGCAGCATTTTGCATCAAGGAGATGAGCGAGCGGCCGTCGCTCGGGTACCGCGTGATTGGCGTTGTCGAAAGCCGCGGCACTTTTCAACTCGAAGCCCCCACAACTTACGAAGGCGTTCCGGTGATTAGCGATCTGGCGGGATTGCCGGATGCGATCCGCGAATCGAAAGCGAATGAAGTGATCATCGCCGATGCGAATGTCGATGGGGACACGCTATTTGAAGTGATGATGCGTTGCGGGCGCCGGCACGGAATTGAGTTCCGCATTGCACCGAGCCTCTTCAATTGTCTGCCGAGCAAAACGGAAGTCGATCAAATCGGCGCTTTACCAATGATCCGCTTGTTTCGCGAGCCGCTTTCGAATTTCGCGCGCGGCACGAAACGCACGTCTGATTTGATAATTGCATTCCTGGCACTCGCGCTGCTTTCGCCGTTCTGGCTGTTCATTGCCCTCCTAATCAAGCTGGATTCCAAAGGGCCTATTTATTACGCGCAGGAACGCGTTGGCATGGACGGCCGCATTTTCATAGTTTACAAATTTCGCACGATGCACCTGAACGCGGACAGCGAAATCCATCGCGAGTACCAGCGCAAGTTCATAGCCGGATATGCGGAAGCGAACGTTGGCGATGCCCAAACACCGGCTTACAAACTGCGCGATGATCCGCGCATCACGCGCGTGGGTCGAATGCTGCGCCGTTTTAGTTTGGATGAAGTGCCGCAGCTTCTAAATGTTTTGCGCGGCGACATGAGCATCGTTGGACCACGCCCGCCGATTCCGTATGAGGTGGAAGCTTACGAGCTGCGCCATCGCCGGCGGCTGGATATGAAGCCCGGGCTGACGGGACTGTGGCAAGTGTCGGGCAGAAACCGTTTGCCGTTTGAAGAGATGGTCAAACTGGATTTGTTCTATATAGAAAACTGGTCGCTGCTTTTTGATTTGAAAATAATGTTGCGCACCGTGATGGTCATGCTGCGCGGCGATGGGTACTAAGAGCGCCAGCTATACAAGAACAATGATTATATCCCCAGAATTCTCCCGGAGTCAGATTGATCGCCTCGGCGACCGCCTCCGAAAAGATGCCTATTCCGACGAAGACCTTCGGCTACTCGATAGCTACAGACGGGCTTTTGCTGAGGCATCCGAACATGTCGTAAAAGAAATTCGCAATCGACTGGGTTTGGAGCCAACCGCGAGGCCTGCCAAATCTAAAACGTCTATAGCAGATAAGCTACGACGCGAAAGTATCCGCTTAAGCCAAATTCAGGACATAGCAGGTTGCAGGTTGACTGTCGAAGACATCTTTACCCAGGATGAAGTAGTCGGACAGCTAAAGGCACTGTTTGAAGACTGCACAGTAGTCGATCGTCGCGAGCATTCCAGTCACGGCTATAGAGCTGTTCACATAATTATCCCTTATTCAGGTAAGCTCATTGAGGTGCAGGTTCGTACTCAACTTCAGCATCGCTGGGCCGAATTATCGGAGAAGCTGTCGGATGTTATTGACCCCTCGATAAAATATGGAGAAGGTGACAAAGACGTTCTTTTGATTCTCGCTGGGATGTCTGACAGAATAAAGGAACATGAAAAAAAGGAAGCGGTACTCGCCCAGCTCGTCCAGACAGAGGGCGGTGAGGATGTCATCGAATTGGCTTTGGACGTTTACGACATGAAGGAAGACATAAGCCGCGTGCTAAACGCGATCGACGAAGACATTGCGCCAGCGAAAGGACGCGAAGATGATCTTTCTGATTGAATACGATCGAAAACAGGGCCGTCTTGTAACCTTTGAATCTTTCAGTGATTCCGATAGAAAGAACGCCGAGGAGTCGCGGCTACGACTAGAACTGGATCTTAATCTGAAGGGCATTGACAATGAAGTTGTACTTCTCGAAGCCGCAACTGAGGAGGCCGTGAGGCGAAGCCACCGCCGGTATTTTGAAACTCTTAGCGAATTAACAACAGCTCCAGCTTAGCTCCCACGCTTTCAACGCTTTTGTTGCTCTCACCCGTACTGGCACCCCCTACGAGTATTGTTTGAAACGATGACTCATAATACCTCTCCGGGAAAAAACAGGACCATAGTTGATGGAAGTCAGGCGGCGAAAGTGCTTGACGGCGCGGTCATCGCCTGTCTTTTTTTATTCGCGGTTGCGGCACCCAATTCTATTGCGGCAACACAGACGGCGTGGTTGCTGGGTATGGCGTTTTGGCTGCTGCGTTTTGCTTTTTATCCGCGACCGAAGCTCGAGCGTACGCCGCTTGATTACCTGCTGCTTGGCTTCTTCATTCTCAGCGGCCTTTCTTGTCTCTTCTCATACGAACCGCTGGTTTCGCTCGGGAAGATGCGCGCCGCCAGCCTCTTCACCATTGTCTATTTGTTTTCGCAGAACGTGCCTTCGCGCCGTATGATCCGGCTGCTTGCGCTGGCGCTCATCAGTGCCTGCATGATCAACGTGATCTTTACCGGTGGCCAAAGACTATTGGGATTGGGAGTCAAAGTTTACAACCTGTCTGAAGCCAGCCCGCTCTACAAAGGCGGTGTTCGCGACGGCGATACGCTGCTGACAGTTGACGCCGTAAAACTTCACGACCCGCAGGAACTCGTAAACGAATTGTCCAAGCCGGACAAAAAGGTCGTGACGCTTACAGCCTATCGGCACGAATGGATGATTCCCGTTAAGCTGCCGCGCGGTGTCCTGCTGCCTGGCAATAATGCGCTCGAGCAACTTGGTATCGGCAGTTGGTCGAAAGGAAGAGATTGGCGCGCGAGTGGTCTTTTCGGAAACTTCGTGACCTATGCTGAAGCGCTGCAGTTGATCCTGGCGTTGACTGTAGGTTTACTCGTAGCGCTACCACGGAAGCGCAGCCTGTTCGGTGTCGCCCTGCTAGTGGCGCTGGCGGGAATGGTTGGAGCGTTAGTGCTGACCGTGACGCGCGCCTCTTGGTTGGCGTTCGCGATTTCCACCGCGTTGATTCTGCTTGTTAGCTTGAGCCGCCGCGCAGTTTTGGTTGCCGGCGTGTTCGCCATTCCACTGATTCTGGCCGGACTATTTGTACTTCAGCAAAAACGTAACGTTGGCTTTATAGACCAGCAGGATCAATCAACGAGTTGGCGCGAAACTGTTTGGCGCGAGGGCTTTCACCTGCTGGTTAGCAAGCCGCGACATTTGCTGGTAGGCATCGGCATGGATTCGATAAAAGCGCACTGGCGCGAATGGGGCATGTTTGATAAAGGCCGTTTGCCCTGGGGACACATGCATTCAAATCTTTTGCAGATTGCATTAGAACGCGGCGTGCCCGCCTTACTCGTGTGGCTTGCTCTGCTGTTTGTTTACGCGCGCACAATCTGGCGGATGTTGCGCGACAGAAGCAGGCTTGATTGGATAGAACACGGCATATTACTGGGAGCACTGGGTGGTCTTGTCGGCTTCTTTATTTCCGGATTGGTGCATTACAACTGGGGCGACTCGGAAGTAGTGATGATTTTCTATTTCGTTATGGGACTCGTCCTGGCACTCCGGAGGATTGAGTTTTCCGGACAAGCCGCAGCCGGTTAGTTCTTTACTCTGCGAGGACGGCCCAGGACTTGGACCGTTTCTCTTGCTGGGACCACGTACAGGCGGCGCGAAACCAAACTCAATCCCACCCTGCGCGAAGCTACATCGATCACGCGCACTTCACCTGGCGTGGAAGAAACCAGCGCTCGTCTGGGCTTATAACTGACTACATATTGCGAGTCGATCAGCTTTGCGGCTTCGCTACCGTCATCGATCATCTCCTCGAAGGATTCGGGTAACCAGATGCGACCACCTGTCTCGAGCGTGAGATCTGTCAGCTGCTTTTCACTTGCGCGCATCGCTGCTTCGTAAGCTCTTACTTGCTGCTGTCGTTCGGGATCGATATCAGCGATAACTCCACCCGGCTTGTGCGCCTGGCGCAACGGATCCCAGAGATGGTCCGAGGGCAATGTGTCTACAGCTTCATCGGAAACAATGCTCTTGTCGCGGTTTCGCGTTATACGGCGACTGTGTGCGGTGGCTGCTCGCGATACCGTCGTATAACTGATCACATGGACCACCACATTGCTTGCTTCCAACTTTTTGAAAACTGCTGCGCGATCGACCCTTTCGCCGGCGCCTTGCACGCCATCGGTGATCATAACCAGATGACGATTGCCTTGCGGTCGATCAGTCCAGCGGCCCGCGGCCGCGATTAGTGCATCCAGTAACCGGGCGCGTTTACCCGAAATCATTTTCGTGTCCAGAATTTGCGAGGTCGCCTTCTTATCGTGAGTCCAATCCTGAAGCACTTCAATATTATTGTTGAATTGCATCACAGAAAACTCATCCTGCGGGGCCAGCGCTGTTATCAGGCGGTGAGCAATTTCGCGGGTTAGCATGACGCGTTTGGCCGAGTTGATTTCACCGCCAGTGTCAAGCAGCAGGAGTACGTGTGCCGGTACACGGCGAGCGCTTCGTAACTCCTGAGAAACACCATTCTCAAGAACCAGAATGTCCGGCAGCTCGAGAGTTGGATCGAGGTGGCCCCGGCTGTCCAATGCAGTGACTGTGAGCTGGACCTCCTCAGTCACGGTACGAATAGGTTGCTGCTCGTTTTGCTGAGTAATTGGAGTCAACGATTCCCCAGGCGTTACGACTTGTTGGGCACAACCGTCAACGGCCACTGCGCCTAAGAAGGCCAGCAAAGCCGTTGCGAAGCAGATGAATTTGTACGTTGGCCTCATCACGGTACTTATGAGCATCTTTCATTCTGAACCGGTGCGCCAGGGTCAAAAAGCAGGAGAACTTGGGCCGGTACACGGCGCGCACCTTGTTCTAAAAAACGCAGGTGTTAGGAGTTTGACTGTTGTTACTCTCTTTGTTCGCCTGAGGTCACGGGAAAGTGTTCCGAGATAAGACGAGCGTCACTATCGCCAACGCAGCCGGCGTTAACCCAGGCAGTGCTTTTGACCAGCCGGCGTGGTATGCATCTGAGAGAAAAACAAGCGGCGATAGAATCACATAGAAAATTCCCGCGATCCAAAGCAAGACACGTCCCCACGACTTTTGCATTACTGCATGCATATAAGCGCCGAGTGCTACGACTAAGCCAGGACATATTGAAAATATGAGGGTATCTTCCAAAAGGGATGGGAATGATCTAAACAGATCGAAAGTGTGCATCCCATTAACTCTGAAAGGAAGGATCAGGCCTAGAACGGCGGTTGCAGCTCCGCAGCCCAACTCAAGTTTTCTTATCGAAGTCATCCTGTAGCTATGTAACTGCCTAAATACGGCCCGTCGCCCATTTGATGGCCGCATCAAATAACACGCCGCCGTTTGTTGTGAAGCCTGTAGCTGTCGTGTCGAACATGAACAGTCCCACACGCCTGGCTGGCGCAGTCAAACCTGGCATCACGGCTCCTGTAGCATAGCCGAAGATCACGGTTTTGGTCGCATCGCTAGCTGCTGTTGCGACCGCAGCCGCATTGGCATTGGGCTTTCCCCAGCCGAAAGTTCCGGAGGTGGTAACAACTGAAACAGTCCCTGACAACCCGGCGGCCATCGGATGCGCAGCATTCAGTATCTTAACCTGTGTCTGTTTTGTAAGCGTGCCGAAGTCTTTATTCGTGCTGCCGGTCATTCCCATATTCGTAAAGAGCCCAGACTCCCAGGTAACAACGGGTACGTTGACGGCGCGAAACTTTGTGCCCACCGACGCTGGCGTCACCGTTGAAGAAATTACTACCACTGCTTTGCCGGTGGCATCAGCGGTAGTAACGCTGGTTCCATCTTTGACCGTCACGACGTAATTCAAGGCTTCCAACCTGGCTTTGATGGCGGCGTCGCTGGTATTTAATGTTGTAGAACCCGCAACTAACAGCGCCGGTGAAGTAACTTTTATCGTCACTCCAGCCGTTTGCATTGTTCCGCCGCTATTGTCGGTAGCCAGGGCTGTGACTGTGTAATTGCCAATCGGTACGTTGCTCCAGGTGAAGCTGTATTGATTCGTACCTGCCAATGTGCCCAATCCCACGAATGCTCCGTTTGCAAAGTATTCCACTTTAGCAATGGTGCCATCGGAGTCAGATGCGTTAGCCGTCAAAGTCACGCTAGCCGGCGTGTTGTAATTGCTTCCATTTGTTGGGCTGGTCAAAGTCACCGAAGGCGGTGAGGTTACGGTTAGGTTCATCGGGAGCGATGTTGTCGTGGCTCCGTAGTTATCCGTGGCTACCGCTGTGAGTACATAGTTTCCTGATGCCACATTCGCCCACTGCGCGCTGTATTGGTAGGCACCGGTAGCCGAGCCGCGAATCAATTGGGTTCCATTAATATAAAAGTCTACTTCATTAATATACCCATCGCGGTCACTGGCATTCGCGAAGAGAGTTACGGGATTAGATACGACAGTCGGGGTCGTAAGAAACACGCCAGGCGGATCGTTAACGGTGATAGTCACCGTTGGGGAAGTGGTCGTCACCCCTGAATTATCAGTAGCAACTGCGATCAAGGCATAACGTCCCGCGGGTGGATCATTCCAGTTCATGCTGTATTGGTCGACCCCTGATACGGCTCCCGTTCCGATCAGGGCCCCATTGGCGTAGAAATCCGTTTTGATAATGGTGCCTCCATTTTCACTGGCGTTGGCAATGATGGGGATATTAGCCGGCTTCTTGAAGGGCGCTCGAAAATCGAGGTTGGTGATACTGACCAACGCCGAACCATTTACGACGATGCTAATCGGCGAAGAGCTGGTCTTCTTATCCATATTGTCGGTGGCCACGGCAACCAGTGAATGCTGCCCGAATGGAACATTGTTCCAGCTAAAACTAAACAAGTTGGCTCCCGATACGGTGCCCGTACCAAGTAACGTTCCAGCGTCATAGAACTCAACCTTACTGATGGCCCCGCCACCATCACTGGCGTTCGCTGTAACGGAAATGTTCGCTGGCCCCACAAAGAGTGAGCCAATTGTTGGATTCGTAATACTGACAACCGGCGCGATGTTTCCGTCAGAGCTAATAGTTGTATTCTCAGTTACCGAGTTATTGCTTGAAATAGGATCGGGCTGCTTTGCCCTCACCAGTGCGGTGTCGGTAATCGTCTGTGGTCCTGACGAGGTGCGTAGCGTTATCTCTGCCGGTTTAACAATAAGAGTGACGGTAGCAGTCGCATTCAAAAGAAGCGAATTGAGTTTACAAGCTACGTTCCCTTCGCTGTGGTTACAAGTTCCTTGCGTGCTCGCCGCTGAAACAAAGTCAACATCAGGGGACAGACCGTCAATCAAAACAATTTCGCTCGCGGCTTGCGGCCCCTTATTAGTTACCTTGATCGTATATGTCAGATTGTTGCCGACCACAATTGGATCTGAAGAATCGGTTACAGTGACCGCCAAGTCAGCCGTGGCCGTGCTCGGAGGCTGAGGCTGCGCGGTCGCTATTACGAAACCACCGAGAGTATTGCTTCTGGAGTAGATTTTCCGCGAAGCAAAATCCGAGACTGGCGTGTCAGGTGAAAGAATTGTTCGATCTACCCAAATACTCCTGGCCGGATCACCTACATCCTTCTCCGCATGAAGCACGCGTAAAGTATTAAAGATAGTTTGATCGTTGACCGACGACACATCGAAGGTGACGGTATGAGGCCCAGACACCAAGGCACTCGTTTCGACATCGTAAGAAGCGTTATTGTAGGTAGCATACCCGATTGGGAGTGGGCTTACCGTGGTCGGATCAAGATCAGTGAAGGTCGTTGGTCCATCCTGATAGCGTTCGGGAAAATGGATTGAAATGGGTTCATTCTGTCCAGCCGTTGCCACCGAGAACGCCTGGCTATCTTTGACTAAAGACTCTGGACGGCCAGTAAGTGGGCTTGAAGTATTTCTCGTTATCGTCGCATCTAAATCTGCCTCCGAAGGATTAAAGAATTCAGGGTGAATAAAGAAAGTGTCTTCCGATTGGTGACCGGTAGCTGAATACCACAGAACCACATCATCCGGTGCTGTGTAGTCATAACTTTGTTCGCGCAGATCGAAGCCTGTGGTTGGATGACGGATCGGCTCCTGATTGGAGAGGGTCGAATAATCAGTCGGATCCTCCTCCCCGGCGTGATTCCTCACAATGGCGAAGTCCAGATCTTGATTCGAGCCCACAGGTATATAAACTTGGAAATTGTTGTAGCGTTGGGCGTCGGTAAGGGTACTAGCGCCCCAGCGCCAATGCATATGCAGGCACTCCGGACAGCCCGCAAATGCAAGACGGCTCAGGTCGAGAGGCTCATCGACCACACCTTGATACGTCTGGTGAAGATTGTCCCAGGTGCCGGTGTTTTTGCCGTCTTTAATCACTCGCGCTTTATGCTCGGTGAACAGCGGGTTTTGCTTGTCCTTAAATAATAAACCCCCGGTCGAAAGACAGTTGATAAGCCCATCGCAGTCTCTAAACAGACCAACCGTGTCCTTAGCGTACCCTTTGACTGGAGATCTATTGCGCTGAGGGATGTTAATACTGGTTAGAGTTTCGCCTCCCGAGCCAACGAATTTGTAGCTAACGAGCGCTCTATAATTCGAACAGACCAACTCGCCGCTGGGCTCGCAGGGAAGCACACCCTCTCTGTAGAACTCGTAGCGCTGAGTTATGTGCAGGCAGCTTTGTGAGGTTGCCGGAATGCGATCTACGATGTAGGTGGCCTCAACCACCAACTTATCTCCATCGGCATAAGTGTTGTAGTTAACGATTCGGCTTCGCATTGATGGCGGATCACCAGAGGGTGACAACTGCCCGCGACCCAAGGAAAAAGCGCTGGTTTGAAGCGTGTAGTAAGGAACGCTGATTTTTTCAGTCATGTATCGCTCGCCCAGCTTGATGTTCGTCACCACCAAGCCGTCGTTGTCGGTAACGTCGGTTTGCATCGACCAATTCTTGACCGGCGCTGGCCAATTGCTTGCGAGAGGTTGCGAAGCCGGCTTGGAAATCGCACTTGCTGAACACGATTCGCACGCCCATGGTTCTAAGCGAAAGCTCACTCCAGTGAATGCCATATACCAACTGCCGTCTGCGTTGAAATCATTATTTGTAAGGGTGATGTCGGTTATGCCATAGCTCACAAAATCGAAACCCGACCGGGTATTATTTGTTACTGTTACAGACTCGCCTTTATTATTTGTGGCCGTGAAGCCGGTCCCCAACACGCCGACGCTTACAGTTCTAACTGGTTTAGACAAGTGAATCTTCAAAACTGGTGAAAAGTTTTGTGAGGAACAATTGGGGGATCCCTGGGTTGTGTAGCCACCGTCAAGATTCCCGATCCAATATCCACCGCTCAAGGTTACTAATACATTTAGTTCCGGGAACCCAGGCACATACGCGGCGATATCTCCAACTGAATCTCTAGGAGCCAAACCGCATGAAAAACTATAGGCGACAGGTTCATCAGACCAGAACGCACTGTTATTAAGATTGCAGTCATGGACCTGGGCATATATTAGCGGCTCGACCATGCAAATGATGGCCACGGCAATCGCAATACACTTAAGTTTTGAGAGGTAAGTTTGACATTTGACGCCTCCGGATGGGGATATCTGGAAATGAGGAAAATGATCTTTAGCAACGCCAGGAAGGTATAGTGGTTTCTCTAGTCTATATTCATTACGCCGGCGCTGGCTGTGAATCCGACACCAAGCCAACCACCATCGCCGGGCCCTTCCAGTCTTCTTTTTCGGCCAGCATGAAGCCGGTTGAAGCACTCGAGAGATTGCCGTAAGTTTTCAAAACGTCGTACCGAACCCTGGACTTTGTTGGAATCAGTTTCCAGGTGGGAGGTGTGAATACGCTCTAGCTGGCTTTTGCTACTCGTGCGAACTTGATTAATCGCTGAGCATGATGCCATCGCTCAACATGATGCCGTCGCTGAGCATAATGCCGTCGCTGAGCATGATGCCGTCGCTCAACATGATGCCATCGCTAAGCATGATGCCGTCGCTGAGCATGATGCCGTCGCTGAGCATGATGCCGTCGCTCAGCATGATTCCGTCGCTGAGCATGATGCCGTCGCTCAGCATGATTCCGTCGCTCAACATGATGCCGTCGCTCAACATGATGCCATCTTTGTAGAGATGACCATCGCTAAGCATGATGCCGTCGCTAAGCATAATGCCATCGCTAAGCATGATGCCGTCGCTAAGCATGATGCCATCGCTGAGCATGATGCCGTCGCTCAACATGATGCCGTCGCTGAGCATGATGCCATCGCTAAGCATAATGCCGTCGCTGAGCATGATGCCGTCGCTCAACATGATGCCATCGCTTAGGACTGCGCGGCCGCCGTGCATTACCGAATCGCCAACCAGCACGCCGTCACTAAGCATGATGCCATCGCTCAACATGATGCCGTCGCTGAGCATGATGCCATCGCTCAACATAATGCCGTCGCCCAGGATGACGCCGTCGCTGAGCATGATGCCGTCGCTAAGCATGATGCCGTCGCTAAGCATGATGCCGTCGGTCAGCACCGGCTGGTTCTTGAAGAAAACGCCGTCGGCATAGATAACGCGGCTGCTTAACTTCACGTTTTCGCCGCCGATGTTCATCGCTCCAAAAGACTTCAGCGTGTTATTGGCGCGCAGGATGTTGCTGCCGGCAACCAGGTGGTCCGCGTTGGGAACAACTGCGCGGGCGAAGTTAACTGCGGCGCCGGCGTTTACCAGTCCTGCGCCTTGAGAAAACAAAGACTGCGCCTTGCTGCCGGAGTTCGGTAACGCCTGCGCAGTCTTTACGAGGATCGCCTTAACCAGCGACGGGGTGAGAGATTTATTGGCATCTAGCATCAGCGCCACAGTGCCGGCGATGACGGGGGCCGAAAAAGACGTTCCGGAATAATTGAAGTAAACACTGCGTGCGGCAGTCGAAGAAACCGGCTGCACTATTCTCGCTGGATATTCGTTGGCCAACGTCGTGTTCACTTCCTGCGACATGGCGGCAACGATGCGGCGTCCGGGGGCAACGATGTCGGGCTTGACGAGATGATCAAAGCGGGTCGGCCCTTTGGACGAGAACGAAGCAATCGTGTCGTCCGAACGACGCACTGTCTCGTGACTGTCAGTGGCTCCAACGGTAATGACGTACGGGCTGTTGCCGGGGCTGCCGACCGTGCCATAGGCCATCTGGTAAATCGCCGAGCCGTCAGCGTTGTAGCCGGTGATAACGTCTGTGCGGCCGAGGTTGCCCGAGCTGCAAACAACTACGATGCCGGACCGGACTGCTACTTCAACTGCTTTGCAAAGAGGATCAGTGTGAAAGGATTCGCGCACCGGCATGCTCAAGCTCAGGTTCGCAACGCGGATGTTATAGCGCGCGCGGTTTTGAATCATCCAGTTGATTGCCGCAAGAACATTGCTCGTGCGACCAACGCCGTTCTCATCGAGAACGCGAACATCAATCAGGTTAGCGCCGGAAGCAACACCGGCGTAGTTTGCTGCATAACCGCCGGAGGTTGCGCCACTCCCTGCTGCTACGCCGGCTACGCCGGTTCCGTGGCCATCAGCATCGCCGCTGCGTTTGCTGCCGCTAAAGTCGACGGACGCGATGACGCGAGACTTATTATTCGTTACGAAGTCAGGATGATTTGCGCTGATGCCGCTGTCCAGAATCGCGATTCCTACGCCTTTACCGTTGACGCCCGACGCGCCTGGCTGTTCCGACTGCACTTGCGTGACGCCCGTCGTATCGTTAGTCAAATTCATTTGCGCTTTCACTGGTCGGTCAGGAGCGACATAGAGAACGTCGGTGCGAGCGGCAAGACCTGCAACCTCGTTCAGGGGAACGTCGGCAACGATGGTGTTCAGCGCATCGTAACTTGCGCGCTTGCTGCCATGTGCACGAGTTAACGCGCTGTCATGATTCGCGTTCGGTGCGCCTTTAGTTTGAATTAGCACGCGAACAGTCGCCGTCGAGCCGTTGGTTTTTGAGAATTCCGGGGCAGCCTTCTTTTCGACGTGTCGCTGTTGATTGCCATTGCGGGGGGCCGCAGACACGGACATCGCCGGGGCGAGAGTTACTGCCACCAGGCTGATAAGGCTGAGATAAGCTGAGGTTTTGCGCAACATTTTAGTAGTTCCTTTCAAGTGGTTCGTCCTGCCAAGTGGCTTTCTCTATTTCAACAGTTGTGCCACTTCCTGGAATTACTTTTTAGGGCTTCCAAGTTGAAGAATAATTAGACTTAAGGGCGATGTAAGGTAGTCGCCTAGATTCGCGGCCAAGAGCTCAAAATTTGGATACGCGGTATCCAAGAAGCTGTCTCAATCACGGCTGGCGCAAGGAAAGTCTCAGAAACTCTAAGCTTTTCGCAGATTTGTGGGTGGGGCAAGAAGGTTGGAACTAGTTGGCAACGAAATATACAGTGGCTACTGAGTATCCACTAATTTTTGGGCCATCACTTTTGGCGCTTTGGAAGGGATTCTCTGACATGTTCCGAGGAGACCGGCGTAGGGGTGGTTGGCCGTTAAGGTGTCATTCTCAGAAAAACTAACGGCGCAGTGCCGGAGGGGATCACCCCACAGCATTACGCCGTCGTTTTTAACTCGATGTCTCACGTCGGTACCAACGCGCAACAGTCGAGTCTATGGAACACATTGTTAAGGACGAAAATATTTACGTCAATCGCGCGCCAGAAAATAAAACAAGAATTGTTTTTTGCGGAGCGTTCGTGCCGGCTCTCATCGGCACATATGCAAGGCCGCGGCATTCGACAATCGCGAGGGGTGAAGGAGGAAAGTTTTTAGGCGCTGGCGCTGAGTTGATAGCGCTCAAGTTTGAGGTAGAGGCCGCGACGGGTCAGGCCGAGTTCACGAGCTGCGCGCGAGATGTTGCCGCCGTGCTTCCGCAAGGCGTCGGAAATCATGCGACGCTCCACTTCCTCGAGGGCATCCGCAAGCGTCAAGCTTTGCGAGGAAGCGCCGCTCATCGAGCTCAGCGAAGAAACGGAAGCGCTCGGTGTGGTTGGCGAAGAAGTGCGTTTCAGTTCGGGAGAAAGTTGATCGGGTGTGATTATTGCCGAGTCTTCCGCGCGGGCCACAACGCGTTGCACTTCGTTACAAAGTTGGCGCACATTTCCCGGCCAATCGCTGACCATGAGCAGGTCCACGGCCTGTGGCGTCATTTGAATGTTGTTGCGGCCAAATCTTGCCGAGTAGTGATTGATGTAGTAATTGACGATGGTGGGAATCTCCGAACGTCGTTCACGCAGCGGAGGCACGCGCAACCTGATCACATTAAGGCGGTAATAGAGGTCTTCGCGAAATCTCCCCTGTGCGACCATCTCCTCGAGATCGGTGTTGGTCGCGGCGATGATGCGAACGTCCACTTTGATTGGACGCTGTTCGCCCAGCGGTTGAATCTCGCCCTCCTGCAAGAAACGCAGCAGTTTGGGTTGAACGTCGAGCGGCAGATCGCCAATCTCATCGAGAAAAAGCGTGCCGCCTCCGGCCGTGCGAATGACGCCGGCAGAATCCGTGACCGCGCCGGTGAACGCGCCGCGCCGGTATCCAAAAAGGTAACCTTCCGAAAGTTCTTTGGGCACCGCGGTGCAGTTGAACGGGACGAAGACTTTGGTGCGGCGCGACGAAAGCGCATGGATTGCGCGCGCGACCAACTCTTTGCCGGTGCCTGATTCTCCGGTTACCAAGACGGTCACATCAGACGATCGGATCTTGTGAACTTCCTCAACCAGCTTGGTCATTGCCGGACTTGAATGAATGAAACCGGGCATCAAACTGGCTCCCGTCAGTTCTGCGGGCTGCTGTACGCGCGAGCCTTTTTGCGAACCGCTGCGCAGGGCACAAACATCCATGCCCAGTTCGGCAACGCGCATCAAGGGATCGAGGGAAAGGCCGCCGGGGAGTTTTGCACGACTGCGTGGCGAAAGATAAAGCGTGGCCGGTTGTGCATGCGAAGGACGAAGCTGCAACAGCACCGCGTCATTTTTTTTTGCAAAAGCCGCTTGCGATTCCTCGTCTGTGTTCTGGTCCATCTGACTCGCAAGCGTTGCACTTTCGGCCGGCGTGCAACCCTGGGCAATGACCACCCGTCGTTCGTTATGGTCGCCGGGTTCTGTAATCAGGACGCACTTGGCACTGGTTTCCTGGCGCATAATCGCCGCCAACTCGCGCAGTAGAAGTTCGCGGGACGTGACTGCCTCAGCAAGGCGCAGGGTGAGCAGTTGCGTCAACGCCGACTGCTCGTCGTTTCTTTCCGGAGTACTGCGGTCCAGGTTTGCAAGTGCGGCTTCCGCGCGCGCCTGATCCAGCTTTGCTCCCAGTTCACGAAAAGCGTTGACTGCGCGGGATAGATGTTCAATCGCGCGACTAGGCTGGCTTACCGCGTAGGCGCGGCCCAATTCGCTGTGGGCGCGCGCCGCGCGATAGCGATCTCCCAGCATGTCAAAGATGGAAACGCTGCTGCCGAAGTGTTGGGCCGCTGAAGAAAAATCCGCTTTCATCATTGCCAGCATGCCGGACAACCGCTGAGCTTCCCCGGCAAATCCCATGTCGGTTGCGGACTCGCTCGTTTCTTCATCCAGCTTGGCGAGTTCTTGTGCACACTTTTCCGATTCGCCATTCCGAAGATGCGCCTCCGCGAGTATCAAACGCGAATCTGCAGCGGCCTGTCGATCGCCGATTGCCTCGGCCATGGCCAACGCTTCCTCGGCTTTTGCGAGCGCCTTCGCGTGATTTTCCATGGCGAGGTAGCACCGGGCCAGGGTCCTAAACGCTTGGCACGCGTACCACTTATTTCCATACTCAGTCGCCAGCGCGACAGCACGCTGCAAGTAATCCTTGGCGTCGTCCAGTTCGCCGCGCAGCATCAGCAATTCGCCGAGCGAGTCCAAAATCATCGGTACCTTTTCGGCACATTCATCGGCTTCGGTTGCCAACTCGAGCGCGCGTTGCAGCGCCTCCTGGGCCTTCGCCCACTGCCCAATCAGAATGAGGTTGATACCGAGATTGTTATAACCGTCGGCGGCAGTGGCTTTGTGGTCCGTGCGTTCGTAATAAGCGATGCCCTTTTCGAGATAGCGAATTCCTTCCTGCGGCCGTTTCAGGAACCAGCAAACCCCAGCCATGTTCGAGTAGATTCGGCCGAGGGTATAACTTGCCGGATGATCGCCGACGAGCTTCAGTGCCTGCTGCAAATTCTCGAGCGCAGTTTCGTAATCGCCTTCCTGAACCTGGGCCAGCGAAATGCCGAAATACGCTTCGGCCAGGCCGCGCCATTCGCCTGACTGCCGGAAATGCTCCAGCGCCCGTTGCGCATAATCAAGCGCGATGGGGTATTCACTTATGCTTCGGTAGACTCGCGCGAGCGCCGAGTAAATGGGACCAACATTCTGTTCCGGAGTGCTTTCAAACTCGCGCAGCGATCCCTTGAGGATTGAGATCGCTTTCGGATGATCGCCGTTGTAGTTGTACGAAAGACCAATCTGTACCTTAAGCGACTGCACGGCCAGTTGATCGAGTTTCTCTCTGGACTCCGGCGATTCGTACATCGCGACTGCTGCTAACGAGTCGCGATACTGTCCCTGCATTTCCAGCGCGGTCGATAAGGCGCAGCGTGCCAGGGCAAGGACCGAAGGACTGTTGCGAGCGGCGGTGATAAGGGAAGCGAGACGTGTTTTTGCTTCAGCGGACAAACCCTGATCCAGCAAGGATCGAATCTGGTCCAACTCTTCAAGCAGGTTTTGGCTTGGGGCTTGGGATGAACGGGAACTTAAACGCACCCGGGCGTCGGCGAGATCGACCACACCTTTTCCGCTTGAGGATTGTTTTGGCGCCGAACCCCCGGTTCCGGTGCCTGCTTTTTTGGCCATTCTTCTTCTAAGACGCTCAATTCATAGAGCTTTTCATGCCGAACTGCGATTTAGCGGCGGAAGGTTTCCAGCGTGATCGCAATTCCCCACAAAATCGCGCATCACTTAGGTTGCAAACAACGTAGAATTTAGCACATGCAAACATTAAGCGTCCATGCTCTTTCCCTCCGTTTTGTTTGGGGAAAAAGCAGAAATCGCCGGCAATCAGCGCGTGCTTTCCTGTCTATGCTGACTGGAATGAACGTTCGACTGAATGTTAAAGGCGCGATTTCTCGATTTCCGCAAGGACAAATGCGCCCGAGAAGGAACTGAGGGTTCAAAGATCGCCTGCAGTTGCTCTCGGTACCTTCAAACGCGCGAGAAGTGTCATTATCACAGTGAATTAAGGCCCCTTTCCTTGACACCCTTTTGGGCTGGCCGCTATCATCTCCGTTTCCGTCGTGGGCCGAAACTTCGCCCGAGTGATCTATGTTTGAGTCCTTATCGGACAAGCTAAAAAGGACACTCAAGAATCTGCGCGGCGAAGGCGTGCTGACGCAGAGCCATGTTGACGCGGCCTTGCGCGAGATTCGTCTGGCGCTGCTTGAGGCCGACGTTAACTATAAAGTCGCCAAAGACTTTATTGCCTCGGTCAAGGAAAAAGCCGAAGGACAACAGGTTTGGCAGGAACTTAAGCCTTCCGAACAAGTCGTCAAAATAGTTTACGACGAACTGGTCGACTTGCTTGGTGGCCAGTCTTCGCGTCTGGTCTTTACCAAACAGATCCCCAACGTCGTCATGATCGTGGGCCTGCAGGGTTCAGGCAAGACGACCTCTACCGGGAAAATTGCGCGCTGGCTTACGGCCAATCAGGATCGCAAACCACTGTTGTTGTCAGTTGACGTTTACCGTCCGGCAGCGCGCGAGCAACTTAGGGTTATCGCCAAGGCCACTGGCCAACAGATCTTTGAACAAGCTGAGACGAACGATCCGCTGACGCTGGTGCGCGGAGCTTTAAAGCACGCACAGCAGACCGGCTTCGACACGCTGCTGATCGATACGGCGGGACGCCTGCACATCGACGAAGAGTTGATGACCGAGCTCGTCAACATCAAAAGCGAAACGCATCCGGTGGAAATTCTTTTTGTCGCAGATGCGATGACGGGCCAGGATGCGGTTCGGTCTGCTGAAGAGTTTCATCGACGCATCGGTATCACCGGCGTTGTGCTGACAAAGATGGATGGTGACGCGCGCGGCGGCGCGGCGCTTTCCATCAAGCAGGTCATCGGTCAGCCCGTCAAATTCGTCGGCGTAGGCGAGAAGTACGATGCGCTTGAACCGTTTTATCCGGATCGGGTGGCGCAGCGAATCCTCGGCATGGGCGATGTCTTGTCGCTGATCGAAGAGGTCCAGTCGAAAGTCGATCAGTCTGAAGCCGAAGAGCAACTAAAGAAGCTTCAGAAAAATGAGTTCACGCTCGACGACTTTCGTTCGCAGCTGCGGCAAGTAAAAAAGCTCGGTTCTTTCTCAAAAATCATGAAGCTGCTTCCCGACCAGCTTCTGGGCGGCATGGGTATGCCGCAGTTGGATGAAGAGCAATCGAAGCAGATGGAAGCGGAGCTGAAGAGAACCGAGTCAATCATCGACTCGATGACGCGCACCGAGCGGACGGACCATAAGATATTGAACGCCAATCGGCGGCGGCGCATTGCGCGAGGTTCGGGAACGTCAGTCGCCGAAGTGAATAAGCTCATCAAGCAATATGTCGAGATGCGACAGATGATGAGGCAGTTGAGCAGCTCGGGAATGTTCGGAGGCGGCGGTCTCAAAGGCAAGATGATGCGCCGCATGGCGGGCGTGCCAGAGCTTGGCGGATTGGGCGATAACGGTGACGACCTTAAATCGCTGCCGGCAGCGCCATCGAGAAAGAAAATTAAGAAGAAACGAAAAAAGCGCAAGCGGTAGAAACAGTGAATTGGTGACGGCTACGCGTCGCCGGCCCTTAAAAATATTTAGTTGATATAAGAAGCGGAGGAAAAGTTTTGTTAGCAATTCAGTTAATGCGCACCGGCGCCAAGAAACGCCCTTCTTACCGAGTGGTAGTGAAGGAAAAACAATCAAAGCGGGACGGCGCCTATCTTGAGAACGTGGGCACCTATAACCCAACGCAGCAGCCCGCCGAGATTAAACTAAAAATGGATCGTGTCCTTTACTGGCTCGGCAAAGGCGCGCAGCCGACGGATACCGTTGGTCGTTTGATCAAAGCCAGCGACAAGCAACAGGCGCAAGCACAGCCTGAAGCTTAGGGTCGAACGACCCGACAAAGAATATGAAAGAAGCCGTCGAGATGATTGTCAGGGCGTTGGTTGACGACGTTGAGGCGGTTGACGTGCGCGAAGTGAAGCGCGAAGGGGCAACGTTGATCGAAGTTCGCGTGGCTCCCGGGGACATGGGCAAGATCATTGGCAGGCAAGGCCGCACAGTTCGCGCGTTGCGAGCGTTGGCCCACGCCGTAAGTTTGAAGAGACGGCATCGCTTCGTTCTTGAAATTGTGGAATGAAATTGGCACGCGAGCAGACTGATGCTGACCTGATCGTCGTGGCGCGCGCCGTTCGGACGCGAGGACTGAAGGGCGAGATTGTTGCCGAACTTTTGTCCGATTTTCCTGAAAGATTCGAGCGCATCTCCGCAGTATTTGCAGTTGGTTCCGGAGAAAAGAAGGCGCTCCAACTTGAAAATCATTGGTTTCAAAATAATCGGATAGTTTTGAAGTTTGCAGGATACGACGACGTCGAAGCTGCAAAGTCGCTGATCGGATTTGATTTTGCGCTGCCGGAATCGGAACGCATGAAGCTCTCTGAAAATGAGTATTACGACTGGGAACTCGAGGGTTGTTCAGTCGTAATCAAAGATGGTCCAACCCTGGGCATCGTGCGTGGAGTGCTGCGGACTGGCGGAGTCGAGTTGCTTGCGATCGAAGACGACAGCGCGCGGGAACACCTGGTGCCGATGGTCGAGTCGTTCGTGATCAAGATCGATATCTCGCGCCGTGAGATTTTGATCGATCCGCCCGAAGGATTGTTGGAGCTTTAGCTAGTCTTGAAAGTCTAACGTGCTGCGTTGCGACATCATCACCATCTTCCCGGATTTCTTTCGCGAGACGTTTGCTTACGGGATTATTCGCAGAGCGCGCGCGGCTGGACTGGTTGAACTGGAGGCGCACGATCTGCGCCGCTGGACCAGCGACAAGCACCGCATCGTCGACGATCGGCCATTTGGCGGCGGCGAAGGAATGGTACTAAAGCCGGAACCGATCTTTGCAGCAGTGAGGGAATTAACAGGCGCTGCCAGCCGCAAAGATTATGCGTCGCAAACGCGCGTAATTCTTTTGTCGCCGCAAGGGCGAGTGTTTACTCAGGCGATGGCCCAGGATCTTTCCCAGCAAACGTCGCACATTGTTTTGATTTGCGGTCGTTACGAAGGTGTCGACGAACGAGTTGCCGACGAGTTGGTAACTGACGAAGTCTCAATTGGAGATTATGTGCTATCGGGTGGCGAGCCGGCCGCTTTGGTCGTCATTGATGCCTTGATTCGTTTGTTGCCGGGTGCGGTCGGGAACGAGAGTTCGACAACCAACGAATCATTTACCGAGAGTTTGTTGGATTGTCCGCAATACACTCGGCCGCCGGAGTTCTCAGGATTGAAAGTTCCGGAAGTGTTATTAAACGGGCATCATGCAGAAATTGCGCGTTGGCGGCGTGAGGCGGCATTAAAGAAAACAGAACGCAACCGCCCGGATCTATTGAAATAAGTTTCGCGAAAATGGAGTGATGAGATGAACCGACTAGACAGCATTGAACAAACACAGTTGCGCAGCAACATTCCTGATTTTCAAGCGGGTGACACGGTCCGCGTGCATGTGCGCATTAAAGAGTCGGAAACGAAAGAGCGTTTGCAGGCTTTTGAGGGAGTTGTCATAGCTCGCAAACACGGCGGAGCTCGCGAAACAATCACAGTGCGGAAAACCAGTTTTGGCGTCGGCGTCGAACGAATTTTTCCTTTGCACGCGACCATCCTCGACCACATTGATGTCGTCAAAAGAGGCCGCGTTCGCCGCGCCAAACTTTACTATCTGCGTGGCCTGCGCGGAAAAGCGGCACGCATCCGCGAGCGCGACACACGTGGCCAGCAGGGCGGCGAGCCCAAGGCCACTGCGGCAGGCAAGAAATAACGCTCCGTTTGTGGCATAGACTTCAGTCTGTGCTCCTGGAGCCCGCACAGACTGAACTCTGTGCTACTTTCCGGAACTAGAATCCTTGCCCGTCAACTTTGCCGAGGAGTCTAGAGCGCTTGCGCATAGCAATTGATGCCCACTCAGTTGGGACCGGCCTTGGCGGTAACGAGAGTTATGCGACGAACCTGATCGAGGCGTTGGCCGAAGTCGACAGAATCAATCAGTACACAATCTTTGTCACCAAGCGCGAAGCCCGCGACCGCTTCAGCAATCGTTGGCCCAACTTTCAGGTTCGTGCGACCTTGCCGCACACGCCCTTCGTTCGCATTCCACTGACATTAAGCGCTGAACTTCGCCGCAACCGGGTTGACGTTCTGCACGTTCAATTTACCGCGCCACCACTTTCTCCTTGCCCGGTCGTTGTCAGTATTCACGACTTATCATTTGAACATCTGCCGCAGACTTTCAAACGCCGCAGTCGCATGCAGCTGCGCCTGACTGTTCGGCGGTCGGCGCGTAACGCCGCTCAAGTCATCGCCCTGTCCCAGCACGCTCGAACAGATCTAATTAATACTTATCATTTGCGGCCCGAGCTGGTTAGCGTCGTTCCTTTGGCAGCGCCGGCGGCGTTTGCGCCGGTCCACGATGACAATGAACTTCAACGAGTTAAACAAACTTACGGTATTGAACGGGATTACATACTGTCGGTCGGCTCGATACAACCACGTAAGAACCTGCGCCGCCTTATCGAAGCGTATTCACTCTTGCACCGCGAACGTACTGGAGGTAAGCTCCCCCAACTCGTTTTAGTTGGGAAAAATGCATGGTTGTACGATGAAACGCTGCGGTCGCTCAAGGACAGCGATATTAGTGAGTCGATAGTGCTGACCGGATATGTTCCCGAATCCGATTTGCCCGCATTATATTCAGGAGCACTTTGTTTCATCTACCCGTCATACTTCGAAGGCTTCGGCTTGCCGCCGCTCGAAGCGATGAAGTGCGGCGCCCCCGTCATCGTGGGCAACAAAACAAGCTTGCCTGAAGTCGTCGGTGATGCTGCGTTGATGATCGATCCGTTTGACGTCAACGACATGGCTGCCGGGATTAAGAGGGTAATAACCGACGCAGACTTTCGCGCGGATCTCCGCGTCAAAGGATTGGAACGCGCGAAACAGTTCGACTGGAAAGAGACTGCGAGACAGACTCTTGCGGTGTATGAGAAGGCATTCTCTTTAAGACGGGTCACTTAGTAGACAAGGAACTACGCAAATCGTTTTATGCGCATCGCCATACTTGGAACACGCGGCATACCGGCAAGCTATGGAGGCTTCGAGACATTCGCCGAGCACTTGTCAACCCGCTTGGTTGAGCGCGGCCATGAAGTCACTGTTTATGGTCGGGCGCACTACGTCTCACCCCGACAACTTGAATACCATGGCGTCCGCCTCAAAGTCCTGCCGACCATTCGCCACAAGTATTTCGATACTGTGGTCCATTCGTTTCTTTCCGCGGTCCATGCCGTGTCAGCCAGATTTGATGTGGCGCTGATATGCAACGCGGCCAACGCACCCTTCGCACCCATTCTGCGGTTCACCGGTACTCCAGTTGTCCTGAATGTTGATGGTCTTGAACACAAACGGAAAAAATGGGGGTGGCTGGGACGTCGCTATTATTTGTTAGCCGAACGTCTGGCAACAATCCTCCCAAACGCAACCGTAACAGACGCGCAAGTCATTCACGATTACTACCTGGCGCGTTACAACGCACCATCAACAATGATTGCCTACGGCTCAGAAGTTGAGCGCCGGCCCGATCGTACCGCCGTACGCCGTTGGCGAGCCGAGCCAAACCGGTATGTTTTGTATGTGTCTCGCCTTGAGCCAGAGAATAATGCCCGTTTGGTCATAGAAGCTTTTAAGAAAGTTCGCACTGCCTATCGTTTGCTGATCGTAGGCGACGCGCCATATGCACGCGATTACATTCAGGACTTGAAAGCGCGTGCCCGCGGGGACAAGCGAATTATTTTTACCGGGTTTGTTTTTGGACAGGATTATCGGGCGCTGCAACAAAATGCTTATTGCTACGTGCATGCCACTGAAGTAGGCGGCACGCATCCGGCTTTGCTTGAAGCGATGGGCTATGGCAACTGTGTGTTGACGTTGGCTACACCGGAAAACATCGAGGCCATCGGCGACGCTGGTATTGCTTATGCGGACGAGGCTGATTTGACTGAGAAGTTACAAAAGGTTTTGCGAGATGGCTCGCTGGTGCAGAGTTATCGTCACCGGGCACAACAGCGCGTGCAGAAATTCTATGACTGGGAGCGCGTCGTCGATGAGTATGAACAACTTTTTAGCAAAATAACTGGCATCAATGGCTCTTTGGATCCCGGCGTCGTTGCGGCAAGCGAAACCGCAAACGTTGCCGTCATGCCAAAGTAGCAAAATTTCAGCACGCAAAATCAGCAACGCAAAAGAGGACGCCCCGCTCAATCAATTAAGATTGGCGGGGCAAAATTTTCCGGCAGGTTCGGGTAAATACAGGTGGCGTTGGCAAAGAACTGAGAATCGTCACTTACGGCCGATCCCGTCAAGTAGGCAGTGCGTCTTGCGGGTGAGATAAAGCCCTTGCGGCCAGAAATAAACTTAAAAAGCCGCTTTCTTCGAAACCCGGCGCGTGAAACTTCGTCTGGGTCAAAAACTAATGTCAATTAACAGTGTGAAATTACACTGAAACTTCGTGACATGTCAAGCACAATATCAAATCTTTTGTAACAATTTCACTAAAGCGGCTATTTTGTTGAGCGCCGCTGAATGGTTAATGACCTTCTCGCGCCTGCAACAGTCGTACGGCTTGGCGTCGCACGGCTTCAGATACGTTGCGATTCTGCGAGAGATTTTGTAGGTCCTTAGTGCGGATTCGTGGCAGTGTGCTAATGACCGCAGGAATCGGCGTACGCGGATTGCGCACCAGGTTATGAATGATGCTATAGGATCGCGCCCACGCGCGATTCATTCCAATCAATCGCAACACTTCCTCGGCCACGGTTCGCATGGTGGCAATGTTTTCTACTTCTTGATCGGTGACTCGAGGGTTATTGATTACAGCAGTCGCGACTACTTTGTTTGAGTCTCGAATCAGAATGCTGCGCGCCTCGCGATCGCCCTTCATGGCCAGCTTCATTCGATCCTTAACATTCATAAACATGATGCGACGAATTAATGTGACTCGCTCAGCAGGCACTTCGCCCATCTCAACACGTTCATATTCAACGACTCGCTTAAAGTTTGCGGCATGCTCCTCGGGGGTCTCATCCGCCAACTCTTCATAGCGCTCAGCCGGGAGCCACGAGTGATCGAGATCGGCATCAGAAACTTCGATATGTTCTGCAATCAACCACGCGTCGTCGGCGCTTAACCCACGCAGTTCCGCGCTTTCAAAAAATTCAGCCGCCGCATTCTTGCCGCGCGCACGCAACTCCTGAGCGATCTGTTGAGCGCCGCGTTCCTTTTCAAAGAACTCGCGTCTGGTTTCCTGAGCGCGGCGTTCAGCTTCGGTGGAACGAGCTGAATTCGCAAGGATCGCGTCAATAATTTCCGGAAACCGTACGAGTCGCTGTTGATTGACTGCGATCAATTCCAAGATTGCGGCGTCAGTAGTCAGGGACGCGACATTGGCTACCGCGCGATCCGGCGTACGGTTGTTAAGCACGATCGCTTCCTGAAGTGGCCGCTGGGCGACGGCGACAGTGGCCAGGTAATCAAGAACTAACGGCGCCGTATCGGCCGCTTTGGCCGCGATCAGAATGTCGTCTGCTGTTTGCGACTGCAGAGTCTCCTCGGCTGCGGCGGCGACCTCGGCGTCGTCCGATTGCCTGAGCGCTACCAGAACTTCAAACAAATCCGCCTGCGGTAAAGGCAGCAGTCCCGAAGCCGCAGCCAGGCGCGCAGTCTGAGGCGCAGTGCCGCCAATGATTGCGCGAACGGTCGGATTTGTGGATGTTATTTCAGTGCTCAAGGCGAGTAAGGCTGCAAGAAAGCTAGCCCTCAACGAAAGTATCTAATTCACCGAGTGATTGTCTATAGAATTTTCAGCGTTCCGGGGAGCCGAATTTCTGGAGTTTCAATCAGGCAGGTTGCGGGCGCTGTACATAATCATAGATTAGGCAGCAGCGCCGTGGCACTTCTTGTATTTCTTTCCTGAACCGCAGGGGCACGGCTCATTCCGTCCGACCTTGGGTTGATCTCGCACCACCGTCTTCACTTTGCCGGCTTCCTCTCCAGCCGCAGCCGCACCCTGATTTGGGCCGGTAAAAGTCATCGATGTTGAGCGTGCCGGCCGTCGCTGGCGAATCGCTTCGGGTGGCTGTTCAGCTACGACCTGCAGATTGAACAACGATCGAATGGTGCTGGTGTCGATGCGGTCGAGCATTTCCTGAAACATGTCAAAACTCTGTTTCTTGTACTCAACCAGCGGATCCTTCTGACCGTATCCAACCAAACCAATTCCCTGTTTCAGGTGGTCCAACGACAGCAAGTGATCTTTCCATTGCGCGTCGATAATGTTGAGCATGATGATGCGTTCATAGGTGCGCATCGCCTCTGGCCCAATCTGTTGTTCCTTTTCGGCGTATTTGACCTTCAGTTTTTCCCAGATGGCATCCGTGACTTCTTCCGAAGTCATATTCGGTATGTCGATGCCTTCTGCATCCGCGTCAAAATCGTAAATAGTTTTGATTTGGATCTTATAGTTCTCAATTTCCCAGTCATCCGGCGAAACATTTGGGTTGAGATACTGCTTAGTCAGATCAGACAAGAGATCATACGCCACGCCGGCCTGCGGCGGATCACCCATTAAGTATTCGCGCTGATCGGGCTCTTCCATCAACTGCCGGCGCAAGCCATAGATCGTCTCGCGCTGCTTGTTCATGACGTCGTCGTACTCAAGCAGGTGTTTGCGCTGTTCGAAGTTGCGGCCTTCCACCGATTTTTGCGCCGACTCTATTCGCTTCGAAACCATCTTGGATTCGATGGCGACACCCTCTTCCATTCCCAGCCGCTGCATCAATGCCTTAACTTTGTCGCCGGCAAAGATGCGCATCAAGTCGTCTTCAAGCGATAGGAAAAAGCGCGACGAGCCTGGATCGCCCTGGCGACCGGCGCGCCCGCGAAGCTGATTGTCGATGCGCCGCGACTCATGTCGCTCCGTGCCCAGGATATGTAGCCCGCCGATGTTCACTACCTCTTTGTGCTCTGCTTCGACAATTCGTTTGGCGCGTTCGAACGCTTGCGCCCATTCCTGTTCACTCGCCTCATCCGGATCGACTTCTTCCTGTTTGAGAAACTCGCGCGCCATAAAATCCGGATTGCCGCCGAGCAGAATGTCCGTACCGCGGCCCGCCATGTTGGTGGCAATCGTCACTGCGCCTTTGCGACCTGCCTGCGCCACAATTTCCGCTTCGCGCTCGTGAAATTTCGCATTCAAAACGTTATGCGGCACCGCTTCGCGTTGCAGCCGGCGCGCAATGAGTTCGGAGTTTTCAACAGAAACAGTACCAACCAGCGTGGGTTGGCCACGATCGTGGCACTCCTTAATCTCCTCAACGACAGCGTTCCACTTATCCGGCAGCGTACGATAAATCACGTCGGAAAAATCTTTACGCACCATCGGCATGTGCGTCGGGATAACAATTACGTCGAGTTTATAAGTTGACTGGAACTCCCCCGCCTCAGTTTCAGCGGTACCGGTCATCCCGGAAAGTTTTTCGTAAAGACGGAAGTAATTTTGCAGCGTGATCGTCGCGAGCGTCTGGTTTTCCTTTTCAATCTTGACGCCTTCTTTTGCTTCGACAGCCTGGTGCAGCCCGTCCGACCAGCGACGGCCCTTCATCAGCCGGCCGGTAAAGTCGTCGACGATAATTACCTCGCCGTCCTGGACCACGTACTGATGATCGAGCCGGTAGAGCGTGTGCGCCTTGAGAGCCTGCTCAACGCAATGCAGCAACTCCATGTTCGAAGGCTCGTAAAGATTTCCCACTCCCAACAGCCGCTCTGCTTTGTCAACGCCTTCCTCAGTCAGCACCGCGGTGTGTTGCCGTTCGTCGACCAGGTATTCGCCGGTTTTTACGCCGTCGACTTCTTCGCCTTTGCGAAGCTGCGGAATAATCGCGTCGGCTTTGTAGTACTTGTCCGTCGCCTCATCCGAGGGACCGGAAATAATCAGCGGCGTGCGCGCTTCGTCGATCAGGATCGAATCCACTTCGTCAACGATCGCAAAGTAATGACCGCGCTGGACACAGGTCGCGAGGTCAAATTTCATATTGTCGCGCAGATAGTCGAAACCAAACTCATTATTGGTGCCGTAAGTAATGTCTGCCGCATAAGCTGCCTGCCGTTCGAAGTCGTCCATGTCGTTCTGGATGCAACCGACTTCCAGCCCGAGAAAGCGATGTATCTGGCCCATCCACTCGGCGTCGCGCGAAGCCAGATAATCATTCACGGTAATGACATGAACGCCGCCACGACCGGTCAGCGCGTTCAGATAAGCAGGCAACGTAGCGACCAGTGTCTTGCCTTCGCCGGTGCGCATCTCGGCAATTTTGCCCTGATGCAAAACGATGCCGCCGATCAACTGCACGTCGAAGTGACGCATGCCGGTACTGCGCACACTTGCTTCCCTGACCAGGGCAAAGGCTTCCGGCAGAATCTCATCGAGGGCCTCTCGTTCAAGGCGCTTGCGGTCCTCGGCGTCGCGAGCGCCAGCCACGGCGGTTTGCAATTGTTGTTTGAATTCAACGGTGCGATTGCGAAGATGTTCGTCTGAAAGTTTCTTAACGGCAGGCTCCAGCGCGTTGATTTGCGCCACCAGAGGCTCGACTGACTTGAGAAAGCGCTGATTGCTGCTACCAAAAACCTTAGTTAGTAATTTATCGACAGTCATAATAGTTATCTGTAATCCAGGCGTCTTAAGAACGCGGCCATTAGTCAGTTTTATGCTTTCGGTTCAATTTTAGTTGAGCGTGAAGAGGCTAGGCAAGCGGAGCGTCTAAGGTGAACCTCTACGATGCCAGCTGTTTCTTGATGAGATCAACGACTGCCTGACGCGGCATTGTAAAATTGAAAATAATCTTTTTTCCGTTGGGCGAGGCAGTAGTGTTTTTAAGTAGTATTTCTTCATCTTTTCCCGCGCGTGATTGCGCGCCAATCATTAGAGCGGCGTTGAAACCCCTCGCCAACACGCGCGCGCTGTCTTCCGAGGATGCTTCTGATTCGACTGAGGCTAGCACTTCCGATTCGCCTTGCTTGATGGTGAACACAACTTTGGTCCCCGGGTTGTCCTTATCGATTGGCTTAAGGTAAACCAGAAAACCACTGTCGTTTAGCGCGGCGATCATGCGTCCAAACAGATCGATCAGATTTTGGTCGCCTTCCTTCTTGGTAAACTTGGGATCCTTCAACTTGCCGTCCTTATCAAGTTCAGCCTCAATTACAATCTCGAACGGCTTGTTCAAATCGAGCTGGCCTTTGTTCTTCAGATCGTTCGCATAGATCGCGAAATCCTTTAGGGCCTTCTTGTTGATTTCGTTTTCTTTCGGCAACTCGAGATTGTTCTTTGCCGCCGTCTTTTCCAACTCTTTCTGAGCTTCTTCCGGCGTCAGCGTTGCGGGGCTCGGACTCGCAGACGGCTTGGGGCTCGCTTTCGCAATTCCGGCTGACGAAGGTGAAGCGAGCGGATTCGGCGACGCGGTGAAGTCGGGCGAAGGACTCGGCGACGGTTCGGGAGTGCTGACCTTAATCGCCGGCGCTTGCGAAACGAACTGTGGTGGCGCAACCGGCGGAAACTGCTGCGGTTGTTGATCGAGCGCGAAGTAGCCCTCGGGGTAATGAAACTTCTCGCCCGTCAATTCCACGATCTGTACCTCGTCGCCAATGTCGGTCCGCGCGTACGGCTTGTCGACAAAGTTCGTATCGGCGATCAAGCTCGCCAAATTGAAAGCGTCCCGAAACGCGGGCACATACATCAGACAGGCAATCCCGAGCAGGTGCGCGACCAGTGAACCACCCAGCAGCCGCAAAATAATGGGCCAGCGGAGTTCGTCGTTAACTTCAAAATTTGCGAATAGCTCTGCCATTTTCCAATAGAAACGTCGTTGTCCGGCGTCCAGTTCCTTTTAGACGGGCCGCCGGAGCAATCAGTTGCGAGTCGCGTCCACAATTGAAACGTATACGGTAGCACTTTGGCCCGCAAGTGCCCAAAGTGTGCGATTTTCATGTGGTGGGCAAGTTTGATGTCCGATAAGCTTTTAGCTGTCGTAACGCCGCGACAAACCCAAAAGTTTATTGGACAGATGGAATGAAACTTAACGCACCGCCGATTTCGTCGCGGCGGCGTAGTGACTAAAAGACAGCATCGTGTTGGAGTAGAATGCGCGCAATGCGACCAGGCGACAATTCAAGAGGCGGCCGACGCAGCAAGCGATTCGCGGACAAGGACAACAATCGCCGGCGTCAGGCGCGCGAAGACCCGGCACAACAGTCCGGCGCGTCCGACGACAACAAGGCCCAAGCCCGTTTGCGTGAAGCGCGCCAACTGCTGGCCGGTATTGGCACGCCGCCCGTTCAACCTTTTAGGCCGGATCGTTTTCAGCTCGACGCTTTGGCCGCCCTCGAATTTGAAGATGTGCTGGTGACGGCGCCGACAGGCAGCGGCAAAACGTGGATTGCACGCGAAGAAATTCGGCGCTTGCTCGCGGCTGGACGGCGCGCCTGGTACACGACGCCGCTGAAAGCATTGACTAACTCGAAGTACCAGGAGTTCAGCGAGGAGTTTGGCGCGGCGCAGGTAGGAATTCTTACGGGCGATCGCAAAGAAAATACTGACGCGCCTTTGATCGTGGGCACGACCGAGATTTTTCGCAATCAGTTGTTTGACTCTTTGCGCGGTGGCAACGATGTCGATGCGGATCTGGTCGTGCTCGATGAAGCGCACTATCTCGCTGATGAAGATCGCGGGCATGTTTGGGAAGAGGCGATCATTCTGACGCCGCCGCGCATTCGTTTGCTGTTGTTGTCGGCGACGATCGGCAACGCGGAACAATTTGCGGCTTGGATTGAAGAGGTGCGCGGCGTGCGCTGCGGAGTGATAACACGTCCGGGCGCGCGTCCGGTGCCGTTGCGTGCGGCGATGCTGCTACCGGACAAGCGACTGCTGGCGCTGGTGAATGAACACGGAAAGTTGAATCCGGAGATAGCGGCGCTGATGGGAAGTCAAAAGGAAAAAGGAAAAAGGCAAAGGTGAGGAAAGCAAGGAATAGAGAGCGGCTTGGGAAATGAAGAGATAGAGCTACGCATAGGATAGAAGAAGAAGTATGGGAAGGGCGGAACGACATGAAAGACATTAGAGAGCGCACTTTCGACTTTGCCCTCAGAATAATTAAGTTGTGTCAGCAATTGGAGGAAGAAGGTGGGGTAAGTCGAACGCTTGGCTGGCAACTGTTGCGGTCCGGAACATCGATCGGGGCAAATGTTGAGGAGGCGCAAGCGGGCCAAAGTAAGCTGGACTTCATTAGTAAGAACGCGATCGCGTTAAAAGAGGCACGCGAGACAATTTACTGGTTGCGGTTAGTGGGGGCTTCAAATGCAATTCGAAAAGAGCGTTTATCTCCACTTCTAGGCGAGGCAGACGAACTTGCTCGAATAATCGGTGCCATCATTGTCTCGGCGAAGAGAGGAAAAAAATAAACGCGGAATAGGGGAAAGCGTTCGTGTCCTATCCTTTTGCCTTTTTCCTTTTGCCATTTTCCTTATGAAACTCAGCATGCCAGAGATGCCGCCCGCAACTTTGCTAACGGCACTCGGAAGTTACAACCTCTTGCCTGCGATCGTGTTCTTGCCGACGCGACGCCGTTGCGATCAAGCGGCGTCAGAAGCAGCCTTCCTGCGCCGCGACCCAAGCGATCCGCGGCGCGAGCAACGGCGCGACCTGCTGCGCAGCTTTGTCGAACAGTATCCCGAGATTCGCAGCCATCGCCATTGGGAAACAATCGTGCGAGGTGGTGTCGCCGCCCATCACGCGGGCCATATGCCTGCGTGGAAGTTAGTTATCGAAAAGATGATGAGCGCGGGATTCCTTGATGCCATCTTCGCGACCGCCACCGTTGCCGCGGGAGTTGATTTTCCGGCACGCACGGTCGTGCTAAGCGGCGCCGAAGCGCGCACTGGAAACGGGTGGCGACAATTGACCGCTTCCGAGCTGCAGCAGATGACCGGACGCGCCGGCCGGCGTGGACGCGACAATGTCGGTTTCATCGTTGCGGCTCCGGGTCTGCATCAGGATCCGGAAAGAATCGCGACGCTGTTGCGATCGCCGCCCGATCCGTTGGTCAGTCAGTTTCGCGCGACTTACAACACGCTGCTCAATCTGCTGGATGCTTACGGAAACTTTGCGCAGGTGCGCGAGATCGCCGAGAAGAGCTTTGCGCATCGCGAAGCCGCGGGCCAAATTATCGCGCTGGAAAAAGTAATCGTCGAAACGGGCCAGCGGATCGAGTTGAAATTGCGCGAAGCGAATTGCGAGCTGTCCGTTAACGACGTGAGGGGATTTGAAAGATTGGTGAGCGCTCGCACGCAATTGCTCGATTCGAAACCACAATCTCGCGCGGAAGTCCTTCATCGCTGGCTGGACGAAGTGGTCCAGTCGGGACGGGTCGTTGCGATTGGGCGAAGTGGCAAACGGCTGGTAATGGTGACTGAGAAGCGCGACGGAAATGTGCGCGGGTTGCGCGAAGACGGACGCAGCGCGAGTTTTGCTCTCGAACGCATCGGCCGTGTCTATTCGCCATTTTATCGTCTGAAAGAAGAACTGATCGAAGAAGCGTTTGAAGAAATTCGCCGCCGCGGAAAAGAGCTTGTGATTGCTGAACCGCGTTTGCGCGATGCACAGGACGAAGAAAGCGGCGCGCTCAACCTGCTGGACGAGTTGATCGACAAAATCATTCCGCCCGAAATCATAGAGCAGAAGCGGCAGAGTTGCGCCGAGGCGCTTTGGGGACTGCTCAGCGCCGCAGAAGATCTCGAGCGGGCGACTCGTCGTACCGAGAACATTCGAGAACAAGTTTGGCAGCCATTCGCTCAACGGGCGCGCGTTTTGTCGTCATTTGGTTATCTCGACTTCGAAGCGGAAAAAGTAACGGAGCGCGGAAGTTGGCTGGCGGATTTGCATATCGATCGGCCATTGATAATCGGCGAGGCCCTGCAAGCTGGGCTGTTCACCTCGCTCGATTTTGTCCGCACCGCTGCAATCGTCGCTGCGCTGACGGCCGATGATGACCGGGATTATGGCGCGCTGGAATTGGAAGACGCATTGGTGAATAGTCTGGCGCAGTTTGAGGAAATCGGGTTTCGCGTTTCTTCGGAAGAGTGGAAGGCCGGCGTTGAGCCTACGCCGGAACTAAATTTTTCTGCTGCAGCGACTGCCGCGCGTTGGGCCAGTGGGACCGAATGGACCACGTTGGTGCGGGAGACGCGCGCCGAAGAAGGCGATCTGTTTCGCATGCTGTCGCGCACCGGCGAGGCACTATTGCAGGTTGCCGGCCTGCGGAAAGCGCATCCTGAAGCCGCGCGCATCTCCGCGATTGCCGCGGATGCAATTCTGCGCGAGCCGGTGAGATAGAAGTGGAAGTGCAGCTTCGGCTTTGCCGTCTGATGTGCGGCGGTGGCTATGCCCCGCCGTAGAGGTGCCTTGTACAATTTGGGCTATGCCCTGGTGCGGCCTTTGGCCTAATAAGTCCGAATGCCAAGTCGGGATCAAGGGCATAGCCCGGGAATAACCTAGCCGCTGTCGGCGGGGCATAGCCACCGCCGCACATCAGACGGCAAAGCCGAACTTGACGTGGCCAGCGACTCTTGAGGGAACGCTGGTAGCTCGCTAACTATATGGCGAATGTGATCAAAGGGCCCTGCGACGAAGCAATCATCCTGTCGCGTAAATCTGCCGCGCCCTGCGCCAAAGGCCAGGAGCGTTGGATTCTGGCGGCAACCATTCTGGCCTCAAGCATGGCCTTCATCGACGGCACAGTCGTCAACGTCGCGCTGCCATCTCTACAACAAAATCTACAAGCGACCGCGATTGGCGTGCAGTGGGTCGTCGAAGCCTATTCACTATTTCTTTCGGCGCTGTTGTTGGTTGGCGGATCGCTGGGTGATCACTACGGGCGCAAACGAATCTTCTTGATTGGAGTTGTAGTCTTTGCGATCGCCTCGGCCTGGTGCGGCATCGCGCCGGACATCAACCACTTGATTATCGCACGCGCCGTGCAGGGTATCGGCGGCGCGTTGTTGGTTCCGGGCAGTCTTGCGATCATTAGCGCCTCATTTTCAGAAGAGAAACGAGGGAAGGCGATTGGTACCTGGTCAGGCTTTTCCGCGATTACGACGGCCATTGGTCCCGTGCTGGGCGGCTGGCTGGTCCAACATGTTTCCTGGCGCGCGGTGTTCTATCTCAATCTTCCAATAGCCGCGGCGGTCGTCCTGATTTCGTTGTGGCATGTTCCGGAAAGCCGCGACCGAGAGACGACCGGGCGAATTGATTTGAAGGGCGCATTGCTCGCAACGATCGGATTGGGCGGCGTGGTCTTCGGCTTGATCGAATCGTCACGCGCCGGCTTTTTCGAATGGCGAGTTCTTGTCGCGACCGGCGCGGGCCTGCTTTCGTTAGCGGGGTTCGTGTTTGTCGAAACGCGCGTGAAGTCGCCGATGCTGCCGTTGAAGCTGTTTCGTTCGCGAAACTTTTCCGGCACTAACATCCTCACGCTTTTACTTTACTTTGCGCTGGGGGGCGCGCTTTTTTTCCTGACTCTCAACCTGATTCAGGTGCAGGGCTTTTCGCCTACGGCTGCGGGCGCGGCCTTTTTGCCGTTCGTATTCATCATGTTTGGGCTTTCGCGTTGGTCCGGGGGATTGGTCGCGCGGTTCGGTCCGCGACTGCCGTTGTTGGTTGGACCAACAATCGCGGCCGCGGGCTTTGCGCTTTTTTCAATTCCGGGTACTGGCGCACATTACTGGTCAGGTTTTTTTCCGGGCGTGGTGGTGTTGGGCCTCGGCATGGCAATCAGCGTGGCGCCGCTGACTACGACCATCATGAGCTCGGTGCCCCAGTCACAGGCGGGCGTAGCTTCCGGAATAAATAACGCTGTCTCTCGCACCGCCGGCTTGCTCGCGATCGCTGTGCTCGGCGTCGTCATGCTGCAAGTGTTTAGCAGTGGACTTAAAAATCGCCTGGCTTCGCTCAATATTTCAGATCAAACCCGCAATGGGATTTACGAGCAGCGTATCAAGCTGGGCGGCATTAATGTCGAGGAAGCCACAGCCCATCCTTCAGGGCAAGCACCAACGAATGAAGAAGCGAACAGGCAAGCTATTGAACAGGCAATCAAAGACTCGTTCGTTTCGGGCTTCCGGACCATTATGTTGATCGCCGCAGCCATGGCCCTGGCCAGCACATTCAGCACCTGGCTATTGCTCGAAAAATCTTCCACAAAACACTAGAAGTCACCCTTCAAGATGAACGATCATCCGTACCCCTTTGCAACAAAAATGTGCTCGTTTTAGTACGTCACATCGACGTGTCATAGACGCAATCGAATAGCAACTTCCGTAACTAAATCCCCATCTTACTCACGGTTTCCATTTCAAGTGCGTTGCAAAGTTCTTTGAAATTGGTTCCACCATGCGCAGCCCGATGTTTTAGTTATTAACCCTGATGGTCGTTGGACCATCGCTCACATGGAGAATCACAAATGAAGTTTCCCCAACAGTTTCCCCGTTTGCGTACTGCGCGAGTTCAGACTTTTCGCCTGGCCAAGTTTGCATCGTTTGCCATGATTTCTCTTTTCTTTCTGTCAAACTTCGCCGGCTTCCTTTTCAGTCCAGTATTCGCACCCGTAGTGAACGCCGTTACGCCGCAGGTCGAGACGATTCCTGAAGATATCCCGTTATCAGGTGATTGCGATCTTGATTGGATCATCTATCGCGCCGGCGACCGCCAGGGTGTTGACCCTCGCTTTATTCATGCAGTGATCAAACAGGAGTCGCGCTACAACCCGAAAGCTGTTTCCGGTGTGGGCGCGCAGGGCCTGATGCAGATGATGCCCGCGACCGCCAAAAGATTTGGTCTGAAAGACCCATTCGATGCGGCTGCGAATGTCGAGGCCGGCACCAAGTATTTGAAATTTCTTTTGAAGAGATTCAACGGCGATGTTTCGCTGGCGCTCGCCGGCTACAACGCTGGAGAAGGTTCAGTGGACAAGTACAAGGGCGTGCCGCCGTACAGTGAAACACAAAATTATGTGAAGAAAATCAGCGCAACTTACGGCAAAAGCTATCATCCGGTTTTGACACCTAACGATGCGCGGCTGGCGTTTGGTCTTTCGAATGAGAATGCGTACAGCAGCTCAGCGCTTTAATTCGGCTTATGTAGCATAGACTTTCAGTCTGTGCCGGCGCGGCATCATGGAAGCAAGGCGGTAAGCGAGGTTTCACTTAGCCAACAAAGCACTGACTAAAGTCCGTGCTACTTCCTCACTTGATTTCATCGAGCCGCGCTTTCGCTTCAACGATGTGTGCTCGCAAACGATCCATTTCGTCGATGGTGAACATCCCGGTTACACGATCGCAGATACCGATCGTTATCGACGCGGCTGTGCCACTGGCACGACTCTGGCGAAACACTTTGACCTCAAGGTCGCCCACGGTTCGGTAACGTGCCTCAAATCCCACCAGCTTGGTGACAGATTCATTTACCTTTGCCACAGACTCTAACGCCCGTAGCAGCCGATCAATCTCTTCATAGTCAACGAACGCCCGGTTGTCGCGAGGCGTTTCACCTTGCTCGCGTAACGCTATCACCAAACCCAGCGCTCGATCCCCGCCTGGCCGAGCTTCCTTGATCTCAACCGCATCGACGCGGATATCTGCGCCGCGCAGGTTGAAGGAGGCCACCTGGGTGAAGCCTTTGATTAAGACCTGTTCAAAGCGCGACTCAATAGCTTCCAGTTTTGTGCGGGGCTCGGCAGGCTCGCAGGCAACTTGATGCCGAAATTCGGGTCCTGGACGCTGGGCCAGAACCGAACCGTAAGACGTCAGCAGTAACAAAATGAGAATGCCTGAACGCAGGAAGAACATAAACGAACTCCTTTTTTCGAAGTGCTGCCAACCTTCGTACACTCAGCGCCGCCAACTCAGTTGCATTAGTTTGCGGTCGGATATTACAAACTATCGCGGCACATTCGCCAACTTTTCACTGGGACCGCGCGCGTCTCGCCCGCAATGAGCGCGAAGCGCGAAAAGAGCTTGGGTACTCGTCTGCGTTCCTGGAAGGTGGCACCCGCCGCGCGCCGGCGGGCGAGACGCCAGCGGTCCCAGTAAAGCGTCCAATAAAACCTTTGCGCCTAAGAATTCCGCGTTCCGAGCCGTTACTTTGGGAACGAACAGCGCCGTGCGGTCGTACTTGAGTGATGTTAAGATAGCCTCGCCGTCGGAATAATCTGCGGTTTGGCGTTTGATAAGGAGTACATCATGGAAGAAACAACAGAGTCGGCCGGCAAGAACGTAGTAAACGAGCTTTGCGACGCTATGCGCTACATTGGCGACGTTTCGTACGCAGTTTTGCCGAGAGACATTGCGCACAATCTCGGGGATTTGAAAAAGTCTTTTTTGAAAAACCTGCGAACCTTGATCGACAAGGACATTGAGTGGGTTGATGCGCGCGTGGCTGGCGGAGATCGGGTGCGCGAAGAATGGCAGCAGAAATGTAATCAGCAAAAATCTGCAGGCGCACCAGAGCCGGTCAACTAATGTAAAGCAAACTTTTAGTTTGCGGACGGTGGAGTAATGCCGTTTGAGACGTAACCCACAAGTTGCGTTACAGCACTCGCAATCCAACAGATTGCGCCAACCAAAGATGGAAGTCTTACTAGCAGACGAATACGGTTTCTGTTTCGGCGTTGAACGTGCCGTCGAAATGGTTGAGGACGCGCTTGACGAAGGCGTGCGTCCCATCCGTTCGCTTGGGCCGTTGATTCATAACGCGCAGGAGATGGAGCGGCTGGGCGAGTTGGGAGTTTCAACGATCGATGTTCCTGACGAAGCTGACGCCGACACCATCGCCGTAATTCGCGCGCATGGTGTTACGCCGCAAGTGCAGCGCGACCTGGAAGGCCGGGCCGCGAAAGTCATCGATGCGACGTGTCCTTTTGTAACGAGAGTCCAACACCTGGCCGAACGCGCCGCGCTGGATGGCCGTGACGTAGTGGTTGCCGGCAATCCGGATCATCCTGAGATGATTGGCGTGGTAGGTTACGCGCCTGCGAATACTTATGTGGTCCGCGATGCGAGCGAGGTTGCGGCCTTGCCCCAGTTGCGCTCGCCGTTAGTCGTTTCGCAAACGACGATAAAGTTGAAAACGTTTTTGGAAGTTGCCGAGGCCGTTCGTGCCAAGACTGATGCTGAGCCGCAAGTCGTCAACACAATCTGTTCAGCGACGCGCGATCGACAGGACGCGGCGCGCGCTCTGGCAGGGCAGGTCGATGTGTTTTACGTAATTGGAGGCCGCCATTCCTCAAACAGCGTCAAGCTGCTGGCGGTTTGTCAGGAACAATGCGACAAGAGTTTTTTGATTGAAACACCCGCCGAAATAAATCCAGCAGATGTCGAAAACACTCAACGTGTTGGCGTGACCGCCGGCGCATCAACACCAAACTGGCTGATCGACCAGGTTGTTTCCCGCCTGCATGAATTGGGTAAACAAGCCGCTGCCTAAGTTCCGCTTCGACTTACTCCAAGCAGTCAATCAATCAGATTTCCCATTTTCATTTGACAGTTCTCATTTGTCATTGAGAACCGGTGTGTCTTCGAGGGGAGCTGTCAGAGTTGACGGTAGTCGCCGCTGGAAGTTTCTATAATCAAATGGTGCGGGATTGCTCGGAAATGGAAAATGAGAAATGGTAAATGATGAATGGTAAATCTGACTGCTTCACTCCGGCCAGCCTAAAGATCGTCAGAACCGAGATTCATCTGGTCCAACGCACCGACAATTTGCCGCGCCTCTTCCGAGCCGTAGTCGTCGGCCTGGCGCCGCAAAGCGTCGCGAGCAATTTCGGCATCGACCGGGTCACTCAACAGTCCAATTAAAACTGAAGTTGGCAGTTGGGCCAATGACTCGCTTGATAGGGCGCGCACTACTACTTCCGGCGAGCGTGCCAGCTCGCAAACCTCGCTGGGCGCAAAACGCGTGAGTGCATCGGCCAGCGCATCGATACGCTTGTAGTCGCGCTTTTTGTCGGCACGCCGCACGAGTTGGGTGAAGACCTCAGCGGATCGTGTTTTTTCCTGCAACACGGCGGCGCAAGTATTTGCGATGTGACGAAGCTGATTGCCTTTTTCAGTCTCTAAATTCTCTGCCTCGCGTGCTCGCTCATCAAGCGCGGTCAGCAAACGGCTGAGTTCCTGGTCGGCGCGCGCGTCGTAAGGGACGCTGCGTGCCGGAGCCGGCGGCGGATTTTGCAGCGCATGCTCGACCAGACCGCGAGTGGCCGGACGCAGTTCCGACCAAACACTGGCAAGGCGGCCGCCAAAATCTTCAATCGGTAAAGACAACGCTTAAAATTTCTCCTCAAGTCTGAAAACTAAAACGGCGTACTATACGCGAAGCGGGCCTGAAAAAAAACAGCCGGTAGCCGTCAGGGAGAAGGTAGCATAAACAAGAGGTCAGCGGCCTGGCTCGAGCAGTTTCGAGTCCAACCTTTGGTTGTGCCTTGCCGCGGGCAAGCTAGAGATTGGACCCTGACTGCCGGCCGTATGCGCAGTACCAGAGCGGCGCTTGAGGCGGACCATTCCGCCGAAAACCGAAGTTATATTGGTGTTTGAGCAAATACCGAGCGGACACTACATCCTAAAAAAAATGGAAATAGCACTTTGAGCAAAGCTTACGATCCATTTGTTCGCGGTCGATTTCCCGTCGGTGTGCGCACGATTCAAGCGCTCGATACGGCGCGGGATCGTTTGTTCCCTTGCGAGATTTGGTACCCGGCCGCGGCGCAACATGCCGGCCAGGACTTGGCGCCTGAAACTCAGGACTGCTTCACAGCTCCACTGATTAATACCGTTCGCAGGCAATCGGCGGTGCGTGATGCCGTGGCCCAATTCGGAACCTATCCGCTGGTCATCTTCTCGCACTCGAGCGGCGCCGGCCGTCGCAGCGCCACTTTCCTTTGCACCCACTTAGCCAGCCACGGCTACATTGTCGCGTCGTTGGATCACTCGGAAGTTTTAGCACCGGAGCTGGCGCGTAAGATCGATGAGACCGCAGAGCAAAAGTCTGCGCGTTGGGAAGCCTTGATTGCGAGCCGCGTGCCTGACGTGCTCTTTCTTCTCACTTATTTACTTGGCAGAGCAAATATGTTCGGGCAAGTTGGCGAGGGGGAAGCGACAGTTGATGCAACTCAAATTGGAATCGTCGGACACAGCTTTGGTGGCTGGACCGCGCTCGCGGCAACTGAGGTCGAACCGCGTATCCGGGCCGTGGTTGCGCTCGCGCCTGGCGGAAGTTCTCACCCGCGGCCCGGCATTCTTCCGGTAAAGCTCACCTTCAATTGGGGGCGTGAGGTCCCAACACTTTATTTAGTTGCGGAGAATGACGTGTCGCTTCCATTGGCTGGCATGTACGAACTATTCGAAAGGACGCCGGCGACAAAACAAATGTTCATCCTGCGTCGCGCCGATCACCTGCACTTCATGGACAACGTCGAGGAAATGCATGAAGCGGTGCGAACGACGCCGTGGACCGGAGAGCTAGCATGGATGCCGAAAGAGATGCTGCCAATTGCCGAACTCTGTTCCGGAGAGCAGGCTCATTTGTTTGTGCGCGGACTGACGCTATCTCAACTTGATGCTGTTTTGAAGCGAGAAGAAAACGCGCAACAATTTTTGCAGGGTGATGTTGAGGCGGAACTCGCGCGGCGGGGCGTGGAAAGCAGAAGGCAGTAGGCAGTAGGCACGAGGCAGAAAACAGTAAGTCGTGAATTATGGTCTGCGGTTTCTATCTAAGCGGCGCGAGATTTTCCATTTTCCATTTATCATTTTTCATTTGCCATTGAAGGAGAATCTCCGATTCAAGCAAACCGCAACGGCTGGGCAATACAGCTTTGAGAGCGCAGCCTCGCCGCCGCCTGTGTTTGACGATTGGATTTCTACGCTTACTCGTGGTGCTGCAAGTTGGAACTTGGCGCGTATTTGAGGTGTCACGACAGACAGAAATGGTAAATGGTAAATGGTAAATGAGAAATGATAAATGGTAAATCTCTGCTTCTGACTTCTGCCTGGTGCCTACTCTGCCGTCTCTTCCACCGGGTTATGGTCCTTGATCTCGGCAATGCTGGGAAATGGGATCTTAACGATCTCGCCGCCGGCGCGTTCGATCTTCACGCTCGGCGTAGTCAACGCTTGCGTGGTTTTCATGCTGCGCACAATGCCGCGCACGCGCTCGCCGTCGAGGGTGACGATCTCAACGTTGTCTTTTCCGTATAGCGGTTGCAGCGCCGCCAGCGCTTTGGTTACTTCCACTTTGCTGTTTCTCCTTAAGATCCTGAAGCGAATTGCCGAAGGTAATGCGAATCGCGAGCCAGAGGGGGATGCTGGTTCAAAGATATTGCACCTGACGCGATTGAAAGTCTAATTTGAGCGCGGCTTGGGGTTAAAGACTGAAGGCGAACTGCAAATTCAGCATTTGCCTTAATCCAAAGCCCGCCTGATTCTTTATCTGCCGCGTCCAATGCAACCGGAAAGCTAAGTTTGGCGTATAGATTTCTGCTATCCTTAGCCTGTTTTAAAAGGCCGAATGCTCGAAACTGCGAAATTGCCATGACTCCCGAAACCAACGCCTCAGTCACAAATTGCGGAAACTGCAATGCGCCCATGCCCCGAGAGCTGCGATTCTGTCGCAACTGTGGTTTTCGCCTCGGCGAAGGTACGGCTGAGTACACTGAGACAGTTCGTTTTCAGAACGTTCCCCCCGGAACACTACCGGCAAATGGTGCAGCCCAGTTTCAACAACAACAGTATCGCGGGATGGCAGTCTCGCCGGGTGGCCCGATGCGCAAGCGGAAGAAGCGCATGAGTGGAATGAGCTGGATGTTTATTGTCTTGATCGTATTTTTCGTTGCCGCGGCTGGCTTCACCGCGATTATCCGTCCTATCCGACAAAATGTTCATGTTCAGTTTGCGGAAAGCGCAAGGAAGTCTTACGCGGGAGTAAATTCTTTCGACACCGCGGAAAATGATGCCGGCGTCACGTTCGATAACGTTGAGCCGCCGGGCTCGCCTGCTGATAAAGCCGGATTAGTTGGCGGCGACATTATCACCAACGTGAACGGCATGCCGATTCATTCCGACGACGAGATGACAACACTATTGGCGAGCACTCCGATCGGACAAACTTTGGACGTGATCTACCTGCGCGACGGCGAGACGAAGAACACCAAGCTGACTACGATCTCAAAAGAAGAGTTGGACCGGCTAAACAGCGCCTATCGCAGCCGGCCGGAAGGCCGCGGGCAGTTTGGTTATGAGGATGGCGACGCCGAACGCGTGGCGATACCTGGAACGAAGATGTACGGAGTTCGCCTGGGCGGGATTTTGTCGAACCGCCCAGCGGATATGGCGGGCGTCAAAGCAGGCGACATCGTTGTTGAATTCGATGGCATTCCGATTCGCACTTCGGACGAGTTTCTTTCGCGCGTCCGGCGTGCGTTGCCTTACAGCACGGTCAAGTTGGTTGTGATGCGTGATGGGGAGCGTGTTGAGATTCCGGTTAAGATGGGGAAACAATAAAAGTGATGAGTGATGAGTGATGAGTGATGAGTGATGAGTTATTGCGCATTTCGCCTTCTTCTTACTCATCACTCATAACTCATCACTCATTACTTTTTTAGTTGAGTACTCGCGCATGCGCGCTTCCATTTCCCGCCGCACGTTTTCGCGTTCTTCTTCCGACTCATCTGCTTCAAAAGTTTCAAACAGCGCGTAAGGGTTTTCCGCTACCAGCCGCAGTTCCCACGCTTCGCGCTGTTCATGCGACGGCCGCGAAAACCAGAGCGCGTCGAGCTCGGCGTCTTCCTGCTTAATTTCTCCCAATGCCGATATCCAGGTTTCAAGTTCGGCTCGAGATTCCGGCCGCAGCAGCACCCGGCGGAGTTCCCAGCCGTGCTTTAGATAGACGCCGACAATCTCCTTAATCAGTTCGTTCATCTTCATCTCAAGAAAAGTATACGGTGTCCGATAAGCTTTAGCTTGTCGTAACGGCTCGACAAACTAAAGTTTATCGGACATTGCGAAGGTGGCCATGTTTGACCGCCGCGCCGCCGCGCCTCTATCATCGCTGCCACGACCTGAGGTCGAATTTCGAGTTTGTGGAAAGTGCTGTTGTACCAGAACTGCTCGCGATTGCTCGGCGAATGCAAGACCAAGAAAAGGTATTTGCCTGGAGTGTCGCGCTACGGAAAGTTTTTGGCGCTGGTGCTTTGTATTCTGCTTGACACTTCGCTTGTGCTATCGCAAAACAATCCATATCGAATGCCGTCACACAGTTCTCCAATAACAACAATGGCGCATCAATCCGGCGACGAAGCGCCTGCTTCGTTTTATGAAGTGCTGCGCAAGGCGCTGAAGAAGCGAAAGACCGACGTGGACCGTATCTGCCCGCACACGGATTCCGTTGCGCGCCGGATACTTGAAGACTATGGCGCCATGTTTCTGGCGAAAAAAGTGACGCCGCCGCCGGTTTGTATCTTTACCAGCGAAGCTGAAGTTGCAAAATTTCAGGAGGATGCGGATTACGTTACCGAAAACATTGACGGCGCCGACATCGAACTACAGCGGGAAGCGATGAAGCAGTTGTTGAAAGCGCGCGAAAAGGCGCTCAAGGAAGGTTTGAATATCACGCCGCGCGACGGCGCCGAGGCCGCGCGCCGCAGTTACGCAGACAGTTACGAATTGTGGAACACGCGCTTTATGCCGGCGCTTGATTACTGGTTGCAGCAGGGGCGCTTAACCGAAGCCCAGGTCGCGCGCTTGAAAGCGTTGCCGCTGCATGAACAGATCGCCGAAGTGCTGGAGCTGGAACGCAGCGGCATCTATTTCAGCAAGGACCTTTCCAAGTCGATTCTGTATTCGATCGCGGCGCCGGGAACTTCGCAACACATCGCGATGCTGGCGTTCGACGTTAACGAATTTGATAATGTGCGCGTGCGCGAGCTTCTCGCCGAACAGGGTTGGTTTCAAACGGTGCTCAGTGATTTGCCCCACTTCACTTTTCTGGGTTTGAAAGAAAAAGACTTGCCAAAGAATGGGTTGAAGAGCGTCGTGGTTGACGGGCAAACTTTCTGGATTCCAAACGTCACTCAATAAAGATGAGCAGCGACTTCGATAGCGCAACGCGCACCGCCCTCACCAAATGCATCCGAGAAATCGAGAAACGTACTGACGCTGAGCTCGTGTTGGTGGTCCGCGCTCGTTCTCATTCGTACGCAGCAGCTAATTATTTGTTTGGGGCGCTGGTCGCATTTGCCGGTCTCAACTTCCTTTTGTTCTCGCCTGTTAATTTTCATCAAATCTGGGTGCCAATCGATATAGCTTTGCTGTTCGTTTTGGGGACGTACGTTTCCTCTCGCAGCAATGTGATTCGGCGCTGGTTAACGCGAACCGTTGTGCGCAACAAAGCAGCGCGCACGGGCGCGGCAGCGATGTTTTATGAAGCGGGCATCGCAAACACAAAAGCTGAGCTGGGCGTGCTCGTTTACCTCTCGTTGCTTGAACGACGGCTGGAACTAATCGCCGATCGCGGAATTCTTAAAGCAGTTCCGGCGCTGGAATGGAACCAGGCGCTTTTCGACTTACATCAAGCGGGAAAGCAGCCGCACCCGGAAACTTTAACGGCCAGCCTGGAGAAGCTGGGCCTTTTGTTGGCGCAATACCTACCCGCCAGCGCTGAAAATCCAAACGAACTTCCCGACGCGCCGCGTTTCGAATTGTGATGCGACCTGCAAACCGGACCAACCTGGCGATGCGGCTGTTGTGCCGCGCCTCTTTAATCGGCGGCGCATTGATCTTGTCCGTCGCACTGGCGGCGGAGGCTTTCGCGCGTGTCGGTGGCGGCGGGTCGTACAGTGGCGGCGGCGGGCATGGCAGCAGCGGCGGTGGCGGGGGCGGCGGGGGAGCACTCATTTGGCTCATCTTTCAGTTGTTTCGCATGCTCATCTATCTCACGATCGAGTATCCGGTGGTTGGCATTCCTCTCGATATCCTGGTCGCTGCCGCCGTCATTTATTATTTTGTCAGGCGCGCGCGGCGGGTTGAACCAACAACTCCGCTGGGATTGAATACGCAGCAAAGTGGTCCAGAAAATATTCCGCGCCAGTTTGACCAGTTACGGAAATTCGATCCCAACTTTTCTGAAATAGTTTTTACCGACTTTGCCTACGCGCTTTACGGCAAGGCGCACAACGCTCGCGGTCATGGAGCTGCCGCGTTGGATCAATATTCGCCCTACCTCAGCGACGGCGCGCGCGCGAATCTGTTGCAGCGGAACCCGCCCGGACTTCGCGAAGTTAAAGGAATCATCGTCGGCGCACTAAACGTCGCCAATGTCAGCGGCCTGGAAACGCCGCTGGTAAGGATCAGTCTGGTGTTCGAAGCCAACTACACCGAGGTGGTCCAGGCCAATCAGAAGCAGACGGAGATGAGCTACTACGTTCGCGAGCGTTGGGAGCTCGAGCGCAAGCGCGACGTATTGTCGCCACCACCGGCGCAGGCAACGGCGCTGCATTGTCCGCGCTGCGGCGGTGCGCTGCAAAAGAACACGGCTGGCGCCTGCGCGTTCTGTGGTACGAAAATCGAGAGTGGTGAATTTCAATGGTATGTGCGCGAGGTTGCGCTGCTGACAAGTGAAGCGAAAGGGCCACTGCTCACTTCGGACGTGCCGGAGGTTGGCACTGATTACCGTAGCGTTGTTCAGCCCGGCTTGGATAACATTCGCGTCGCGTTCGAGAAAAACAATCCTGATTTTTCCTGGGGCGCATTTCAGGCCCGCGCGCGGCTGATTTTTGACGAGCTGCAAGCCGCCTGGTCCACGCTTAATTGGGACCGCGCCCGCCCACATGAAACGGACAGCCTTTTCCAGATGCATCAATATTGGATTGATGCCTACCGGCGACAGCACCTGCAAAATAAGTTGGATCAGTGCAGCATTACCGCGATGCAACCAGTAAAAATCACGGAAGACAAATTTTACAACGCGATCACCATGCGCATTGGCGCACAGGGTTACGACTACACGGCCGATGCGAACGGGCACGTTGTTGCCGGGTCCACAACCAACCTGCGGCGTTGGAGCGAATACTGGACGTTTATCCGAAACCGCAGCGCCAAGCCGGCGGCCGCGCGCGCGGATCTAAACTGTCCCAACTGTGGAGCGCCGCTGAAAGTCAATGCTGCGGGCATTTGTGAATTCTGCGGCGGAAAGATAACCTCAGGAGAGTTTGATTGGGTCCTTTCGCGGATTGAACAGGACGAATCGTACCAGGGCTAATAAGTGGCTGACATCTTATTCCGGCGGCGCGACATCGAAATAAACCGGCAAATCGGGAAGCGACTTTTAAGAAAACGCGACGAACCTTTTCGTGGGAGATTTTTGTGAAACGTAGTCTATTGCTACTCCTTCTGCTTTCATCTTTTCTGTTGAATCCTGCGGTCTTTGCGGCGCCCCAACTTGCGCAACATTCAGCAACTGCAACTGCGCCGCAAAAGGCAACGGTTCCGGCGCGGCCGCAGCAGGCACAGCTTGTCAATCACACACTCGCGAACGGTCTTGAGATCATCGTACTCGAAGATCATTCGGTGCCGTTGGTGACGCTGGAGTTGGCAGTGAAGAACGGTTCCTACACCGAGCCGCCTGAACTGAACGGCCTATCGCATCTTTACGAACACATGTTTTTCAAAGCGAACCGCGCGGTGGCTAATGCGGAAGACTATTTGCGCACGATTGGCCAGTTGGGGATTGCTTACAACGGCACCACGCGCGAAGAGGTAGTTGATTATTACTTCACTACGACCACGCCGAACCTGCGGATCGCGATGCAGTTCATGCGCGACTCCGTGCGCTATCCGTTATTCGAGCAGGGCGAGTTTGAACGCGAGCGCGAAGTGGTAATCGGCGAGATTGATCGCAACGAGTCGAACCCCTTCTTTTATCTCAACAAAGAGATGACGGCGCGGATGTTTTCAAAGTACACCAGCCGTAAAAACCCGCTCGGCAACCGGCAAACGGTTTCTACGGCGACCACGGATATGATGCGAACGATACAGGGCCGTTACTACGTGCCAAACAATTCGGCGCTGGTGATTACCGGTGATGTGAGCCCGGAAGAAATTTTCAAGATGGCCCAGGACCTTTATGGCGATTGGCCGCGGCGCGAAAAAGATCCCTTCGTCGAATTCCCGTTGGTTGAACATCCGCCCCTGGCAAAAAGCGAAGGCGCGGTTATCACACAGCCGGTCCAGAACGTAATCATAAACATTGGCTGGCATGGACCATCGATCGGGAAAGACAATCCCTCGACTTATGCTGCGGATGTTTTTTCTTTCATCCTGACGCAGCCCAACTCGCGCTTTCAACGCGCGCTGGTTGATACCGGCCTGGTGAATGGCGTCAGCATTGGCTACTACACTCAGCGCAACGTCGGCCCGATTCAAATCTTTGCGCAAACGTCGCCGGAGAAAGCGCACGCCGCGATCAAGGCGATTTACAACGAAGTGTCCCACTTTAACGACAAGGATTACTTCACTGACGATCAACTTGAAAGCGCGAAAGCACTTTTGGAAGCCGACGATCTTTATTCGCGCGAAAAGCTGAGTGATTATTCGCACACCTTGAGTTTCTGGTGGGCATCGACAGGGCTCGATTACTTTCGAGGTTATTTGGGCCGCCTGCGCGCCACTTCGCGCGCCGACATCAGCCGTTACGTCACGACGTATATTCAGGGCAAGCCGCATGTCGGATTAGCGCTGGTGTCACCGGATGCGCAGCAAAAGATCAAAATTGAACCGGCAGAACTAATAGGTCAATGAGTAAAAATAATTTTCGCAATTACAACCAGTTCCATTCTGGAATGACGAACCCGGACTGTGGAATCTTGAATTTGAAGTCTGGAATTATGAATCCGGAGTCTGGAATTATGAATCCGGAGTCTGGAATGACGAATCCGGAATCTGGAATTATGAATCTTGAAGCTGGAATCTGGAATCGGGAATTGGAGAGCACGCAGCCTGACTCTCGCTCGCTGCCCGCAGTCCTACCAAGACGTTTCGCCGAACTGCTGCGAAATCTCGTGCTGCTCGTTTCCTTGTTTCTGCTGCCGCTGCCTGGGCTTATGCCTTCAGTTACCGCGCAGAAACCAACCGAACCCGCGAACGCGACTGCGCTTCAGGGAGCGCAAAGCGTTGTCGCAAAACAAGCGGCCCTGGTTACAGAGTTTGACGTCAACGGGCTAAAGGTTTTGGTCAAACGTCGTGAAGGCAGCTTGACGGTCGCCGCTGGCCTTTTCATCCGTGGCGGTTCGCGAAACATTACAGCCAAGGACGCAGGCATCGAGGCCTTGATGCTCGACGTAGCCACGGACGCCAGCGTCTCCTACCCGCGCGCGCGCATGCGCAACGAACTGGCGCGCATGGGTACGGTGCTCGGCTCCAACGAGAATTACGATTACTCGGCGCTGTCGTTGACTTCTACCCGTGTAAATTTCGATCGCTCGTGGGACATTTTTGCCGACGTCGTGCTTCATCCCGCATTTACCAAAGACGATTTTGACCTGGAAAAGGAACGCGCGCTTTCGTCTCTGCGCGACGATTCGGACGATCCCGATACCTACCTGCAACGATTGCAGGAACGCGTCGCCTATGCCGGCCATCCCTATTTGAATCGGCCGCAGGGAACTGTCGAATCGGTGACCAGCTTAACGTTGGAAGACTTGCGCCGTTACCACCGGCAAACGATGGAAACATCGCGACTGCTGCTCGTGATTGTTGGCGACTTGGATCCGGTTCAACTCAAGCAGCGCATTGCCGCGACGCTGGGAAAACTGCCGCGGGGCACCTATCGCGATCAGGCGACGCCGGTCCTTTCTTTTCCTGCCTCGACGGTGGAAATAACGGATCGCACTTTGCCAACGAATTACGTGCAGGGCATTTTCAGCGCGCCGACGCTGACGTCCGCGGACATTTATCCGATGATGGTTGGTTCTTCAATTCTCAGGGATCGCGTGTTTCAGGAGGTGCGCGTCAAACGAAATCTTTCTTATGCGCCGAATGCGTTTCTCGGGAGCCAGGCTGCAAACGTTGGCGGTATTTATGTAACTGCGGTTGATGCGAACCAGGCAGTCGGCCTCATGCTGGACGAAATCCGTCGCTTGCAATCACAGCCGATCGATAACGACGACATCAACGGTGTCATCTCGCAATACCTGACCACGTATTACATGGAACAGGAAACGAATGCCGCGCAGGCTGCGAACCTGGCTGAGTATGAATTAATAGGCGGCGGCTGGCACAACTCATTTGAGCTTATCGCGCGGCTGCATGCGGTGACGCCCGCCGACGTTCAGCGCGTCGCGCAAAAGTACATGCACAACCTGCGTTTTGTCGTGCTGGGAAATCCTAAGAGCGTGGACACGAAGATCTTTATGGGCCAGGCGGAAAAGGGATAAGGCGGTCGGCAGACGGCAGGAGCAGACGGCAGGAGCAGACGGCAGAAGCAGAACGAATAGCGCCGCGCGACATTTAGATCGCGCGGCGTTTTTAGTTTTCAAAGTTCCTGGCGAACGTTTTATGCCTTCAGCCGACTGCTTCTGCCGTCTGCTCCTGCCGACTAGCGACTTCTGGTTCCTTCTACTTGCCTACTGCCGACTGCTCCTGCCGTCTGCCGACTGTTACTACTGCTCCAGCCGAGTTTCATTCACTAGTTTCTCGTAAAGTTTCCCGTCAAGCAGTCGCAATTTTTTTGCTTCATTCAGCGCCAGCCGCTGGTTGCCACTTTCGAAATAAGCGACCGCAAGATTGTAATGAGCGTCAGCGAAAGCCGGTTGCAAGTCGATCGCGCGCGAGTAAGAAGCGATCGCCTGCGACATAAGCCCGGCATAGTAATAGGCGTCTCCAAGCTTATTATGTATTTCTTCCGACTCGGGCTTTAGCTGGAGTGCGTGCTGGTAGGCGCGAATGGCTTCCGCATTTTTTCCCTGCTTGACCTTGCAATAACCAACCTGCACCCAGGCATCGGCCCGGCGTGGATTGCGGTTCGCCGCCGTCTCGAAATAACCAAGCGCATTGTCGTAGTTGCCAAGCCACAGCGAATCCAGGCCCGTGCGATATGACGAATCTGCACTGTCGCCAACACGGTCGCGCTGCGGCAGCGCGGACAACGCACGCAACGGTCCCGGCTTTAGTTCTGCGAGTCGCGCCACGCCGATTGCAAGGTTTATGTTTTGGCCATTCGTCACTTTAACGGTGACTATACCGATGACCTGGCCTTTAAGATTAAATACCGGACTGCCACTGTTCCCGTGCGAAATTGGCGCGGTGATTTGAATGATCTTACCGACGTTTGGGACTTCGCGTACGGCCGAGACAATGCCATCCGTAACTGACCCCTCGAGTTTCAACGGATTGCCAATCACAAAAATAGATTCACCTTCGTCAGGCAAGACGCTGGCGATCTCGCTGGCGCGCGGACGTTCGCGTGGCATGTCGACGCTAAGCAGCGCCAGGTCGCCCTCTTCGTCAACGGCCAGCATCCCGGTAACGGCGAACACTTTTCCTTTGCCGTCAAGCGTCTTTACTTCACACCGATTCGCGCCGCGAATGACATGAAGGTTGGTGACGACCTCGCCGGGCCGCAGAAAAAATCCGCTGCCGGTCATCACCGGTTCGTCGTCCGCATCGTAAGTTGCGATCGCAACCACGGCGGGCTTAACGCGTTTGACCAGATCGGGAAGGCTTTCCTGCGCGTGTACTTGTGGGAAAGAGAAAAGACCTACAGCTAGCAGCAGCAACTGGGGGAAGATGCGTTTCATAGCTTTCAGTTGTAACTAACCAAATCCTGCGGTTGATAGGGTGCCAAACCAAGTGGTTCAACGTTGACTGCGGACGAGGCCGGGGGGCTCGACGGGGCGGGGCTTACGGACAGCCTGCCCGTAAGGTCGATATTAGCCCAATGGCCGGATGGGGACAACTTAATTCCGAGGTTAACGTGAAGTCAGCGGTGCATTGGCAATTGTCGATTTCCGATTGCCAATTGCGTGTTTCGCAACCGGCTAATCGGCAATCGGCATTTGGCAATCGGCAATTACGACACCGACCCGCTATCGCGAGGTCGTACTCACCTCATATACAAACAATAAGGCCGCCATTACTGACGACCTTAACAGGAGTTTCTCCTCAGTTTTTGTTGTTTGCTTAGCGAATGATTTCAATTACGCCAAGTCGCGGACCTGCGGGTACCAGAACGGTACTCTTTACTACTCCTATGTCTTCCTGCGTTACCAGCAATCCGAAATCAGGAAAAGTCGTGGTAGCTTTAACCTCAGCCTCGTTTTTGTTTTTCAGGTTAAGGATCTGGCCTAGTTTCTGGAACTGATTGTCCGGCGAAACCGCCCACACGATAAACGACTGTCCGGCGGGAGCGTCTTTCAATTCATGAAAGACCATCTTCACTTCAGTCGCTTTGCCACGGTGCGGCTCGATGAATACATTCGCGCGCGTACCTGACATTGCGCCGGTAAAGTTAACTTTGATTTTAGTGTCATCTCCCCTTTTGAACGCTGGGATATTCAGCATCGGGACTGTATAAGCGCTGGCCTCGGTTGTCGCCATCCCTGTCGCGCCTACGTTTTCACCAACCGGTACCACGCTATGCGGAATAACCGCAAAGCCTTCCGGCGCTGCACTACGGAAAAACACTTTAGTGTTTGGATCGTAGGTGGTCAGCGTGGCCTCGGGCGAAGCAACCAGCATGAACCGATTCAACGGCGTGGTTGTTTCGAACGTGCCTAGTCCATTGGTAACTACTATTGGGCCAAGCGAAGTAACTACGCCGGCGGGATCGACGGCATAAAGATTCAGGCCGCTGACATCATTCGGCACTCCCGTCAAATTTAATTTGATTCTGGTGCCATTGTCGTCGCGCAAAACTGTGGCGACACCCTTGGCGCCGGTGATTGTGACTGGAGTCAAGTTGACGATGGTTTCTTTACCTACCGGATATTCGACTACCGTGTAGGTGCCATCAGCATTCTGAGTGGTCTTGGTCACGGTGGTTGGGGTAGTGACTGTGGTTGTTGTCGTGGTTCCTGTTTGCGCGGCGGCCAACGCGGCAGTTGAAAGAATCAACAGCGCACCAGCCAGCAGAGAAGTAAATTTATTCATAGTTGGTCTTGCTCCTTAAGGTTAATAGAACTTAATCGCGATTCAGTCGGGCGTGGGGGAAGATTCGGTAAATGCTCTATCTGAGCGTCGCAAGCGTTGTGCCTAGCTGCCTAGAGCGAAAATTTGCCGATTTGTTCAGGTTTCTGAAGGATTTGTGGGGTGTAATGCGATGCACAACAATACACGAGTGTATCGCATCTCTTCGGCCGGTTTCGTTGTCGATCACTTCGTCCGCCGCGTAAATTGAGGAATGGTTTGACCGGCAGCGGAGAGCGAGATGAGCTTTTCGAGACGTCTAAGTCGCGTCTCTTCCTGCTTAGCGCTAATCACCCACCAGTTAGCCGCTTTGCGATATGACGCTGGTTGGGAGGCGAAGAATTTCGCGGCCGCCTTATTTCGACGAAGCTTGCCGGCATACGGTTCAATAAGGTCAGCGCTTCGTTGTTCGTACGAATAGATTCCGGAACGATTTTCTTTGCGGGCTGCGAACGCCTTTTCTCCGGCTGGGAACATACGGCCTTCACGACTTAATTCTGTTGCGCGCGCGATGTTGACCGCGCTCCAGGTGCTGGAAGTTTTGCGTGGTGTGAAGCGAATTGAGTAACTGTCGTCATCAATGCGCCGGCGGATGCCGTCAATCCAACCAAAGCAAAGAGCTTCGTCAACTGACTCCGGCCAGGTAATGCTTTGTTTGCCGGTGCCCTTTTTGTAAAAGCCGACCAGTAACTCTTTTGCGTTTGCGTGGTGAGCCGCGAGCCACTTACGAAAGTCGGAAGGTGATTTGAAGAATTTTGGGATCACGGGTTGATCTTACTAACGAGTATATGGCCGTAGAGTCAAAGGTAGGATCCGCATTCGTGAGCGCGCTTCATCGAGGACAATCAAGCATCCAGCTTCAAGCTCCGCCTGGTTCTTTTCCAAAGCATCAATAAGGACGAGCTCCAAATGTTCTGGTGTCACATCGTGAGCGCGGACTTGAATAACGCTAGGGCCTTCCGCGTCAGTCAACGCCAATACGCCACCGAAGTCGAGATCACTGGTGAATACGATGTAATTGTTCGTGCGCGCCCAATCCATTATCACAGAGTCCTCCGCACGTGGGTCACCCACCGTTGACCAGTGAACCGCTGTAATCTCGTGGTTAGTTAAGACAGTCACCCACTCGGGCGAAAGATTCATGTCGACCAGGATCTTCATCCTGTCATTAACGGGAGCTCAACTTCCTCAGCACGCCAAGCGGCATAGGCAAGCGCCTCACGTATGTCTGCTGCTTCCAGGTAGGGGTAAAGCTTCAGAATCTCATCTGGTGAATGGTCAGATGCAATGAGGCCAACAATAGTGCCAACCGTGACCCGAAGGCCACGAATGCACGGCTTGCCGCCCATGACGTTGGGATCGAATGTGATTCGCGTGAGCTGATTCATGTCGTGGATTATACCACCTGCCCATGGTCAGAGACTTTTTTACCAGATCGCCGAAGACTAATATGAATGGAGGTCCGTAATCGCCGCAAACACATCACTCGCTTGCGGCAGGATCGCTTCTTCCAATTGCGGCGCATAGCCGACGAACGTGTCCATGGCGGCAACGCGCCCAACGGGTGCGTCGAGGTATTCGAATAGTTCGCCGGAAATCCGCGCGGCGATCTCGGCGCCGTAACCGAACGAGAGTGAGTCTTCGTGGGCGACGATCACTTTGCTGTTCTTCTTAACCGACGTCGCGATCGCATCCCAGTCGTAAGGCGCCAGGCTGCGCAGATCGATAATCTCGACGCTGATGCCCTGCTGCTCGGCTTGTTTGGCCGCGACCACTGAGCGTTGAACCAACGCGCCGTAGGTGATGATCGAAAGGTCCGTTCCTTCGCGCACCGTTTTCGCTTTACCGAACGGGACCATAAAGTCGTCGCCCGGGTACTGGGATTTGTTGTAAGCCTGGCGATAGAGGTGCTTGTGCTCGAGAAACAGGACCGGATCGTCACAACGAATCGCGGTGCGCAGCAGGCCATTCGCATCCAGCGCGTTCGAGGGATAAATAACGCGCAGGCCGGGAATCTGAGTAAATGTAGAAACGCCAGACTGTGAATGGTAAACAGCGCCGCCTTTAAGATAACCACCGACTGGCACCCGCATGACCACCGGCGCGCTCCAGTCGCCGCCGGAACGCCAACGCATGAGCGCCAGCTCGTTGCGAATCTGGTGCATGGCGGGCCAGATGTAATCGAAGAACTGAATTTCAACTACCGGTTTCAATCCGCGTGTGGCCATGCCGATGGCGCGACCGACGATGTTGGCCTCGGCGAGCGGGGAATTAAATACCCGCGCGCTGCCAAATTTTCGTTGCAGGTTTGCGGTCACCTTAAACACGCCGCCTTTGCCCTTAACTTTCTCGAGCGATCCTTCGCGTGAGCAATCGGCAACATCTTCGCCAAAAACAATTACGCGCGGATCGCGAGCCATTTCGGTATGGAGGCAACGGTTGATCAAATCAACCATGGTTCCCGGATTACCAGTGAACTGCGCCGCGCCTTCAGAGTCGAATTGTTTCGAGGTTGGATCGACGTTGGGCGAATAAACATAAAGCTTCGCTGTTTCCGGAGCAGGCTGCGGACTCGCGAGCGCCGCATCGGCCGCTTCGTTGACCGCAGCATCAATCTCGTCCTTGATTTTTTGCAGTGCCTCCTGATCGGCAATGCGTTCGTCGATCAAGAGTGCGCCGAAACGTTTTACCGGATCGCGTTCAGCATCGGCAGTTCGTTCTTCATCCGACCGATAGAGCCGTTCATCGTCGGAAAGCGAATGTGAGTAAGGACGAATCACCTTCGCGTGAATGAAGGCAGGACCTTTTCGCGCGCGACAGTAGGCTACAGCCTGTTGCATCGCCTCAAGCGATTCGATTGGATCCGTGCCGTCGCAGCGCTGCAAATAAAGGTTGGGAAAGTTTTCCACGAGTCGCGAAACGTCGCCGCCGGCAGTTTGCACTTCTACCGGAACGCTGATCGCGTAGCCGTTGTCTTCCAGCAAGAACAGCACCGGCAACTTTAGATTGCAGGCGGTGTTCAATGCTTCCCAAAACTCGCCCTCGCTGCTGGTGCCGTCGCCAAGCGAAACGTAAACCACTTCATCCTTTTGAAAGTTTGAAGCGCGCTTATTTAGTTCCTTGATCAACTGAAAGCGATAACCTGCTTCGGCGCAACCAACTGCCTGAAGCAACTGCGTTCCGGTAGGTGACGACTGCGAAACGATGTTGAGTTTTTTGTGGCCCCAATGCGAAGGCATCTGGCGGCCGTGCGAGTTTGGATCCTTCTCGGCGCCCACCGCCGACAACAACTGTTCCAGCGGCGTCATGCCGAGCTGCAAACAAAGCGCGCGATCGCGATAGTAAGGATAGAACCAATCGTAAGCAGGCTTGAGCGCAATGCCCGCCGCAACCAGCACCGCTTCGTGCCCGGCGCCGCTAATCTGAAAAAAGATCTTGTTCTGGTTCTTCAGTTGAATCTCTTTGTCATCGAGACGGCGCGATAGATACATCGTGCGATATATCTTCAGCATTTCTTCCGCTGACAGCTTTGGACGAGTGGCGGGCTGAGGCGCGGCGACAGGTTTAGCCGCAGGTTTCTCGGCTTGCACGGGCGCGGCTTGTGGCACAGGTCGGACTGCCGCTGCGGCCTTTTGTTCCACAGGCTTTTGTTCAGCGCGCGCCTCAACGGGCTTTGCAGCTTCTGCGTTTGTCGTCTTTGTCTTCGGGACGAGTTTTAATACTTTGGTATCAGGCATGATTTGTTATTAGTGGCACAGACTTTAGTCTGTGGTTCGCAAGCTACACAGAATGAAGTCTGTGCCACTGGACGCCGGCGGTTTCGGTGATTACAACTCGCTTTCCAAAATTGTTCGATACTCTTCCGCCATCGAGGGATGGCCGTGTTTCCTTGCAGCATCGATTCCGCGTTGATATGTCTCGCGCGCCTTCGGCAGCTGATCCGCTTTCTGGTAGGCGCGGGCCAACATTCCAAACCCGTTGCCTTCATCGTCCGAAATTGCGAGATAACGTTCGAGCGTTTCGATCATCTCCTGATTTTGACCTGCCTTCTCATACTCTTTAGCCAGCCCAAAAAGAATGCTGCTGTTGATCGGATCGCTCACCAGCATTTGCTTGAAGATGTCGATTCGTGACGTGGTCATAGACTCAACCGAGCAAACAGTAAACAGCAAACAGTAAACAGCAAGAAAAAGAAAGCAAATTTGTGTACGGGGAAAGCGCAGACCATCCGGCTGTTTGCTGTCTGCTGTTTGCTGTTCACTCGCCTCACTTTCCGATTAACAGCTTCGCAATCGTCTGCAACTGCATGTTCGACGTCCCCTCGTAAATCGCGCCAATCTTCGAGTCGCGCCAATACTTCTCAACCGGATAGTCCTTAACGTAACCGTAACCGCCAAACAGTTCGATCGCCTTTGAAGCAATTCGTTCGGCGGCGCGCGATGAATAAAGTTTCGCCATCGCCGCTTCCTTCACAAAATTCATGCCCGCATCTTTCATGCGCGCCGCGTTGTAGACCATCAAACGCGCGGCTTCCAGGTCAGTAGCCATTTCCGCCAGTTGAAACTGCACGCCCTGAAATTGATTAATCGATTTGCCAAACTGCTGGCGCTCGCTCGTGTAGTTAACTGCAGCTTCCAGGGCACCGCGCGCGATGCCGATCATCTGCGCGCCAATGCCGATGCGGCCTTCGTTCAAAGTTTCAATCGAAGTCTTGTAACCCTTGCCAACTTCGCCCAGCACATTCTCTTTCGGAACCTGGCAATCTTCGAGAATCAATTCGGTGGTTGAGGACGCGCGAATGCCGAGCTTGTCTTCCTTCTTGCCAACTGCGAAGCCGGCGAAATTCTTTTCGATGATGAAGGCGGTGATGCCGCGATAGCCCGCTTCCGGGTTCGCGTTCGCAAACAGAATGAAAATCTCGGCTTCATTGCCATTCGTGATCCAAAGTTTTTGCCCGTTGAGAAGATAGTGATCGCCCTTATCGACCGCCCGCGTCTGCATAGCAAATGCGTCCGAACCCGAACCCGCTTCGCTTAGCGCGTAGGCCCCGACTTTTTCGCCGGCCAGCTGCGTTAGATATTTTTCTTTCTGCGCCTGAGTGCCCCAGCGAATCAAGGCGTTGTTGACTAACGTGTTCTGGACGTCAACAAAGACACCGACCGAGGCATCGATGCGCGAAAGTTCTTCGACAGCGATGATCGCCGTAAAGAAAGAAGAGCCTGCGCCGCCAAATTCTTCGGGCGTCTCAATCCCCATCAAACCCAAATCGAAACACTGCTTGATGAGAGCCGGATCGAGCTTGCCGTGCGCGTCCATTTCCTCGACGCGCGGCCGCAGTTCGCCCTCGGCAAACTCATGCACACTGGCGCGAAACATCTGCTCGTCTTCGGACAGCGTCGTCAGAACGCGATCTCCGGCCTGATCATTTCCGCCGATGGCTGTTTGAGATTGGCTCATCTTCACCTGACCTTAAGGGATTTGTAACTTGAACTCCAGCATCATAATCAACGCAAAACTAAAAAGGCAAAAGCCGTGTACTGGTTCAGTTTGATTTCTTAGGTCCGCAGGACCGCCAGTTAGTAGCCCCGTCCGTGAGGGCGGGGTCGGTTCCAGGGTTGTTCCTGAGCGCCGAAGGTGCGACAGGATTTCTATCGGCCCTTCGGGCCTTTGAGTTTTCAAGAGGTTGAGCTCCCGCCCTCACGGACGGGGCTATTGACTGCTGGTCCTTCGGACCTAATGTAGGAATGATGAGTGAAACTGAACCAGTAACAAAAGCTGTGGTTGGGTTGGCTTATTGCCATAATGAATTGGCCTTATGATACCGTGCACATCGTGCAAGTACAGGCAGGGGAATAATCAACTTTGGAAGATTCGCAACCATCAATTTTTGAACCTCGCGAGGCGCGGAACAACCAGGCAAGAAACCGAAAGCTTGCGCGGTTTGGCCTCGTGTTCGCCTTTCTCGGCCTGTTGCTGTTCGCTTATTTCGTACGCAAAGCCGGCGTGGCGCAAATTATCGAAGGCATTAAGCGGCTGGGCTTTGGCTTTCTGCTCGTCCTCGCGATTTCAGCCGTGCGGCAGGTTGTTCGTTCACTCGCCTGGACCAAATGTTTTGAGGCGCCGTACTTCATTCGTTTTCGCGATGCGTTTGCGGCCAGGATAATGGGCGATGCGTTGGGCAATATTATTCCGCTGGCCAGCGTGGCTATAGCGGAACCTTCGAAAGCTGCGTTTGTTTCTGACCGCGTACCCTTGATGGCCGGCCTCTCGGCGATTGCACTAGAAAATATTTTTTACAGTTTGTCGGTGGCGCTCTTTATTTTTTCCGGCACGGCGGCGTTGCTGTTGAGTTTCTCTTTGCCCAAGGCCCTGCGTTACGCCAGCATCGGCGCGTTGATCGCCGTCGTGGTCATCGTGCCGCTCGGCTATTTGGTCATCCGCAGGCAGTGGAAATTTCTGAGTGGACCAATGGGATTGGTTCAGCGCCGCGGCATTGCACCTGGCTGGATGGAAAAAACCATTCCGCGCGCACAGACGCTTGAAGATCGCATCTATGGTTTCTATTCGCGTAATCGCAGCCGGCTGCTGATTATTTTTTTATTGGAAGTGTGTTTCCACTTTGCCGGCGTGCTTGAGATTTACACGACTCTTTGGTTCATCAGCCCCATCGCGCCGACTTTTCTGACGGCGTTCATCCTGGAATCAGTCAACCGGATCATCAACGTGGTCTTTAAGTTTGTGCCCATGCGCACCGGCGTGGACGAAGCCGGCACCGGCATGCTGGCGAAGGTGCTGGGGTTTACGACCGCGATTGGCGTGACGTTGGCAATCGTGCGTAAGGCTCGCGATATTTTTTGGAGCGCAGTTGGCGTAACACTGATCGCGCGCCGCGGGTTGTCAATTAGAAGCTTGAACAGAGCGACCGAGGCAGCAGCGAAGGTTGAAGACGCAACGCTCTAACCGCGACTGAGGGCCTCTTTCGACGGTTTCTCGCCACATTGAATTTTGAGGGACGATCTCCGACGGGACTTAAGCTCGGAATCGTTGTTAAGGGACAACTCAGATGCTAAATACTTACCCGAAGAATGGTGTCACGGTTTTCGCGCAGCTCTGCAGTGATAGGCATTGCGCTGGTTTTGCTTACTTGGAGTATAAGGCAAAGTAAGGAGATTATTAGTTACTCTATGCGTTATTTTGCTTTGCTCAAAAAATCCTCTAAGACACGGGTCATCGGGCTGGTTTGTCTTGCTGTCGTCGCATCCTGTATTGCGATAATTGCGTTTTTCCTAACAATGCGCACAATCCCAGTTTCCACATCTGTGCTCGCACAACAAGAACCCATTGAACCCGGATCAATTGACGATCTCGTTCAAAACGCAAACGCGAGCGGCCAACTCTTAGTAACGGTTCCCGTCGATATCGTGCATGAAGACGTGGCGGGTTTCGATGATGCAAGGACTCATTACAGTATTGTAGTAGCCCAAGCAGTTTCGAAGCAAAGTTATGCTGTTAGTGCTTACAGCGCTGAAACCTGGTTCAAGTTCACGGTCACAGAAACACTATTAACTAACGCGCCACACATTTGTGTCGACGGTGCGTGTACCTTACCAGCCGACTTGCCTGGCGCTGGTGCTAATGAAATGTGGCTAGCGAAGTCAGGCGGCGCCATTGTTCGAAACGGTGTTACTGTTGACTTTCAGTGGAATGATTTTCCCGATTTCAATATTGGCCAAAAATACCTACTTTTTATCGATTTCAATCAAGGTACCAGGGTTGGTGTCTCCGCAATAGGCCCGGTGGGAGTTTTCACCGTGAACAGCAATGATACGCTGGCACCTATCTTAAGCGACGATACAAATCTTAAGACGGACCTCTCTTCCCGTTTTGGAAATTCACTGAGTCAGATTAGGAACGCAATCAATCCTCCTCCACCATCCTCGTGTGATCCGGTCCAACAGCAAGCCTGCGTAGATGATGGTGGACGTTGGAATAGCGTCACTTGTGTTTGCACGCCATCGCGAGATCCGTGTAGCCAGAGGCCTTGGCTTTGCTACTAAACTTTTGGAAATGAGTCCCGATGAAGTTTCTGGGTAGAAACCTGACGAAGACCCTACCGCTCTGCTTAATCCTGGTCTTATCCGGCTTGGCGCGGGCGGTCGATTGTCCTAAATGCCAAAAAATAAGATACCGATGGCTGGCCACGGACCGGCGGTCGATGGATTTGGTCGGCTAAACGTCAACGTTCAGATTGCCTATGACAGGACCCTCAATTTCGTATTTGACAAATAAAATCTGTTGGTAGGAAAATCCGCGCGTTACAACTCAACCTCTTGGGTTTTATCAAGTATGAGTTCTGGTCAAATATCTTCACGTTTTCTAAATCGGACCTTGCTTCCCTGTCACGGTCTGCATTGTTTGAGTCTAGTTCCCTGGAATTTGAGTCGAGCTCCAGCGAACAAAGGACGCGTGTGCGTGTGTGCAAAGGTGCCGTAAATGAAAATTAAGCCTAGGTTTAGTTTAGCGCTCCTGGCGCTGCTTCTGGTTGGCTTAGTAACCATCTGGCTGGCAAGATCGCGCGTTACGGCTGGCATTTCCACTATGCCTGCGGCTGAAGCTCAAGCTTCATCTCCAGACCCGGGAAGCCTGAGGTGGTATGCGCAAAAAGCTTTCGCCGCTGGAGACACGAACTTTCAATTGATACTTTCGCCACGGACGCCTCGTGCGTCGGATCTGAATCAGGCCATATCAAATTATTCAATCGTTGTCGGGCAATTAATTACTCAAAAGTCTGTTTGGTATGATCCTCCGGACGCGATTTATACATGGTACAAATTCAGCGTCTCTGAAACTCTAACTCAAAAGCCTTACACGCCATGCGCCAGTTGTACTTTCACGCCGACTCCGCCCGCCGATCTGCTACCTCTTCAAGCGGGTCAGATTTTGCTGCCGTTACCTGGAGGCTCGGCCATGATTGACAACGTAGTAGTCGAAACGAACATAGAAGATTTTGGCGGAATGGTGCAGGGCGAGAAGTATCTTTTGTTTCTTAATCTAGATACTAACCAGCAAGGCGTCGTCCCTATTGGACCTCAGGGAGTTTTACACGTTAATTCTGACGGTACGTTTGCCCCGGTAATGATGCTCGCGCAGGGTGAATTTGAGCCGGTGAGCAGCGGGCTCACAACGCAGTATGGTAATTCGCTCATACAATTGCGGGCAGCTTCACAATTGCGGGGGTATAACTAAGAGAACGTAGTCCGGTTTATGCGCTTGTTTTGATTTCTATTCGTAGGCGAGCGCACTAACGGCGTCGAGGTTTGAAGCGCGCCAAGCGGGATAGAACGCGCCAATTGCGCCACCAAGAATTCCGATACCGCGAGTGATTAAGTGAAGCCGAGTCATTAAATGTGAACGAAAAATAGTGTACTTGACATTCTGCGAGGCCAGGCGTATCGCTGGGCTTGTTAGTTTCTCCCAATGGTATCCGATGTCGATGGAGATCTCGGTAATGCGGCCTCGGCACTAAGTAAGGGGGTGCAAGTTGAAATACATCAGCAAACTCTCTGTGTTTGTTGTCTTACCTCTCGCAATTGGCGCGTCTCTTATTGTTGCTCCGATTAGGGCATACCTGCGCCCACAGGAGCCGAATCCTCAGTCTGGCACGCTTGAATGGTATGCACAGTTAGCTCAATCTCAAGGCTTGTCCGAGTATCATTTCAGTGACGGAATTTCCGAATACCCTGCACCATCCCTAGATGTTGCTATCTCCAACTCTAATGTTGCTGTAGTACAACTGATCGCTGCTAAGAGCTATGCCGTTGAGGACGATAGCATTGTTACCTGGTCGAAGTTCAAGATACTGGAATCGTGGCGTCAGGTTGCGGCGTGTAATGCGTGCATAAGGGACGGACTGGCCCCTCCTGCTGATATGTTACCGCTCAATCCGGACGAAATACTTGTGCTTAGAGGTGGCGGATCGCTTGCAGTGAACGGGGTACTGCTGAAGAGTATTGTGTACGACTTCCCGCAGTTCTCTTTCGATCATAATTATGTGCTTTTTTTTCAGCGCGATCCGTCGCAACCGCAGGTCGGTTCTCTTTGGCTGGGCGGTAATGGCGTTCTTCCTATTGTCTCTGGCAATCAATTAGCGACAGTGGATATTCTCGACACCACCGGAACCACGCAGCAATACAATCCCTTTACGGATGAGCTACAAAATCGTCATGGCAATTCGTTGGATCAATTACGGGTTGCTTGCAAGGTACCGTCTCGCGAGGTTGAATCTGACAAGATGAGAGCAAGGCCTATTATTGGCGAACACCAATCATGGGAGTCTAATTAATTTGAAGTCAAAGCTCACACGACCACTCCTTATCGGTTTATTGGCCGCCTCTCTCATAATTGTGGGGGCTTTCATGATTCCGTCCGTTCGAGCATACTTGCCTTTCCCGCAGGCCGGCTCGCATCCTGGAACGCTCGACTTCTACGCCGAGCAAGCTCAGGCTCAGGGTCTATCGCAGTACACGTTTCCTGCTGGAATTACGGAATATAGCGTTTCCAGATCATGGGACGATGCGCTGAGCAGATTTAGCATCATATTGGCCGAACCTCTCGAAGTAAGAAGTTACCCGCGCGGAGCGGCGGACTTAGGCGATAGCAACATTGAAAGCTGGTATCGATTCAGAGTACTAGAAACACTCTCTTCCAAACCCAATCCCTTTCCTATAAATGGCTTTCCTGCCGACATGGCTCCGCCGCAATCAGATCAGCTTTTGGTCTGGAAGGCGGGAGGCCGGCTGACGCGGAATGGCGTGCAGCTTTTCGGCGAAGAACCGGCGTTCCCCGAATTTGTGTTCGGCCAGAGATATTTGCTGATTCTTTACCTAGATCCAATCAGTAGGGGCGGTGACATAACGATGGGATCGTATGGGGTCTATTATGTTAATGCGTCAGGCGTTATCTCTTCTGTGGATCCCGGTGGCAGTGTTTTTGATACAGATTTAGTCAGTCGCTATGGTAATTCAATAAACAACTTAAGGGCCGCATTGGGCGGCTCGCCTAACCCTACACCGACGCCAATCCCGACTCCGTCGCCCTGCAATGCTACATCTGCTCTCATAAGCAGGTGCACAAGATTAGGCGGGATGTGGAATGACGAAGATTGCGCATGCGATTACTCGGGTGGCCATTAGGGTTTCGGTTCCACATTTCGCTATGTCGCAGGCCCACGCTCTCAAGCGAACCGCGGACTGATATGGCCTAGACTGTTTTCCTATTATCAGATGAGAATCCTGGTCGGCGCATCCCTACTGTTTTTGGTGCTAGTCTTCAGTTCCCTGTCCGTGCATGCTCAAGCTTGCCCACAGTGTTACCAAACAAATATGAATGTGCCGGATACCAATGGCAGGTCAGCCAATGGTCGGCCGATTATCACTCTGCAAATCACTGGAAGTTGGGACGATCCACCCGGATCTCATAACACAAACGCCAACATGTTCAATGCGGTGACATCGGCCGTTAGTGGCTGGAATGGCGCTACGAACGCTGCCGGCAACGGCGCCTATTATGAGATCAGATTCGATAATTCAACGCAGCAGGCGGATACCAGAAACATAAATATTTTGGTAGTGAGGGACAATGCTCTGAACGGGCCGCGTGGTGAACGAAAATACACCGAGTACGCAGACGGTGACCCACCCGGACCTTATGTCATACATCTCCGTCCTGATGACGTCAGTTCATGTAGCCTCGACGCTCTCAGCGAAATAATCGAGCATGAGATCGGACATGTCTTTGGTCTCGCACACAAACACACGAAAGACAACAACTGTCACCTTGATGATGCAACAATAATGGACGCGCCCAGTGAGGGAGACAGTGCTTGCGATCACATTCCAGGCAGATATATTTCTCAGAAGGACATTCAAACAATCCTCGATCGGCAATACGACACAATGTTTCGAACAGGTAATTGCCGAGTGATTTATAAAGGGCATGAAGGTAACTCCGGTGGGGGTGGCGGCGGCCCCACGCCCACACCACCGCCTCCAACACCGGATCCAACGCCCTTCTGCGAAGACTTCGATCAAGATGGGTGGTGCGCAAGCAGTGACTGCAACGATTACGATTCGAATGTGTATCCAGGTGCGCCGCTGAACCCGTACACTGAAGGAGACGAGGACAGAAACTGTAATGGTTTGGACGACTATCAAGAACAATACAATACTTGCAATCTTAATGAGAGCAGTTGCGAATGGGGAACCACTTTCGATCCAGGGTCCTGCCGCTGCATGCCCCCTTCGCCGATCTTGATTGATGTTATGGGCAATGGTTTTGAGCTTACCGATGGAGCGGGCGGTGTTCTTTTTGATTTGACCAATAGTGGTTTCAAAAGAAAAGTTTCATGGACCGCAGCTAACAGCGACGACGCATGGCTAGTCCTCGACCGCAATCACAACGGCATGATTGATAGTGGCGGCGAAATGTTTGGTAACTTTACTCAACAACTCCATTCGACTTCACCCAACGGATTCCTTGCGCTTGCTGAATTTGACAAGACGGGTTTCGGTGGAAATAGCGATGGGGCCATAGACGCTCGCGATGCTGTGTTTAGCCATCTCCGGCTCTGGCAAGACGTCAACCACAATGGCGTTTCCGAACCGGGCGAATTGCATCCCTTATTGTCTCTTGAGGTGGCGTCCATAGATCTCAAATATAAAGAATCCAAGCGAATGGATGTTTACGGGAATCAATTCAAGTACAGATCCAAAGTGGAAGATGCCAGGAAGGCAAAGGTCGGGCGTTGGGCTTGGGATGTTTTCCTTGTTACGCCGTAGTAAAGCCATAACGTTCTTCTCGTTACCGGTTGCTTCTGCGTCGTCCGCCAATGAAAACGCCGGCGCCAGTTACTGTTGTTCAATGAAGCACCCATGGGAAGGTTGCTGGACAGTCACAATTGCGGGGATATAACTAAGAGAAGTAGTCCGGTTTATGCGCCTGCTTTGATTTCTATTCGTAAGCGAGCGCGCTGACCGCATCGAGATTTGAAGCGCGCCAGGCCGGATAGAGCGCGCCAATCGCGCCACCAAGGATTCCAATCGCGGCAGCCGTAAGCGCCCAGCCCCAACTGAATTCAAAAAACAACCCATAGAACCGGTAAATCGCGAAGCCGGCGACGAACGACAAGATAAATCCTGCAACCAATCCCACCGCGCTGATCAGGATCGCTTCCGATTCAATGATCATAACGATGTACCGTCGCGAGGCGCCCATAGCTTTCAGAATACCAATCTCGCGCGTGCGTTCGGTGATGGTTGTATACATTGCCAGCATCACGACCATCGCGCTGACAAACGCTGCCAGCGCCACCAACACGCGCAGAAAAATTCCGAGGTAAGGAATACTTTTCTCAAGACTGGTAAACAACTCGCGCGTGAACTGAATCTTATTTCCCGGCAATTGCGTGTCGATACGTTTGGCTACTGCTACCTGATCGTTTGGATCGCGCAACTTGATCAGCATGTAGGTGGAACGGCCGGGCGACTCGAGTGCTTCCTGCATGGCCGCCAGCGACATCTTCACCCGCGCGCCTGACTCGGGAGCGTAGATGCCTACAATCCGATAAGGCTTGTCGCCGAAAAGTTTTATTGAGTTCCCGATCGAAAGTTTGTTGTTGCGCGCCTTTGTCTCGTCAATCACGATCTCGTCGGCCGCTTGCGGGGCTCTGCCGCTTTCAATATGAATTTGATTGACGCGCGCCCACGGTTCCCACTCGATGCCTTCGATCTGTTCGAAGCCAAAACCCTTCCCGCCCTGGGAGACGTAACGAATAACAGGCAGCACTTCTTCCACGCCCTCGATCTGCTTCAAACTGTCGACGTACTTCGTGCTAAGGTTGGCGGTCGAGGCTGTCAACTGCATCGAACCGGGGCGGGTGAAAATAATTTCCGCGCGGACGTTCGAAGCGCGCCGCTGCAGGTCGTTGGACATACCGCGCGCCAGGCCGGTAAAAAGCATTATCAAACAGACGCCCAGCGCTACGCCGGCGACGCTGACCAGCGTGCGAATGGGACGCTGTCTAATATTGGAAGCGACTAGATTGTCCATGTGGGTTGTTTTTCTACCGGCGTAAAATTTTGCGCTAGCTCTCGCGACAAACAATAAGACATTTTGTTCGCCCCGCCAAAAGCAAATCAATCGAAATGAGTGAAACTGTTGTGACAGCTTCTGCTTAGGATGGCGCTTCAAAGAGCGGCTATTGAAGTGGAGGTCAATGGGATCGTCGCCGCCGAGATGTTTGCGAATCAAAACTAAAACAGTAGGACAGGCATTCCTGCCTGTCCAATGACAGGACATGGACCATGAAGTCAATTAGAACAACTGCCCCGGCTTTCTTCATTCTTTTCATTACGTTGCTCGCCGCGAGTTTTCCGCCGTCTGGATTCACCGTCGCAGGAAAGCGTGTGCAAATTGTCATTCTGGGCACAACCGACTTGCATGGAAACCTTTACCCGACGGATTATTACACCAACAAACCGGACAACCGCGGGCTCGCCAAAATCGCGACGTTGATCCGCCAGATTCGCAAAGACAACGCAAACGTCATGCTGATTGATTCCGGCGATACGATTCAGGGAACGCCGCTCGAGTATTACCACAACAAGAAAAACAATACGCCGCCGGATCCGATGATGCTGGCCATGAACGCGCTTGCGTATGACTCCATGACCGTCGGCAATCATGAATACAACTTTGGTCTGAAGGTGCTGGAAAAGGCGCGCAGCGAAGCAAAGTTTCCCTGGTTGTCGGCGAATACTTACGATAAAGGCACCAGCCAAACCCACTACCAACCCTACATCGTTAAGGAAATCGCGGGCGTTCGTATCGCGGTTTTGGGATTGACGACGCCCGGAATTCCAAATTGGGAAAACGCGCCAAACTATGCGGGCCTGGAATTCAAAGAGCCGCTAAACGAAGCAAGGAAGTGGGTGCCGTTGTTGCGCGGCAAAGAGCGCGCGGACGTGGTAATCATTGCGATGCACATGGGGCTCGAGGAAGATTTGCGCACTGGCGAACTTAATCCCGGACAAGTGCAAAATGAAAATGAAGCGATAGCGATTGCGAAACAAGTTCCCGGTGTCGATCTGATTTTTATGGGCCACACGCATCGCGACGTGCCTTCGGTAGTTATTAATGGCGTGCAGTTGTTGCAGGCGAATTATTGGGGACGCCACCTGGCTCGGACGGATCTTTATTTGGAAAACGACGGATCTCGCTGGCGTGTCTACGCAAGATCAGCGCGCACGATTGCGGTTGACGACAAAATCCAGGCCGACGCCGAGTTGTTGAAAATTGGAGAGCCTTACGATCGCGAAACCCAGGCGTGGTTATCGCGGCCTATTGGCGAGTCGCCCGCGGAGTTGACGGCGACAGAAGCTACGTTCCGCGATACGGCTCTGCTGGATTTGGTCCAACAAGTGCAGATGGAAGCAGGTAACGCGGACGTATCGATGGTCGCGAGCTTCAATGAGAAAGCGCGCATCGCTAAAGGGCCAGTAACGGTGCGCGATATTGCCGGATTGTACATTTATGAAAACACGCTTGTTGTGCTCGAGGTTACCGGTCAGCAACTAAGGGATGCATTGGAACATTCAGCGAAATATTTTCGCCCTTACGAGCCGGGAAAATCAGCACGCGATCTCGTGGATGAAAATATTCCCAGTTACAATTTTGATATTGCCGAAGGCGTTACCTACGAACTGAACCTTGCTAAACCGTTCGGCCAGCGCATCGAAAATCTGAAGTTCCATGGTCAACCACTTCGTCCTGAGCAGAAACTGCGTTTGGCGACGAACAATTATCGCGTGAATGGCGGCGGCGGCTATGTGATGTACAAAGGCGCGCCGGTTGTTTATCGCTCAAGTCAGGAAATTCGTGAATTAATTATCGATTGGGTTGAGCGCCACAAGACGATTCCAACTGAGCCTACAAACAATTGGAAGATTGCGCCGTAGTAGTCCAAATTCCAAATTCCAAATTCCAAAAGTCAAACTTCAAACTTCAAAGTCCAAAGTCCAAAGTCCAAAGTCCAACGTCGGCAACAGTCCAGTAGTTCAGAGTACAAGCTTCAGCTTGCGTCTGTTCTCACGCCACGCAACCTAAACGTTGTACTCCGAACTGCTTGAATGACTTTGGACTTTGGATTTCGGACCGGTATCAGAAAACCAAAACGGCAACCCGGGGGCATTGGGTTGCCATTTGGTTTGCGGCATTCAGCGGGGGAGTGAGGGTCCGCCAGCCGTTTGCGTGGGGAAATCAGGGTCGTTATTCAGCGCGCGAGCGCGGCGTAGCTTTCGTCTTCGCTCGCCGGCACGTTTGCACTAACTGAAGCCACCGCCGTCATCAACGCCAGCACGATTATCATGGCCAGCAACGAGAATCCTTTTAGAAGTTCCTTTTTCATTTGCTCTTTTCTAATGCCAATCGCGTGCCACTCTCGCCCGGGGGCTGCTCAGTTTGTTTGCGCTTCTCAAACGTCAATGATTCCGTCGTTTGGTTGCGACTATCCCTCAACGGTTCTTTGCAAAAGAAAATAGAACACCTCGAGAACCTATCCGGTTAGATAGGCGTAGGTGTTGTTCAGATAGAGTGGCCCGGCTTAGCCTGACCATTGCCCCTGCAGCCACCGTACGCGTAAACTGGCCCAGCTCAAACTTCCAAGGCTCACCAAAATTCGATGAACCCTCGACTTACAGCAATCGCCGGGAGACTTAAAGGAGCCGTCTTCTCAATCGAAGACTTTCCGGTAGTCATTGGTCGCGAAACGGCCGCCACGCTCTGCCTGGCGGATGCCTCAGTTTCACGCCGTCACACGCAAATCGAAAAAGAGAATGACCAGTTTGTGATTATGGATTTGGAGAGTCTGAACGGCACTTTCATCAACGACGTTCCGATCAAACGACGCACGCTGCAACACGGCGATCGAGTTCGCATTGGCGATTCTCAGTTTTTGTTTCTGCTGCACGAGAGCGATACCGCTGCACTATCAACCAGCATCCAGTTTGACGAGGAAGCGCATGCCGTCAGCGGCTCGACCTTGCAGATTAAGTTTAATGACGCCCTTTACCTGATGGCGCGCGACCTTAGCGCGTTGATGAAAATCAGCACGACCGTCAATGCAATCAGGGGTGTCGAAGAACTTAGAAAAACATTGATCGACCTGTTGTTTGAAGTTGTGCCCGCCGAACGAGGCGCGATTTTGCTCACGGCTGAGCACGCTAATGACGACGAGTTGGAATTCGCTTCCGTTTTCGCATTGCACCGGCATCGCGGCCCGGATCAATCGATCAAGATCAGCCGCACCATAACCAAAGCAGTTTTGCAGAAACGCGAGTCTGTCCTGATTGCGAACCAATCGGGTGGGCCCAGTTTAGAGTCCGAAAGCCTGGTGCGCGATCGGCCGCATTCGATTTTGTGTGTGCCCTTAATCATGCTCGATCGTCCGCTAGGGGTAATTTATCTCGACACGCGTGAGCCCGACGTTGATTTCGACAAAGACCATCTGCAATTGGTGACCGCGATAGCCGCGATCAGCGCGGTGGCCGTTGAAAATGCGCGGCACATCGAATGGCTGGTAAGTGAAAATCAAAGACTGATCGCCGATTTCGATATTGAACACAACCTCGTCGGTGAAAGCGAAGCCGTTCGCGAGGTGCTGCAGTTTATTTCAAAGGTTGCGCCTACCGATTCAACCGTGCTGCTGTTCGGCGAAAGTGGAACAGGCAAGGAGCTGGCGGCGCGCGCCATTCATCAGAACAGCAAGCGCGCAAGTAAACCTTTCATGGCGGTCAACTGCGCGGCGCTTGCGGAATCGCTTCTGGAGAGCGAACTCTTCGGCCATGAAAAAGGTTCATTCACTGGCGCCCTGGCCCAGAAGAAAGGACGGTTGGAAGTTGCCGAGGGAGGCACAGTTTTTCTCGACGAGATTGGCGAACTGTCGCCGGCGCTGCAGGTTAAACTGCTGCGCGTTTTGCAAGAGCGAGAGTTCGAGCGCGTGGGTGGCACGAAGACAATCAAGCTTGACATCCGTGTTATCACTGCCACAAACAGAAATCTTCAAGAGGCAGTCAGCCAGGGAACTTTCCGGCAGGATCTTTACTACCGTCTTAACGTCGTCAGCCTCGAGATGCCGCCGCTCAGAAAACGGCCGGAAGACATTCCCTTGCTGGCCAATTATTTTGCGGCGAAGTATGGCAAGAAGTGCAATCGTCGCGTGCTGGGAATCTCGCCGCAGGCACAAGCGCGGTTAGTCGGGTACGATTGGCCGGGGAATGTGCGCGAGTTGGAAAACGCGATTGAGCGGGCAGTGGTCCTGGGAACTACCGAAAGAATTCTGCCCGAGGACCTGCCTGAATCCATCCTTGAAGCAGCTTCAATTGTTTCTGAGCCGGCGACGAAATACCATGAAGCCGTGGTGCAAACCAAGAAGCAGATCATTCTCAGCGCTATGGCCCAGGCGAGCGGCAGCTTTACGGAGGCCGCAAAAATATTGGGAGTGCATCCAAATTACCTGCACCGGTTAATTCGCAACCTTGATTTGAAGGAACAGTTAAAGAAATAGAGGCGTGCCAGCCGAATCGGTATAATCGTTTGAATATTAATGAGCTGAACTCTGTTACTCCGGATGCGTTTGGCGACGTGTTTGAATTGCTGGAAAGGTTTAGCGCCCCCTATGTGATTGTTAGCGGCATGGCCGTCCTGCTGCACGGTCACAAACGTCCTGTATTCGACTTAGACATAGTCATAGCTGCCACGCCCGACGAACAGAATCGGGCTCAGCACGCATTGATGATGGCCGGCTTTGTGTCAACCATTCCAATACCAATTAATCTGGTGACAGTCTTGCGCATGTTCGATCAGTCGCAACGCGAGATAGATGTTTTCGCCAGGTACCATATCTCTTTCGATCAGTTGTGGGCCGATTCTGTTCAGATTGTTGTCGGAGAAAGGCGAGTCCGTGTCGCATCACTCGAGCATTTGTTGCAGGCCAAGCGAATCACCGGCCGGCCGCACGGTCTTTGGACGTTGAAGGTTTGCTGGCGCTTGCCAAGGGAGACGGTGCTGCGTGACATTTGAAAAGCACTTACGCCGTCAGGCGATCGAATTTGACAGGTGAGCAGGAACTTGCCAGATTACTCCACCATCGCATTTCAGCGACGCCCGGCTACGGCCGAAGACGAAGCCTTTCTATTTCGTCTTTATGCGGCTACGCGAGCGGATCTTGACGCGATTGGTTTGCCACCGGAACAGAAAGATCTGTTAATAAGGATGCAGTTCAACGCGCAACGACAACAATATTCGTCCGCGTTTCCGGCGGCCGAGCACAAGATAATTCTGTTTGAGGATGTGCCCGCTGGTCGAACGTTGATAAACAAAGCCGCCAACGAGTATCGTCTTGTTGATATTGTCTTGTTGCCCCAGTTCCGCGGTCTCGGTGTCGGAACCCGTTTAATCCAGGAACTGCTTCGTGATGCTGGCGCCGCAAACGCGGTGGTCCGCCTCAACGTGCGGAAAGAAAACGTAGCGCTGAATTTGTACCGACGGCTGGGTTTCGTTGTCTGCGAAGATGATGGAGTTTACCTAGCAATGGAGTGGCGAGCTCAATCGGTGTAGCACAACTGAAAAAAATAATAATAAGGAAAGTGATAACGATGACGATGGCCATGACAAATACGGCTTTTTCCGAAACCCTCGATTCCGACTTCTTATTGGAGGATGAGACCCGCAGCCAAAATCTAAAGTTGATCAAAGTTTCGGAACGCAAAGCGGTACCGCCTTACGAACAGTTTTCAATAATGTTTCGCGGCGACACCGATATGGCTCTCGAGCAGGGCACGTTTCATCTCGAGCATCCATCCATGGGCGCGTTAGATATTTTCCTGGTGCCGGTCAAACGCGACGAAGAGGGAATGTATTACGAAGCCATCTTTAGCAACATTGCTGAAGCTGAATAGCTTTCGACGCCTTTAACCCGAGTCTTAAGCTTTGGTTCAACTATCGCCGAAGCATGAATGGAATTCCGCAGCGGCGCTGGAAGGTTGAGGGCACAGGCTTCAGGTTAAATTGAGTGTAAATAAAAAAGGGCGGCCGGATTTCTCCGGTGCCCTTTTCTATTTGCAATAGCGCCGTCCGCGAGGCGTGGCCGTTTTGCTTAATTCCCGCAGTCTGGGGTTGCTTCGTTCGTGATGGTCCACGAACTGCTCTCGCCGCACGCGACCGTCTGGTATAAGAAGCAGCCGTTTTGATCTTCGACGATAACTCTAATGCTGTTACCACCGCAGCTCATATTGTTCAGCGTATAGGTTGAACCGGCGCCGATGGCCGATCCGTTGAGCTGATCCGGTCCCCAATTATTCGCATCGCTGGAGAGATACAGGTGACGGAACTCCAGAGCGGTCGAATTGTTAGTGATCACCACCGAGGTCGCTGTCCGGCAGGCGCTGGAAAACAGCGGCGCCGAGCCGAGTACCGCAACAACCATGACGAGCATGAGAAGTACACGGTGGTTCTTGATTCGTGCGGCAAAGTTACTTGGCATAAGAAGCCTCCAATCAGAAACGAATAATCTCAAACACGTAGAAAGCGATTACCAATTACGGGCAAGTCGCCGTGGCAACAGCGTAATGCGGTCCGCTGTCAACTGCGGCTGCACCGTTCTGGTTAACCGGCACCGAAACCTTCGCAGTGGCCGTACCTACATGCCCCTGCGAATCGGTCACCGTAAAGACGATGGTGTAGACACGGCCATTTAGATTGCCATCGCGCTCCTGGCGTAACTTCACCGAATGCCGATCGCAACTAATGACGATGTCGTTGAGGGTATTGCCGTCGCCACCGCTTGGCGCATCCTCGACTTCATCACTGGTAACCGAAGCGATAGTGACACTACTGGTGCTCAGGCTCTCGCATGAATCGGTTACGCCTGACACGAGATCGGTAGCGTTGATCGTGCGGTACTGATGGTTAGGTGGCCACAACGTGATGTTGTTGCCGTTGAGAATGATCACCGGTGGCGAAGAGTCGACAGAGAGATTTGCACTCTGCGTTGCCATCCCGCATGCGCCAGTGGTCTCAACAGTGTAGGAACCGGCATCACCAGCCTGTACGTTGCCGATAGTCAGCGTGCTGCTGGTGCTGGTGTTAGTGATCGTGAAACGTCCGCCGCTCACGATGGGAACTGCGCCCTTCTTCCAGACGAAGCTGAAGGGTCCCGTGCCTGAAGCGTTCGTTGTAAAGCTTGCCGTTGCGCCTTCGCAGGCAGCCACGTCAGCAGGATCACTGGTCGTAGTGTTCGCATTCACCGTCAGCGTGGCCGACTGTGATGCGCTGCCGCAGGTTCCGCTCGTCGTTACCGTCACCGTGTGATTGCCGACACTCAACGATCCAGTCGCAACGTTGATGCTGCTGGTGTCACCGCCGAATGACGTACCATCCACTGTCCATGCATAGTGGAATGGACCAGTGCCACTCGCGGTTGTTGAGAACGAAGCCATCGCACCCTGACAGACTGTCTGATCCGGCGGATCCGTCGTACTTGTATTCGCCTGGACCGACAGCGTCGCCGATTGCGATGCACTGCCGCAGGCGCCGGTGGTTGTAACCGTAACCGTGTGATTGCCCACGCTCAGCGATGTAGTGTCAACAGCCAGATTCGGACTGTTTGTTCCCGCCGGTGAACCATCGACGGTCCATGCATAGGTGAATGGTCCGGTGCCGCCCGCTGTCGTTGAGAACGAAGCAGTCGCACCCTGGCATACCGTCTGATCCGACGGGTCGCTGGTTGTTGCGGGCGCGTTCACCGTCAGCGTTGCGCTTTCCGAAGCAGTTCCGCAAGTGCCCGTGGTTGTGACCGCTACCGTGTGACTACCAACACTTGCCGTTACGCTAATGCTGGATGTGTCACCACCATACGATGCACCATCAACGGTCCAGGCATAATGGAGATTAGTGCCAGTCGCCGTGGTTGAGAAGGTTGCTGCCGTTCCCTCACAAACAGTCTGATCAGCAGGGTCGCTGGTCGTCGTGCTTGCGTTCACCGTCAGCGTTGCGCTCTGCGAAGCAGTTCCGCAAGTGCCCGTGGTTGTGACCGCTACCGTGTGATTACCAACACTTGCCGTTACGCTAATGCTGGATGTGTCCCCACCATAGGGTGAACCGTCAACGGTCCATGCATAGGTGAATGGACCAGTACCGCCCGCTGTTGTTGAGAACGTTGCTGCGGTTCCTTCACAAACAGTCTGATCAGCAGGGTCGCTGGTCGTAGTGTTTGCGTTCACCGTCAGCGTTGCGCTTTGCGAAGCAGTTCCGCAAGTGCCCGTGGTTGTGACCGCTACCGTGTGATTACCAACACTTGCCGTTACGCTAATGCTCGAGGTGTCGCCACCATATGGTGAACCGTCAACCGTCCAAGCATAATGGAGATTACTGCCAGTCGCCGTGGTTGAGAAGGTTGCTGCGGTTCCCTCACAAACAGTCTGATCAGCGGGATCGCTGGTCGTGGTGCTTGCATTCACCGTCAGCGTTGCGCTTTGCGAAGCACTACCGCAGGCGCCGGTAGTTGTTACCGTTACCGTGTGGTTGCCCACACTCGCCGTTACGCTGATGCTCGAGGTGTCGCCACCATATGGTGAACCATCCACCGTCCATGCATAAGTGAATGGACCACTGCCGCCCGCTGTTGTTGAGAACGTTGCTGCGGTACCCTCGCAAACAGTTTGATCAGCGGGGTCGCTGGTGGTCGCGCTTGCACTAACAGTCAGTGTGGCCGCTGTGGTAGTAGCGCTGCCGCAGGTGTTAGTGAATACCGCGCGGTACTGATTGCCGTTTTGTGCTGTGTTTGCTGTAAAGCTTAGGCTGGTATTTGTTGCTCCCGGAATATCGGAGAATGGACCACCGGAACTCACCTGCCATTGCACCGTCGGCGCCGGACTACCAGTTGCTGCCGCCGAGAAGGTGGCCGTAGCGCCGTCGCACACGGTTGTGTTGCTCGGGTTGGTTGTAACCGCCGGGCTGGTGTTTACCGTCAGCGTCGCTGCGGTGGTTGTATCGCTCCCGCTAGAATTGGTGAACACCGCGCGATATTGATTTCCGTTTTGCGATGCTGCGGCTGTGAATGTCAGAGTGTTGCTCGTCGCACCAGGAATGTCGGTGAACGGTCCGCCTGTGCTTACCTGCCACTGAACGGTTGGTGGCGGTAAACCGCTGGACGCTGCTGTGAAACTGACGCTACTACCCTCGCAGGCAGTTTGGTTGCTGGGATTGACCGTTACGTTTGGTGCCTGTTCAATCGTTATATAAGCAGTGACGGTTGCAAAATCGACAGTGGCATCCGCGCTGCCGGTGCCTCCCGTGGGCCCGGCAGTAAATATCGCGTTTGCCTTCCCACCACTGATTTGCGTATCCGCCCCGGTAATTATTCCCTGCATAGCATTGCTGAAGCTAATCGCTCTTCCGTTCAGCGCTATCAAGTCGCTCGCGGGGACTGCTGATCCACTGTTAGGCGTGAAGAAATCGGCTTGCAGGGTCGTGGAACTATTAACCGGAATCGAATTCGGCGTCGCAACATGGCTGAGTACCAGCCATTGAAGGGAACCGAATCCAACTGCGCCGGCGATGCGGTCGCATGATCCGGAGTTAGGACCTTCGTTACAGCCCCACCAGTTGTTGGCGACAAGGTCACCACCGGTGTTGGTAGTGCTATACAAGCCGGCCCTCGTAGCATCAGACGCACCCGTCTGGTTTCCAACCACTACGTTGAGAGTGAAAGTTAGCGGGCTGACGCTCGCTGAGCTATTGCCGCTAAATACTCCATCACCGCGGGTGGCCGAATTATTCTCAATCCGGTTCTTCGTAATTGTCTTTGCTTTCGCAGCGCTAAAACCAATCGCCGCAATCGCACCTCCATCAGCTCCGGCCGAGTTGCTGGTCAGGGTATTGCCCTGGAACGTGAAACTTGCGTTGCCGGTGGCGAACACGCCACCGCCACTACCGAAGGTTCCGTTGGGAGCTGAGTTACCTGAGATTGTGCTATTCGTTATGGAAAGAGTCTGATTGGCAGAGGCAGCTCCGGCGTCAAACATAATCGCGCCGCCTGAAGCATTAAGACTGGTGTTGCTCGATATGGTAGTGCCGGCAATATCCAGCGAACCAAAGGAGACTTTAATGGCGCCGCCGGTACCAGAAGCTTGATTCGAACTGATCACGCAATTTGTGATCGTCAGTTTGCCTTTTGGCAGACCGCTGGTCACATCAAAGCCATCGAACTGAATCGCTCCGCCAGCGTGCTGAATACCAGGGGTGGGGGGAGTTTCAGTGGGAGAGTTGCCGTTACGTAATGTCAAATTCTGTAAGGTGACATCTATACCGATACCTGGCCCGCCTTTAGCATTATTAACGTCAAAAATACGATCAATGCCAGTAGCAGTTGTCGCTCCGGCTTGAATGATCGTGGTTGACGCGCTGGCGCCGACAATAGTCAAGTTGCCGGCAAGAATATCCAGATCACCGCCCGATTGATTAGCGCCGGTGGACAATAGCCGTTCGCGGTCGTAAGTCGGAAGAGGTGTTACACCAGCAGGCAGCGTCAATGTATAAATGCCGGCAGGAACCGAAATTATATCGGCGCCCGGTAAAGCATTCGCTTCCATAATCGCCGCTCGAAGGGTGCACCGGCCTAACGCATCTGCGCACACGCCATTGCCTGGTAGAGCGTCCACAGAATCGACAGGGCTATTCACGGTGAATGTCGCCATCATTAAGGCGGAGGGTGGCGTTGCCACCAGGTAGGCGAAAATAGCAATTAAAAAGACACCGCAAACAGTTTGTGGCCTGAATAGACGCGAGGCGGAGGGCTGGACACCGTGCTTCATGAACTTCTCCTTAATTAGGGGTCGGGAGGCTGTTAGGTAATGGGCCGGACTGACTTCGGTTTCCTACAGACGATTGAACACTGCTTCGTAGTAATTTCCTCGAAGGCTTTTAGCGCCGGGAACGAGGAACATTGAAAAATTCCCGAGGGTCGCATGTTCAACCTTATAAGTGCCTTGCTTTAACTGACCGCCTGTCGGCCCGAGAAACACCGCGGAGAAGCATTCTTTTGTCGCTGTGTGTCGCGATCGTGTGGTGGCCGTCGGCTTCCAGTCGTAAACCTCAACCAGCTTTGTCCGAACTGTTCGGGCATATTCGCCCGTTATTCGAAACTCTGTCTTCAAACATTGAGACAAAGCATTTCGGTCCAAGAGCGATGCCGCCCCCGCCGAATTTCGTAGCTGACCAAGAGCGCTGAACGGCGAATTGGTTCGATGTAGCGCCCCGGCGGCAGCTTTAAGCGGGAGTCCCACTGCTAAAGCAGCCAAAGATCCTGTTCCAATAAACTTGCGTCGTGAAATTGGCATTTGCCCTCTCCTTGTGGCGGAATCGGGTTATAAAGAAGAACGCGGCGTGCGTGGAGGGCGCAGTCTACTCGTGTTGAAAAAGACTTGCAAGAGTTTTTTCATGAAATTGACATATTTCTCTTGAACCAGAAAGAACTCAGGTATAGAATGCCGCCCCTCGCGGTTAGACTTAACTGAATGGAAGCTTTTTTCGCGACACGCGTGCCGGCTGAGAACTGATACCGAACTTAATGATTCGAGCGGCAGGTTCGCTGTCCTACTTTCGCTAGTGAGTCCCGCCTTCGATTAATAAACTGAAAGGGAGCCGATATGAGTCAACCATTTGTTGGTGAGATCAGAATGTTTGGTGGCAATTTTGCGCCGGCTGGTTGGATGTTCTGTGACGGCCAGTTGCTACCAATCTCCGAAAACGAAACCCTGTTCAACCTACTCGGGACTATGTATGGCGGAGACGGCCAATCAACTTTTGCATTGCCAGACTTGCAAGGCCGCATACCCCTACACCAGGGGAATGGCGTTACTATTTCGGAGACAGGAGGAAGTGAATCGGTGACGTTAACCGTTCAGCAAATACCCGGTCATAGTCACCCGGCCCTCTGCGTCTCAGGAGCCGGTGGGCAGGCCAGTCCTCTTAATAACTTCTGGGCGGGCACTCAGAGCGGGACACAAATTTACGCTGATCCCCCAAACGCCTCAGGCGCCGAGGTGCCAATGAATGCGCAGAACATCGGTGGGGCAGGTGGAAATCAGCCTCATGAGAATATGGCCCCGTTTTTATGCGTCAACTTCATAATCTCGCTCTTTGGAATCTACCCGAACTAATTCCCAAGGCGCCTTGGCTCTGGTCAGCGCCATAAATTCAGAAGGAGATACGAACCGTGCCTACACCATTCATGGGCGAAGTCAAAATGATTTCCTGGAATTTTGCTCCACAGGGTTGGGCCTTTTGCAACGGCCAGCTCCTGCCTATCAACCAGAATCAAGCGCTGTTCTCGATTCTGGGCACGACCTATGGCGGCAATGGGCAAACCAACTTTGCGCTGCCGGATTTGCGCGCTCGCGTTCCGATGCACATTGGTAATAGTCATACCTTGGGCGAAAGGGGCGGCGAATCCGCGCACACTCTGACTCAATCCGAATTGCCTGGCCACAGTCATCAGGTTACTGGCAGCAGTGTCTCGGGCACCCTGCTGTCACCGGCGGACAACACATGGGGCGTTACAACACAAAACCCCTACGCGTCCGCCAATCCTAACAGTGCAATGGATCCGACGACTATTGGAAACACTGGGGGCTCGCAAGCTCATAACAATACGCAACCGTTCCTGGTGATTAATTTCATTATCGCGCTTAGCGGAATCTTTCCGTCACGCAATTAGGACTATGAGATAAGCGTCGCCGCGCGAAAACAAGCGAGTCTCGAATGCGAGATATAGGTCGGGCAGGGCGGGTTTCGAGATAGAGCAACAACGGCACATTCACACAAAGGAAAAGGGACAAAATGAGTGATCCATTTGTAGCGGAAATCAGAATATTTGCCGGGAATTTCGCGCCCACTGGTTGGGCTTTGTGCGATGGTCAGCTATTGCCCATTTCGCAAAACACGGCGCTGTTTTCATTGCTCGGCACCACCTACGGCGGTGACGGTAAATCCACCTTCGCGCTACCCAATATGCAAGGCAATAATCCGATGCATCCCGGAAATGGCGCCGGCCTTAGCCAGCGATTCCTGGGGGAAGAGTCAGGCGTCGAGTTTGTAACGCTGCTTCAAAGCGAAATGCCTTTGCACAACCATTCATCCAACGGCGCCGACGTGCAAGGCAATGTGCCGGGCCCGGCACAGAATTTTTTTGCGGGCGATAGCACCGCGAGGCAATTTGTGAATAGTGCACCCAACGCTGCAATGAACCCTCTGGCACTGGGCCTGACAGGTGGTGGCCTGCCGCACAATAATCTTCAACCTTATCTCGTATTGACGTTCATCATTGCGTTGCAAGGAGTCTTCCCGCCCCGAAGTTGAAGATCGAACAACGCGTTTGATAGAGGAAGCCTCTTATTAGTCGTCGAGTCGCATTAACCTCGTGACGGATAAGAGGCGCTTTCTTTTAATAGCTTGTAAGTTTTTATCAGAGTGGAAGATCGACTGGGGTCTCTCTCTTAGCATTCTTGAAATATTTCCGAAACCACACCTGAGGGCTTTTCCCTAAATCGAGTTAACCAAAGTTCGCGCGCACGATGCCCGACTCTGCCCGATCGAGTTCAGAGGGCGAATCTTGAAAAAGTGTGGAATATCTGTTGACCCGCCCTCCAACTCAACAGTAAAGTATGGACGACCTTGAACTTTCAAGTCTAAGGGTAGGATTTACTCGGCTTTCCACTATCCCGATAGAGCACGCTCCACCCTGAAAGCTATTGATCCCATAATCGCACTTATTTACCCCGAGGGAGAATCCATGCCTCAAGCTCACGGAGAACCAATCTATTCCGGCTCTGTAACTCCTGATTCGCTCAAACGCAGCAGAAGATCGATTCTGGTTTCGCTGCTCGTATGTTTGGCCATAGGTGCATACCTGGCGACTAACTTTGCCAGTTTAAAGAAGGCCAAGGCTGAATCTTTAAGGGCGAGCAATCCGATAGTTGCGAATGATGTCGTTCATGCGGCAGGTCGCGGTAACCCGTGGATTAATCTTCAGGATGGTCGTGGGCTACCGACTAGTTACAAAAATAAGAATGTTGCCGCAGCGTTGCTACAAAGTTCGGCTCAGCCTCTAACGCTCACGACGGCCGATTTCGACGAAGATGGGGTACCCGATCTCGTTGTCGGTTATGCGGCTGGAGGTGGCGGTGCGCTTAGTATCTATCGGGGCAACGTCAACGCTTTTGCCCCCCAAACAGAGGAAGCATGGCGGGCGGTCAGCGACAAACGATATCCAGACCCTTTTTTCCCGGATGCTCGGACTCTTGAAACACTACTCCCAGTTCAATTCCTCGGCACCGGTGATTTCAATAGTGACGGCCATAAAGACTTGATTGTTGCGACCCGGGGGAGCGACATGCTGCAACTGTTTAGCGGCGATGGTCGTGGCGGATTCACAAGCAATAACGTTCAATACTTGCCAGGGACCGTGACCTCGCTGCTCGCAGATGACATCGGTAGAACCGATGGCTTGACCGACTTGGTGATTGGTACTACCGGCAGTACGGGACCAGCGATCCTCTTTTTTGATGGAGCGAATCCGCTGTCATTTCAACCGAAGACTTATGCGCTTTCGCGGCCGGCATCGGCTTTGACCTCAGGGCGACTGGGTAAAGATGGAACTGTAGACATTGTGGCAGCGACCGGAAATGAAATCGCTATTATTCATAATGCGGATCAATATGAATCGGCTCGTATGGAGCGCTCCACTCTGTCTTACAATGCCATAGCTGTGACTGTTGGTCGTTTCATTTGGGACCGCGAGGGCGAATCAAATGTCGCAGTGCTGGGAGATGACGGTGCGGTCCACCTGCTGACCGCTGGAACTCTGGACACCAGACCGTACACCCAAAATGAAATGGAATTACTCAAACAGAAGCGGCTGGAGTTTGGAGGAGATTCAGAAGAGTTTGCGAATTTACGAAAGAGTCTTATTCACCGTCCCGACAAGAGCAGAGACTGGATTGTTGCTCAAAGCGTGGCCACCGGCATCTCGCCTCAGAATAACGCTGCGGCGGGCACGTTGATCAAGGCAGGGGTTTCCGCCGGCTTGGTTGACGATTTGGCTGTTGTCGATGCAGGCAACAACAAACTTCACGTTGTTCGCAACCGGCAAGTCCCAATTGTCGCTGACAAATCAACTGTAACGGCCGAGACAGTTGCAGCCCAAACTCCGCTGGACATTCCTTTGGACGTCGAAGGTGCGCCAGTCGCTGTACTTTCCACGCGATTGAACGTCGATACCCTACCCGATTTAATTGTCTTGCGTAAGGGCGAAGTGGTGCCGTCGGTGGTTTTCACTGCGCCTGAATCAATTTATGCGGTGAACAGTACGGCTGATGCGGTTGACGCGACACCAGGTAACAATGTCTGCGCGACTGCCGGTGCCGTTTGCACACTCCGTGCTGCAATCATGGAGGCAAATCACCATGTTGGTCCGGATTCCATTACCTTACCGGCAGGTACCTATCAACTCACACTCACCTCAGGAGCCACCCCGACCGGCGATAACGAGCGTCTTCTCTCGGCGGGTGGGCATGAAGAGTACGGCGACCTCGACATTATTGACTTTGATGGAGACGATACCCAGCGCAGTGATTTGACAATCAACGGCGCCGCTCCTGGTACCACGTTCATCCAGGCGGGAACGACAGCGACAAACGGCATCGACCGCGCCATTGACGTTAATAACCCAAAGGTCAGCCAGGGTGATAAGGCGATTACCGTCAACATCAACAACGTGACGGTTCGCTTTAGCGTAGGACAAATTGTCGATGTGCCGGCGACGACCAACGACATTCTCGAAAAGGGTGGCGGCATACAGTTCAATGGTTTTACCTTGATTGGCTCAGCGGGCCCGACAACCTCAGCACTGACCCTCGACAATTGCGTTGTTACCAGTAATACGGCCTCTGGATTGGGCGGCGGTATTCATAGTGAAGCCGGCACTCTGGTGGTTCAGAACGGCAGCATCGTGTCTTTGAATGCTTGCAATGGTGGTTCGGGTGGGGGCATTGACTATGCCGGAGGAAATACTTATATCGGCCAGGGCCTGACCATTAACAACAGCACCATTGGCGGAGCCGGAGCGGGCAATTCTGCCACGCCGATCGCAGCTCCAACGCCGTTTACGAACCAGGGTCCATTAAACGGCGGCGGCGTCGCCACCTTTGGCGGCTCAACGGTCACAATTACGAGCTCAACAATTCAGGCCAACGTTTCTAATGATGCGACCGGAGCTGGTCCATCCCAGCAGAACACCGGCGGCGGCGGCCTGTTCCTGACCGGGAACCCGGCAGTAACTATCACCGGCTCCACGATCACTGGTAACACCGCAAAGAACAATGCCGGCGGCCTCTTTGTGCAAGCCGTGCAGTCCGTCACCAATGCCGAGGGCACCGTCACCATTAACAACACACAAATCACAAGCAACACTGCCGATAGTGACAATGAAACAAACGGTAACGGCGGCGGTATCTACATCCATCGCGGTGCGCTAACGATTGGCAACGCCACCGCGTGTAACATCAACAGCAACACAGCCGCCAACGGCGGGGGCATCTACTCCACCTGGAATTTGCAGACAAACGATTTGCCTCCCACCGTTACCATGACGAACGGCACGCTCAACAGCAACAATGCCCGCAACAACGGCGGTGGCCTGGCGGTCAATTTTGAATCGACCACCGGTGACGCTTCGAACAAGAGTGGCACAACTACGTTGACTGGTGTGACGCTTCAGAGCAATACGGCCAATAGCGACAGCAGTGGCGGCGGCGATGGCGGCGGTATCTTCGATAACGGCAATGGCGGAACATTTTCGATGCCCGTGGTCTTGAGCGGCGTCACTATCGACAGCAACGTTGCCAACAGCGGTTTCGGTGACGGCTTTCGTTTGAATGGCGGGACAATGAGTGCCGCGGGAACTATCAACGTCAACGGCGCTGACAGCATTTACATAGCCGGCGGCACCTTCACGTCTACTGCCGGCACATTCAATCTGAGCGGTAACTTTACGCGCGATACAGGCAGCACCTTCAATGCGAATGGCGGCACTTTCAACTTCAACGGTTCCACTGCACAATTGATCAATGGCACGGCCACGAGTGACACCTTCAATAATTTTATCGTCAACAAGGGTGGCGGATCGACGCTGAGTACGGGCGCCAGCGTGGCCACGATCACAACCGGCAATTTGACAATGACGGCGGGGATTTTCACAGCCCCAGCGACGCTCGACATCAATGGTAATTTGCTTCTTACCGCTGGCACCTTGACAGCGGGCGCGAACATCACGGCCGCCGGAAATTGGACCAACAACGGCGGGACTTTCACTCCGGGGACTGGGCTGGTGACTTTTGACGGTGGCGGGCCCCAGCAAATTGACGGTAACCAAGCCACACAAACATTTAATAACTTTACGGTCAACAAAGCTGGGGGCACCTTAATCACGGCCGGCAGCACCGTTAGTTTGGTAATGAATAATCTTACAATGACGGCGGGCGGATTTACGGCGCCGGCAACTTTGGATATCAACGGCAACACGTTGCTGACCCTGGGTACGTTTACGGCTGGTGCAAACATCACTGCAGCCGGAAACTGGACCAACAATGGTGGGACGTTCACCCCGGGTTCCGGTCTGGTAACATTTGACGGCGGCACGGCAAACACGCTCGGTGGTTCTGCCGTCACTCAAACCTTCAATAATTTTGCCGTAGATAAGAGTGGCGGATCGTTGACTGGAGCAGCCAGCACCACAACGCTGACGTTGAATGGCTCAATGACATTGACTGCCGGAACTTTTGCGGCGGGTACCATCACAGCCATTAACCTGCCGGGCAATTGGACCAATAACGGCGGCACGTTTACGCCCGGGTCGAGCAACGTGACTTTCAATAGCACGACTGCGGGACAAAGCATCAATGGCTCTGCCGCCAGCCAAACTTTCTTTACCGTAACCGTCAACAAAACCGGTCAAACGTTAACTACCACCACCAGCGCCCTCGATCTTGACGGCAGTCTGGTATTGACCGCGGGAGCGTTTACGGCTCCCGCCAGCCTCAACATTGGCGCCAGCTTCACACAAGCGACGGCCTTTACCTTTACGCCGCCGACAACCATAACCTTCGATGGCAGCACTGCAGGAAACATCGATGGCACGCTGGCTACCAAGACTTTCAACAACGTCGTCATTAATAAGTCAAACACGCTTACCGGCGTCGCGGGTACGACTGCCATAGATATCAATGGCAACCTGACGCTTACTGCGGGGACTTTCGTTGCTGGTACAGCCGCCAACATTACCCTTTCCGGCAATTTCGCGAACAGCGGCACCTTCACCGGGACTGGCAACACCTTTACCTTAGATGGAGCCGCCGCTCAAACCGTGGGCGGAAGCGGCGCGAGCAACTTTAGTAACCTAACGGACGCCAATACTCTCGCCGGTGGCAATGGCATTACACTCGGCGGGAACATCAACGTCGCCAATGTCCTCGCACTCGGCGCCAACAACATCGATACCAGCACGTTTACGCTGACGCAGCCTGGAACCGGAACGTCAACTGGTACGGGCGATGTGATAGGGAACGTCAAGCGCACTGGGTTCGCGGCGGCAGCGTGCGCGACAGCTCCCTGTGTGAACACGCTGAGCTTTGGCAATCCAAACAATCAGATCACCATAACGACGGCTCCGGCGCCAACCGATATCAACGTGAACCTGGTGAAAGCCGCGCCGGCGGATTACCCGATGGCGGTGCACCGTACTTACACCATTACGCCGAATGGCGCTAACGGGAACGTAACGTTGCGATTGCACTATCTGGATTCGGAGGTGACCGCGGGGCCCGGCACTAACGACGAGAACACAATGATTTTCCGGCGTTTCAATGGCTTTGGTTATACGCCGGTAACGCCAACCTCGCGCGACACCACAGCAAACTGGTTGGAAAAGACAGGTCAGCCGCAACTCTCGCCCTGGACCTTCAGCTCGAGCGGTATACCGACGGCCACTTCGGGAACCATCAGCGGACGCATCGCGGATGTGAATGGAGTTGTGGTTGCGGGCGCAGTTGTAAATCTGAGCGGCACGCAGAATCGCAAGACGATCACGGACGAGAATGGCAACTACAGTTTCGCTAACGTCGAGACGACCGGTTTCTATACCGTGCGGGCAACGCGTGCGAATTATTCATTCAGTCCGCAGGAACGTTCCTTCTCGCAATTGGGTAATCAGACGGAAGCCGCGTTTA
>JAVEDP010000035.1 GCA_030841085.1 Pyrinomonadaceae bacterium
CCCCCCCCCCCCCCCCCCCCCCCCCCCCCCCCCCCCCCCGACCCTGAGATTGTTGTGCTTGAGCCATTACTGTTAAGGGGCCAGCCTTTTCGGCGCTTCCGACGTCTTAGAACTCGCAAATGACCCACCAGTCGGGGGCGCAGCTACTCGCGTACGAACTTCATTAACGCTGGCCGCCGAGCGATCGAGAAACACACGAGGAAAGATGCCCATTAACAACATCAGGATCAGCAACGGCACCAGCAATCCAATCTCACGCGTGTTAAGGTCCTTCAGTGCCGAGTTCTTGGTATTTGTTACTGGTCCAAAAACAACGCGCTGTAACATCCATAACATGTAAACGGCCGCCCAGATGACGCCCGTGCCCGCCAACATAGTCGCGATCCAAGCGTGCTGGATTGCATTTGAAGTCCAACTGCCAAGCATTATTAAAAATTCGCCAACGAAGCCATTCAGGAACGGAAGACCAATTGATGAAAGCGAAGCAATTACAAACAGGCTTGCGAACCAGGGCATCGGAGTCGCCAGTCCGCCAAAATCTGAAATCTGCCGCGTGTGTCGCCGCTCGTAAATAAATCCGACAAACAGAAAAAGCGCGCCGGTCGAAACACCGTGACTCAACATTTGATAAAGCGCGCCCTGCATACCCATTTCTGTGAACGAGAAGAGACCCAGGATCACGAAGCCCATATGGCTAACAGATGAATAAGCTACGAGCCGTTTCACATCGGGTTGGACCATGGCCACCAACGCACCGTAAATGATGCCAATGATTGCCAGCGTGATCATCACGGGCGCGAACTTGCGCGACATGTCGGGAAAGAGCCCAAGGTTAAAACGCAACAAGCCGTAAGTTCCCATCTTCAAAAGTACGCCGGCAAGAATTACCGATCCGGCGGTTGGCGCTTCGGTATGCGCATCAGGCAGCCAGGTGTGCAGCGGAAACAGTGGGACTTTTATGCTGAAGGCAAACGCGAACGCGAGGAACAGCCAAAATTCAGCTCGCGGCGCCAACGTAGTTGAGCCGGCGCGCATTGCGTTAAGGATCGTGACGTAGTCAAACGTCCCGTAGATGTAGAAAAGGGTGATGATGCCGACCAGCATCAACAAGCTGCCAACCGAGGTGTAAATGAAGAACTTGATTGCCGCATAGACGCGTCGCTCGCCGCCCCAAATGCCGATCAGAAAGAACATGGGAACCAGCGAAGCTTCGAAGAACAAATAGAACAGCAGCAGGTCAAGCGAAACGAAAACGCCGACCATGGCGCCGGCCAAAAGTTGCAGAAATAGGTAGTAGGATAGTTGTCGCTTTTGAATCGCAGTCCAGCTCGAAAGGATTGCAATCGGCATCAAGAGCGTAGTCAATAAGACCAGCCAAAGACTGATGCCATCGACGCCGACGTGATACCGAGCGCCAATCGAACCAATCCACAGGACGTCGTCAACAAACTGAAATTCGCGCACGCCGGCGCTGATACCCTTGATCAGCAACAACGAGATAAGAAAGTCAGCGACAGAGAAAGCGAGCGCGATCCATTTGTAATTCGACTCGCGCCGACCCGGCAGAAGACTGTAGGCCACGATGGCGAGTCCGCCGATTACCGGCAAAAGAATAATGGCTGTTAAGAGATGCTGCATAAGATGCTGTGTAACTAGGGCAAAAGGCGCATCGCATGAACGCCGTAATAAGCAAAAAATCCAATCACTGCTAAGGCGCCGAGCAAAATAATCGCCGCATAGGCGCGCACGAAGCCACCTTGTAAATGTCGAATGGCGCGACCACCTTCAAGCACAACCTCGCCGATTGTGTGCAGGAACCCATCGATTACGCCGACGTCGAAAATCTTCCAGAGGCCTTCTCGCGAACCGGCATTAATCGGATTAATAACTGTAGCGTCGTAGATTTCGTCGACGTAATATTTGTTTTCAAGTATTCGGGGCAGGGCCAACAGCGGACGTCTCCGAAAAATAATCCAGCCGAAGACAATTCCCAGAACCGCTATCGCGACAGAGACCAGCGCCAACAAGCGTTCACCGTGGATTTCTTCCGCGGAATGCGATGCGGCGGTTTCATCCAACGAAACGAACGCTGGCGCACTATCCGTCGTTTGCGGTGGATGGGATAGCCAAATAGGCTCGGCGGCAGCGGGCTCGCTTTCTGTTTTGCCGCCCGGCACCTTCGCGATCACGGGCCCGAGGGTTTGTTCGATGTAATTCGTCGGGTGCAAGCCGGCCAGCGAGCCGAGCGCGTAAGGCACGCCAATAAATCCGCCGATAGTCGAAAGTATCGCAAGTACAACCAACGGCGCCGTCATTAGCCAGGGTGATTCATGCGGCTCGTGAACAGCATGATCGTCGTGGTGCGCGTCGTCGTGGATTCCCGAAGCGTTGTCGACGTGGTCCACATGTTTTTCGCGAAAGCGTTCGCTGCCCCAAAAAGTCATCACCATCATGCGGGTCATATAAACCGCGGTGAGCAGCGCGGTCAGCGCGCCGATAAACCAGAGCGCTTTGCTCCAGGGCGGACTCGGTAAACTAAACGTGCCTGCACTCCAGGTGCGCCAGAGGATTTCATCTTTCGAAAAGAATCCCGCGAAGATCGGGATACCCGAAATCGCGAGCCAGCCGGTGAGCATCGTCGCGAATGTAATGGGCATGTATTTCTTAAGCCCGCCCATACTCCGCATGTCCTGCTCATGGTGCATGCCGTGAATCACTGAACCCGAACCGAGGAAGAGCAGCGCCTTAAAGAATGCGTGCGTGATGACGTGAAAGATTGCCGCTGTGAACGCTCCGAGGCCACAAGCAAGAAACATGTAACCGAGCTGCGAGATCGTCGAGTAAGCCAAAACTTTCTTGATATCGTTTTGCGCCAGGCCAATCGTTGCCGCAAACAGTGCAGTCGCCGCGCCAATCACGGCGACGACAAACATCGCTGTTGGCGCATGCGTATAGATTGCTGAACACCGCACGATCATGTAAACGCCCGCAGTCACCATTGTCGCTGCGTGAATTAATGCCGAGACAGGTGTCGGTCCCGCCATGGCATCGGGCAGCCAAACGTAAAGCGGGATCTGCGCGCTCTTGCCGGCAGCACCTATAAACAGAAGAATCGCGATGGAGGTGACCCCGCCGGCAAAGATTGCGTGCCAGGTAAATGGATCGACCGCGGACATGCCGGCGATTGTTTGCAGCGCGCTGGTGACTCCCTGCGCGGGCTTGTCGAAGAAGCTGATCGAGCCGGTGAGAAAAAAGGTGAGCATGATGCCCATCACAAAACCCCAGTCACCCACGCGATTAGTAATGAACGCTTTCTTGGCCGCATCGCCGGCTTCCTTGCGATCGATGTAGTAACCAATCAAAAGGTAAGAGCAGAGGCCGACGCCTTCCCAACCGACGAACATCAACAGAAAGTTATCGGCCAGCACCAGCGTCAGCATGGCAAACATGAAAAGATTCAGGAACGCAAAGAAGCGGTAGAAGCCTTGGTCTTTCTGCATGTAGCCGACAGCAAAAACATGTATCAGGAAACCGACGAAGGTGACGAACAAGGCGTAGGTGCCGCTGAGCCTGTCCATCGCGAGGCCAAAGTCAGCGCGAAACTTTCCTACCTGTATCCAGGTCCAAAGATTATCGAACACCGGCTCGGTCGAACGCAGCGCGCCACCGGATTTGAAGGCGAGGTAGAAAGCAACAACAGTGGAAACAGCCACCGCGCCACAAGCGATGACGCCGATAAACTTTTCGTTTCGCAGGCGCCGCCCAAGAAACCAATTGATCGCTGCGCCGGCGAGCGGAGCAAAGATGATCAGACTTAAGAGGTTATTTTCCACTAGATCGTTCTCTTAATGGTCTTTGGTTTTGGGTCTTTGGTCTTTGATTCGTTCCCCGGGATGCTCGTTGCGGGCAACCAGGTTTCAACCCAAGACCCAAGACCAAAGACCAAAGACCAAAGACCAAGCCCAGTCGTTACAGCTTTAAGATCGAAGCATCATCTACATCCAGCGATTCGCGATTGCGAAAGATGGTGATGATGATGCCGAGCCCCACCGCCGCCTCGGCCGCCGCCACAGTCATCACGATGAAAACAAAAAGCTGACCGGTGACGTCCTGAAAGAAACTCGAGAAAGCAATGAACGTCAGGTTCACGGCGTTCAGCATCAACTCAATACACATGAACATGGCGATGACGTTTCGCTTCATGATTACGCCGGCGGCGCCAATCGTGAACAGAACTGCCGAGAGCGCCAGATACCAGGAAAGTTGTGGCTCCATCTTTTTACTCGTCCAGGTTACGCCTTCGATCGACGCCGAGCAGGGCCGCGGCTTCGTCTGTAGTTTTCGTTTCCACTGGCCGCAGGTCGCCGACGGCCCGTGGATTCACAATGTCCATCGCCAGCACCTGCGAGCCAGGCACAACGCGCACATTTGCCGCCAGCATGCCGCTCCTGCGCGCCAGCGACATCGCGCCGACAATTGCCATCAGCAGCAGGATAGAAGTGATTTCAAACGGCAGCAGGTAGCGCGTAAAAAGTCCTTCGCCGATTGAAGAGGTCAAGCCGACGTCTGAAAGTGTTCGCGGCGTTTGACTGGAAGTCATTTGCACCGAATAAAGAATGAACGCTGTTTCGGCAATCAAAATTGCTGCCATAGCGATAGCTGCCGGCACGAGAAATTTCAGGCGCTTGCGCCGCGGCTCTTCCTGCTCGACGTTCAAAAGCATGATCACAAAAATTACGAGCACCATGATGGCGCCGGCGTAAACGATGACCTGGACGGCAGCGATAAACGGCGCCGCCAGCGTGACGTAGATAGATGCCAGCGCAATGAAAACGCCAATCAACGAGATGGCGCTGTAAAGCGGATTGCGTTGCGACACCATCGCAATGGCGCTGCCGATCGCTAAACCGGCGAAGACTATGAAAAGAAGCGTGCTCATTACGCTCGAATAGTTCGCAGTTTCAAGTTCAAAGTTTCAAGTTTCAAAATCCAACTTGAACGATACAGGGTTGACCGAGTTTCCTGCATGGTCTTGAAACCTGAAACTTGAAACTTGAAACTCGAAACTCTATCCCGTCGTGAAAAATACAACTGTCGCCGTCAGCACAATATTCAGGATTGCCGCCGGCAACAGAAACTTCCAACCAAAATTCATCAACTGATCGAAACGAAAGCGCGGCAACGTTCCGCGCAACCAAATATACAAAAACAGGAAGAACAGAATCTTTGCGAAGAAGTAGAGCACGCCCAACAGGGGAAACTGCGCTACGCCGGGGCCGTTCCAACCGCCAAGAAACAACGTCGTGGCCAGCATCGAAACGGTGATCATGTTGATGTATTCGGCGTTAAAGAACAGCAGGAACTTGATCGAGCTGTATTCAGTGTGGAACCCCGCAACCAATTCAGTTTCGGCTTCCGGCAAATCAAAAGGCACGCGATTGGTTTCCGCGATTGCGGCGATTAGGTAAAGAATGAAGCCCAGCGGTTGATAAAAAATATTCCATTGCAGGCCGTACCAGCCGGATTGCTGCTCGACGATGTGGTAAATATCCAGCGTGCCTGAAATCAATATGACGCCGATTAATGAAAGCCCAAGCGCCAGCTCGTAAGAAATCATCTGCGCCGAAGACCGCAACCCGCCCATCAAACTGTATTTGTTGTTCGATGACCAGCCCGCCAGCGCGATGCCGTAAACACCGACGGACGTGACGCCGAGAACGTAAAGCAGCGCCACATCAAAACGCGCGATTACGAGTTGAAAAGTGCCGAGGAAGGGAAGCGTAACTGTTGGACCAAACGGATAGACGATTAAGGTCATGATGGCGGTGACCACGGCAATCATCGGCGCCAGCAGAAAAACGAAACGCGTTGACTGATCCGGAACCAGGTCCTCCTTCATCATGGTTTTGATGAAGTCGGCAAACGGTTGCAGCACGCCGCCAAAGCCAACGCGGTTTGGTCCGACGCGTCCCTGAATAAATGCCAGCACGCGCCGCTCGGCCAGCACGGTGGCCGCCACTAGCAGCATGATCGTCAGAAAAGCAACGGTGATTGCCACGATCAGCGTAACGGCATGAATGTACGGGTTATTCCAATCCATTAGTCATTGTCGATTGCCAATTGCCGATTGCCGATTGAAAACTGCGGGCGCCGCTAGAACCCAATCGGCAATTGGCACTCGGCAATCGGAAATCGAAAATGCCGCTCAGTCGCCCGAGACCGCCGCGTCGCGCTCGAGTTTCGCGTCGACCGTTATCTGGTACAGCGGCGACACGCGGACTGTGTCGGGCCGGGGATTGCCGGCCGCCAGCAAATGAAACTGCGAAACCTTGTCTGTCAGCGTGCCGATCTTAAATAACTCGTGACCAACCCTTGGCGTAACATTCGACTTCTCGCCGTCGTCGGGCAACGCTGCGACCGTCTGTTTCAGTTCATTCAATGCAGAGGACAAGTCGCGCGGTTCGACGATGTTGTAACGGGCTTGCACCGGATTCGACTCGTCCTTCAAAACCGGATAACGCAATCCTGAATACGCAGGAATACGTTCTGCGATTTCTCGAAAGACGGCGCTCGCCGACATTTGAAAACCAAAATCTTTTCCTAGTTCAGCAGCCAGCGCGGCAGTGATCATCCAATCCGGCTTGGCTTGATGAACTGGCGGAATCGATTGGCGCACGCGTTGGACCAGACCGTCGTTGTTCGTAAATGTGCCATCAATTTCAGCGAACGAAGCCGCCGGCAGCACTACATCGGCGAATGCGGTAGTGTCGGTTTCAAACAGTTCGTGGACCGCCAAAAAATCAAGTTTAGCCAACGCTTCTTCGCGCCCACGCAAATGCTCCGGCAAAAAACTCCCAGCTACATACAACGCGCGAATTGAACTGCCGGTCGCATCGAGCATCTCGGCAACTGACATGGCGCCGTTCATCATGCCCATGTCGTGCGCCCCGACGCTATTGTTGTAAAGGGGAAGTGGATGCAGCAGCACGCGACGCGTATCGGCGCGAAAACTGTTAGCCAATTGAGCCACAATCATCTGCGCGGCGGCGTTGAGTTCGCCGCCAAACATGATCACCACGTCGCCTTCCGTCTCGGTAATTGTTTGACGCAACGCAGACAGTTCGTTCGCCTCGATGCCCATCTTTTGCGCTGCCGTGGTTTCATTCGAACTATGGCCCAACGCCCAAACAGCGGCGTTCTCCATTCCTGGTCGAATATGAATGAATTGCGCGGCATGCTCGACCAACCTGATCGGCACGCTATTGATAACGATGAGTTTCGCCGCGCCGTTGCTGACGGCCTGTCGAATTTGTTTTGCGGTCAAGGGCTGCAGTTCTTCCGGCTCGCCGCCAATCAGCAGGATTGTTTTCGCATACCGAATATCGCGATGCGTCGCCAGCGGGGCGCCAAGGTTGTCGAAAAACGGTTTCAGGCTGAACGCGTCAGTGGCCGCGTAGTTCTTTGTTCCAACAACCTCCGTCGCAAACTTATGGAGCGCGTAGTTTGCCTCATTCGTAATGCGCGGACTGCCAACCACGCCCAGCGCATCTGGTCCATACGCAGCTGCGGCCGCTTTTAGCTTTTCAGCCGTATAGCGAATCGCTTCATCCCAAGTCGCGGGAATCAGTTTGCCGCCTTTTTTGTAGCGAATGAGTGGCGTGCGCAGACGGTCTTCGTGATTTACAAAAGGATGACCAAAGCGGCCTTTGATACAGAGGAACTCGCCGTTGTGACCGTTAACGTAACGATCGCGCGCGACGATGCGCATCAATTCGCCGGCGCGCGAGCCCAGCGACATCTCGCAGCCGTCTGAACAATAGCTGCAGGTGGAAATTGTTTGCGCCAATTCCCAGGGCCGCGCCTGGTGCCGATAGGTTCCGTCCAGCAACGTGCCGGTGGGACAAACTTCGATGCAGTTACCGCATTGTGAACAATCGAGCCAACCGCCATAGGTGCCGATAACAGTATTCGCGCCGCGGCCGCCCGCTTCGATAGCGTCTTCGCCCATCCACTCGTCACAAACGCGCGTGCATCGTTTGCACAGAATGCAACGCTGCGGATCGTTTGCCACCATCGGCGACAGGTATTTCTCAGGCGCGTAATTCTTCTTTTCGATAAATCGTTCTTCGAGTCCGCCCCAATCAAAAGTCATTTCCTGAAGTTCACACTCGCCACCGCGATCGCAAACGGGGCAGTCCAGCGGATGGTTGGCCAGCAAAAACTCCAGCATCGACCGCTGCGCTTTTTCAATCTCTTCGCTTTGCGTCGTCACAATCATGCCGTCGGTGCAGATGATGGTGCAGGAGGTTTGCAGCTTTGGCATCTTCTCGATACGCACCAGGCACATGCGGCACGATGCCTGCAGCGCGAGATCGGAGTAGTAACAGAACGAAGGAATGTCGAAACCTTTATCCCGGCACACATCGATCAGCCGCGCGCCTTTGGGCACTTCGAACTCTTTGCTGTTGATGTTGACTTTAATTACTTCAGTGGACATTTGGTTAAGCGGCCCTAATAAATTCGTTGATTGTTAGATTTGCGTAGCGAACTAAACTTCTCAAGGTTCCCCTTGCGACTTCCTTATGATCGGGAATGGAAGCGTAGCGACCTCACCTTCTTTCGTCATAATGATGTGACTGCTGCTCTGCCGTGCAATACGCCATCCAAACTTTTCAAATCTCTTAACTACTTCCTTTCCGCTTAAAACCGGAAGTGTAGCCATCAGGCCGCCACCTCAACCTGCTTTGTTTCGATCGTTAGTGGAAGTCCTTGTTCTCCACGCACCTCAAGACAAAGTTTGATGGCGTCTTTTACATTTTCTAGAGCCTCTTCCTTGGTTTTGCCCTGACTAACGCAACCAGGAATTGAAGGGCACTCAACAATCCAAACTCCATCTTCGTCTCTGTCAACCGTGACATTGAAAACCATAAAGTCTCCTTTGATTTGCCCACTCTAGCCTTGATACTTCAGTGGACACCTATTGGTTTGACTCCTTCATTTGAGCCTGACTGTCATTCTCTTGTACGCGCCCAACTCGACCTGGATCATTTCTATTGGAGCGCCCGACGGTTCAAAAGCTGCACGCGTCATCCAGCCGTTCTTCCAGGTTTGAAACTTCACCGTGAAAGGTGCATCCGGCGTCAGCAGTTCGTACTGGCCCCCCGGAAACGCTGTACTCTTTGACCAGCATGAGAACGGTTCGCCCACGCGGCAAACAGTAATTAAACCTTGCTCAAAAGGTTTTCTGGTCGCTTCATCGAAGATAGTAAAAGTAACTTGGCCTGCCTTTGGTCCCAGCTTAATCTCGACTGGGTTTATGCTGTTCTTGCCGGCAACGATGACCACGGGAAAGTTGCAAAAGGTCTTTCCGTAGAACGAGCAAATCGCTTCGGGATAGCCTTGCGCCACAGCCTCAGCGGTAATCGTAAAGGTGTCCGGTCGGTCAACCTGCACAGCGAATTGGCCATTGATGTTTGACTGAGCGCACCAGGGCCGGTTACCCAATCCTCCCGTTCCTACTGCGCAAACTCTCGCGTCCCGGACGGGCTGCCTTTCCTTGTCAATGACGATACCGATGATCGTCCTATTGAAACGACGAGCATGGCTCGAACCCGAGGCCGCACCCGAACCCAGGGCCGTTGTCAACAGGCAGAGCGTAAAGATCTTGATGACGTTCTTCATGTCCGAACTACGCGACGCCATTGTTCGATAAGTGCTTTCGAAAATCTAGAACTTGGAATTGAAGGACTCAACAATGCAAACTCCATCTCCATCAGTTTCTAAATTGACGCTGAAAGTCATAAGTTAGTTCTTGCTGATATATCTTTCGACTACGTTAACCAGAGCGTTGATGCGTTCGTCGGTTTCCGCGGATTTCTTGCCAATATCCTCAAACGTCGCCGCGATTTGCTGGAAGCGCGTGTTCAGCTGTTCGTTGGCATTTCTGATCTCCTGCTCGTGCATTTGAGCGAGGGTTAGCAGTGCAGCGATGGCCTGATCGTTTCGATCCATCCGCGCCTCCGCCTTCGCGTGGCGCTCCGCAAACCCAGCCTGTTGTTCGGTCACCGTATTCAAGATGTTCTTCATTCTCAAATATTCTTCTTGTGTCATGACGTTATCCTCATGTGCTGACTCCTGAGTCGATTGAAGTAACCAGATGTTTTCTAAAATCTTCCGGAAACCTCTTTATGGCTGATTGAATCGGCCAAGCCGCCGCATCGCCCAACGGACAAAACGATTTGCCTTCAATGTTGTCGCAAAGATCGAGCATCAGTTGCGCGTCTTCCGGACGGCCATGCCCCGCGGCGATGCGTTTGAAAACTTTTACCAGCCAATCAGTGCCTTCGCGACAAGGCGTGCACCAACCGCACGACTCGTGTTTGTAAAACTCAGTCAGGTTCTTCGTTGACTCAAACACATCGACAGTTTCGTCCATCACAATGAATCCACCTGAGCCGACACTCGAGCCCGCGGCAACGATGCCTTCGTAGTCCATGCGCACGTCTTTACCAATAATTTGATCGGCGCGCATGATGTACACGGACGAGCCGCCGGGTATCACCGCTTTCAATTGTTTGCCGCCGAGCATGCCGCCGCAGTCTTCCATGATGAACTTTTCCATGTCGTCGTAACCCATCGGTAACTCATAAACGCCGGGACGATTGACATGACCCGACACGGACCAAACTTTTGTTCCCCCGCTCTTTTCAGTGCCAAGTTTTTGATAAGCCTCGCCGCCCATCTTGATGATATCGGGAACGGCCGTCAGGGTCTCGACGTTGTTGACCACGGTCGGGGCCGCGTACAAACCAGACACGGCAGGGAAGGGCGGCTTCATTCGCGGATGGCCGCGCATGCCTTCGAGTGAACTCAACAGCGCAGTCTCTTCGCCGCAAATGTAGGCACCGGCGCCCGTATGCGTATAGATCTCGCAGCCGAATTCAGTGCCAAGAATCTTGTTTCCGAGTAAACCAGCGGCCCGCGCTTCCTCAAGCGCGACATCCATGATGTCGATCAGGTACCGATATTCGCCGCGCGTGTAGATGTAGTTCGTCTTCGCGCCGAGCGCATAGGCGGCAATCAACATGCCTTCGATCAGCATGTGCGGATCGCGCTCCATCAGATAACGGTCTTTGAAAGTTCCGGGCTCGGACTCGTCGGCGTTGCAGACGACGTACTTGGGCTTTGGGGAATCTTTGGGGACGAAACTCCACTTCATTCCGGTTGGGAATCCGGCACCGCCGCGCCCGCGCAAGGCGGACTTCTTCAATTCATTGATGACGTCGTCGGGCGACATCGAATCAAGCACTTTCTTGATCGCTTGATAGCCGCCGTTTTTACGATACACATCGAGGCTGCGCGAGTTTTCCAAATGAACTCTCGCGAGCTGAAGCGGTTCACATCCGATGGCGCCGATGAACATAAGTGGCACAGACTTCAGTCTGTGGTGCTTTCGTAAGAGTCACGAACAGAATAATAGGAAATACAGACTTCAGTCTGGCCTATCCCCAGTCACAGCACCGACTAAAGTCTGTGCTACTTCAAACCGTCAAGAATCTGATCGACCTTCTCAGTCGTCAGATTTTCGTGGTAATCAAATCCAATCTGAAACATCGGCGCAGTGCCGCACGAGCCAAGACACTCGACCAATGAAACTGTGAACTTGCCGTCCGCAGTTGTTTCGCCAAGCCTGATGCCGAGTTTGTTACAAACGTGATCGGTGATGCCGGGCTCTCCCATTATCTTGCATGACAGCGTTTTGCAAATCTGAATGTGATATTTACCAACCGGCTGCGTATAGATCATCGAATAGAACGTCGCCACTTCCCAAATGTCGGTAATACGCAAACGCAAGCGCTTTGCAAGATAGGCAACGCCCGGAGCGTCCAGGTAGCCGCGCTCGCGTTGCACAATGAACATCAACGGCAGAATTGCCGAACGCATCACCGGATATTTGGCCAGGTGCCCATCAATCTCCGCCTCAACTTCGGGCGAAAACGATGCCACCTCGTCGCCGATATTAACCGGCTGCGACAGTGGTTGGATTTGGATTGGTTGGGTGCTCATTTTTTTAAATGGTCTTGGGGCTTTGGTTTTTGGCCTTTGAAATTCCTTTGAAACATTCGCGATAACCCAGCGTTAACTCCTCCAAAGACCAAAGACCAAAGACCAAAGTCCAAAGACCAAAAGCCAATTACCGATCAATCTCTCCCAGCACAATATCCAGCGATCCAATGATCGCCACAATATCCGCGACCATGCAGGCTTGCGCCATATGCGGCAGCGCTGACAGATTTACAAAACTCGGTCCACGGAAATGCACGCGCGACGGCTTTGGACCACCATCGGACTTTACGTAAACGCCAAGCTCGCCTTTTGAAGCTTCAATCGGGTGATAGACTTCGCCGGCGGGCACATCAAAACCTTCGGCAACGATCAGGAAGTGATGAATCAACGCGTCCATGTGCGTCTTCATCGCTTCGCGGTCGGGCAGAACGACTTTCGGCGCATCGGCTTTCACGGGCCCGGGCCGCAGACGTGACAACGCCTGCGTCACGATCTTGTGCGACTCCTTCATTTCCCGCATGCGCACCATGTAGCGCGCCCAGACGTCGCAATCGCTTTCGGTTGGCACTTCAAAATCGTACTTTTCATAACCGGTGTAGGGATTTGCGCGGCGAATATCCAGATTGACGCCACTGCCGCGCAAACATGGACCAGACAAGCCCCAGTCAATTGCGTCCTCGGCAGAAATGTAGCCAACCCCCTGCGTGCGTTTCTGAAAAATTCGGTTTCCAGTCAGCAGCGTGTGAAACTCATCTACCGCTTTCAGAAAACCATCCTGGAACTGTTGTACCCGTCGTTCAAAACCGGCCGGCAAGTCCATCATCAAACCGCCGATGCGGAAATACGATGGGGTCAATCTGCCGCCGGAAGCAGCTTCGATGAGATTCAAAATTTTTTCGCGCTCGCGGAAGCAGTAGAAGAAAACCGACATCGCGCCGATGTCCAGCGCATGCGTTCCCAGCCAAACCAAATGCGATGCGATGCGTTGCAGTTCGCAAGTCAGAACGCGAATCGTTTGCGCGCGTTCCGGTATCTCAAGCTCGAGCAGTTTCTCCACGGCCATCACGTAGGCCAGGTTGTTCCCGAGCGGATTCAAATAATCCATGCGGTCGGTGATGACTATGCCCTGCTGATACTTTTTGTATTCAAAGAGCTTTTCCATCCCGGTGTGGAGATAGCCGATGTCGGGCGTCGCCTTGACCACCATCTCGCCGTCAAGCACCAGTTCGAGACGCAACACACCATGCGTCGACGGATGCTGCGGCCCCATCGAGATCGTCATCTGCGTGTCGAGCGGACGATCGACGACTTCAAATTGCGGGGGAATGTTTACCGAAGAAACCATGTCCAAAGTCCAATGTCCAATGTCCAATGTCCGCGTCCTACGTCTCTTAAAGACTTTGGACTTTGGACTTTGGACTATTTCAACGAATACGGCTCGTACCCACGCAACGGAAAATCCTTGCGCAGCGCGTGCCCCTGCCAGTCATCCGGCAAAAGAATCCGGCGCAGGTCCGGATGTCCATCAAAAATAATTCCAAAGAGATCAAAAGTTTCGCGCTCGTGCCAGTTAGCCGTGCGCCACACGCCGGTAACTGTCGGCACGTGCGCATCTTCTTCGGTAAGCACAACCTTCAAACGCAGGCGATGATGTTTGGTTGTTGAAAAGAGGTGGTAGTTGACTTCGAAGCGCGGCTCTTCTTCAACGCCGCGATCCGCGCCGCAAAGGTCCGCAAGAAAATCAAATTGTGCTTCCGGCGCGGTTTTCAAGTGCGAGCAAAGCAAAACTATGTGTTCGCGCGGCACGATAACTGTTGTTTCGCCAAACGCTTCGCTGGTGGAAGCGATCCATTCCGCATTCACCTGTTGCAATGCGGCCGCTAAAGGAGACGCCGCTGAGTTTGGTGTTGGATCGGCAGCCAGGTCTTCCGGCAGATTGTTTTCGCTGTTTGCCCCAGTCGTCATGAACAGTTATGCCGCACGTTCGATTTCCGGAAAGAGCTTAGGAGGAACGTCGCCTTTCGTGCCGGGAAGCTATGGAGTAGGGCCGCGATTCGGGGGGTAAACTGCTTTCGGTCGTCGAGCCATCGGTAATTGGCAAGGTGCCGGGAACGAACGCCTCGCGAGCTTCCTGTTCAGGTACGTCGCGACGATCGCGCGATGACTCTTTCATAACCTTGTCCTGCAACATCATCACCGCGTGGATCAACATCTCGGGACGCGGCGGACATCCGGGAATGTAAACGTCCACCGGCACGATCTTGTCGACGCCCTGAACGATAGCGTAGTTGTCAAAAACTCCGCCCGAGGTTGCGCAGGCGCCCATCGAGATCACCCATTTTGGTTCGGGCATCTGATCGTAGATGCGGCGCAAGACCGGCGCCATCTTGCGCGAAACGCGACCTGAAACAATCATCACGTCCGCCTGCCGCGGGCTGGCGCGAAAAACTTCAGATCCGAAACGAGCGAGGTCGTTGCGCGACGAAGTGGCATTCATCATTTCAATTGCACAACAGGCCAAGCCAAATGTCGCCGGCCAAAGCGAGGACTTGCGCGCCCAGTTGATCAAAGAGTCAAGCCGCGTCGTCAAGACTTCGGGCAACGCTTCGGCGATAATGTTTTCGAGTCCCATGTCAATTCGTAAATCGTAAATCGTGAATCGCAAATAGGAAGAGCGATGTCATCCCACCTTGTTAGAACCACTTTCGTTAAACCTTCAGGCGGCGTTGCGTGTCTGCTGTCGTTTGCGCTGGTCCATATCCTGAAGCAGTCGCGCTTCGCCTTCCGCCTCGCGGCGCGCGCTCTCATTCCAGTCGAATGCGCCTTTCTTAATCACGTAAACGTAGCCGGCCAACAAGAGCGCAACAAAGACCATCATCTCGACATAGATTAGCGTTCTCAAGCCGAAAGCGGGACTGGCGAGCGTTCTAAAGACGACCGCCCAGGGCACCAAAAAGATGACTTCAATGTCGAACAAGATGAAGATCATCGCGATCAGATAAAACTTTACCGAAAAGCGCTCGCGCGCAGTGCCAACCGGATCTTTGCCGCATTCGTACGGCATCATCTTCGTGCGCGTGCGCTTTCGCTGACCGATGAATTGCGAAATAAAAATATTGCCGACGGCGAAGCCTGCCGCCACGATGAATATCAACAGTATTGGTAGATAGTCTGAAAGACGAAAGGCCATCGCTAATCTTCCATTCAAATCAGATCGATGCGCACACGCTTACAACTTCAGCGACTGAAGAATGCCTGACCAAGATTGAGAATCATTGTACAAGCCGAATCGTAGACGAAGTGATCTGGGGTGTCAAGCAACCTTATCATCAAGGAAGCGCGGCAAAACTTTGCTAATTGACCCTGAAAAAACCGCTATGTTAACTTCGATCCAGCGGCACGACTTAACCGGTTCGAACGCAGCGGTGTTTGCTGTCCGATTAGCTTTAGCTTGTCGTGAGGCCGCGACAAACTAAAGTTTATCGGACTGCTTCTTTGCTTACCTACGATTGTGATAACTGGCTTCAATACTGACGTGGAACACGATGGCGTGGTGTATCACGTGCAAACCGAGGACAAGGGACTCGACTCTCCTCTAATCCTATCGCTCGTTTATTCGGGCGGAGCCATCCTGGCCAGCAAGCGGTCGCGTTATGAAGATTTGATCGAAGCCGGGTTTAACGAAGCCACGCTGGCCCAACGTTTGAAACGCCAGCATCGCTTGATCTGTGCGGCCATAAATGCCGGACGTCTGGAAGACCTGAAGCGGATGGGCCAGTCCGCAGAGACGGCTGAGCCAGAAGCTTCACCACGCCTGCCGGAAGCCCAGGTGCCGGATGAAGTGCCTTCCGTTGAATCGGCGCCGGCGGAAGGAGAAAGTGGCGGTACTGTTTCTACAGTCGATGTTGAATTGCCTAAGGCGGTGCGGCGAGAGTCGGCTTACACCGTCCATGATTCGCGCCGAGCGTCTCCGCTGGGAGAAAAGACAGCGCCTGATTCTCCTTTGTTGGTAACACTAATCGATGAGCAGCCGTTTCGCGCGGGCAACTCCATTACCATCAAGATACTTGTGCAAAAGCGAGCGGGCGGCGTGGCCGAGCCCGTTGCTCATGCTGCGGTCGCGGTGAAAATATTAGGCACCGCGTTTCGGCCGCAGTTGTATTCGGTAACGACAAATCGCCACGGTGTGGCAAGTGTGGGCGTTGAGATTCCCAGGTTCAATTCGGGCCGGGCTGCCGTAATTATTAAGGTTGATGCGGCGGGTGCTTCCTGCGAGACGCGGCGGGTGATTCATCCCGCCAGCTAGAGGTTTGAAGCGCAGTGCAAATTCAAGTCAACGGTGAACATCAGGAAGTGAGCGAAGGTTTGCCGCTGTCGGAATTAATAACCAATCTCAAGCTTCGCGCCGATCAGATCGCCATCGAGTTGAACCATGAAGTGTTGCGGCGCGCCGCGTGGACAGCGACAACTCTCCAGCCAGGCGACCGCGTCGAGATTGTTCATTTTGTCGGCGGTGGGGTCTAGTAGAGCAAACTGTTAGTTTGCGGTCGTCGGTGGGCTCACAGTTGGGGATCCACACCAACGCAAACTAACAGTTTGCTTTACATCGGGAATTGGCGCTGAGTGAAGGGAAGAATATAATCCAATCATGTCAACTGCTGCACCAGTTCAAACTGAAGGCTTCAAAATCGGCGACCGCGCGTTTACCTCCCGATTGATCATCGGAACCGGAAAGTATCGCACCTTCGCAGAAATGAAAGCCGCCCACGACGCGTCCGGCGCTGAAATGGTTACAGTTGCAGTGCGGCGCGTGCCGCTGGATCGCAGCAGCGAATCGTTTCTGGATCATCTCAATCCTTCATTGCAGATACTGCCGAACACAGCAGGCTGTTACACGGCGGATGAAGCAATACGCACGGCGCGACTCGCGCGCGAGGCTTTGCAGACCGATCTAATCAAGCTGGAAGTCATCGGCGATCAGACAACGCTCTTTCCCGATAACGAGCAGACTCTTGAAGCCGCCCGCATCCTGGTGAAGGAAGGTTTTATTGTTTTGCCTTACTTCACCGACGATCTGATCATGGCGAAAAAATTATTGGACGCGGGCTGTCCGGCGGTGATGCCGCTGGCAGCGCCAATCGGATCGGGGCTGGGAATACAAAATCCGGCGAACCTGCGAATCATGCGCGAGCAATTGCCGGATGCGACGATCATTGTCGATGCCGGCGTGGGCACGGCGAGCGATGCGGCCATAGCAATGGAATTAGGCGCGGACGCTGTGTTGATGAACACGGCGATCGCGGAAGCCCATGACTCGGCCCGGATGGCTCGGGCGATGAAGCTGGCGATAGAGGCAGGCAGGTTGGCATATCAAGCCGGCCGTATGTCGAAACGATTGTATGCCAGCGCCTCGAGTCCAGTAACAGGGGTTGTGCGCTAAGTAGGACAGACATTCCTGTCTGTCCCTTCTCAAATCGCTGTCTCTCGCTTCTCAAAACAATGGACAGGCAGGAATGCCTGTCCTACCTAAGACTTCGCGGACTTCACCAGCCGCTCGCGCGCAACCACGAAACGAATCATGTTGTACGTAATGCTTTCCGGAAGAGATTCACGAATGGGTTTGAGTTTTTCCACCCCGTGCTCGGCGATAGCTTTTTCAATTTGAACCCGATCGGAATCTGAAACCAGTTTTGCCAGATCAACCGGTAGCCCCGCCGCGATGCATTCGACGAGGTGGCCCTCGATGGTGTTGACGACCAGTTCACGCTGCTGGGCAATGTCTGCAACCGTGTGACCATTGCGAAAAAGAGTAAAAGTTTGCAAGGCAGTGGCCGGCAGTAACGATTCATCTGCATCTTTCGCCGGCCCATCGTCCGTTAGTGCGAGTTGAACTTTCTCCTGCTCGCGCATTACGCGTTCACCAAGCTCGGTGATCGAAATGGTCGGATACTCGCCCGGGCTGACGCGCAAACAACCGGCGGCGCACAACGCATCGATGTAAAGCAGAATGCCGTCCTGCGTCATGTCTTTCAATAAACCGTAGGTCGAAAGTTCGTTTAGGTGCGCCTGCATTACATTTTTGGCCGCTGAGCCGCGCAACGTAGCTGCCAGCACAGTCTTTCCAAACCGTCCCTTCATGCGGGACGCGCAAGCCAAAATCTTTCGCACGCGCAGGTTCTCCTCATCGTTCAAAGCTCGCAACCTTTGCACGCTGGAAACGGACGCTACGCTTTTCCGATTCCGTCCGCTGGGGCGCACTTCGTCCAGCACTTCGTCCCGGCCAAGCGGTGTTTTCGCCGCGCTGTGGGGGTTGCAGTTTCCACAACTGCCGCAGTTGCGCGCGTGATGTCGGTCACCGAAATAATCAAGGATGGCGGCGCGATAACAATATTCGGTGTAACAGAATTCGATCATCTCGCGCAGCTTGCGCCGTTCCAGAGTCGCGCGGCGTTCGACATCGGCCGGTGTGACGCGCAGTTTGTCCGGACGAACGTTGTCGAGCATTAGAATTGCGCGCGGAGCGCGAGAGGATCTCTCTTTGGTTGAGGGCGGCGTAGCCGCTGCGGGCGAGACGCCCGCGGTCCCATTGAAGGCGGACCCAGTATGCGTGGCCCATGGTGGACTGGTAACGGTATCCCTGGCGTCGAAGTTTTTGGAGTTGGCCAGGCGATGTATGTGTCCGGCGCGTTCGAGCAGGTAGAGAGTTGACTGAACTGCCATCTCGTTACGCACGCCGGCGCGCTTCGCAATCTCACCGGCCGACAATTCTATTCGCTTGAGACGAGTTGACAGCAGAACGCCGTAAACGTCGCGCACCACCTGGGCGCTCGGGTATGACCCTTCAATGAAAAAGTCGTGCGTGTTCTTGTCGGCATAATTGAACAGCAACACGCATGACGACGGCAGGCCATCGCGCCCCGCGCGACCAATCTCCTGGTAGTAAGCTTCAATCGATCCCGGCATTTGATAGTGCGCGACAAAGCGTATGTCCGCTTTATCGATGCCCATGCCAAACGCGTTGGTCGCGACGATCATCTGCGTGCGAGTATTCATGAAATCATCCTGCGCTTTCACGCGCGCCGCGTCGCCCATGCCGGCATGGTAGGCCGAGACGCTCAATCCCTGAGCTTGCAGTTGCAGCGCCACCTGTTCCACCGCCTTGCGTGTGGCGGCATAAATTATTCCCGAGCCGTCGTTTGTTTTCGCCAGCCGCTTAATGCGCGCGATTTTCTCGCGTTCCTTTTCCGTATGCACGACATCGATGGTTAGGTTAGGCCGGTCGAAACCGCTGACGAACGTTTCGGGTTTGGTTAAGCCGAGTTGTTGGATAATGTCGGAACGAACATAAGGTGTGGCGGTGGCGGTGAGCGCAACAGTTTGAGCGCCAGTGCCGTTAGCATTAAGTGCCTGGACCACATTCTTCAGGCGCAAGTAGTCGGGACGAAAGTCATGGCCCCAGGTTGAAATGCAATGAGCCTCGTCAACCGCGAAGAGTGAAACGCGAATTGACTTCAGCGCTTCAAGAAAACGGTTGCTGCGAAAACGCTCCGGCGCAACGTAAACGAGCTTGAACTCACCGCGACGCAAGGCATCAATGCGCGACCACTGTTCCCGTTCGTCGACTGAACTGTTGATAAAGGTCGCGGGCAGGTTGCGCGCACGCAGCGCGTCAACCTGGTCCTTCATCAATGCAATGAGCGGTGATACGACCACGGTCGCACCCTCAAACATCAGCGCCGGCAGCTGGTAGCAGAGAGATTTTCCGCTGCCCGTAGGCATGACCACGATTGCGTTCTTGCCTCCGAGGATCGCGGCGATGACTTCTCGTTGGCCTTCGCGGAACTCCGAAAATCCGAAGTGCTCGCGCAGGGATGTGAGTGCGTCAGCGATTGAAGGCATGCGCCGGAGTCTAAGCGGTTGATTTCCGGGTAGCAAGTTGTTGCATCAATGCAAGAAGGCGTATGACATGCAAGAGGTTTGGTATTGGCCTTCGGCTCCGCTTCCTTGCGAGAAGCATACGGCTGTCGATGGATTTTTCACCAGGCTTAGCCAGAAAGAAGATGTGAGAAATCGCTTACGGAAATCGCGGCACTAAACGTCAAGGACCACTTACAAGGAAGACGTCCCAGGCCCAACGTCCGACTTGCGCACCATGCGCGTCTTTGACTTTCGCGCGATAGCGGAACTGATTGCCAAACTGATCAGTTCGTTTCGATTCTTTGTATTGCAGATCCAGGAGGGCAACACCCAGTGCCGGCAAACGATATAATTCAGATGTTTCGGAAATGCCGTTGTGATTGGTGTCCTGCCACAGGCGCAACGATGAGAATATCGCGTCGTGGCCATCGATCACGCCGTCGCCATTCCCACCGTTCTGCGATTTATCGAATTCAGCCAGAGCCAGGAAGCCATTCTTCAGTTCGCCTGACGGTGGCGGTGGCTGAGGTGAAGCATTACCAAACAATTCTTTG
>JAVEDP010000018.1 GCA_030841085.1 Pyrinomonadaceae bacterium
ACCTATTCAACCGGAGTTACTTATAGTGAGTTTGGCGGGCTGCAACAGGAACAGTTTGGCACGCAGACACCGCTCTATCACAAACTGCATTACAACGTGCGCGGTCAACTTTACGACGTGCGTCTAAGTACCCTCTCGCTTCAGGCAAATGAGTTCGATTGGAATCGTGGGTGTTTGGCATTTTATTACGGCGGCTATGCATGGGGTCAAAGCGGGCCAGCAAACAATGGCAATCTCACCATGCAGCAGCATTGGGCTCCAGGCGACGAATCTCTCAGCACTTACGCCTACCAGCAGGACAGCTACAGCTACGATGCTCTCAACCGCATCAGCACGGTCGGCGAGATTCAGGGCGGTCAATGGGGAGCGAGCGGGCAGTACTTCGCTCAAGTCTACGACTATGATCGCTGGGGCAATCGCACGATCAATCAAACTCAAACATGGGGTGCGGGCGCGCCCAAACCAAACTTTGGTGTGAATACGGCCAACAACCGCCTAACTGCTCCGGCCGGTTACGCCGTGGACTACGACTACGCCGGTAACCAGACTAACGACACGTACACCGGTCAGGGCCAGCGCACCTTCGATGCAGAAAATCGGATGAAGCAGGCGTGGGCGAATAATCAATGGCAGACCTATACCTACGATGCGGACGGCCGGCGCATCAAACGCAATGTGAACGGCGTGGAAACGTGGCAAGTTTACGGCATGGATGGGGAGTTGCTGGCTGAGTATGCGTCGGGCGCTGCGCCTTTCCTGCCCACTACTGAATACGGTTATCGCGGCGGCGAATTATTGGTCACGATTACCAACGGCGACCCGCAGCGTTTGACGCGCTTCGTGACGAATCTTTACTACGGCGCCTTGCAGCGCGATCCGACTTCGCAGGAACTGACGGATAAGGTTAACCAACTGGCAGCAGCAGGGGCCACAAGTCAAGCACAGTTGTTGACAGTCGCTAACCAGATCGCGCGATCCTTGTTCACCGCTACCAACTATGAAACCAATTCACCGGCGCGTTCTGATTTGCAATACACGGCGGATCTTTACTATGCGTATTTACAGCGCGGGCCGGACGATGGTGGATTGGGTTTCTGGGCGGGACAGGCAGCAGGTGGAGTGACGAACAGGACCAACGTCTGCAATGCGTTTGAAGGAAGCGGTGAGTTCCAGACTCTCGTTGCAAATCTCTACGGCACGGCCGCATCGGACAACGAGCGCACCGACCACTTTGTGAACAACTTCTATCGCGGGGCTTATGGCCGTGATGCGACGTCGACTGAAATTCAGCAACAGCGTGATGCGTTGAATGCAGCGGCGGCGCAGAGTCAGGCGGCAGTGCAATCGCAGGCTGAGACATTCGGCCGCAGTCTGTTTGCCGGACAGGTTAATGACAGTTCAATTTCCGACTCGCAGTTTGTGACGAATCTTTACGAAGCCTTCCTGCAACGCGGACCGGACGCCGGCGGATTGGGCTGGTGGTCGGGCCAGGCAACTGTCGGCACCGGACGTCAAAATGTTTTGGGCGCCTTCGCTACCAGCTCCGCGTTTCGAGATCTTTCCGGCACCCTCTATCGCGAGGCGAACTGGCTGGTCAGCGATCACCTCGGCACGCCGCGGATGATTGCCGACAAGAGTGGTTCGCTCGCCAGCATGAAGCGCCACGACTACTTACCCTTCGGTGAGGAACTGTTCTCCGGCATCGGTGGTCGCACCACCACGCAAGGTTACACCGCCGACAGCGTCCGCCAGAAGTTCACCCTAAAAGAACGGGACAACGAAACCGGCCTCGACTGGTTTGGGCCAGGAAGATATTACTCAAGCACCCAAGGACGTTTCACCAGTGTTGATCCAGGCGGTGCGGGCGCACAGGCAGTAAACCCGCAATCGTTAAATCGTTACACCTACACTCTGAATCGTCCCACGATTGCAATTGATCCGGACGGGCTTTCTACAATCGTGGTGACTGTGACTGTGCCGGCCGGCGGCGGCAATCCGACCGCGAGCATTATATTCTCTGGCAAAATAGGGGAGAACGGTGCTGATGCTGCGGTGGGATATGATGGGCTGGCCGCCGGACAGGGAAGAGATCGCATGGCCACGTATAACGATACTCCCTACGGAATTTACAGTTTCGACGGAACGCAAGGCGGAACGGCCGAATCCAGATTGGGTAGGGGATTTGGCACCGGCAAGATCATCATCACGGGTGAGGCGGGAGAGATAATTGATAGCGGGCGTACTCTGATCAGATTGCATGGTGGTGGAACTCCTTTAGGTGATCACGCTTATGATCTCGACCAGAATCTTATTGCAACTCAAGGTTGCGTCAGAATGCACAATGGAGATGTCAATAGGTTAATCGGCAATATAGGCACCGCTGGTACAAACCAAGATCCGTTAGACAGGGTGTTCATTGGAACAGCCACGACGCTGACCACGACGGCTAACCAGACTGATCGAAATGGTAATTACGTAAACCCTGATCTTCGTTTGGCAATGGGCATGTATAGCAACGAGCAACAACGCCAAGGTCTCATAACAGCGGATGCCAATCGTAGAGCGGAAGTTCAACGTCAACGAGAAGAGCAACAGCGGCAGCGGCAAGAGCGACAGAGGCAACGTCAGCAGCGACGCCATCCAGAGAATCAGTAATCGTAGACTAAGGGGGCCAGTAATGCTTTCCACACGTAGATACTCTCTTGTTGGCTTAACTTTGTTAGCGAGCATAGTTGCCGTGAATGCTCGAACTCGGTCGTTGAATCACGATCAGATCACCATGCCATCTGACAGCGAGATCATACAGCTGGTCGAGGATTGTGCGACCGGTGAAGGCAATCCGGCGACTCTGGAGAAGCTAAGGGCCATGCCGAGAGGTAAAGTCTATGTCGCCCTGAAAAGGATACGGAATGGACTTCGCCCGGACGACGCCTTGCGGGTGAAGGTAGCATTCGTGTCATGCCTTCTAGGGTTCGAATACAGCTCCAACGTTCAAATCGTGTCTTCGTCCCTTATCAAGAACCCGAGGTACAAGAACTTCTATGCGGATGACGCAGCCTCGCTGATCTCGGGTCTTCTAGCCGCAAAGAAAGATTATTCACTGTTCAAGGTCCTGTTCGCCAGCATTGACTGGGCTGACGGCGCGTTGGCTGAAGAGCTCTCCGCTACGTTGACAACCCAAGCGCAACAAGAGACGGCGAGATTCTTGTCGAGTCTGAGACCAGAGCCACAAAGACGACGCCGGAAAATCTATCGGCTATTCCATTTGGGTTCGATGCCAAGTAAAGATCTAGAAGCGTTGCGACAACATCTCTCATCAGTACCTAAGAACTCACGGTTGTGGGCGACTGCGAGGGAGATGTTGAAAGCAATCGCGTAACTTACTTCCCGGTAGTTTTGATGAAAGTCTTGACGTTCTTCAACAGAATGGTTCATTGATGAGGTGAGCAGAGCTTCGGTCTCTTGGAGTCAACGTCAACGAGAGGAGCAACAGCGGCAGCAGCAGGAGCGACAGAGGCAACGTGAGCAACGACGACATCCAGCGAATTAATAACTTGAGGGCGGAAAGGTAATCCAGTGAAGGGACATAGAGTGATCCTCGCAAATATTCTTCTGATGACGCTTGTTTTCTCTCTAGCGCAGTCTCAGAAAATGAGTTCGAGTCAATCTCTGAATCGGAAAAAAGCGCTTGCCATGCTGAAGGGCTGTAGTCGAAGCTTGTCTTCCGAAGGATGTAATGAAGATACAGCGGGGTATTTGATTGGTTTGTATAAACGCGGAAACAAAGGATTGCTTTCCGCTTTGCTTGACGCGGGCCTTGTCAGTGATGGTGCATTGTCAGAGTCGCTCGGGAGCTTCTATGGCGAGTTGTTGTGGAAAGAACCAGATGAACTCTTAAAGGCTCTCGTTTCCCGACCGAAGAAGGAGCAGCATAAGCTCGCGTCGTTAGCCGCCGCGATGGATGGCTCGGGTATGCCGAAAGAAATGTTGCGTGACGTGAAATCTAAACTGAGTAAAATCGGGGGCCAAAAACACAGCCGGCTTTCACCTGTGGCTAGGTTATGCTTGTCGGAGCTAAATAGACTTAGAGCAATCGAATCTCATTAGCGTCCAGCGTGGTGAGCGATGAAGGGTTCAAGGAGTGCAGTGATCTTCTGTTGCTGAGTCCGCGGGAGGCGAGAGGCCTCTTCGAATAGCTGACGCATCTTGCCGGTTGGGCTGGCTGGTTGCGGATCATCTCGGCACGCCGCGAATGATTGCGAACAAGAGTGGTTCACTCTCCAGCATGAGCGCCATGACTACTTACCTTTCGGTGAAGAACTCTCCGCAGGCACCGGGGGCCGGACCACCACGCAAGGCTACACCGGCGACAATGTGCGGCAGAAATTCACCGACAAAGAGCGCGATAATGAAACTGGATTGGATTATTCTAGAGCCCGGTACTACTCTTCATCGCAAGGCCGCTTTACATCAGCCGACCCCCTCCTGTCGAGCGGCCGACCGGCGGTTTTCAGAGTTGGAACCGTTACACCTATGTTCTAAACGATCCGTTGGCACTGGTCGATCCTGATGGATTGGACTGGGGGGTTACGGAATGGGATAACAAGAAAGGACATCACACCAAATATCACTGGTTCAACGGAGAGATCGGCGACTACGGCGGTCGTAGTTATTCGGCTGTTGACTTCGGTGCTAAGGGGTCATTGGATGTTCCCACTGACAATGGTCAGATTGTAAGGATCTCAAATGTCGGTATCGTACGCCAAGTAATATATTCTGGACCTCAGGGTGACGGCGGACCTTTGGCGCAAGGAAGCCCGTTGAATATGAACGCCGGGTTGGTTGATGGTTCGATTCCTTTCGGAAGGGAGCTTAGAGAAGCAATATTTGGAAACATGGGCGTTGATACGAGCGCCCCGGAATATCAAAACGCCTCTGCGATCAGCGCGGGAATGGTCATTGGCGCCACGCTCCTCGATGGCGCGGGAGAAGTCAAGATAGCAGGCTGTTTGGTAGAGAGCACTGGGCCCACTAGGATCTACGCAGCCGGAACACTAATGCGGATGGCCGAGGACAGTGGGCCAATGCATAACTTTCCCGAGTCTTTCAACGCGGACATATTCAAAGGAACTCGAACCGTAACACGAGACTTCTTCAACGTAGACCGGCAAAGCCTAAGTAACGATGGAGTAATGTACCGAGCGAGTGGGCATATTAACGGAAAAGCCGGCACGTTTGAGATTGGCGTAAGACCATCTCTGTCTGGAAGGACGGAGGTTATTACTCACCGCGTTTTTCGGCCAGGACCATGAGTGACAAGAACTTGGAACTAGACGAGACGTTTTTCCATGATTTCGAGTGCCGGCTCCTAAAGGAGCTTCCTGGCCTCATGCATCAGAACTATTACTATCCTCATCAGATCAAAACCGGGCGAGATGGTCTGCTCGTGCGAGTATCTCCGCATTCTGGTCAGTCGTGGATAGGCACGTTCGCGTTCGGAGATTTATCTCCGAAAGGAAAGAACGGTCTTTACTCATGGCCCGATGCCGACATGTTGTGCGTTGTATCTCAAGGTCAAGGTTATGTTGTCAACGTTCGCGAACCAGTAAATTACGAAATGCTATCAGTCCACCCTATTCTTGAGGTAATACCGGCAAGGCAAAAGAACATTGTTGTTTTTGCGAATAATACTGAACTAATCGCCTATGGTAATTCAGGACCAGCATGGGTAACCGAACGGCTTTCGTGGGATGGGATCAGAGTTACTAAGGTAAGTCATGACACGATCGAAGGAGAGGTTTGGGATCCTCGAATCGAGTCCAATGTTGGGTTCAAAGTGGATTTGGCAACTGGTTTGCATGAAGGCGGCGTTTTCCAAGAAATCTAAGATGACGCAGGCGATCTCACACTCAGTGTCAGTCAAGGGCTAACTACGAAATTTCGCCTTACCGTTCTGACCTGCAATACACGGCGGATCTTTACTATGCTTATCTACAGCGCGGGCCGGACGACGGTGGACTAGCCTTCTGGGCCGGCCAGGCGGCGGGTGGAGTAACGAACAGAACCAACGTCTGCAATGCGTTTGAAGCAAGCGGCGAGTTTCAAACTCTCGTTGCGAATCTTTACGGCACGGCTGCTTCGGACAACGAACGCACCGAGCACTTCGTCAACAACTTCTATCGCGGCGCTTACGGTGTCGATGCCACCTCAACGCAAATCCAACAGCAACGCGACGCGTTGAATGCCGCGGCAGCGCAGAGTCAGGTTGCCGTACAGGCGCAGGCTGAAACTTTTGGCCGCAGTCTGTTTACTAGCCAGGTCAATGACGGCAGTCTAAGCAACACGCAGTTTGTGACGAACCTGTACGAAGCGTTTCTGCAACGCGGGCCGGACGCCGGCGGACTGGGTTGGTGGTCGGGCCAGGCAACGGTCGGCACCGGACGTCAGAATGTTTTGGGAGCGTTTGCCGGCTGCCCCGCGTTCAGAGATCTTTCCGGCACGCTCTATCGCGAAGCCAACTGGCTGGTCAGCGATCACCTCGGCACGCCCAGAATGATCGCGAACAAGAGTGGCTCGCTCTCGAGCATGAAGCGGCACGACTATCTGCCATTCGGTGAAGAGTTGGGTGCTAACATTGGCGGACGCACCACCACGCAAGGCTACGCCGGCGACAGCGTAAGACAGAAATTCACCCGCAAAGAACGGGACAATGAAACCGGGCTGGATTACTTCCTGGCTCGATACTACTCATCTAATCAGGGACGCTTTACTTCCCCGGATGAGTTCAGCGGTGGACCAGACGAGCTGTATACGTTTGCTGAGGATGCTTCGGATAATCCGACTTTCTATGGTGACATGGGGCAGCCGCAATCACTGAACAAATACCAATATGCGTACAACAATCCTCTGAGATTACTGTCCACAATGTATAGAAGAAGTTGTGGAGGAAGTTGCCGAATCGCCCGCAGGCCAGCAAGTTATTAATGCCGGTGGGGCCGCCATTACTTCTGTCATTATTGCTGCTAGCGGCGCGGTACCGAAACTGGCGGAAGCTGGAGGACACCTTCTGGAAAAAATCGGGGGACAGGAAACCGTCGCCTGTAACGAGTGCAATCAGTGGACGTACCAGAGCAAATGGAGTAAGGCTGAGGGAGGCGCAAAAGGTGCTCAAGCTACTGACGAAAAAACGAAGGGTTCAGGCGACGCGGTTAAGAAAGGCCAAGAGGACACCCGCCAGAAGCCTCAGGATCAACCCAACCGGAAGGCGGCAAAAGAAGCATTTAATCGAGAGGCGGGAAGTAATTCTCGTAAGCCCATTAGAGATAGAAACACAGGAAAACTAAAAGGTGTGGGCGCCGGAAAAGCGTCATATCGCCCTAAGGGTCGAGACAGATATAGTGTGACGCCAAAGAGCGGAAAGGCAAAAGATACTCTACATTTTCCATGATCAAAAAGCTTCAAAAAGAAGATGCCGTTGAGGTCTTACGAAGAATCTATAAGGATTCCTCCACGAAGACTCTTATCATCGATGACGGTAGTTCATCAGGTTGGCAGGAAACAGATCGCTTTCCGAAAATGGGGGAGTGCGAACTGCTGATCAAGGATATACAGATACCTGAGAACCTTCACGCCTTTCTTACCGAAGTGCGCGAATACTATTCGACGCAAAAAGAAGCGAGGTTCCTGTTTTTGGAGGAAGAATATGTAAAAGCTCGGGAGACCATCGAGGTGGAGTGTGACGAGGCCTCCCTTGATGAGATATTGAAGTTTGTAGATGACGCTCCTAACTTTGACGCTGTATTGGTCGATGCTTCATTTAGTTGGGTATTGAAACTTCATCACGAATCATTTGGTTATTTTACAGGGAGTAATCAAATCTGTAACGCGCTGAAGAGTAATCAGACTCTATCTCGATTGCTGCAAAATCCAGTTATAGCAGATGGCGCCGTTGACGGCGTCCCATGAGTACCTGATTACAAAACCGGATGCAAAATGGCTAAGAAACATCTGCTGAAAAAAGAGTTGTGGATTGGTTTCGCGAAGGTGGAACAACCGGATCGTAAGGGCGTTTTAGGGTATACCGATGGAGCATATACAAACGCGATCGGGTTTGCCAACAGTCGAGCTGGTTTTCGGGCGAGCGTGAAGAAGGAGCTGGAGGAATTAGGATTGAAACTTACTCGACTTGAAAATGCAGAGACCCTCCTGGCTCGTCTATCGAAGTATTCCATTGATAGAGAACTAAGAAAACTGGCAAAGGAGATAGCCAATAACCAACGCGTAGGCTTTGGGACTTTTCACGCGTTTGACATCAATTAACTTCCTAACGCACCGAGGACTTTGTGAACAATTTCTATCGCGGGGCTTATGTCCGCGACGCGACGTCGACGGAAATCCAGCAACAACGTGATGCGTTGAATGCAGCGGCGGCGCAGAGTCAGGCGGCGGTCCAATCGCAGGCTGAGACTTTTGGGCGAAGTCTGTTTGCCGGACAGGTGAACGACAGCTCAATTTCCGACACGCAGTTTGTGACGAATCTTTACGAAGCCTTCCTGCAACGCGGACCGGACGCAGGCGGACTGGGTTGGTGGTCGGGCCAGGCAACGGTCGGCACCGGACGTCAGAATGTTTTGGGAGCGTTCGCCGGCTGCCCCGCGTTTAGAGATCTTTCCGGCACCCTCTATCGCGAGGCCAACTGGTTGGTCAGCGATCACCTCGGCACACCGCGGATGATTGCGAACAAGAGCGGCTCACTCGCGAGCATGAAGCGCCACGACTATCTTCCCTTCGGTGAAGAACTCGTTTCGGGTACGGGTGGCCGAACAATCCCGCAAGGCTACAACGGCGACAGCGTGCGGCAGAAGTTCACCGCAAAAGAACACGACACTGAAACTGGACTGGATTACTTCCTGGCCAGGTACTACTCCTCGACGCAAGGCAGGTTCACTTCCCCTGATGAGTTTACCGGTGGACCAGACGAACTCTACTACTTCGTGGATGATGCAGCGGCGAATCCAACTTTCTATGCTGACCTGAGAAAACCCCAGTCGCTGAATAAGTATCAATATGCTTTCAACAATCCGTTGCGCTACGTAGATCCCGATGGACACGATGCTGACAGTGATCCTGATCCCGATCCTCCGCAAGGGCAAGGGAGGAGCACGACTGGGACTGGTGGTTTGCCTGTTCCGTTAGGTCCCGGTATAACTCCCCAGGAAGCCCAACAAACAATCGACGCTTTGCAGCGGTTGAACAGAGCAATCGATGACGCGCTCTATCCCATTTCGCAGCTAATAGGAACTGCAGCGGCGGGAGCAATAGATCCGATCATTACGACACCAACAATGCCGACGCCGTTGCCGACAACGGGTACTCTACCGCGGTCACCCGCACAGCCAATGCCGCCTCCACCGCCAATAGAAGCGGAGCATAAAAAGGGAAAAGGGAGAGTACGCGCGAAAAGCACGAAAGGGTAAGGCCGGGGCAAAAACAACCGCCTAACTATAGACCTTTTAGGAGGCCGCCTCCGAAGCCGAAACCAGAGCCTAAGCCGCCCAAGCCTATTCCAAAACCGAAGCCTGAAATAGGACCAGATGGGCTGCCTGTACGGCCCACTTGAAGCAAGAGCGCAATACAATATTCACCCATGAGATGAGAGCGAGAGCGCAAGTATGATGATACAAGACGATCCATCAGAAATCGGACAGCAGTTCTTCTATGGCATTGGAAGGAAGAAGAGTTACCGAAAGGCGTTTCCGCACCTGCTCAAAGCTGCGAGACTTAATGATCCGCACTGTCAGAATCTCGTGGGTTATTCCTATCATCTTGGGCTGGGTGTAGAAAAGAACATGCGCTCGGCCCTGTCTTGGTATGAACAGGCTGCAAGCAACGAAGATAAGGAGGCCTTAGGGAATCTCGCACTTCTCTATGAGAAGGGAGAAGGTGTGAAGCCCAATCTGCGAAAAGCATTCTCTTTATACAAGAGAGCCGCCGAGCTTGGCGATGCCTGGGCTCAATGCAACCTGGGAGTCGCGTACCTTGAGGGCTTGGGCACGAAGCAAAACTTCGAAGAAGGAATTAAGTGGCTAAAGAGAGCAGCGAGCAAAGGAGATGCTAAAGCGCAATACAATCTTGGCATTGCCTACCGGGATGGTCAAGGTGTGCTGCAAAATAGACGGAATGCTCGAATCTGGTTAGGGAAAGCAGCGAAGCAAGGCCATAAGAAAGCAGCTCAATATTTGAAGTCGCTTACGAAGTGATGTTTCAGTTTTGCCGTGAGCGCCACAACCGATGAAAGGTTCGGTGATGACCCGATCTTTTATTGCGAGTTGCACGGGAGAAACTGAAAAAGCTTCTTTGAGCTTGCGCATTCGTTAAACCAATGATGAAACCAATTCACCAGCGCGTTCTGATTTGCAATACACGGCGGATCTTTACTATGCGTATTTACAGCGCGGTCCAGACGATGGTGGACTAGGCTTCTGGGCGGGCCAGGCGGCGGGCGGAGTAACGAACAGGACCAACGTCTGCAATGCGTTTGAAGGGAGCGGAGAGTTCCAGACTCTCGTTGCAAATCTCTACGGCACGGCCGCGTCGGACAACGAGCGCACCGAGCACTTTGTGAACAACTTCTATCGCGGCGCTTATGGCCGTGACGCAACCTCAACGGAAATCCAGCAGCAGCGTGATGCGTTGAATGCAGCGGCGGCGCAGAGCCAGGCTGCAGTGCAGACGCAGGCCGAGACATTTGGCCGCTCGCTTTTCGCTGGCCAGGTTAACGATGGTTCCATTTCCGATACGCAGTTTGTCACCAACCTATACGAAGCATTTCTGCAACGCGGACCGGACGCAGGCGGACTCGGTTGGTGGTCTGGTCAGGCGACTGTCGGCACCGGACGTCAGAATGTTTTGGGAGCGTTTGCCGGCTGCCCCGCGTTCCGAGATCTTTCCGGAACTCTCTATCGCGAAGCCAACTGGTTGGTCAGCGATCATCTCGGCACGCCGCGGATGATTGCCAACAAGAGCGGTTCGCTCGCGAGCACGAAGCGCCACGACTACTTGCCATTCGGTGAAGAACTACTGGCCTATACTGGCGGCCGCACCACCACGCAAGGCTACAACGCCGACAGCGTGCGTCAGAAGTTCACCTCGAAAGAACGCGATAACGAAACTGGCCTCGATTACTTCGGAGCCAGGTATTATGGTAGCGCACAGGGCCGTTTCACATCCGTTGACCCTGCACTCACATCTGCCGACGTGGTAACGCCTCAGAGTTGGAACCGTTATGCCTCCAGCTTCAATAACCCAGTGCGATATATCGATCCAACCGGGGCATGGAATTGGTCGGCCACCATGGGAAGCAACTCGACCGACGAGCAACTCAGGAAAAATGCCGGCAAGGATAAGAACGCACTCAAGGCGGCTAACAAAATCATAGATCAGAGAAATCTCTTCCGAAATGGTCTCAACGCAGCAAGGGAGTCAGGGACAAGTTCTGATGAGCCGGATTCAGTTGCTCGGGCAGTGAATGCGTACGGGTCCGAGGGGGATAGTAATGGCGTAAGCGTAACTTTTGGCACAGTGGCCGACGGTACAGCGGCTCAAGCGGGGCCTTCTGCGAATGGATCATTAGCCTTCGACACAAACGGCGTCGCCACCGCACAGGTATTGGTAACGATCAGCAGTTCTGTTACGAACTCAAACGACTTGGCTCAGGCTATTGGTCACGAAGGTTGGCATACGGCAGATCGTCAGAGTTTTGCAGCATACCTAACGCGTCAGATTCAAGCAGCTGGCGGCCTAGCAAACTTCATCGGTACACCTCTCGAGTCACAAGCCTTCAACTCACCTTATAATCGAACAGTCCAGACAACAGAGCTCAATGCCTATATTGTTTCTGGGCTGATCGCACAAGGCCGCGATGCGCTAAGCAAAAACTTCCCAAACTCAAGTTTCAATGGACACGAAGTTTGGAATAACAGTTGGAGTAGAGCTGAGCGTCCAGGATTGCGGGCCGTAGGAGCATTCGAGCACGTAACAACATCACCCACTTACTCTAGTAAATTGAACGACAGACAATTTCAACCCTGAGGTAACTTAGAAAAATGCAGTATTATTTGAAAGGATCACTCCTGCTTTTGCTTGGGCTCGTTTTTGTCACTCCTGTCGAGGCACAGCGCAGTCAAACTGAAAGCGTTCAACCCACGGTTATTCTGGCAGTGGCGCCGAACTACCTTCCGACGGCGCTTCACTCTCATGCGACCGGCGAAGTCACAATCACGGCGAGGATATCGGCAGACGGTTCCGTTCTTTCAACTGAGGGCGTTTCCGGTAATCCGGTCTTAGTCGCCGGCAGCAGGCAGATCGCCCGGCGCTGGAAGTTCGCAGCGGCCGTCAACAAGGATGCAATCAGAACGGCTTGCCTAACTTTTGTCTACCGACTCGTACCCAGAGACGCACCGGCGGATGAACTTCTGCCAATTTTCAAGCCGCCTTACCGCGTCGAGATCGCCCATGTCTTACCAGACGAGACGCCTCTACCCTGAAGGCGCATCCTTGCGACTGAGCCCAGAGAGCGGTGAATTTCAGACGCTGGTGGCGAATCTCTACGGCACGGCCGCATCAGACAACGAGCGCACCGAGCACTTTGTGAACAACTTCTATCGCGGCGCTTATGGCCGCGACGCAACCTCAACGGAAATCCAGCAGTAGCGTGATGCGTTGAATGCAGCGGCGGCGCAGAGCCAGGCGGCAGTGCAGACGCAGGCTGAGACATTCGGCCGCAGTCTGTTTGGCGGCAGGTGAACGACAGCTCAATTTCCGACACGCAGTTTGTGACGAATCTTTACGAAGCCTTCCTGCAACGCGGTCCGGACGCAGGAGGACTCGGCTGGTGGTCGGGCCAGGCAACGGTCGGCACCGGACGTCAGAATGTTTTGGGAGCGTTCGCCGGCTGTACTGCGTTTCGAGATCTTTCCGGCACACTCTATCGCGAAGCAAACTGGTTGGTCAGCGATCATCTCGGCACGCCCAGAATGATCGCGAACAAGAGCGGCTCACTCGCGAGCATGAAGCGCCACGACTATCTTCCCTTCGGTGAAGAACTCGTTTCGGGTACGGGTGGCCGAACAATCCCGCAAGGCTACAACGGCGACAGCGTCCGCCAGAAGTTCACCTCCAAAGAACGGGACATTGAAACCGGCCTTGATTACTTCCTTGCTCGCTATTACTCATCGACCCAGGGACGGTTCACAAGTCCAGATGAGTTCACCGGCGGTCCGGATGAGCTTTACTACTTTGTTGATGACGCATCAGCGAATCCGACCTTCTACGCTGACTTGAGAAACCCGCAGTCACTGAACAAGTATCAATACAGTTACAATAATCCGCTGCGATATATTGATCCCGAGGGACATGATCCGGACGAGACTCTATACCAAGAACCCCAAGGGCAAACCGCAAAACCGGCACCGGTTTTACCTTATGTTTTCAGCCGACGGATCCGGTGACAACGAAGGAAAGGCTTGACGGTAGTGAGGCGCAATATAAGTGCGACCTAGGAGACTGTAGCGGTGTTGATAAGATGATTCCGCCGGTGATGATTCCAGCCCCGGTTGCACCCCTACCGGTCCAGCCAGTGGCGCCGCAATCACCACCATCGCCGATTTCCGGACATCGGAAAAAAGGAACAACCAATCCCGCTAACCTACCCAAGCATCAGAGGGGAACCGAAAGAAAGAAGAGAGATCAGGGAGGTGAAAAAGCAGACCCCAGAAGAACTGGCATGCCTTTCCATAAGAAGAGACCTAAAGATTGGCCGGGAGGACCTTGGCCGCCGAAGCCACCTAAACCCCCAGAACCACCGAAGCCTAAAAAAACAAAGGAGCCTCTTTAAGAGAATCTGACATGGTAGGACTAAAAGCAAATCGCATTGATCGATTAAGGAAGCGCGCGGAGGGCAGGGACCCCCGGGCAATGTATGCACTTGCTTATCACTTAGCCACTTTGTCCGACGCCGAAGCATACAGAGCAGAATCTGTTGAGTTACTCAAGTCCGCTGCTGCAAAAGGAGATGAGCGTGCGCAATATGCTCTAGGCACTTGGTACATATATGGCGTCGGCGTCAAAAAGAACTACAAAACCGCTTGCTCCTACCTTCTGAGTTCTGCCAAGCAGGGCTACGCGCCGGCTCAAAGTTACTTAGCGGTTGCATTGGAGAACGGTAAGGGCGTAAAGGCCAACAAGGAACAGGCGGCTAAGTGGTACCGAAAGGCTGCGGAGCAAGGTGATCGAGATGCACAGAGAGAACTGGCTTACAATTATTTTCACGGCATCGGGCTCAAACCTAACGTCAAAGCAGCCCTCTTTTGGGCGCGCAAAGCGGCCAAAAAAGGAGACGCTGAATCACAGTATTCACTTGGTGCGTGTTACGAACGAGGATTGGGCGTGAAGCAAAATCAGCGACTCGCTGTTTTGTGGTATCAAAAAGCTGTTGAGCAAGGCCACAAAGATGCGCGCGCCGCGCTGAAAGAACTAAATAAGCGAAAACGTCTAAAGTGATTACCTCATGCAGTGGAGGAGCAGTGTTTGGCTTCGTCCTTTAAGATCATTCCTTCAGGATCCAACTAGCTATGTTATTACGCCGTCGCTTCGAGTCTCTGCTTTTCTCTTTAGCTGCTGTTCTTTGACAACTTGGGCTCTCGTTGCAAATCTCTACGGCACGGCCGCATCGGACAACGAGCGTACCGAGCACTTTGTGAACAATTTCTATCGCGGCGCTTATGGCCGCGACGCAACCTCGACAGAAATCCAGCAGCAGCGTGATGCGTTGAATGCAGCGGCGGCGCAGAGTCAGGCGGCGGTCCAATCGCAAGCTGACACATTCGGCCGCAGTCTGTTTGCCGGACAGGTCAACGACAGCTCAATTTCCGACACGCAGTTTGTTACGAACCTTTACGAAGCATTTCTACAGCGCGGACCGGACGCAGGCGGACTCGGCTGGTGGTCGGGCCAGGCAACGGTCGGCACCGGACGTCAGAATGTTTTGGGCGCGTTTGCCGGCTGTCCCGCGTTCAGAGATCTTTCCGGCACGCTCTATCGCGAAGCGAATTGGCTGGTCAGCGATCAGCTCGGCACGCCAAGAATGATCGCGAACAAGAGCGGCTCGCTCGCCAGCATGAAGCGCCACGACTATCTTCCCTTCGGTGAAGAGTTGGGTGCGAACATCGGCGGTCGCACTCCCACGCAAGGCTATGCGGGCGACAGTGTGCGTCAGAAGTTCACCAGCAAAGAGCGAGATAACGAAACCGGGCTCGATTACTTCCTTGCGAGATACTACTCATCAACGCAGGGAAGGTTCACCAGTCCAGACGAGTTCACTGGCGGCCCAGAGAATATCTACACCTTAGGCAAGGGAGACTCAGAGAAACAGGCTCTTCCATATGCGGAAATAACGAATCCTCAGTCCCTAAATAAATACCAGTACTGCTTCAATAACCCTCTACGATATATCGACCTGGATGGCCATGACGGACTCTTGATTACCAATAAAGATACGGGTCAAACCACGCTTGTGATCCCGGTCCACTTCACAGGGACAGGAGCAACTCCGGAACTGATTGCCGCAATCGTTAAGCGTGACAACGAACTTGACACTGGTGGTTCGGGAGTGAAAATTGAGGTAGTAGCCACCGACAAACCAATAAATGGCGTGCTGAATAATTTAGATCTGAGCCCTGGCTTAGATAAAAACTATCCTCCTGCTGGCGAAGGAGTGAATGGGCCAGGAGGAAACCGAGGTCATATAAATAGCGCCACGGGAAGTGCGGATGGCGCTGCCGCTCATGATGTCTTGCATCTTGCCGGCATTAAAGATCAGTACAAAGAAGGACGTCGAGATGCGAATGGCCAGCGAACCAGCACTCCAAAAAAGGGATACGATAATTCAAACATCATGACTTCTCGCGGCGGAACCAAGCTAAAGCCAGAGCAAATCAGGGAGGCGCAAAATAACAGGTCCACGAAAAAGTGCACAACAGAAAATGGGAAAACCGCATGCAAATAAATTTAATAGTGTCAGTAATGATTGGCGTCTCTTTCCTTGCCATCTTTCAAAAAGAAGCAGCGCCGATTAGCCCAACAAAAATCCCCGTTGAAGTGTGGTGCGGAGGCGATGATATGTTAACTCGAGGAGTATGTTACGCCCTTGAGGATGCGTTCGCGTCATCCGCCGATTTCGCCCTGAGTGACGGACACCCACCAGGAATATTGGTGGTGACGATCCCAACCAACGTTGACTGGAAAGAGAAAGGGAAACGAACTCGAGTATTTTACACGGTGGAGTTCACAACGGCTGACGATAAAATGCTTCGTACTCGTAAAGGAAAATGCTGGAACGATGATTTCGCAAGATGCGTGAATCAAATTGTCAAACAGGCAAGGATTGAAGCCCGCAAGTTACATACTGAACATTGATTTTTCTCAGGCCTTTGGAAAGAAAGCGGAGGGGTGGATGCCAAACACCCAAAGCCGAAGGGTTAGAACGAAGCGAGATAAGAATGATCAACGAACCAGCACCCCAACAAAACGATAATTCAAACATCATGACTTCTCGCGGGGGCACCACGCTGAAACCGGAGCAGCTTAAGGAGGCACAAAAGAATAAATCTACCAAGAAAGGCACAACAGAGAATGGGAAAACGGTATGCAAATAAATTTTCTAATGCCAGTGATGATTGTCGTCTCTTTCCTCGCGATATATCAAAAGGAAGCGGCACCGCTTAAACCAATAAGGACGCCCGTTGAAGTATGGTGCGGGGGCGACGATATGTTGACTCGAGGAGTGTGTTACGCCACTGAGAACGCGTTTGAGTCGGCCGCTGATTTCGTGCCGAGTTACGGGAAAAAGGCAGGCACGTTTGTTGTGACGATCCCGACCCACGTTAAATGGAAAGAGAGGGGCGACCGAACGAAAGTATCTTACACTGTGGAATTCACATCGATTGACGATAATAGGGTTGGTAGCCATAAAGGATCATGCTGGGACGATGATCCTGTTCCCGATCGGATTTTTCGGAGTCGTCCTTTTTTGCACGCGCAGTCCATCTCAGGCCTATTCACGACGCAACAAACAGGTGGCCAATAAAATACACCAACCTTTGAATAAAAACATTACCACCCTGGATGAACAAATCTCTAGGCGCTCGACGGACAAACACGCGCTCCTCTCAAAGTGACTTTTGAGGCAAACGGAACGGTTTTGAGGCAGACACGGTTTTCAAGGCAAAGCCTCGTAGCGCTGACACAAACGACGTTTATCGGACCTTTCTGCAACTGACCACGTACCGCCATTTTCGCCCAATTTAGGCTCGCTTTGCCGCCCGTTGCTGGCGTGCTAGCATGCGATGCAGCGCTGAATTCCTGCTGATTTTGTTGACTCAACCTATGATTGACGACGTTCGTTCTACCAAACTTTCCAACGGCATCAAGATCCTGACCGAGCATATGCCCGGCCTCAGATCCGTGACCGCCGGCATTTGGGTGCGCCGTGGCTCGCGCCATGAAGCGCCGGAGTTGAACGGCATCTGTCATTTCATCGAACACGCTGTTTTCAAAGGAACCAAAGGCCGCTCGGCGCGCGACATCGCCGTCGAATCAGATCGTCTCGGGGGGCATCTCGATGCGTTTACTACGCATGAGATGACCGGATTCGCGCTAAAGGTTGCGGACACCAGTTTGCCGCAGGCTTTTGACTTGGTCGCGGACCTGCTGGCGCATCCGCGTTTCGACCAAACCGATCTCGATCGCGAACAAAAAGTGATCCTCGAAGAAATGAAGATGGTCGAGGACACGCCTGATGAATTGCTGGGCGAACTTTTCAATGCCGCCTATTTCCCAAACCATCCGCTGGGACGGCCAATCGAAGGCACGCGCGAAACAATCTCTTCATTCAATCATGAGGCGATATCGTCCTACCATGCCAGTGACTTTTCGCCGTCGAATCTGGTAGTGGCGGCGGCCGGAAACGTTGAGCATGACCAGTTGGTCGAACTGGTTAACAAATCTTTTCCTAATTCTAATGGCGCTTCGGCGGTGTTGGTTGAAGAAGCTCCAGTGCCGGCGACACCCATCCTGATTGAACAGAAGAAAGAACTCGAGCAGGCGCATTTGATAATCGCTGCGCCGTGGCCTGATGCAAAAAGCAGCGATCGGTACGCCGCCAGTTTGCTGGCGTCGGTTATTGGTGGCGGCACTTCCAGCCGGCTGTGGCAGAAGATTCGCGAAGAACGCGGTCTGGCCTATTCAGTCGGCGCCGGTGGCAATACCTTTTCCGATGTCGGCGTGTTCACGATTTATGCCGGGACTTCCCCGGAACATCTCGATGAAGTTTTGGACTTGTCTCTTGAAGAGCTGCGCAGGGTTGTAGAAGAAAGCGTTTCTGCCGACGAGCTAGAACTGGTGAAAGACCAGTCGCTGTCGCTGCTGCTACTGGGTTTGGAATCCTCAAGCGCCCGTGCCGGCGGCCTGGCCCGACAGGAAATTATCCACGGGCGCCGTATTTCCCCGGAAGAAGTGATCAATAAAATCGAAGCGGTGACTCCTGACGATCTGCAGCGCGTCGCGCGAACTTTCTTTAAGAGTGAGTCGCTGTCGCTGGGCGCGCTGGGAAACCTGAACGGCTTTAGCGTCGATCGCTCGCGACTGAAGATTTGATGTAAAGCAAACTGTTAGTTTGCGTTGGTTGGTAATCCTTCCAGCTGAGCGGTAACGAACCACCGCAAACTAACAGTTTGCTTTACAAACCACGGTAGCCGTTTCCTTCATTAAATGATAAAGTTTTCCTTCTACCTTTTGTTGGTTGTCAGTCCTGTTTTTACATCCTTAACATGAAACTTACCGTTCTTGGCAGCGGCTCAACGGGCAATGCGGTTCTGATCGTTGCCGGCGATACGCGTGTTCTCGTCGATGCCGGATTGAGCGCAAAAGAAATTGCGCGCCGCCTGGCGCTGGTCGGCGAAGATGTGCAGAAGCTCGACGCCGTGGTGGTCACTCACGAACACGGCGATCACGTCGGTGGATTGCGCGTCCTGCTGCGAACAGTTGATTGCCCGGTCTACATCTCCGCCCAGACTCATGACGCCTATGTCGGCGAACGCTTTAACCTCAACAACGACGAACGGCAGAAGCGTACAAAGGCGCTGAGCGATCGCGTCGAGCCGATCGAGTCGAGCAAAGACTTTCGCATCGGGGAAATCGATTTTCATCCGTTCACCGTTCCCCACGATGCGGTCGACAACTTTGGCTTCACTGCCACTCATCAGGGCGTGAAGATCGCGACGCTGATGGATTTTGGCCATATCACCACGCTTGTCAGCGAGCGCCTGCGCGGCTGCGCGGCGGTTGTTATTGAGTCGAATCACAGCCGCGACATGCTGAAGGCCTGCGACGTTTATCCCTGGGAACTGAAGCAGCGCATACTGTCCCGGCTGGGCCATCTTTCAAACGAAGACGTCGCCGAATGGATCCAGAATGGGTTTGACGGCGTGGCCAAATTCATTGTCCTGGCCCATCTGTCGCAACGCGCCAACAATCCTTATCTGGCAAAGATTTCGGCCGAAGTCGCCTTGCAGGAACGCTTCCCGCTGTTTCATAAGGACACCGAGATCAGTCTTTCTTTTCCCAAGGAGCCTACGCCCTGGATCGAGGTTTGATTGAAGGATTGCAGGATGAAGGCGGAAGGATGAAAGCCGCTGTTTCCGCGCGTCAGAACCTTTGCGTTAAGGGTTTCCTATATTCGTTCATCGTCGTCGTTTCTCTTTTGAGTTTTGCTTGCGGCTTGCAAACTGAGCGCCGCGGCGTGCCTGCGGATGTTGAAGCAGCTATTGGCACTATTAGCGATGATCTTGCGGCGGAGCGTTACGAGAAACTTTATGAAGAAGCTTCAGATCTCTGGCGGCAGGATGCGACCCTCGAACAATCTGTTGCGACGTTAAAAACGTTAAGAAGCAAACTGGGCCCGATGGAGAACCGAATGCTGCAATCCGCTACCGAACAACAGAATTCTGGTGGTCCATTGAAAGGGCGAGCTTACATTGTCAACTATCGGACAAAATTCCAGAATGGTGAGGGCATGGAAACCTTCACCCTCGTCGAGCGCGATGGCCATTGGCTGCTGGCGCGCTATCTTGTCAATTCGACGGCACTGAAGTGAGTTTCAAGTTTCAGGTTCCAAGTTTCAATTGGCGAACTTGAAACATGAAACATGAAACTTGGAACTTGAAACTAACTAAAGATGATCGATCGCTACACACTACCGGAAATGGGCGCGCTCTGGAGCGACCAGAACAAATTCCAAAAGTGGCTCGAGGTGGAGATCGCTGTCTGCGAAGTGCACGCCGAGATGGGAACCATTCCGCGTGACGCGGTCCAACAAATCAAAGCGCGCGCAAAGTTTTCCGTTGAGCGCATAAACGAAATTGAGAAAACAACTAACCACGACGTCATTGCCTTCACCACGAATCTCGCCGAAAACATCGGCGCAGCCGCGCGCTTTGTTCACTATGGCCTGACTTCTTCCGACGTGGTCGACACCGCCAACGCCCTGCTCCTTAGAGACGCTTCCGACATTCTGCTCAAGAAAATCGAGTCTTTTCTCGAAGTGCTCAAGCGGCGCGCGTTTGAATTCAAAAAGACGCCGCAGATTGGCCGCACGCACGGCATTCACGCCGAACCCACTTCGTTTGGACTGACCTTCGCACTTTGGTACGACGAGATGCGCCGCAATCGCGAACGTTTGCGGCGCGCGCGTGAAATCGCAGCGTTCGGAAAAATCAGCGGCGCGGTCGGCGCTTTCGCATTGCTCGATCCGCAGGTTGAGGAGAAAGTTTGCGCGCGGCTGGGACTCAAACCCGCTCCTGTCTCGACGCAGATCATTCAGCGCGATCGTTACGCTGAATATCTGACGACGCTCGGGATCATTGCTTCTTCGCTCGACAAGTTCGCGCTCAATGTTCGTCACTGGCAGCGCACTGAGGTACGCGAGGCGCAGGAAAAATTTACTGTCGGGCAAAAAGGCTCGAGCGCGATGCCGCACAAGCGCAATCCGATTATTTCTGAACGTATCTGCGGCATGGCGCGCATCGTCCGCGCCAACTCCATCGTTGGCTTGGAAAATGTTGCCCTATGGCACGAGCGCGACATCTCGCATTCATCGGCCGAACGTGTGGTGCTGCCGGATTCAAGCATTGCGCTCGACTACATGCTGCACAAAGCCACCTCGCTAATCGCCGGCCTGATCGTGCATTCGGAGCGGATGCTCGAAAATATTCAGGCAACGCGCGGGCTCGTATTCAGCGGACAACTGTTGCTGGCGCTGACGCAAAAAGGCGTCGCGCGCGAGACCGCTTATGAGTGGGTGCAACGAAATGCAATGAAGGTTTGGGACGAGAACAAAAACTTTCGCGAGCTGTTGAGCAGCGATGCGGATATCTCGGGCCAACTTTCGGCAGGCGAGATTGAGGGAGTATTCAACCTCGATACTTATCTAAGAAACATCGACACGATCTTTGAAAGAGTTTTCGGAGAAAGCTAACGGAGAGTTGTATCCGGATGCAGCTTTTGCGGTCTGAACCTCTGTTGTTCTGCTTGCCTGCAAAACCTAGCTGCGTAGCTACGGCTATGCCGCCTGATGTGCGGCGGCGGCTTTGCCCCGCCGTTAGATTCGGTATGAAGATCGGGCTATGCCCTTGTTTCGGGTTTATCCCCTACAAGTTCAGAGTTTAGTCGAAGAAGCGTTTCAAGCTTGTCACGCTGTTCGAAATAAAGGGCATAGCCCAAGATCTAAAAGGATCGCTACGGCGGGACGAAGCCACCGCCGCACATCAGGCGGCATGGCCTAAATGCCAGTTATGAGTTTAAGGTGAGGGCCATTTTTATTGCTACTGCCCACCGCAGAGACACGGAGAACACAAAGGGCGCACAGAGAATGGCTCTTACTTCTCGACGATCTTTTCGGCAATGTTGCCGATGATTGGCAATTTAAATTTCTGGCCCTGGTACGCTTTAACGGCAGCGAAGATCAGCCCAGCTAAAAACACCAGCGCCAGCAACCAGAAGATCAACCAAATGAGACCGACGAGCAGACTAGCGAGCCCCCCGATGCCGCCACTGCCTGTTGCCGTGGCCGCCGCAGCTCCGCCGATCGTAAATACCAGCGTCAGAATCGTGGCTATGATCGCCAGCACCATCATGATGACGGAATTCGCGATGCCAAAGAGAATCGACTGCATCGCATGAAAGCGCACGAACTTATTGTCTTTCTCGATGAAATAAAAGATCAGCCCCACGATCCAAATGTACGAGATGGCCGCTGCTACTTTTGGATCCAAACCCGTACCGCCGGTTTGCGAAGCGCCGGGCGACGGCGAAGAAGGTGGCGTGCCGGGAGCGCTGCCATAGTTCTGTTGTCCAGGGGGTGGGTTTTGCATGTCGAGTTCTCCTGATTGAAATATTTAGGTTGAATTAGGTTGCGCGAAATATATGCTATCCACTACACATGAAGCAATGTTATGTCTTAGTATGACTGGGAAATTCGCGACACAGCCGATATACAGTCTTTAGGCAACATGAAAGCCAAAGTTTACGTCAGCCTGAAACCGGGCATCCTGGATCCGCAGGGCAAGGCGATTCAGCATTCAGTCGAACTGCTGGGCTTTGGCGGCATCGCTGATATTCGCCAGGGTAAATATTTCGAGATCGCGCTTGACGATGCAGACGAGCAGCAGGCGCGCGAGTCAGTCGCACGTATAGCGCGCGAAGTTCTTTCCAACCCGATCATCGAAGACTATCGCGTGGAGATTGAAGGGTGAAATTCGGCATCATAGTTTTTCCCGGCTCCAATTGTGATCACGACGCGTACCACGTGATCTCGAAACAAGTGGGCCAACCCGTTGACTTCATCTGGCACCGCGACACAAACCTGAGTTCCTACGACGCAGTAATTATTCCCGGCGGCTTCTCCTATGGCGACTATCTGCGCGCCGGAGCGTTGGCACGCTTCTCGCCGGTAATGGAGTCGGTAAAGAAATTTGCGGCGTCGGGAAGATTTGTACTCGGTATTTGCAATGGTTTTCAGATTCTTTGCGAAGCCGGTCTATTGCCTGGCGCGTTGATCCGCAACCGCGATCTGCATTTCATATGTGAACATATCTATGTGCGCGTCGAAACTTCCGATACGCCGTACACCAATGAGTTGCAAACCGGATCCGTGCGGCGCATTCCCATCGCTCATGCGGAAGGAAACTATGTCTGTGACGATGAAACTCTGGAAGCGCTGCGCCGTGACGATCGCATCGTGTTTCGTTATTGCGACGCGGACGGAAATGTGACCGCGGCTGCAAATCCAAACGGCTCGCGCGAGAACATTGCCGGCATCTGTAATGACACGCGCAACGTGCTGGGCTTGATGCCGCATCCGGAACGCGCCTGCGAAGATTTGCTCGGCTCGAGTGATGGTCGTGATATTTTTCGTTCGCTGGCAGCCACCCTGGCGCTGGCAGCTTAGTGACACAGAATTTAGTCTGTGGCTGCTGAGGTGACACAGACTAAAGTCTATGCCACTCATTAAAACGTATGGAGAAATTCAAAATGAGAAAACATCCCGCCTGGCTGGCCGCCGGTCTTTTACTTTTTGCCGTGCTTGCCTGCAATCTCGGCAAAAACAACAACGCCAACAACGGCAATAACAACGCAAATAGCAACAGCGAAACCGGCTCAGGTTCGGCCATCAAGGATATGTACATGGCCAAGGACGACGGCAGCGGTAAGCCGGGCGATCACACCAACACTTTTGAGCCGGGCGATCATACTATTCACTGCGTGGCCACCTTGAAAGAGTCCAAGGCAGGAACTGAGATGAAGTTTTCCTGGTGGATCGTCGATGCCGACGGCACACAGAACAAGAAGATTAAAGACATTGACTACACCACCCAGACACTGGAAAACGTGATTCACGGTCATCTAACTCTGCCGCAGGATTGGCCCAAGGGAAAATACAAAGTCCAGATTTACGTCAACGGCAATCTCGATAAGACAGTGAATTATACGGTCGAGTGATTGTCCAAACAGAAAGTGGAAAGTGCTGAGTACTGAGTGCTGAGTTAAGGAGATTCTCGCTCAGTACTCAGCACTCAGTACTCATCACTTTTCTTTCTAAGGGAAGCAAAAATGAAACGCGCCCTTCCTTTTTTGATTATCGGAACTGTGCTTGTCATCGCGGTGGTGGCGGCGTTGTATTTGAAGCGCTCGGCGAGCACTGCAGTCGCGCCCCCGCCTGCATCGCCTGCGTCGCCGGCAATACCCGCGGCAGGCAATGGAGCAAATGGACCAACCACCGGCAACGAAACTGCTGCGACTGCTGAGGTGGGCGCCACTCCGCCGCACACGCATGGACCAGCAGATGCGCCGGTTACGCTCGAAGAGTTTGGCGACTTTGAGTGTCCGCCGTGTGGCCTGCTGCATCCTGTCCTGCAAACGATGGAAAAGGAATTCAGCGGTCGCATTCGCCTAATCTTCCGCGAATTTCCGCTTGTGCCCACGCACGTGCATGCGCTCGCCGCGGCGCGCTCGGCCGAGGCGGCGGGGTTACAGGGAAAGTTTTGGGAGATGCACGATTTGCTTTACGAAAATCAAAAGACCTGGCATGACGCTTTCGATGCGCGTCCGATTTTTGAAGAATACGCAACCAGGATCGGTTTGAACATTGAGAAGTTTAGAGCCGATAGCTCGGGTGAGATCGTGGCGCAGCGTATTTTTCTAGACGGCAAACGCGGCCACGCGATGGGCGTCAGCGGAACACCAACAGTTTTCATGAACGGTCGCGAAGTGCCTTTTGAATCGCTCGCGCCCGACAAGCTGCGCGCGCTGATCCAAGCCCAGTTAAATGCGAAGTAATTAGATTCGGTACCAAGTGATCGCCTGGTAGCGAGGGCTGCCGGCGCAGTGACCGCCTGCGGTAGCGGCTGGGTTTTTCATTAGCGATCATATTGCTCAATCATCACGATCCGTACGCCTAATCAATCCTCGTGACCAACCCGCCCGATACTTCTCAACCAATTCAGTCGCGACGACGCACACTGCTGTACGCTTTAGCGGCGCTGGTTTCGCTCATCGGCCTTGCCGACGCCATCTATCTCACCATCGAGCATCTGTCAGGGCGCAGCGTGCGCTGCACGATTGTTAGCGGTTGTTCGGAAGTATTGAGCAGTGAGTATGCGACGGTTCGCGGAATACCGCTCGCAATGATTGGCGCCGCGGCTTACTTCGCAGTTTTCAGCCTCGCGGTCCTCGCGGCGTACAGTTACAGATGGGCCGCCAAATCGTTGACGGTGATTGTTGGGTTAATGTTCATCACCACACTCTGGCTGATTTACCTACAAGCGTTTGTCATCAAACACTTCTGCCAGTTTTGCCTCTTGTCGGCGTTCGTCACATTTATCCTGACTGTGCTGATTGTAATCTCACTTCGTAGAAATTAGCCCCGCTTACAAAAGATTACGGAAAGAATTGAAAGTCTCGCGCGCCGCGGTGCGACCGCCAGCCGACAACTCTTCGAAGATAGCATTCATGGGCATTCATGGGCACCCACTTCCTGAGATCCAAACTGATCCAATACTTGGTGCTGATGCAGTTTGATTTGAGGCGACTGCGTGTCGTGAGGTCATTACCGTCTGCGGTAGCGCATGGGTCGGAGCTATCCGCAGATTTCGCAGATTACACAGATTGGGTAAAACACATTGCAATTGCTTGATTGAAACTTTTGGTTTTCGGAATCGGCGTAATCTGCGGATAGCTCCGAGCCCTGCGCTAGGCGGTCTGTACTAATCTCATTGCCACTCGAGGCCTTTCATTCAAACTGCATCACTACTCGAGGGGCTCCCTCTCTTGCAATGCCTCATTCGTGGCTGTAATCTTTCGCTTCCGTTTCCCCTTTCAATCATTCCGACAGGAGTTGCCGATCATGAAGAAACTATTTGCTTTCTCTCTCAGCCTCGCCACTGTATTCGTAATGGCTACTGCGTTCAGCGCGCGTGCGGTGCGCCCGGATCTTCCAATGCCGCCGCCCATCGGCGCGACGATCGATGAGTTCACATTGCCGGATACGAATGGCAAGGACCATGCTTTGGCTTCGCTCAAAGGCAAGAACGGCACGGTACTAATCTTCATCGCGGTGCAGTGCCCGATTTCGAACGCTTATAACGAACGGATGGAAAAGCTGGCGCAGGATTACAAAGCGCGCGGCATCAATGTGGTCGGCATCAATTCAAATGTGACCGAGCCGGCAGACTCGGTGAAGGCGCACGCGGCTTCCCATAACCTGACGTTCGTGATCCTGAAAGACAATGGCAACAAGATTGCCGACGCGCTCGGCGCGACGCACACGCCGGAAGCGTATTTCCTGGATGCGAGCAACAAGCTGCTCTATCACGGCCGCATCGACAACAACAAAGATTTGGCGCAAGTAAATACCAGTGACCTGCGCCTGGCTCTGGATGCGGCGCTGGCCGGCAAGCCAATCGAAAAGACCACCGCCATGGCGTTCGGTTGCAGCATCAGACGTGCATAAACGGAACCTCGTAAAGCAAACTGTTAGTTTGCGCGCATTTGTAAAGCAAACTGTTAGTTTGCGTTCGTTCCTAATAAGGCTTGGTGGTTTGCGAATTCAACTAGTCTTACTACTAGCGGCAACCTTCTGCATTCTGCTTTCGAGCAATGCGGCTTTTGCGCAACGGCGAAAAAGCCCAACGACGAAGTCGCTGCCCGCAGTGGTTGCAGTCGATGCTGCGGATCTGCAAGCTCTACTCACGCGCGGCGATGCAAAGTCGGCCAAACCACTGCTGGTTAACTATTGGGCCACCTGGTGCGAACCATGCCGCGATGAATTTCCCGACTTGGTAAAGATTGATGCGGCCTATCGTTCGAAAGGTCTGGATTTCATCGCAGTAACTTTGGACGATTTGGCGGATATCAAGACGGGTGTACCCAAATTTCTGCGCGAGATGCATGCCCAGATGCCGGTCTACCTGTTGAACCTTTCCGATCCCGAGCCGGCTATCAAGCTGGTCGATCCAAACTGGGGCGGCTCGTTGCCGGCAACTTTTCTTTACAACGCAAAAGGCGAAGTCGTTTACAAAAGTCTCGGGCGCATCAAGGTCGATGAACTGCGCGCAGCGATTGAAAAAGTGATGAGTCATGAGTGATAAGTACTGAGTTTGCGTCAAGAAGTTGAGAGTCCAAGCTTTAGCTTGCTTCTTACCAGCGCAAGAGCAACCTGAAGGTTGGACTCTGACTGCTTGACGCTCATGCATCAGTCACTGCTCATCACAATCACTCGGCACGCAGCACTCAGTACTCAGCACTTCTTATGCAAGAACAACTAACGCCCGAAGTTATCTCTGCGCATAATCTCACGACCGAAGAGTTTGATCGCATCAAGTCGCTGCTGGACCGCGAGCCGACGTTTGTCGAGCTGGGCATCTTTTCAGTGATGTGGTCGGAACATTGTTCCTACAAGTCTTCGCGAGTTCATTTGAAGCGGTTGCCAACCACCGGCGACCGCATCGTCGTGCCGCCCGGTGAGAATGCCGGCGTGGTTGATGTTGGCGACGACTGGTGCGTGGCTTTTAAGATCGAATCCCACAACCACCCTTCATTCATCGAACCGTTTCAGGGCGCGGCCACCGGCGTCGGCGGTATTCTGCGCGACGTGTTTACCATGGGCGCGCGGCCGATTGCCGCGATGAACAGTTTGCGTTTCGGGTCGTTGGACCATCCACAGCATGGGCGACGGAATCGATCGCTTTTGGCCGGAGTCGTCGGCGGTATTGCGCATTATGGAAATGCTTTTGGGGTTGCCACGGTCGGCGGCGAAGTTGCATTCGATGATGCCTACTCGCTCAACCCGTTGGTGAATGCGTTCGCGCTCGGAATACTGAAACGGAATCAAATCTTTTTTGGCAAGGCCAGCGGCGTCGGCAATCCGATTCTTTACGTCGGCGCCAAGACCGGACGCGACGGCATTCACGGCGCAACCATGGCCTCGGCAGAGTTTGATGAAGAGGCACTCGAAAAACGGCCGACGGTCCAGGTAGGCGATCCGTTTCTGGAAAAACTTTTGCTCGAAGCATGTCTCGAGGCGATGCGCAGCGGCGCCGTCGCCGGCATTCAGGACATGGGCGCCGCGGGCTTGACGTCGTCGTCGTGCGAAATGGCATCGCGCGCCGGCACGGGCGTCGAGATCGATCTGACTTTGGTGCCGCAGCGAGAAGGGGGCATGACGGCTTACGAGATGATGCTTTCCGAATCGCAAGAGCGGATGGTCATCGTCGCCCACTCCGGACGCGAACGCGAAGTGATCGATATCTTTCGCAAGTGGGACCTTGATGCTGTCGTCATCGGGCGCGTACGCGAAGGCCATAACATGCGCGTCCTGCATCACGGTGAGACGGTGGCCGACATTCCTGTTGCCGCGTTAACCGATGAAGCCCCGCTGTATGAAAGGCCGATGGCCCAGCCAAGTCCAAAGTCCAAAGTCCAAAGTCCGAAGTCCGAAGATCAAAAGAACCAAGGCCAAAGACCTGAGACCAAAGGCCAAGATAACAACGAAGCGCTTCTAAAACTTCTCGCATCGCCAAACCTTGCTTCCAAACAATTCGTCTACCGCCAATACGATCACATGGTCCGCACCAACACGGCGGTGCTGCCGGGCGCGGACGCCGCCGTGGTGCGAATAAAAGAAACGCGACGCGCGCTGGCGGTGACGCTTGATGGTAACGGCCGTTACTGCGCCGCGAATCCACGCGAAGGCGCAAAGCTGATTGTTGCGGAAGCGGCGCGCAACGTCGTTTGTGTCGGGGCGCGGCCGCTTGCCATAACGAATTGTCTAAACTTCGCCTCGCCGGAACGCCCGGAAGTGATGTGGTCTTTTTCGGAAGTTATTGACGGTATGGCCGAAGCCTGTCGCGTATTCAACACGCCGGTCGTTTCCGGTAACGTTTCGTTCTATAACGAAACCGAAGGCCGGGGCATTCTGCCGACACCCGTGATTGGCATGATTGGTTTGATCGAGGACGTGCGCCTGGTGGTCCAACCGGGCTTCAGGCAGCCGCGCGATCTAATCGCGTTGTTAGGCACAACTGCCGACGATCTTTCCATTAGCGAATACACGGCAGTGATCGATGGCGTCTCGACATCGGAAATGATTGCCAACGGCGCGGTGCCGGCAATTGATTTGCAGCTTGAACGTGCAGTGCAGAATGCCTGTCTCGCAGCGGCTGAGTCAGGTTTACTGCGTTCGGCTCACGACTGTTCGGACGGAGGTCTGGCAGTGGCGCTGGCGGAATGTTGTTTCTCTTCACTGAACCGGCCCGCACTGGGCGCGAATATTTCTTTGACGGATGTGCTTCCCGTTACTCCCACACTCTTTAGCGAAACACCCTCGCGCATCATCATAAGTTTCGCTGATTCCGCGCGCCCCGAGATTGAAAACATCGCGCAACGCGAAAACTGTCCACTCACACTGATCGGTGAAGTGGGTGGTGACAACCTGCAAATAAAAGTCGGTAACGAGAAAACGATCTCCGCCAACCTGGCGGAACTGGAAAACGCGTGGCGTAATTCTCTTCCGAAAAAGCTCGAGGCCGAAGTAATGGCCGCAGGGCGCGAGTGAATTGGCCTTCCGTTTTGAGACCGAAAGTACGAGCGAGGTAAATTGCGAGGGGCGACGCGGCGTGACTGGCTTATGCAGTCGCGCCACGCCGTTCGCCTATTGCTTCGAAACTTAACCTGTTAATGAACCTGGTGAACTCGTTCGATCGGGAATATTCGTAAGCAGCTTGAATTTACCAGTGCGTCAAGATCCACAGCTCGCCTCTGCAAATCGTTGAACAAGCGCGTCGGCGAACCGTCAGCGGGATCAACAACGCTGATGCCCGTTAAAAATCCCGAGAGTGTGACTGCGGCACCAAACCCTGCGGGCTTGACGTGGGTGAAACTGGTTTGGGTTTCTCCTGAGTGACAGGCCTCGCATGTTCCGAGCGAGAACAGGTGGCGCGCTTGCCGGTTAGCGATGGTTGGACTTGCCCCGTTATTCCAAAAATCACCAAAGTTCGTTGGCGCTGCGCCGCCCAGGAAGTGGGTTCCTGCTGGGAAGTCAAGCGGAACCACGTATGTTCCCGCAAGGATCGCTGGAGTAAAAGTATTGACGTAGTTAACCAACGTGGGAGTGTGGTTAAGTGACACATCGGGCATCTGCTTGACCGTTACGGGTTTCAAAAATCCTGATACTTGAAATTCCCGCAACTCCCAGGGCGACGATAAGGCGATTTCGTTAGTCCGCAGTTGGTTGAGTGCGCTGCCGTTAGGTTTAGCCGGATCAGAGTTAGCTTTGACGAACTGCTCAGTGATGGCTTCCAACGCGGTATTGTAAGCGGGCGACCCGAGCGGGTTCAGATCGAGATCCTTCCATTGCTTGGCCCAGTTACGCAGATCGACACAACCCTTCTTCTTGATTCCATACTCGAAGATGACCACGAATTGTAACGCTTGGCAATTTGCGTCCATCACGCCGAAAACAAAGCGCGCTTCGCCGGCGCTGCCGCCGCCATAGACCAAATTCTGCCGCAGGTCTACGCGATTGACGATTGCCAACAAACGAAAGGGCGCTTTTGACAAATCGAGTGTAGTTCCACCGCTTGCCGTTAACCATGGGGTGATGACCTGGTTCTGAATCTGATTCCGTTGGGCTACGGTCCAACCGTTGATGTTTTGCGGGCTGAGCCAGGTTTGTAACCAGTTCATTGTAAAATCTGAGGCTGAGATTCCAGTCATTGGCGTGTTCGCCATCTCTTGCATCACGTATCCAAAGCTCCATTTGCCCATCGACGAACTGCCTGCGCCGGTGCAAGTGGTACGCGTGCGGGTGGGATCCTGAACTACCGTCGGAGCTCTGATCATCAGAGAGCGATCGATGTCGACAGCCGAGGAAAGTCCAAACGGCCTCAGGTCAATAAGGTCAAACCTTTTAGTCCTCTCCAGAACGGCCGAAATGCGTTCTTCGCTGACCTTCGCGCGTTGAACAAAAATCGGAATCGTTCCGTCCTTTGCGCGCGACAGCCGATCCTGATCCGCTTTCTGAAACGCGGCGATGTCGAGCTTGGTAATTGCTGAGTAAGTGCCGTCCTGAGCGTGTTCGTCGCCATTCTTGCCGTCATCATGTAAGGTTAATGGTCCGTCCTCGACATCGATTGTGAGTTGCGGCGGAAGGTTCTGATCCTTGGCAAACTGAACTAGAACTATTACGTTCCCTTCGGCGGTGGGGTTTGGTAATGGACGCGCGAAAATACTGTCCACCTTGGGTGGATCCTCGCGTAGGTCGCGGCCAGGAACCTGATTGCCTGAGTCTGAAATCGGGGTAGGCGTGGGTGATCCGCCGCCATTATTATTCTTATTGCAGGCGCGATTACAACCTGAAATTGCCAGGCAACAAGCCAACAGAATCAGTCCTCGCCAACGAACGGCTCGCTGGGACGTAGCGGTTTGCGCGGGAACTACGTTCGCAGTTGGTTGACCGCTGAAGAAAGAAATACTATTCAATACTTTGAATCTGGTTTTCATAGAAGCCTCCGGTGAAGGTTAGGCTCTTTGTTCAATCATAGGATTGATTGAGCGAAGAGGGTTCATCACTCCGCTCGCTATTGTCTGTGCCTGCCTGAGAGGCATTAGAGAGCAAGTGAAGGTGAAGATCGCTGAGGCAGCGAGAATACCGATCAGCAAAATGTGGACGGCCAAGGTTACCACAGTGCTGATACCAAAGGAAAAATTTCGCTGCAAATCAGTACCTGATTAACAGATTGGCCCCGGCGATCATGGGAATTGAACCTCTCAAATCATGCACCAGGTAATCTATCTCAACAAAGTAATGCTGGAAGCGACGAAGGCGCGCGTGGCGCCCGTGTCTTCGGCAATGCTTTATGGTCGCGGCGTGTTTACCACCGTCGCGATCTACAACGCCAAACCGTTTCTATGGTCCGAGCATTGGCGTCGACTCAAGGACCACGCTGAGCGTCTGAACATCGACTGTGCCGGCGCGAACGAGCGCAATGTTGGTGAAGCTGTTCGAAAGCTTGTTGCTGTCAATCAGGTGAAGGATGGCCGCGCGCGCGTCATTTTGCTGGCGCGCAGTGGTCGCGATGTGTGGCGAGCCCAAAAGGAAAGCGCGCGCAAAACCGACTTGCTGATCATGACCAGCGAGGCCCAGAAGATTTCGCGCGCGGGTTTGTCGCTGGCGGTTTCGCCTTATCGTTGCAACACCTTCTCGCCGCTGGCCGGCATTAAGAGTTTGAACTATCTCGATCAGGTGCTCGCCTGGGAAGAAGCTCAAGCGCGCGAGTTTGACGAAGCTGTGAGGCTGAACGAACGCGGCGAAATTGTTTCCGCAACCATGGCTAATATTTTCTGGGTGCGAGAAGGAACGATTCACACGCCCGCTTTGAGCACGGGCGCACTCGCCGGAGTAACGCGCGAAGCGGTTATCGAATTGGCCGCGAAACAATTCATTCCCGTAATTGAAGGCGTTTACGACTTGGCTGATCTAACTGAAGCGGAGGAAATATTTTTGACGTCCGCGAGTTACGGCGTGGCGCCCGTAACCACTTTCGACTTTCGGCGGTATGTGGTTGCGACCGCAAACATCTACTCCCGGCTTGCCGATGCCTTCAAAAACCTCACTTCCCCAGCGTAATCTGAAGGGCAGTGCGCCGAATCCGGCAAGGGTGAATTGATGCCTACCTTGAAGCGTCATATTCCTTGAAATAGTCTCTTATAGTCTCATGGTAAAAACTGTAGGCATGTCCAATCTTCCGCAGGAGACCGAGATTGGCCGCATCGTCGAGCGCGGCTGCGTACTCGAGCACCGGCGCTTTTCCCCGGTTCCATAAGATGAGGCGAAGCACTAAACGATAGACGAGGTCCAGACCCCCGTACGAGAAGCCGAACAGTAGCCCCAACAGCATCCCAAAGAATAGTGCTTCTTTGAATGCCCCTTTGGGGCAAATAAATCTGGCCGAGTATCCCCAGATCAACGCCACGGCCGGCACGCCCACCGACAGCCAAAGGAGAATCGTAGTTCTCAAGGAAGTCTTTAGTCCCTGATAAGGTGTTCTCGATTCCACTATGCTGACTTTCTTCAAGCCCCTGACTACCAAGCCACTCAGGGCACCCAACAGGCATGACAGCCCCAGAACCTTTGGACCATCAGGTAAGCCCCATACTCCCCAGCCAACGAGAGCCGCAACCACGCCAACATAGGCCATCAGGGATAGACCACCTTCCAACGCCGAGTTGATGATAGTGGTCGGCGCATAGCTGTCTCGACCCTCCTTCGATCTAAACCATCCGTAAATCAGGCCGCCAACGAAGGCCGGGAGCGAACATATATGTACGAGATATTGTTTGGACGGGAACGGAACGGAATTCTCTACCAACGCAAACGTCAGAAAGACCAGCCCGCCGAGATACCCGCCAACCAGACCCCAATGAAGACCCTTGGGTATGTCCGCGCCCGCCCACACCAGCTTATGGCCGGTAGTGATGTCAGAGGTGAAACTGCTTTCTCTCTCGCGGTTCCAATAAGTGAGGGCAAAAGCAACTGCAAATGCGGTTGCGGCGTGCAGCGAGGTCCGCATAACGAAGCCACTCTTCCAGGCACTGAAGAGGAAAACAACAAAGCACGCCATGAAATTTGTCACGAGCAAGCTGAGGGGCCAGGCACTTGGCAGTCGCTCGTTCGCGCTGGCATGAAACCCTTTCGTTAGACGGCTGTAATCCAGGAGACCGATGGTGAGTCCACCTAGTATGACTGTGATCAAGAACCACCGGCCCAATCCTGTATGAACTTCTATGAACCGAAAATTGCACCCGTCGCTGCCGACCAACTGGCCCATCATTTCACTGAGATACATGATCGAGATGCCCAGTGCCATGACTATGAATGCGCCAAGTATTCGTGAGACGGACACATATACAAATCGCTGCAAGCCGACATCCAACCAGCTTGGTTGTAAATCTTCGATGGCAAACATCGGCTGGGAAAGGTATTGCGATCTCTTCGCCAGCCACGACAACCATCCCGGCAGGCGAGAACTCGCATAAGGCGGATTCATGCTGCCAGCAGAGTCAAGTTGACGCTCAATGTATTTGCTACGCAGGCGGTCTCGACACTCGTCAACACCGACCCAGGTTTTGGCTTCTTCCAACACCTCGTCGGGCGTGACTGAGATGATTCGCAACATTAACGGCGAGCTTGCAATCTCAGCCAGGTAATCAGCGGTAACATTCTTCCCCAGACTTCTTAAGGTGCTCTTCGCATAATCTGGATTCAGTTTTTTCAAGCGAATCGCGGTGCCTAGATTCAGCTTTGCTGCTTGAGGGGCCTCCTGGGCCACAATAGCCGTTCCCTGGCTGCCGGCAGTCCTGATAAAATTATTCAGTTGCGTTAAATATTCTTCGCTATCTTGCTCGTTGCTGAGATCGTCAAACAGAAAAAGTAGCCGCTTACCCAAAATCCAGGCTCGCGCTACGTCTTCACCGACGTCGTAACTATGGTGTAATTCCTTCGCCAACCAACTCTCGAAATCCTTGCCCTTCCAAGTGGCCAAACTCAAGACAACGGGAAGTGGCGCGGCGGGAATCTCCTCAGCTTGCGACACCATTTCCCGCGCCAACTGCAATAGCGAAACTGTCTTCCCGGAACCCGCCGCCCCCGTAATAAGCAAAAAGCGCCCGGCATCTTCAAACGCGCGAATGATCGCGGGTTTTCCGAGTGCCAGGCAATTAGGCAAACGTCCCGGCCGAGCCGGACCGTTTACCGCTTTGGGCTCAAACGAAAAACCGACAGCGAACAATGAGCCTTGTGGCAGGCCTTTTTCAAAGTTTAGAAGATCCGCTATCCAGGCGTGCCTTACCCTTTTCAAGAATGCCAGTTCTATTTCGCGGACTGTTTTCGAAGGCTCGTAGTTAAAAAGGGCGAGGAAGATGCAAATGCCGATGAGGAAAAACGTCGCGATGTGAATGCGACTGCCTTCATTCGAACGCAAGACGTTTCCGAAGATGGTTCCAAGGCCACCAAGTACGAATCCTGATACGACCACGTACAGGACATAGCGAGTTTTGTCTTCCATGGAGAGAGGCTTGGAGCCAAGCCGACTTAAATTTTGTCGAGCCTTAAGCTGTTAAGCGAGCCAACCGAGAAGTGCGAACGCAGCATAGGGGAAAGCTAGACTTTCCGTCAAATTTTGTTGAAAACAGGCTGGTGGGTTTGTTTCAACGATGTCCGACAAACTTCAGTTTTTCATTCGACTTCGACAAGCTAAAGCTCTTTGGATATCAAACTGACCGGACGGCTTTATATTGACAGTGCCTGCTGAGTGCAACTACGCTAGGCGCGATTTTAGACATCCCTACCCTCGCTAGCCAGGCAGGAAGATTCACTGGTTCGACTTACTCAATCCAGCGTCATGCGGAACCGGACCAATTATGAACTATACGCACTACTGAATAAGGAGCATGCGTTATGAGTAAGGTGATCTTGGTAAACCCGGCAAACGCCACCGTCGGGTGCAGCGTAATTACTCCTCGCTGGCTCTATGTCATCGCCGGCGCCACCCCCATTGAGTTTGCGGGTGACCCCGTCATAATCGACGAACCAATTTTGAGGTTCGATGCCAACAAGGTAGGTCCGGGCGATATTGTCGGCGTCGGCATCCACACGGCGAATTGCCGTCCGGGCTATCGAGTGGTGCGTGAGGCGAAGAAACGCGGCGCCACCGTAATCGTCGGCGGCGTTCATGCGACGATTTTTCCCGAAGAGCCGCTCGAGATGGGAGCTGATGCGGTGGTTAAGGGAAATGCCGATCTCATCTGGAAAGACATGCTGGAAGATGCGCATCTGGACCGCTTGAAAAAAGTTTACGACGGCGGACGCGTGCCGGGTGAACTAATGGCGAAAGCTCGTTGGGATCTGCTCGATCCGAAGAAGTATCTGATGGGCTGCATCCAGACGGTAGCAGGCTGTCCGGAGAATTGCAGTTTCTGTTCTGTTTGGGTGACTGACGGCCGCACTCCTCGCCTGCACCTGAACGAACAAATCATCGACGAGGCCAATGAACTTCACGATATGGGTTTTCGCTACGTCTTCTTCTCAGACGACAACTTCACGCCGGCGACGCTTGCCCGTATCGCCCGGGAAACAAACCTACCGACGAGAAAAAACCTTGAGAAACTTCGCGAGGATCGTCTCAACCTTTTCGAAGAGTATGATCGCCTCGGCCCGCCTACGCTTTATGGTTTCACCCAGATGACCGCCGAGTGTAATAGCGACGACGAATATCTGGATGCGATGTACAGCAAGATGCGTCTGCGCGGCGCCTTGATTGGAGTGGAATCGTTTACTGAAGAGGGACTGAAAAACGTAAACAAGACGTGGAACCCGGTGGGAGAGAAGATGGCGGAGGCGATTCAAAAGATTCAGAGCCGCGGGATCATGGTGCTGGCTTCGATCATCGGTGGCCTGGAGAGCGACACGGTTTCGACCCTACAGACAATGCGTCGCTTCGCAAGCCTATCCGGAACGGCCTTCGCGCAATTCCCGCTCTACAGCGTCTATCCTGGCACCAAGGACTATCACGAAATGATTCGTGACTGGAAGAACCGCGACAATCCTGATTACAAGCCGAAACACGCGGTGCAAATCGTGGGCGAGAAATACTGGCTGGACTACGATCATACCGAGGTCGCTGTGAAGCATCCATCCATTGCCGGCGCAGACCTGTTGAAGGAGTCGCAGGAAAGCTCGAGAAATTTCTACAGCCTCAAGGAAATTCTCGCGCGCACGCGCAGTGGGCCGATGAGTAGCTTGCCGTTGGCCGCGAAAATCTTTTATGCCGTCGCCTGCCGGGTCTTTGCCTCGCTTTATCCTGGCGGGATTGCGGCCGACAACGTTCGCAAGAGCAGGCTGGGCATAATTCCGCGGCTCAGCATGCGCGCCGCTATGCGCGTTGCAAGACGAGATTATGACTGGGGAATCCGACCGCAGCCGCGCGAAGTGATCGAGGAAATTATTGATATGGCCGCCTGAAGCGGCGGCCTCGATTGTGTTTTGCAGATGGTTTTTCTCGGATTTCGCCCCAGCGGGGCGAGATGTTTATAGCCTTACGTCACGCTATCAGTCTGGCGCTCCGTGGGAGCGCAACAACTCTGGGCTCATTAGCGGACTTGAAACCGAGTCTCGCTCCTCACGGAGCGAAGAATATTTGAGGGATGGTTTGTTCCTATAAACATGTCGCTCCTACAGAGCGAAGAGCGGGTTTCACGTTGCACTTGAAACTGGAACCCAACTCGCAACTCAAAAAGGAGAGCGCGTTATGGCCAAGGTCTTCATAGTAAACCCCGCAAACGCAAGCATCGGCTTTGCTGTCATCATACCCCGCTGGCTCTATGTGATTGCGGGTGCAACTCCCACGGAATTGGTTGGTGACCCGATCGTTATCGACGAACCTGTATCGCCGTTCAGGCCTGAAGCTGTAAGCCCCGGCGATATCGTGGGCGTAGGAATTAACACGGGGAATTGCCGGCCGGGTTACCGCGTCATCCGTGCAGCGAAGAAACGCGGAGCAACCGTGATCGTGGGCGGCATTCATGCCACCCTCTTCCCGGAAGAGGTGTTGCAAATGGGAGCCGACGCGGTCGTCAAAGGCGGCGGCGATCTAATTTGGAGCAAAATCGTCGAGGATGCTTTGCAGGGCAAGCTGCAACGCATGTATGACGGAGGACGAGTGCCGGGCGAGTTGATGGCGAGAGCTCGTTGGGACTTGCTCGACGCCGGCAAATACCTGATGGGCTCTATTCAAACCGTTGCGGGCTGTCCTGAGAATTGCAGCTTTTGCTCGGTCTGGGTGACCGACGGCCGCACCCCGCGCATGCACTTGAACGATCAGATCATCGATGAGGCCAATGAGCTTCATGCGATGGGTCTCCGTTACGTTTTTTTTGCTGATGACAATTTCACGCCCGCTACGCTGGCCCGTATCGCCCGAGAAAAGAATCCGCAGACTCAAGCTCTGCTCGCAAATGTTCGGGAAACCAGGATGAAACTCTTTGAAGAGTATGACCGGCGCGTGCCCAAGTCGCTTTATGCGTTTACACAAATGACAGCGGAGAGTGTGACTGACGAGGAATACCTGAACGCCATGTACGAAAAGATGCGCATTCGGGGAGCGTTAATAGGTGTGGAATCGTTTACCGCCGAAGGCCTGAAGGAGACCAACAAAACCTGGAATCCGGTGGGCCAACATATGGTTGAGGCGATTCAAACCATTCAGAGCCACGGCATCATGGTGCTCGCTTCAATTATTAACGGGCTCGAAAGCGATACGATTTCTACGTTGCGCACGATGCGTGAATTCGCGCTCGCTTCGGGCACAGCTTTCGCCCAGTTTCCAATCTTTAGCATTTATCCGGGAACCAAGGACTACCATGAGATGAGGCGCGACTGGCAAAACCGCGATAACGCTGACTACGTGCCGAAACACAACGTGCAAATGCTGCGCGACAAGTTTTGGCTCGAGGTGGATACCACCGACGTCGATATCAAACATCCAACTCTTTCGGCCGCCGAACTGAAGAGAGAAGCGGGTGAAAGTTGGACCGCTTTTTATCGCCTGAAAAACATAATCAAGCGTACGCGCCACGGTGCAATAGGCACAATGTCGCTGGAGGGCAAGGTGGCGTACGCCGTCGCATGTTTGACCTTCAGCGCGCTTTTTCCCAAGGGCGTTTCCGCCGACAACGTTCGCGAAAAGAAATTGGGGTTTTTCTCCAGACTCTCTATCAGGGCAGCCATCGCGCTATCGAGAGGAACCCGCGACTGGTTTGGGATACGCCCCCAACTTGAAGCGCAGCCGGTTGTGGAAACAAGACGAGCTGCATAAGAAACTCGAGCTTTGTACTTTGGTCGTTGGTCTTTGGTCGTTGGTCTTTGGTCTTGGGACTTTGGTCTTTAAAAAGCAAGATTCAAGCACAAAGTTCAAATCTCAAATTACAAAGCACAAAAAATCAAAGACCAAAGTCCAAAGTTTAAAATCCCGGAGCGAGCATTTTTACCAGCGCTTCGGGGTTTTGGATTTTTTGCCCCGTCATCCAGGCGTCAGCCTCGACGATCAACTGTTGTCCGCGCTCGCCGCCAAGTTTCTCTCCCAGCCGTCGTCGAGCTGCTGCCGCATAAAGACGCATCTCCGCGCGCTCAAACATCTGCACCGCTTCTGAAAGCAGCCTGGTTGCTTCGTCGTCGTCGGTCCTTTGCTGTGCTACCGCCGCTCGCAGTAAGGTCGCATACGGTTTCGACCACGACATGTTTACTTTTTCCATCCGGCCCGCCATCTTTTCAACCAGCCGCAGCTTGCTGTCATCGGGACGGACCGCGCAGGCAGCAACAGTCGCTCGCGCCCGTAGTTGCATAGCCTCTAAAGCCACTCCGGGCGTTCTAAATAACTGAGAATTCTCAAGCGCCTGCCATTGCCCTTCCACGTGCTTGCAGGCAACTTCGAGATCTCCGGTATAGATCTCAATTTGCACGAGCGCGTGCAGTGAGAGGTAGTGCTGCAAATGAAAGCCTTCCTGTGGCCAGGATTTAAGCGCCTCTACCACTTCTGCTCGAGCTTTGTCCGGCTGGTCCGCTGCCAGCCAAATCACATTCAAACGCGTGCGCAGGTCGATGGCAGCAAAAAGATTTCCCTGTTCCAGCGCGGCTGAAAGCAGGGAGGGCACTTGTCGCGAGACTTCCGCAAGCTCGCCCAGGAGTATCAGCGCGCTTAGCCTATAGCGATTCGCGATCGCCTGCTCCCAGGTCGTACCGGTACATCTTTCGCGCCAGATTTCCGCTGCTTTGTTGCAGAGTTCGTAGGCATTACGCCAGCTTCCGGCAAGGTTGGCAATCATGCCGCGAGCGAAAATCGAGAGGCCAATGATGTACGGGTCGTCCAATCTCTGCGCGATCTCATGCGCTTTTTTCGCAATCCGTTCTGAACGCTCGCCCACGCCGCCGCGCGCCGCCGCAAAGATCGCCTCAAACGCCAGGGCCCGTGACACGCGAAAAGGCTCACCGGCGCGTAGAGCAAGCAACAGATGCCGGCTTTGGAAGTCGGCGCCGCGGATTAGATCAGCCGAACCCAAACCAGCCGCAACAGCCCAACAAGTGTCCAGGCGTATTAGATCGGATTCAAGAATCTGACTTTCCTCGCGCTCCTTGAACTTCAGTCCTCGCAACCGAATTTGCAGACGTCTCAATAGTAAAGAAATCAGGGCGCGCCTTGGAGTCGCCGGATAAGACAATCCCACTGCCGCGAGCACCGAGCGGATTAACTCCAGACCCTCGTTGATATGACCGCCCATCAATAATTGCTCCGCCGCCCGTCGTTTGAATTCCAGACTGTGACGTGCCGAAGTTAGTTGCGCCACCTCCAGGTAGGCCTGCGCCGCTTGGGCAGGACGGCCGGCATTCACGAGCGCTTCGGCCAATCCCCTTTTGAGATCGACCAATTCCGCGTCGCGGGCCGGCGCGAGTTCAAGCGCGCGTTGATAAAACGCGGCGGCGCGATCAAACGCGAGTGCGCTTGCTGCTTTGCGTGCGGCAACGGCAGCATGCATGGCGGCGCGGACGCGTTCGCCGGCGCCGAGATAGTGCTCAAACAACGCTTCCGGATCGTCAATGCCGCGCACTTCGATGCCTTGGGCCAGGCGTTTGTGAATCTGCGTGACTTTAGCTGGCGATAACTGCGAAGCCAGCGTTTCGCGAATGCGATCGTGATACAACTCGAGCGTGTGCCCGTTACCGGCACGAATAAACTGAGCCGCTCTTAATGAACCAATCAGTTGCAGTTCATCGCCGGAAAGTTCCGCTGCTTGATAGACGACCTCAGGATTGATAGGCCGGCCGGCGACCGCGAGCGCATCAACAAACGCGCGCGCATCTTTTGGCAAATGACTAAGGCGCGCATCGAGCATCATCGCCAGAGTGATGCCGGTCGTTGCCGTTTGATCGCTGGTCAAGGCATAGCGCGCAAGCTGTTCGAGCAGGAACGGATTGCCGCGTGCTTCGCTCACCATGGCATCGGCAAACTGGGCCAGCGCTACCGCCTTTGGACCAAGCAGGTGGTCCAACATCTCGTAAGACTCCGACTTGGACAGCGCGCCAACATAAACTTCGCGACAATTGTCAGTGCCGGTTTTTTCCAACAAGGTCTTCAAAAATGGTTTTGCTTCCAGGTCTTCGGTGCGAAAGCTCGACAGCAACATAAGCGGCGGTGAGTCAGGCGGGCGCAGTAAATCTTCAAGCAGCGTCGTGCTGTCCGCGTCGGACCATTGCAAGTCGTCGATATAAAGGACCAGCGGCTGGCGATCGGAAATTCGTCCCAGCAATTCGCGCAAAGCTGCAAACGCTTTACGTCGCAACGTGAACGGATCGGGCATCTCATGTTCGCGTTGCGGCGCATTGAAAACCGCATCGACTTGCAACATCACGGGAAACAGCCTTGCAAGTGCCAGGACTTCGCGCGGCATCAGGGCCTCGGCTTTAACATCGGACAGGGAGAGCAAATATTTAGTTAAGCTGTCCACCACCCCATCGAGCGCTTTGTAAGGCACTGACTCGCGCTCGTAACAGCGTCCTTCCAATATCACAACCTCTGGTTCGTGCGTGCGCAGCTCGTCGAGAAAATGCCGCGCGAGTGCGGTTTTGCCCATGCCGGAGCTGCCATGCAAATAAACCGTAACTGTGTGATCGCGGCGCGTGAAAGCAAAGGCTTCGTTGAGCTGTCGAAATTGGCGGGCACGCCCAACGAACGCGGCTGCCTGCGCTGTTGACGAGGCCGGCGCGGACATAATTGGGCGTTGCAATGGACCAGCCTTGTCATGCCCCAGTATGCGCAAAACTTCGCGACCCTCGGGCCGCTCGTCGGGCTTGCGTCGCAATAACCGCACGCACAGATCGTTCAAGTCCGCAGGAACGGTGCTGACAATTTCACGAGGCGCGGGCGGATCGAAGTTTTGTTTATTCATCATCACTTCGAAAAATTTCCCTGAAAACGGCAGACGTCCGGTCAGCGCCTGATACAACATGACGCCGATGCTGTACCAGTCGCTGGCGCGCGAAATGGGCAGTTGCGCGCCCTGTTCCGGCGACATGTAATCGGGAGTCCCTGCGAGCGTCACGCTGTCGTGCAGTTCTTTGCCTTCTACCTGGGCCACCAAACCAAAATCAAGAATGACGACCCGGCCCTCGTTCGTGACCAGCACGTTCGAAGGCTTAATGTCGCGATGAAGTTTTCCCATTTCATGAAGACCATGGAGACCTTCGGCAAGTTGGCGCATCGCGACCATTAATCGGCGCAGATCGAGTTTGGACTTTTCCAACAACGAATCGCCGCGCCGCTCGCGTGAGTCTTCATCGGGATCGGTAGCGCCGATCGTATCCATCTGGCGCGTCTCTGCTTCGTAATCCGCAAGTAATTCCGGAGGCGAACCCTCCTGCGTACCTTTGAGCAAAGTGGGTGTCTTTGAAGATTGTCTGCGCCGGGATTGATAACCGGGCCGAACGTATTCGAGAAAATTGACACCCTTGACCAGCTCCATGGTGAAGAACCAGTACTGCCCCTCCACCATGAACTCGTAAAGTGCTACCAGGTTGGGATGCGAGACGTCCGCGAGTGAGCGAAACTCATTCTTGAAACGCGAGATGTGCGAAGCCTCGGCCCGCGTGAGCGTCTTTAACGCAACCAGTTTGTCAGTCTGGCGATCGTGGGCTTCATAGACCACGCCCATGCCGCCGGAGCCGAGACGGCGGCGAATGTGAAAACGTTCGGTGCCAAGAAAATCGTGCGAGCTTTGACTCATTTACTCTGAAGCGAAAAACGCGAGCAGGTAAGTTAGTATAGATTAGTCTAAGCCATAATAAGGCATTCATGAGAAGAATTCCGACAGCCGTTTTTCTGACAGGATTTACAGAATGAACAGGATTAAAGAAACGATCAAACCAATCCTTTCAAATCTTGTTCATCGTGTAAATCCTGTCTAAATGATCCTAAGGAGACATCGATATGGACTGGCGCGTCTTTCTGACAACGTTTGGCGTTATCTTTCTCGCGGAAATGGGCGACAAGACGCAACTGGCGGCGATGACCATGGCCGCGCAAACAAAAAGACCGTTGGCCGTTTTCATCGCCGCTGCACTGGCGCTGACTGCGGTCTCGGCGATTGGCGTGGTCGTCGGCAGTGTGGTCGGAGATTACATTCCGCTGATCTGGGTCAAGCGCGTGGCGGCGGTGGCGTTTATTGTTATTGGTGTGCTGATGCTGGCGAACAAGTTTTAGCGAGCAGTAGCTTGGTCATGTTGTCAGAGTGCGTCGACAAATACAGAACCGGGAGCGGTAGCGACTGGGTCGGTCCTTCAATTTAGTGGCATGTCATGTTTAGCGACTCCGTCTTCATTGACCGACAACGCTTTCTTTTTTTTTACCCCGTTGTCGGCGCCACTAAAGTTGTGGCCGACCCGGTCGCTACCGCTCCCGGTTCTGTATTCGTTGACCCACCATGATTCACGAATTAGAGTCTCTCAGTTTCCCTTATCCTTGAGCGCAGGAGACAGTTAATGCCGCAGACCCCACACATCGAGCGCCACTTCACCGCCAGTGAAGTTGTGCGCGACATCGTCATAGGTATGTCTGACGGATTGACGGTGCCGTTTGCGCTCGCCGCCGGACTAACGGGCGGTCTCGCCGGAACTGCGAACCCAACCGGCATCATCGTGACCGCCGGTCTTGCAGAGATTGCTGCGGGCTCAATAGCGATGGGGCTGGGCGGCTACCTCGCAGCGAAGAGCGATGCGGAACACTATGCCAAGGAACGCGAACGCGAGAAGCGCGAAGTCGCCGAGATACCGCACGAAGAAATGAAAGAGGTTGCCGAGGTGTTTGAAGAGTACGGGCTAACCAGAGAACAAACTCGGCCGCTGGTCGAAGCCTTGCGCAAGCAGCCGCAAAAATGGATCGACTTCATGATGCGCTTTGAGCTCGGTCTGGAAAAGCCTGATCCGAAGCGCGCACTGACTAGCGCTTTAACTATTGGCGGTGCTTATGCCGTCGGCGGATTCGTACCGCTGTCGCCTTACATCGCCTTGAGGAGCGCTTCGACAGCGTTGTTGTTTTCGATTGCAGTGACGCTGTTGGCGCTTTTGGTTTTCGGTTTTATCAAGGGCCGTTTCACCGGGATGCGGCCGGTGAGAAGTTCTTTGCAGACTGCGTTCATCGGCAGCGTGGCCGCCGGCGCGGCGTTCTTGATTGCCAAAGCGATCACATAGACTTTCACGCAAAAGAACGCGGCGAGATGAACTCTGAACAAAAGTCGGGGCAGCAACCCGTAGTTAAAAATGCTGGTTCAGTTTCAATTTTTGCCTGCTCCAGGGCCGAAGGACCGGTAGTTAGTAGCCCCGTCCATCAGGGCGGGGTAGATGTACGGTTACTTGCCTGAGCGCCGAAGGTGCGCCAGTGTTCGCCGGCCCTTCGGGCCTCGCGTCAATCCAGAAATCAGGTCCCCGCCCTCACGGGACGGGGCTACTGACTGCTGGTCCTTCGGACCTATAAGTTCAAATTGAATTAGGTACCGCAGATAACGGGGACTTCCAGCCAGACGCCTAATGGTGCGATAATTCAGCTCCACATAAATCGTTTGCAATCGAGACGTCTCTAACCATGAGCACAGCAACAGAAGAAGCCGCCGAACTTTCAGGCCAAACAACTCATAAGTGGGTCTATCTTTTCGAAGAGGGCAGCGGCGACGACAAGTCACTGCTCGGTGGCAAAGGCGCGGGCTTGTGCGAGATGACGCACGCCGGCTTGCCGGTGCCGCCGGGATTGGTTGTAACCACCGAAGCCTGCAACGCCTTTTTTGAAAACGACAAAAACTTTCCGGCACAGATGTGGGAACAAGTGCAGGAAGGTCTGCAAAGAATAGAAGAAAAAGTCGGAAAGAAATTCGGCGACCCGCAAAATCCGTTACTGGTTTCGGTTCGATCGGGCGCCGCGTTCTCGATGCCCGGAATGATGGACACGGTTCTCAATCTCGGGCTGAACGAACAAACGGTCCAGGGTTTGGCCGCACAAACCGGCGACCTGCGTTTTGCGCTTGATGCCTACCGGCGCTTCGCTTCTCTGTTTGGCGAAATCGTTATGGGCGTGGCCCATGAAAAGTTTGAGCGCGTAATGGATCGTTATAAGGCGCAAACGACCGGCGGCCGTGATACCGATCTAAAACCCAAGCATCTGCGCGACATCATCGCTGCAGAAAAACAAATCATCCTCGCCGAGCAGCATGCCATTCCCGAAGACCCTTATGAACAATTACGCGTCGCGATCGCTGCGGTCTTCAATTCCTGGATGGGTCGCCGCGCCATAGATTATCGTCGCATCAATCGTATTCCGGATTCCCTTGGCACTGCAGTAAATGTGCAGGCGATGGTGTTTGGCAACATGGGCCAGGACAGCGGCACCGGCGTCGCCTTCACACGTAATCCGTCAACCGGCAAGAAGGAACTCTACGGCGAGTATTTGTTGAATGCGCAGGGAGAAGACGTGGTCGCCGGCATTCGCACACCCAATCCCATCAGCCAACTGAAAAAAGAGCTGCCGAAAGTTTACGACGAGTTTGCCGCCATCACCGGCCTGCTGGAAAAGCATTATCACGACATGCAGGACTGTGAATTTACGATTGAGCGCGGCAAGCTTTGGATGCTGCAAACGCGAACCGGCAAACGCAGCGGCGCAGCGGCAGTGCGCGTCGCCGTAGAGATGGTCGGCGAAAAGTTGATCGATCGTGCCACCGCTGTCCAGCGTGTTTCGCCCGAACAACTCGATCAGTTACTGCATCCGACAGTCGATCCGAAAACCAAGGCGACGGTGCTGGCTACCGGATTGCCCGCGAGTCCAGGCGCCGCGCAGGGCCAGGTTGTTTTCAGTCCCGACGAAGCCGAAGAGTTGGCGCGCGAGAACGCGAAAGTAATTCTGGTGCGTCAGGAAACGAGCCCCGACGATTTTCACGGCATGGTTGCGGCGCAGGCGATCGTCACCGCGCGCGGCGGCATGACCAGCCACGCGGCGGTCGTGGCGCGCGGCATGGGCAAGCCGTGCGTGAGCGGCGCGAATTCACTCGACATCGATTACAGCCAACAACAATTTTCTGTTAATGGAACGGTGGTTACCAAGGGCGAATGGATTACTGTCGATGGTTCAACCGGCCGAGTGTTTTTGGGCCAGGTGCCGACCATGCAACCAACGCTTGGTCCTGAGTTTCATGAGTTGATGAGTTGGGCCGATAAGTTTCGTCGCTTGCGTGTGCGCGCGAACGCTGACACGCCGCGCGATGCAAAAGTCGCGCGACAGTTTGGCGCCGAAGGCATCGGGCTCTGTCGTACTGAACATATGTTCTTTGGCGACCAGCGATTGGCAGCGATGCGCGAAATGATTTTGGCGGAAGGCGTCGGCGCGCGTGAGAAGGCGCTGGAAAAATTATTGCCGCTGCAACGCGGCGATTTTGTCGGCATCTTTCGCGAGATGGTTGGTCTGCCGGTAACCATTCGCCTGCTCGATCCGCCGCTGCATGAGTTTCTTCCCAATGCCGAGGAATTGCTTAGCGAGCTCAGCGAATTAAAGATGGCCGTGCGTTTGGCCACCACGCTGGGCGATATGGACAACTTGCTTGACGAGATTGATGAGAAGCGCCGACTGCTGAAGCAAGTCAACCGCATTCGCGAGGCTAACCCGATGCTGGGATTTCGCGGCTGCCGCCTCGGCCTGGTGTTTCCCGAAGTGACTCGCATGCAGTGTCGCGCGATTTTCGAGGCCGCCTGTCTGGCGCAGGGCGAGAAGAAGAAGACTGAGCTGGAAATTATGGTGCCGCTGGTCTCGCTCAGCGAAGAGTTGCATCAACAACGCGAAGTGATCGACGAAGTGGCGCGCCAGGTGATGGGCGAATACGGAATGACGATTGAATATCGCGTCGGCACGATGATCGAACTGCCGCGCGCCGCCTTAATGGCGCACGACATTGCTGCGCACGCCGACTTCTTTTCGTTTGGCACAAACGATCTGACGCAGACGACTTTTGGTTTGAGCCGCGACGACTCGGCCCGCTTCCTGCCGAATTACGTCGAGCGCAAAATTCTGCCCGAGGATCCGTTTCAAGTGCTGGATCGCGACGGCGTGGGCCAACTGGTCCGTTTAGGAACTGAGCGTGGGCGAAGTGTTAAGCCGGACCTGAAGGTTGGGATTTGCGGCGAGCACGGCGGCGATCCGAGCTCAATCGCGTTTTGTAATGAGATTGGTCTCGACTACGTGAGCTGCTCACCGTTCCGCGTTCCGGTGGCGCGGCTGGCCGCGGCCCAGGCGTCGCTGGCGGCAAAAGAGTAGGACAGGCATTCCTGCCTGTCCCTGAACTGAGATTTGAAATCATTTGAAATCTGAAATCTGAAATCCGGAATTCGAAATCTGGAATCTGGAATCTGGAAGTTGAAATCTAGAGTCTGGAGTCTGGAATCTGAAACCTGTGATTTGAAATCTGGAATCTGCAATCTGAAATCCGGAATTTGAAACCCACGAGACAGACAGGAATGTCTGTCCTACTAAGAAGGAGTCATCATGAAAAAATATCTTTTTCTTTTCGCACTGTTACTGGTCACCGCAATCGCGGTTAAGCCAATCAGTTTGCCGGTTGACGTACCGGGCGCCGGCACCACCGCGCCGACTTTCAAACTCGTAACCAACGAAGGCAAAACAGCGGAGCTGACAAAGTTTCGCGGCAAGTGGGTAGTGCTCTATTTCTACCCGAAAGATTTCACCAGCGGCTGCACGCTCGAAGCGCACAACTTCCAACGCGACCTCGCGAAATATAAGGCGATGGGTGCGGTAATCCTGGGCGTGAGTGTGGACACCGCCGAATCGCACAAGAGTTTCTGCGCCAAGGAAGGCTTGAACTTCAAACTGCTTGCCGACACGGACGCGAGCGTTTCCGAAAAGTACGGATCGGTAATGGAGTACAACGGCATGAAGCTTTCGGCGCGCAACACCTTCATCATCGATCCCAAGGGAAAGATCGCCAAAGTATTCGTCAAGGTTAGTCCAGCCGGCCATAGCGATGAGGTCCTGGCGGCGCTGGCCCAGCTCAAGAAATCGTAGTCTTCTGCCGCCGGTGATGACGTTAGACTTATTCAGGAGTTCGTTTCGCTCATGCGCGCAATGCTGCTATCCATCCATTCAGCCTGCGGAGCAGGCGGCAGCGTAAAGCCTGGGGTGGAGCGAAGCGGAACCCCAGGAAGCCAGTGAATAAAGACAATAAAGCCCGTGGAAACGGGCGACAGCCTGCCTCTGACTACAGATATCGTTCGTCATATTCCACACCATTCGCTTTCAAGAAATGGATGAACTCATCGCGAAAGGACGCCCGTTGATGATGTTCTTTCTGTCCTGCAATGTAGCGGCCCACTTCTTCAACATTCGATTGACTTACTGTAAACGCGCCGTAACCACGTTGCCATGAAAAGTCTTTCAGGGCGGGAAACACGTCGTGCATCCATCCACTCGCATTGGCTTTGAGATCGCGCAGAACATCGGAGAGTGCCGTGTCGGGTCGAAGCTTGGCGAGTAAATGTACGTGATCTTCTGTGCCGTTGAGTTCCAATGAGATGCCGCCGACTCCACGAATTGTGCCTCCAATATAATCGTAAAGGCGCGACTGATAGTCGGCAGTAATAAATGGTCTGCGGTCCAGCGTTCACCTTTCCGCAACCCAAGCGCGCAGGCGAGCGCGAATGTCGTGGCGCGCGTCGCGAAACGCTTGAAGTTGCGCTTCGTCATCGCCCCAGGCAGCTACCGGATCAGGAATGCTCCAGTGAATGCGTTTCGTTTTTGCGGGGAAGACCGGGCAGACTTCGTTCGCGTGATCGCAAACCGTGATGGCGTAATCGATCTCCTGATCTACAAATTCCTCAACCGACTTTGAGTGTTGCGCCGAAATATCGATGCCCACTTCGCGCATCGCTTCAATTGCCAGCGGTCGCACGTAACTAGGATAAATGCCGGCGCTCAGGACTTCGAAACGATCGCCGGCATCATGACGCAGCAATCCTTCCGCCATCTGGCTGCGCGCGGCGTTGCCGGTGCAAATGATCAGGACGCGTGGTTTACTCATCTAGCAACTCTCCAAAAAATAAGGGTACTGGTTCAGTTTAATTCTAGGTCCGAAGGACCGATAGTGAGTAGCCCCGTCCGTGAGGGCGGGGTAGACGACCGTTGTTTCTGAGCGCTGAAGGTGCGACACGATTTGTATCGGCCCTTCGGGCCTTGGGGCCATCGAGAGGTACAGCCCCCGCCCTCACGGACGGGGCTACTAACTGCTGGTCCTTCGGACCTAATACAGGAGGATGAGTGAAGCTGAAACAATTCCAACATTCGAGAAACAGTTCAGTTGTTAAGCGTTCCTGTGCTATTTTGTCGCTTTCCAACCTGGCAGAAATAAACCAAAGCATTTCAGAAATGGTTCAGTTGCATTTTTCTAAAGCTGACTCAATCTTAAACCAGTAACGTGTCTGGTGACACGCTCTAAAAGGAACCCAAATGACCAACATTCGAATTGCCAATACCACACCTCGGCTAGTCGCGCTCGCGCTATTCTTCGTGCTTTGCGCTTCATTCGCGCCGGCGCAGGAAAAGAGCAACAAGCTGGACGAGACCTTTCTGAAGAACCTGCAGTTTCGTTCCATTGGCCCGGCCATCATGGGTGGGCGCATCGACGACATTGCTGTCGTTGAAAGCAATCCGAGTGTTTACTACGTCGGCGCGGCAACCGGCGGCGTTTGGAAAACAGTTAACAACGGCACCACCTTCGAACCGATTTTTGATACGCAACCAAACACTTCGATCGGCGACATCGCGATCGCGCCTTCTGATCCAAACATCATTTGGGTTGGCACGGGTGAAGCAAATAACCGGCAAAGCTCATCCTGGGGCGACGGTGTCTATCGATCGCTGGACGGTGGCAAGACCTGGACGAACATGGGCCTGCGCGACACTAAACACATTGGTCGCGTCGTAATCGATTCACGCGATCCGAACATTGTGTATGTTGCCGCGCTGGGCCATTTGTGGGGGCCAAACAAAGAACGCGGCGTTTTCAAAACTACTGACGGCGGCAAGACCTGGTCGAATGTTTTATTCGTCAACGAGGACACGGGCATTACCGATTTGGCAATGGATCCGCAGAGCCCGATGACGCTTTACGCTGCCGCCTATCAACGCCGGCGCACGCCCTGGGGCTTTAATGGCGGCGGACCTGGCAGTGCTGTTTATCGGACGATTGACGGCGGCGCTAACTGGACCAAGCTGACGAAAGGTTTGCCGGAAGGCACCACCGGCCGCATCGGATTGGATGTATATCGCGGTAATCCGAACACGGTTTATGCACTTGTCGAGAATGCGAAGGGCGGCGTCTTTCGTTCAGATGATCGCGGCGACAACTGGCGCAAATTGAGCGACGTCGATTCACGGCCAATGTATTACAGCCAGATTCGCATCGATCCCAACAACGAGCAGCGTCTCTGGCAGCTGGCCGCAAACATGTACAACTCGGATGACGGCGGCAAAACGTGGGTGTCAAATATCGTGCAGCGCATTCATGGTGACTTTCACGCGCTGTGGATCGATCCTGCGAATTCGAATCACGTGCTGGCGGGTTCCGATGGCGGCTTGCACGCTTCTTACGATCGCGGGCGGACCTGGGACTTTATCAACACGATTCCGCTCGGCCAGTTTTACGAAGTCTCAATGGACAATCAAAAACCGTTCTGGGTTTACGGCGGTTTGCAGGACAACGGCAGTTGGTCGGGACCAAGCGGCACGTTGAATCAGGAAGGCATCACCAACGACGATTGGTATCGCACCGGCGGCGGCGATGGTTTTTATTCGGTCGTCGACCCAACCGATCCCAGCACCGTCTATGTCGAATCACAAAATGGATCGATGTCACGTCTGGAAATGAAAACCGGCGAGCGTAAATCGATCAAGCCCGAATCGCGGCCCGGCGAAAAGCGTTATCGCTTCGATTGGAATTCGCCCATCGTCATCTCTCCATTTAACAATCGCACCATCTACTTCGAGGGCAACCGAGTTTTCAAATCTACGGACCGCGGCAATACCTGGACCTGGAGCGACGATCTGACAAAGGACCAGGACCGCGAGAAGCTGCCAATCATGGGCGCGCTGCCCGACAAAAACATGCTGTCGCGGCACGATGGCCAGGAAACTTTTGGACAGATCGTTACGTTTGCGGAATCGCCGATTAAGGAAGGCTTGCTTTACGCCGGCACCGACGACGGCAATCTGCAAATCTCGCGCGATGGCAATCGCACCTGGAAAAACATCACCGCGAACATTCCGGGCGTTCCCAAAAATACCTATATCAGCCGCATCGTTCCTTCGCGTTACTCTGAAGGCACCGCTTACCTGACGTTGGATGGCCATCGCGCCGACGATTACAGCACATACGTTTTTGTAACGAACGACTTTGGCGAATCCTGGAAATCAATTAAGTCGAACCTGCCCGCCGGTGTTACTGCGCGCGTGATTCGCGAGCATCCACGCAACCAGAACCTATTATTTTTAGGCACTGAGTTTGGCGCTTATGTTTCATTTGATCGCGGCGCGCGTTGGACGCGTTTGCAGGGAAACCTTCCGATGGTGCGCGTTGATGACATTCAGATTCATCCGCGCGATAACGCGATGGTGCTGGCGACGCATGGACGATCGATTTGGGTGCTGGACGATCTCAGCCCACTCGAGCGCGCCGCCGACAGCATTCTCGCTTCCGACATTCATCTGTTCGACGTGGCGCCGGCCACTCACTTCCGTCTTTACAACCGGAAAGGCAACATCGGGCACAAGTGGTTTACGGCGCCCAATCCGCCGTACGGCGCGGTCATTAATTACTACCTGAAAGACAAGCCGAAAGACGACGTGAAGATTACGATCACGAACAGCGCCGGCACAGTCGTGCGCGATTTGAAAGGACCAAAGGAAGCGGGCCTGAGCCGCGTCGTTTGGGATCTGCGATTGAATTCGCCGGCGCCCCCGCCGGAAGGCGCGGGTGAAGGCGGTGGCGGTGGTGGTGGATTTTTTGGCCAGTCGCGTGGTCCACGTGTGCAACCCGGGAGCTACACGATCAAGATTGTGGCGGGCGACAAGACAGCGAGCGGAAATGTGACGGTTCAGGAAGACCCGCGCATACAAATTGTCGAGGCCGACCGTGGCAAGCTGGCTGACGCAATCGCGCGCGTTTACGCACTACAAAAGTCAGCGGACTCCGCGCGCAAGACTATGCGCAGCCTGAACACGCAAATCACCGCGCTGCAAACTTCCTTGAAAGACAATCCGGAAGTTTCGAAACAAACTAACGATTCGATACAGAAGCTGGCGGACCAGTTGAGTCAGATTCAAAAGAAACTTATCGCCGCGCCAGACACAGGCGGTGCCGGCCCAGCGCTTCCCGACGAGCCGCGCCCTCTGCTGAGTCAGATCAATGGTGTAGCCGGCGGGCTTGAAAGTTACACCGGCGCCCCGACCGCCGACGAGCTGGTGCGCATCGACGATCTGGCTAAGCAATTAAACGATTTGATTGCGGAACTGAATAAATTCGTGGAGACAGACGTGGCGAATTTGAACAAACAACTGCGCGAAGGCGGATTGCAATTCCTGAATCCCGGCAAGCGCCTCGAGCCACCGCAGTAAAGGAGTTTCAAGTTTCAAGTTTCAAGTCAGCGCTGTAAGAATAGTTTCAAGCTACAGGTTCCAAGTAACGCTGTGCTTTGCAAAGAGTAGTTCTCACAGTCCGCATTAGCGGACGAATGAGATTAGCCCAGCAGTTCACTGCTGGGATCAGGAGTGAAAGGACAAAGTCCGTGAAGCGGACGAGTGACTCGATAACCAGATACCTACGCATTTCAGCCGTCCGTTTCACGGACTTCGACTCATGTTCGCGTCACTCCCAACGATAAATCGCTGGGCTATTATCGATCGTCCGCTAGCGGACGGGCCGAGTTACTTTTTGTGCGAAGTCCTAACGCTGTGGGCTTGGCACTTGGAACTTGAACTTTTCTTCGCCCCGGCCTTCCGGCGTACTTTGTCCATGGTCCTTTTTCGGCTTCTCGTATTTTGCGAAGTCGCTTAATACGCCGCCCTCACTAGCCACACGGTCAACGGCGGTATCGTCAACCAAATACGTTCCGCCAGTGCCGCTCCCAGGGTCATATTCATAACCGACAAGTCCCGACGCGTCATCTTGTCTGTAATACTTCAGGCCGCGCCAACCCCTGTCCTGCGGATCCGATACGTAGTTCCAGGAGATGTCGTATTCTTTGGCTTGCGGGCACCTGTGAATTTCCTCCGACAACCTTCGAACGGCAGCGCGCGCACCGCTTTCCAAAGAATCAAACTTGTCGAGAGACACGAATACTCTATCAGAACAAAAGAGTCTGTGTGGGCCGCACGAAATCATCGCCAAGCACCCAAGAAACAAAATGGTGAGGTTCAATTGTCGTTGAGAAGTATTCATATTGGTGCATACGTCGGAGGTGTAAATTAATCGGAATATGCGATCCGGCTCGCGAGTGGAGAGAATAAGAGACTGCGACTGCCTGTGTCCATACAGGCGTTCTGGCATCATCTCGATCACCCCTAACCCAGGTGAGTTTTTGGACACAAGGTGCGTATCCAAGCATTCCAACCAGTCCATCAACATGTGCAACGGAAGCCTAGACCTAATCCGATAGCTCCTTAACAATTGGATACCGGCGGTATAGACTCGGCCCATGAAAGGTCGGCACTTGGTATTGGGGTTGGTCGCTGGGTCGCTTGTTGGTTTAGCTATCCGAAAGTGGATTAGAGGTAGGCGGATGATAATGGGATTTGGTAATCAGGACGAATGGGTGCGCTTCAATAGAGATTTCCCTGTGTTTGTGGAAAGCTATGAAGCTTTGGAAACGCTGCGCGACAAGATATTTACACGAGGTGGCGTTGGAAATCAGGCGGACCGGGTAATTTTCGGTTTAGGAAGAATTTGCTTTGAGGACTTTCAGCAAGCAATAAGATAATCTTAATATCCGTAGAGCGTTGCTGGGAGAAAATTCGAACTTGGAGCTTTGGTAGGAGTGGTGCACCCGGCATGATTCGAACATGCGACCCCCTGATTCGTAGTCAGGTACTCTATCCAGCTGAGCTACGGGTGCCCTTTTTGGTAAATAGTAAATGGTAAATGGTGAATAGTAAAACGAAGCGCGGAGCGCGAAGTATTGAGTGCTGAGTCCTGAGTTCCGAGTGCGGAATACAGCGCGGTTCGCTCGGAACTCAGCACTCAGTACTCGGAACTATTTCTATTCAACGGGCAAAATATCCGGGCTTGGTGCGCGCAGTCAGCTCCGGGTGCGCTACTTCAACACGTATCTCGTGCCACTTGCCGTCGCGCGTTCGTTCTTTCAGGGGCTTGTAACCGACGGTGTAGAGCGTGCGTAGATTCGCTGCCACCTCAACATACAATCTCGCCATCTGATCCAGCCGCTGAATCTCGTTGAGCCGGCCGCCGGTGCGGTCCGCCAAGTTTTGCAGACGCGCGCGCGCGGCCGAATAGATTCCCGTGATCACCGGATCGGGCAAAGGCAAACGTTTGGGATCGCCGGAAGGTAAGGCGAGTGGATAAACAGTTACGCCTTGGCGATCGGCCGCGTTCAAAACCGAATTCAGCGCCGCACTCGCTTTCGGATCGATTGAAGCAACTGCTTCCGCGTCTGTCTGCGCACGCGAGGCCGAAGCACGATCCGCATTGCGCATCGACGTGTCCAGTCCATCAGTCAAAACCACAATTGCTTTGCGCCGCTTCTGTTCTTTTGCCAACTCGCGCAGCGAATAGGAGAGCGCTTCGTACAAGTGCGTTTCGCCGGCGCCCTCGGCAAGGACTTGAATCGCGTACGCAGATTTCCTGCGGTCGGTGGTGAACCCCGAAAGATTTTTTATCTTCGCATTGAATTGAATAACGGCGACGCGATCTTCCGGCCCTAACGCGTCAAGAAAACGGCTGGCTGCCTGTCTCAGTTGCGGGCGAAAACTGGTTGTCGAACCTGACATGTCCAGCAGCAGCACCAAACTGAACGGCGTGTCGGTCGGTTCAAAGTTAAGAATCGGCTGTCTTACTCCGTCTTCAAAAACCGCAAAGTCGTTTCGTGAAAGTGACGTGACTGCATAGCCGCGCGCGTCAACGACGCCGATGTTCAACTGCACCAGCGAAACGTCGGTGGTGACTACATCGTCAGGACCCTGGGCGCGGGCTTGGCCCACGAAAGACATCAAGAGAAGCAATGCCAGAAGAATTGCTGAAGAGCCTTGATTTTTTGATCTGAGAAATCGCGATGTGTTCATAAGTTTGCCGTTTGCAGATGAGCGAAGAGTATGCCCGTGCAACTCGTGCTTTTGCAATTCCACACTTCCGCAGGAAGTTCGGACGCCAGAAAGAGAAGACACGTTGCTTGGCAGCCGCCATAACCAGGGGAAAAGTGGCCGACTGTAACGCGACTCTGTGCGTCCTCTGTGTTCTTTGTGTCTTTGTGGTGAATTAAATACGCAAGGCCACCACGGAGGCACAGAGTACAGAGGACGCACAGAGAAAACTGAAGCCTGCGCAAAAGAAAACAGCTATCACTATTACGAACGCCCGGCATATAATTGCGGCGCTCAATTAAGTAATCACCCGCCGCTCAAACAAATTTTCAAAACTCCGACGCGGAGACTGCGCCGTGTACACGCCCAACTTCTGCTGCGAGTGTGGCAACAAACTGATTCGTTTGCGCTGGCACTTCTGGACCAGCCGCCGGTTTTGCGGCGGCTGTGCCAGGCGTTTCAAACGAGAGCGATTCGTGCCGCTGCTGTTTTTCTCGTTGGCGTTCATGACGTCAGGCTATCTGTTGGGACGCGCGCGCCAGGCGCCGGCGCCGCCGCTGATTATCGAAAGACGATCCGATTCGCCGCTCAACAATTCCAGCCAACAGCAACTCAATTCCACACCGGGAACGCTGGCAACCGTCGCCTCGAATACTGTCGAAGCAGACGTCTACATCTGCGGCGCGCGCACTAAAAAAGGAACGCCCTGCTCGCGGCGCGTCCATGGACCGGTGCGTTGCTGGCAACACAAAGGCATGCCCGCGATGCTGCCGCAGGAGAAGTTGATAATAAAGAACTTAGCTCCATAAACCTTGGCTTCAATGCGCCGAATGTGTGCCAACTTCGACCAGTTGATCCGTGGGTAGCCCTGTTAGATCGACCCCTCTCTGCGAGACTCTTTGCGTTTCACAGATAACCGTCGCAACAACGCGACCAAGCGCGATCACATTATCCTATTCCATTCCAAAGCAGCTTGTAATTCATTAAGTGAAGATCATATCCTGCTATATCCTGGAAGCATGCTCACGCTAATCTGGCAATCGTGGTTGTTTGCCGCTTCGGGCCCCGGATTTTCCACACTGATCCCTTAGCAATGTGTCCAGCTACCACCGGAGTGCAGCGAACGAAAATGTTCTTCGACTTCATTCTGAGCGATGAAAAGACTCTTCAAGAAAAACCGTCGGTGGCTACTAATCGGAGCCGTTCACTTATGGTGGCTGGTCTTGAGCGGAAGATTCTTGTGGAATTATTGGACCAACGGTGCAATTGGCGGAGCTGATGGTTCAGGGCACGTCGCCGCGCTTCATTTGTACGCAACACAGGGGGCCTTCGATGTCGCTGAGACCAAGCCACCCAAATACAAATAGGCCAGACGAAATTGAGCGCGCCGAGTCCGGACAACAACACCCGGGCGTCGAGCGGACGTCCGATGGAGTAGGCGTACCAATGAATGAGTGGGACCAGCCAAATAGCGGTAGCTGTCCAGCACCATCAGGCTGCGGCAGCTGGGGCTGTCATGTGGACGGAACAAACCACAACGTTTGCACGCTTTATAACATCGGTGGAGGGAGCGTTTGTTCGGGCACACGCACGTGTTCCTAGAGCTCTTTCCGTGGAGTAATAGCCGTTGGACCCCGGCGGTCTTCTGCCGGGGCCAATGCCCTTGCTGGGGGCATCAGCAAGAAAGTATTGCGCATGCGTTTCATCTGTCTTTGTTTCCTGATCATAGCAATGCAGCCCTCGGCTGGTTTTGCGCAACAAGCAACTGTCGCTTCGACGGGCAGCGCTTCTTACGATCTTTGGCTGGTCCGTTCGCAGACGATTACGGAAGATCTGATAAAGGACGCAACCGTCCTGACTTCATCCGAGCGCGCCCTGCTATGGGCCAGGCTGGCTCAAACCTGGTGGCAGGACGATCCTGAGAAAGCCCGCTCGTGGATGTTGAAATCGACAGAGGTCGTGGAAGCTGTTCCCAACCGCGAGAACCCGGAAGAACGAAACGAACGTGTAACCACAGCGCGCGCTCTTTTGAACATTGTCACGCCCCTCGATCCAAAGTTAACCAAGCGGCTGCTGGCAGTCCTCAACCAGGCGAGTGAGCAGGCGACGGAAGCCGACCGTACTGCCAATGCCGACGGAATAATCGCCGCAGCCATTTCTTTGGTGGACAAAGAGCCGCAACGCGCTGCCGAGCTGGGGGCTTTAGCGCTGCGGGTTGGCCGTCCAACTAAAATCGTGTGGCTAATCTCAAAACTGCTTTCCAAAGATTTTAAGCTGGGCAAAGCTCTGTTCTCCCAAACGATTGAGGCCGCCCGGCAATCCCTGGATCCGGAGTTGATAAATTCACTTACACAGTCGGTATTTCCTGAATCAGTGCAGCCTGGTGCTCCGCAGCCGGAGTTGCCGGATAGTTTAAGAATAGAATTGTTGAACCTGGACGTTTTCTATCTCCAGGCCAATCCAATCAACGCAGAGAATAAGAGCTCCGTTTGCGTGAGCGTGCTCTCTTTCATCGCTCCGGTCCTCCCCTATTTCGACCGGCTCCTGCCCCAGCAAGCCAATATCGCGCGGCAAGCGATTAACCGATGTCAATCGACCAGTCCGCTGCAAAGCCAACGCGTCGACGACGCGCTACGCGATCAGCCGCTCAACACGGTTGACGAACTGCTGAAGGCCGCAGCCGATGCCGACGATTTTAAGGTCGGGACGGTCTACTTGTTCCGCGCGGCGTCGCTGGCAAAGGAACAGAACGAGATTGATCGGGCACTAAAGATTCTCGATAGCATGAGCACTGAAGCACGGGATTTCATGGGCGGCTCATGGGAAGACTATCGCTGGGACTGGGCCGCGCTTTCCGGGCTGCGCCATTTCAAAAGCGGCGACGTTTACGGAATGTACCTCGTCATGAATGCGGTGCCCGCCGACTTGCAGCCTTTCGCCAAGCTACGATTTGTCAGTCAGTTGCCAGACATAACGAATAAAGACACTGATCCCACCCTTGAATTTCTCAACGATGCGCGCAAAGGATTGGGTCGCCCTTCCATCCGCGATGCTCAGAAAATTGGTTGGTACTTTACCCTGTTGCGATTGGCCGTAAAATTCCAGCCCGCTGACGCGACTGACGTTCTCAAGGAGGTGGTTACGGCGCTGAACCACGCCGGCGAGGCAGAAAACCAAAAGAGCGCAGATCGCTTTAGCGTCGACAGATTAGGAATCTCAGCAGGCCTCTCTGCGTCTCTGGTTGAGTTAAACGAGTTCGCTGTCAAAGAAGCTGTTTCATCAATCTCCTCAGTTGAAACGCGCGCACTGGTCCGACTGGGATTGCTGGGCGTATTTCTGGAACGAATGAGAAGTTCGAAAGAAACCAAGCCCAACAAAAGACGCTCAACCTAAGGAGGAACAGAATGCTGGCCGGAAAAACTCCTTACTATGTCTTTACAATGGGTGTCGTTGTTGGAGCCATGGTCGCATTGTCGCTGGCAGGGTTAATTACCAAAGCCTTCTTTGTGCGGAAGGAGGCCCCGATCAACAAACCCTACCTGACCGAAGGCTTCGATTTTGCTCCGCTTCGGTCTTCAGAAAATGAATGGCGCGGACCCGAAATCGGCGAGAAGATTGATTTGACCCGTTTGAAGAAGAAGGATGGAACAAATCTCGCGAGTGTAGTTGGTCAGCGTCCTATCGCCATCGTTTTAGTTAATTCAACTTGCAGCATGTGCAAAACCTCCAGCGATGAGATGCGCTATCTGCGACAAACACTCGCGAACGTAAACATCGACTACTACGTAGTCTCCTTTGCTCCCCCTCCTCAAAATATGGACTTTTTTAAGTACGGTGATTCGCTCGGCGTCGGCGCGCCAAGCTTCTTGTGGGATGCCTCGACGGGTGCGCCGCCCCCTTCAGTATTTAAGATGACGGTCCCTTCCCATCTGCTAGTCAATAGCGATGGTGCTGTCATCTGCGCCTGGCCGGGAGGCAATGAAATTAAGGCGATTCGCGATCGGATGGCCCAACAGATCGTTGCCGATACGCTGGTCGCCGCAAATACAGCGAGCGTACTTACTTCCAAAGCTGGCGCAAATCACTGAGAGGGCAGCTGTTCTATCCAAAGCGCGGCATACTGATGCGCGTGCCGCTCAACAATTCCAGCCAACAGCAACTCACTTCAACGCCGGGAACGCCGGCAACTTCCGCCTCGAATACTGTCGAAGCAGACGTCTACATCTGCGGCGCGCGCACTAAAAAAGGAACCCCCTGCTCACGCCGAGTTCATGGACCGGTGCGTTGCTGGCAACACAAAGGCATGCCCGCGATGCTGCCGCAGGAGAAGCTGCTAATCAAAGACTTAGTTCCTTGAGATCGAGAAGGCGCTAGCGATACACGGAGACTCACTTAATTTTCCGGGCTTGCATTTCGTGCCCGTTCAAGTTGATGAGTGCATGGGTTATCTTTCCGCTACCATCGCCGATAAACATGATCTGAGCGTCCAGCCGTTTGGTGAAGAACTCTTTTTCAGATTCGGGAAACAACTCAATCTTTGAGTATCCGGTTGCCTGGGCTACTAAGCCAGTCTCTTCTTTCCTTACGGTGACGATTAAATTACGGGTAAGCTCATATTCTCCTATATACGCATCGTAGGTTTTTGGATCAAGCTTGATTGCTCGGCGTTGTGGTAAGCGGCTTATAGGGATGCCTAATGAGACTGCCGCTAAGTTTTGGGCAATCCGATCAGTAGACGAAGTATCAAGATTACTCATGACTATGACGGTGAGTCTTTCATCGGGGAAGCGCTCGATGGAGTTCATATAACCCTCAATACGCCCCCCGTGACTAATGCAGAGTCGCGTAAACTGCTGATCGATATACCAACCATAGCCATAGGTCTTTTTGAAAGGTGTGAACATCATCGTGAGGGACTTTTTGGAGACGAGCTTCTCCGTATAAAGGGCCTGGTCCCACAAATACAAATCTTCTACCGTGGAATACAGCCCCCCAGCCGCGAACGGTACCGACATATCCACGAAGGGAGCGGTGACCAGTGTATCTCCATGTAACGTGTAACCGGCGGCGCGACGTTTAAGGATGAGTCCGTTGTAATCGTAGCCGGTGTCCACCATTTTTAGTGGCGTAAAAATGTTCTCTTGCAGGAAATCTCCATAAGCCTTGCCTGAGACCTTTTCAATAATGTGTCCTAACAAGACATAGCCTGAGTTGCAATAGTCGAATTTTGTGCCGGGGGCAAAGCCAAGCGAGCCGTTCCGCAGACGATCCATGTCTCGCGTCACCGGGGAATAGGCTCTTTCATCATCCGTAAGATTTACGGTGTACGTATAGTCGGGCAGACCAGAGGTGTGTGTTAACAGGTGATGGATGGTAATAGGCTGCCAGGCTACCGGGCACCGCGGCAAATACTTGCAGATTGGATCTTGCACATTGAGAGCCTTACGCTCCTGCAATATAAGGATTGCCATCGCCGTGAACTGCTTAGTGAGCGACCCGATACGAAACTTTGTTCGCGGGGTATTAGGTATGTCGTCTTCCCTGTTCGCTATCCCATATCCTTTGCTCAGGAGAACTTTGCCATCTCGAGCGATAAGAACAGCGCCACTGAAGCGGCCCTCCTTAACTTCGTTGTTTGTGTACTCGTCAAATTTGACAGCGAGCTCCTGTGCCGGACTATTGCTAATGCACAGAAGTTGAATGGCGCATAAAACAGCTATCCGCATGAATTGATTGATCGGTCTTTTCATATCGAGTTAAAGCCCCCCGGATTAGTTTTCTGTCTTTGGTGTCCGGTAACCCTGGCGCGCAACCACTTTGAGTTTACGTTCTTTTCCCCGCGCGTCACGTGCCGTCACATTTACTTTCAACCGGTGCAACCGGCCGTCATCCGACTCTCCTTCAGCAAGCGTGAAGCCCAGCCTATAACGAGACGACAAGTCGCCCATCAGCTGCTTAAGCGCGGCGCCGTAATCCTCCGGCTTACTCACGCGTAGTTCTTCGCCACCGGTTTGTTGGACCAGATAGCGCGGGACTCCATATAGACCCAGGTTCAATACATCGCTTGCAGGCTTGAGCATTGGATAGGACAAGAGGAAGTATTTATCTGTCCCGGTGATTAATGTATTGAAAGTGACGTTCTTTTGTAGAAGCTTTGGCGCCATCTCATCACGCTCAAGGGTGGTAAGTTGATAGATAGAATCCGTTACCATGACAACTGCTACTTGTGAGTTCGGTCTTTCGGAAACAACTGTAAGCAGCGCCTCTTCGAGCGTTGGATGGGCCCTGCCTGATGTGCCGGTGGTAATTCGCGGCGCATTGAAGCTTGGTAACCCGGCTAAAGCCGTAGCGATTTGTGAGCGGTCGCGAGTGAAAGTGACGAGCGTTTGAGGTGGCAGAATTCCGCCCCACCACGAGAACATGACAGCTACTTCATCCTCCGGCTGCAAACTTTCCAACGCCGTAGTCATCGATTTCAGAATCGCCGGACTCTGCAAGGAGTTTCTGGCGCGCTCATCTATCGGGGCTAGCAAGAGCAGCAGAGCCAACGGTCGATCGGTTCGCTCAGCGCTGGAGCTGAAATAGGTAATTTGGCGGAGGCGGCCATCATCGAAAATTTTGAAGTCGTCAATTTTCAGGCCCGTGACCGGAGCATTCGTTCGCCTGTCTTTTATCAACACATCAATCGGAACAACACGGGTGCGAATACGAACTGTATCCGCTGGTCGATCTTGTGCCTGAGAGTTGAAGATGCAGGCCGACACCGCGAGGGTGAGCAACAGTAGAACGAGTTTACTTCTGGTTCGGGTAAGGCGTAATTGACTTGGCACAGATGAATCTCTCATGACCCAGAGTTAAGAGGACGCTGTAGGCATCCAAAGACCGGGATGCCTACAGCGTCACAACCGCCGGCAAGAATCAGAAAAGAAGTGTTTTTCAAACGCCGACGGTAGTCTGAAAGACAATTCAGGTTATGGGTAGCAAATACCTTGACCGGAATTGTTGCCAGAGAATCGCGCGCAGCAACCCGCTGCGTAGACTCCCGCTGCCATAGCACAAATCAGGCTGTTACGAATGTTTGGTTGCGGCGAGACACATTGGCGGCCAACAAATGCAGCAGTTCTGCTAAAGCAGCGCCAAAATCTCGAGAACCATCTGAACACAGCCCCCACCGGCGCCGTCGTCGCGGAAGCATAGGAAGCCTTCACAAACATACTGCCCGTCGAAGAGCCGGCTTCCTGGTTTTTAGACATAAGCATGACTTGGCAAGGACCACCGTCTCGAGGACACTCCGTCGGGTCACCGCCGTCAGGCGGATAATAGACTTCATTTGTTACATCCCACACGGAAGGATCATTCGTCGCTCCAAAGTCCCACATCTCCCCGTTGTATACTCGGTTTTCCCCGGTATAGTAATCTGTGACAGAGATGGTGCCGTCCCAGGTGTTTTCGGGTCCATCGTAGGTGATAAAGGTCGCTTCTCCGGTACCATCGCTAAGCGTATCCTCCGGTGCGAAGGAAGTGCGCAGCATCTTCGGCACGCTGAGTTGAGCAGTCTGTGTCCGCTTCGGTGCCGAGAAAACAAGCACCGCGCTCAAGTCCCAGGCGACCTGTTTACCTGCTTTTTCCTTATCCTTCATTGCCCGATCCAGGGCTTTGTTGGTGGCTCGAAGCCGATTGACGCGCCGCTTCACGGCGTCGCCCTTGTAGGCTCCCGGGAATAGCCGGTCACCTAACTCTTTTTGCTGCCCGCCTGCAGGTTGCACCGGGTCAACGTTGCCGGCGGCAACCGTCGAGACGGATGCCATCGGAAGAATCGCACTGAGCATAATCGCAACGAGTAAAAGACTCGCCAGATAACGAACATGGTTTTTCATTCAAAATCTCCTGTTTGTAAGGTTAGAAGGTTAAGTGGAAGACAAACGCGACAATGGTTCCGCAGACAAGCCTGCCAGCCACACGTTCATCGTGAAGTAATCCTTAGATCGGCTTGCTGCCGATATGTTTAGGTTTAAGCAGAGGCTGGACGCATAATGGAAATGACTCTTCGAACTGCTTCTTGAGTCATTGCCGGTTGTGCGTTAAGATGAGTGCTAGTTAGGCCAATGCATCTCTAATGCACAAGTGCGACAGGGTTGTATTGCAAAAAGCTCCAGCGCTACTTGCCGGTAGCGCTGGAGCTTTTATTAGCTAAGCTCTGAATAAACATTTAAGCCACGAAAACCTCGCCCGAATTCTGCCAGGTTCCACATAGACAGAGTCTTAGACTTGCTTTGCGGCACACAACGAAACTCCGTGCGAGAAAATTGCATTACACCATCCTTTGCTCGATTAACTGCTTTGTGACAAATGCTCAATTTGCGAGAGAGACTGAGCATTTAAAGGCGAACCTATTATTGAACGGAATGATTCTAGCCGAGCTGCAAAATATCCGTCTGTCTAAAACTCGACAATGCCAGAAAAAAATTTTGCGTTCGATCAAGCGGCGATGATGTAGCGGGTTATGCTTTCATTAACAATGCCGTAGCACTCGCACGCCGCGGCTTCCAGACCAGTGCGGTCGAGGATTTGGATCGTACCTCGATTGTAGTTGATTAAGCCTTCCTTCTGGAGGCTTCGGGCAATCATCGTGACGCTGGTGCGAGGAGTGCCGATCATCTGGGAGAGGAATTCCTGTGTGAGAGAAAGAGTGTCTGAGTGCACCCGGTCACTGCCGATCAATAACCACCTACAGAGTCTCTGTTTCACCGTGTGAAAGATATTGCAGGAAGCCGATTGAGAGATCTGTGCGAGTAGGGTGTAGGTATAGCGGAGCAGAAGTCGATGGAGTTGCTCACCTTGGTTAAATTCCGCTTTGAGCTTTTCAGCTTTGATTCGCATGGCCGAACACTGGAGTTGTACAACGACTTCATAGGGCGTGGTGCTAAATCCCAAAATAAGAGGCAGGCCGGCCATGCCTTCATTGCCAACCATACCTACTTCAGTCGCCCTTCCGTCTTCAGTTACGGAGAGCAAAGAAACCATTCCAGTCAAAAGAAAATAACCGTACGGGACAGTGTCACCCGCCGCATACAAAATTTTGCCTCTTGAAAGGGCAATTGGTTCCAAGTATGAAGAGAGATGCTCAAGTTCCTTATCTGGCAAGGCGCCTAGAATTAGATTCTTCTTGGAGGCAAAAGGTAGAGGTTTCGATAAGGCCATGGTGGGATTCCTTTATTTGTCAGTACCGGCAACCATCGGGTTATGAGAGCCCAAATGGCAATGACTAATCTGGAAAAGGACTAAGTCTGAACAAAGTATACCAGAAGCGTCTGTTACTGCATAAAGGATCTATCTCGAGGTCGATCTCCCTTCGATTTCCATCAATGCCTACCTAAATAGCGGCGTGCCGCTGCATACACAGGTTTGAAGGATTAGCCTTTCCGTCGGTTTTCCAACCCCATGTCACTCCGTGCAACCAAGTAGTAAAGCCCGTGAGGATTATGAGGCTGCTGACAACAACTCTATGCTTCGAACTCTATGTTAAGCAATGACATTTCTCCCGCCGATATACCAACACGGGTTCCTTCTACATATGAGAAGGGTAATGTTGTGTGACAAGTGTGTGCCAACAGGTCGCCGTCTCTGAAACTCGTTGCTTTCTAATAAACCTACACCTCACTAATCACACTGAAACTGCCACGAGTAAAACCAAAATCATTAATCGGCTTGACTGGCAACACACGGGCATGCCCGCAATGCTGCCACAAGAAAAACTGATAGTTAAGCACTTAGCTCCTTGAAGATTGCCAACAGAATTCCAATTGTGATCAGGTATTAAAAGAGTGGTGCTTGTAGATATTGAGATTGGTGCGTGCGGGAATCGAACTCGCACGACCTTACGGACAAAAGGATTTTAAGTGGGCCTATCGGGCTGAAGCGAAGAAAAAAAGGCTAGAGGCATGACGGTTGGTAAAGTAATGACGCTGTGGGGCGAGTATGCCGACCTACCGCGCAGATTTGAGATAGCCTGTTTGAAAAACACGCGTCGCGTCTGGATCAGGGCTTGCCATGCCGGACCGAAACGTCTACTTTTCAATGGGGGTTACCGCCACCGATCGATGAGGGCACGGTCGCCGTCGACGATTTTGCAAATCCCAGGCGGCTTCACTCCGCGCGCGATATTGACTGCCCGTCGAGTCGGAAGCTTCGCATGCACAAGCAGGAACTTTCGTAACCTGATGTCTCATGTAGGGGTGCTCTGTATTCATTCTATCCTTAACGCAGTTGCCAGAACGGAATTATGACGGCGCGTTTTCACAACAGGGATATTAATGTTCCGCAGGAGGTCGCTGCGCAATTCTCTCAATTGTCCAGGTTACTCGACAATCCAGAAATTAGTAAGGAATTTGCAATTCCTGAGGCCCAGGCAAAAAGATCGAAGATTTTTTTTAATACGCTTGGCATATTGTCACTCACTTTTATCATTCTGTTGTTATTAATTGCGACGTGGCGTTTCTATTTGTACAGAGTCGGCGTCGAACCTCCTCTTTCTCTTTTATGGATTAGTGGCGCGTTGGGTGTGGCTGCTTTTGCAATGGCGTTGTCATCACATTTTCTATTTGGTTTTCAGGATAAGTGGCTTCACAACCGCTTTACGACGGAAAGACTTAGACAATGGAAGTTCCAGCAGTTACTGGATGGAGAATTTCTCACGCTATCTCAAACAGACCAGCCTGAATTTGACAAACAACTTAATGCCCGCTTCGTGAAAGCAAGATTTATCCTGCAGAAGCCAGGAGCCGTAAATGATTTTCTCAATGCTGAAGACTTCCACCTATTTGTGAAACCCTCTATCTCTTCAGATAGACAATTGGCCAAACAGATCTTTGAAGCGTATCAACATTTCCGGCTGGATTATCAGGCTGCCTATTTCAGCTTCAAACTAGAGAGATTACGGACCATAGATGTCTGGACAACCAGCATCGCAAAATTTTCACTCATGCTAGCCGGGCTCCTCGCACTTGGCGAAGTCATTCTCCTACTTGGCGACGCTGGCCGGCGGGAATCCAATCTAAGTTGGCTTGTGGGAGCTTTAGCTTTATCAGCCGCTTTGATTAGCGCTGCCATCAGGGTCGTTCGTAGCGCGAAAGCCATCTCCGAAGAGACTGAAACTTATGCCAGCAAATGGATTTCGCTTAAAATCCTGGCAGATAGTTTTCAATCGTTGACAAGCCACAACAAGAAGCTGGAATGCATGATCGAAACAGAAAGAATTTGCGTTGACGAGCTTCGTGCCTTCATCCGCACCTTTAGCAAGTCCGATTATCTACTGTGAGTATTGTAAGTAACTAGAATTACCCCATCCTGAGACTGGTGATGGTCCCAAAAGTTTGAATGAATAAGTCATTAATTGCCAAGCGGCTTTAATGGGACGGTGACACATTCTCTAATAAACGAAGGTCCATTGAATATTAAGCCGGAAAAGACCTCAACTACATCGGCCCCGGCATTTAGAAATTCCAGCACGTGATACGGGTCTGTAATCCCTCCGCAACCTATGATCAGGACATCTTTTCCGACCAACTGTCGCAGGATTGAGACGGTATTAATTGCCTTTTCCCTAAGCGGCTCCCCGGAAATCAGGCCCGGAGAGTTCCTTTCTTCGGAGGGCGGCACTAAACTCTTAGAAAAATGAGCTGAAGAGCCGGTCGCCACAAACCCGTCACAGGCATCGCGCTGCAGCAGGGGCTCGATGAATGTCTTCAGGGTAGCGACAGACCAGGCTACGCCACTCGCATCTTCAGGCGTGAGCTTCAGCAAAACGGGTTTTCTAGCTTCGCCACTCAGTTTGTGCGCCTGTTGTTTCAAAGGAAGAAGAATGTCCCCGGCGATTTGTTCGCTGTCTAATAGATTCAAGGTGTCCGAGATTGCATTCGGGTTGAGGGTGACTACAAAAAAATCCACGTAGTTGATCAATTGTCTAATGAGATACAACAACTCGCTGTGAACGTAGGTTGCGCATCTACGCGAATCATCACCCGCGTACTTATCGAGATGGTCCGGGTGAGGTCCGATGTTACAGCCGATTAAAAGCCCTTTGCGTTCGGTCTCAGGGAAAGCTTTGAGCCTCTTCTTCACTTCCTCAACGCCATCGCTGGCAAACGCTTTACGATGCCAGATAGCTTTCCGGTCACGTAAGTGCGTAATCCTGGCCTGGTCTCCCGCCCCCTTCCACGGGTCATCGAAAACGATCCCGATTTCTATGAAGCCGATGCCCAGGCTTTCCAGGCCAACCAGGGATTCCGCATTTTTCGAGAAGCCGGCGGCAATGCCGATGCGATTGCGAAAACTGAGACCGCAGTGCTTTTCAACCTCAGCTCTAACTACTTCATCGCTGCGATAAAAGCGCGCGAAACGGAGAAGATGCAAGGCTGCTCTTTGGGCCAGCTTAGGTGGTATGCGTTGAATTAGGGGCCAGAGCTTCTGATAAAGGGTCATGCGAAAGACCCAATACCAGATTTGAAAAAAAAAGCCCCGCGCACGGAAAGTCCTGGCGAGTCGCTCCCTAAGCTCTTTAGCCATCGCGTGAGGCAGTTCCGGCGGTAAGATAATGTCCGCCTCGCCCGCAAACACCATCTCCCGGGCCGTTTCCAACTCAGTCGCGTTCAAGCCGAAGTACAGCGGAATGATTTTCGTGCAGGCTTGCCCTTTGGCAATGCCTACTTCCTTCTTACAATATTTGGAGTTGAGAAAGTCCTTAGTCACTATTCCGACAAAAGTTCTACACCTATTGAGTTCTTCCTCGATTTGCGCGTCAGTTTTCTCTCCCGGCCTATAGCTCAGCGAATAGAGATACGTCTCAAACCCCAACCGGCCGAGAATAAGTCGCACTTTCAGCGCCAAACGCAAATCCTCAGGATTCTGTTCGGTGTAAGAGATAAAGCAGCCTCCCAACTTTCGTTGGTAGTGATATTTCAAGATGAATAGAAAGAGAAGGGCCGCTAGTAGCAAGGCAAGGATGATTGACGGGATGGAAATTATTCGAAGGCTGTTCCAAAAGCTCAATCGCTCGTCGGTCAAGGGAAGATTTGCTATCTGGTCAAGCCCTCTTTTATTCGGGTTGACGTAGGTTAATTCGAACGCCCGATTATCTGGGCGTCTTGCCTCCCCCGTTTCACTATCGAAGCCGGAAAAATAGCTGATGCCGATCTCGAAAGCACCCTTTCTAAAGTAATCGCGTAGCGCTGAGCGCAGAGCCGAAATTCTTTTCGGCTTAAATAGCTCGGGCTTTTCCAAATAAACTGTCTTTATGCCCTGAAGAGCTACAACCATAGCGTCGATGGATTTAGCAAGATGGTAGTCATATTCGAGCACATCCTTGGAATAGTCCGGATGGTCAAGCTGCCATTCCCGGAACGCGTCGGCACGATTGCGCCGCTCTACAACCGCGAGGTCGCCTGATAAGACAAGCACATACGCTGCCCTCTCGTCGCTCGTGAAAGCTGAGATATCCAGGCCTGACCCACCAAAAAGATAAAGCCACTGGTTCTTGCGCAATTCGAAACGATTCTTTATTGAGCCTAAGTGAGAATTGACGTAATCAGATATCGGCAACTCGTCAATATGAAGTCCCAGCAGACCTATCGCATCGACACGCGGCCAACCTCGACGCTTATACTCCTTCTCCAGGTTTGACAGCAGCCGAACCACATCCTCAGAGCTCAAGTTCCGGTGGTAAGGTATGGCTATCGGTTCATCCGAACCCCCGAGCCCCTTCCAGGCATTCAAGAAATCAACCTTCATTCCGTGACCGAACGTGTCCTCATCGCCCTCCTTACCGCTGAAGAACTTGTTGGATGACTCGTAGAATAGCGCGACATATTTTACCGCCCTCTCTTCTCTGAGTTTCTCCGCTAGAATCTTCATCTGGATGGAATCGGGAGTTGAAATGCGAAAAAGCCAGGGATCGCCTCGTTCCCAGGCGGTGACTGCAGTGGCGGTACTAATCGGGCAGAGAACGGGAGTCTTATTCGCGGCTGCTACCTGTCCAATTTTGATTGAACAAGAGCTATTCACCGACCCAATAATGAGCGCCGCATTCTTGTTTATTTGCTCAGCAGCCAAGCGGCTGGCTATTTCTGGATTGCTGTTATCGCTCCCAAAGATTAATGAGACTTCGAGGCCTGGGGGGAGATCTACAAAATCTTTCTTACGAGCATTAACAAACTCAATCGCTCGCCGCTGTATAACTCCCGGTCTATATTGACCGACTACCGTGGTGTCGTAAGGACAAATAACCCCCACTCTTACTTGGTCTGCGGATTTGATCTCTTGTGCAAGCGTATTCTGGCTTACCAGCAGAACCGCAAATACGATCGTGAGGAATCCCGGTCTCATAAAAGGATTGGAGCAAATCCTGGTGCAGCCCAATTGAGTTAGCTTTCCCGCGGTTCAACGCATGCGGTGTGATCACTTCTGCGCCATGCTCTCGAAGTCTTCGGTTAGGTATGTGTTCGCGCTCAAATCATTTCCCGCTCTGTTGAGCACTCGGATTGTCCATTCTGGCATAACAGTGGTCTGGAAAGGAATAAGCATTCGACAATCCAATTTGCAACAGGTGCACGCCTGCCTGATGTTCGGCATCTCCGACCATGGTCTATCTCTGGCACGGTTGTTGTGAGAGATGATCAAGCGTACCGAACCTTCAGAATCGTTCCGCAGCCCCGTTTATCTCTTGCTAAATTTAATCGTGATTTATGTGACAACTGGGTGTGCCAATTGTAACTGTTACCAATGAACCCCATTGGTTTCTAATAAACTAAACTTCATCAGCTTAACTGGCGGCATAAGTAAACGCCCGCCATGTTGCCGCAGGAAAAATTGCTGGTGAAGGGCTGACCAATCGCTCCTTGTCCCTGCACTCAATCAACCGCTGAACTTCGATAATTGTCCTTACAAATTTTCCAACAAGCCAAGCCGGAATGTTAGAATGCGAGGCCATTGCCCAGGAGTCCCCCATTCGGTCGCCCCCGTTTAATACTAGTGATTGTTGACTGGCTATACGGTAATCATCGAGCCGGACAGCGGAAAAACATGAGCTCATCCCGACTTAGCGTGGTAATGCCTGCTCATAACGCATTACCCTTTTTGAATGACAGTATCCGCTGCATTCTCAATCAGACTTTCAGTGATTTCGAATTTGTGATTTTGGACGATGCCTCGACTGATGGTTCAGAGCGTGTGCTACGCGAATGGGAAAAGCGAGACAGCCGCATACGTCTATTAAGAAGCGATCGCAAACTTGGGCTGTCGGCTAGTTCAAATTTCGTAGTGCGAAACTCAAACGCGCCGGTCGTGGCGCGTATGGACGCAGACGACACCTGTTCTCCGGATAGACTCGCGCGCCAGTGGGAAATTCTCGAGACGCAGCCTGACGTCGTCGCCCTGGGAACACTTTGCGAGGGCATCGATGCCAGCGGGCGACATGTCAGGCCGCGCGATCGCTGGCGCGTGGTGCGACGTTCACCTTATGTTCCTTTTCCTCATGGCTCAGCTATGTTTCGCAGATCGGCATTCGATGCAATCGATGGTTACAGCGAAGAATATGCCGGCGGCGAAGACCAGAACTTCTTTTTCAAGCTGAAGGCCATTGGTCGCGTTGTCACCTTGCCGGATACGCTTTACCAATATCGTTACCATTCGGGCAATGCTACTTTTGCGACGGCTAATGGCGGACTGGACTCGAACTCACACAGATATGCCGATGATGCCGGGGAGATTGCTGCGTTTTACATGCTCGGGGCAATGCGACTTTGGGCGGGCCAGCCGCTGCGAATCCTTCCGCAAATGGTAGCCAAGCGACCATTCAAACCAGATTTGCAAACAATGATGGCATTGGCTTCCGCCTCGTTGGGCACCGTCAGTCCGCGCACATTGAAATTTTTTCTGCGTTCATTGATCCGTTCTCGCGATTTTCTGGCCGGCCTAAGTGTGAAGGACGGACGAGCTTACGAATGGCACTTAAAGTAGTCGTGGCCGGAATGGGCTCTCGCGGCAGGGACTGGGTGCGCGAAATTAGAGCAGCGCCCGCTTATGAACTTGCCGGCTGCAGCGACATCGATCAATACATTCTGCGAGACGCTGCCGGCGCGTTGAATATTCCACAGCAGTCTTGTTTCCCGGACTTGCAAGAAGCAATTGAGCAAACGAATTGCGATGCGGTCGTTGTCGCTACTTCCGCCGATTGTCACACCGAAGCCTGCAACGTTGCGCTAGCGAAACGGATCGCAGTGTTGGTGGAGAAACCTTTTACAGTCAGTCTGAAAGACGCCGTTGCCTTAGTCTCACTCGCGGAACGACAAGGCGTCCCGATCCTGGTGGCCCAAAATTTTCGTTACATGCGTGCCTTCCGCACCGTTAAGCGTCTGATAAGCGATGGCGCACTCGGCAGAATCGGCATCGTCACTTGCCAGTATTACGCTCCCCCTCATCAGATGGCGGCGTCGCTTGCGGCACTGCAAAACAGCGTGCTCTGGGGAATGAGCGTCCATCACCTTGATGCGTTGCGTTACGTTTTAGGAAAGGAAGTAAGCGGCGTGGCGGCTGAAAGCTTTACGCTGCCGTGGGGCAGACTTCCGCCGGGAGCTTCGTTGCAGGTGCTGTTAACTTTTGCAGACGAAATACGCGCTTCTTACACCGCTACTTATGAATCAAGCGGACACCAGTTCTTTGAACGCGGTCAGGAATTCTACGCGCGCTTTGTAGGCGAACGCGCCACTCTGCACGTTTTTCAGCGCTGGCTGATCTTGTGCGAAAACGGAAAGTTGCCGCGGCTGGTAAGGCGCGGCGCCAGAACGTTGACGGAAGAAAGAATTATTCTCGATCAATTCGAGCGCGCGTTGCTGACGGGTGTTGAGCCGGATTCCAGCGGCCGCGACAATCTACAAACAATGGCCGTGGTTGAAGCGTGCTTGCGATCCGCCTCTGAGCGGCGCTGGATTAATCCGCAGGAGCTGCTCAATGACTACCGCTAACGGCGGGAACGTCCTGGCGATCGGAATCGACGCGGCTGAGTCTACGCTGGTGCGGCAGCTCATCGAACAAGATGAAATGCCGGCGCTGAAGTCGTTGCTGGCGGATGGCAAATGGTTGCGCGTGCAGTCTCCGGCACACATCGGCAGCGCTGCGGTCTGGCCCACGTTCATGACCGGCGTCGAACCCGGAACGCATGGGGTCTACAGCGAGTGGAGCTGGAGGCCGGAGTCTATGAATCTCAGCCGTTACAACGGCCTGCACCTGACGCCGTTTTGGACGCTACCAGCTCTACAAAATGTTCGAGTTGGAGTTTTCGATGTGCCCTTCGCCCAGCCGGTTGGTATGTCGGACGGATTTGAGGTCTCCGAGTGGTGGGCACACGACACGACGGATGCGGGTCTTCAGGCCGGTCCAAAAGAAATTCTTTCGCTGGTGAAAAGATCACCCGGGCATCCGCTGTCCGCTAACCGCTTCGTCAACACCACGCCGAATAATCAAATCAATCTGAAAGAATTGACCGCGGCGTGTGTCGAAGGTGCGCGCTTGCGGGGCCAGTTGGCACAAACGTTAATCAGGCAAACCAAACCACGATTATCGTTAATGGTGTTTCCGGAAATTCATCACGCGGGCCATCAGATGTGGCATACAGTCCAACCCGATCATGGGGTCTACAACGCGCGAAATAGAATTGATGGCCACCCGCAGGAGCCGCTGCTGAAAGAAGTTTATCGGGCGGTCGATGCGCAAATCGCGAAGTTGATCGAAGCCGCAGGTAGCGATGCCACGGTTATGGTTTTTGCGCTTCATGGAATGCGGCCGGCGTTGGGGTTCCCCGCGTTCCTCGCTCCGATACTTTGCGAGCGTGGTTTTTCTCACTTGGCTAACTGGCGTTCGCAGTCGTGGGCCAAACGCGCGCTCTCTTTGTTAGCAGCAATCAAACGCCACACGCCTGACGAATTCAAAAAGCTCTATTACCGATTGACGCCAACGGTGGCAACTCACAAGTTAGCCCGGCCAATCATGCTACCGGCATACGATTGGGCGAACACGCGCGCGTTTTCTTTACCGACCGATCAGTATGGATGGATTCGCGTTAACTTGATCGGACGAGAGGCACAAGGAAGTGTCCCTTTTGATCAGTATGACGAAACCTGCGGTCAGCTAAAGGATTTATTACTGGGCCTGGTTAACGATGATGGGCAGCCGCTGGTGCAGGATGTGGTCCGCACAGCCGCGAACGCAGAGAATGCGCTGAACAATCCGCTTCCGGATCTCGTGGTCCACTGGCACGACGCCGCGTTCGCATGGCCGGTCAGAATCAAGGGCAGCAAGGTTCGCGCTGAGCCCGTGGGTAAGAAGTCCACCGGCCAACACGCGTCAGAAGGGTTTTGTATTTACCGTGGCGCTAACGCTCAGGACTTAGGCGGCGTGGTGGCTGCTTCAGACCTGAGCCGTTTGATAATTGGAAGTCTTAATGTCCGATAAACTTTAGTTTGTCGAAGTTCTACGCAATCATTCAAGTCTGACAATGGCCCATCTCGAATTTAAGCAATTCACCTGGCGTCGTCGACCCCACATTCATCCACCCGGTGCGCGATTATTTGTAACGTATCGTTTGGCAGGCTCGATTCCACAATCTACATTACGTGAATATAGGGCGAAGAAAGAATGGCTTGAGAACGAACTGAAACGAGCACGAATAACGGAGCAAGACGAGGGAACTCCAGAACTTAAGAAATCGCTCGAACGAATCGAAATATTTCACCGCGATTGGTTTCTGAAATTCGAGGCGATTCTTCACCAAGCTAAGGTCGGGCCAATGTGGATGCAAGATGAAAAAGTGGCAGACGCGGTTGCGGATAGCCTGCGGGCGTTAGACGGCAAAGCTTACAGATTGGATGCGTATTCCGTAATGTCAAACCACGTCCATACCATCTTTTAACCATTCGTTTCCGAAAACAATTTACAAGAGACGAGGGATAAGAATGGGCATCCAGTCTTCACCAGTGAGTACCCTAGCCTGGCGCAAATAATGCAATCCCTGAAAGGTCGTAGCGCGCGGGAATGCAATCTGATCTTGTCGCGCTCCGGAGGTTTTTGGGAGCACGAGAGCTTCGATCATGTAATTCGCCCAGGAAAGTTCAATGCCACGATGAGATACGTGCTGAACAATCCAGTCAAAGCGGGTCTAACAAAACATTGGCGAGACTGGCGATGGAACTACTGTCGCAAAGAACTGTCCGACAAACTTTAAGTTTTTTCGCTCGTTTGTACCCAAGCTAGCGACAAGCTAAAGCTTATCGGACAAAATTCTACCGGATCGTTTTGATCGGTCCAGCCGGCTTCGGCGCCAACTTCACCGGTGTCTTCAGCCGCGCCATCACTTCCGCGATGCCGCGTTCGAGTTGTGCGTCCCGTCCTTCAATCTCGGACTTTGGATCGTTGTCGACTTCGATGTCCGGATCGACACCATAGCCCTCTATGATCCAATTGCCGTTTTCATCGGCCAGCCCAAAGCCAGGAACAAAAACAGTGCCGCCGTCCATTAGCGGTCCGCGGCTTTGAATGCCAACCACGCCGCCCCACGAACGTTTACCAATCAATGGACCAAGTCCCGCTTTGCGAAACATGTAGGGGAAAATATCGCCATCGGAAGCCGAGTTTTGATCCAGCAACGCAACCATCGGTCCTACAAACACCGCATCAGGATAAGTGATAGCGTCGTCGTCGGTGCGTTCGTAATTAAGGCCTAACAACTTTCGCCGCAGTCTTTCAATGAGCATGCGCGATACGTTGCCGCCACCGTTGGCCCGCACGTCGACGACCAATCCTTCTTTGCGAATTTGCGGGTAGTACCATTTGATGAATTCGCGAATACCGTTCGCGCCCATGTCGGGGATGTGGATGTAGCCGACGCGGCCGCCGGTCGCCTGGTCCACCTTGCGCCGGTTCTGATTAACCCAGTCGAGATAGATCAAATTTCCTTCGTCGGTAATCGGTCGATAAGAAACGATGCGCGCGCCTGCGAGCGTTGGCGTCTTGTTCACTGTCAATGAAACGGGGTTATCGGCCTTGAACCGCAACAGACGATAGGGATCGTCAGTGCCTTTCAACTCTTCGCCATCGATCGCCAGCACGTAGTCGCCGACGTTGATGTTGACTCCGATTTCATGCAGCGGCGAGCGATAAACATCCTCTTCGTTCTCGCCTTCGAAAATTTTGGAAATGCGATAGCGACCCGATGCCTTGTCCAGTTCAAAACGTGCGCCCGGTAATCCACTGCGCGGCCGCGGCGGGATTTGAAAATCGCCGCCCTCAATGTAGGCATGCTGGATCGTTAACTCCGAAATCATTTCGCTGATCACGTAATTGAGATCAGAACGATGCGAAACGTATTGCAACAGCGGACGATACTGCTCGCGCAAAGCGGCCCAGTCGTAACCGTGCATGTTGGGGACGTAAAAGAAGTCGCGATAACGCCGCCAGACTTCGTTGAATATCTGGTTCCATTCTTCCGCGGGAACACGATCCACAAACATCCCCGAAGTCGAGACAGGCTTTTTGGTCTTATCGCCCTGCGGCGTGGCGTCGTAGATGTTGTAACCCGGCCCCTGCGCGACCAGCAGTTTTGAGCCGTCGTCGGACATGGTGTAGCCGCGAATGTCTTCCGCGATTGTTGATTCCTTGCGATCCTTGAAAGCAAAGATTTTCAAAACTGTCGGACGATCACCGTTGCGTCCGTAATAGAAAGCCGAGCCGACTGCATAGATCAAATGTCCGGTCTTTGCCGAGATGCCACCATAGTTGTCAGCCGCCACCGGAACGCGGGCGACGCGCGTGCCGATGCCATCGAAGTCGATCGTCATGGGCGCCTGTGATTTCGCGGCGGTGTCAGACTTAGCTTCGCCCGGAGCCGGTGTCGGTGTTTTCTCAGCATCCGGAGTTGGCTCTTGCACCGGCTCCTTCGCCGGCGGTTTCAACTCCTTATTAATGTCTTTGGCTGGTTTTTTCGGCTCTTCGCCGGGCGGCATGCCAGCGGGCTTTGGCGTCTCATCGGGTTTGCCGATCGTTACCTCATCGCTTTCCGGAGGAAACGGATGTTTGACGTCTTTACGCAAAGCCATGGCGTAAATGTAGGCGGTGCGATTGGTCGCATAGTTGAATTCTATCTGCGAGATCTGTGGCTGAAACTCACGATCGCTGAGAAAGTAAAGATAGTTTCCCTGGGGATCCCACGCCGGGCTGTAGGAATTGAACATGTCGTCCGAGACGCGGCGCAGCTTGCCGTCACTCACGCCCCAAACGTAGATGGCCGAAAAACGGTTCGGACCGGCATTCATGCTGAAGGCAAGAAAATTTCCCCGCGGCGACCAAACGTAATCGCGAACCTGGCCGTGCGGCTCATCGGCAATTTGAATGATCTTGTGATCGGCGAGCGTCACTACATAAACTTTTCCGTCCTTGTCGCTGAACGCGATGCGCTTGCCATCAGGCGCCCATTCAGGTTGATAACGCATCGCCTGGCCGCCGCTGGTAATCTGCTCGGCAGGCTTCAGTCCATCCTGCGGCATGACGTACAACTCTTCTTCGCCGGTGCGGTCGGAAATGAAAGCAATGCGCGACCCATCGGGAGACCAGGCCGGCCACTTGTCATGCGCGCCTGACGAATGCGTCAGATTCCGCGTTGGGCCTTTCTCGATCGGCGCCGTAAAGATATCGCCACGCGCGGCAAACAGCGCGCGCTCGCCTTTGGGACTGATTCCGACGGATTCAATGAAACTGGAAACTGCAATATGGCTGGGACGACGCGACAGTCCTTCGTCAGGAACGGTAATAGAAATGGGCGTACTGCGATTGCTTTTGGTGTCGAGCACTTGAAGCTCGCCATTTAATTCGTAGACGATCCGGTCCTCATTGTCCGAGCTGGGCCAACGCACGTCGTATGTCTTGTTGCTGGTTACTTCAGTAGTCTTGCCGCTGCCGGTGTCGTAGGAATACAGATTGAAATGTCCATCGCGATCGGAGTTGAAGTAGATCGTACTGCCAACCCACATTGGATCGCGTGTCGCGCGCGGGCCTTCGGTAATCCGTTTGGTGGCGTAGGTTTTCAGATCGAAAGTGTAAAGCGCATTTGCCTGACCGCCGCCGTAACGCTTTTCCGATCGAAAATCGCGCGACTGCGGCGAGTAGACCATCTGGTCCGCGTTCGGAGAATAATCGCCCGAACCAGCTTCCGGCATTGGCAATGGTTCCGCTGGTCCACCTTCAACTGAAACTGAGAACAGTCGCGCGATGGGCAGCGCCCAGGAATCGCGCAACGAACGGAAAAAGATCCGCTTGCCGTCGCGGCTCCAGCCATAGACCTGATTGTCCCAACCCCAGCGCGGCGCCAATGGTCCCTTGGCAGGATAAAAAGTAAGTTGCCGCGGCACGCCGCCTGTCGCGGGCACAACATAAACCTGCTCGTCGCCGTCGTATTGCCCGGTGAAAGCAATCCACTTGCCGTCAGGAGAAAATCTGCCAAATACTTCCATGCCCGGATGTGCCGTCAGGCGAATCGCCGAACCCCCGGCAGCCGACGCGGTCCATAAATCTCCGCCGTAAGTGAACACCACGCGGTCGCCGTAAATGTCCGGAAAACGAAGCAGCTTCGTCTGGGAAAAGACGGTAGTCGTAAGACCGAACGCGAACATCAGAAAAATCACGGAGCTGATGAGACGATTAAGTACGCGGCGATTGAACAAGGTTAGTTCCTCCTGAAGCAGATCTGTTTTTGAAATTTTCGTTTGTTGAGCCGTTCAGATTCGTCTGCTGGATCCAACCGGGAGCAGAGACAAATGGCTGACGATTTATGTACTCGAGCTGCGAAAGATGTTGAGCTTAGCTTAGAAAGCAATCTTAAGTAAAACAAATGGACGGGGAGTCAAGAGTGTTACGCGAGTAATGCCGGGGAGGTTTCAAAAACGAATCCGGGAAGAAGTCAGTCCGTAGTGCGTTCGCGTAAAACGTCACGCGAAGCGATCTCATTAGCACCGTGGCTTCAGCCCGGTGATAAGGTAGCGTGCCATCTCCCTAACCGTTTTAACGGTTTACGGGACGCCGAAAACCGTTAGAAACGGTTGGAATTTTCATCCTACCGGTCGTAGTCACCGGGCTGAAGCCACGGTGTTAATGAAATCGCTCCGCGTAGCGCCGGTATGATCGTTTGGGCAAAGCCGTTACTGCTTCGGTTTCGCAGCCTTCTGATTCGCGTTGTTGTTGGTCGTGTTCGCGGCGACGGTCAGCATATTCTTAACACCCGTCACGCCTTCCACGGCTTTGGCTACGGTTTCAGCTTTAGCCTTTTGTGCCGCGCTTGCGACCGAGCCGGTCAGCGTCACGACTGCGTTTGAAACGTCGACGTTGATGGTCGAGTCACGCAGATCGTCCGCGGCTGCCAAATCAAACCGAGTCTTGGTCCACAGCCAACCATCGTTGAGGCCAGTGCCAATGGTGCGGCCCGCGCCTTTCGCTTCCTTCGCATACTTCTCTTTGTTCGTTTCATAGTCCTGGCGGGTTAACCCGCGATTCGTGTTTGTGTTTACGTTCGTATTTACATTTGCCACCGTGTTGGTGTTGGCATAAACGCGCGTGTTTGCGTTGTCGTTGGCGGTTTGATTGCATCCGGTAAACAAGCCGATGAGTGCGGTTGCAACTATGAATCCGAGAAACTTGTATCTCATTTTGGCGAGACCTCCTTCAGATGAATAGTTCGGAAAACATACGTCCGAACCAAAACCCGCCAGCGCGGCCCAGCCGGGCCAGCGAGCGGACCTAAATTATTCAGGGGTTTATTGAAATTAACGGGGCAAAAATCAGGGGAGAGTCAACGCGGGATAATTACTGCAAGGACTGGGCCAAGAGAGAAGGATGAAGGCGGAAGGCGGAAGGATGAACGATGGAAAATAAACATTGGGAACAAGGATCAAAATTGGCAGTCCGGGATCCCAACCCTTAGAAAAGCTCTTATTTCATCCTTCATCCTTCCGCCTTCATCCTTCGTCCTTCATCCCTACCACTTCACCGTGCCTTCTTTGGTCGTATCAATTTCCGCCTCTAAAGGCTGCGCTTCGCCAAACAGGAAACCCTTGATGTTATCGAAGAGAAAGTTTTGCGCGTCCGGGTTGGTGAGGTCCAGGCCATAGTGATTGATGATTTGTGTTTGCTTCTGTAACCAGCCGGCCCAGCACGGTTGGCAAATCTCACCGGCAATGCGCTGGCCCAGCTCATTCGGAAACGGAGAGAACCCAAGCGCAGTTCGTTTCTCGCCGCAATGTTTGCATTTAATGGTTTCAGCCATACTTCGCTTTCTCCTGATTTTGTAAAGCAAACTGTTAGTTTGCGGCCGCACGCTGCCACTCACCTTGAAAGTTCGGCAACCGACGCAAACTAACAGTTTGCTTTACGAATGGAAAACGAATTATAGCTTGTTCTCAACTTGCGCTGCTATTCGTACGCGCCGGGCGCTGTTGGTTTGCAGGCCGTTGTACAGCAAACTGTTAGTTTGCGGCCGCACGCTGCCACTCACCTTGAAAGTTCGGCAACCGACGCAAACTAACAGTTTGCTTTACGAATGGAAAACGAATTATAGCTTGTTCTCAAGTAGCGCTGCTATTCGTGCGCGCCTGGATCCCGAATTCACTAATCAGCCGGTGCAGATACGAGCGGCTAATGCCGAGGCGCTTGGCCGCCGCGACTTTGTTTCCGCGTTCCGCTTCCAACGCGGTCACGATCAGCTTGCGCTTCAACGCAGTCAGCGCACCTTCGAAGGTCTTATCGCTGGCAACGCCCGGAGCCGGCTGCACCTTTAGCATTTTCTCGGGAAGAAATTCCAGGCCCAGCGTGGCGCCGCGATCGAGCAGCACCAGACGCTCCATTAAATTTTCAAGCTCGCGAACATTTCCCGGCCACTCATATTCGTGCAACGAATCCACCAACGCCGGTTGCAACTGCGGCGTGGCGCGCCCGTGTTTCTCGGCTGCTTTCGCTGCGAAATGTGCGGCCAGTCCGGGAATGTCTTCGGCGCGCTCGCGCAGCGGCGGCAGCACCAATGGCACCACATTGAGCCGATAAAAAAGATCGCGGCGAAAGTGTGACGCTGCCACTTCCGTTTCCAAATCGCGATTGCTCGCCGCGATCAGGCGAATGTCGACCGTTAAAGTCTTTGTGCCACCAACACGTTCAAAAGCTCGCTCTTGCAAGACTCGCAACAGCTTGACCTGCACGCCCCCAGTTAACTCTACGATCTCGTCCAGGAACAAAGTGCCGCCATCGGCGAGTTCGAATCGCCCCTGCCGCATGTAATTGGCGGAGGTAAACGCGCCTTTCTCGTGGCCAAACAGTTCCGACTCAATCAACGACTCAGTTAGCGCCGCACAACTGACCCCTATGAATGGCCGGCGCGCGCGCTGGCTTTCTTCGTGTATCGCGCGCGCCAGCATCTCTTTGCCGGTGCCGTTTTCACCGATGATCAAAACGGTGGCATTCGTGTCTGCCACCGCGCGCGCCTGCTTCAAAGTTTTTTCCAGCGCCTGACTCGAACCAATCAAGCGCCCAAAGCCCGTCGCTCCAACCAACTCGTCGCGCAAACGCGTGTTTTCAAGTTCCAGCCGCCGCATGCGCACCGCCTGATTGACGATGTGCACAACCTCGACCGCGTCCAGCGGCTTTTCAAAAAAACCGTAAGCGCCGCGTTTGACCGCTTCCAGCGCCGCGCGTTTCGAGTTGCTGGCGGTGATCACGACAACCTGGACCGGCGGATTTCTATCGCGGGCAGCCTCAATAATTGCGAGGCCTTCGGAAATGTCTTCAACCTTGGGCGGCAAATGCAGGTCGCTGAGAACCAGATCAATGTTCTCCTGTTGCAGCAGCTTGACAGCCTCTTCACGCGACGCAGCTTCCAACACTCGATAATCAGAATTCAGCGTCCAGTAAAGTCCGCGGCGCACTGATTCATCGTCATCGACGACCAGCAGAGTTTCTTTCACTCTGGATTCTTTGTTGTGATTGTCGTGGCCCATCGAAACTTTTGCTCAAACGAACGCCCGCAAAGGCTGAACAAATGGACTGGAAAAAGCCTGGGCAACTGATGAGGATGCGAGCGGGATTATTCACCGCGTTACGATTGGGGCGATGGTAGCACGACCCTAAAAGTAGTGCCAGCACCTTGCTCCGACTCAACTTCGATCGTGCCGCCGTTTGCGCTGACAACTTCGCGGCAGGTATACAAACCAAGACCGACACCTCTTCGTTTCGTTGTCGCGAAAGGATGAAACAACCTCTCGGCAATGAAGCGCTCGCTCATGCCCTCGCCGGTATCGCTGACACTGAAATACGGTTTGCCGGAATCCGTTTGGCCCGCTGTAACCGTTAATTTTCCACGCTTCTCTCCCATCGCCTCCAGTCCGTTGATGATCAAGTTTTCCATGACTCTGTCGATCCGATCGCCGTCAACCAACGCGACCAGAGCATCCGGAAGATTGACTACAATCTCGTGTTGAGTGCGTGCCGGCTCGGCCGTCATCGCCAGCACTCGCTTAAGTATCGGCACGAGATCGACAGGCCGCGGCCGCTTGTGCTCACCGCTCAACGTGTTCACGGGATTGCTCAAGCGCGTCACTAACGCTCGCAATTTATCGGTGGCCGCAGTTAAAGATTGCATTGCATCGACACGGAATTCTTCCTTTTCATAATGCTTTTCCATGTTGTTGACGATGAGCGACAACGCTTCGATCGCATTCTTAAGATCGTGGGTGAGCACCGCAGAAAGTCGCACGAAAGATTGAAACTGCCGGCTCTCAGCTTCGCGCGCGATCTGTTCACGCAGTTGTTTTGTCACCAGCCCAACGTTGTCGGCCAGCGGTCTCAAAGCATCGCTGGAGAGTAACTCGATGCGATGGTCCAACTTGCCCTTGACGATTTCATCGACGCCGGCCGCAACCTGATCGATGCTTTTTGTGCGGCGCTGAGAATACCGAGTGAGAACAACTGCAGCGATTGAGCCAACCAGCAACGCCAGCATAATGCCGACCCAGCCGTAGCGCCGCGCGTCGCGCGAGGCCAGCGAATAATTGCGCGCCACGGCCAACGATAATTGGTTCCCCATGAGCGGAGAATAGGTGACCAGCCATTGATCACCGTCCGCTGCCTTAAAGCTATTCGTGCCCGAACGACCGGCAACCATTTCCGCACCAATAGCGCGCAGGTACGGCATCGATGATTGGGCGTGTTGATGTTTCAGCGCTGCGTTGGTGTGGTAAACAATTTCGTCCTGGTCGTCGACGACCAGCACGACCGTAGAACGCCGGGAAGTGTTTTTGTTTTCAGCAACCGAAGACTCGAGTGGGCGGGCAGCGGAAGAAATAACCGAGTCCAGTCGCAGGTCTGCCACCAAAGCGCCGCGAGTGGTTCCTGCATCAGAAAAAGAAACCGGCGTCGTGCAACGCAAAGTCTTGCCCGCGGCCGCAGTGGCTACAATCGAGCAAAGGACCTCATCATCCGGCGCGGTCCAGACAACTTTCTCAGGTTGGATTTGCTCCACCAGCAAATCGCGAGTGCGAAAAATAATGTCGCCCGTTTTCGTAGGCGGCGCTTCGGCGACAAAAATCGCTTCCCGGTTGGGAGCGAAGGCGGCAATGGCCCGGTAAGAGTTCGGCCCACGAAGCAGCGAAGCGATGGCGCTTTTCGCTTCCTGCATTTCGTTATCTGCCGGCTCTGACGCTGGATTGCCAGTGCTGTTGCCTGCAGGTCGATTAGCGGCGGAAGTTATCGGCGGATGATCAACCCCGAGTATGCAGGTTTGCAGTGCACTGCTGGCTGCCAAATTCCTAATTTCCTGTTTTCGCTCACGAAGTAAAGTTTCAAAACTTTGGGTGGTAGCTGCGAGTTCGTGCTCCAATTCGTTGCGCACAAGAGTCTCGCCGGATCTGACGTTGACGAGGAGATTGACGCCGCTGAGAAGCAGCAGAGGCAGTACACAAAAAAGAGCAAATGTGAGAAAGATTCGTGATCGACTTTGCACCGCGCCACCCCACATCGAGGATGGCAAAGATATTAGCTCAGCGACGCGTTTACCGTAAGGGGTATTGATGTAAAGCAAACTGTTAGTTTGCGGCGGCGTGCCGAAAAATGTCTATGGAAAGCTCGGGCGCCTGCTGATCGTCATCGGAATAAGCGAGCAGTTTAGAGTACAAACTCATAGTTTGCTCGTACCCAGGCGGCAAGCTAAAGCTTGGGCTTCTGGACTCATTACCATTCAACGGTCGGATGGGCCACGACCGACCGCAAACTAACAGTTTGCTTACCGAAAACGGGTTAGACAGGCTTGCGGCCAAACTCAACCAATAACGGTGTCAGAACTGCGATTACTTGTGCGTGGGCCACGCCGTTGCTGGCGACAACGCCGTTGCGATTCTGAACTTCGAGAGAGTTATAACGAAGCGGCTTCCCAAATAGGTCTGTAAGCTTGCCGCCTGATTCCTGCAAAATAACTTCCGGCGCGCAGGTGTCCCATTGCTTGGTACGCGGCGAGAGGTGCACGTAAAGATCGCATTGCTGTTCGACAATCAAGCCGACTTTTATGCCTACCGAACCGCGGCGCACTTCCTGTTTGACGCCAAAGCTTTGGACCACGCGGTCCATGCGAGGACTGCGATGTGAGCGGCTGGCCGCCAGTCGCATCGTCGCGAGATCCGTGTGATTAGAGACGCGCGCTCGTTCCGCATCGGCTTCAGGTCGCTCGACCCACGCGCCGCCGCCGCGCACAGCGCGATAGAGAACGCCGGTCAAGGGCTGGTAAACAACGCCGAGCACGCATTCGCCGTTTTCCGCCAAACCAATCTGCACTGCGAAATCGCCGTTGCCTTCGATGAAGCCCGTAGTGCCGTCGAGCGGATCAACCATCCACACGCGTGACTTACCGAGGCGGCGTTCCGTATCGATTGATTCCTCAGCCAGGATTCCATCTTCCGGGAATTCCCGGGTCAAGCGCTCCACAATAATCTCATTCGCAACTCGGTCGGCTTGCGTAACCGGCTCGAGATCGCCGGCGCCGGCTTTCTGTTCAATCTCAAACGGGCCGTCATAGACGTCGAGGATGGCGGCGCCCGCTTCGCGCGCGAGTTCCAGCGCGACTGACATTTCGCGATCGTATGACGTTTGCTGAATGATTCTGCTCATTAGAATAGGAAACTAAAGAATAGGAAGCTAAAACTCACCACATACTCGTCAACCTGGCAGGTCGGGAAGGGTGGCTTGCCCCCGCTCTGATCGCTTGGCATCAACGGCGGCGGGGGCAAGCCACCGACCTGATAATCTCTGACTTCAAATCAAGCCCGTACGTCGCCCCGTTCCATACTCAAATTGCCACGGCCGCTTCACGGATGATATCGAGTGTCTGTTCGATATCCGCGCGCGTCGTGCGAAAGTTTGTGATGCAGGTGCGCAAAGCAAATTTGCCGTGAATGGTCGCGCTGGAAAGGTAAGCTCGGCCGCCGCGTTGGATCGCGTACATGATTCTTTCGTTCAGCTTATTCAGTTCACTTTCAATTGCTTTGTTTTCCTGAGCCTCAGTCAAACGCGATCGCATTGCCGGCGGAACATAACGGAAGCAACAAATACTCAACTGCGGCTGCGCCAACAGTTCGAAATCTTCCGCCTGTCCGACGATTTCTGCCAAGTACCCAGCCAACACATTGTCTTCAGTAATCGCCGCGGCAATGCGGCTCACGCCGTAGTAACGCAACGTTAGCCAAATCTTAAGCGCGCGAAACCGGCGCGATAGCTCTGGTCCATAATTCCAAAAAGCAAACGACTCGTCCGCGTCTTGCTCAAGCACCTTTATATAGTCCGCGTCTTCATCCCCAAACGCGATCCGGGCTTGCGCCTCGTCGCGGAACAAGAGACAGCCACAATCAAGCGGCGCGTATAGCCATTTGTGCGGATCCAGAGATACGGAATCAGCGCGCTCGAGGCCGACAAAAAGGGAACGTTTGGTTTCGTCAAGCGCGGCAGGCGCGCCGTACGCGCCGTCGACGTGAAACCAAAGCGCAAATTCTTTAGCAACATGGGCAATCTCAGAAAGCGGATCGACTGCGCCGGTGTTGGTCGTGCCGGCGCTGGCCACAATGCAAAACGGTCGCAATCCATTTTGCAGGTCGGCCGCGATGCGCTCGCGAAGCAGGCCCACATTCATGCGAAACTGATCGTCGCAACCAATCAACCGCACCTGATCGCGCCCAAAGCCGAGTATGTCCGCCGCTTTCGGTATCGACATGTGAACTTGCTCGGACGCATAGATGGTCATGGGCGCATCACTTCGCCAAAGACCTTTTCGCGAAGCTTCCCTTCCGGACTTCACTCGCTGCGCGATTAACAACGCCGTCATATTGGCCATCGATCCGCCGCTGGTGAGCAGGCCGCGCGCGTCCTCATCGTAGCCAATCAACGATCCGAGCCAGCGGACCACTGTGCGTTCGATTTCAGTGGCGGCAGGACCGGAACGCCATGAGGTGACGTTCGAGTTCAGCGCCGAAGCAATTAGATCGGCAAAGGCGCCAACAGGCGTCGCGGGCGATGCGACGTAACCAAAAAAGCGCGGGTGGCCGTTATGACGACTGTTTTTGATGATCGTGTGGCAATCGTTTATGAGCTGCTCTACCGGCTCGCCTTCTGCCGGCAATGTAGCTCCCACTTGTGCGAGTGTGTCGCCGGCAAATGTTTCCGGAAATACCGGCAAGCTGGAAACTTCGGAGAAGTATTCAAGCACGAGTTCATTGACTCGCGACGATAGTTCACGCAATTCGTCCGGCGAAACATCAAGCGAAGACTGTCGCGTCGAAGATTGTTTGATTGTCATTTGTTCGGCGGTGGAGCTATGGCTACCAGCAATGAAAGCCGCTCGGTTCCGGAATTAGTCACGCCGTGTCTTATTCCTGCCGGCGCGGCGACGACTGTGCCCGCCTGCGCCTGTCGTTCTTCATCGCCAACGGTGAACATTCCTGAGCCTGCCAACACAAAATAAAATTTGTCAGCGCCGTCATGTGCGTGGGCGCTTTGCGTTTGTCCCGGCTCGAGACAGTTTAGTCCTATCATCAGGTGCGCGCCCTGGAACAGAGTGGTCTTGTAAAACTTATCCGGGTTTGAGCCCGCATGCTGCTCCCAGTTGAAAAAGTAATCCATATGCTTCCTTAAATTTTTTGGTAACGGCAAAACTAACACAGGCTTTCGCAACCATGAAGCGCCTGCCGAGAACAGAGGTCGGAGATCAGAGGTCAGAGTTCAGAGGTCAGAAGTCAGAGGTCAGAGTTCAGAATCATTGTCGTCGCCAGGCGCTGGATTGTGCGTCAATAGATTTGTTGTTATTTTCTGGCTTCTGGCTTCTGACCTCTGACTTCTGACTTCTGACTTCTGACCTCTGACTTCTGACCTCTAACTTTTATGTCAACCACAAACAACGCCACGCCCGATGGCACAACCCGTTATCGCGCTCGCTTTCCCGATGCTGCGAAGGATCATTTTCGCGAGCGTCAGCAACTCTGGCTGTCATCAATCGGCATCGGCACTTACCTGGGCGACGCTGACGAACGAATGGACCAAGCGTACACCGACGCAGTTATACGTTCAGTTGAACTGGGCGCGAATGTGATCGACACTGCCGCGAACTATCGCTTTCAGCGAAGCGAGCGAGCGATTGGGAATGCTTTGCGTGAACTGATCGGGACCAGGGGCTTCGCGCGCGACGAGCTGATCGTCTGCACGAAGGGCGGTTATTTGCCGTTTGACGGCGCACCGCCGCGCGATGTTCGTGCCTACGTTGAAGAGACTTTCGTCAAACCCGGCATCGCGGGTTTTGCGGATTTCGCCGGGGGCAGCCACTGCATGACTCCCTCGTACTTGCAGAACCAGTTGGACCAGTCACTGGCAAACATGAATCTGGAGTGTGTGGACGTTTATTACATTCACAATCCGGAATCACAGTTGGGTTCAGTTTCTGACGAAGAGTTTTACGTACGCCTGCGGGCGGCGTTTGTGCAGCTTGAAGAAAATCGCGCCCTGGGCAAACTGAAATTTTATGGCGTGGCTACCTGGAATGGTTTTCGAGTTCCCGCGGCGTCAGCCGGCTATCATTCCTTGGCGCGGATGGTCTCGCTGGCGAGCGAAGTTGGCGGTGAAGCGCATGGCTTCCGGTTCGTTCAGTTGCCTTTCAATTTGGCGATGTCGGAACCGTTGACGTTGGTTAACCAATTGGTTGATGGTCAATCTCTAACGGTGCTGGAGGCGGCCGAGCTACTCGGTATTACAGTCATTTCCAGCGCTTCAATTTTTCAGGGTCGCGTTACTCGGGGGCTGCCGGAGAATATTCGAGAAACGTTAGGATCATTGTCCAGCGACGCGCAGACCGCGATACAATTTGTGCGCTCGGCGCCTGGAGTTACGACTGCACTGGTTGGCATGAGCAACCGCGAACACGTCGAAGAAAACTTGCAGCTTGCGCGCGTCGCTCCCGTTGCTACTGAACAATTTATGCAGTTGTTCTCGACAACCTAAGACAATGAACGATTTGATTAAGTTATTTTTGTACTAACGCGCGGCTTTGCCGCCTTCCGTGCGGAAAGGCTGTGCCTTTCCGGAGTGCCTAACTCAGAATTGAGGCTACGCCTCGGATTCGAGGCATAGCCTCTCAAAACAAAATGAAAGAACTCGCCGGTAAGGCCGAGCCTTACCGCAAGGAAGGCGGCAAAGCCGCGCGGGAGTTCTTCTCTTGCACTAGAGCGCGGGTGAAGATCGCAATGTCTCAACGCCGATACAATTCATTCACCGAATTCTGGCCCCACTATGTCGCCGAACACAGCAAGCCACAGACTCGTCTGCTCCACCTGCTGGGAACCTCAGTCGCGCTCGGTTGCGTTGCTTACTTCATCGTCGTCGGCAAGTGGTGGCTGTTCCCGCTCGCTCTCATACCGGGTTACGGCGCCGCCTGGATTGGTCACTTCTTCATCGAGAAAAACAAACCGGCGACATTTCAATATCCGCTGTGGTCATTCATGGGTGACTATAAAATGATCTGGATGATGCTGACCGGAAGGATGGAAGCGGAAGTTAAGCAAGCTACACAAAGAGCGGGGGCAAGCCCGCCTTCCCTACCCTGAGCTTCTCTGCCAGTCTGCTCATCTGCCGCGTCAAAGTCTTTCAATCTGGTTTCCACCACAAACTGCGAAGACTCTCAGGTTGGGAAGGTGGGTTTACCCCCGCTCTTCTATACCAGCGATAACAGCGGGCATCCACGCCAGCTTCTGCAAATTCAAAATGTGCGCAACAAACGCCGGCCGTGCGTAAAACGCTCGCGAAGTACTGCCGTGTCCGCGGCCTTTGGTCCGCGCCTGCACATATTTCCCAGTCTCGCCGGTTAACGTGTCCACACCGCTTGTCCTGATGATTTCGCGAATCGCTTCATAGTCCGCTTCCACCTGTTTGCGAATTGCCGGATTGTCGAGATCAAACTCAGCGGCTGAATGCAAATACGCCGACGTCTCCTGCACGTCCTGAAAGATTCGCGCGACTACAATCATGCTACGCAGTTTGTCGTAAAGATGACTGTCGCTGAATTTGCTGGCTACGACTTCGGCGGGCTCGATCATAGTTATCGCCATCGATTCTTTGACCAACACTGTTCCTTCCAATCCGGGAATAACCGGAACAACTTTCAACTCCCAAGTGCCAAAGTCCGGCGCCTGCAAAGAGTTTTGCCGCAGCCCGAGATAGTGCTCAATTACCTGCCCCGCCCAGCCTTTGTTCTTGTGGCCGTTTTTCCAAACCGTGATGCCATACTGATCGGCCAGCGGCCGCAAGTCTTTACCGGTAAGCAACCTGATGCGTCGCAGCGCCTCGGCTCGCGTTAGAGTTTGCGTTTGAATTACAAGCATGGAAAAGATAAAACCAAATTGACTTTGGTGAGTGACCCTTTAGCGCCGCGCGACAGTATAGAATAGACTTTCGCAGTCGTTAACGTTGTAAAGCAAACTGTTAGTTTGCGTTCGATGCAAGAAAACTTGCACAAAATACCAAGCTCGTAATATTCGGAAATCATGAGAGGCAACATTCCCATTCCTGAAATGCCCCTGGGCGAAGAGCTGTGGTTGATGGTCGTCATTACCTCGGTCCGCGAGAAGCGAACGCAACAAGGCAAACGCTTTTGCGATGCCACCGCGCGCAACGCGACCGGCTCGCTGCCGCTGAAAATCTGGGGCGAGACGCTCGACATTTGGAAAGAGCTTAAGCCGGGTTTGTTCGGTATAGCCGGCACGCTCGAAACCTATCAAGAGCGTCCGCAGTTTGTAGTCAGCGAGTATCGCCCGATTACCCTCGAGCAATATCGCGAACATCAGAACGCTGATCCGGTGCTGCCGCGCGCTTACACGATGGACATCGAGACGCTGACGCTGCCGGACTTTCGCGAACGCGTTGGCCCACAACTCGAGCGGCTTTGGAAGCTGGGAAACATGCGGCTGGAACAACAGCAGCGCTATCTGGAAGACATTGTTATCGAGGAAGAGCGCTGCTACCAATTGGGATCGTTGAGTGCCGCTTCCGGTCGGATAGTTTCCATCGCCGTCCACGCCGGGCCAATCGCCGGAATTGATCTCGGCGTGGAGTTGCCGCACAGCGAGCACGTGTTTGGCATCGACGAAGATGGCGTCGAGCAGGACGAGAAACAATCGCTGCTGGCGTTCCTCAAGTTCATAAAAGATTTTGATTGCGAGACGGACGAACTGGTCGGCCACAACCTAATTGGTTTTGATTTGCCGTTTATCTTTCAGCGTTGCCTGGTCCATTGCATTTCGGCAAAGCCGCTGGTCAATCTTTCCGAGTTTCGAGTGCAAGGAGTATTCGACACCATGCATCATTGGTGGTTGGGCGCGAAACGCTTTGTCAGTCTCGACGACATCGCCTGGGCGCTGGGAATTGAGTCGAGCAAAACGGCAACCGCGGAAGGCAGCAAAGTTTTCGATTTGTATCAAGAGGGGAAACTGGCAGAGATTCGCGAGTACAACCTCAACGACGTGCGCGTGACGCGAAAAGTATACGAGCGCATGGTTGGGTGTTTTGGCAGGTGAGTAATTCCGCTTACCAGAGAAGGAGCGGGGGCAAGCCACCCTTCCCGACCTGAGAGGTTTTCATACGCGCATTGATTTACCTTGAAAGCCTTTCAAGCCAGGAATGAAAGCTCAACTGTAATTAGCTCATGGTTGGGAAGGCGGGCTTGCCCCCGCTCTTCGCCCGGCGTCAGTCGGCCCGTTGGCGGGTCGCTGTTTCATTTCCGAAACACCATCTGTTAAACTTCATTCCACTAAAATGAACGCTGAAATTCTAATTGGAATCCTGGTTCTGTTGTTGGGCGGTGCGCTAGGTGCGGCGCTCGCGTGGCTACTGCTCAAAACAAAAGCTGGAGCAGTCACAGCCGCGGAACTCGCCACGCTGAAAGAACGCCTGGCCGGCAAAGAAAACGAATTGCAAAAACTGCACGAGACGCAACTACGAGAAGTTGCGGATCACAAGCAGTCTCGGACCGAGAATGCGCAATTGCAGGCCGAACTTCAGGGAGAACGCCGCGCGGCTCAGGAACGAATTTCATCTTTCAACAAAGCCACCGAAGAACTGGCCGAGCGCTTCAAAGCGCTGTCTCGCGACGCGTTGAAAGATAACAATCAATCGTTTCTGCAACTCGCACACGCGACGCTCGAGAAATTTCAGGAGAACGCCAAAGGAGATTTGGAGTTTCGCCAAAAAGCGATCGATCAATTGGTCAAGCCGCTCAAGGAATCGCTGGAAAAAGTCGACGGCAAGATCGGCGAGATCGAGAAAGAACGCGCGGGCGCGTATTCCGAGTTGCGCCAACAAGTGAAAGCGCTGGCCACTTCCCAGTTGCAGCTTCAGGCGGAGACGGGAAATCTGGTGAAGGCCTTGCGCACGCCGCATATCCGCGGCCGCTGGGGTGAGATTCAACTGCGCCGCGTGGTTGAGATGGCCGGCATGCTCCAGTATTGCGATTTCGTCGAACAGGAAACAGTGGTCACTGAAGATGGCCGCATTCGGCCCGACCTGATTGTTCGGCTGCCGGGCAATCGCACGATCGTGGTTGATGCGAAGGTCCCTTTCGACGCCTTCTACGAATCTATCTCAACTACGGACGAGGACATCCGCAGCGCGCGGCTTAAAGATCACGCGCGGCTCGTGCGAGTGCATATCGGGCAGTTGAGTAAAAAATCGTATTGGGAATCGGTTCAGCCCACACCCGAGTTTGTGCTGTTGTTCCTGCCCGGCGAAACTTTTTATAGTGCGGCACTTGAAAATGATCCGAAGCTGATTGAAGACGGCGTGGGCCAGAATGTGATCATCGCCACGCCGACAACGCTGATCGCTTTGCTAAAAGCCGTCTCGTACGGTTGGCGCCAGGAGCAGATGGCTGAGAACGCGAAAGAAGTGAGCGAGCTTGGCAAAACGCTTTACGATCGTCTGCGCGTGTTCACGAACCACTTCGCCAATATCGGCAAAGGCATCGAGCGCGCGCTGGATTCTTACAACCAGGGCGTCGGCTCTTTTGAAGGTCGAGTGTTGCGAACGGCGCGAAAGTTCAAAGAGCGCGGCGCCCTTTCCGGCGAAGACATTGAAATCCTCGAGCCCATCGACAAAGCAATTCGATCGTTAAGCCTGGACGAAGGCGGACTGTTTCCGGATTTAGTGGCTGCCGATGAGATTGCCGCACCCGACGCCGTGGATGACGAGTCACTGCCGTTGCTGAGTTCAAAGAGCGCGACCGGCGGTGAGAAGTAAGAGAAACTTCGCTGGTGAGGCTTCGGCTTTGCCGTCTGATGTGCGGCGGTGGCTATGCCCCGCCGTAGAACGGCCTTTTTCACTTTGGGCTACGCCCGTTGTTTTGGACGAACAAAATCCGATGGGCTGGCGCGGATCAAGGGCGTAGCCCAAGAACAATATGTCGCTGTCGGCGGGGCATAGCCACCGCCGCACATCAGGCGGCAAAGCCGAACTTGACGTGGCCTATGACATTTGAGGCAAAGCTGACAATATCGGGAACACTGTGTCAAAAGAAATCTGGTTAGGTCCTCTCCTCGGCAACAATCGCTCGCGTCTCATCAAACGGTGCGCGGAGCTTGTCTCCCAAGGCAAGTCTGAAACATTCCTTTACCTCGCCGCTTCTCATCCGCTGCTCGAACTCGTAACTGAAGAAATTCTCGACGGCGGGCAAAACGCCGGGCTGTGGGGTGAACTTCCCGTCTACCTCTTTCGCGGCTTCGTAAGAAAAATTGTCGCAACTGCTGTCGATGAAGAAACCGGCGCGCGCCTGACGACGCGAGTGCCGATTGATCGCGAAGAGTTTCCACTAAAACGAAGTTTGGTTTCGCAAATCCTGAAACGCCTCGCGGCTGAAGGCAAACTGAAAGCGCTTGACCGCCTGGCAGCACGCGAAGGTTGTGTGAATTCGATTGCGACATTGATTGGAGAAATTCAGCGCGCCGGCAAACGGCCGGAAGAGTTCGCCGATATCGTGGCGCGAAGGGTTACCGATGTTGGTGCGGATCAAAAACAAGCGCCGCTGCCTGTCAGTTCGCAAATGATTCCACGCCAAGTCGATTTTGATAGCGACGTGGCGTTGATTTATTCGCTCTATTGTAAGTTGCTGGACCAGCACCAACTCACTGACGCGGACGCCGATCAGTTGCGCGCCGTTTCAATTCTTGACGCTGCGATTGATGGGCGAACGGTGGGGAATGTTTGGCTGCCTAACGTCAAATTGCTCGTGTTGGATGGTTTTTTTGACTTCACCCCGGTCCAGGGCGAAATCCTTCGACGCTTGATTCCGCAAGTTTCAGAGGTGATCGTCAACCTGAATAACGACCAGCGAAATCCGGAGATCTTCCTTCCTTTTCAGCAAACCATCGACCAGCTGAAAGCGATTGCGCCCTTTGAAATAAAATACAGCGGCGAAACTTCGATCGCTCTTAGCGGCGCGCTCGCCGGGTTGCGCGAAAGTCTTTTCAATCCGGCGAAAGAGATGCTAGCGCCTGCGGACGACGAAGAAACCGTTGCGCGCGATAGTAGGACAGACTTTCCAGTCTGTCCTTCGGGAGAACCGGTCCGATCCGTCGAAGCAATGGAAGAACGGGCAGACGGGAAAGTCTGTCCTACTCAGCCGGCATTAGAGATCAGATATCTGGAGTGTGGCGATCGTGACACTGAAATTCGCACCATCGCCAAGCAGATCAAACAACTGATTCTGGTTGACGGTTTCAAACTGTCCGACATTGCGCTGGTTGTGCGGCAGCGTGCCGCATACGCCGAGACAATTGCGCGCGTCATGCGCGAAGAGTCGCTGCCGTGCAACCTCGAGTTGCAGCTCGAAGCAGGCGACATTCCGGCCAATCGTGCTGCGCTTAAACTGCTAGCCATCGTCGAAGAACTTTCTCGCGACGAAGCTGTCACACCGCGAACGTCGGATCTCGCCGACCTGATCAAGTCGGAATACTTTCGTCTGAATGACGAAGAAGTTGAAGAGCTGGCCGCAACTTTTGACGCCGAGCACGCGGCTTTGTTTACAGAAAACGGTCCGCCGCCCGATGAGAAACAAATCGAGCGACTTAAGAACCGTTACCGCATCGGCATCTGGGACGCTGACGCGCTCGAGAATGCGTTCGCCTACGTCGGCAGCGACTTGCGCATCAGCGATTGGCTGACGCGCGCACGCAAGTTGATCAAGGAACTACCGACGGCGGCGGCGACGCGTGAGTTGCTCAACATCGACAACACCGAACAAGCGCGCGAAGCGGATGAAGCCGATCAAATCGAAAATGCTGAGACGGCAAAGATTGAAGAGAAGGACGTCGAAAAGAAAAGGCGTCCATCGCACGATGTGCATCCGGCCGCGCTCGCCTGGACAGCGCTGGTAATACAAGCGTTTGCCGCGCGGGTGCAATCGTTACCGCGCACGGCGGCGCCTGGGGAATTGAGGCGCGCGTTGATGGGCCTGTTCGAGCAATTCAGTTTTCGCGAGCAGATTGCGCGGCGGGTAAAGAACCTGGTCGAAGACGAAGAGCTGCCGCAGGCAATGCTCAATTTCAACAGCCTCGAAGCGCTGCGCCGCGCTTTTGCTGCCGCCATCAAGAGCATCGAGATTGCCGCCGCCGCGAATGAGAACACAACAAAGATGTCGACCTTTGTCGAAGAAGCGCGTCGTTGTTTGAGTTCGCAGTCACAGGTTTTTGGCGTCGCAGATCGCGGCGGCTTGTCTGTCCTTGAGGCCACTGACGTGCGCGGTCTTCGTTTCCGCGCCATCTTTGTCGCCGGTTTGATCGAGGGAGGTTTTCCGCTGCGCGCGTCGCGAGATTGGATCTATCCGCACGAAGAACGCGAACGCTTGAAGCGCTATGGCCTGACGCTGGAAGACATTTCGCCGGCCACCTTGCTGAAAGAGGAGCACTATTTTTATCAGGCTGCTTGTCGTGCCACGGAGCGTTTGTATCTTACGCGACCGCTGTTGTTGGAAGACGACGCGGAAACTGTTGCTTCCTATTACGTAGATGAACTGCGGCGGGCAGTGGCGCCGTTGAGGATCACTGCAGAAACCGTTCGCCGCGATTATGAAGGCAAACAGTTACCCGCAGTCTCAACCGGCGGCGAACTGGATGTTGCACTCGTTCGCCAGCAGGAACGGCATCTGCACCGCGGCGAGAAGCAGCAGCTACTGCCGCAGCCGATAATCGCCACACTGATGGACCTTGCGCTCAATGAAAATCTGCTAACCAAGTCGGCGCTGCGCCGCATTGATATCGAGCACGAACGGTGGCGCACGGCGTTTGGTCCATACGATGGCGAGATTACCGATCCGCATTTGATTGCATTGCTGCAACAGCGCTTTGGCGCCGACTACGTGCTCAGTGCCAGCGGGCTCGGCGTCTATGGTAATTGCGGCTATCGTTTTTTTGGCCAGCGCGTGTTGAAGCTTGAGCCGCGCGGTGAAGCGGCATTGGACCTTCAGGCAATCGATGCCGGCAAACTTTTGCACGATATCCTGCGTCGCTTTTTTGAGCGGCATCGTGCCGAGCGTCTAACGGAAGTTGATCGCGAGACGCTACGTAAGGAACTTGCAGGAATTGCCGATGATGTTTTTGACGAGCATGAGCGCGTTGTGCCACCGCTCAACAAACAAATCTGGAAAATCGATCGCGAGATTCGCAAGATCCTGTTGGACCAGGTGCTGCTGTACGAACTTGGCATTCAGGAAGACTCGACCGCCCTCGGCGTTGTGCCGGCTTTTTTTGAGCTTGCCTTTGGTGGGCCAAGATCGGCCGCGCGCGATCCCAATTCGAAACAGGAGCCGCTGGCGTTAAGCAGAACGACGGCCACCGGTGCGGAAACGCTGAAGATCAGCGGACAAATCGATCGCGTAGATGTGGCGCGCGATAAGACGTTGATTGCTTACGATTACAAACTATCATCCGGGGCCAGTCTGGAAGACATCAAGTCGGGACGCAGCCTGCAGTTGCCGATTTATCTCGAGGCGCTGGAAAAGTTGCTGTTGATAGATCATCGCATTGCCGGCGGTGGCTACTACGTGATTCGTGGCGGCAACGAGCGGCGCAATCGTGGGCTGCACCGAGCGAGCGCGATCGAGTATTCCGGAATTGGCAAGAAGGCAGGCGCGGTGATCGGCGATGATGAGTGGCAAGACATTCGCGCGAATGCCATCGCGAAGATTTGGGATTTTCTGGATCACATGCGCGCCGGTCATTTTTTCGTTAATCCTTCGGAAAAGAAAAAGACCTGCCGGTTTTGCGATTTCGCGGCGGTCTGTCGCTACGACCGCTATCGGATCGACCGGAAGAAGTGAATCCGCCGATTACGCGGATTGCACCGATTGGTAAGACGCCGCTAAGCCGTTAGGTCTCTTCCGAATCTGTGTAATCGGCGTAATCTGCGGATGGTTTATTGCTAATGGAAACCAAGCGCGAGTTACAACCTGAACAAGCCGCGGCGGCGTATGAACTGGACCATCACATCTCGGTGACGGCTGGGCCAGGTTCAGGCAAGACAACCGTTCTGGTTGAGCGTTACCTGCATATCCTGCGTTCGCAAAAACTTTCCATCGATCAAATCGTCGCCATCACCTTCACCAATCGCGCTGCCAACGAAATGCGCGAGCGTCTGCGGTCACGTCTCAACACGCTGCTGCAAACTGCTTCCGGCGACGAACGAAGGCGCTGGTTGAATCATAAGCGCACGCTTGACGGCGCGGTCATTACCACCATTCACGGATTTTGCGCGCGCTTGTTGCGGGAGTTTCCAGTTGAAGCGCGTGTCGATCCGCAATTCACTTTGCTGGATGAGCATCGCGCGCAAATGTTGCTCGAGGTAACGGTCGAGCAGGTCTTGACTGAATTCTTAAGTTCAAACCACGCGGAAATCTCGCGGCTGACGCTGGGAGTGGGACGAGGAAGACTGGCGGATGGGCTAGCGCGTATTTACCGGGAAGTGCGCGGCCAGGGCTTGTCGGTCGCGGATTTGAAGGCGAAGACGGAACAGAGCCATGCAACCGACCTTCATTATCAACAAGCTCTCAACGAACTATCGCAAACGATGAACGATTTTCTGTTGGTTCGGCGTACCACACCCGCGACCAGAGCCAACCATGCTGAAGTGAGTTCTACCTGGCCCGCTTTAGAGAAATTAGTTAGCACCACTCCCGAGCATGAAGATCTTGCCGACTATTGCCGCGCCGTTGAGGGCTTTCGCAAGTTGCGACCACAGGCGCGCGGCGAATTCAAGGAACACATTCAAGCACTCGATGCGTTGGTCTGGGAAAAAGATTTGCTGGGGCGCGTGCCGCAAACCTGTTTGGATCTTTTTGCGAAGCGTTACGCGCTGGAACTAATCAGTGTGGTGACGCGCATTGACGAAAGATTGAACCAGGAGAAGCAGCAACTGTCGGCGCTGGATTTCGATGACCTTGAACTGCGCGCGCTGGAATTGTTGGCCCGGCCGGAAGTCATCGCGCGTACCTCCGAACGCTACAAGTTTTTTCTGGTCGATGAGTTTCAGGACACGAATAATGTGCAACGCCAGTTACTCGAGCGGCTCGCGTTGCGACCGGCGGGGCGTGATAGCGCCAACCTGTTCATTGTCGGTGATCGCAAGCAATCCATCTATGGCTTTCGCGGCGCTGACGTTGATGTGTTTCGTGAGATGACGGGAACGCTAATCGCTGCGGGCGGCGAAGAAAAATCGCTGCAGCTCAACTTTCGCAGCCAGCCGCCGCTGGTAAATTTCTTCAATCATCTTTTCCGGCAGTTGTTCCAGCCAAAACAGGAAGTGACGCCCGCCGAACGCGCGCAGCTTGGTTACGTCGAGCATGAGCCAAGCCAGGCCAAGCGCGAGCCGCGCGATGGTGGCCCATTGGTCGATTTGCTGATCACGACGGAAAGCTCGGGTGACGACGATGATCCAAAGTTGGACCAAAGTTCGCGCGAGCTGGATGCTGAACAACTGGCGCGGCGCATTATTGAGTTAACCGATACTGGGACCGTTAATACTGGGACCGCGGGCGTCCCGCCCGCCTCGAGCGACCGGTTCACTCAAGTTAAGGCTGAATCTGATAACCCTGACTACTCGGCATTCAACGACGGCGGGCGGGACGCCCGCGGTCCCGGTATCAAGTACAGCGACATCGCACTGTTGTTTCGCGCGATGACGAACGTAGGCGTCTACGAATCGGTTTTTCGCCGTGCTAACATTCCTTATCAAACGGTGCTCGGCCGCGGCTTTTATGAACGCGAAGAGATAACCGACCTAATCCAGTTGCTCCGGTTTCTGGATAACAAGACTGATGAGTTGGCGTTGGCGGCGGTGTTGCGCTCGCCGCTATGCGGTATTTCCGACAATGCGTTGCTGGCATTGCGTTGCGCGCCCTGGCTCGACGAACTTGAGACCGCGGATCCGCTGCTGCACTTTTCTCAAACGCGAAATCTTTTCCACGCTCTTAAGCGACATGCAAACATTGCCTTTATCGGTGATGACGAACACGAACTGCTGGAACGCGCCGCTAACTTAATCAGAGGCTTGATCGCGCGCCGCCATAACTACGGCATCGGCAGCTTGTTGCGCTATGCCGTCGAGCAATCGGAATTCATGACAGTCATCGCCGCGAATTTCGACGGCGCGCAACGGCTGGCAAATGTGCAGCGGTTGTTTACCCTGGCCGAACGTTTTGAAAGATCGGGCGCCCATCTGATTCGCGATTTTGTGCGCTACGTCGAAGAATTTGAGGCGATCGGCAGCCGCGAAAGTGAAGGCCAGATTGATGAAGCGACCAACGCTGTTCGCTTGATGACAATTCACCAGGCGAAGGGTTTGGAGTTTCCGGTCGTCATTATTCCGGAGCTGCAACGCTATTCCAGAGTTCCCGACAATTGGTTCCTGTTGGATCGACATCGCGGTCTCACTTTGAAAGTGCCGGACGGGCGCGGCAAGCTGGTTGCCGGTTGCACTTTCAAAACTTTCGAAGAGCGCCAGTCGTTGCGCGAACAATTTGAAAGCATGCGTTTGATGTATGTGGCGGCGACGCGCGCCGAAGACCGTCTGATTTTTTCGGGCACAACAAAAGACTTTGAAAGTCTCGGCGGCAAAGGCGATACCTGGCTGAAATGGATTTGTCAGTCGCTCGAATTAGAAGCACAGCCACGCAACGGTGTCGTCGATTTGGCGCCGGGAGTGCAAATTGAAATAACGCCGAACCTGATTGATACGCCGCAACAGGCAAAACTCACGGGCGAGCCGCTGCCTGAGCCGGTTAACAAAGAAGTCGTTTCGCTTGCCGAAGAGTTTCCGCTTCTGCGCGCGATTGAACCGGAGCACGACGCGTCAGTCCATCGTTTCAGCGTGACGCAGCTAATCAACTATCAGCGTTGCCCGCGGCAATATTATTTCGATCGGGTGCTGCATTTACCGTCGGCAGATCAAATGGCCGTCTGGAACGATGCCGAAGCGCCCGAGCCTCCGGCGAACTTGACGGCGACGCTGAAGGGCGCGGTCATTCACCGGTTTTGCGAAATGTATGAGACGAAAGACGACACGCGCGAATTGCTGCGACAGAGTTTTGCCGATGTCTTGCGCTTGCGGCAGGCGGAGCTTGGCGATCGCTTAATGGAGATCGACACGCAAGTAGCTGTCGCCGGGTTGCTGCCACTGGCGGAAAACTATTTGGCAAGCGGTGTGTTTGAGCGGGTTGAGCGCGCACGCGAACTCTTGTTAGTACCGCCTGCGGTAGTGGGTGGGTCGCAAGATTTAAAACCGGATAGAGGAGCAGGACTCTGGAGCGAATTGCCGTTTCGCTTGCGACGACCCCTGGGTATTTTGACGGGCGCTATCGATAAGCTACTTGTTCTGCCGGCCGCTGACGGTGAAGGTTTCGATGTTGAGATTATTGATTTCAAAACAAATCGAATGAGATCGGCTTCGGCGTCAAGCTCTTCACTGGGATCGCGGGCGTCCCGCCCGCAAGGTGTTAAGGAAAACGCTACGATTACTGTAGGTACAGAAAGGCGGGCGGGACGCCCGCGGTCCCAGTATGAAGTTGGTCAGTTTGCTTTTGACTTCGAACCAATGCCGGTTGAAGCCGAGGTAGAAGTCGCTCCTGTTTCTGTTGAAGATCAAGTCCGACTTGCCGCGTCAGATTATCAACTGCAAATGCAGGCGTACGGGCTGGCAGTTCACGATCTGTTGCCTTCCCTTTCAGAAAAAGGCGGCGTTATTAAAGTCACGTTGCATTTTCTTGATCCAAATATTGAATTTCATTTGCCGCCGGAGTTGCTTTCTCGCGATGCTTGCGCGCGTGCAATTGACGCGGCAATGATGGATATTGTTGCCTCGCATCAGCCTGCGGAATTTCCGGTGCGGCCGGCGCTGCATTGCCGCATGTGCAGCTTCTTGAGCATTTGTCGCGGCGGCCGCCAATGGCTGCGGTCCAGAACCAGGAGCGGAAGAACTTTTGCCGCGGATTCACGCGGATAAGCGCGGATATGAATGTATGACGCGAATTCAAGGTCGAAGTGCAAACAATGCGATGCGGCATTCGATCTTTAAGGCCGCTCGAATGCTCAAATTTCATCGTCGACCCAAGCATCCGGTCGCTACCGCTCGCGGTTCCGCATTGACCGCGTTAATCCGCGGCTAATGCTGAGTTCCGACAGGAAACTTATGAGCAAAACAGACAGCCCGCAGATTGGCGCGGCAGCTCCTGACTTCACGCTGAAGGACGGCAACGATCAAGCTTGGCGCCTGGCGGATCAGCGCGGGAAAGTGGTCGTGTTGCTGTTCTATCCGGGCGACGAGACGCCCATTTGCACACGGCAGATGTGCTCCGTGCGGGATCGTTGGGAAGACTATGCCGCCACGGGCGCGGAAGTGGTTGGCATCTCCACTGACTCAGTTGAGTCGCATAAGAAATTTGCGGAGCATCATCAATTGCCTTTGCGTCTGTTGTCGGATGTGGACGGTGCGATTGCCAGGCTGTATGGCGCGCAGTCGTTAATTCCAGGTAAGGTTGCGCGGTCGGTTTTTGTGATTGATGCGCAAGGAAAAATTACCTATCGCGACGTGCGGCCGCTGGGGTTATTCAAACCGAAAGACGACGCGACGATCGCCGCAATTCGTGACGCGCAAACCAAATAGCACGTTGAAGAGAGAAGAAAAATTTATCATTCATCATTTGACATTTCTCATTTGGCATTTGACAGCAGAAGAAAATCACTGCGATGCCAAATGAATTGAGTTGTGCAACCTTTAATGCGCCGTAAGATTTCCGATTTGCCATTTGTCGTAAGGCTCGTTGGATCAAATGGAAAACGAGAGATGTCAAAAGATGAATGATAAATAGTCTTTTCTGTTTCACTTACTCGACATTATGCAGGCCCAAGGTTTCTTAAGATGGCAAACGTTCAGCAGCGGCTTCCGGAAAATATTCCCGGCGACTTTTATGTCGATGCCAGTTGCATCGACTGCGATACCTGCAGCCAATTGGCGCCATCGATCTTTCGCGATCATGGCGAGCAGTGCAGCGTCTATCGTCAGCCGGAGACGGACGCCGAGACGCGGCTCGCGCTGATGGCCTTGGTCGCCTGTCCGACCGGCTCGATCGGCACGACGAAGAAACACAACGCGCACATTGGCATCGATGCTTTTCCCATGCTGGTTGCGGAAAACGTTTATTTTTGCGGCTTCACTTCCGAAGCAAGTTTTGGCGGCTGGAGTTATTTGATCGTGCGCCCGCCGAGCGAGGGCGGGAATGTTTTGATCGATTCGCCGCGTTTTGCCACTCAGATTGTGAAACGAATCGAGGCGATGGGCGGCGTGAATCAAATGCTGTTAACGCACCGTGACGACGTTGCCGACCACGCATTGTTTCACAAGAAGTTCGGCTGTGAACGCGTCATGCACGCGGATGACGGCGCGCGCCGGTTGGGCGTCGAAAAAATAATCGAGGGCGAAGCGGAGGTTTCGCTCGCCAACGATATCCTGGTTATTCCGACACCGGGCCACACGCGCGGCCACATCGTTTTTCTTTACAAACAGAAATTCCTGTTCACCGGCGATCACCTGGTGTGGTCGCCGAAGCGCCAGACATTGACGGCGTTTCCGAGCGTCGCCTGGTACTCGTGGAGCGAGCAAACACGCTCAATGGCAAAGCTGGCGAATTATGATTTCGAGTGGGTATTGCCCGGCCACGGCGACCTTCATCACGACAGCGCGGCAAACATGCGCTATCATCTCCAGTCCTGCATTGAGTGGATGCAAACGCGTTAGAGCCTTCGTAAAGCAAACTGTTAGTTTGCGATGGTTGATTGGCGTCAACGCGCCCCGCAAACTAACAGTTTGCTTTACACAAAAACGAGGTAAAGATGGACAGAAATAAAAAGATTGCCATCGGTTGCGGTGGCGCGGGATGCCTGGGCTTGATCCTGATCGTAATTGTCTGCGTCGTTCTGTTGTCGACCGGATACATAACGATGCCTGGCAACAGTAATTCCAACCGCAACGAGAATTTCAATGCGACGAATACAAATTCGAATACCAATTCAAACCTGAACGAGAATACAAACAGTAATTCCTCAACGTCGTCATCCTCCCTCTCGGACGACGACAAGCATAAATTGTTTCAGGCGGCCGGCATGACCCGAGACAACGCGCTAATCCAAAAAGTTTTGCGTAAGATTGGACTTCTTACTCCGGACAATGACTTGTCGGACGACTATGCGTCCTTCACAAAGAAGCATGTTGAATGGGCCAAGAGTAACACCACCTTTATCCAATCGGTGCTGACCCCCGAAAAAGCGCGTGCCTATGTCGACGAACACATGAATGACTAACCAATATTAGTCCAATGCCCAACGTCTAAAGTCCAATGTCGGGCGGATGACTTTGGACATTGGACTTTGGACTCTAGACTGCTCACATGGACCCTTCGCGCATCCGCAACTTTTCAATCATCGCCCACATCGATCATGGCAAGTCGACTCTGGCAGATCGCCTGCTGGAGTTGACGGGCGCGGTGACCGGCCGCGACATGGAGGCGCAGATCCTCGACGATATGGATCTCGAGCGCGAACGAGGTATCACTATTAAGGCGCACGCGGTCAGGCTGGATTACAAAGCGCAGGATGGCCGGCAATACGTCCTGAACCTGATCGACACACCCGGCCACGTCGATTTCTCTTATGAAGTTTCCCGCTCACTGTCTGCGTGCGAGGGCGCGTTGTTGATTGTCGATGCGTCGCAGGGCGTTGAAGCGCAGACGCTCGCGAATACCTATCTCGCCATCGAAAACAATCTCGAGCTTATTCCCGTCATCAACAAGATCGACCTGCCGGGCGCCGAGCCCGAAAAAGCAATCGAACAGATCGAGCACTTCATCGGCCTGGAAACTCACAACGCGATCCTTACCAGCGCGAAGACAGGCCAGGGCGTCGCCGAAGTTTTGGAAGCAATCGTACACGAGGTGCCGCCGCCGAAAGGCGATCCGACTGCGCCTTTGAAAGCGTTGATTTTCGATTCGTGGTACGACTCTTATCGCGGCGTAATCGTTTTGTTTCGCGTTATCGACGGCTCTATTCGGCCGGGAATGAAGATTCGTTTCTTTAATGCCGGCCGTGACTACCAGGTCGAGACGCTCGGCGTGAATCGCCCGCGCCCAACGCCGGTCGATGAGCTCGGCGTCGGCGAAGTCGGATTCCTGACGGCTTCAATCAAGACTGTCGCCGACGTGCAAATTGGCGACACCGTTACCGAAGCAGCGCGGCCCACGAAGGAGCCTTTCCCCGGTTATCAGGAAATCAAGCCGATGGTTTTCGCGGGACTCTATCCCGTCGACACCAACCAGTATGAAGAGCTGCGCGATGCGATGGACAAGCTGCGCCTCAATGACGCGTCGTTCTTTTACGAGCCTGAATCGTCCACCGCGCTTGGGTTTGGTTTTCGTTGCGGCTTTCTCGGCCTGCTGCACATGGAAATTGTGCAGGAACGTTTGGAGCGCGAGTTTAATCTCGATCTGATCACTACTGCGCCGGGAGTTCGTTATGTAGTGACGACAACCGACGGCAAAGTTACAGAAATCGATTCGCCGGCAAAGATGCCCGATCCCGGCCGCATCGTGAAGATTGAAGAGCCGGCGATCAAGGCTACGATACTTACTCCTGAAGAACACCTTGGTGGCATCCTGGCGTTGCTGGAAGAAAAGCGTGGCCAGCAAAAAGGTTTCGAGTACATAACTTCGAATCGAGTGATGTTGACTTATGAGCTGCCGCTCAACGAGATCGTTTTGGATTTTTATGATCGCTTGAAATCGACTTCGCGCGGATATGCTTCGCTCGATTACCATTTGGCGGGCTATTGGGAAAGCGATCTGGTTAAGCTTGATGTGCTGGTTGCGGGCGAACCTGTCGACGCGCTGTCGTTAGTGCTTCATCGCGATACCGCGGCAGCGAAGGGGCGAGCGCTGGCGAGCAAGATGAAGGAGCTTATCCCGCGCCAACTTTTTGAAGTGCCAATCCAGGCGGCAATTGGCGCCAAAGTAATCGCCCGCGAAACCGTAAAAGCGATGGGCAAGAACGTAATAGCGAAGTGTTACGGCGGCGACATTTCGCGCAAACGCAAGCTGCTCGAGAAACAGAAGGAAGGCAAGAAGCGCATGAAGAAAGTTGGCCGCGTTGAGATTCCGCAGGAAGCGTTTCTGGCAGTGCTGAAAGTGAACGAGTAGGTTCCGCGTTCTTTGTCTTCTGTGTTTTCTGGTGCTGAATAAATGCTTGCCAAACATTCTCATAGAAACACGAATCTCGATTGTAGATATCAGAAGTAAGTTAGTAGTACTCGATCTTTCGTGTTTCAAACCATTCGTCGATCACTTTGCCGGTCGCGGGCTCGACGCTCTGTACAGTTTGTTTGATCCAGTTGCCCGCCTGGTCATATTCATAGCTCCGAACCGTCTTACAACATTTACTGTTCTGATCAAGCGCTCCGGCCTCGACAACGTTGTCTCTGCCGTCATAAATCTGAACCACTCCTATATTGAGTGAGCCATCTTCATTAAAGTTGGTCATCTCTTCTCTTTTTCTGCCCGCCTCATAAGAAAAAATAGACTGCTTATAGAGTTTGCCGTCGGGCCGATAGGCCGATTCGCCGGTCAACCTGCCGCTTTCGTCGTAAGAATAAACAACTTTATGGAACACAATTCCTGCGGCGTTGAGTGTCGACATTTCCGTCAGACGTCCTGCTGCAAAGCTATAACGATAGAAAGCATTCTGCTCATGTCCTGCTTCGCTGTAACCGGCTTTTATCTGTCTTCCCTGGGGATCGTAGGACGCAGTGTATCGCCGCGTGATAACAGTCTTCTCTCCTACCTGCTCTAACGCTTCAATCTCGAGCCCCTGTTGATCGTAAGCGTAGGTCGTCTCACCGGAAATCGCCCCCTGGCGCATCGACTGCGCAGTTTTTCGACCATTGCTGTCGTAGCTGTAGCTGGTTCGATGAACTGTTGGGCCACCCGTATTGAAATATATTTCCTCGCTCTTGTTTCCTTCGGTATTAAAGGAGATGCTGCTTATCAACCGCGTCTGCCGGTATGGGAACAAACCTAATATCTTTGTGTTATTGAATTGTTCCCGGGTGATGGACTTTACTGGACCAAACAAATGTTCCTTCTCTCTATCAGATTTCTGGGAGAGACCGGGCAGATCTGCCGGCATTGCCAACGCGTACATGACCATAGTATTTGTCTTTGCCGGACTTAGACTTTGACTTGGGCTTGGACTAAAACTCAAGCTGACGAGATCTCGATGACGAGTGAGGATCAGAAACACAGCAAGACCAAGTATGAAGACAACCAGAAGGATCACGATCTTTTTTAAGTGCATAGAAATCTCTTCATTCAACTTGGGTGAAAACTAATTCAACGATTGCATTCTAGGTTGAGTTCAACCGCTTACAATTTTCAATCACCTGGCAACGTTCGCATAAAGCTGCGCTCATACTTGATGAAGCACTTTGTTTCTTCGTAGTAGGCTGTGGCCGCGCGGCATTCCTCACCCTCGGTAGCTTTCCGGCGGTAAGTTTCATATGCAACAAGACTGGGGAAACTAAACAACGCGACGGCCACATTGCTCGGGCCTTCTTCACCGACACCCGGGAAACTAAACGCCGCTGAGGGGAGGCTGTCGCCGGGAAGGAAGTAGCCGTGATGTGTGCCGCCATACTTTTCAATCAGTCGCATCCATAGTCGCGCGTAATTTTCAAACTCCTCCAACTTGTCAGGATCAATCAGGTAGCGCAAGTAACAAGTAATCAACGCGTCTCCTTACACCTTAGCGTTCAGCGTTCGATTTGAGTAGGAAATCAATTAGCAATATCGAAGCCCAACAATGAAGTAAAAAACGTCATCCGTACTCTGCTCCATCCGTTTTTTCGACTGCTTCAATCGGCTGTCGCGCCAACCTATCGTGGCTGGCGGCGCCGGCAACGAAACGCATCGCGACGTGCCCCACGACCACTATGCCGGCATAGGTACCAGCATCGGCGAGGACGGGAGCCACTCCCGGTGCGAACACCATCCACTTGGGAAACAGCGACGCGATAAAGTAATCCCGCGGAGCGCCGATGATCGTCACAATAAGAGTGAACACCGCCAGGCCGCGCCATCCGAACCGGCGCGCCAACCGCCACGTGACGAGGTAGATTGGTGTCAGCGAGATCGCGAGCCCGAGGTAGAAGATCGTCATGATGTATGGTTTCGAGGCAAACAATACCTGCCACCAACCCATGCGTTCGCAGAAGGCGATTGCGCCCAACCCCAGCAACCCGGCCACGGCTCCACCGACGAATGCACCCAGAACGCGTCGTACGGTCGCGCGCGTAAAGTAGATCACAGCAACAAGCTCGACCAAATAGGCGCAAGTCCAAAGGATGATTTGCTGCGTTGTCATTTGCGTTCTTGACTAACCCAAAAAATTTTTATTTCTTCGCCAGCAAAATACGAAAACGAAGGCTCGCCGCACCACCGTGTTCCGGTAATTTGTGAAACTGTTCAATCAGTTCACCGGCGTTTGCTTCAATCACCCGCTGGGATGGAAAGTTGCCAGCATTCAGATTATTGACTATTCAAAACCGTTCTGCCCTACGCCGACTTCTTAGCGATAACGGCGATATGCCCGCGTGACGACGGATCATCTATTTCCCAAACCTCAATTTCAAAACCGGCGGCCTCTAACAAGCCGCGCGCTACTTGAGGATCGTATCCGCTATAGAAGAACGTGTGACCGTACATTTCGGAAGTAAAACCTTCCGCCTCCGCGTCATAAGTCGCAGCGAACTCTGCAGCAGTCGAGGCAGCGTCCGAACCACCAACCGATAACAATAACCTTCCACCAGGTTCAAGCGCATTCGCGACCTTCTGGAAAATTCCTGCGTGATGTTTTCGCTCAACGTGAAAAATGGAATCCCAGGCGATGGCGGCGCCAAATCCCGGGGCGAGTTGTACATTGATCATGTCGCTGTGAATAAACTCTGCTTCCGAAACTTCCTGCTTCGCAATTTCAAGCATCTTCTCAGATTGGTCAACGCCAGTTACACGAAAACCTTTTTCGACGAGGTACCTGGCAACAGGCTGGCCGGTGCCACAACCCAAATCAAGAACTCTAGCTCCGGACTGCAAGCCTTCAAGAGCCCGATCAACATAACCCAGGAGCCGATCTATGTAAGCCTGTGCGCGAATATGGGAATGCCATTGCTGCGCGATCTGGTCATAAGAAGTCCGCATGCTAGTTATTCTTCGGCGGCCAGTGCTTATGTCTCGCGGCGGCTCTTCATGTAGCGACGCATTGCCGCGACTCGCTCTTCCCAATCGGGTAGGCGCTGCACCACCGGCTCGAGATGCTTTAGGTAGAGATACGGCGGAATACCCGGCAGCGCGCGAAGCTCTTCCAAAAATGGCTGAAGCTTGGCGTACACCAGCACGTGCTCTGTATTTATCGCATTGAACATTTCTTCGTGAATGGCCCCGAGAATGACGAACGCCGTTGCCATGTCCCAATACGAAGCCACCATCCGGAAATCAGCGCTGTGATCGCCAACCAGCACTTGAAGAATGTCTTGCGTACTTTCCGGGTGGAAACCTGTAGCGAACCAAGCGCGCGCCTTACGCATGGTTTGCTCAGACCTCAACTCATACAATTTGAGGATGCCCATCATGCTCTCATGCTCGGTGCTCATTGGAAGATTTCCTTTCGTAATGGATATAGATCAGTCAACGCGCAAGTCGCCGAATACTCGAACGCACGGACTCGAGCGGATATCGCCCAAGCAGCATCAGCTGAAGTGCATTACGAGGTACGCTTTCGGCGATCCGGTGGAATGAGTTATTGGACCGCAGTTCATTGCTCTTTTTCCCATCTGATTTGCGACATGGCTCCGTCCAGGGCCATCTCTATCGCCCAGAGTTCTAATGGTCCTTGTCCGCCATGGTTCGTTATTGTTTTTCGTTGGTTTCCGTAAGCAACGCTTGTAACCATGTATCCCTGATCCATAGCTGTCGGTCCATATTGGTCCTCGAAATTCAGGTATTCGTTTTTAGCCATCAATTTCGCGATCTGCGTGAAGTAATACTTATTGTAACTTGATTTGTATTTCCCTTTGCGCTCGGCGTATGGAGTGCCAACGTACGAGGCCGTGCCATCTTTGCGTAAGATGATTTTATACATTGGGCACTGACCCTCGCATCCGAAAACCCGCTCATAGGTTATCTCACTTACTTGCTCAATCGGCAGACGAGCGCTCTTCGGCTGTTTCGATTGTTCGAGCGCATGTTTACAGCTAAGAGACAAGACCAGCAGAACGAAGGCTAGCAGCGTGAGATTGCGTTTTAACTTCATTGCTCTTCTCGCTTAGTCGATTTCCGTAGCGTCGACGAGCATGTCGACCAGCGTTTGTTGGTTCTCTGGCTCAACGGTGAAGATGTTTATGAGCGTAACAAAATTATCGGCTTTCGAAATTGTGACCATCAAGATTTCGTTTCAATAATTGTTATTGTAAAGAATACCTATCAATATTTTGTGGCTTTTATCCATTTAATGCAGCCGGCAGATTTACATTTACACGCGAAATCCCAGGGAGATGCAGGAATCGGATGACGCAAATAATCGTAAGTGATCTCCTCATTTTCCTTAATTTCTCTTAAAGCGATAAGCATTCCTTGCTCGTTGAATGCGGCATTAGGATCACACGAATGATTGGTGACGTGAATGGGCATTAATTCTTGGGACCAATAATCAAGCGGATAGATGGCTTCGTCTTTGACGAACATTCTGGAAGCAAACAGACCTCTTCCTTTGTGATTTGGATCATCTCGAACATGAAAGTCTTTTGTAACTGAGACAGGCATACATTCGAGTCACTTCAAAAGCCCGCTGCAAGCGCCGTTATGAGTTTGGCGCCTTTATGAGCCCATCAGTTTCAGTGACGTTTCTTCGGTTCAAGGAAGACGCCCTTCCAAAGCATAAGAATGTTACCAGACGGTAATGCCAATATCAGACTTCGAGGCGGAGTCCACTCGCGCGTTCCACATTCCAGAACGATACCCCCAAATGGAATTGCTTTGACTCCAAGTGAGTCTAACGAGATTCCCTGTTTCAGAAAGAACTCCTTGTCGGAAAGCGGGTGGGATCGATAGCTCGGTGAGGAACACCGCTGAGTCCCAACTGCGGTCATATCAACATCGAGTATGACCAATGTGCCATTCAACCTTGCAAGCTCATACGGTTCAGTGGCCTCGTCTGCTCTGCCGTCTCCATAGCGATGCCCAACAACTGTCCAACGTCCCAACGGAGGCAACGCGCGGGCAGCAGCAAAAAGCCGCGCCATCATCCCACCGTCTTTGAACTGTTTCCAATCCTGCGAAGAAGTTGATGAAGAAGTCTGCAGGATTGCACCCGCTGGATCCAACAAGCTCGTTTCGTAATAGCGATAGCGCTTTTCGGTGGCTATGAATTCGACGGTTTCGAGCCGAATCTTATACCTTGTGGTTGAGTTACGGCTGATCGGTTCCGGTTTGGAAAAGACCGTTCGAAATTGCGCTCTGAATGTATGACCGGGTTCGAAACTCAAACTTTCGGGATTTATTTCGACGATGAATTCTTCACCGGTATAAACGCGCTGCCATCGTTCATGCTGTGCCTGTGTCGGGATTGGCGCGCAAATTAAGAGGAGAAGGATAACTATAACGCAGCTCACTGGAAGCATCTTCAAGAACCGCCGAACACGACGCTTCAACTTCGTCGCGATGTTAGACCGCAAGTTTATGAACCAACCTTTGTTAGATCGAAATCGTATTTGGTCAGCCGATCGCGCGCAATATTACGTTCTTCTTCGGAAAACAGATCGTGCCATTCGGGTTTGAGAATCAGCGCTTCAACCGTTAGCTCGAGATGACCACGTTCCCAAAGCGCCGTGTAACCGTCAGAGACGTTCGAAGCATGAATTAGAGTGCGGGCAGCTTCGTAACCGCCCTGCTCAGAGACCATTCCCAAAAAGCGCGTCGCGTTGTAACCGGCGTCAAATTTTGCGCATCGGTATATTTCAAGCATCGCCTCGTGGAATCGTATTTCAAGTTCTGTTGGCATGAACTGTCCATTGCGGCGCCCCGCTGGCCTTCAGGCCGCGCCGCGCGCTCAGCATTCAAGCTGAAGGAAAGAAGTTACTTGAGAAGCATGCTATCGCGGCGTCAGTTGCAAGGCTTTGTTGGGCGGCAGCGTTCAACGGAAGCGATTGTTTCGTTAGGTTAATCGAAATATAAGCCCAATCAATGATCCTCCTAAAGCAAAAAATAGAACTCCAAATATCCAAGCAAGCCATGTTACAAGCCCAAAGTTCAGAACATTCGTCATTCTAGATACACCAGTAGTTGGAATTATTCTATTGGTGGCGCTCCTCCACAAGAACCCCCCAACGACGAAGGTAATTCCTAGAACCAAACTAAGGACAAAAGGAGCCCCGAGTAGGACTTTTAAGACATCATTGTTCCTATCAGGTTCTCTTGAGAAATAGATTGAAATAATACCGCCAACAATTGCATAGAAAAGCCCAACTGCTTTCAAACCTTGCGCGATGAAGAATCTGAAGTTCTCCGAATGCCTTTCAAATTTCCATCTAAAGTCAGCTTTCTCTGCAGCTGTCAGGATATCAGCTTCTGAGTTTGTACATTTACTGGCAGCCTGTTCAGACTGCACTAGCCTTTCTCGCTCATGAACTACGCTTATATTAGAAGGTGGCGCACTGACAGTTTCTTTTGTTTGGTTATGATCTTCGGATTTAGGGTCTTCAGGTGAGGTCATTTTTCACTCCTTTGGATGAGCTGCGACAAAGCCGTGTTGATGCTAGCTGCGCCGGTGCGCGCTGTTCTTATGCCCCAACCTGAGGGGACCCGCCGCAAACGGTACACAGCGCCGCTTGCGAACGGGCCCCTCGAAGTTATTGTTACGCCAGCAGCGGCTTACTTCTTTTCTCCTTCGCCTACTGCCTCTTCAGTTGTTTTGATGCCATTCTCGTTTCCGCCACCGGTTCCGCTAAACAGCAGATACATTGGCGCCTCGTTTCTCAAAAGATCAATGGCATTCTGGTAGTCGTCGAGATGGTACCAGAGGTTAACTTGACCACCTGATGAAGTATCCGGAGGCAGTGCTGATCCATTGGGCTTAAAGATGAGCTGCCCAATATAGTTGCCGCCATGTTTCAACCAAATGCGCGGCACAAATGTGTTAGCCGAATACATAACTTCGTATGCATCGATTTTCGTGAGAGCCATGATGAAATCTCCTTTTCGTTGTGAGGGGGGTTGCTCATTCAGTCTGCTGGAAAACCTCACCACAGCAACCGGTTATGTGCTGAGGACTGACGCTGGGTCGACGATCTCCGCAGTGTTTCCAACTGCTGCCTCAATCGCTGACGATCCAGGTGTAAGAATCTTTAGTGCCAGGACTCTGGCTCAGTTCAATCTTAAAAGAATTAGCCACCCCATGATTTGTAGTGGTTCCATCCATTAACACTGGCCCACGCTTTCAGAGGCCTTTACGAATGTACGGTAAGTTCTCCTCTGGCCGGAGCAGGAGGTCATAACTGACATCAAAATTAGCCATCCTTTCCAGCCCGAGTAGAAATTAGACGCCTGCTCGCACTGGCGTTTTAGCATTACGCCGTTTGTTGATTTAGGCTGGTTCGCCTTGGCAAAGTGAAGTTTTCAAACCAGCTTTGCAGAATCTTTAGTTTGCTGACAATAAGGACAGGCAATCCCTATACACAAGGCGAGAGAGGGGAAAATGGAGCAAATGAAGAGTGTGCGTCTATTGAAGAGACATGCGTGTTCACCATTGGTAACACCGATACCTACAATTGTTCACACTATGCCGAACTAGAAGGATTCTGGGCTGGAACGATTGAATTGACTGGGCGCCGCGGTTACACCCAAGCTTCGATTCAATCAATCAAGCTACGAAACACGTGCCTGCGGTATGGTCTGACGGGTTGTTTAGGCCGCGCCTTCACCTCAATATATGATGGACCGCTCGAGGAACGGCTTGGAGATTTTTATGATCTTATCTTTCGAGTTTTGGATCAACTTATACTCAAGTTCGCCGACCGCTTCGAACTCCACGTCAACTTTGATATACGAGCATTGAGTCGCCGGTAGCTCTTACGCCCTTGCGCCGAAGCGCGGGACAGTGTGCTTGTCAAACCTTATCGATCAAGTTAAAGAACATGCCTCTCCGCGCTCCGGTCCAGCTATATGTTGGGTTGGGTGTTTCGTTAACGTTCGAGCGTCAAAATATTTGACTCGACCTTGCCCAACCAATAGTTCATAAATTTGATTGCGGACATATCCAGGTTAGCGGTCTTTGCACCGGTACCTTCGTACTGAGCAGTCAACAGATTTTTGCCGGGCTCCAACGGTATGGAAAATTCTTTTGTTTCGGAACACCAAAACTGGTCGAATGTTAGTTGAAGTGTATAAGTCGAGCCGGCACGAAGCGGAACGACATAATCATCCATTCGACCCGCTACGAACGGATATCTTTTGTCTGCGAATTTAAATAGTCGTGTCTTGCCGCGCGCGTCTGTGAAGTTCAAGCTGATGTTGTTTGGGAGTTGCGTCTTGCCATTGCCTAGCATTACGCCAAGATTCAAAATAACGTCACGGTCACCGACGTTCCGCAATGCGAGCTGGAGATTTGATCCCGTCGATGCCAGACATATTTGTAGTCCGGCAACCGCGCTTCCGCAATCGAGAGGTACCGGCGATCGGCGCAAGGCGTCAGCGGACGAGCCAATCAGCACTGACGATAACGATGCCGCAAGAATGAAAGATCTTGTTCTCATTGGGTCTTCTCAAGGTTAAGAAGCAACCGGACCTTCGCGCAGGCGCGACGATTATATTCAAGCTTCGATTCAAACAATCGACTTGCGCAATCCCGATGCGTCGGGACGCCGCTCCAACGACTTGTTATGGCGCGGGCCTGGGGCAAGCATTTTTCGCGTCCGCTGTCTTAACGCAGCCACTGAGCCAACGCGTACCGTCGGGTAGAGTTACAAGCGTCTCACGTATTTGAGCCTTGGCCATCAGCGCTATGCCACCCTTTTCCTCGGTGCGACTTTTCACCCAATCATAAAAACCACCGCCGAGCAGTTTCAGTTCCACGATTTCACCCGGCCCTACGCCCTTTTCCTTATCAGCTCGCGCGCACCCGTAACAATAAACAATATCCGGCGAAGCATGGTCCATCTCGGGAAGAATAAGTGTCATTTGAATTGAGATAACCCGCTGCGGCGAGACATTCCTAACACGAATGATCAAAGTCTTAAGCCAATCGTCATTAGCAGGGAAAGATTGACCAAGAGTGATTGATGCGCCGTCAATAACCACGTTCTCAATCTGAATTTGTTCGATTTGGGGGTAGAGTCGGATTCCGGGCGCAACGCGTTCGTTGTTACTCCCGATTGGTCGCGGCGTCCATTCGACGGTCTTCTTCTGCGTTTGCGCTAAAGCCAGCGATGCCACGCAAAGAATCAAGCTCAACGATTTCAAACCTGGATTTGATTTACGTGAGTTCATGATGAGCGCCTTACGCCCGGATAGCCGAGCGCGAAATATTATGGAGCAGCGCGTGTTCGAACGCGCCCGCGTCGAACTTACTTGCGCTGACGGTCCTGCAAAATCGACAGGTAGGCGCTCCATGGTCCAACTGCATCCGCGTACACCTTCGCCATCGTCCGCGCAATCTGCCCGACGTGGTCGAGATCATGTACAACCCACGTCGCCAGCAACTGCCCGAGCGTGACTTCGCCAAGCTCTGGATGCAGACCGGTCCGGCTCAAGTCTTCGCTCGTCAGATTCATTTCCAATAGCGTAAAAATATTGTCTCGGCGAAGATCCGCAAACCTCGCGAGTAACTCAACCAAACTCTCGCCATGGCTTTCGGTGAATTGCGCAGTTCGATCAAATGAGTCGAACGGTCGCGCCTCCCCTGCGAGAATGTGTCGAGCGCGCGGAATCCAGTCTGTGCGCTCACCATGGATCAGATGGCCCATCACATCGTACGGTGACCAGGTGTTATCTCCTTCGGTCGCGGTTACCCAGGTATCAGATAATCCCTCAACCAGCGCCGTCAGACTGGCGGGCGTGCGCGCAAGCATTGCCACAACATCGTCAAGGTTGATTCCGTTATCAGTCATAGAGTTCATTTTACTCTCTCACCAACTAAAGCGAACATTGCTGCTCGTCAGGCTGCAACAAGCCGTCGAACGGCAGCGATTCTGGGCGTGGGATACATATGTTTGCGGCTAACGCCGGCATTCAATTGCGGCGCGCGATCTTCCCTCGCTTGCCATCGCCAACGATCTGCCGCAATCATGGGTGACATGAAGAGATCGATGAAGACATCGCTGATCATTATCGCGCTGGCGCTGCTCGCCTGCTTCGTCGTGCTCAAATCGCGACGGAACGAGCCGGACACGCAGGTCGGGCCGGTTGAGGCGAACGGGTCAGAGACTTCCAGAGGACCGTCGTTCGAAGTGCACGTCGTGAAGCCTCTCTCCGCCCGGCCCCTCTTCGGGCTGCTCGGGCTCCTCGGGATCAACGATGACAGCGAGTTGCGGTTTGACCACACGAGCAGTGGCGCCGCGATCGGCAGCGTCGGACACGACCGCCTTGAGCTTAGCGCTGAGGGCTGGGATCTTTTCATCGAGATCAACGGCGACGGGCGCGTCGCTCCAGGAACGCACCTCGTGTTCCCGCTGGAGCTCGGGGGCAGGCAGGTGAAACTGCACTGTCGCCCGGCGAATCCTGGTATCGGCCATCTCCAAACGACCACCTCGCGCACAGGTTCCGACGATCTCAGTGGCCGCTTCCTCGTCGAACTTGCCACCTGCGAAAATGCCGAGTCGGGGAAGGCCATCGAGTGGCCGCCGGCGCCGCTCACCGTCCGCGGGAGCTTCGCGGGCCTGCCACCTGCCCGTCGCTAGAACCCAAAACTACCGAACTGTTGGGTTGACCGGCGCGGCGGTTACTTCACCAATTCAATCAATCGATCAAGTTGAGAAACGCGCTCCCGCCGCTCGCGTCCAACGATTTGTTGGGCAGCGCCCTGCCGACCTGAATCCGATCCCGCAAGTGCTTCATGGATTGTTTGGCGAACATTGCTCTAAGATCACTCGCCACTCACCGCCACGCCGCACACATAGCATTGTGCATCTATGGTCTTCCTTGAAGGATTTCCCATCCAACCCGCCTTCTGCTTGCGAGCGATGCACAACCACGGCGGCATTCTTCCCGACAGGTTTGACTATCACTTCGGTGCGCGTGCCCTTGTCCAGGTGATAGCTTGGCGAGCGAATGATCTTGAGGATGGCTTCGCGATCCAGCATTTGGCCGTTGGGAGCGATATACACATACTCATCTGCCATCATTTTTTCGACCAGCGCTGCATCCTTGTCCAGCCAAGCTTGCTCCCATATCTGATTGAGATGTTCCAAATCAGCAGTCATGTGTGAATCCTCCGCAGAAGATAATCGGGTGCAACTGGCAAGACCGATTAGCATTAACGCAAACACTGTCGCCGGCAGTTGAGACAAGGTCCCTCCAATTCCGCGGTGCAGTCTTGGAACTGATCGTGCGTCTGCCCAACGGTTGAGTTGACGCGGCGGCGCGAATTCGATCAAGCATCGCCGGATGAATCAAGTTACGAAACCCGCCACCGCCGCTCGCGTCCAACGATTTGTTCGGCGCGGTTCTAAGAAATAATAGTCCTACCGTTGCCCTGACTTCTCTACGCACACGGAAAGCAGCTCAGTCGTCAATGGGTTCCTTATCCGCGATAAAGCCCTTCATCGCCTGGATTTCCTCCGGGGAATGTCCCTGCCAATCCAGATGTTCGCTGACGACGCGCAGCGGGTCCTTGGAGCGGTAGGACTTCGTTGGATTACCCGGAAACTTTCTGTCGGTCACATTGGGATCATCCATGAACGGCCCCGTAGGTTCTATCACGTAGATCCGGCCCCGGCCTTCGCCCTTTGCCAGTTCAGCTCCCCAAGTAGCCGCGAACACGGTCTCGCTGAAGTAGATCCATGGCGACCGCCGTTCCGTGTAGTTGGAGGAATAGCCGCCTTGGAGCAAGTCCCCGGGCTTCAGCTCCGCCTTGGTGCCGTGGTAGAACGTTCGTGAGCCGTTTTCAGTCACATTAATTACCTAGTGCATTCGACGACGCCGAACGCTTGAGTTAACGCGGCGGCGCGAATCAAAGCATCCTCCGCGGGACGAATCAAGTTGAGAAACACGCTCCCGCCGCTCGCATCCAACGATTTGTTCGACGGCCTCAGTCGAAGTCATAGAACTCATCGTCGGACATTGGCTTCACGGTGCCATCAGAATATTTGTAAAAACCATCGAGAGCAACCAGTTTAAGAAGAGGAAAAAGCCGCGCATTCATGAATCCCTGCAAAACGACTCGCACAGAAGCATCGGGCATTGGCTGCACGATCGTCGCAATGGTGGCTGGCCTCGAGTCGACGACGAGATTCTCGATAGGCGAATCGTATAATTGTTCAATTCCTTATAACTCAAGTCGCGGAGTTTGCGGCCACGCACGTTAACGATCTCCCTAAACGTTTCGAGTGATCGCGGGATTGTCTTCATTACGATTGAAGGGGCGAAGCCGTCGAACGCCCAAGCTCAGCCGCGTTCTCGCGAAGTGAGAACTTGTGAGCGCCTTGTTAGGCCTCTTTATTTGTCGCCCTTTTCCTGCTTAGCCTTCTCGGCTGCATCGTGCAGAACCTGCCAGAGCGCAGTGCCTTCATTTACATCCACGACGTGCCCACAGGAGCGGCAGGTGTACTCGCGCCAAACCTCCCCCGTGAACGTGTTCTTATCTGTCTGGAGCAACTCACCCCCGCACTTGGGGCAAGTGTCGCTGCGCGTAGATTTGGTCATGACAGGCCTAACGTTTGAGTTGACTGGGCGGCGCGAATTCAATCAAGCATCGCCGGATCAAGTTGCGAAATACGCTCCCGCCGTTCGCGTCCAACGATTTGTTAGATTGCGTGGTGAGCATCTTTAACTTCTGTTTTTTACTTCTGGTCCAAAATCATGACCCGCCGTGAATAATCAAACACGACCTTAAACCGGCGTAAGATCGCGTTCCCAACATGCCCGCTAAAGTCGGGACTCGACAAAACTCCGTTCGTTGCTTGCGAAAACATCGTCATCGGGTTTTCGATCTTTAACTTCCCCAGGAGTATCTCTGTAAGTGTGCCGATTTGCGTTTGTGAATCTCCGCCGATTCCGCAGATGCTAAAGGGGGTGGTTTGATTAGGCGGGGGCAGCAACTTGTGTTGTTCAACAAAAGGACTAGTGAGGACAAGGGCTACCGCTGAACCGCTGTCAATCATAAACAGACCGTTAATGGGAGAGCGTCCGGATGCGGTAATTAGTGCTCGCATGTAGATATGCTTTTGCCTTACTTCAAGCGGAATCCGCTCGCCCTGACCGCGGTAATGATAACTTTGCGGATCGTATAGGTTCATTGATTTCGCCGCATAATCAATCTCGACAACAAAGTGTCTAAAAAACTCATCGCCCAACACACCGTCAAAGGATGGCCGTTCGTCCCCACCGGCAGCCTGCGCACGCCAGGAAACTTTGCCTTGCAAATCGACCTCCATCTTATCCAAACATTCTTCTACGTTTTCCAATGAGAGGACAGCGGACTTTTCGCGTGCAATTGTCACTCCGGGAAGAGTGAAAGAAACATTCTCGGTAAAGAAAACATCAGCCAAGCCTTCTCCCACACCAGTTGTCTGTCCTGCCGGGTTTAGCTTCAGTCCGAGCGCTCGCGCGTTCCTAAGGTTGATGATGTTTCCCGCTCCGGTGTCTAAAAGAAACCATAGCGGCTTGGCATTATTCAGGCTAACCTGAAGATAAACGTGATTGTTGAAGATTCTAAGTGGGATGTTCAACGCGCTCTTGCCTGAAGCAAAGCGCACATCAGGCGCGCCGCCTAATGAAACAGCGCAACAACTGATTATTAAGGAGATGGATAAAATAACCCGATGCACGTTTTGGAAGTAGCACCCAGTTTGGACATTTTCAACTTGCTTCATGTGACTTATCTATAAGCAATCTAACGGTTGAATTAACCCGCGCGAGCGCAGGCATTCAGTTTCAGCGCAAGGAAGCATCATGAAAGGAAGCTATCGAGGCGTCGGGTTGAATGAGTTGTTAGGCTGCGACCTTGAACATAACGTGCCCTCGGCAAAAGTCATAGCTTTGTAAGTCTATTATTTACCCTGTTAACCATTTGCTGGAACTCACCAAGCGTCGGGGTGCTAAGATAAACTGGTAATTTATCCAGTGTTTCTTCTGCTTCTCTGAACTTTGAAAACCCGAATCTCCTTAAAAGTGCTTCGCCTTCTCTAGAGTAAGCTAATGCACAAAGTTTAACGCCACTCTCGAATTTAGCCTCGTTTATCCATCTACGCAAACCTTCTAGAATTAATATCTTTAAGGCAGATGTCTTCCTATACTTATTGCGGATTACGATGTTTGAAATGTACCAGTGGGTTCTTGGTTTTTGATAATTCTCTTCGCAAATAGACCTGGCAGTTATTGCTCGCTCCCTACGGTTACCCGCCAGTATGTCCTTAAAAGCTTGCTTCTTTAGCGGCCATAAAGAAAGGTACCCCACGATGGTGAATTCTTGATAAAGAACATACACTCCCTTTTCATAACATTTCCACCATGAGAGGACTTTATCGAATTCAACGTTCGTCTCCCCATAAATTGATTGGCTAATTTGCCATATTTCTCTGAGTTCGGCCTCATTTTTCAGGGTTCTCAATTCAAAATTTGAAGCTCTAATATCGGTTCTTTCAAGAGCCTTACTTAAATCCTTCAAAGCATTGTCATACTCTCGTGCCCTAAAAAAGAATAAAGCCGAAACAATCATGGCTACACCTGTGCAAGCTAGCGCCGCATATAAAATCCAGCGTTTCTCAAGAGCCACAATTGAAAAGACGGCACTAATTAAGGAGAACGCACCAAAGACAAAGCCTAGGTATTTGTACAGATTACTCCTCATCTCTCATCAACCCCCTTCGTAGAATTGCGGAGCTTTCTTTCATCAAAATGGAGACTAGTGGCCCAACGGCTGAGTTGACGCGGCGGCGCGAATCAAAGCACCTTCGCCGCACCAAGCTAGTTGAGAAAGAGGCTATCCGCGCTCCGGTCCAACGATTTGTTCCGCGTCTGTTGAATCAGAGTGGGCCAATGTATTCGTAGAGGCCCGCAAGTTTATCAATCAGGTCCTCCAGCGCGACAAGTTGCTTAGGCGGATCTTGATAATCAACGACTTTCTTGTATTTCCCATTCAAGGAAATCGACGTAGTTGTCCGAGCGCCATCAGTCATACTCATTCCACGGTCGTCGAATTCATAAGTGTCCTTCAATGAGAAATAGTTTGCCTGTTCGAAGGCCTTTACTAGTTGCGCCACTCGGTCAAGCGAAATCTTGTATCGCTTCTCGCCCGTGATCTTAACGCAAGCTTCGCCATGATAGACGACCGTTCGATCAGCGTAGATTTCAGCCGAGTAATCAGGAGTACAACCAAGGGCGGTTTCCCGTTTGATAGTAATTACGACTTGCGAGGGTGGTTTGGTCTGGGCAATCGCGACGGGACAACCCAAGACAACCAGGAGAATTATGATCATTCCGTTTACAGAAGCCATAACATTTAGAGGTGACGCCGAACGGTTGAGTTGACGCGGCCGCACGCAACCGCGCTACGAGTAAGTTGTCGAGGACAGCCCGCTGATTCCGCTGGCGTCCAACGATTTGTTCGACAGCAGTGGCCGCAGTATTGCGCGCCTGGCAATTAGCGTACTTTCGTCATCTTGTCGATCAGGTACCAAGAGAAGTAACCCTCGTACTTCTCACGCAAATCTTCTCTTCGCCAATCTTGTCCGCTGATGACTTTTCGGCAAGTCGCTGCGCCGCAGTTGCATGGATGTTTGTTTTCATCATCGTCGGTCATCGCCCAATCGTGCGTTAGCTCTTCTCTGGAAGCGATGTCGCGCATTGCCACATAAATGATTTGACCTTGCACGCCGATGTTCGGTTCGCATGAATGGTTGCTGAAAATCATGCTGCCGTTGCGTTCTTCTTCCTTGATCGGAGCGATGAACAAATCATCAGCAATTTGAATTTCAGCCGCGCGAAACCAGTCCGGCATTGATTCAAGTGTTTTGCGATTGATGATGGAGCCACCTTTGATGCAGACGATCTCGCCTTTAGCAATCGGTTCCGCGGCAAATAGACCTTTTCCGTGAATTGGACTTTCTTTAACGATAGCTTTCGGAGAAATATAAGACAGACTAGGCATACGTCTCACAATACTCGGGTAGAAAGATGCGGCGATTACATCCAATCTTCGCCGCACCAATCAAGTTGAGAAACAGGCTATCCGCGCTCCGGTCCAACGATTTGTTGGGCATCGTTTAGGATATTGCGAAGTTGCGGTCGCGTAAATGATTCGACAGGATCAGTGCTGCCGCCGTGGTAATACTCCCCTTCATCAAAGGCGAGATAGATTGACCACGCAGGTTGGATAGACTCCATTGGAGTCTTACCGTCAATCATCATGCCGAAGATGGCGTTCATTACTCCGTCGCCGTCCGCATAGGAAAGAGTGTCGTTATTAAAACGTTCCGCGACGATGAGTGCGATACGGTTGTAGAGGTCGTTCAGTTCGATACCTTGGGTGGCGCAAAAAGATTCTGCGTCGGCACGGTTCATACGACCGCTCGTAGCGTCACGTATTAAGCAGTCCAGTGTGTCCATAGCGAAGATGCCCAACGTCTGAGTTGACCGGGCGCGGCGCGAATCGAAGCACCCTCCGCCGCACCACGCAAGTCGCGAGAGGCGCTCCCGCCGCTCGCTTCCAACGATTTGTTGCGCCGCGATATGGCAAGACACAACAATCAATGATCACGCGGCACTGCGTTTAGGATGCCAGAAATTTCCGCAGGAACGGGAACGGCATTCAGTTCGTAGAAATCGCGAATCGAGCGCATAACCGACGGAGCTTCAGTAGCCTTTTGAAGTTTCTTGTCATTGTGAATAGCGAGCACGATCTGCGGCAGATTCGCTTCGGCCCGTTTTTGCAATTCATCCGCGCGATGAGCGCGTAGTTCGGAAGCAATAAATACTTGTTCTCTTGCGGCCCTCATGGCGTAGTCGCGATACTGTAGATAGCTGATTTGGCCCAAAATGACGAAGGTCAATAACGCACCTGCTACTAAGCCGCCAATAAAGATTAGCGAGACTCTAGTGGGTTTCTTCATAGCGACCTCCTTCGCGGCCCAACGGCTGAGTTGACGCGGCGGCGCGAATTCATTCAAGCATCGCCGGACGAATCAAGTTTACGAAACAGGCCCCCGCCGTTCGCGTCCAACGATTTGTTAGGCGCGGCTACGGTTTACTCTGACTTTGCGGGAAGTAAAGACGCTTCAACATCTCTCGGTATTCAGAAAGAGGAGGCAGTCCGACTTCCGCCCGCCGTTTATCGACGTTCGCCTCATCCTCTATCGGCGCCAGCGCAGGTTCTTGTCCCTTCCACTCATCGAAGCGTGTCGCTTGCGTCCCGTAGACCTGCGGCTTTCCCTCACCAACGAGCACACGATCCAGCAGTAACGCATAACTCTGCCCCGACAGCCCGCCGCTTCTGTAGGCCTTCTCCACGAGTGGCAACATCTCCGTCTGAAAGGCGAGGTCGGCGTGCTGGACGAGCAGAAACGCGGCCTCCGCACCATCCCGCCCGACGAGTTCGGGGCCGGGCCAGTTGTATTGTCTGATGATGGCCCTCATTCGCTCCGCATTAGCAGTATCGATGGCCTGCATCCGCGCGAGGATGGCTTTATCCGGATTTTTTACGCCCGTGCTGATTAGTTCTTTCCTGATCGCCTGATCCTGCTCGACTCGCTTCAGTAATTCACTGCGCAGGGCCGGTTCCTTCACAGGCGGATTGCCAACTTCTTGTGCTTGGGCGTTGCTTATGAGCAACAGCATGGAGCAAAGAGTTGTGGTGTAGTTGAGCTTTCTCATATGTCCCCTCTAAAGGCGAGCGCATAACGGTCGAGTTGACGCGGCGGCGCGAATTCAATCAAGCATCGCCGAACCAATCAAGTTACGAAACACGCCCACGCGCTCGCGTCCAACGATTTGTTGTGCGCGTTCTCAGTTTAGAGATTTCACCGCTTGCGCACCAGTTGCTCTAGCAATTCGATGATTCGGTCGTTTTGCTGGATAAGAGTTTGGTTCTGAGCAATTCGGAAAAGCTGAAATTTCACACTCGCCTCATCTGCCGCTTGGGAAACCTGGGCTGCACCACGCGCCCCTTGTTTCAATTCGAGGAAATCGGAGAGCGTTTCGCCAAGAAGCGATTTCATTACCGGTGGCCTCTTCACTGCCTTTGCATACAGTTCGGCCAGAGTGTTCGCGGCACCGGCCTTATCTTTGGCCGATTCGGGAGCGAGCGCGTAAAGTTGGGTTCCCATCTTCGTGGTGAAAATTTCGATTAGCAATTTCGCGTCTTCGGCCGACATCTCGGACGTAGCTTGTTGTGGCGTTGGCTTTGGAGTCGGGGTTTGGGCGCGAGATTGGATAGCGGCGCTGAGTAGCATCAGGCAGGCAGCGACTAAGGTGATGGGTTTCACAATTGGCCTCCGATTTAAGAGTTAAGCGTATAACGGTTGAGTTGACGCGGCGGCGCGAATCAAAGCACCCTCCGCCGCACCGGGTTAGTTGAGAAACAAGCTCCCGCCGCTCGCGTCCCACGAATTGTTAGATGCGTCCGCTAATCATTTTCTCCTTGTGTGCTCTTTCTCGGTAATCACGCATCTTGTCATGCATGGAATCTACCTCGGCAAGATGTTTGTCGATATTCGACGGATTTACCGAGGTATCCAAAGATTTGTCAGACAGGTACGCCATTAGCAACACATAATCAGCGAAAGGTAGAAGCAGCTTTCCGACGGCACCAGAATCTTTAGCGTTCTGACAATATTGCGCGTAACTCTCGACGGCGGTTTTGAGGATCAACTCTCTACGATGCCGACGTTCATCAAAATATTTATTGAGCCAGATAATTGCAGTAGACGAGATTGTGCTAACGAGCCCGCCAACCAGAGCACTAATGATGATAGTAGTCGTGTTCATATGTCAGGAGTCCACAACGTCTGTCGTCTGGAAATAGCAAGCATCTAACGTTTGAGTTGACGCGGCGGCGCGAATCAAAGCACCCTCCGCCGCACGAAGCAAGTGGACAAACACGCTCTCGCCGCTCGCGTCCAACGATTTGTTCGACGCGGCTTGGAAAAGATGCTCTTGACCTGGTTGTCGCGCAGATTGTTATTCGCCTCTATCCTCGAGATTATACGGATCATTGAAACTCTTGTTGGGCTCAAGAATCATTCGCTTGCGAGAATAATCGAGAATCACTTTGAAGCGGCGGAAGATCTCACCGCCGATAAGACCATCATTTTCCTCGCTCGCTCCTGCCCCTTCGGTGTCCAGCGAAAGCTGAACGGGCACATTCTTCAGCGTGAAGCTTCCTAATTTCACAGCGTTGGCCCGTCCAGTAATCACGTGCTGGTTGCCACCTGCTCCGTTGCGCGTATCTTGAGTAGTGTTCTGCATAGCTTCGACCAATTTGTGCCTCTTCGCGAACGGGCTATTCACTAAAACCGCATTGTCCCCGCCTGTATCCACTTCTAATTTGGCTTTGACGGAGACGCGCCCGGCCAAGAGGATCTTCGCATATACCAAGGGTGTCTTTTGTCCGATAAGGATGAGCGGGACACTCTCGCCTCTGCCCACGTACCGATATGTTCGAGGGTTATAGAGATTCATAATTCTCTTCAGGTAATCAACCTCGACTACAAATTGTTTGATAAAGTCACAACCGATTACTCCATCAAAATCGAAACCAGGTGGCGTTGGAAACGGAAAGCTGGCTACTGTTAGGTTGGAAACTTTTGCACCTTGAACTCTGAACTCAACGCCTTCGATCGTGGCGCCTTGGATTCTGCCTCCAGTGGCGTTCCCGTCGAATTGTCCTTGAGACTTCAAGCCCAATTCCGCTGCTCGTTTAGAATTGATAACGGAAATCGACGCGCCGGTATCGAAGATGAACTCTAGCGGCCTTGAGCCATTGACGTTAACGCGCAGGAGGATGAGGTTGTTGTCAATCTCCAGAGGAATTCTCAGCGCGCTATTGCCCAAATCGAATCGTGCCTTTGTTACGGGCGGCTGAGACTTCTGACCAGGCGATCTTCTGGTTGTTTGTTGCGCGCGCAAAGATACGGGACACCAAAGAACCGCGCTGCAAATGACGAAAGCCAATATCCATGAATATCGAAAGAGATTTTTCATTTGTGCACCAATCGAACCTGCTGCGAAGAATGGAGTGTCGAACGGTTGAGTTGACCGGGCGGCGCGAATTCACACAAGCCGCGCCGGACGAATCAAGTTACAAAACACGCTCCCGCCGCTCCGGTCCAACGATTTGTTCGGCGACGCAGCAGGAAGACGGGGCTACGTATGCACACGTTTTTGCAATTTGTATTTGGTGATGTCGACGTTATGCCCCTGTTCCGATTCGACCCAGTTGTTTTGTTCGACAATTTCCCAGCCGTCACGCAGCATGTTATTCAAATTCCTTTCGCCGCGGGTGTCTTCGCCGTCAAACCAGACTTCGATGAAACGAGTTTCAATCTTTGACATTGGTCGACCACATCCGAGACATGCCGGAGACTGATCGGATACACCTCGGCCACAATCAGGACAAGTTAATAGCGCCATGAGGTTCTCCTATCCGATGAAGATAGTGGCCGAACGACTGCCTTCAGCTGCGGCGCGCGATCAGCATTCAAGCTGAGGGAACGAGGCTACTTGAGAAGCATGCTATCGCGCCGTCAGCTGCAAGGCTTTCTTATGCTGCGTGCGGTCTTCAGGCAGCGCTGCTCTTTGACTGCTAAACTGAACGAGGTTGAGCGCTCTCGTTATCTCTAAATTAAGGAAGTGATCCTTAATCTTTCTTTTCAAGCGGCGTAGCAATGCTGCTGTGACTCTAGGGTTCCTGTCTTCGGTGCTCTCTATCATGTCAGGATACTTGAATGCTTGCTGGATCACCGGCAGAAATGTACGGATATTGTCGGGTTTGTATAAAGCCTTGCGCTTAAAGATATGAAGAATCGCAACGCCGACTTTATCCCCAAGCCTGTTGTTAGCTTTTTCTCCCCAGCCGCTTGAGAATCCATGATAGCTCTCTCGCAATAACCCTCGCACGCTCTGGACACAAGCCCGGTCACAACCAGGCTGTTGAGCAAGACCCTCCGCTCCCACGCAGAAGATAAACATTAGGGCGTATAAAGCTAGAGACAAGGATTTCATTGCCTTCATACCTCTCAACAGCAGCATAACGTTTGAGTTGACGCGGCGGCGCGAATTCAATCAACCATCGCCGGACCAGTCATGATGCGAAACACGCTCCCGCCGCTCGTTTCCAACGATTTGTTATACCGCCCAAGCTATGAACTAGCAACCTCGATTAAGGATCTGGGCAACGCAGTTTTTCTTGTTCCTCTGGTGAGCAGTCGCTGCAAGTTCTCGGGGGCGTTTCACCTCGCACCTCGATTTTGTAGGGCGGGTAAAATATCGGCGTAAGATCGGTGGCCGGTGAGCATCCGCGCATTAACCGGAAAGCGAAAACAAGAGTTGCCCTTCGTTTGATAGAGTTTTCACTCGTCGGTACAAAGCACCATTGCTCGGCAGCTTCCTTCGCGGATTTAGCAAGAAGCGGATGACCAGACATCTTCGCCGAGACGACTTTGCCGAATGAATTGATTTCAACATCAACGGTAATTTCGCCGCTCACATGCGCGGTTCGTGCGATTGCGTTATACGGCGGAACGATAGCCGCGACAACTGCGGGCGCGTCATTCGTTGCGGCTGGAGCGGAGAGCGCCAAAATGATAGTTGCGAAGAGTGAGAAAAGTTTCATCGGCTTGCTCCAAGCTGTTGGTTAGACGAAGCGGTATAACGGTGGAGTTGACGCTGCGGCGGACGACTGTGCTACGGACAAGTTATGGATGAGAAGCCCGCTAACTCCGCTCGCGTCCAACGAATTGTTCGGCGGCACCGGCCAATCACTACTGTGACTGATCAACTAAAAGCTCAAAGTGCCGAGCGACTGCTTCTGCATTTTGTTCTATCGTTCGATTTCCATCAACCCTCAATAATGAGAGATGAGTGACGCTGGCCTCGGCCTCGATCCATTGCGCAAAACGAATATCGCGTTCCATCCAGTTTTGAAAAGCCTCTTCGGGTTTACTACATTGGGCTAGAATGCCCCGAACCCAGTCACGTCTTGAGTAATGCGCCCTCTGGAAATCGGCAGTTGGGATCAACCAAATCGCGCGGCTCTGGCGCGATAGAACGCTGGCGACCTGCGCCGGCAACAAAGCAGTACCTTCGACCAAGAGAGATTTGCATTTCGGGAGAGAGAGTATGTCTTCAAGTACCAGCGTAAAGCGTTCTCGATAACAGGCGATTACCTCTTGCACCAGGCTTTCAACAGGTTGCATCCAACGCTGATTCCACGAAGACTTCGACCATTTCGTCAGAGCCGGGTGACGAAGTGGATCGAAGCGTTGCGCGTGAGATTCAAAAGCTTCGTCAACGCGGTAAACATCGAGACTAAAGCGACTCGCGATGATTTCGCTGATTGAACTCTTGCCCGAACAGGGAGATCCTCCAAGCCAAAACACGCCTTCCAACCAACGCTCCGAGTCAGACATGATTTAAGGTGGTGCGTGCCGCCGAACGCTGGCCTTCAGCTGCGGCGCGCGATCAGCATTCAAGCTGAAGGAAAGTTACTTGAGAAGCATGCTGTCGCGCCGTCAGCTGCAAGGCTTTGTTGGGCGCGCCGGGATGAAACGCGCCGGTGCCGACAATTGCGTACCTTGTATTGGTCAGTAGCACGGCCATAATCAAGCGCAAGGTTCACGCCGCGCGGCGCCAGCCAGATGGTTACTTGAAAGTCTTCGCCGAACCCAGTATCGCGCCACATGACCCTGTTCCACGGAATATTGCGAACATTCATCAGGTAATGTTTTGCTCGAAGAGCATGCGCCTGCGCTTTATCTCGGCACGATTGTTTCCCGACCCGAACCAAGAAATAGCCGATTAGGTCTGGCTTCATCATCAGTTGAACAGCGAAATTGTCGAGACGTGCTTTTTCATTTTCCCACGATATCCGACCATAACTGTCAAAGGCTGACGTCGGACTCGCGTGAACCGAGCTGGCCATAGCTTGGTTGACGCATGAACAAACGAAAACCAATATTAGGAGATCAAGTCGCATCGTCATAAGCAAGCGCCCAACGTCTGAGTTGACGCGGCGGCGCGACTTCAGTCAAACATCGCCGGACCAATCAAGTTACGAAACACGCTCCCGCCGCTCGCGTCCAACGATTTGTTGGGTGCAACCGTGGCAGAGAATTATTCTTTGCCCGATTGGAGACGGTTGCGATCCCATTCGATGGCTTCGTTGAGTGCACGGTCATAAGCTCCTGGGAAAAGACGCTCGATACGAGCCCATTGCACCTCGTTGTAGCCTTCCATCCGGTAGCCACAGTCATCGGTGACTTCAATGCGTATGTTTGCGTATTTGAAGATGCGGCGTTCCAATTCCTGCGTTGGCTTAAGGGCAATGCAAGCATGAACACAGCGCTGAGCTTTGTAGTTGCCATGAGCGATGTCCCAATAGGCTTCGAGTTTGCCGCGATAGCAGTGCGCGTATGGAATCAGGAAAAACGACCCGCACAAACAAACGAGAAACAGAAGTACGCCGACGAGGTGTTTGTTAGGAGGAGGTGATTTAGGACCACTCACAACCCCTTTCACGCCGGGATTTCAAAAAAGTTGCACCCAACGCTGGGCATCAGCGGCGCGCGATCAGCATCCAAGCTGAAGGGATAAAGTTACTTGAGAAGCATGCTATCGCGCCGTCAGCTGCAAGGCTTTGTTGTGCGCCGACCCGGATTATCAGCGCCTATTTTACGTTAATAGCGTGTAGAAAATGGCACGCTCTGCCATAAGCGTCCGTGCAATAAAACACGTTTACGTGAGTTACTTTCGCTGCGACTAGAGACGCGCTGTTTTCAGTGACCCAATCGTCAGCTTTTTTCTTTTCGTCAGTGAAGTCAAGTTTCGACACATATTCCGCGCACCAATCCTTAGGTCCCGTCGGCGCACCCGCCAACACATATTCGCCCTTGTAATGCGTACACGTTGTTTTGACGTAATCGAAGCAAGAGAAATTGGACGCCAGCATTTGGCGAAAGCTTTGCTCCAGTTCATTTCGTGAGAGTTTCGGGCCCGGTTTCGCATTAACGGGCGGAGAATTAGATTGCGTATTCGCCCCGTTGGTATTTGCGTAGCGCCGGTTGTCATTGCTGTTAGGGCAGGCACAGGCAACGACCGCCAAGATTAGCAAAGCGAGGGCGAATGAGAGTTGGTTGTGATTCGTGGTGGGTTTCATGTTTCAAAGACAAGAAATGGCGCACAACGGTGGAGTTGATGCGGCGGCGCGAATCAAAGCACCCTCCGCCGCATGAAGCAGGTTGAGAAACACGCCCCCGCCGCTCGCGTCCAACGATTTGTTGGGTTGCGTCGCACAAAAATCACAAAATGCCTACACGCGTAACCTTGACGGTTGTCATGGACGCCGCGCCCAATCCCAAGGTCGTCGGATTCGTGACAAGTAGCTGTCCGTCACGTGGCATTTGGCATGAAGTAGACAGAGAGGTCATTGGCTGCGTCGCCGGACAGTTGCCTCCGATCCATTCAACTGTGTCGCCGTCGTTGCTGGCCGTTAGCTCCAGCCGATAATTGCCAGCAGGAAGTTGCCATGACATACGTTCACCGTCCTTCAAGACGCCGTGCCAGTTGAGCACGACCTGATCGGTAATCGGAGGCCTCGCCGAAGGTTCATGGTTGACCAAAGCAGGGGCGACCTGAGTGACGCCGACGATGATTGCAATAGCAAGTATCCCAACCAGGGCCAGAGCGACAAAAATTGCGCATGTGCCGCCGGTGAGAGCACTAGACGCTCGGGCTTTTTGGGATTGACCGCAGCCAGGGCAGAAACCAGCACCATCAGGAAGAGCCGAGCCGCATTTTATGCAGTGCATTTTCAAGCCTCCGTGAGAATGAGCAACCCAACGATTGCTTCAGCTGCGGCGCGCGATCAGCATTCAAGCTGAAGGGAAAGATATTACTTGAGAAGCACGCTATCGCGCCGTCAGCTGCAAGGCTTTATAGGTTGACGCGGTTCCTTTTCCTCTTTTATAAAACCGGCTTTTCGTTTTAGGGTGGCCGAGGTGGCAAGGAACATGCGGAGTGGGAGTGACGAATCTGCAAGGTTAAGCGCCGCAACGCTTATAACAAGTCTTTCGCACCCCCGCTCTCCGCTTTAGCCCAATAACGAACCCTCAAATGATGTCGCACTGAGCGGCTCTACTATAAATCTTTCGCCGGGCTGAAGAAAAGCATGTTTGCTGTTCAGCAAAGCTTTATCTATCTACAGCTCGCAGCGGAGGACTCCATGAAACAATATGCAGAAGCACTTTAGCTTGAGCACCGAGCAGGCTTATGTCACCTGGATTCGCAGAATTTTCGCTCCTAACGGAACGAGATCTTTTCGCTCCCAGCGAAGCAGCTATAAACATGTCGCTCCGCTGGAGCGAAAGCCAACTCGGTTGCGCTTGGAAGTTTGAATTCACCTGATGCGGTTGTAAGTTTGTATCACCAGACAGGATCAATAATTTCCGCGTTAAGTGTTGAGTGCTAACCAATCGCTACTACCCAACGCGGATGGCCCGCGCGGGCACCGGCCCCTTCGCGGTTCTGTATTTGTTGGACCATGACGAAGCAAGCTAAGAACAGCCAGGAATGTCTACGCCACAAGAAAGGGACAGACAGGAATGTCTATCCTACAGGCGACAGCGACAGGGGTAGGTGGGGTCGCCGAATTCCACTTGCAGGGTTGCGTGCTCGATTCCAAATTTCTGGTGCAGTTCATTTGTGATCTTTGCCAGCAGCGCGTCATCACAAGTTGTCTGGGCCATCACCACGTGCGCGGTCAGCGCGGTTTCAGTAGTGCTCATGCCCCAAACGTGCAGGTCATGCACATCTACACACGTCGGCAGTCCTGACAAATATTCTTTGACGTCGTTCATGTCTATTCCTGCCGGCACGGCATCAAGCGCCAGGTTGAGCGAATCGCGCAGCAACCCCCAGGTGCCATAAACAATCAACGCGACGATTATCAAACCGACCACCGGATCAAGCCACAACCATCCGGTCGCGAGCATCGCCACGCCGGTCAGGACCACGCCCAGCGAGATGACCGCATCCGTAGCCATGTGCACGAAGGCGCCGCGAATATTCAGGTCGCGCTTGCGTCCGGACATAAACATCAGTGCCGTGCCGGCGTTAATGAGAATACCGATCGACGCGACCCAGATTACTGTTGTTTCGGCCACAGAATTTGGATGATTGACGCGTCCAATCGCTTCCCACGCAATCGCGCCGACGCTGATTAGCAGAACTGCGGCGTTGATGAGTGCCGCCAGGATTGAAGAACGGCGAAAGCCATAAGTGCGTTCCGGTGTCGGCCGGCGGCGTGCAAGCAGCATTGCGCCCCAGGCCAAAATCAAACCAAGCACATCGCTCAAATTATGTCCGGCGTCGGCGACCAGCGCTAGAGAGTGAGACAACCGGCCGTAGATAGCTTCAAGAACAACGAACGCCAAATTGACGGCGACGCCGATGGCGAAAGCGCGTCCGTAATTTGGCGGTGCGTGGGTATGAGCATGTTCCATGCGGACTATTCTAACGAGAATGCCTAGAGCATCCTAACAATCGAAATTAACAGTAGTGATGCGGCTTGATTTGCCGGCGACTGAGTGTCGTGCCACTGCGGGGCTTTGATTCAAACTGCATCACTACCAAATTAACAACACGCGGCGAAGCGAAGACGATTCCTCGCAGTTGCACTTGGAAGTTGAATACACCATCATTCTTTCCCGCAACGAAGAATTAAGTGCCACTACCAAAAGGAGAAAGTCAGAACATGCGAACCCTGTTTGTGTTTGTGTTGACGTTGTGTTTCTGTCCGCTTGCCGCCGCGCAGCACACTGGTCACAGGAACGCGCAAGCTGCCGCCGAACCACGCGCGACAATCGTTTCCGGAATTGGCGGCGTTCATCATCCGGTGTCGACCACAAACCCGGAGGCACAAACGTTTTTCGACCAGGGGCTCGCCTACGTCTTTGCTTTCAATCATGACGAAGCAATCCGCTCTTTCAAACGCGCCACGCAACTCGATCCGCGCCTGGCGATGGCCCATTGGGGCGTGGCACTCGCGCTTGGTCCAAACATCAATCTCGAGGTCGATCCAGCGCGCGAAAAGGCGGCCTACGATGCGGTGCAAAAGGCGAACGCACTCGCAGCGAACGCGCCTGAGAACGAACGGGCTTACATTGCCGCGCTGGCAAAACGATATTCAAACGATCCCAAAGCTGATTTGCGCCAGCTCGACAGTGACTACAAACATGCGATGGGCGAGTTAGTTAAAGCCTATCCCGATGATCTCGATCTGGCGACGCTGTATGCCGAAAGCGCGATGGACCTGCGGCCCTGGAAGCTTTGGACCGCCGACGGCAAACCGGCGCCCGGCACTGAAGAGATTGTGGCCATACTGGAATCGGTGTTGCACCGCAATCCCAATCATCCCGGCGCTATTCATTACTACATTCACACGGTCGAAGCGTCACCAAATCCGGAACGCGCGCTTGCTTACGCTCCCAAACTCGGCAGCCTGATGCCGGCGGCGGGCCATCTGGTCCATATGCCGGCACATATTTATGCCCGCACCGGCGACTATGAAAACGCCGCGCTCAGCAACCTGCACGCGGCTGCGGCCGACGAAGCATATATAAAAGCCGGTGGCCTGAAGGGCATCTACCCGCTGATGTACTACAGCCACAACCTACACTTCCTAGCCATCGCGTACAGCATGGAAGGCCGCTTCGCCCCTGCCATGCAAGCAACAAAACAACTCGAGGCGAACGTGTCGCCGCATCTCAAAGCGATGCCGATGCTGGAAGGCTTCATGACGGTTAGGCCGCTGATGTTGGTGCGTTTTAATCGGTGGGACGACATTGAAAAGCTTCCGCCACCAGATGCGTCATTGAAAGGCGTAACGGCCGTCTGGCATTTTGCGCGTGGTCTGGCTCTTGCGAAAAAAGGCGATGTGATGAGAGCAACTGCTGAGCGCGAGGCGATGCTCAAGACTGTTAAGGAAATTCCAGCGGACGCGAGTTTCGGTTTGAACCCCGCCCACACCGTGATGTCGGTTGCCGATGACGTGTTGCGCGCGCAGCTTGCAACTGTTAAGCATGACGACAAGGCGGCGCTCGCGCTGTTGCGGCAAGCGACCGAGACGGAAGACTCGCTGGCTTACGACGAGCCGCCCGCCTGGTTTCTTCCTGTTCGTGAAATGTTGGGAGGCGCGCTGCTTAAAAACGGCGCCTACGCGGAAGCCGAACAAGTCTTTCGCGCTGACCTGCGGCGAAACAAGCGCAACGGCCGCTCGCTGTTTGGTTTGATGCAATCTCTAAAAGCTCAACGAAAAGACTACGCCGCGGAATTGGTGCGGAAAGAATTTGAAACAGCCTGGGCGGCAGCCGACATGAAGTTGGCGCCCCATTCGCTCTGGGAGTAGTGTTCTTCCGAAAACATTTATGAAATCAGTCACGATCTTTTGCGACGGCTCGAGCCTCGGTAACGGTCAAGCTTCCACGCGCGCTGCGGCCGTGGCCTTGCTTGGCTATCGCGGACTGTGGCGCGCGGTCGGGAGCTACCTGGGCCAGGCAACGAATCAGCAGGCTGAAGTAGCGGCGGCGGCGTTGGGGTTAGAGTCGCTGAAAGAACCCTGCCGCGTTCATTTGTTCACCGACTCGCGTTATGTGGTCGAGACAATGGGCGGCCGCTTTCGCCGCAAGACAAATCACGACTGGTGGCAACGCCTGGATCAGGCTGCGAAGCGGCACGAAGTTGTTTGGCAATGGACGCGTGGACACAACGGCCACGTGGTCCAGGAAGCGGTTGACAAGGCTGCGCGCAAGATCGCTGCTTTGGGTCACGTCACTGAAGAAGTGCTGAGCGCCGCCATCGACAAAGTTGGCGACATCGATCCCCTCGCAGTCGAATTGTAAAGCAAACTGGTTAGTTTGCGGACGCAGGGAACCAGTCGACTTTGTGATAACCAGCCTACGCAAACTAATAGTTTGCTTTACGATGCAGCCGAGAGTGAATAAACCCGATGGACGATCCAAAATCATTCGAGCGCCTGCGCTTTTTTTATGGGCGACTGTTGACTGCCGGCGACTTCTCGCTCGAACAGAATTATTTTCGCGGCAAGCAGAAACTTCATAATCGGGCGTTGCATGGGTTCGGAATTGTTTCCGGACTGCGCGTCTCGGTTGAGACGGGCAAAGTCGTCGTCACTGCGGGCCTGGCGCTGGACTGCGAAGGTAATGAGTTGGTGGTGGGTTCAAATGAAACTCTAAATGCGCCGCCGGCAGGCTGGCAGACGGCTTATGTGAACTCGCATTTCGTTGAGCAGGAATTGAAGCAAGACGCGACTACGAACGAAGCAACAATTATTCGCGAAACCGCCGTGCTGGATTTCTCCGAACAGAATTTCAATCATAAACACCGGCACCTGCGCGGCCGCTGGCTTTCCTGCGGCAACTGTCACCCGTTAACCATCGCGCGTCTGCGCCGCAGCGCGGGAGGTTGGCGTGTTGACCGCCGCTATCGCCCGCCGGCCGTGAAATAAGTTCCGGCGCGGCTTTGCCGCCTTCCTTGCGGTAAGGCTCTGCCTTACCGAAAATATTCCAGAGTCTTGAGGCTTCGCCTCGGAGGCATAGCCTCGAAAGATATAAAGGGCGGGCTACCGGTAAGGCCGAGCCTTACCGCACGGAAGGCGGCGAAGCCGCTCGCGTGCAAGGTACGGTCGCGAGAGTCCTTTGTCTTCCGTGTCTTTGTGCTAGCACTGGGTTTGGTTAATCACGAAGCCCCAGAGAACACAAAGACCGCACAGAATCTTCAAGTGCGTTCGCTTTCGACTTACCTGATCATTATAATTCTGCATTCCGTTGTTCCGAGTGAATTCCCGAGCGCGCTTCCACCAGTAAATAATGAATTTCACCCGCTCAATTGCCAGGTTTAAGTTTTTAGTGCGCTCGCACGGCGGCTGTCCGCGGTTGCTGATTGTCGTTCTGGCATTACTGACAGTGCACGGTCACGCGCAACAACTTCCCGCCTGGCAATGGCAAAATCCCTTGCCGCAAGGCAATGCCCTAAACTCAATCAAGTTCGCCAACGACAAAACACACGGGTGGGCCATCGGCAGCGATGGTTCGATCCTGCGCACGCGCAACGGCGGTTTTTCCTGGGACGCGCAGATCTCGCCAGCCTCAACCACGCTGTATGGTCTGTATGTGCAAAATAAAGCGCGAGCAGTAATTTCCGGCGCCGGCGGCGTAATTCTCACGACAACGAACGGCGGCAATAAATGGGTGCAGCGGGCAACAGGAACGAGGGACCACCTATTCGCGGTAACCTTCGCCGCACAGGACCCAACGCGCGGTTGGGCCGCCGGCACATTTGGTTCGATGATCGCCACCATTGACGGTGGTCTAACCTGGAAAGTTCAAAAAACAAAAACCAACGCGCATCTGTTTGGACTTGCATTTTTCGATGCGAAGAACGGCATCGCAGTCGGCTCGCGCGGCACCTTGCTGGTAACCAAAGATGGCGGCGCCGATTGGAAAGCGCATAGCGGTCTCACGAACGTAGTGTTGACCGGTGTTTGTTTCATCTCTGCAAAGCGCGCCGTCGTAGTCGGTTATCGCGGAACGATTTTGCAAACAGATGATGGCGGTTCAAGCTGGCAAGCTTTGAACTCGCTGGTCAACACTGATCTGTTTTCAGTTTTCTTTACGGACGAGAAGCATGGTTGGGCGGCAGGCGACAGCGGCGTCGTGCTTTCGACAGCGGACGGCGGAACGATCTGGTTGCCGATGAATGTGCGCACCAATCCGAAACTCAGCACAGTCTATTTCGCCGACGAATCGTTGGGCTGGGCCGCCGGCGATGATGGTCTCGTGTTGCGCACGGACGATGGTGGTTTTTCGTGGCGGCGCCTGACTGAAGGCGGGCGCGACGACCTGTCGCAGCTTTTCTTTTTGGACAATTCGCGCGGTTGGGCCGTCGGCGCGCGCGGGAAAATTATGTTCACCAGCTCAGGCGGAAAGAATTGGACCGTGCGGCCTTCCGGCACAACCAATCGCTTGAACTCAATTCAGTTTATCAATCAAAAGATTGGTATCGCGGTTGGCGACCACGGCACCATTCTGCGCTCTGTCACCGGCGGCGTCACCTGGGCCAGCGTGCCTATAGAACCGACTGAAGATTTTTTTAGTGTTCACTTTGTGACGCCTGATCTTGGCTGGATCGTCGGCGCGCGCGGCATCATCCTGCATACAAAAGATGCTGGCGAGACCTGGCACACTCAGCGAGCAAATACTTTTAATTGGCTCGAGGACGTCAGCTTTACCGATCCGCAACATGGCATTGCGGTCGGATCAAGCGGCACGATCCTGCAAACGGAAGACGGTGGCGAAACCTGGAAACGCGTCGATAAGAATTTGAAAGAGTGGTTGTACGCGCTCGTCTTTGCCGATGCGAAACGCGGTTACGTGGTCGGCGCGCGCGGCATTATTTTGCGGACGGACGATGGCGGCGCCACCTGGAAAGATCTCGAAAGCGGCTTAAACGGGAACCTCTTTTCAGTTGCGGTGGGCGGGCGCGATGAAGTGATTGTAACCGGCGACCAGGGCCGCATCGTTTACAGCAAAGACGCGGGCGCAAACTGGGAAATCCAACCGAGCATTACCAGCGTTCCGCTTTATTCCGTCGCCTATCGCGGCGGCAACAACATTTGGGTGGCCGGACGCGGCGGCGCAATTCTGCGACGCACCGAGCCCGTGGCCACCGTCAGGATACCTACAAAATTGCCGCCGGGCTTGCTCGGTGGACCACCAAAACTTCAAAGCGCACAGACGATCGACGACGGCGACATCCCGCGCGCTGTGCCACCAAACAAAAAGCCAGTAAACCGGGAACCGTAAACGGTGAACCGGTAACAGTGAACAGTAAACTGTACTTCCTTTCAGTTTACGGTTTACAGGGTTGACTGTTCGCGGTTCACTATTCACTGTTCCCTGTTCCCTGCTTGCTGTTTACTGGTTACTAGTTCCCACCGATCAAAAACACATCCCAAGCCGAGCGGCCAACATGCGAATGGTGCGATGCAACTACTTCCGAGAGGCGTGATCTTACTTGTCGCTTCTTTCCGCATCTGACCCTTTGTCGTTGTACTGATCGAGTTTGCGGTAGAGAGTCTTGCGGCCGATGCCGAGAGCGCGCGCCGCATGCGTCTTGTCGCCATGCGTGTAGTCCAGCGTCGCTTCGATCGCCTGCTTTTCTATTTCATCCATTGATGACGGCACCGTGACTTCAAAGGTCGTGGTCCGACCCTCGCTGGCGGCGCGCGCGCGTTCGACTTTGATGCGATCCTGCTCTTGCAAAGCAATCCTGCTGATCGCTTCCGGCAAATCTTCCAACTCAATCTGCCGTCCTGAAGCAATAATCACCGCACGCTCGATCGCATTTTCCAGTTCGCGCACATTGCCGGCCCATTCATAAGTGATCAGGGCCTGCAAGGCGTCTTTGGAAATTCCGGAAATGAAGCGCCCGGTTTTTTGTTTGTAGTGTTCGAGAAAATGAATGACCAGTGGATGAATATCTTCGGGACGTTCGCGCAACGGCGGCAGGACAATTGGAAATACCGAAAGCCGGTAATAAAGATCGCGCCGAAAAGTTCCGACTTCCGTCGCGCGTTCGAGGTCCACATTTGACGCAGCGATAATGCGGACGTCCGCTTTCAACAGTTCACTGCCGCCGACGCGGGTAAACTCGCCATCCTGCAAGACACGCAACAGTCGAACCTGCGCAGACAAACTCATCTCGCCAACTTCGTCGAGAAACAATGTGCCGCCATTAGCTTCCTCAAATCTTCCCTGGCGGCGCGCGCGCGCATCGGTAAAGGCGCCTTTCTCGTGACCAAACAATTCCGACTCGAGCAGCGTCTCCGGAATCGCGCCGCAATTGAGTTTCACGTAGGGCTGATCTTCGCGGCCGGAGTTGTAATGAATCAAGTTGGCAAGCAATTCTTTTCCTGTTCCCGACTCGCCCTGAATCAGTACCGTGGTCTGCGTGTCGGCAACGCTGAGCGCCAACTCGATCGCGCGGCGAATTGCGGACGTTTGGCCAATCAGCCGGTCCTCGCCATAGCGCTCGTGCAGCGCGTCGCGCAAGTGCATTACTTCTGCCGATAGCTGATCTCGTTCGAGGGCGGTGCCGATTTGATCGGCAATGCCCTCGACCAGCGCGACCTCGTGATCCTGGAAGCCGCCCTGACGTGCTTCGCTCCAGACCAGACCAAGCAATCCGAACACGTGCCCGGCCACGCGCACCGGCGCAACCAGTGCGGCGCGCCCGCCGAGAATCGAATTGAACATCAGACGAAAAGGAAACGGCAGATCAGAATCAAGCAGCCGCAAAGTTTTTCCTTCCGTCAGCACTTCGATCGCCTTCGGGAATTCGGTTAGATCGAGCGACTGTGCATGTTCTTCAATCAAGCCCTGCACCGATTCGATGGTTGCGTGCGGCGCAGCTTTGAAAGCCACCAGACTGATGCGACCGCCTTTGGGATCGAGCACCCCCAGCGCCGAATAATCCGCGCCCACTAGTGTGATTGCGCGTTCGAGCACGAGGGAAGAGACTTCCCGAAAATCGGATCGGGCATTGATTGCGTTTGCGATTTCCAGCAGCGCGCGTTTTGTTTCTGCCTCTCGTTCTTTGTCGGTGTAAAGGCGCGTGTACTGGTAGCCGACGCCGATCTGCCGCGCAATCGATTCAAGAAACGCAACTTCATCATCGAGCCAAACGCGTGTCGTGCGCGTCGTGTGCAGTCCCACTAAGCCAAGCACGTCGTCACCTAGCAGCACCGGCACAACCAACAACGAACGCGTGCCCAGACCTTTCGCGAGCATGCGGATCTTGGAGTCCAGGTCCGGCGCCGAAGTGTCGTCAAAGCGGATCGGTTTGGTCAGGTCTACGCGTTCCGCCAGTTGTCGCAAATCGATAGGAATGGTCGTGCCCAAACTGGAAGGAACGTCGTCTGAAGCGCGCCATTCGTGACTGATGCGCAGCTCGCTGGGCGAGGTCAACTGGATAACATCGCAGCGATCGACGTTCATCATGCGCCCCAGCTCCGAGACGATCACTGTCAAAAAGCGATCGAGGTTGATAGCCGACGGCAGCGTCAAGGCGAGGCGATTGATAATTCCTTCGCGCGCCTCGTGCATTTTGATTTTGCGCTCGAGCGAGAGAGATTGGGCGGTGTCTGACATGGGGATTGAAGATCTTAACAAGCCCGATTAAACTTGCAAAGGACACTCACCGACTGCGGCGAAAAACTTTCCGCTTCACCTGATTTCTACTATGATATTAGCGATGAGTAAATATCTTTTCACTGTGTTGATTGGCTCATGCGCAAGGGGTACCGGCGACGCGTACTCCGATATCGATATAGTAAGAATCGGTCATCAACGGGAACTGACTCAAGCCGAAATAAGGAAGCTAGAGGGAAACACCTCAACCATATCTTATATCGACTATGATTTCGCAACGTTCAAGTCGCTTCACCAGAATGGTTCGCTGTTTATCCATCATATCCTAACTGAGGGCAAGCTACTTTCAGGAAGTTCCATTCGATGGGCGAAATTCATCGAGACGTTTCGCGTGACGACGGACTTGCGAAACGAAATTGACGAACAACTGCGTCTGTGCCGTTGGCTTGCAAGACCGAAGGTATTTACCAAAGCGACAATGCCATTGCTTTCTCACATGTTTAGAGCACTGAAAAACGCTGCCATATTTTCACTAGCACAGCAAGGAGTGTATGTTTACGACAAGCGCGAAGCCTTGCGCTCTGCTTTTCAATTCCTCGACATAAGCGAAATCGATCTTCTCATTTCTGCAAATAACGCATATGTTCGCGGCGCCTCCAATTTGAATTCTTTACCTACCGTTGACAGAAACGCGCTACCTAACCTTTGTGCGCGAGTCCGTCAAGCTACTCAGGAGCTTCTGAACAATGGTTACAAAACAGATTCTCATCGCCATCAAGCAGGCAATCGATGATCCTGAAGAGTACAGTTCGGGAGAAAGCAAAAATCAGTTGCGGGCTGCATTTGATGCGTTAACATCGCAAGTTTATGCATCCATTTTTGGCGCCGAACCTTTGAGTAGAATGAATGCGCGTCAGGAATTGAACGCTCTAAAGAAAAAAGATTATAAAGCCGGGCAATGGAAGAAAATCGAAGTGTTACGAGAGGCCTTGCGGGTAAGTGAATATACGTTACACGCAAAAGATTATCTCGACCATACCGAGGACATCTCCGGATTTATTAACAACAATCTGCAACCGTTGTACAAGGCTGTCAAATGAGTGATCAAAAGGATATTGTTCTCAAATCATGGGATACATATCAGACCCTGATTGCAAGCTTGGGAGATGCGTGTTGGAAAATCCGATCGGTTTACTATACTGCGTCCTTTGGGTTGATTGCCGCATCGTTTTCATCAAATCTTAGGGCACTATATTTGCTCGTGCCCGTTCTCGCCGTTTTGTTTGGCATCCTCGAGGCCGGCTATCAACAAATTCAGGAGCAGTATATTCAGAAGAATACTGACATTGAACGCAGCATTAATGAAATGCTCGCGAACGAGCAAAACGTTTACCTCCCTAATGACGGTATTAGTACCGGTCTTGAGCGAGCGTCTGCGAGGCGCGTACTTCATATGCTGCGACCGGGAAAGTATCTTTTCTGGCTATCCTACGTTGCTGTCATTTTGTTTTCTCTGATTTTGTTTGCGCTGAATGTTACTGAAAGAAAATACAATCCGGCACCTCGCTGCCCCGCCAGCTGTTGTCCTTGCGGCCCTGCCACTCCCCAGACCTAGTCGCGAACGTGCCTGCGTTAATTGAGTCGTTCTTTGCCAGGACAATGGCCACCCTCGTATACTGGCCTAAGTCTTTCGTTACAGTCACGGGGTATACTTGATGCCGATCTACGAGTTTGAATGTACAAAGTGTAAGGCACACACCGAAGTCTTTCAGAAGATGAACGACAAGCAGCCGACGAAGTGTCGCAAGTGCGGCGGCCGTTTGGAGAGATTGATTTCAGCGTCGGCGATTCAATTCAAGGGTTCCGGCTTCTATCTGACCGACTATGGCCGCAGCGGCCAAAAAGCCCTGGAAAAAAAGCAAAGCGAAGCAACCAGCAGCGACGACAAGAAATCTGATAAGACAGATAAAACTGATAAGACCGATACGAAAGCTAAAGACAACTCCCCGGGTAAGAAAACTTCCGAGAAAGCTTCCTCAACCAAAGTCTCCACTGGTGATTGAAGCCCGCGCGTTTTTGACTTCATGTCCGACCAATTAACGACGGCAGCCACAAACAGGGGCCAAAAAAAGGGAAGGTCTTTGTCTGCTTTCTCAATTTTCATTTGTCTGCTTGCCTTACTAAGCACCGGTGTGTCTTTGATGGCCCAGGCGGGCCGCAAGCCGGCCACCAACAGCGAAGGCGGCGTGTTGGTAAATGTCGTTGCCAAACGCGCCGACAAGTCGACCCTCCCGATTACTTCGAAACAGCTTTCCATTTACGACAACGGCACGGAGCAAGCCATTCGAAACTTCACTCCCGATCCTTCGCCGGCGCGAATCGTGTTGCTGGTTGATAACTCGCTGACTATCCGCGCGGACGTGGAAAAACTCGAACAGGCGGCACGCGAGTTTGCTTATGAGATTTTCGAAGGCGACAAGCTATTGATAGTCGGCTATGACGAGCAGGCCGAAATCGTCGCTGACTGGACCGACGACGCAAAGGCGATTGACAAGTCGCTGAAGCTATTTCGCAAAAAGGGCCAACCTCACTTGTTTGATGCGGCAGACGCTGTGATCGACGAAGCTCTGCGAGCGATGCCGGGACAAAAACGCGTCATCGTCGTTATCAGCGACGGGCTGGATCGAGGCAGCAAAACTACTTTTGAAAAAATCCTTGCTCAATTGCAATCGCTGGATATCACCGTCTACGCCGTTCAAGCGCAGGACCGCACGCGCGGCGCGATTCGTCGCGACGTGCCCAAGCCAAAGCAGGTGATCGATAAGCTGGTGGAGGGCACTGGCGGCGTGATCTTTTCGATTGATGAGCCCGCCGTGGCGGCTAAGGCGATTTGCGATGAGTTGAAAAAGAATCGTTACGTGCTGTCGTATCTGCCTTCGAGCGCGCCCTTTGGCGAATCACGAAATCTATTGATTGCGGGCGACGAGGGAATCACGGTGCGATCAAAAACAGTGCAGCCGCCGAACTGAACACAAGCAGTTCCAGAGTCCAACCTTTAGGTTGCTCTTTGTTACGGAACCGCAAGCTAAAGCTTGTACTCTGAACTGCTCGCCGCAATCGGATTAGTTTTTTCTTCGAGAGTAAAGATAGAAAAGTACTGCCATAATAATCAGTACCAGGCTTTCCATGAAAACGAAGAAGCGGGGAACAAAAATTCCGTCCTCGTCATGAGCATCCGAGAACGCGACAAACGTTCCGAGAATCAAGCCCGCCGCCAGCCACACAATTTGTCGTCTGCGATCCCACATTTATCCACAGATTACGCAGATTTCACAGATTAACAAGTGAGGAAACAGCTATTAGATATAAGTGGATCGTGACCAAGTATCCCTCTCCTCACGAACCGAATGGCGAGTGTTCAGCTTATTGTTAATCGGTGTAATCGGCGTAATCTGCGGATTACTTCATTTCAGCAGTCCCGAAAGCCAATGCATGATGTTTAGCGCAAACTGGCGGTTATCGTTGCCGGGCACGTTCATTCCCATTTTAAAATTTTCCAAACCGGCGACCTGCGCCGAAAGCATTGCGGCCTCGCCGAGCATCACCACGCGGCCCTTGCCCAGCTTGAACGCGATGCCTTGCGCCTGACCGGCCACAGATTTCTTTTCGCCGCCCATCGCGTCGGCTTGATCGATTGCCGTGCCGGCAAGAGCCAGGATTTGAGTAGATCCTGGCGGACCTTTCAACGCCTGGCCGGTAAAAGTCTGCACGCGATTAATTCGCTCGCTTTCGTTGCGTCCCTGGGTGATGGCATGGTCCAGCAGCAGTTTGTTCTCTCGGGAAAAAATAAGCACGGTTGGATTGTTCGGCACCGAGTGTTCCGGATCGAACACAAATCCTTTGCTCATCTCGACATCGAAACGCTTTGCGAGAATTTGCGCAGCCGCACCAAAGGGCGCGTGATCGGCAATCAGCAGCAGCGCGCCACCATTGCTAACCCAATCACGCACCGCCTCGCATTCCGGCTCGGAAAACGCGGGCTTGTCCGCACCCTCATCATCCATTTCCTCGGCGCCGATTGCGTTGGCAATGATCAGAATCTTGTAGCTTTGCAATGACTCTCTGGTGAAAGGCTTGCGATTTGCGGCCACCTGATAACCGTCGCTGAAGATTAGATCGACAAATGGCTTGTAACGGCCAGTCGTCGTATGAAAGTTGTTATGAGCTTCGTCAAACAACACGCGCGGAAAGTTTTTTGTGTAAGCCGGGTGCTCGACGTGCGGGTTGAAGTTGGGATCAGAAATCTGTTGAGCAAGCGCAGCGCAAGAGAGAACGACAATGAATCCGAAAATATATGAAACTAGCGCGACTTTATGAATCATAGTTGTCCAATTTGGCGTGTAGAGATGAAACGCTTCACGAATCGTCGTGGACTTTGTTGCTAAAAGATTATTACGCTGATTTGTTCTGCGGCTCTGCCGCGTTCCGTGCGGTAAGGCTCTGCCTTACCGAAGATGAACATTACAATTCTTTTCGAGGCTGTGCCTCGGAAAGCATGACGGAGGCATAGCCTCACAAGTTTAGAAAACATTTGCGGTAAGGCTGAGCCTTACCGCACGGGAAGCGGCAAGCCGCAAAAAGCGAGTCGGTATAGCCGCGAGCCGAGGCCTAAACTTTGGCGTGTAGTTTCTCCAGTCTTTCCGCCGCAAGTTGCAGCGTTTCATCTTTCTTGCAAAAACAAAATCGCACCTGCTGTGCGCCGCGTTCGGGAACACTGTAGAAACTTGAACCGGGCACGCAGGCGACACCAACTTCGCGTATCAGGTGTTTTGTAAACTCAATGTCGTTAGCAAATCCGAAAGCACTAATGTCGGTCATGATGTAGTAAGCGCCGTCGGGCCGAAAGGTGCCGAACCCTGCTTTCTCAAGCACCGGCAAAAGCAGATCGCGGCGCGCGCGATAATCCGCCTGCAGTCGATCATAGTATTCAGCCGGCAACGACAACGCGTAAGCGCCCGCACTCTGCAGCGGAGCAGCCGCGCCGACAGTCAGGAAGTCATGGACTTTGCGAATCGCGCTCGTGATTTCCGGCGCGGCAATGCAATAACCCACCCGCCATCCAGTGACCGAATACGTTTTGGACATCGAGTTGACGATGACGGTGCGCTCGCGCATGCCGGGCAACTGGGCCATCGAGATGTGCGCGATCTCGGCGCCCTCGCGCGGATAGATGATGTGTTCGTAAATCTCGTCAGTAAAACAGAGCGCATCAAATTCCTGACAAAGTCCGGCAATGAATTCCATTTCCGCGCGCGTGAAAACTTTGCCCGTCGGATTATTGGGATTGCAAAGAATGATCGCGCGCGTTTTTGCATTGAAAACTGAACGCAGCTCTTCACGATCAAAACTCCAGTCGGGCGCGCGCAACGGCACGTAACGCGGCGTCGCATCCGAAAGAATCGCATCGGGCGCGTAGTTTTCGTAAAACGGTTCAAAGATGACAACTTCCTCGCCCGGATCCACGGTGGCCATCATCGCCGCGATCATCCCTTCAGTTGAGCCGCAGGTAACAGTCAGTTCTGTTTCCGGATCGACATCGAGGCCCAGGTACCATTTCGTCTTGCGCGCAATCGCTTCACGAAAATCGCGCGCGCCCCAGGTGATTGCGTATTGATTGATGTCGTCAGCGATGGCTTGCATTGCCACGTGCTTGATGTCTTCTGGCGCCGCGAAATCAGGAAAGCCCTGCGAAAGATTTACCGCGCCATGCTTCAGCGCTTCGCGTGTCATCTCGCGAATCACGGATTCGGTGAAGAGACTTGCTTTCTTCGAAACGCGAGAAGGCTTGGAAGTTACAGGCGTGGTCATGAGTTTAGGTTCTAATTTGCGGAACGACGGAGTATGTTGGTATCGACGGCGAAACTCACAACTGAGCATCTTCTCTCTCGCGATAAATGCTTTCGCGGCTTATCGCTTCATCTGATAGCGGTGGGTGCTCAGGCCTTTCGGTATGTACCCATTCCAGGAATGCCGATTTCCACTCTTCCGGAGTCGCCGTCAACGCGAAACTCGCTTCGCCATTCGTCGCTTCTTTTTCCAGGACATTGAGAATATACGCCTCAACCGACAAGCCGCGCGCTTTGGCTTCAGCGACGATTCTCTTTTCAACTTCCGGTTTGAGTTCGAGGGTGACTGTCATAACGCCATTGTAACACCGTGCTGTAAATCCCCCGCAAGTACCGAAATTGTTAAAGACTACCGCATGAATTTTCGTCTTAAAGCCAAGGCAAGCAAGGCTGCTTGCAAAGGCGCAAAGATCTTCTCCAAGATGACTGCAGTTTCCCCTTTTTTGGTCGTAGGTTTCCGGTAATCGACACTCTGCAGAGTTGCGGTCGTCAAACTGTGAACTACTGCTTCACCAAAACCTAAACCACCCTGTCTGCATTCACAGCTTTTCTTTACTTGTTCATCGTTTGACGCGCAAATAGCGATTGTCATCGCCAACGGTTTCTCCCTGGGACACGTTTGGAAGTTGGTTCGCGTGTAGAACAAAGGGAATATCATGAGAATCATTAGCAGCAACACGCCCGACGCCCAAGCCCAACTTTCGCCATAACGACTTGTAAATCGATAAAGCCCGTGAATAAAAAAATCTCCGGCCCTGAAACGACTCTTCAACTTTTCGGCTCTTTTGAAGGCATTGCCGATCCAGTTCCTGAAACTTGCCTTTTTCTCAAGCCACTCTGTATCCATTGCCATTCGGCGCAACATCGACGCCTCTTCAAAACGATTATTGGTTCCTGCATTTTCAGCTAATTGACGGCAAGCTATTGATAAGAGCCGATATCTAGCAAAGGTTGGGCAATGAGTAGCAGTGTTGGCATCTTCTAGGCTCGACAGCTCATCCTTAGCCTTAATTTCCCTGACCTTTGCAGTTTCCCAGCGGATATTAGTAAGAACGAATCTGCGAGAGTCGGCTTCAATAAACCAATGCGGCCTCAATCTCACTGAATGAAAGGACAATTTCTCCGGAGCTTCGAGGCGTGCCTTGCGCAGACTTAAACCCGAAATGTCGCCAAAGACATCTCGTGATTCGACACCCTCAAAATTGAGATGGCCCTTGAAAATCGCCTTATTGAAAGTCACACTAGCCTGAAAGCTACTTCCGTAAAATGAAACTTGAGAATCTTCATCGAACTCAGCTTCATCGAAACTAACGGAAGACTCAAACGTGGCAGTATCGAACGCTGTGGCTCCGAGAAATTTCGCGGAGCCAAAATCTGCCTCATCAAGGAATTTTACCCAGCTATTAAATCGAGTCTCGCCAGCAAAAGTTACGCGGTCGAATCTACTACGTTTGAAATGTGAACCGGTAAACCACGCCCCACTGTAAAAAGTTGCTCCAGTGAAAGTTGCCAATTCGCCGAAAAAGCATAGATGAAACTGTACGAAACCGTTAAATCGAACTTGATCGAAATAAGCGTATTTTAGACGTGACTTGTAGAACGCCACACTAGATAGAAACGTCGCATCTTTGAAATTTAAGGGAAGGGTGAAGTTAGCATGATTAAAATCAAGCGGGACCGGAAATACTACCGCTTCAAAATGAGAATGATTATCCTTAATTCTTTTGTTAAAGAGTGCGTCGAACTCGACTTTATCTTTGTCTACTGTTGGAGCGTGGAATAAACAGTAATCGTTATATTCAACTTTGTATTCTACGGATAGATTTTGGCAGACATCTTGACGAATGTGTTCCTTCACTATGTCCGGAAAATTCCCGACGTAACATAAACTCGTTTTGTGATTCGACATTCGGTTTGGGTGTTTTATCTCAGCATCGGTATTTTCACGCCCTTCTTGCTCGCTGCCTCGATCGCCTCTTCATAACCCGCATCGACGTGGCGCGCAACGCCAAGACCCGGATCGTTGGTCAGCACGCGGTTGAGACGCTTCGCCGCTTCGTTTGTTCCATCTGCAACCGACACTTGTCCGGCGTGCAATGAATAGCCGATGCCGACGCCGCCGCCGTGATGAAATGAAACCCAGCTGGCGCCGCTGGCTGTATTCAACAACGCATTGAGTATGGGCCAATCGGCAACCGCATCCGAGCCGTCTTTCATCGCTTCCGTTTCGCGAAATGGAGAAGCGACCGAGCCTGTATCCAAATGATCGCGGCCAATAGCGATTGGTGCTTTCAGATCGCCGCGCTTAACTAACTCGTTGATTGCTTCGCCCATCTCGGCGCGTTCGCCGTAGCCCAACCAACAGATGCGCGCCGGCAGTCCCTGAAACTGAACACGATCGCGAGCCAGTCGCAGCCAACGATTCAACGTGCGGTCCTCAGGAAAAAGTTCAAGCGCCAGGTCGTCAGTTTTCTGAATATCAGATGCGTCGCCGGACAATGCTACCCAGCGGAACGGACCTTTGCCTTCACAAAAAAGCGGGCGAATGTATTCGGGCACAAAGCCGGGAATCTCAAACGCGTCTTTGCAGCCCGCGTCGAACGCCATCTTGCGAATGTTGTTGCCATAGTCGAACACAATCGCGCCCGCGCGCTTCAAGGCCAGCATCGCTTCAACGTGATCCGCCATCGAGAGCATGGAACGATTGATGTATGAACGCGGATCGCTTTGCCGCAACTCAGCAGCCGCTTCGAGCGTCAACCCGGCAGGCACATAACCGTTTAGTGGATCGTGCGCGCTGGTTTGATCTGTGACCGCATCGACCTTAATTCCGCGGCGCACAATCTCGGGAAGAACTTCAGCGCAGTTTCCTACCAGACCAACTGAAACCGCGCGTTTCTGTTCGCGCGCATCTTCAATAATGTCTAACGCGTCATCGAGCGTTAACGCCAGGCGATCGCAATAGCCGTTCAGCACTCGGCGTTCGATGCGCGCCGGGTCAACGTCCACACCCAGAAACACGGCGCCGTTCAGAGTCGCCGCCAGCGGCTGAGCGCCGCCCATGCCGCCCATGCCGCCGGACAAAATCAGTTTCCCGCTCAGGTCACCACCGAAATGTTTGTCCGCCATCGCCGCAAACGTTTCAAAAGTTCCCTGCACGATGCCCTGCGTGCCGATGTAGATCCAACTGCCGGCCGTCATCTGGCCGTACATCATCAAGCCCTTGCGTTCGAGTTCGTGGAAGTGTTCCCAGTTGGCCCAGGCGCCGACCAGATTGGAATTGGCAATCAAAACTCGCGGCGCGTATTCATGCGTGCGAAAAACGCCGACCGGTTTGCCTGACTGGATTAGCAGCGTTTCGTCGTTTTCGAGTTGCTGCAATTCGCGTACGATCGCATCAAATGAAGCCCAGTTGCGCGCGGCTTTTCCGGCGCCTCCATAGACTATTAACTCTTCCGGTTTTTCCGCGACGTCGGGATCGAGGTTGTTCATCAGGCAGCGCAGAGCTGCTTCCTGATGCCAACTTTTGCAGGTAAGTTTGTTGCCGCGCGGCGCGCGGATAGTTCTGGGTGAACTCATTTCAGCAGTACTAAGATGGACCAGCTCGATCAGACCAATATCCCGGCCGTCGCCTCTGATGCGCGACTGCCATTACGACTATCTCGAGCTCATCGGGACGATAGAAAATATTGAAAGGAAATTGCTGGAGAACGAATTTGCGGGTTCCATGTTCGGCCAACGGATAACCCTTAGGTGATTGTCTAATTTCGGAAACTGCATTTTCAACAGCACGGGAGAATGCGATTGCATTCAGCGGGCTGCGTTCGTAATACCACCTATGCGCTTCGCGGGCTTCCGCACGTGCTTCAGCATGAAACCTAACTTTCAGTGGGCTGGCTAAACAACTCCGCGCGTACTTCTTCCCATGGGATCAGCTCAACGCTACCGGCGTCAACCTCGGCAACTCGTCGCTTAATCTCTTCCGACCAGGCTGCTTCAACGTCGGCTTCGGACACGGGGTCGAGTGTCTCAATCAGTAGGCCAGCCAGAGTGGCTCGATCACGCTCTGACAGTTGCACCGCTGTTTCAAAAACTTCTTTGAGATTTCGTTCCATAAGAGAGATTGTACCCCTTACGCGGTCGGTGCACTAGAATAATGCCTCGAACTTTCCGGTCTGAATCTCGTCCACCATTAGTTGAACCTCACCCGACATCGAACGGTCGTCGTTCAGCGGTTTGACCAGGCCGCGAACAATGTCGTAAGCAGATTTGACCCCACGGCCCGGTGCCAGCGGAAGCCGGTGTTCTAAACCTTCCGCGGCGGTAATCAATTCAATCGCAATCACCTGCTCCGCAAGATTCACGATGGAACGCAGCTTTGTCGCCGACGTCATTCCCATCGAGACGTGATCTTCTTTGCCGCCATCAGTCGGCACGTTGTCGGGGCTGGCGGGGTGTGCCAGAATTTTTGCTTCGCTCAACAATGCGACTGCGGTTACCTGCAGCATCATGAATCCGGAAGCAATGCCGGCATGTTTTGTTAGAAACGCAGGCAGGTCTTCATTCGCGTCGGGATTTACCAGTCGATCAATGCGGCGTTCAGTGATGCTGATCAAATCCGTCAATGCAATAGCTGCATAGTCGAACGCAAAGCCCAGCGGCGCCCCATGAAAATTTCCGCCCGACAAAACTTCTTCGGTCTCGGCGAAAACCAGCGGATTGTCGGTCGCACTTCCGGTTTCCGTTTCCACAACTGCGCGCGCGTACGCGAGCGTGTCGCGCACCGCGCCGTGAACCTGAGGCATGCAACGCAAACTGTAAGCGTCCTGAACGCGCGGATCGTTTTGCAGATGCGAGGCGCGAATTTCGCTTCCTTCAAGTAACTGCCGAAGATGTTTTGCGACTTCGCTTTGTCCGGCGTGCGGACGTGCTGCGTGAATGCGTTCGTCAAAAGCGACGGGCGTGCCTCGTAACGCTTCGAGCGACATGGCGCCGGCCAGGTCTGCGAGGCGCGCCAGTTGATCGGCACGCTGCAATGCCAACCCGCCGACTGCGCCCATCGCCTGCGTTCCATTCAATAGCGCCAGGCCTTCTTTCACTTGTAGTTGCAGTGGTTCTATGTCTGCTTGCTTTAAAGCGTCCGCGCTCGTCAGGCGTTCACCTTTGTAAAACGCTTCGCCCTCACCGATCGCGCACAAGGCCAGATGGGCCAGCGGCGCCAGATCGCCACTCGCGCCAACCGATCCTTTTTCCGGAATAACAGGTGTCACGCCGCGCTCGAGCATCGCTACCAGCGTTTCAGCGGCAACCGGCCGCGCGCCACTGAGGCCACAGGCGAGCACATTCGCGCGTAACAACAGCATCGCGCGCGCTTCGGGGATGGAAAGAGGATTGCCCAAGCCGCAAGAGTGACTGCGCACCAAATTCAGCTGCAACCTGCGCAATTCGGTGGGCTCGATACGGACATCCGACAACTTGCCGAAGCCGGTATTGACACCATAGACAGTGCGATTTTCGGAAACGATTTTCTCGACCACGCGCCGTGATTGTTCCATGCGGCTGCGCGCGTCGTCAGAAAGTGCGACGCGCTCCTTGCCGTTCGCAACGGCGGCGATTTGTTCAAGCGTTAATTTTTGTCCGCGAAGTTGAAGCATGCGAAAGAAGAATACAGGAGACAGAAGTCAGAGGTCAGAGATCAGAAATCAGAGAGCAGATGGGGGATTAGACGTCGAGAATAAGAAGCAGGGTCATGTCGTGTTTTCTGACTAATTCTGTATTCTGACTTCTGTATTCTGACTTCTGATTTCGGACTTCTGACCTCTACTTTCCGGTGTTTCGCTGATATCGATCTTCTTGAACTCGCCAGTGGCGGTGCCGCTGCGAACACGTTGGCGTGCACGCTTGGCGCGCACGGTCGTGCGGGCTGCGCCAGTCGCGCCTCGCGTCCAGCGACTCATTGTCTTAAGCGGGCGTAAAGCAAATTGATGCTGTGGCAGAACTTCGCCGGTTGCCTCGCGCAGGCGCACGGTGCCAATCGCAAAGATAGCGATCGCTGCATTGAAAAACACGCCCACTACAAAGACGAACCATCCCGGCACAACGCCCACTGCAGCCCGCTCGATAAAGGTATTGAAGTCATGCGCCGGCGTTGGATGCAGGTAAACTTTTAGGTTCCAGCTCAGCGCCAGCAACGCAAAGATCCAAAGGTAATTTCGGCGCAGGCGTCTGCCGACTGCCTCCCATTCGGTAATCGTGAAGTGTGGCGTAATCAAATCAGCCGCCAGATGTTCCGCCCAGGCTTCGTCGGCCGGCACTCCCTCCGGGGCCAGCATTTGCGCAAAATATCCGGTCTCAATTATGCGCACACGGCTGGACCAGATTTCGTAGTAGCGATAACGGCGTGCTTCCATCAATAAGAAAATTGCAACCAGCACCGAGTTGATAGGAATGACGAAGTGTGGATTCGTGCCAGAGCTAAAAACAAACGACAAGGTTGCGCCGGCAGTCAGTACGGCCCAGTTTGTTGTAGTGTCGAGACGATTGCGCCAGGTATTTGAACGTTGCACCTCACCGCGATAGAAATGAATCATCGCCGTGTTGAATTCCGGAGGCGCCATCCGCCGCATGTGCGTAGCCGGTGTTTGGAACACTCGTTCCGACGGCGCTACTTCGGGTGCCGGTCGCAGGCGCGGTTGCACTCGATCAGCCGACAGCGGCCCGCTTACTTTTGGCTGGGCTTCAGTGGTCATTAGAAAGCTCGATGACAAGACCGGAGAATGTTAGCGCGGGAGAATTCCGACTCCAAAAATAATATAACACGCTGCGAACAGGGGCTCGTAGTTGTGACCGGTCAAGTAACGCGGTTTTTGTGAAGCGAAAAGCGAATTCGCATCAATGCTGATGCGCTGCCTTTCAGAAATAATCACTCGCTTGACAGTGTTTGACAGCCACACCTATAGTTAAATTTTCCGCTGTTTGACGCGAATTATTTCTGTTATGACTGCTGTAGCGCAAAGCGAAACGGACGCGCACTGGATGCGCCAGGCTCTCGCGGCAGCGCGCGACGCGGCACAACTTGACGAAGTTCCGATCGGCACGTGCATAGTTGTCGACGATACAATTCTTGCCGTAGCTGGAAACAGAACTCGAACCGATAACGACCCGACGGCCCATGCGGAAATGGTCGCGCTTCGAGCAGCAGCCAAAGAGGCGACCAACTATCGTTTGTCAGACGCGGTTGTATATTCAACGATTGAGCCTTGCGTGATGTGTGCCGGCGCCTTGATTCAGGCGAGAGTGCGACGGTTGGTTTATGGCGCACGCGACGAGCGAGCCGGCGCGGTGGAATCGCACTTTGGAGTTTGTGATACAGATTTCTTGAACCATCGAATTGAAGTCAGCGCGGGCGTACTGGAAGACGAGTGCCGAGAAATGATGCAGGAGTTTTTTCGCGCGCGGCGGGTGCGAAAAGTGATGAGTGATAAGTAAGGAGTGCTTAAGGACGTTGTGGTCTTTTACTCAGCACTCAGCACTCAGCACTCAGCACTCGGTACTTGGTTTCGGAGAGGTCGCATAGTGGCTTAGTGCACCGGTCTCGAAAACCGGAGTGGGGGAAACTCCACCGTGGGTTCAAATCCCACCCTCTCCGCCATTTTGAATTTCGGATTTGGGATTTCGGATTTCGAATTTGAAGAGTAAATCGAGTTTGAGGTCGAGCGCGGCTGATTCGCCCCATTCAAATCCGAAATTCGAAATTCGAAATTCGAAATCCAAAATTCTCCTGGGAGAGGTGCAAGAGTGGTTGAATTGGCAGCACTGGAAATGCTGTGAGCGGGAAACCGTTCCGTGGGTTCGAATCCCACCCTCTCCGCCAGTAAATTTCGGATTTGGGATTTCGGATTGCGGATTTCAAAAAGGCCGTGCGGCGCTTGGTGCAAGTTCGAATTTCGGATTTCGGAGAAATGTTAGTAGTTGAGATGAAATAATGAGAAGCGCATTCATTTCGATGGCCCTGCTTTTATTGTTGAGCAGCGCCGTTATCGCTCAGTCACACGCCAAAGTTAAGCGTGCCAGCGCGGCTGCGATATGTGGCAATCCCAAGGTCGCTTGCAAAACGAGTGTCACTTTTCATTCATACGATCTGCCGTTCCGCGTGCCGGCCAAAGCAGTCATTTTGGACACCGAACTTTTCTACGCCGTGATACTCAAGAGCATGCGGGCAGCTAACGACAGTTGCGATGTGTTCATACCGGAAACTGAGCGGCTGGCGGCGCAGGCACTATTTCCCGATCACAAAGTCTTCGCGTCGCGTTGCGTGGACGCCGGCGAGATGTTCTATACCAATGTGAGTGAGAACCAGAGAATTATGGCGGTCTATGCCGGCCCAACGCTGGCGGAAGCAAAGCGTGTTCTTGCCGCGGTCAAAGCAACAGGAAAGTTTCCCGGCGCAAACCTGCGGCGCGTACGCACCGGCTTTAACGGCACTTAAGTAGGACAGACATTCCTATCTGTCCTTTTTTTGGTGGCAACTTCATACGACGGTGGACAGGTATGCCTGTCCAAATAAGTAGGATAGACATTCTTGTCTGTCCCTTTTGGTTAGGACGGCCTCAGGCGACGGTGGACAGGCAGGAATGCCTGTCCTACTATTCAAACATGGACGACAAATTAGCAGCAGACGAAGCAAGGCGATCGGTTCAGCATGAAGCTGTGAAGTCGCAGGTTGAAGGCGAAGTGCAAGCTGAGATTGCGGACCGTGCGAGCCAGGCGCCGCCTCCGCGTGAAGCCGGCAGAATTGACGAGGTCGCGGGAAGTTTTCGTTCCAAGGCAGTCAATGAGGTCATCGATACCGAGCGTGAGGTTGAACGCGGCCGAGGCGCTGCACGAATCTCGCAAGTCGTAGACTACATCTTCTATTTGATCTACGCGCTGTTGGCGATGAGGTTCCTGCTCGCCCTGCTTGCAGCTCACAGTAACGCGGGCTTTGTTCAGTTTATTGTGGCTGTGACGAATCCGTTCTATGCTCCGTTTCGGGGCATCGTTAACAGTCCCAGCACAAACGAAGGACACACGTTATTGTTGCCTATCGTTATCGCGATCATTGCTTACGTGATTTTGCATTTGGCCATCAATGGGTTGCTGCGGATGATTGCACATCGCAAGACAGCGATTTAGCTCATTGCCGATTGCCAAATGCCGATTGCCGATTGGCTCTTGATTCGTCAAGAATAGTTTCTGTTTAGAACTGAAGTAGGCCGATTTGTGGCTATGCAAAATCGGCAATCGGCAATTGAAAATCGGAAATACTTTGACAAGTTATCAGACTTCGGGCTCCGCACAACGCAGCGCCGGTGAACCCCGCCAGGCCGGGAACGGAGCAACGGTAGCCAAGCGCGCGTGTGTTGCGGGTAAGTCCGGAGTCTGGCCAACATCGAAGTAATGAGTACTGAGTGATGAGTACTGAGCAAGCTTCGTCAGTTCCATCTACCTATTCGTTACTCAGCACTCAGTACTCAGTGCTCAGTACTCATCACTAATTTATGGCCTACCAGGTAATCGCACGCAAATGGCGCCCGCAGACTTTCGACGAAGTCACCGGGCAGGAACCAATCACGCGCACGCTGCGCAACGCGATCGAGCACCAGCGTCTGCATCACGCTTATCTTTTTTCAGGCGCGCGCGGCGTCGGCAAAACCACCTCGGCACGTTTGTTCGCCAAAGCTTTGAACTGCCACAAGTCGCCGGTACCTACACCGACCCCTTGTCGCACTGACGACGCAACTGCCTGCGCCTCGTGCAGCGAAATTTCCGAAAGCCGATCGATTGACGTGCTCGAGATTGACGCTGCTTCGCACACCGGCGTGGACAACGTTCGTGATTCAATCATCGAGACCGTCGGCTTTGCACCCGCTCGCGACCGCTACAAGATTTTTATCATTGACGAAGTCCACATGCTCTCGAAGCCGGCGTTCAATGCGTTGCTGAAGACGATTGAAGAGCCGCCCGAGCGTGTTGTCTTCATCATGGCGACCACCGAAAAGCAAAAGGTGCCGGAAACAATTCTTTCGCGCTGCCAGCAATTCGAGTTTCGTACCATCGCCACCGCCAGAATTCTCGATCGCCTGCGGTTGATCGCAGAAGCGGAAAAGATTTCCATCCCGGACGATGCGTTGCGCGAGATTGCGCGTTCGGGCGAGGGCTCGATGCGCGACGCGCAATCAGCGTTCGATCAGGTAATTAGTTTTGCCGGCACCACGATTAAGAAGGAAGACATCGAGCTGGCGCTGGGCGTCGCCGGGGCCGACATTCTGATTCGCATCGTCAACGGTATTGCGAATAATCAACCCGCCGAGGCGCTGGCAGTGGTTGACGACGTCGTCATGCGCGGCCATGACTTGCGCAACTTCTGCCGCGATCTGCTGGCGCACTTCAGAGATTTGCTGGTGGCGAAGGTTTCAGGCAGCGAAGAGTTGCTGGAAGCGGCGATCTGCGATAGCGCTGAACTCCAACGCCAGGCAGCGTTGTTTTCGGAAGCGGATCTGGTCCGCTTCTTCAATTCGCTTGCCGACACCGAAAATCTTTTGCGCACAGCGTCGCATCCGCGCTATCAGGTCGAAATCGGTTTGGTGAAGTTGATGGAGATGCGACGGCTGGAGCCGCTCAGTTCACTGATGGACCGGCTGAACGCTTTGGAAACGGCGCTGCGGACCGGCAAGCCTTTTATTCCAAGTAAGAGCAGCGCGTCCGAATTGTCGAGAGCTGTGACGAGCGCTCCGTCATCCGCGAATCCGCCTCTAGCGAACAAATCAACGACGGCGGTTGCGCCCTCGAGCCGTTATGCGGGCAGTGCTTCGACTGGGGCTGCGACCGTTACCGCTTTCGAAGCAAAAGTCGAAATGGAAATCGCTGGAAACATTTCTGACGCGGCTGTCGCTGATGTTTCTATGGAGCAACCGGTTTCCGTCACGAAGTCGGAGGCGAAGCCAGCCACGGGGTCGGCAATCGATCAGATCAAAGCGTCGCTCGAGAAAAAACGAAAAATGTTTTTGGTGACCGCGCTGGAAGGCGCCAGCCGCGCCGCGATCGAAAACAATGAGTTGTTCATCGAGTTTGCGGCCGCTGACCGGCACCTGCGCGACACGTTGTCCAAAAGCGACAACATAAAAATCCTGCGCGAAGTTTGCAAAGATGTAACCGGCAGCGATCTGGGCGTGCGTTTTGTAATTGCCGACGGCCAGGCAGCCGCTGCGCCGCCTTCAAAGGAAGAAACCGAACGGCGCGACAAGCAGGCATTGCGCGAGCGAGCGGAGCAGGATCCGGTGGTCCAACAGATGCTGCGCACCTTTCGCGGCGAGATCGTCGATGTGAAGCGCATGGACGGTGAGAACTAAAAAGAGCTTGATCTAGTACAGAATTCCGGCTAACGCTCTCCAGAAAACCCCTCCGAATCGACAAAAATTGCTTTCATAAAAGTAAGGGCGGACCCGGTTGTCCGCCCTTATTTAACATTTTAAGAAGCTTACGGTTAATGAATGAGAAACACATCCCAAGCCCAGCGGCCAAGCTGCGCATGCCTTGCGTCACCGACCTTCGCCCGATAGCGAAATTGGTTTCCGTACTGGTCGATCCATTTCGACTCTTTGTACTTGAGAGATATTGAATCAACGTTCATCGCGGGAAGGGGATACAATTCGTACGACTCAGAAGCACCGTTGTGATTTGTGTCCTGCCAGAGACGCAAGGACGAAAATATCTCGTCTCGATTATCGATCACGCCGTCGCCATTCCCACCGTTCTGCGATTTATCGAATTCAGCCAGAGCCAGGAAGCCATTCTTCAGTTCGCCTGACGGTGGCGGTGGCTGAGGTGAAGCATTACCAAACAATTCTTTG
>JAVEDP010000029.1 GCA_030841085.1 Pyrinomonadaceae bacterium
TCGAAGCGCGAACAACTCGACCAGTCAAGTCTTTCTGCGAATGGAGTCGATGATGTCCCAACCGAGCGGGGGCAAGCCACCCTTCCCGACCTGGAGCCTTGCCAAGTTAACTGTTTGCGCCAAAGGATGAGCTTGTTGATCTCATAATGAATTTTTTCACATTACAACTTTCGCAGCCGGACGTTAACCTGGCGCTAATCCTGCCGGAATTAATCGTCTGCCTGGTCGCCGTGATAGTGATGCTGGTCGATGCCTTTGCCAAGCCAACGCAGCGTTGGCTGACGGGCGGCATTTCCCTCGCCGGGCTGATCGCAGCGGCCGGCGCCTCGGTTTGGTTGTGGCTGTCGTGGCAAAGCGTCAGCAGCGCATTCAACGGCATGATCGTTCTGGACGAGTTGCGACTGGGCTTCACCATCGTTTTCCTGGTCGTGTCGGCGTTGACGATTTTGATTTCGATGGTCTGGGTTGAGAATGAAAAACTCCCTGCGGGCGAGTTTCATTCGCTGCTGATGTTTGCGACAGCCGGCATGATGTTTATGGCATCGGCCGGCGATCTTGTCATTGTTTTTCTGGGACTTGAGATTCTCTCAATCGCCACCTATGTCATGTGCGGTTTCCGTCGCACCGATGTGCGCTCGAATGAGTCCTCGATGAAGTACTTCATCCTCGGCTCGTTTTCATCGGCGTTTCTGCTTTACGGCATTGCGCTAACTTACGGCGCGACGTCGACCGCAGCCGGACTTGCCGGCACAACCAACATTGCAGAGATCGCGCGCCGAATTCCGACTGCGCAATATCCGGCGTTGCTGTTCGCGGGTGCAGCAATGATGCTGGTGGGCTTTGGATTCAAGATTGCCACCGCGCCTTTTCATGTTTGGACGCCGGACGTTTACGAAGGCGCGCCCACACCAGTTACCGCCTTCATGGCGGCTGGTCCAAAGGCCGCGGGCTTTGCTTCTTTCATCAGGGTTTTTGTTTTTGCCTTCCCCTTCGTCGCAGTCGTTGGCTCGGTTGGCGGCTACGTTCATGCAGCATGGCTCACCGCGCTGGCGGTGCTCGCCGTACTGACGATGACCCTAGGCAACGTGGTTGCGATCGCGCAGAACAACGTCAAGCGCATGCTCGCGTATTCATCGATTGCACATGCGGGTTATGCGCTGGTTGGTTTCATTGCCGCCGGTGCGGCTGCGGATATGGAACTCCGCAACGCAGCCATCACCGCAGTCATTTTCTACCTGCTCGCCTATGCAGTCATGAACCTGGGCGCGTTTGCGGTGGTGCAGCTCATATCGCGCGTCGGCGATCGGCGGACTGAGGTTGAAGACTACAACGGCATTGGATTCCAGACGCCGTGGCTGGCGTTTGCACTATCGCTGTTTCTTCTGAGTTTGTTGGGGATGCCGTTGACTGCAGGTTTCATCGGCAAGGTAATGGTGTTTCGCGCCGCGCTCGATCAGGGTTACTACGCACTGGTGGTGATTGGCGTTTTGAATTCCGCGGTGTCGGCTTATTACTATTTGAGATTAATCATCGTGATGTTTTTCCGCGAGCGCACAACGGCGTGGGACGCGCCGCGCATTCCGGCAAGCATCAGTTTTGCTTTGGTGTTAACGGTGCTGGGCGTTCTTTACCTCGGACTCTTCCCCGGGCGAGTCATCAACGCGTTGCAAACGAAGAGGCCTGTTTCGGTTTCCCAGCGATAGTAAAGCGAACTGTCAGTTTGCGGTGTTCGCGGCGACTCTTGAGTGGCGATTTGGCGCCAACGCAAACTAACAGTTTGCTTTACGAGCGACTCGGGCTCTGCACTTCGCCGAGATTTCCTATTGGGCACATCGCAATCAAATCCTGAAACCCTCACTACGCCAAAAAGCGCCGCCGACTTTGCAGCTCGCGTACAGGTGGAACTCAATTCAGCCTGGCTGCCCGACATTTACCGTGAGCGAGTTCGCAAGACGCGCACTCGGGCCTACGGCTTTGAGCAACTCAAGCCAAGAGCGCGCATCGAGATTCAACACACTTTGCTTGGCGTCGAGTTGAAGATTGGTTCGCGGCGGCTGTTATGTCCCGATTTGGCTACGGCCCGCTATCTTTCCGTTTTCGCGCGCGCCGGTTGCGAGCAAGTGGCGGTGCCTTACGACATCACGAAGATTTCGCAACTGGCGGACGAGTTGGAATCGTCGTGGCACAGGATGCTTTTGCTGGTGGACCATCTCGCTGCACAAAAGTCAGAAGCGTTTCGCAGTCGCATTAGGCAACTGCTGTTGGCAACGATAAGAGATGAAGTTGCAGCAGCAGGCGCGGGCGCGTCAGTTCCCGAGTTTAAGAACTCAACCAGGCAACGATCGTAGTAGCTTAACTTTTAGTCTGGAAGTGGCATAGACTTTAGTCTGTGGCACCGTAGCAAGCACAGACTAAAGTCTATGCCACTTAACTGAAGTCTGCGGCACTTGGCGGCTTGCGTACGTCGACGAATCGAAGTTTAATAACAACTAATGATTGAAGAGCCGATTGAATTACTAAACAACGAACGACCTCCTGCCGCTGCAGACGTTCTGCTTCCGTTTCCTTTCCAACACACCTTTTGCCGGTACGAACCAATCGAGAAGCGCATCGAAAAGGCGCGTGTGCTCGTCGTCGATTGCCTGCTGCGAGATGAAGACGATCTTTCCGATCTTGCGCGCAACGACTGGGGCAGCGCCACCGCCAATCAAATCAAGCGCGAACGCTATATCGCCGGCCTGGCCCTGGCAAATATTCTCGGCAACGTCGAACGCCTGGTTAAGGAACCTGTAACCGAGGTGACGCATCTAGGCACGATCGCCACCGCTGCGAAAAAGTTTAATCCCGACGCCATTGTGCTCAGCGGCACCTTGCGCGACTTCGATTATTACAACCCTTCGGTGCTGGAAACTTTTGGCGACTTTATCCGAACCACCGGGATTCCAGTGCTGGCGATATGCGGTGGCCACCAACTGGTAGGGCTTAGCTTTGGTGCACGCGTCGTGACGCTGGATCGTTTGGAACAGCACGAGCAGCGCGACAACCGCCCCATCGAATACCAGTACCGGTTCATTCGCATTACCGAACCGGGTGATCCTATTTTTCAGGGCGTGACTAATCAGGAGTCAGGTATTTGGCAGGATTACACTACGCAGGCGCGCGTACTGCGCGTTTGGCAGAATCACGGTTTGCAACTCGATCGGGTGCCTGAAGGCTTTAAGCTCCTGGCCACTTCATATCTTTGCCGTAATCAGATGATGGTGAAGCGCGACGCCGAACAGCTCATCTATACGGTGCAATTCCATCTCGAAAAGTCGTTTGAAGATTGGAACAAGAGCCGCACCCGTTGGGAACATCAAAACGAATCGCGCGATGGCCGCATCCTATTCGAGAATTTTCTCTTCCTGGCACTCGCACGTGGGAAGTAACCGCGGTGCAGAACCGCGAACTGACTGGGTTGCCGCCCGGGCAACCCGCGTGGGCTGATCAACAAGCTCAAGCTTTGAAGTAAAAGCTCAAACTGGAGAACCTCGAGGTCGGGAAGGGTGGCTTGCCCCCGCTTACGCTGAATACCATTCAGACCAAGCGGGCAAGCCACCCTTCCCAACCCTGAAGTTTTCTTGTTGAGCCACTACTGTTAGAGCTCCATGCGTCATATGTTGAAAAAAGATAGCTTGGAGCGCGCCGCCAAACTTCTCGCGCGTCGCGACAAAGATCTCGCCTTCATTCTCAAACAATATGGACCACCGCCGCTCTGGGCACGCAAGCCGGGCTTTGCCACGCTCGTACAAATTATTCTCGAACAACAAGTCTCCTTAGCATCAGCCGCCGCGCTCTTCGCTCGCTTGAATAAAAGTATTGTTCCCTTTCAGCCGGCACAGATGCTGCTGCTCGGTGAACCGCATTTGAAATCGCTGGGTTTGACCCGCCAGAAAACAGCTTACTGTTTGCACTTATCTCAGTTGCTAAGTGACAAACACTTGAAGCTTTCTCAGTTGTCGCGCTGCAGTAATGAAGGAGCGAAGTCGCGGCTGATGGAAGTGAAAGGCATTGGCTCGTGGAGCGCAGACATTTATTTGCTGATGGCGCTCGGCAGGGAGGATATCTGGCCGTCGAGCGATTTGGCGCTCGCCATAGCAGTAAAGCAATTGAGGGGACTGAAAGTGCGGCCGCGTCCAGATGAGTTGGATGAGATCGGCGAACGCTGGCGACCGTTCCGGTCCGTTGCGGCGCGGATGTTGTGGCAGTACTACTTGGCGCAACGACTCATGCAGAAAAAAAGACGTAGCAGGGCTTAGTCTTGTCTGAGAATTTCATTCTTGTATTCCTGACGGCCTTGAGCAGAAGAAAACGTGAGCCAATAAGCATCTCTCAACCACGGATAAAAACTGCCGACGACGGGAATTGATGAGATCAATCTATATCCTTGAAAGAATAGAATGAGGGCGAGGGAAATGAGAAGCAAAACAACGCCCAGATTATACTTAATGTGAGAACCTAGATAGATATCTACATCGTCTTGTTCAAGAGCATCCGTAATACTTTCGGCCGCATGCACAAAGAGTAAGAACGCAACTAAAAGTAGGCCTACACAAATATGAACCCATAAAGACCTGGTTGTGAACGCGACAACAACAGCTACAAGTGCTCCAGAAAATGAAGCAAAAATTGAATTGACTGCTATCATTCCGTCGCAGCCGGTCTTCCATCGTGGCATTCTAACCCCTCACAGAAACTCAACATAGTCGAAGGTTTGACCCGTTCCATACCAATTATCAAAAGATGCCAGGACATGAAAACGAAGCCCTATTTTGCTCAGAGACCAGCTTGCAATGTGGGCCGTAGTTCGTTTCAAGCCAGCTTCGACTGTGCGAGCCAGGAAGCTTCGCATTAAAGTCGTTCCGTATCCCTGGTGTCGCCACTGAGGGCTTACAGCCAGAGACTCAATGTACGACGTATCCCGATGGCCGTAATGAGGGTCCGACTTGATCCCTGGAATATTTGGAAATGACTCTAGCAAGTCTCCCGCGACATAACCGGCAAGCAGTCCGGACGGTCTAACAGTAAGACCCAAAGCTATGCTGGTAGGCGATTCGACGAGGCGCCGGAGAGCTTGCGGACTATCCCTTAACGAGCTGGAAAAACTCCTCGCCTCAAGGTCTATCATCTCATTTGCAAAGAGTTTCCACTTCAGAGGTCCAATTTGAATTGGTGGAACTGTATTTATTAACTGTTCTTTCAAGAAACCATTCCCCGTGGCTTATTTCGAGATCGTTGAAGTCGTGGTCATCTGTTTGAGGGCGGTAAGATCTATCTGCTTCGTCAGCGGAACGTTTTCAGTGGTGCGTTCGATAAGTTTGTCCACTACCGCTTTTAGATCTCCAGTCTGCTGATAAACTTCCAGTTGCTCATCCGCCGAAGTCCCTCGCTGTAGGATCGTGTGGATGTGCTCCACTTCCTTGCGTGATCCCAACGGGTCAAGCACGTCGTCGACAAACTCGAGCAGCTCGAGAATCAAATCCCGCACCGGTACTTCTTTCTGTTTGCCAAAGTCGATCATTTTTCCGTCGAGACCCCAGCGCACCGCGCGCCACTTGTTTTCCTGAATCAACATGCGCCGGTAAAGCCGAAAGCCGAGGTTCTTCTCGATCAGCATGTTGAGTTTCGCGACTATCGCCTGAAACAAAGCTGCGATGGCGATTGTGTCGTCGACGCGCGTAGGAATGTCGCAGACGCGAAACTCGAGCGTCGGGAAAAACGGGTGCGGGCGGATGTCCCACCAGATTTTTTTGCCGTTGTCGATGCATTTCGTCTGGATCAGCAATTCGACGTAGCGCTGGAAGCTGCCGTAGGAATCGAAATGATCCGGAATATCGGTGCGCGGAAACTGTTTGAAGATTTCGGTGCGATACGACTTGAGCCCGGTATTATGGCCCATCCAGAAAGGCGAAGAAGTAGTCAGCGCCAGCACGTGCGGCAGAAAATAACGAGCGGCGTTCATGATATGAATCGCGCGCTCGCGATCAGCCATGCCGACGTGCACGTGCAATCCAAAAATCAATAGCGACCGCGCTACCGTTTGCAGTTCCTGCACCAGAAGTTCATAGCGCTCGTCTTCGAAAATCTTCTGGTCCTGCCAGCGCGAAATCGGATGTGTCGAAGCGGCTACGATTGCCAACCCATTCTTTTGCGCCAGGCTGGAAATAATACTACGCAGGCGAGTGATGTCGACCCGGGCTTCTTCAATGTTTTTGCAAACTCCCGTGCCGACTTCGACCATCGACTGGATCATCTCGGGTTTGATCTGCTCGCCGAGCAGCATCGTGCCTTCTTCGAGGATCTCAACGACGTGCGAACGCAGCTCGCGCGTGTGCGGGTCTACAATCTGAAATTCTTCTTCGATGCCGAGGGTGAAGGTACTAAACATAATGTTTGATTACCTCTGCGCGCGTTCGAGCGCTTCTTTAATCATGCGCCAGTCGGGCGTCACTTTGCGAATAAACTCATGTCGCACATGCCTGAAAGCACTTGCCGTGGAATGCACCGGACTATAAAGATCAAAGTGAACGTACCAACGTCGCGGCGTCGCGTTTACGTAAAGGAAATGCAGCACTGCACTGGCGCGCAACTTTTCGTAGAAGCCTCCGCTGCTATTTCGATGCCTGGCCCAAAGCCTGGTGAAGTCTTTGCGGCGACTCAATGTCGATTCCAACTGTGGCCAGCAATTGAATGCGATGCCAACTCCACCCTCACCGTAGACATTCGTGATATTTCTGATGAGATGCCAAACTTGCTTCGCCTGCAATCTCTTTAGCAGGAGCAGCAATGCTTGTTGCTTATCCACCGAGAGCGCGTTGAATGCCACTTCATCCGTCGCTGCATCCCAAAGTCCGAGGAGCCTGCCGCTTAACTCATCGCGCAGCTCGGGAGCCAGCTCGGACCAGACGAGTTGCTGAACGTCTGCCGCTGTCTCAACCGTTTCCGAGTTCACTTTCAATCAAAGAGCGATTCTCTTCGGTCAGGTTCTGAAATCGCAGCCCCACACCGCGGCCGGGATTGTTATAAATGACTTCCGCGTTGGCGACCACTTGCTTGCCGTCGGTCAGTGGAATGCGAACCAGCAGCGATGCTCCCTCTGGCAAACTAGCCTGCGTGTTCATATAAAAGCCGCCGACGCTGATGTCTTTGGTGCTGGCGACGCCGGTCGCATCGTTACCATCAAAAAACACATCGACAATCAACCGCGAACGGTCATAGCGACGTCGTTCATCCGGCTCTGGTTCCGGGCTTTCGTTGAGATCATCAACCACGGGGAGTCTCCTGGATTTCGCTGACGTTGGGACTATTGTACATGTTTTAGGCGTCTTTTTCGCTGATGATGAATGTAGGAACCATGCCGCCGCCCGAACTCACGTTCGCCAATTCGGTGAACGAAAGCCGCGTAAAAGCCGATTTTACCTTGCCATTAAACAACAATGGATCGAGGTCCACCAGTTGTTCGGCAAACTCGAACGTGCCGTCCGCTTGCAAAGCAGGAAACGTCTCGCGGGCCGTCGGCACACGCTCCTGCACCAGATAGTCGCCGATCTTAAGCGCGTCAGCCAACGCGCTGTCCCAGGCATTCTCATCCGCCATCCAACCGATCGTAATTCCATGCCCGCCATAATCGTCGTTGGGTTTCAGCACTAACCGCTGATTGTTCGACCTGATGAATTCCAACAGGTTGATTTGTTCGCCGTGGTAATCGCTCGGTTCGTCGCGCACCAGCCTGGTCCAGGGGACGTGTTTGCGAATGGCTTCCTGTTCGGCGCTCGAAAACAACGACGCTCGGCGCTGGTCGGTCAACACGGCAAACAAAGCTTTCTTGTGAATCAGCTTTGAACGAAAACTGTTGACCATGCAAATGGCGCCGGCTCGATACGCTTCCAACAGCGCTGGATACTCGCGCATGACCGGCAAATATTCGTTAACCAGCAAGCGCTTGTAAACGATGTCGATTTGAAATTCGCCGGCGCGCAACCTGTTGCCATTGAATTCCAGTTCGTCAGGCGAACATATGCGCGTCGGATAACCTTCCTTCTCAAAGAACTCCTTGAAAAGTTCAAACTCGTTCTGCGTCGGCATGTCTTTCAGATCGACGATGGCGATCTGCGGCGTGCTGTCGGGGGTGCGACCGAGAAACTCTTCATAAGAATCGAGCAGCACGTCGAGCATGAAACGCCGGCCATAAAGTGGCCGCACGTTATAGCTTTCGCCGAACCTTTGCATCACTGGAAGGCGCGAAAAAATGTCGTAAGCTGCGTCGACGTAAGCGATGCCCGCCGGACTTTCGCCATTCAGCTCTACAAAACTGTAAGCGTTTTCGGTGAGAAACGAGTCCAACCGCGCCGTCGGTGAGACGGCCGCGTAGCCGGGATCGATGCTGATTAGTTCCCGCTCGATTTCCGTAACGCCCAGGTCCACGACGATTGAGTCGTCCGCGATTGCGGCGTCCTTCACTTTTTGAATGGCGGACCAGACCGTTTCGCAGGCGCTGCGAATCATCGCGAAATCGTCTTCGGCAACGAAGTGCGGGCGAAGATAAGGCGACAGCCGGCGCCCGCCAAAAATCAGTTTCGCCTGGTCCAGCCCCTGGTCGAGCATGGCGCGCGACGACTCGGCAAGCTCGCTGTCGCGGAGCAGTTCGTGATAACGCGAGACGGCGTCATGCAACATAGGCGTCAGCAAAGAATCGAAACAAGAATGCGTCAGGAGGGCGTTAGAGTATCACAGCCGCATGAGGCGCGACCAAGACTGAGAACCAGGAATGACTTTGTCTGTGCGTTCTCTGTGTTCTTTGTGCCCTTGCGGTGAGCTGTCGTTTATAAAAATCCACCACAGAGACACAAAGACCACAAAGGTCGCACAGAGAAAAGTGGAGTTTAAACGCTACCGGAGGAACGCAACTCTGGCTTGTTTATTTTCCAGCGGGAATAGCGATCGTCAACTTCTTCTTATTCCGCACCACGACGACAGTTTGAATGGAGCTCTTATTTATGACTCCGTTCGCCGCGCGCGTAACGATCGATTCGCCATTCACAGATTCAATCACATCGCCGGCCCGGAGCCCTGCCGTGTAGGCAACGCTATTCGGCTGCGCATAGACGACCAGCAATCCGCCGGTTGCGCCTAATCGCGCCGCGACACGCGGTTTGATAGCAATGGTTTCAACTCCCGGCATCACGAAGAGACGGTCAGGTAATAACGGAGTTTTTATATCAAACAGGTTCGGACCGAAAAACCAATTGGGCGATTCTGCCAACTTGATCTTGAACGCTTCGGAAGCGGCCGTGCCCGGACGCATAACGGTAAAATTAACAAAGCTGCCCGGCGCTGCATCCTGAAGAAACATGGAAAAGTCATCGGCGTTCAGAACCATCTCATTGTTAACTCTCAAAATCACATCGCCGGGTTTCAGCTCTGCCCTTGCAGCAGGACTGCCCGGCATCACCGAAGTCAGCAAAAGGCCTTGTCGTTTTTCTGCCAGTGCGCGCGCACGATCTCCTTGCCAACCAACTTTCAAGATGCGCTCAAGACTAAGCCGGCCGATCGGCTCACCGCGCACGCCCAACCACGGCCGCGGCACGCTGGCACGCCGCGCCATCACACGGCCGGCTGCACTGCGAACCAAACCGACAGGTAAGATTGACGCCTCGTCGCCTTCGACGGCGTTCACGATTCCCAGCGGCTCGCCGGCGCTGTTCACGGCAATGGCGCCGATGTTTGCCGGCGTAATTTTTGGCGACTTGATTCTCACGCGCGCAACCGTTTTCAAGGCGGTCCTGGTCACGTCGACGACCGTTGCTTCGATTTCCCCGACGCGAACATAGATTCCCTTCGCGCCCGATTCGGTTTGTGAAACCGGTTCAGGTCCGATCAAACGGACGCGCTGACCGGCCTGGATCGAGTCGTCCCGTGCATCCACAGTTTTCGGAAGATTGCTATTGCTGACTGTGATTACGGACAGGCCAGTCAACCCATCAAGACCTACATATTGACCCGGAAGATTTCGGCCATCGCGCATGACGACTTTCAGGTCAACGGCAGGAAATATCTGATGGAATTTAGTTGGCGGCAAAGCGGGAAATGCCATCGGCGGTGGCGCGACGGATCGGGTTATCGGCGAGCCGGGCGCAACCGGTGCCGGCGGCGCGGCAGGCGCAAACGGTAGAGGCGGTGGCAACTCAGCCTCTGCTTCAGGTAACCAGGCGGCGATCGTTTGCCCATCGCTCAATGCCAATCCCGCTATTACGTTCGTATGAACTTCACTGGACATCTGAAACGCGTCGTCAATATTGGCGATGGCGCCGAGCTGCTCGTTCCCGCGCAGCAGCAGACGAATAACTTTCAGTCCGTTCAGACGATGCAGGATAGTCACAACCCGCGGCGCTGAAATGCTGTTTTCAACTTGAACAGGCGTTTCGGGTTTGGCGCCTGGCGCCTCAGGCGTGCGCGCCGGCATCGATCGAGGGGGCGGCGTTTGCGCGAATGCACCAACGCACAGCACCAGCCCCAACAGCAGCGATAATAACGATCGGGCTAATTTCACGGTGATCATTGCGTAATTAAACCTGGACCATCTATCGAATCATTACCAGGAGTCTCTCGTCGAAACCATTACTGGCGCCGGGTTTCGAGCCAGCACGCGCGACGATCCGAAAGTAACTGTCGGCAACGAAATTGTTCGGGAGCTTCCCCGTCCATCGTCAACCGAAACTTTCAGTGATTGATAAGAAGTACCGAGCGGAAACACGGCTGACCCCATTTCTGTTTCCGGCCGAATAACCGGGGCGGCAGTCGCGCTCAAGTCTGTCGCTTTTATCCGTCCATTGCGCGCAACAAACTGTGGCACCGAACTCCTGCTGCGTTTGATTAGGTTCCCCGGCCTGCTGCTTTCTTGAACATCCGTTGGAACTACATTCCTGGTTGGGGCGATTGCAGCTACGTCCCTGGACGCGCCCGATGTTTCTTCCGCTTGCCCGTTCTTCTTAATCTCCGCAGCTTGATCGCTTGTCGGCGAGGCAGGAGATTTTGCCACCGGCGCCAATTCATTGGTCGGCGATCTCATATTCATAACAACCACAATCAACGCGAACAGGAAAATCACGGTGGCAAAGGCAATTGAGCGCATACCTAAACCGTTTCCTGAGAAAACTGCGCGACGCGAAGAACGCGAAGCCGCCAGCCGCGCACGCAACTTAAAATCAAAGTCGGCGGGGGCCTCAATGCCGCCGAGGCTGGCCGCCATTTCCTTAAGTTGCTGCTGCTCCGCGCCAAAGGTTGTGCAGGCGCTGCAGCTTCTCAGGTGATCACGTGCCGGCGCGGCTAACAATTCTCCGCTGGCGGCTTCCTCGATTTCGCGACGTACGTTGCTACAGTCGATTCTCTTCATGGTAGTCCTCAGAAATAAGCTTTCATCTTCTCTCGCAAAAATCCTCTGGCGCGACTGATACGAGACTTCACGGTGCCTTCGCTCGTTTGCAGTATCCCGGCGATTTCTTCATAACTACGGCCTTCGACATCGCGCAGAATTAATGGCGCGCGGTACTTTTCTGGTAGCGTGGCGATCGCCCGCGCGATTGCGTTGCGGCGCTCGGTGTCAACCAGTTCCTTATCCTGCAACGGACGCTCGTCAGCAGGATTAAACTCCTGCGGTTCCCCGCCGTCGCGCGACTGGAAAAACCCGGTGAGCGAAACCAACTTGCGGCGTTTTCGCTTGCGCAGTTCGCTGATCGCAAGGTTCGTAGCGATGCGATAGATGTAAGTTGAAAACGCATAGCTCGTCTGATAGCGCTCGGCCGCGCGATAAACTCTTACGAAAGTCTCTTGGGCCAGGTCGACTGCGCCGTCGTAGTCGTTCGTCATGCGATAGATGTAGCTTGTGATTTGATTCCGGTAACGACTCACAAGCTCAGCAAACGCATCCTCATCGCCCACGCGCGTCGCTTCCAACAACGCGTGGTCACTGGTCGGGCTCGCGACCACCTCAGGCCGCATTGCAGCAGCAAAAGGGAGATTATCGATCGTGCTTACAGTGTCCATCAGGGCAGGTAGGCTCTTCCACGCGCTGACGAGCGTCCTTGAATTTTCGCTAAATTCGCTGCGTATCAGGCGGCCTTCGAACCCGATTATACCCTGACCGACCACTGGCCGCAGTTCATACACGCCCGAGGGGCAGCTCGGTTCCGAAAGTGCGAATAGGAAACGCGTGGACTCAGAATTGGAGATTTTGTGTGGGTTTGAAAGGTGGAGACCTTTACGCTTCGGGACTCTTAAACAGCGAATCATCGATCTTGATTCCGTAGGTGACCGTTAAAATTCGGGTCTCCACGCTGTCCCTACCGTTCTCAATCAGCACAGTGCGATAAGGGACTAGTGTGCTTTGAGCGTAGCGATAATCGAAAAACTTGCGGACGAACTTGACTGGTGAGCCGCCCGGCACAGGTTCCTCATACTCGAGCCAGAGAATGCGAAGAGTCTTTGAGCTGATGTAATACCGCGTGGACTGTTTGTCCTTGTCCACCAGGTCAAGCACATAGAGATCGATTCCCTTTTGCTTCTCTTTGCGGACCAGGGTGACGGTGGCGCCAATTTCCTTGTAACGCAGCAGCGTATCGATGCCGTGGTGTTGTTGCGAAAGGAAAGTGTTGGCCGCATCCTGACGAGGAGTAAAAGCGGCGCCATTAATAATTCCCCAGAGACGGCCGTCGCCATAGATCAAGGAGTACTCGAGCGTCGGCGCTTTTTGATCCAAGCGGATTTTGTCCTTGTCGATGCTTTCGCCGCGAACAAAACGGCGCTCGTATGACGCTTCTTCGTTTCTGCCGTCGGTTCCGTAACGCACTATTCGTCCGCGCTCAATCCCATTCCGGCGAATCTGCGACAGAATGGCTCGTGACCCATAAACGAAAATGGTCGATTCGGCAACCTGTTCGCCAGTGAAATTTTTTGGTTGGTCGGCGGCAACCGCGCCCACGGTTGGGCCCGCTATCCCCACGAGGAATACAAAACAAAGCAGGAGGGTGATGACTAGACGATGCAAGTTAATCTCCAGAAAACACGGTGCGACGGGACACACGCAAAAGATAGTTGAATCAAGCGGGCGGATTGTACCATACGAGCACTTCTAAAACCGGTGGGGAAACGCCATGAATTGATGCATTTTTAGCATCGTCGGGATGCCCCTGAGCTGCAAGAAATACAGGCCCGCAAGCGTCGCGCGATTGAGACAAATCGCACTGCCGACGACGACGAGTGCCTACACTTTCTGCAATTGACAAGCCTTCCGCTTAAATCGTAGTCTCCATCGTTTTCCAGCAGACATCCAATAAGCAGCACTGAACCAATGGCGCTTCAGTGTGATTCGAGCACAAGCATTCGAGCAGGATGGAGTGAGTTATGAAGAAGGTTGGCATTTTAGTTGGGCGCGAGAAAACTTTTCCCGAAGCCCTGATCAAGAGCATAAACGAGCGCGGCAATGGCGAGGTTGTTGCGGATTACATAAAGCTGGGTGGCATCAAACACGATGCGCCGCCGGCATACGATCTAGTAATTGATCGCATTTCGCATGAGGTGCCTTTTTATCGCGCCACGCTTAAACGCATGGCGCTCGAAGGAACGGTCATCGTCAACAACCCATTTTGGTGGTCTGCTGACGACAAGTTTTTTAATTACTCGTTGGCGACTAAGCTGGGTGTCGCGGTACCACGAACGGTGCTGCTGCCGCAGAAGGACTACATTAAAGGAATCACGAGCGAGAGCCTGCGCAATCTGGAGTTCCCGCTCGATTGGCAAGCTATCGTCGACTATGTCGGCATGCCTGCGTTTCTCAAACCCTTCGATGGCGGTGGCTGGAAGAATGTTTCGAAGGTTAACTCGCTCGAAGAATTGTGGACCGAATACGATCAGACGGGAACGCTCTGCATGACCTTGCAAGCGGCCGTGGACTTTGAGCAGTTTGTGCGTTGTTATTGCGTGGGCCAGGAAGAAGTGATGATCATGGCCTACGATCCGCGCAAGCCCTACTTGTCCGGCGAACAATATATCCACAATCCGGATTATCTGTCGCCGCAACTGGCCGCACGCGTCAGGAAAGACGTGCGTACTCTTTGCTCAGCGCTCGGATATGATTTGAACACGGTCGAGTTTGCAATCCAGGATGGCATTCCTTACGCAATTGATTTCATGAATCCCGCGCCCGACGCTGAACTTGCTTCGGTCGGCGAGTTTTACCACAACTGGATCACGAATGCCGTAACTGACTTAGTCTTTAAGCGCCTGGGCGAACAGCGTGAACGCCCGCGGTATCGTTGGGACGCTTTGTTGAACCCCGCGCCCATAAAAACAGAGGCAATGGCCTCTCGATCCGAACAACAGGCGCGAACAATACAGCCGAATGCGGAGGCGAAAGCAGCGACGGCTGTGGGTGAAGCCAGCGCAAGCGACGAGGGAAAAGCGAAACCAACATCGCGAGCCGCCAAAAAAGAAGGACGGAACTCGACTCGACCGAAGACAAGTTAGGTAGGTCTTTCCACAGAGACCTCGACTCAGAGCTGATCGATTCAACACGGAGCATCTCACAGG
>JAVEDP010000003.1 GCA_030841085.1 Pyrinomonadaceae bacterium
CATCACCCCTGAGGTCGCGAAACTTTACAGCGGGCACATCAATGTGAATGTCTATGCGATCGAGCAGCGGTCCGGAAATGCGGCCCACGTAACGTTGAATCTGCAAGGGCGAACAACGACACTCGCGCGTCGGATCGTTCCAGAAACCGCAGGGACACGGATTCATCGCCGCCGCCAACATGAAAGATGCCGGAAACGTCAACGACATTGAAGCGCGACTGATAGTTACTTTCTGATCTTCCAGTGGCTGGCGCAGGACTTCCAGGACGCTGCGATCAAATTCCGGCAGCTCATCCAGAAACAAAACACCCTGATGGGCCAGCGAGACTTCTCCCGGCCGCGGCACGGCGCCGCCACCTATCAATCCTGCGTCGCTGATGGTGTGATGCGGCGAGCGAAACGGCCGCGCCGTGACCAGTCCCGCGCGACCAGTCAAACCGGCGACCGAGTGAATTTTTGTTAGTTCCAACGCTGCTTCGAATTCCAGCGGCGGCAGGATTGTTGGCAGCCGCTTCGCCAGCATCGTTTTCCCGGAACCGGGAGGACCAATGAGCAGAATGTTATGAGAGCCGGCGCTTGCAACTTCGAGCGCGCGCTTCACTGAAAGTTGGCCGCGCACTTCGCGAAAGTCGACGTTGTAATGATCGGTTTTCACGAGTATTTCGTTTGGATCGACTTTCAAGGGCGCCGGAGGATTTTCGGAACGCAAGGCAGCAATCAATTCAACCGCACTGCGCAGATTGGCAACTGGATAGACATTGACGCCGGCTACAACCGCTGCTTCCGTGGCGTTCTCGTCAGGAAGTATTACGTGCTTGATTAGCGCGTCGCGCGCAAGAATGGCGATCGGCAACGCGCCCTTGATCGGGCGCACGCGGCCGTCAAGCGAGAGTTCGCCAACACACAATATGTGAATGAGATTGTTCTGTTCAGCCAAGTCCCCGTTAGCGCCGAGTATCCCCAGGGCGATCGGAAGATCGAAACTTGCTCCCTCTTTGCGAACATCTGCAGGCGCCAGATTGATAGTGATTTTCTGAAAGGGAAAAAAGAAACCGCAGTTGCTGATCGCCGCGCGGATGCGTTCGCGCGACTCGCGCACCGCGGCATCGGGTAGCCCGACGATGGTGACTGTCGGGGACGCCTCGGCTTCTCCGCGGATGGGAGTTAGATCGACTTCAATGTCGACGAGGTCGGCGTTAATGCCATAGACGGCCGCGGACAGAGTGCGAAAAAGCATGGGAGAAGCTTCCTCTGCAAAGACGGTGAAGATCGAAGAGCATTTGGTAAGCGGCGATTGAGGGTGAAAACGAATCGAGCGCGCTTAGCGACAGCCGAAAGCGCGCTCAACAATTGCTTGCCGGCGTTCGCAAAGGGGGCGAACGCGGCAGAACATATAATGTCAAAACTATCTGCGGCGCGAAGGAGCGACGGCTGTCGCTGGAAGCCGAATTTCCTGGCCGGCGCGAAGTTCCGCTTCGGGAGTCACACCGTTCAAGCGAGCTACTTCATTTGCATCGAGATTATGAGCGGCAGCGATGCGCGAGATGGTGTCGCCTTTGCGCGCGCGCACTTTGCTCAATGCCGGGGCAGCAGGTTGATCAGTGGTGGCGGGTTTAGCACGCCGCCAACTTGTTAGCCGAACGCCACTGTTGGGAACTACAAGTTTCGTCGTGGCCTTCAAATCAACGCCGGTATTCATAGCTTGGAGTTGAGAGACACTAACTCCAGTACGGTTCGCCACGGCTTGTAAATCTTCGCCCGGCGCCACCGAAATCACGCGCGCCGAGTCGCGACGTTCCGCTGGGACGCGCTTCAGAATCGCGTAAAACTGTTTGCCTTTGCCTGCCGGCACGCGAACGTTGTAGGCCTCGCCTCGAGGCGTGATATCACGCCGCAGTTCAGGATTAAGACTACGAACATAGTCCACGCTGGTGTCAGTCGCTTCGGCGACCAGTTGCAAACTTGTCGAGTTGGAAACCTGAACCACGTCATAACCCATTGGCGCATCAGGTTTAATGCCCTTGAAGCCATACTTTTCGGGATTCTTTGCAATCAGGATTGTTGCCAGGATATTGGGAACGTAGTTGCGCGTTTCCTGGTAGATATAGGGATAGATAGCCCAGAAGTTAGCTGTGCCCGCGCGCGCGATTCCGCGATCGACGTTTCCCGCGCCGGTATTGTAAGCAGCCATCGCCAATTCCCAGTTTCCGTTGTAACGGGTGGCAAGACTCTTGAGGTATTTAGCCGAGGCGCGAGTGGCCTGTTCATAACTATTGCGCTCGTCAATCCAGGCGGTTTGCTTCAAACCAAACTGCCGGCCAGTGCCGGGTACAAACTGCCAGAGTCCGGAAGCTGCGGCCCATGACACGGCCTTCGGTCGCCAGGCACTTTCGACCTGGCCCAACCAGGTGAGGTCGACAGGCACCCCTTCTTCCTTGAAGATCTGACGGGCCATCTTCATGAACTGCCCGGATCTTTTGAGGCCGGATTCCATCGTTCCCCGACCGCGGCCTTGATAGTAATTAATGTACTGCTGAATAAGCGGATTGATCGTGAAGCCGAAGTTTACATTCTGCTTCGCTTGTTCAAGTGCCAGCACGTCCGCGTCGGAAACATTTTGTTCTTCCGGAGTCAGGACCAGTTTGCTGAGATCGTCAAGGGGCGATGGTTCAAACTTCTGCTCGCGGAATCCGATTTGTGGTGGATCAGATTTCGGAACAACGGCGGAATTGTTTTGGGCAACGAACTCAGAGATGTTCGATTGAACCGGAGTGCGGCCAAGAGGAACTTCCTCGCGGTAGATTTTTTCGACCAACTCCAAATAGAAAGTCTGTAGTCGCTGGCTGGCACGCACGTCCAAACCCGATTCCAGAATGGAGTCGACAGCTTTATCAAACTCGTCACGAGCTTGTTCGCGCTTATTGTCTTCGAGATTGAGCTTGCCTTTGCGGAAATGGTCGTCGGCTCTGGATATCACTTCACCAACTTGCGCATCGCTCTTCTCAACATCATTCGGGATGGAGCGAGCTGATGAGCCGGCTGGAATCTGCGCTGACACGACGGTAGCGGAAATAATAAACAGCGAAATAAGTGTTATCCGCTTCATGGGGGTCGCAAAGCTCAGTGACATTAACCGTCGTTCTCCTTGAGTGCTAGTACGAAATTCCAGACCGATTTCCCTGGGGATTTAAGCAGCCTCCACTTTTGCGAGGGTTTAAGGCGCTCCTTCGTACTTGGTTGGATACCAAAATGCTTCCGAATTCGAAGCCAAAGTCAGTCCGGAGGTTACCACACGATTTTCCAGAGTGTCAAACAAACCACACATCAAATAGACACCGAAATGACGCGATTTTCCCTTACTTTCTGCAGGCGCCGGTGATAAAGATGCCAGTGCGCCTGCATCGGTTGTGTCGTGCTGAACGGGTAATTTTGGTCGCCAAATGTTGCGGCGAATCGGCACACGATCAAGGCGGCTTTTCAACTGTAGTTTAGGAACGAAACGGGAGACTCGGATCACGTCTTGGGATAAACTCGGCCTTTGCAGCATTATTGACAGATTCGAAATAAGAATCAATTTAGTACAGCGGCATACGGGCTTTCGCAAGATTTTGTTGAGATTCTGTACGCGGGCGAACCAATACAGCCAGACGGCACTCAGACGATCAGTTTGGAACGCCTATTGCTGATTTTAAAGCAGTCCAATCCCATTTGAAGTCTGGACCCGGAATAAGGATTTAGCGAAAACAATGTCAACCGCCCTCAAAAGTAAATCGCCATCAACCGCAGAGCTGCGAGAGATACCGCGGCTTCCGTCACTACAGCCGACGGCGCCAAACGCGGTCCGCTTGTTCTTCAATCGCGAGCTGAGTCTGCTCGAGTTTCATCGGCGTGTCTTGGAAGAAGGCTCTGTTGAGTCGAACCCAATACTCGAACGACTAAAATTTCTATCGATCTTCTCGGCCAACCTGGACGAGTTTTTCATGATCCGCGTGTCCGGACTCAAAGAGGAGCTGGACGAGCAGGTAACCGAGTTGTCTCCTGACGGCATGACGCCCGGGGAACAGCTGAAAGAAATCAGAGCGCGGGTTCTCCCGATGGTTGCCGATCAAGCGCGCTGTTTGCTGAATGACATTTTGCCGGAATTGAAAGAAGAGGGCATTGAGGTCTTGTTGTATCGCGACCTGAATCGCGACCAACAAGCGGATCTGGATAAGTATTTTATGGAGAAGGTATTTCCAATTCTGACTCCGCTTGCCGTCGATCAGAGTCACCCTTTTCCTTACATCTCTCCGCTCAGCTTGAATCTGGGTTTGAGGGTTGAAGCGCCGCCGGGATACTCGCCGGCTGATCCAAAACAAAAACATGAACCACGCTTCGTGCGCATAAAGGTTCCATCGGTTGTGCCGCGGCTGGTTCCAGTAGGTAAATTGCAGACCAGGTTCGTACTACTTGAAGATGTGATCGAAGCGAACTGCACTTCGCTATTTCCCGGGATGATTGTCGGCAAGTGCCACCGCTTTCGCGTTACACGCGATGCGGATATCGAAATACGCGAAGACGAAGCAGAAGACCTTTTGCGTGTGATTCAACAGGAGATTCGGCAGCGCCGCTTCGGTAGCCCGGTACGTCTTGAAGTTTCCGCGGGCATGCCGGAAGAGATGGTTGACTATCTAACCGAGTCACTCGACCTGTTGAGTGAAGACGTTTATGTCATTGACGGTCCTCTAGCCGTTCACAACTTCATGTCGCTCTACGATTTGAATCGACCCGATCTCAAGGACAAAGGATTCGAGGCGGCGGTCCCGGAATGGTACGGGAACCGGTCCATCTTTGATGTGATAAAAGAGCGTGATCTCCTGATGCATCATCCTTTCGACTCTTACGACACCGTCACAAATTTCATCAACGAAGCAGTCGACGATCCGGATGTTGTAGCAATAAAGATTTGTCTTTACCGCACCGGGCCCGAATCGCCAATCCCGCCGGCCTTAATCCGCGCCAGCGAACAAGGCAAACAAGTAACCGCGCTTATCGAGCTTAAAGCCCGATTTGACGAGGAACATAACATCGAATGGGCCAGGCGGCTGGACGAGGCCGGGGTGCATGTTGTTTACGGTATTCTGGGCCTGAAAACGCACGGGAAACTCACGCTGGTAGTGAGACGCGAGGGCGACATGCTCAAGCGATACATGCACATCGCTTCAGGCAACTACAATCCAACCACCTCGTGCACGTATACCGATGTCGGTCTGTTCACTGCCAATGACACGATTGGCGCTGACGCGTCGGAATTGTTTAATTACCTGACTGGCTGTTCGCGCCAGATGGAGTATCGAAAGCTATTCGTCGCGCCGGTCAATCTGCGTGAGAAGATGACCGCACTGATCGACCGCGAAATCGAACATCAGCGCGCCGGCCACCACGGCCACATCCTGGCCAAGATAAACAGGCTGGCGGACAATCAGATAATTGAAAAGTTATACGAAGCGTCGGCAGCCGGCGTGAAGATCGAGCTGGTCGTGCGCGGTGTCTGCATGCTGCGACCGGGCGTGCCTGGCTTGTCTGAAAACATCAGCGTGCGGAATATCATCGGCCGCTTTCTGGAACACAGTCGCGTGTTTTACTTCGCTAACGGCGGCGAGCCGGATGTCTACATCGGCAGCCCCGATTGGATGGCGCGCAATCTGAAACATCGTATAGAAGTGGTTACGCCTGTTACCGATCCGGCGATGAAGACTTACCTGAAAGATGTCTTGCTGGCGGCCTACTTACGTGACAACGTTAGAGCGCGCGAACTGCAGCTTGATGGATCTTATGCGCGGGTTCAGCTGGCACAGGACGAAGAGCCTTTTGATAGTCAGGAATATTTCATTGAACGAATTCCGGACTCTTCACCGACCTTAGTCAGTAGTTGTAAGTAATATTTATCTCCAAGATAAATCGTTTATGAGAAAGAAAAAGGCCGCTCGGATGAGCGGCCTTTCTTAGGTCGTGATCGGTTTTGCTGACTCTCAAACAGGTCTGGCAGCCGCGGCCTGTGGCATCCGCTGGGGTCTCGGGCTCGACGAAACCGGTGGCGTAACCTTCTCTTTCAAGGCCTCGCGAAAGACTTGGCGCATGTTATCGACGAAGACAAATCGGATGTCTTTGAACGGCTCCTTCGGTACCTCATCCATGTCGCGTCGATTTTGCGCAGGCAAAATAATCGTTGAAACACGAGCGCGCCGCGCTGCCAAAACTTTCTCTTTAACGCCGCCCACGGGCAGGACGTTTCCTCTCAACGTTATCTCGCCGGTCATGGCTACATCTTTTCGTATTGGTCGCATCGAAAGAGCTGAAACCATGGCAGTCGCTAATGTAATTCCGGCCGATGGACCATCCTTCGGAATCGCGCCTTCCGGAATGTGAATGTGCAAGTCGTAGTTACTAAAATCATCCTCGTTAATTTCGAGATCCTTGGCGCGCGACTTTGCGTAAGAGTAGGCTGCCTGTGCTGACTCGCGCATCACTTCTCCGAGTTGGCCCGTTAAAACCAGATTGCCTTTACCTTTCATCCGCAGCGCTTCGATGAAGAGCACGTCACCACCGACTGCGGTCCAGGCCAGGCCGGTTGCGACTCCAATCTGATCCTTCTTAAGCACTTCCTCCGGAATTACTTTGGGCGCGCCGAGAAATTCGTGAATGTTTTTGAGCGAGACACTGATCGTTCCTTTGTGGCCTTCGGCTATGCGCCGCGCAATCTTGCGACAGATGCGTCCAATCTCTCGTTCCAACTGCCGCAGTCCTGCTTCTTGCGTGTACTGTTGAATGATTGCGGTTAGAGCAGTCTTCGAAATATGCAGGTCCTTTGCCGAGATGCCGTTCTCTTCCATCTGCTTCGGCATAAGATGACGGCGCGCGATCTCGCGTTTTTCTTCTTCGGTATAACCCGCCAGCCGAATAATCTCCATGCGATCGCGCAGCGGCGGCTGAATAGTGTCGAGTATGTTGGCCGTGGTCATGAATATGACATTGGACAAGTCAAAAGTGACGCCAAGGTAGTTATCACGAAAACTATTGTTCTGTTCGGGATCAAGCACCTCAAGCAAAGCTGAAGACGGATCGCCACGAAAGTCGGCGCCGACCTTGTCGACTTCGTCCAGCATGATTAGCGGATTGTTTGTGCCGGCCTGCTGAATCGCCTGAATCACGCGGCCGGGCATGGCGCCTACATAAGTGCGACGATGGCCACGAATCTCAGCTTCGTCGTGAACGCCACCCAGCGACAAGCGAACGAACTTTCGATCGAGGGCCCGCGCGACTGAGCGCCCCAGCGACGTTTTGCCCACGCCTGGAGGGCCCACCAAACAAAGAATCGGCCCTTTCGGTTTCTCTTTCAGCTTCCTTACCGCCAACGCTTCGATGATTCGGTCCTTAACTTTTTCCAGGCCGTAGTGATCCTCGTTCAAGATCTTTTCGGCCTTTTGCAAATCGAGGTTGTCTTCCGACGATTTGGACCATGGCAGATCAGTCATGATCTCCATCCAATTTCGCACTGTTGCCGTTTCAGCGGCATCCGGGTGCATGCGTTCGAGTTTCTTCAATTGCCTCAGCGCTTCTTCTTCGGCAGGCTTTGGCATATTCGATGTTTCGATCTTTTCGCGGAACTGGGCCACCTCTTCGGCCAGCTCGTTTCCTTCGCCAAGCTCACTTTGAATCGCCTTCATTTGTTGGCGCAGGTAAAACTCGCGCTGCGATCGATCGATGTCGGCGCGCGCCTGTGTGTTGATCTCCTGCTGCACCGTCAACACTTCGATTTCTTTGTTCAGCAACTCGTTTACTCTGCGCAAACGGGCGGTGGTGTCGGCAATGTCTAAAACAGATTGCGCGTCTTCGACTTTGAGTTCGAGATTCGAGGCCGACAGATCCGCTAGCCGGCCGGCATCGTCGAGGTTGGCGATTATCGCCATGACTTCCGGCGAAATGTTCTTGCCAAGGTTGATTGCCTTTTCCATTGAGGCGCGCACGTTTCTAACCAGCGCTTCGACCTCGAGCGAACGCTCGGGAGGCAAAATTTCCTGCATCACGCGAACGTGCGAGCGAATGTACTGGCCGGTCGTGTCAACCGATTGAATTTCAGCTCGCGCCAGGCCCTGGACCAAAATGCGAATGCGGCCATCAGGCAACTTCAGCATGCGCATAATGACGGCTGCGGTGCCGACTCTGTACAGGTCTTCCGCGGCCGGCTCTTCCTTATCAAGATCTTTTTGCGAGGCCAGCAGAATCATGCGGTTTTCGCCAAGCGCTTCGTCAACCGCCTTTATCGATTTCTCGCGCGACACAAAGAGCGGCACGATCATGAAGGGATAAATCACGATGTCGCGCAGCGGCAGGACCGGCAAGTCATCAGGAATTTGCAGCTCCTGAGCGGTGTCCGCCACTTCTATTTCTTCAACTAAATCTGTTTCTTTCACGATTGGCGTCGTGTTCGAATTGGCTGGCTCTTTTTTCATTTGTCCCCTAAGACCTGGCTTTTAACTTCGTCCTTTACCGGTATCTTAAACTCCACTCCGCGCCGATCTTCAATTTTTGGCATTCGCACTACCAGCATCCCGTTGTCAATCGACGCTTCCGAGTCCTGGATGCTGACTGTCCAACGCAACGGCACAATGCGACAAAACTTTCCAAAACTGCGTTCTGAACAGAGATGAGACAAGATGCGATTGCGCGGCATGCGGCGCTTCTTCTCACCCCAGATGCGCAGTTGGGTATTCGTGGCGCCGACTTTGATCTGCTCGGCGGTCAACCCCGGCAGTTCGACGCAAATAACAATCGCATCGGCGCTTTCGCAAAGATCGACAGGCGGCGCCCAGGTTTCGGAAGCCAGCGGATCTTCGGCGACAGTTGCTTCCTGTAACGCAGCAAACAATCTCCCGACCCGGTCGCGCAACCGCTGAAGTTCGAGCCTTTCCAGGCCAGTTGCGCGCGCTGTCTTGATAATTCTCGAACCCTGTTTCAACAATCTAATTCTTCCTGCTCGCCTGATTGCGCGTCCGCACCAGGTGTTTCAACTCAGTCATAAACTCGGAAACGTCTTCAAACTCAAGATACACCGAAGCGAAGCGAACGTAAGCAACTTTATCCAGTTCCTTCAAACGACGCATGATCATTTCGCCGATTTTGCTGGTTGGTCTTTCGCGCTCCGACGATTCCTGTACGTATTTTTCGATCGCGTTGACGATGGATTCAAGTTTCGAAGACGGGACGGGTCGTTTCTCACAAGCCCGCAACAAACCTGCCATGACCTTGTTGCGATCGAACGGCTCGCGGCGGCCGTCTTTTTTTATGACCATGTAGGGAATTTCGTCGATGCGTTCGTAAGACGTGAACCTTCGTTCGCAGCGCAAACATTCACGTCGCCGGCGAATCGCTTCACCCTCGCGCGACTCGCGCGAGTCAACTACCTTGTCTTCCAGGTGACCGCAGAATGGACATTTCATCGTGTTATCCCTCTAAAGCGGATTTCAAACCGGGGTCCGCGCGAGCAGCCCGCGTGGGGTGGTAGAGCCGGTTGGTTCAATCGCTGATGGCAGCGCCCGTTTCCAATTCAGCTTGTCCGAAAACGTCGTCCGTTATTGGCTCGTCCTCAACCGCATGCTCGACCGCGTCGGCGGAAGTCAGCGAACGCAGTCGTGAAAGGTTGATGTCGCCGCGAATAAAATAGAGAAAGCCGAAAATGACTGCCGGACCAAAATCAACCAGATGCATAACGATAGAGATTGCAGCCGCTTTCTCTTTTGTTACGCCCAGGAAAAGTAGACCAGCTGCCGTTGCCGCATGAAAAGCGCCCGCCGCACCACCCGGGGTTGGCACCAGCGAACCGACCAACGACCAGCCCAGCACAAAAATCGTTTCCGTAATTCCGAACGGCAAACCGAAAGCGCGCAAGACCAGAAGGTTGGCGAACGCGATGCCCAACCAAACCATCGCTGTCCAGCCTACGGTGACGGCAAGCTCACGCGCATCAACAAGCACCCGCAGCGCTTTTGCGAGTTGTTCCAGAATGCTGACAACAGCCTTAGTTACTGCGGCTGGTACAAAGCGTCGTCTCTCGAGAAACGGTTTCAGTCCAGCGATTGCCCCTGCTGAATGCTTTCTGAATTTAGTCAGACCAAACACACCGGCGATCACAGCCACTAGCAATACAGCGCCAACGACCCGAATGCGAAGGAGACTGCCCGCGTCATTTATCGGCGGCCTAAACCATAAAAGGTTCACTGCAAAAAGCACGACGACCGCGATGCAATCGTAGATTCGCTCGATCATGATCGTTACAAAAGATGCGGCGGGACGAACACGCGGGTCGCGCATCGGCAAGACCACTGGACGCACAACTTCGCCGGCCCGTCCAAAGAGAAAGACTGCCCCAAAACCTACCGTCGTCGCTATGAATAGGTTTCTGAGACCCGCCTTAGCCAGCGGCGCCAATAAAGCTCCCCAACGCGCGGCGCGAAAGACATAGGCGACGGAAATCATTAGCACGGCCAGCCCCAGCAAATAAGGGTTTGCATTACTGACCGAATGCCGCACTTCCGACCAGTCAAGTTTCCTGCCAAACCACCATATAATCGCGATAGCAAGGAGGCAAAGCGCTGTAAATTCGAAATATTTCCGCGTCTTGGATTTCAATGGGTTACTAATGTCGCTACTCGCCGGGAATGAACCACAAGATATTGGGCCGAGCGGGAAGGCTACAACATTTGCAGCGTGTCGAGCAACAAAGGGTAGGATCGACGCGAAGTTCTGGAGTGGAACAGACTTTTAGTCTGTTTCTCTCTTCCGCCAATCGGTAGCACCGACTAAAGTCCATGCCACCTGGTGACAATGCGGTCAGCACGGGAACTTTCGCTTTCCGAGCGTCGTATTTGGCGCTGACCGAGAGGGTTGCAGATGAGCGCGCGGCAGAACAGAATAGCAACACAGTTCGGCGGAGCAGGAACAAAGTGAGGGCTGCACGAGTTTTGGCTGCCAACGAAGGAGCCGATTTGGTTCGCAAGTGTCGCGCCGGTGATGGCGCGGCCTGGGAGCAAATTGTGCACGACTATTCCCGGCGAATTTACAATCTGGCCTATCGCTTTACGTCGCGTTCAGATACGGCTGAGGATTTGACGCAGGAAGTTTTTGTTAGAGTTTACCGGTCACTGGATCAATACGATTCGCGCCAGGGTGACCTGCAAAACTGGTTGATGAGGTTGGCACGTAACCTGATCATCGACGATTATCGAAAGCGCCAGCGAACCCCGCATGATAATCAGGCCGATGACCTCGCCGACCACACATATCACCTTCATAACTCTTCGCGGTCAGTGCAACAGGAAATGGAGCGCCGCGAGCTCGGCGCGCAGGTCCAGGCAGGCATCGACAAACTTTCACCGGATCTGCGCACCTGCGTCATCCTTCGCGACATTGAGGAGTTGAGTTACCAGGAAATTGTCGACTTGTTAAAGATACCTGAGGGAACAGTGAAATCGAGAATCAATCGAGGACGCATTGAGTTGGCCAAAATATTAAAGCGGATGAAAGTGCTGGCGGTTAGTGAAGCTTAGAAACGTTTCGCACCGGGGAAGGCGAAACGCCAATGATTGAGGGGCGGAAAAGAGAGACAGATGCTTTGCAACGAATTTGAGAATGGTCTGACGGATTACCTTGACGGCACACTCGCGCCGGAGGTGCACAAGACGTTTGCCGAACATGCGATGCGTTGTCCGCTTTGCCATGACCTTTTAAGCGAAGTCAGAAACACGATGCAGGCCTGCAGTGCTGCAAGTGTGCTGGAGCCTTCTCGCGAGCTTGAAGCGCGGATTCTGGTCAGCACCATGCCCGAAACAGCGATGAACTGCGAGGACTTTGAGGAGCGGCTGACAGACTATCTCGATGGTTTTCTTCCCGCCGGTCTTTATCATCGCTGGGAACGGCACGCGGTGCTTTGTGCGAGCTGTACAGAATTGCCAGGCGATGTTGTACGCGCGATAGGCGCTTGCTACCTCTATATCGGCGAAGAACAACCCTTGCCGTTGGGCCTGAACGAACGAATCCTGCAAGCTACTTCTGAAACCGCACTAGCGCGTGAAATCCGCTCGTCGCTCAACGAACGAATAGCTTCGTGGCTGCGCGCGTGGCTTGATCCAATCATTTCTCCACAGCTTGCGACAGTGGCCACAATGCTGTTGGTGGCAGTGTTCGTTCTGACCAATACCGTATCGGCGGATGGCTCAATCAGCGGCGTCTACAGCGCGAGCATGCGTTTGGTTGAACAAAGCTCTGCAGCCGGCTCAAGTACTGGAATCAAAGAAATCACCCAAGGCCTGAAGGAACTTGTTGGCGGCAGGCAGGCGCCGCCCGCGAATCAAGATCAGAACAACAACACGCAGAAGCAGAAACAAAGCGGTGCCGCACCTAAGAATCGGCAAAACAAGCCCTAAGAAACCAGATGTTTTATTGCGCCTTTCATCCGAAGAATCCAGCCGTCGTCCAGTGTAACCAGTGTGCGCGCCGGCTGTGTTCCGCTTGCGATCACCGCATTCGTGGCTTCCCTTTTTGCCAGGATTGCATAGTCGCTGGCGTTGAATTACTGCGGCAACAGGCGCAAACCTCAAGTACGTCTGCCAGCTATCGCAAGACTTCGCCCGTAGTTGCCACGCTGTTGTCTTTCGTCCCGGGGCTCGGAGCCGCCTATAACGGACAAACTGCAAAAGCTATCGTCCACTTTGCGATCTTTGCGAGCTTCTTTCAGATGGCGGTGCTGACGCAGGGCGTTCATTTCTTTGTGCTTGGAGTACTCGGAACGTGGCTGTTCGCCGCAGTTGATGCTTGCCGCACCGCGCAGTTGATTCGGGCCGGGCTGACTCCGGAGACAGAGGAAGATGTCATCACTCGCCGCCTGTACGGTAATCCTTTTGCTTGGGGCATAACTCTGGTTGTGATCGGCACGCTCTTTCTGCTCCATACACTGCTCGGCGTGCAGTTGCCTGTTCGGCAATTACTTCCGGTGGCGTTAGTAGCACTCGGCGCTTATATGCTTTTCGAATATGTCCGTGGTCGCGGCACAAACGGGCGGATCGTTCGTTTTGATTCACGCCGACCGCCGCCGTCGGTGGTTTCCAATGCAATTGAGTCGCCGGCCTTCCGTACCGGCGAAACAACGCAACTGGGTCGGAAGGTAATTGAAACCATTCCCTTCAAGCGGAGTTCGTAAGAGGTTCTTTAGGGGCAAACAGAAATGGCATTTCTTTTTAAAGCAATCGCTGGCGTAACAGCGCTCGTCCTTCTGGTCGTCACTTTGTTCGGACAAATCCTGGCGCTGGGTGGTGTGCTGCTCGTTGCGATCAAGATCGCCGTCGTTGTGATCTTTCTGGCGGTTCTCACGTTGATAGTCTTTTTTATCCTCCGCGATCGTTGCCGCCACAAACGAGAAACCGAACTTACCTAGTCCAAAACTCCCCACTTGGCTGTTTGCAATGAGCTTTGGGGCTGTGATAGGGTCACCCTTCTTTGCAGCACCGGCCGGACGAATTGACCCCGCAATTATTGGGTTTTCTTTGTTCGCTGCAAACTTCAAGCAGGGTCAAAAAACAAACCTCGTAATCGAATAAGCTCCGCACAAGTCGCCATTTGACTCTGTGCCTTTTACAGCCGCGCCAGGCTTTTGCCTTTTAGCGCCGACGCGACCGGAGACACATTTAATGGCTAGAGACGACCGTTTTTACGCGTTCATAATCGCCCACACCCCCCGCTCAAGTGCTCAAATCCGCAGATTCTGTGTAGAGAAACGATCCCTTCGAATTCTTGCCCTCGTTGCCGCGACCGTTTTTTGCGGTTCGCTTTACGGCTTTTACGGACTGACCCAACAGGCGGCACATTTGCGGACCGATATGGAAAACCAACAATTGCGCGCGGAAAATGAAAAACAGCGGCTGGAACTAAAGCAGCTGAGCAATCGCGTTGAAGCCGTCGAAGATACATCGCGCAAGCTTGCCGAAAAATCCGGAGTCATCAACGATCAGGTCACGCTTCCCGGCACGGGCGGTCCGGCGTTGCCGTTGGATGAGAGTGGTTTGGCAGCACTTTCGGGCAAGATGAGCCGGCTCGAAACTAAGATGCGAGCTTACGAGAGCGTCTTGCGCGAGCGTGGCTACACCCCGTCTGTCTGGCCCGTTGTAGGAAAGTTGGAAAGCGGATTTGGCGGCAGAAGAAATCCTTTTGGCGGCAGCTCATACGAGTTTCATTCAGGCCAGGATATCGACGCCGCAATTGGCGACCCGGTGGTCGCCGGCGCCAGTGGCAGAGTCACTTTCGTAGGCTGGCAAAATGGGTACGGCCAATTGATCGTCATCGACCATGGCGGCGGCTTAACCACGCGCTACGGACACCTTTCGCATATCGATGTTTCGCAGGGACAATGGATAGAACGCAGCCAGTTTATTGGCCGCGTCGGTTCGACTGGCCGATCAACGGGACCGCACCTGCATTATGAAATTCGTATCAATGACGAGCCTGTGGATCCGTTGCAGTACCTGCTAACCAGCGCAATACATTAGGTTTTTTTAACTTGACACGAGAAATTGCTTTCATTTAGTATGCGCCGCGTTCAGGGAAAGCCTCTGCAGTAGTCCTAGTTTTCGCGATACAAGCTTTACAGCAATGTGTTTTTTAGTAAGCCCCCGTTAGTGTGCATGATGAATCGCGCCAAGAGCGCTGTTCACCATGCATTTTTTGATTGTGCCTCCGTATTCGCTCCAAGGCGCGTCCGGCTCACAAGCTTTAACCAGGTCGCGCGAAAGCCCCAAGGCTCTCGCCCCGTTTTACCGAATCGTTAGGAGGATTCGTGTTATGTCTAGAATAACCGGTAAGGTCAAGTGGTTTAACAATTCGAAAGGCTATGGCTTCATCGAGCAGCCAGGCTCTTCAGACATCTTCGTTCACTACAGCGCCATTCAAGGGGACGGCTTCAAGACTCTCGAAGAGGGTCAGGAAGTTGAATTCGAAGTGACGCAGGGCCCGAAAGGACCACAGGCCGAAGCAGTGATCAAGATGTAGGTCTCCCCGGCTTGCTCAGCAACGCCACTGACCGCTTCCGGTCTTTCGGTCCGGTAAGCGCAAAAAAGAAAAGGCAACCAGACTTGGTTGCCTTTTCTATTTCTAAAAGCCGATCAACTCTTGCTCAGCCTCTTTCGCCTCGAGCCTTGAAACTCACGTGACCACCTTCAACATCGATTGAGAAGGAAACTTTTTCGCATCCCAACCTTTCTTTGAGGCCGTCAGCTTGAGAAGCTATCAAGCGATGAAAACGCGGAAAGGAAAAGTCTTCGATTGGCTCGCCGCAAACTTTCTTTGCTTCCATCAGCGCACTATAAAGGTTCTTAACCAACTCGACGTCTTTATGCGCATCGTCGCAAATGAAGTCCGTTTTCTTAAAACCTTCGACCGCTTGCTGCTTGGCTTGAACCCTGGCAGCAGCTATCGGGTCCCGACCCTCTTCACGTCCCTGCATTATCCGCCGCCAAAGATCACGAAAGGCGTTGTAACGCGAGGCCAATGCGCCGTAGCGATAACGCTGCGCATAACTCAAGGTCCGATCGTCGCCCAACCGTTTGATCATCGTTTCCACGCGACCCTTCGTATCGTAAGGAGGCCGCTTTGACGCGCCATTGAAGAAGACGTCAAATTCGATTTTCAAACGGCGAATGTCTTCCTCGAGACGAGTCAACTGGTCATCGATCGTAGGCTCATTCTCACCGACGGGGAATTTGGTTTTGGATCTTAGTTGCGAACGGAAAAGTTTGTTATCGCTCTTTGCCACTGGCTGGATTCTCCTTGAAAGGTGGGAAACGGGCGGGACGCATCGAACCAGATGCGTTAACTTGAGTCTAGGGCTTTCAAAAGCAACGTGTCAATAATTAAGTCGGCAAACCCTCTTTTTCTGACGATTCAGCTTGAGTCAGGTCAGTTTGCCAGCCATGTAAACAACGGCTATCCTACGAAACCACCAGACAAACTCTTCAAAATCTATGTCCAATCCGGCAACCAGCAGTTTGCGTGCTATCCCTTCAGTCGACCAATTATTGCGCTCGGATGAAGCCGTACAACTTCGCAAAGTTGTCGGTGGTCAGCGGCTCACGGATATTGCTCGTGAAGTCACCGATCAAATCCGCGCGCAAATCGAGTCCGGCACTTTAAGAGACAGTTCCAGAGAAGCCCTGCTCGCGGAAGGAATTCAGCGGCTTCGACAGACAGGAGCGCTTGAGGCACTGCGTGGCTTCAGTCGAGTAATAAACGCTACCGGCGTAATGCTTCACACCAACCTGGGACGCGCTCCGTTGTCGGCGGCAGCCAGAAATGCGGTTGCAAAAGAAGCAGCGGGTTACTGCACACTCGAGTACGAGTTGAGCACCGGCGAACGCGGCAAGCGCGGCGCTCGGGCGGAAGAATTACTCGTTCAATTGACGGGAGCGGAAGCGGCGCTGGTTGTAAACAACTGCGCCTCGGCGGCGTTGCTTATTCTCTCCGTGCTCGCGCATGACGGCGAAACAATCGTGTCCCGTGGAGAGCTGGTGGAGATAGGCGGGGACTTTCGCGTGCCGGATGTGATGTCAAACTCGGGCACGCGCATGATTGAAGTCGGCACCACAAATCGAACGCGGCTTGAAGACTACAGCCAGGCACTAAACACAAACACTCGTTTGATAATGCGTGTTCATCCCTCAAACTACCGCATCGTCGGATTCACGGCTTCACCTGACCTTGCCACTCTTTCGGCACTCGCGCATGAGCGTGGATTATTCCTTTATGAAGATGCAGGCTCAGGCGCACTCATTGATCTCACAAAATATGGTCTGGGGGATGAGCCGATCATAAGCGATTCGATAGTCGCGGGCGCCGATGTGGTTTCTTTCAGTGGTGACAAGTTGCTTGGTGGACCGCAGGCGGGGCTGATTGTCGGGCGCAGCGAAATTATTGACCGTCTGCGCAGAAGCCCACTTTACCGCGCATTGCGTGCAGACAAATTGTGCCTGGCAGCGTTGGAACGGACGCTTGATGCGCATCGGCGCGGCGCACTTGAAGAGATTCCTTTGTTTCAGATGTTGGGTTTAAGCGCCGATGCCGTCGAGACGCGAGCGCGAAACCTCGCTCAGCAGCTCGCGAAACTTGTGCCTTCTGATTTGAAAGTCAAGGTGGTCAGCGGTTACTCAGCCGTCGGCGGTGGCTCAGGGCCAAATGTGCATCCGCCAACAGCGCTGCTCGCCTTGGCTCACGAAACGCTCACTGCTAACGAAATTGAAAGTAAACTCCGAGCAGCCGCGCCTCCAGTCATCGCTCGCATTGGCGACGACCAGGTGCTACTGGATTTGCGCACCGTCGATGTTTCCGAGGAATCAGAACTGCTAACTGCCTTGAAATCCCTCACATCTTAGATTTTCGGCCAAAATCCGGCGTTTTTTACTGGCTTGCCGGTGGTCAACAATGTATAATCAGCCCCGGCTTTGCTCCCGCTAAGCTCCCAATACAATTCCGCACCAGTCTTTCGCGACACTTCCGCTAATCAATCTTGCAAGCTCCTTCAATCAAATCTCTTTCGACTAACTGCGCTATTGCCGCGCTCTCTGCGGCGACCGGTTTTGCCTTGTTCTGGACCGGCGCGTTGGCGCCTCTGCAAAATTTGATTTTGATAACAGCGGCGAACCAGAAAGCGTTGCCGTTGTTCTCGAACTCTTGGTTCGGAGCTCTGCTTGTGTTCGCAGCAGCTTTCCTCGTTGCCACGATCGTCGACTACTTTGGTCTCCGCCGCCCGTTAATTTACTTGTCAGGCGCACTGCTCGGATTGGGTATTGTAAGCGTCGTCGTCTCATGGATTTTTTCCCGTGATATTTTACTTGTTCCCCTTGTTGTGGCGGTCTTAGTCAGCGTGACAGCAGTGCAGTTCAAGCGATTGCGACGACAAGAGAACGAGCTAACCGAAAAGTTGCTGGATGCCCCGTTCAGAATGGGATCCCGATCTAACGAAGGTGACCACCGGCTACTGAGCGGATTAAGATTGCTCGACACTGTTCTAGCGCCTACCGAAGCGATTGTTTTCCGGCGCGACACTGCCGGCCAGTTGGTCTCGTCGGCTCGCCTGCGGGCCGCGAGCGGAATTATGCCTGAGACTGAACGAAATTCAGTTTGGCGTGAAGGTGTGAAACTGTGCGAACGCGCGATCGCGAATCGCGAGATCGTAGTTGAAAAGGTTGGGCCGGATGAGCCGGCAACGAATATTGCACTTCCCCTCCGCCACGAAGATCGAACGGTTGGTGCACTCCTGATTCGCTCGAGCCAGGAATTTGATGACGATGATCGCGCTTTATTGCTGGCGGTTGGCGGACAAATGGCGCGCAACCTGCAACGTGAACAAGTAGCGAAGACCAGCCGCAGGCGAGGCCATTTGGATTTTCTTTCCGTGACCGCTTCACGCAAACGTCTCGACTCACTTTACGTTCTTAACGGCGCATTGCTCGAACAGCGCGTTGGCATCAACGCCTTGTCGGAAATTGGCGATGGCGTTGCGCTGGCATCGCTGGACGGACGCATCGCGTTCGCCAACGAGGTGATGTGCTTGTTCGTCGGCATGCCACAAGCCGAAACACTCCGACTCAGCATTTTTGATCTGCTCGCTGCGTTTCGCACCGATGTGTTTGACGAACCCGCAATTGCGGTCCGGCGCGTGTTGCAAACCGGTCATGCTTATGAGCATGACCTTCAGTTTACCGAACGCAATGAGACGCTTGGGCTGAGGATCTCACTGGTGCTCGACGATTCAAAGAAGCACCAAAAGACTCCACAACCGTTGTGTCTGGCGGTGGTCGTAAAGGACCTCACGCGAATCAAGGAGTACGAGCAATTGAAGAGCGACATGATCTCTTTAATGTCTCATGAGCTCCGTACACCGTTGACGAGCATCAACGGTTTCGCAGAACTACTCGCGGCTGATGACCAGTTGCCGGAACAAACAAGGGAATTTGTCACGATCATTGCCAACGAATCGCAACGCCTTTCGCGAATGATCAATACGTTCCTGGCGGTAACTAAGCTACAGCGCAAGGACAAGCAGGAAGTCCTGAAGATTCCATTGCGGCTGGACGAAGTCGTCAGGGAAACGATCGCAACCCTGCAGCCGGTCGCGAAAAAACGACGCATCCGTTTGGTGGAGCAACCAACCGAACGATTGCCGCCCGTCGCTGCCGACAAGAGCATGATTACGCAAGCAGTCAAGAACCTCGTCAGCAACGCGATCAAGTACAGTCCCGAGCGCACCACCGTAACTCTATCTACAGCGCTCGAGGCCGAAGCCGTGCGATTGAGTGTTGAGGACCGGGGCTATGGCATTCCCACTGAAGCAAAAGACAAAGTCTGGGAAAAGTTTTACCGCGTCGTGCGCGAAGGACAGGAAAAGGACGAGGAGTCTACCGGACTGGGTTTATCTTTTGTGCGCGAAGTCGTCGAACAACACGGCGGCACCGTCGGTTTAGAGTCGGAAGTCGGACGCGGATCGAAATTTAGTTTCACTTTGCCCCGGCTCTAGATTCGCAACCAGATTGCTATATTGTTTGGATTAGAATTACGCGGACTGAGAAATAACGGGTCTGACGCCACTCCCTCCATGAGGGCCAAACGGCTTGAAGGAAAAAGACGAGATATATAGGCAAAAGGTGATATCGAGAGGACTCGCGATTATCGTGGGACTAGCGATGTTTTTTGCTTTGCCGATCAGTCTCGGGGAATCCCTAGGCTACGATTGGCGGTTGATGACACCGACGCTGATCCTGGCGCATGGCATTATCGGTTTTGTTTTTGGTTTCAGATGGCCTGAGGGAAGCTGGCGGCTGGGATTGTATCTTTGCGCTTCCTGGCCTCCTATTCTGCTTTTCGCGCTTTTTCTCGGCGGCGAATATGTTACGCGAGAATCCATCCCAAGAGACCTGCTGGAACTGCTGAAGATATTCGTGATGTTCCTCGCTGCTTGTCTTGGTGCAGGCTTGGGAGCTTCCCTAAAGCGACGACGATCAGCTCGTTTCTCTGCTTAACCTTTACCGGCCTTACGTGCAACCAAACGATTGATAGTTCCTCTGCATTTTCTCGCTCCACAGACGCATCTCTTTTTATCCGAGTGCAGCGTTGATTCATAGTCGATGGTGATTTCCTCGCCGGGCCGGATATCCCGCAGCGCGATGAATAAAATGTGATCGTAAACAATCTGCATGAAGGCATTCGGTTCGCATGAATGATTTATGTAATGCGTGCCGTTGCCGCCGCGGCTGCCGTCCAGGCTCCAACGATCATTGATGGCACAAATGCGCAGCTTGCGGCGTGAAGCCCTGCGGTTCGCTTCGGCATTTGTGATTTTCTCGCCGGCGTACTCGGCGATTTTTCTTCGACCTTTGAAGGCAACAACCGCAAAGCAGCCCTTACCTTCAATCGCGGACTTTTTGATCGCCAGACCTGGCGCCAGATTTAGCTTCATGTAGTTTTGCGGAATTGTAATACAAACTCATAGCGTTTGGCGGACACCGCCCGCCTCCAAGATAGCCGTTGCCTTGGAGTTTCACTGTGACGGACCATCGCAAACTAACAGTTTGCTTTACAAAAAACATGGCCACCAGGTTTGCACCAGGCGGCCAAATTTATTTCGGATCAAGTCGAATTACTTTAACTTGAAGCTTCGCGCGATTGAATCTGTTTGATTGCGGATACGGGCGAGTTTGTCGCGCAAGCCGGTGAAGCGCAAAGCATAGATTGTGCGATTGTCGGCTTGCAGATAATAGATGCGGCCCATCATCGGTTTTCCTGCTTTTGTGAATTCGTATGAAGCGGTCACCCCAATGAGTCGGCCTGAAAATGGCTCCTCCTGTTTGCCTTGAACGAAACCCGGAATATATCGCAGCTTCTGGTCCTGATCTCGTCGGGCTACATCCGAAGGTGTGGTGCCCGCGTCGACAATCTCTTTGCGGATTTGCAGGAAACCATCCATACGATCGCCGTAAACAAATTCTGCGCGCTCGCGGGCTGTATCGGGTTCCGAGATCGATCGCCATTGGCTGGAAGGAAGCTCGATAGAGTATTCACCCTGATCGTTAATATGAGTTTCCTGGGCCAGCACGGCCACCGCGCTTGCCGCAAGCACGATCAAAACCAGCAAAGCCGTTAGGTGTTTCATTGGGTACATCTCCGCTCTTTCAGTTGTTTGGAATAGTTTGAGTTCGCCGGCGCAGCCCGTTGATTATGCCAATTACTCAAACATTCGGATGCTACAGTAGACTCGCATCGTTGTCTGCACGGGCCTGAACGAGGCCGTCCATCAGCCTTTTGCTTGTTCAATTATCTCTCGTTGCCTGGCGATAAGCGTCGCCAGACCGTCGGTCGCGAGCGCCAACATACTATCCATCTGCGCGCGCGAAAAGGGCTGGCGCTCGGCCGTCCCCTGCACCTCGATGAAGCGGCCGTCGCCGGTACAAACTATATTCATATCAACATCCGCTCGCGAGTCTTCGTCATACTTCAAGTCAAGCAGCGGCGTGTTTTCCACAACGCCAACGCTGATGGCGGCCACTTCGTTGGTGATGATGTTGCGTTGAATTTTTCCCGCTGCCAACAGTCGATTGACTGCCAGCGCGAAGGCGACGTAGGCGCCGGTTATCGCAGCGGTTCGCGTCCCACCGTCGGCCTGCAAGACATCACAATCGAGCGTAATCGTCCGTTCACCTAACAATCGCATGTTGGCCGCGGCCCGGATACTGCGTCCAATCAGGCGCTGGATTTCATGTGTGCGGCCGGATGGACCACCGCGCCCCGTTGCGCGTGCGGTTCGTTGTTGTGTAGCTCGTGGCAGCATCGAATACTCAGCGGTGATCCAACCCTGTCCGCTGTTACGAAGAAATGGCGGCAACCGCTCATCTATTGAAGCAGAACAAATCACGCGGGTCTGGCCCATCTCGATCAGCACGGAACCTTCCGCGTAAGGCAGAAACCCGGGAGTAATCTTCAACGGCCGCAACTCATTGGCGGCGCGCCCGTCAGTACGTGCGTAACTCATCGTGTCCCCAAACCTCTACAGCTTCCAGCACTGAAGGCGCTGTGCCCAAAAATCGTTCTGCTACTTTTGCGAATCGTTCAGCCGCGTCAGTAACGTAAAAGTGATCGAGATCGTCGCAGAGCCGCCGCTCGGCGAGTTCGCTCGTTGTCTGTGAAGCACGAAGCTGTTCGGATTCCAGCAACGACCGCACTTCCGCGGCAGCGGCTTCCCCGGAATCGATCAAAGCAATGTCGCCGACGACTTCGCTAATCAAATCGCGCAAAATCGGATAGTGAGTACAGCCCAAAACCAACGCTCCGAGATCCGCGTCTCGCAAATCTTGCAAATATTGTTCGGCAACGGATCGCGCGACTTCACTGTTGGCCCAACCTTCTTCTGCCAGCGGCACAAACAAGGGACAGGCGCGCTCAATCACCTTCCTATGCGGATCGATTTGGTTGATTGCTTTCGCGTAGGCGCCGCTTTGCACGGTCGCTTCGGTGGCAATCACGGCGATTGCTTTTCCGCCGGCAATTTCCACAGCCGCGCGAGCGCCCGGCTCGATCACGCCGACAACCTGAATGTCTACCGCATTGCCAATTGCCGGCAGCGCCAGCGCCGAGGCGGTATTGCAGGCGACAACCAGCAGCTTAATACCCTGCGCTTCGAGAAATTTCGCGTTCTCAATTCCATAGCGCTCGACTGTTGAAAGTGATTTCGTGCCGTAGGGAACGCGCGCCGTATCGCCCAGGTAGACAAAGCGCTCGGCAGGCAAACGTTCGTGCAGCGCGCGATAGACAGTCAGGCCACCAACGCCGCTGTCAAAGATGCCGATGGGAAAATTAAGAATTTCGGATTGCGGATTTCGGATTTCGGATTTCAAGTCAGCTTCCAGAGTCAGATTTCAAATCCGAATTCTTTTCAAGTTTGAGTCGTTTTCAAATCCGAAATTCGAATTCCGAAATCCGAAATTCAAAGAATGGTGGAGGCGCCGAGAATTGAACTCGGATCCAAGAGTCAACGCCGAAAAACTCTACATGCTTAGTCACTTCTCTTCTTTTCCCGATTTTCATCGGGAAAAAATTCGCTCAACGCGGAGTAAGTGAAGTAACAAGACCGCCGCGAGAGCTAGTCCGACTTTAGTCTCGCGCGAATCCACGGACCGAAGGTTCGCGCCAGCTTATCTGAGTGACATCTCCCTCCGCGCGCATAAGCAACTTGCGGTGAGACGCTCGCTGCTAATTAGGCAGCGAGTGCAAACTCATTAGAGTTGGCAATTGTTTTTTTCCCTACGCTTTTTAACGAGCTGCATAAGGTAGCCCGGCATGGCATCCGTCGGTCGCCAGAAACTCCTGTCGAAGCCTGTCGCCCCCGTGTTGCGAGATTTGATTATAAGAGATGCTAGATGAGATGTCAGGTTGTCGGAGCATTAGACTTCAAACTCTATTGCGTGAGGCCCCGATTCCGTGTTCTTTCTGCTCGTAATAAAGAGTCGCTTCGTTCAACCCAGAAAGTGCGGGGAAGTAAGTCGGTACGGCGTCATTTCCTGAGGGACGAACGAAGTTCTTCAATCGCGAAAGGCCCATCAACGGCAGGTAATTTGCCGCGTTCAAATTTTCCGGAACGTTCAGTGAGATAGTCTTCAAGTGGACGGTAGCTAAGCTTTTTTCGTCTAGCTCGCTTCAACTAGGCGATATCCACGGCATCTTCGGCTCGCTCTAACAACTCCTCATAATCTTTGATGGGAATAATTACAGACACGGCTTTCCCATTTCGCGTGACGATCTCAGGTTCCTGAATTACAGCTTTCATGCCCTTAAATTAACATCAGTGAGTTTCGACGTAAACCCCGGAAAGAGGAATAGCCACGCCTTCCCTTACGCTCGGAGTAATGCCGCATTTACGCTATTATTGCTCAACCAAAAGTTCGCCACTGTGGGGTTCCACGTTGCCTGGCGAGTGCGCATCATGCAAGGTTATTCTGTAGCTGGCTGGCATCTTGAATATCGCAATTTGGCATCCTGAAATCATCGCAAAACCGCATCATTATTAACCGCAGAGGCTGAAATTATGGCTGATAAATCTCCTGGTTCGAAGCTGAAAGCATATTCCCCAAAAGCGATCGTTAATGCGCCGCCCGAGCAGCGTAAACATATTCTGCGCAGGTTCTGGCTGCCCGCCGTTCTAATTCTGGCGTTGGCGGCCGGGGGTTTGACCGGCATCATCGCCGCTTATGAACTCAACTACTCGCGCGCAGCGAACGAAGTCGCCGCGCTGGCAACTTATCGCCCCAGCGTAGTCACGCGGGTTTACGCAGATGACGGCGAAACTGTGATCGGCGAGTTTGCACTCGAGAAACGAATTCCACTCAAGTACGAAGAGATTCCGCTGGTGATGAAGAATGCGATTCTCGCTGTCGAAGATGCGCGTTTCTACGATCATGTTGGCATCGATCCGATTCGCATCATTGGCGCGACCTGGAAAAATCTCACCAGCGATAAAGTCGAAGGCGGCTCGACGCTAACGCAGCAACTGGCAAAAAATCTTTTCCTTTCCAAGGAACAAACTCTCAAACGAAAAATGAATGAGTGGGCGCTGGCACTTCAAATCGAACGCTATTACACCAAGAACCAGATCATGGAGTTGTATGCCAATCACATTTTTCTTGGCGCCAACGCGTATGGAGTCGAGGCCGGCGCGGAAACATATTTCGGCAAACAGGCGAAAGACCTGACGATTGGCGAAGCAGCGTTGCTTGCAGGAGTGCCCAAGGCGCCGAGTGAATACTCTCCTACCACCAATCCGACGCGCGCGAAGGAGCGCCGCGATCTGGTACTCGACTTGATGGCGAAAAATGGTTTCGCAACTCAAGCCGAAGTCGAGGCCGCAAAAGCAAAACCGATTCAATTGGCCGACACCGCCTATTACGGTTCGCAACCAAAATCGACGCCGTTCGATTATCCGGTTGAATACGTGCGGCAGGAGCTTGAAGACAAATACACCACGCGAGTGGCCCAGGGCGGTTTATCTGTCTACACGACCATCAATGTCGCGGCGCAGAAAAAAGCTTATGAAGTTGTGCGCGCCGGGCTGCGCCGTTATGACAAGTCTCATGGCGGCTGGCGTTCAAATTACCGCTTGATTCCTACGTCCGCAAACAATGGCCAGCCGACCGCACAGGAGATTGCGAACTATAAAGATCCGGACTGGTACGGAAACGACTTTCAACAGGATCGCTTTTTATCCGGTCTGATAAGCAAGGTGGACCACGCCAAAAACGAAGCAACGATCAGGTTCGGCAACTACACGGCGACAGTTGGTCCGGCGGACATGGGTTGGTCCAAGCGGCAGCCGAAAGACGAATTGAAGCCAGGCTATCTTGCGGAATTTCAAATTAAGGAAGTCGATAAGAAGAGCCGAAGATTAAAGGTTGAACTGACGCAAGTACCCGCTGTTGCCGGCGCGATGATGACCCTGAATGCGAAGACGGGCGAAATGGTCACGATGGTTGGTGGTTACGATTTCTACGCCACGAGCAAATTCAACAACGCGACGCAGGCCTATCGACAAACAGGTTCGGCATTCAAACCTTTTATTTATACTGCCGCCGTCGAATGGGGCATGACGCCGGACACGACCGTCAGCGGCGCGCCGATCAGCATCGGCAATTGGCAACCGCATAACTACGATGGTTCTGCTGGAAGCGGTGACATGCCGCTGAAGATGGCGCTAGCCAAGTCAATGAATGTTTGCGCCGTCCATCTGCTGCAGACAGTTGGCATTCAAACGGGCGCGCAGATGGTCAGGCGTTTCGGTATCAAGGTGCCGATGGCGCCGTACCTCCCGTCGGCGCTGGGCGCGACTGAGGTTCCGTTGGACCAGATGGTCTCGGCTTATTCTTCATTTCCCAACAAAGGCATTCGCGTCGAACCGCACATGATTCGCCGCGTGCTTGATCGCGACGGGGCCGTGCTGGAAGAGTGGGAGAAGACTACTTACAAAGTCGTTAACGAGTATGTGGCATTAACGATGGTTTCAATGATGCGGGGCGTAGTCGAGTTTGGCACCGCAACGGCCGCGCGCTCGCTGGGCGTGCCACTGGCAGGTAAGACCGGCACCGTTAACGATCACACCGATGTTTGGTTTATCGGTTACACGCCGACATACGTGACCGGCGTTTGGATGGGCTACCCCGGCAGGAAAAGGCCGCTGGGAAATGAAATGACTGGCGGCGTGGGCGCGCTTCCCTTCTTTATCGACTTTATGAAGGACTATTTAAAGGACAAACCTAAAGAAGATTTTGCGAAGCCGACTGCGATGCCTGAGGACATGAAGGAACTATTCCGTCAACGCCAGCGCGAGCTGCAAGCTGAACGCGCGCAGTTTAATGAAGACGCTGCCAAGACGGAGGAAGACCAAACGACTGCAACGCCCACGACGACTGGCGAGCCAAAGCTGGAGCAGATGACTCTGCCGCCGCCGCCTAAGGCTGAAGAAGGTCCGCCAAATCCGCAACCAAAAGCTGAACCAGTGACTCCACATGTTGATGCGCCGCCGCCAGCGGTAACACGTCCGCGAGAGGTGGATCCGACGAAGAAGAAAGGAAAGAAGGGCGGCGACGAACCGCCAGGCTAGGTTAGTTGAATTGAGACAACCAGTGCGGGACGAGATCGGCTCAGGTAGTCTCCGTCAGGACCGCGCTAATCTTTTTTAACCAAGCCGCGCGAATGTCTTCTCTTTCAGCCTGGTTGAGTTCTTTCCAAACGACATTAAAATCTTCGCGACTCTTCAAATCGCGTTCAATGATTTGTTGAATCTTTGCCGCAGCACTTTGCCCCTTGTCCGTGCGTATATCACCGACAATGCGAAGACGTCTTCCTGCATGTTTGCCTCTCGTACCTTTGTTAAAATCGTATTCTCTTCGCATTGTTAAGTTTCTTCGTACGCCCGCCGCTCGCTGCTTGTCGGCTCGCGAGGAGTAATGATTCTAATTCGATTATTGCGCTCGATATATGATACTACCAGCAATCGTCGATTGAGAGACTGTCCCATTGAAATAAACCGGTATTCAGAAATTGTGTGAGACGGATCCTCAATTGCGATTTCAAGTGGATCAAGAAAGATCGTAGCCGCTTCTTCGAAAGATACGGAATGTTTTCTTTGGTTGAGACGATTCTTGCTATCGTCCCACTCTACATCGAATGCATCGGAGCGATTCACACTTCCGGCATTCTCGCGTGTTCTTGCTTAGTCAGCCAGTCTCAGGGAAAATCGTACTTTTACGAATGAAGCAAGATATCTGGCATTTGACGTCCGTCTAAAGACAGGATCTTTTCCAGCGCATACGGCAGCATCCGGCGCCACCAGGGCCAATCGTGATTGACGTCTGCTCCCCAAAGATCAAGTGTGTGCGGAATTCCTTTCGCCTCGAGCAGGTCGGCAAGATGTTGACTGCGCTCCGGCGCTTCGTATGAACCCTTGCCGGAAAGAATGTAAATCGCTTCCGCCTTTTGCAGCAGCGGCAGGTAGTGATCGTCATTCAGGTTTGGCAGATAGTCGGCGGGGTTATTGAAATAAACGTTGTCGTCGTAAAAGCCTTTCAAATACGAGCGCACGTCGTAGCTACCACTCATCGCGATCACGCCCCGAAAAAGATCCGGATGTTTGAAGTACTCATTCGCTGCCAGAAATGCGCCGAGGCTGGCTCCGGTTGTGAGCGGTTTCGCATCGTCATCGCCGGAATCTTTTCGAATCAACGGCAATACTTCATCCGTGACGTAACGATCGAAACGCGTTAACAACTCGGCTTTCAAGTTCGGCGGCATCTGCTCGTTCAGCAGGCTGTAACGATTCACGCTGTTGATTGAATAAGCCCGCAAACGACCACTCTCAATCAGCGGCTTGATCGCGTCCACCAGATGAAATCGTTCGTACTCGAGATAGTCGGCGGCGGCGGTGGGAAACATCAAAAGCGTTTGACCGGCGTGGCCGTATGCGACCAGCGGCATGTCCGCGTTCAAGTTTTCGCTGTACCAGGATGTTATTCGACGCTCCATACCAACCTTTCGCCGGCGGCGCTACAGCTGCCGTCATCAGTGGATTTTATTTGAGGATTTGCGTGCGAGATATTCTCGCAGTTCGGCGCGTCGCGCAAGCTTAGAAGGCGCTCAGAACTCAACATTTAGGCGGCCCCGGTTCGAACGTGGGCAAAAGAAAGTTGTACGTTTAGGCTTCGTGAGGCTTCCTTGACGCTCATGATCCCATCTGTTATAAAAATTTCTTCGCGCAATCGCATCGGTTTTGGCTGAGCGAGCGCATATTCCGCAGTAGCTCAATGGCAGAGCATCCGGCTGTTAACCGGAGGGTTGTAAGTTCGAATCTTACCTGCGGAGCCAAAATTAACGAAGGTCGCTCGAGTCAACTCTGGCGACCTTTTTCCTTCTGCCATGCAGGATTTGTAACGGCCCGAAGATCAAGGGCAAAACCGGATATAACAGTAGGTGATCCGTGCTTCCATCAGGAGTATCTGATCAGCAATGCGGCCGCTGCTCAGTCGCATGTTTTTGGAGAAACTTCCTAAGTGCCATGCCATCAACCTGTGGCTCAGGAATTACAGGCATCTTACGATTCAAGGCAATCCCAATACACTGTGCGGCACCTTCGCAGAGTTCTAGTGAAATGAGGTGAGCTTTAAGAGCATCCTCAACTGAAACGGCTACTTCTCCGTATCGGACACCTGCCGGGCATTGTACATCTGCCAAATATTGTTCTGGTGGTGCCGGAAGGCCCAGCGTTATCGCTTGGTCAGTGAGCCGCTGCAATGAATGGATGAATCTCACTGTACCCCCTTTTTGAGCTATATAGGCTTTAGTAAGTTTTTCTATGGCCTGTAGGCTCGCCCATTTACTCAACCCTGGCTGCGGCTGGTGGTCCACAAGATGAAATACAGCAGCGTCAAAATCACCAACCGCCTCACGCACATAGTCCACATCATTAATGACACGCAAAGCTGAATACGCTCCCATTCCAATCACGAAAGCAGCGCCTATCTTAATTACTTCCTCAGCAGTGAGAGAACGAGCAAAATCGGCCGTTAAGTCTTCGACTAAATCAACCATGTTGCATATCGGAGCCGCGTGTATGCCTAGAGTTTCACGGGCTTGGCCAAAACTATGGGGTTCACAAACAAATTGGACTTTCCCGTATGTGGTTGGACAATTAATAATGTACAAGGCTCCCCGTAAAGGCAGGACAACTCGGCCAATATGGAAAGGAGCATTTATCCTTTGTCCATATCTCTGCTCTACCCAATTCTGAACCCGAATGCTAATCTCAAGAGGCTCAAAAGAACCAGATTTTGGAGCGCGGCGCGGCGGACAAGCATTAAGAACAACATCGTAACGTTCGGTGATTCGAAGTCCTGCCATAAAAGGGCGCGCCGTTATTTTGACGCCCTCAGCAGCCAGTTCACGGTCAATGTCTTCCATCAACGCTAAGAACTCTGCCTCCGATGAAATTTCCAATGGAGGCTTACGCTTCTGCGACTCAGCCTCTTTTGCAACCCTCTTGCGTTCGTCCATTTTAACTTTGCCTCGTAGTCAAATATACATGCAAATATGAGGAGCAACTAGCTAGTCGCCCAACGTCCGAGCTGCCTGGGCTTGTCCTTCTTAAACGAATGCAGACCTCTCCCCTTGCGGGCAAACGAAAGAGGCCCTTCAACAATGCTATACTCGACTAACGCTTAGACTGGTCGTCCGCGAAATTGGAGAAGGATATGGCCGCAAATCTGGAAGACGAACTGATTGATAAGGTGCGAGCACTGCCGCCCGGCAAACAACAGGAAGCGTTACGACTTCTTGATACTCTTGCAAGTGGGCCAAGTTCTGAACCGAATGGACCAGGCGTGGATCGCAGACCCATTTGGGAGATCGTCGAAGAGATCAATGCTACGTTACCCGCAGACACTTGGGAGAAGGTACCCACCGACGGCTCGATTAATCTTGATCATTACCTCTACGGAGCGCCGAAGCAACAGCCGTGAAAGTTGCATTCGTCGACACGCTCTACTTTGTGGCTCTCTTCAATCTCAGAGACCAATGGCATGAGCGCGCCATCGCAGCCAGCAAACTGGTTGCGGAAACTAAACTGATCACAACCGAAGATGTGCTGGTCGAACTCCTGAATTTCTTTTCGGAGTACGGCCAAAAGGCTCTCCGTGGCGCGGTCACCCAAGCTGAAGGAATTCTGAGCGGCGCAAATATCGAAGTGGCGCCACAGAGCCATGAAGCATTCATGGCGGGTCTCACGCTTTACAAAGCACGTCCCGACAAAGGCTATAGCCTGACAGATTGTATCTCGATGCATGCGATGCGCGAGCGAGGCTTAAGCGACATCTTGACTCATGACGAACACTTTCGGCAGGAGGGCTTCACCCTGCTGCTCTGAGCGAACGTGAGCTAGATGGTTAACCTTCCTGACAAATTTCAAAGGTCATTTTTCATCTCCACCGTCGGGGCTTTGAAACGCTTGCGAAGAGTGTCCACTGCGGGTAGCCAAATCTTCAATCAAAAGGGGGCAGCTCATGCTGCTCCTTTTGCTTACCTCTAGATTTGCAGGAAACGAAGTCCGATAGCTAACTCTTTGGCGCGTCCCACGACCTTTCTCTTTGCCACAAGCAAAGCCGCTTGAGCATTCGTTGCGGCCAGTTCATCACAAACCGATTGGCACAGTCGTTATTCAGAGTCTAATGGTGCGTCTGGCCTGCATCCGTTGGGATTATGTCCTCTCCACTCTTTGATCTATGATCCGGCAGTGGCGGTACGGTGGCGGTATCATCGCCATAACTTTTTCGTTGCTGCAACGCTCATGGTGCGGGCAGCAACGCGCGTTAAAGATCCTCGAAGACAAAGTGCTATGGTTTCCCAGTAAACATTTTCCTCAGGCGCATGGTCGAAAACACAAACCAGGACTTTGAGGGCGACGGCCAACACGCGTCTGTCCCGGAATCCCCGAGCTGGCCGCGCGGGTCGCGGCGTCGCTGGACGCAGTTGGCGCTGATCTGGGCGATCTGGACCTTTGTTGGTCTTGTCTTCACGCTTCAGAGTTACTTCACTTCTTATAGATCAGAACAGCCGATGTCGCTCTACGATGCGGCTTACTTACAATTCACCTGGTCCTATTTGTGGGCGCTGGCAACTCCGCTCGTGCTTTGGGCCGCGTCCAAGATTCCAATCGAAAAAAGTAATTGGCCGCGCGCTTTATTGCTTCATCTCCCTATCAGTCTTGGCCTAAGCATGATCCTGACTGCGATTGGCCACGTCTTTGTCTGGTTTCACTGGGGTCGAGTGATGGGCCGGCCGTTCTCGCTCGAACGCATGGGCCGCTTCGTCGTCGCCAATTTCAGCGAGGGCATCGGCATCTACATGCTGATAGCTTTGACCAGCTATTCGCTTAGCTACTATCGCCGTTATCGCGAATCACAACTGAGAACTTTTCAGCTCGAGGCCCAGCTCTCGCATGCTCAACTGCAAGCGTTAAAGATGCAGCTTCATCCTCATTTTCTTTTTAACACGCTCCACTCAATCTCTGCTTTACTCAATAAGGATCCGGAAACCGCGCGCAGAATGATCACGCGCTTGGGAGATTTCTTGCGCCTCACTCTGGAAAATTCCGGCTCGCAGGAAGTCACGCTCGAACAGGAGATGACCTTTCTCCGCTGCTACCTGGAAATCGAACGCATACGTTTTCAGGATCGTTTGGTTACGCGCCTCGACGTATCTGAACAGACACTTGATGCGAAGGTGCCCAACCTCATCCTCCAGCCCATCGTTGAGAATGCAATCCGCCATGGAATCGCACCTCGCTCCACTGCCGGGCTCATCGAAATAGATGCGGAACGCCGAAACAGCACACTTCGTATTAAAGTCCGGGACAACGGCCCCGGCCTTCCCGGTCATCGGACATCCGAGAATATGTTCAAGAAGGGTCTGGGCCTGGCTAATACAGAAAAGCGGCTGGAACAGTTATACGGCGCAGCACATCTCTTCGACCTAAGCGACCACCCCGAGGGCGGGTTGCTGGTAACACTGGAAATACCTTTTCATAAAGATGGCTCTGCCGCCGGCAGCACCGAAGTCGTTTGAGTCTCAAAGCCCTTCCCTACTAATACGGAATACGAAAGTTTTTGTCAGAAATCAGGAGGCCGTGGTGTAACCACAGCAGGCAACCTGTCAGCGGACGCCGCGCAGCCTGGCGACAGGCAAACTATGACGAACTCTCCCATGATTCGTGTTTTGTTGGTGGACGATGAACCGCTGGCTCGCGCGATGCTGCGCGAAATGCTGCAAAGCGATCCCCAGGTAACCATCGTCGGCGAGTCGGTTAACGGCGTTGAGGCGTTGGCCGCCATTCGCGAGCATTCCCCGGATCTGCTGTTCCTCGATGTGCAGATGCCCGAATTGGGCGGCTTTGAAGTGCTTTCCGCGCTCGAGAAAAACGAGCTACCAAATATTATTTTTGTAACTGCTTACGACCAGTATGCGGTGCGCGCGTTTGAAGTGAACGCTCTCGACTATCTATTAAAGCCGTTCGATCAGGAGCGCTTTGATGCCGCCTGGCAACGCGCCAAAGGCCACATTTTGCAGCAACGAAATGGCGGCGTGGACCAGCGCATTCTGGCATTGCTCCAGGAATTGAAAGCCGGCAACAACTATTTGGAACGGTTGGTGATCAAGGCAGCAGGTCGAATCTATTTTCTGGAAGCGGGCGAAATTGATTGGATCGAAGCCGAAGGCAACTATGTCTCAGTGCATAGTAAAAAGAAATCCCACTTGTTGCGCGAAACCATCAGCAGTTTGGAAGCGCAGCTTGATCCCAAAAAGTTTGTGCGCATTCATCGCTCTTCAATCGTTCGACTGGATCGAATTCAGGAGTTACAGCCCTGGTTTCACGGCGAGTACCGCATCATCCTGAACGACGGCACTCAACTAATGCTTTCCCGGAACCACAGAGACAAGCTGCAGGAAGCTCTCGGCAAACTTCCCTGAGAGAATTTACCTCGTATAAAGCCCGCTAGTCACAAGCGAATGCCTGTCCGTCACAAAACGGAGGCAACTGTGACAGCAGCCCTCTATAAGTTGTCGCGTCGAACTTATTGTTTGGAACAGCTGTCAGGAGGATGTTATGAGCTCAGTCTCAAGTTGGAGAAATGACCGGCTGGAATTGTTACCGCCAAACGGCGACAGCGAACTTAATTCTTCGCGACATAAAATTACGACGGTCAAACAATTGGCCATCAGGTTGCTGCGGGAAGTTCAAGCTATTCGCGAAGTCGAAGTCAGAAGTCTTGGCGACGGTGTCGATTTTTATGAAGAAGTTAGTCGCTTTGAAATGGACCTCATCAAATGTGCCCTGTTGCAAACGGCCGGTCATCAAAGACAGGCAGCGCGGCTGCTGAAATTGAAGGTAACCACCCTCAATTCCAAGATTAAGCATTACAACATTGGTCTTAATGCTTTCGCGGGCGATGCTTCGTCGGTTGAAACATCAACCGAATCGGGCACGCAGCCGTCGTAACTTGAAAGCAGCTCAGCCACGAGAGTTTGGCACCCAGTCTTCATAGGCCGGGTGCTTTTTCTTTATATACCCTCGACCACTGCAAGCACCTTTACACGAGAATTCATTTCCGATAAGAGGCGACCAGAGAGCGTCTGCGGGCCCCAATCCTCCATTGTGGTGGTCGGCGAATACAGAACCGGAAGCGGATTCATTTCGCCGCCTCTTTTTTTTTGCAACTCACCCGGCTTATCGCAAACAAACGAAGCTCCCACCCGTTACCGCAGGCCGTAATGACCTCATTGCGCGTGGTGAATTTTCGATTTGTAGTGCATAGCCTCGCCCATCAATTCACAACCCGAGCGAGTTCGGCGAACTGCTGAAGGCTTAAGCCCACTAGTCACACGTTCCTGCCCATCCGTCACAAAGGCCAACCCACCCTCGCGACTGAAGCGTATAACCGCTCACGACGAACTCATGCAGTTCGAAAAGCCGCGACCAACACAGTCGCCTCTTTTCACAGAGCTTCATCGCGATTGCCCACATCAAGCGCTCGGCCTCGGCGAGCCAGGAACTACACAGTCGATATTCTGCGATTGCGCCTGGAGGTGTTTGCAATGAAGGTACGCGAAATTCTAATGGGCGCGGCTCTGTTGTCGCTCGCGCTAAACACGATAGCGGAGAATCCCTTGCCGCTGATGGCCGACGTTGAAATCTTTCCGCTCGCAACCAATCGAACTCTCGAGCCTTCCGCTTTGCCCCTCGTGCTTGAAGACGACGTATTCAGCTCGGCCTACTACGACACGCTGGCGATCCTGGGCACAGAAAATCGCTGCAGTAAGTTCTTCGGTGGTCCTCCAACCGTTGATATTTTCAATCAAATAATTGCAAAGATGCGGAAAGACTATTTCTCAGCCAACGTTGGCATCCGCATGTCGGGCACGACTGTCACCGTTCACGACTTCCAAACAAATAAAGCGTACCGCTTGTTTGAGAAAGTGATTATTAACGGCAACGGACCATTTTACCGAAGTAGATACCCCGACTCCGCGTCTTTACCAGGCATCGGCACTTATGGACCAGACACCCGGGAAGCCCGCGTGTTAATGCTGTTGCATGAGTTGGGCCACACCATCAAGTCGGACGACGGCAAGTGGCTACTGCCTGATGATGGCGGTGACGATTCACTAAGCCGGCGCAACTCGATGAAGATCGAAAAGGTTTGCGGAGAAGAGATTTCCAACCGCAGCCGAGTTGAAGGTAAAACTGAAGAGACGGCGAAGGCCAGTCCGCTATAGCGGACGGTGGATAGTAGCCCAGCAGTTCACTGCTGGGATAAGAGGCGAAAGACGCAAACCGTTCAATGCCACGGTCTTAGTTGCGCAGCGAGATCCCCCCGCTGCCGCGTGGTGGTACTGACCTCTGTTTCAGGCCTCTAACAAGCTTGACTTAGAACGCTCTTCATGGTTTGCTTCCCATGGTAAAAGGAGGTTCCCAATGTCCAACAGTGACGACAAAACTAGCATAGGTTTCATAGCTGAATTTCTACAGCAGAACGTGAGTTCGGTACCCGCCGACAACACAAACATATTTCAGAGAGCAAGTGAGCGCGCTTCGGCCGAAGGGATAGAACTTAACGTCGCCTTTAAAGAAGAGATGGAAACAAGACCCAGCAACAACTTTGGAACGAACCAGAGCTTGTTTACGATGTGGTCTCAAAAGTAGAGGCTGCCGAGTTCTCAGTCAGGCGGCAACTTGGCTCGTACGAAATCGAGTTGCTGGCTAAGATTCTGGTTTTCCTTTTGAGCTTCCTCAGTTTGGGTTTTGAGTTTTTCATTAGCGTCCCGAAGGACTTTCATCTCATCTTTCAATCTGGCATACACAAACATCTGTCCTAAGACTTTTGAAAAGCACCTTCCCATCTGAAAATCATATGGGACGAATGGATCTCTACGAGTTGTGGTAAAGGTCAGCACGCCAGATGACCATGACTCGTTTAGGTTGCGATAGGTAGTAACGGGAATACACAATAAGGAGCGGAAACTCTCTTGTGATTCCAACATGGTTCGCACCCAGCCATGGACATGAGATGTCCATTGGTACCCATGCCAATCGAATAGCAGGCTGCATTCTCTTTTCTCACCACCTTTCTTCCTGGGCATATACGTGATTTTCGCTTCCCGAAATGCAACGCCACCAGGCGACACCGGGATGTTTGGATCTCCGTTGGGAACTTGTAGCTTGAGCCCTTCCTGAAAAGACCCCTCTGGCTGAGGGCAGACTAACGTCAGTTCTGTGTGCGGTTCATTCACAAGTAGCATGGCACCACTAATCTTTTTTCCTCCGCAAAGAGTATTACAGGTGTGCGCTATAACCTCTTTTGTGAACTGCTCGGCTCTTTCAGCCGTACTGCCGGGTTGGTCATCTCCAAACACGAAAGTTTCTAACCGCGTCAGAAGGTGCTCCATGCCCTTCATGAAGTTAATATCTTGTGGCGAGTCTGAAAGCTTGTTTCCGCGCAATTCCCATAGAGCGGCGATGAAAGTCAAAACCGCCAACGGGAGGATCAAGAAAGGCGTCGCTCGCTTTGGAATTAGCTCGAGCCCGAACATCTCGGATTCCCGAATAATTATTCCGACGCTTAGGATCAGCGCTAAATCGAGAGATAGTTTTTGACGCAAATGGATCCTGAGATTCTTGCTCCTTTGCCAGACTCGAACTCTTAGTTCATGGAGTTGCTCCTTCACAGCTTCCCACGACAAGGGCGGTGATTGGATTTTCATTTCGACCTCCTAACCAAATCTAAATTCCTCCAATGTTTCCCTACAGATATTCGGTGGCTCTCTTCACTGTTCGCGGGCCCAGATTTCGGCCAGACCTGACCCGACTTACACAGGGGACGATTATCGGACTTCTGTTGTCCGGGATGGCACGCGTAGTGCGACATGAGACCTGCGTCGTGCGACATCGGGTTGGCGCCGTGCGAGATGGCAGTGGCACCGCGCGACATGACCGTGGCGACGTGCGCCATCCCGCTCAGAATACTTTTTGGTGCAAGCCGGCAGCGTCACCCCAAAAGACATTCCCCGACGGTGTGACAGTCACGCCGAAGGCCCCGCCGCCGATTAACATCGACGAGTTCAAGCCAGGGAACACTAACCGCAGCCGACATGAATCGCCGCTGCATACCGTCCACGCCTGGGAACCACCAGCCGCAGGTCCCTTCGTCGAAATCGAACTCACGATTCCGCTGGGTCCCGGCAGGGTTATGGTCACACCCGCGAGCCGCAAGTGAAGGAGGCCGCTGTCGGAACCCTGGTCTCCCCAGTAAGTACCATTGGACACGGCGTGGAGCGCTGTAACACGGTTCGCTGCAACGACGATTGTCCTGGATTCAGGACTGGTGTTACTGCCGCTCGTTGGCACGAAGCGAATGTTCTCAAATGAGGCGTAGACGATGCGGCTCCCATTCTGTAGTTCGATGCCTGCGGTAGGGGTGTTGGGATGCACCGGGTCGAGCTTGACGATGGCGCCGCCTCGGATTGGCATTTTCCGTATCGCTGAGCCGTCCTGCCAGTAGAGATTCGCGCCGTCCGTAACGAGATTGCGATGGCTGTTTTCAATGTCCATTTCATCCCCTATGTTCGCGAGAACGGTAGCTGTTCCTCCCGTCAAGGGGACGCGCTTGATCGTAACGCCCGTAAAGTTCTTTGGTGTCTCCGCGAAGAAGTACCCAAAAAATACGCCGTCAACCTTCGCAAAGACGATGTCGCCAAATTGCGCTCCCTGCTCCCAGTACAGGACGGTTTCCTGTCCGGGGATTGAGGTCTGACTTGTCCTCCAGACGGTGGCGCCAGCGGCGTCGTGTGACGTGAAATACAAGTTGCCTTCTGAAAGGATCAGGCCATCGGGTTTCCGAAACGAGACAAATGTGTCCTGAGCGGGTGCAGGCAAAACTTCATTTGAAAGTGAGTGAACATCCAAGATCGTTTTCCACTCGCCGTTAATCTGGCTGTAACTGGTTTGGACCATGCCCGCGGCCGCCCATAACAAAACCACGAATCGGGTAATCTGGGACATAGCAATTTCCTCCGTAATGTTTAGGAAACTAAGCGTAACAACTTTGAACCCGCCATGAATCCACCCGCCACTGTCAGGTAGTACTGACCAGTGGCCACGCGCCCCAGGACATTGACGATTGATTCAAGAAATCTGGCTGAGTCGGCTGGTTGTTCAGAGGACAACACGTGAGAATCAGCCAATAGACTTTAATGCAAAAAAGAGCTTGTAAGGTCGAGTGGAAAATACAATAGGGCTGCGGGAAGAGTCAACGCTTTCCAGGTCGCACTCCAAAAAACCCCTCCAAAAATCCGGAGACTTTTGCCAGGCGTAGGTTACCAAACACACTTGCGCATTCAACGCCTGCAACAAATTTTGACGCGAATCCAATTTTCGCAATCTGCGTTTCTGAATGCCACGCGACGAGTTGGCCCAGGCGAGTGACAAGCCGGCCCATGGACCTTGCGAGACAAAAGGCACGCGCGTTGCACTCCACAAACTGCATCGGCGAGAGGCTGATTAGCCGGTCATCCGAATAGTCGGAGCCCAAACGTCTCCCACTTGTACCTCGCCGGCTAAGAATCGTTAATCCAGAAGCTGCCCGGTCGTTTGCTGGTTCCCTTCTTCCCGGAACTATCAGCTCCAAAAAACGGTGTGCTTCGTTTCCCGGAAAGTTACGAAAGGAAATGATCATGAACAAGAATAAATTTAGACGCGTGACAAACCGCGGACTGCTTTTCCTGTCCGCAGCTTTTGCCGTTCTGATGACGGCCAGTGCAGCGCTTGCCCAGAGCGCTGCCGGCCAAATTGTGGGGAAGGTCACCGACCCGAATGGTGCGTTGGTTTCGGGCGCAACTGTCAGCGTAAAGTCGGTTGATACCGGCCGTGAAATGACAGCCACTTCCGACGATGAGGGAAGCTACACGATAGCTGCTCTGCAACCCGGACTTTATGACGTGGTGGTCCAAAGCGGCAGTTTCAAAGCCAGCAACCAGCGCGTGCAAGTAACCGTCGGTTCCAAGGTCTCGGTCGATACGCAGTTGACGTTGACGGAAGTGACCGGCGCTTCGGTAAGCGTGATCGCAAGCGAAGGCGTTGAGGTGAACACGCAGTCAGCCGAAGTTTCCAACATTATTACCGGCACGCAGATTCGTGAACTGCCGACGCTGACAAGAAACCCGTACGATCTGATCGGGCTTGCCAATAACGTCTCCAGCGACGATCCGGGACCGGCAGTACCCGGTGTCGGCGTCTCCGGACGCGGGGCCGGATTCAACATCAACGGCCAGCGCGCCGCCAGCACCAATGTGCTGCTCGACGGCGTTGACAACAACAACAACTATTACGCGGCCCTGGGCCAGAATGTGCCGCTTGACGCGGTCGGCGAATTTCGCGTCGTCTCGAGCAACTTTTCCGCTGAATACGGAAGGGCTTCGGGCGGCATCATTAACGTCGTCACGCGCTCCGGCTCAAACACGTTTCACGGTTCGGGATATGAATTCAATCGTATCTCGCGACTGGCCTCGAACGGCTTTAACAATAATGCGAACGGTATCGCCAGGGGCGTTTTCACACGCAACCAGTTTGGTTACACCATCGGTGGTCGCATCATTAAGGACAAACTGTTTTTCTTTAACAGTACCGAGTTCACTCGCGTGCGCAGCACCGGCGATGTGTTGGCCGTGGTTCCAACCGCTGATCTGATCAATGCTTCAGCGGCGTCGACTCGCAACTTCTTTGCGGGCCAGACGCTACAGGCAACCGCAACCGGCACCAGCTACACTGCTGGTACGCTGGCCAACACTTTCGGCCTGCCGGCCGGCAATGCATTTGCTGCGCTGCCGGCGAATCTCCGGGCCTTTCAACTGGTCCGATTTACCGAACCAACCAATCTGGGCGGCGGCATTCCGCAGAATACCTATTCCATGGTGACGCGCGGCGACTACAACCTCAGCGACAAGACCTTGATCTATGGGCGCTGGGCTCGTGAGAACAAGGACTTCTTCAAAGGCACGACAGCCTTCAGTCCTTACACGGGGTTCGATACGACATCCACCATTCGCAACAACAATTTTCTAGTTTCGATGACGCATACTTTCTCACCACGACTGGTCTCGGAAACGAAAATTTCTTACAACAAGCTGGGCGGCGATGCGCTTTATGGAGATCAACCAATACAGCCGGGACTGTTTATGTTTCCGGGCCTCACTGGAACCATTGGCGGCAACCCGATTGCCTTCCCGGGCTACTGGCCTTACAACGCGGCAAACTCGCCGGCTGGATTTGCTGGACCGCAGAACTCCGGGCAAGTGTATGAAGACGTCAGCTACACGCTCGGACGTCACCAGCTGAAATTCGGCGGCCAGTTTTTCTACATTCAAGACAATCGCTTCTTCGGCGCTTATCAGAATGCAGTGGAAAGTTTGGGGCAACAGGGTAACTACGCGACGGCTCTGGGCAATTTCGTAACCGGAAACATCAACCAGTTTCAGGCGGCGGTATTTCCGCAAGGAAAGTTTCCCGGACAAAGCGTCGCCCTGCCGGTTGGTCCACCCGACTTCACCCGCAGCAATCGCTACAGCGAATGGGCCAGTTATCTTAATGACTCGTTCCGCGTCAAGCCGAATCTCGTTCTGAACCTTGGTTTGCGCTACGAGTACTACGGCGTGCAACACAACAAGGATCGCAATCTGGATTCCAACTTTTACTTTGGTTCGGGATCGACGTTGCCGGAACGGATTCGCAATGGCAGCGTGCAGATTGCGAAAAACAGTCCGGTCGGTGGTTTGTGGGCCGCCGACAAAAATAACTTTGCCCCACGCCTCGGTTTTGCCTGGGACGTTTTCGGCGATGGCAAAACCAGTCTGCGCGGTGGTTATGGAGTCGCGTATGAGCGCAACTTTGGTAACGTTACGTTCAACGTAATCCAGAATCCGCCAAACTACGCAGTGCTGTCACTCTTTAACAATGTAGACGTGACGAATTTGCAAGTCACTACGAATAACGCCGGGCCATTGGCGGGCAATTCGCCACCGACTAAAGTGCTGCCGGGGACCAGTCTGCGACATGTGCGTGAAGATATCGTAAACGCCTATGCGCATTTCTGGAGCTTCGCTTTTCAGCGTGAAGTTAGCCGTGGAAACGTATTGTCGGTCGAGTATTCCGGATCGCGTGGGCAGAAACTCTATTCGATTTCTCCCTTGAACATTCAAGGATCGGGAGCTTTCTATCTTGGAGACGCGGATCCCAATGCGCGCCTGAATTCGCAGTACACCAACATCAACGGGCGCGGTAACGAGGGCTTTTCGCGTTACAACGCATTAATTGTTTCGCTGGATGGAAACAATTTCCGCAACACGGGTATGCAGTTCACGGCCCATTACACCCTGGGAGTCGCTAAGGACAACCTGAGCTCGACCTTCAGCGAAGGCGCCTTTAACAACAACCTTGGTTTGACCAATCCGTACGATCCGGCGCTCGACTATGGCTATGCCGATTTCGACGTGCGACATCGCTTTGTCGGCAGTTTGGTTTGGCAGATACCTTTCGCCCAACATCTTGACGGCGCGGCCAAAGCATTGCTCGACGGCTGGACCATCACGGGAATTTTCAACGCCCGGACCGGAACGCCATTCACAATCTTCGACGGCAGTAATGCCAACCTATCAAGCCCGAGATTGGTTGCCAATGGACCAATAAACGTAAATGTTACAGATACCGGCGGGGGTAATTTCTTCAGCTATGTTGACCTGACGGGTCAACCGGTTGGAGCATTTATCAATCCGGTGTGTAACTGTTCTGACTTTGGTCCATACCCGGCGAACATGACCAGGCGCAACCAGTTTCGTGGTCCAGGACTGTGGAACCTCGACGCTGGTGTGTCTCGCAACGTTAAGCTCAACGAAAAGTACAGTCTGCAATTGCGTGCTGAACTTTTCAACGCCCTTAACCACGCGAACCTGTACATCGCACCAGGTACCCAGGACGTTGCCAACGGTTTTGTCGGCGCCGTTAAGGGCGTCACACCGAACGGAAACATTGAACGCCGCAACGTGCAACTCGCCGTGAAGTTTATCTTCTAGTTCCGGTCGGCAAGACTTGCCGGTGTGCGAATCGCCGGTACAACTATAAAGGGGAGCAGTCCAGCTGCTCCCCATTCTTTTTCTAAACGGTCGCGAACAACGAGCAATTGTCTTTTACGTTTCAGTAACCGCCGCGGTCCGATTGCGCAACGCCGGCACGTGCGCTTGCTTCCGGAGTCGCTGCGAACACTGTCGCCGGATCGATTCTCAAACACGAGCGGGCGGCCAGCGACGGCAAGCCACCGGTATTGCCGCGATAAAATTCAATGTGCGAATGTTTGTAAGTGCCAACGGAACCGCCTCGGCCACCAATGTTGCCGATGCGCACGCGCGTGCCTTCGTCAGTCAACTGAAAATCCGCAACATGAAAGACCGCCAGCGTGACATCAGTCAGCCGACCCAGGCGCGGATAGTAAAACGTAACGGCCGCATCGGTCGGCGTCGGCGCCAAGCTGTGCGAAGTGAATCCCGCCGGAACGTACAACGCCAAGTCGCCCGTGCCCTCCGCATTGCCATATAGATGCATTGCAAAAGACAGATGGCCGCGCCGCAGTAGGCCGTCGTCGCCGATTAGGTCGCCGCGATACAACGGATACTGACTGCCAAGTTGCGTCGGTTCAAAGCCATTTGCGGCGGCGACGCCGCCCGGCCCACCAAAGATTGCTGCCAACGTCAAATCCTCGGCTGCCATCTGCGCGGTATATCCCGGCTTCGTAGCGTTTGAAGGAATGTGTTTCGGAACTGTAGCAGTTGAGGAACTGGAAACGATCGGTTGCGCTAGCAGTGTGCGATCATCGGTGACGGCCCATGTCTGCTTTTTTATGGCGCTTGGTCCCCACACCTGCGTTATGGCGCTTACATAGTCGTCGCTGTAACTGAATTCGATGCGTCTCCCGGATGCGTCATCAATTTGCTCCAGCGACGCCTGACGATTGTAATGAAGCTTAATAATTAGGCCGTTGCAATCCTTAATTTGGCTACAGTGAAGTTCCCCGTCGCCGAGTGGTGCGAAGGTATAAACCGTGCCCTCCTTAGTCCTTAACAGCTTGTTCCGCCCGTTCTCTGAAAGCTTTAACTCGGCGCCGGTGACGGACTGGCGCGGCGTCGTATTCAGATCCAGGAATTGCGCTCGTCTTCCCTGCTTGGCGATTACCATCAAAATATATTTGCGCGCACTTTCGTTGTAATACAACGACTGAAAAAGTGGAAACTCAAACTGGTCCAGCGAATAGCTCAACGAAAGGTCCACGCCGGCGCCGATGTGGTCCGGCAAACTAATCAAAGGCTGTCCACCATCGGTCAGGTTCCAGGGATATATCGCAATGGAATCACTCGCCGACGACGCGACATTATTGGTTGCGGCCAAAACAACATCCGTGCGGCCCAGCGACCGGCTTAATTCCGGCACTGCAAGCACTGCAATTGCGACGAGCATGAAGAAGGCGAAGCTGTAGAGCATGGGGACCATGCGTTTCTTGATGTGCATCTGGATCGAACTCCGTCTAATCAACAGAAGTTATTCGGTGAGGTGCGAAAGCTGAGAGCGGTGCAAGTAAAGCGGATTCCAGTGGCGTCGTTTCTTTGCCACGCGAGGTTCGAAGTGGCAAGCGTTATGCCGTGACAGTTGCGCTGCTGGTCCAGAGGGTTGCTATTAATTTCCAGTCAACGTTTTGCGCTTGGCACAACTTGTGCGGTCAGTCGCAGAGCGTGCTCGTTTCACGATAAGAAGAAACGAAGTGAGGCATTTAGCCCCGACAAAAAGTTGCGCAGTTGGCTGTTTCACCACGCTTTGTTTTGTGGCATAGACTTTTAGTCTGTGCTCTCCAGCGCAGCCACAGACTGAAGTCTGTGCCACTTCGGACGATCGGCTCCTCCCAAAACTAGCGAGCCAATTGCGCAGCTTTTCTTTTTCGCAAGCAACACGCTTTCGCAGTTCCGTTCAATCAGGTTTTTCCGCGCCTGTAGGAAAACATCGCATGATTACAATTCTTCTCGTTGACCACTCGCTCGACTGCGAACGCAGTGTCCGCAGTCTGTTGCCGGCGCTGCCGTCCGATCAATTCCAAGTCAACCGCTGCTCGGGTTACCGTGCGATTCTTGAAGGATTTCACAGCCAAACAGCCGATGTTTGCGTAATTGATTCCGGAACGGGCAATGGCTTGAAATTGCTGGCCCAGGCGCGCGCCATGGGCATGTCGGCGCCGATTGTGATGGTGACCGCCAACGATGCAAGTGAGGTTGTCGCCGCAATTAGAAGTGGCGCGGCTGACTGTTTGGTCCGGGACCAATTGACAACCGCAAGCATCGAACGCTCGATCTGCTGCGTAGTCCAGCAGGCGCGCTCCGTCGCTTTACAAGCGCAACGCGAACGACGCTACCTCGCTCTCTTTGACAGTCTGGAAGAGATCACCTACACGCACGATCTCGGCGGCCGCATCACTTCCATGAATCCCGCTGGACTTTATTTACTTGGCTATTCGCAGCCGGAAATTTTGGGAATGGAAGTTTCTGCGATTGTCGCCGCAGCTTCAAAACCACTTGTTTCGCTCAGCATGGATTTGATGCTGGACGCGCAAACGCAAACGGTGAACGAGGTGAGCCTGGCTACGAAATCCGGCAGATCGCTGGCAGTGAAAATGAACGCGCATCCAATCTACGAACAGGGCGAACCAGTTGAAGTTCAGGTTCTTGCCAGAGTCATTGCCGAACCGCCAGCGCTTTATGGAAAGTTCCCGGACAGTTCCAGCTATTCCTCCCCCACTGCGGTCGCGTATCGGCTGCCACCCATGAACCGCAGCAACGAAGCGCGCGCCTTCTAGAACTGTTTGGCACAATCCGTGCGCTGATCGGAGCGGGTGAAAGAAACGCGCCCTGGTTCTCGTTACGTGTGGCAAAAGAGCCCGGTCGTTTCACCCGTCTGTTCCGGAAATACCCACAATTAACGCAATCCGTTCACGGCACTGGAGCAGAACTTTGTCCCTGCCCAACAAACTTCATGAACAATCCCGAAACTGCATTCGCAATTGAACCCATCGCGCTTTTTCTCCCCACGCAACTGCCCGGGAACGAACCTGCCGACGCCATTGACCTCGTCGACCGTCGCATTCTCATCGTGGATGACGAAGAAGGCGTGCGAAATTTGTTTGCCGACTGGTTAAGTGAGAATTATGAATGCCAGACTGCTGCTTCCGCCGAGGAGGCGTTGGAGTATCTGGCCGGGCAGCCCTGTGCCCTGGTGATCTCTGACATGATGATGCCGGGACGAAACGGCGTGGAATTGCTGCGCGAGGTGACCTCACGCTATCCCGAAACCGCATTCATCATGGTGTCGGGTGTCGACCGCCCACAAAGGGTGCGTGACGCACTTCGCGTCGGAGCATTCGACTATCTAATCAAGCCTTGCGAGTTGGACGGCTTAACTACCTCAGTAGAGCGCGCGCTCGAGCGCAGAGCTTTGCAGCGCACTGCTCGAATATATAAAACCGATCTTGAAAGACAGAACATCGAACTGGCGAACAGCAAGGCCGAGCTTGAACGTCTTCAGGCGCAACTGGTGCAAAATGAAAAGATGGCAAGCCTGGGCCAACTCGCAGCCGGCGTCGCACACGAACTCAACAATCCCGCCGGTTTCATCTATGGCAACATGGACATCCTTGCCGGGTACCTCAAGAGCCTGGAACTACTTTTCGAAGCGTGGGACAGCATTAAAGTAGGCGGCGAATACTCCGCATCGCTGGACGCAGTCGAAACTAAAATCAACTACACCACGCTGCGTCGCGAATTGAGCTTGATCCTGGCGGATTGTCGCGAAGGGGCCGCGCGCATCTGTGACGTAGTCAAGAATCTCCGCCTTTTCTCGCGGCTTGATGAAGCTGAATTCAAGAGTGTCGATATCAACGAAGGCATAAGCTCGACGCTGCGACTTCTTTCTCAGTACTACAGCGCCGGCTCGATCGTGCTGGAAAAACACTTTGGCAACCTGCCGTTGGTTGATTGTTACGCCAGCCAGCTCAATCAGGTGTGGATGAACCTGCTGGTCAACGCCGCCCAGGCAGTCGGTGACAGCGGGCAAGTAACCATAGAGACGAAACTGGAAGGCAATCAGATCGTTGTGGTAATCGCCGACACCGGCAGCGGCATTCCCGATGAGCAGATTTCGAAAATTTTTGATCCGTTCTTCACGACCAAACCTGTCGGCGTGGGAACCGGGCTTGGCCTTTCCACTTCCTACGGCATCGTCGAAAAACACTGCGGCACAATTTCAGTGAGGAGCAAGTTAGACCAGGGCACGACTTTCACCGTGCAAATCCCTGTCAGACAGGCCACCCACAAGTAAAACTTTTCCAGAGGTCCAAAAATATGACTTACAAACTACTAATTGTTGATGACGAATTAGCCAATCTGCGGCTGCTCGAACGTTTATTCTCCACCGAGTACGAATGTTTCACCGCGTCGTCCGGACCAGCCGCCATCAAGGTGCTGGAACAGCACGATGTGGCCATTATCATTACCGATCAGCGGATGCCGGGCATGAGCGGCATTGAGTTGTTAAAGGCTACGTCCACTTTGCGCCCGCACATGGTGCGCATTCTGTTGACCGGTTACACCGACGTCGAAGCTTTGGTCGAAACCATCAACTGCGGACTGGTCTACATGTATTTCACCAAACCATGGAATAACGGCGAGCTGAAGATGAAGGTCAGTCGCGCGCGCGATCATTATGAAAGCAACAGGAAGCGCAGCTCGCTTATGTTGGCGAATGAGCGCCTAAGTCAAAAGTTACAATCGTTCACCTTGGGCCTGGTAAAGTCGTTGGTCGACATGCTCCGGTCGAGAAACGAAGAGGACTACAATCACGCGTTGCGCGTTTGCAAACACGCGAGCGCGATTGCGCGCGGACTGGAAATGAGCGAGGACCGAATCAATGAGATGGCCACCGCGGCTTTGCTGCACGACCTGAATCGTTCGGGTTCCCTTCCCGTCCGGCAACACACGGCGGCGGAAAGCAAAGTTCAGATCTCTCATGAGGACTGTGAACTAGCATTGCTCGAATCGATTCCGGAACTGGCCAACGTTGCAGACATGATTCGCATGCAGCACGAGAACTTTGATGGCAGCGGCCATCCGATGGGTTTCGGGCAGGAACAGATTCCGCTTGGCGCAAGAATAATTCGCGTCGCTGATGAATATGATTTACTGCTGCGGCCCAGAGATTCCGCGCCGCTGCAGCACCAGGAAATTGTGAAAGTTCTGAGTCAAGGGTCGGGAAAGCAATTCGATCCAAAGGTCGTGAATGCTTTGTCGCAACTCGCACCCGGCATTAATAATTCGAGTTCAACGGCAGTTGAAGCTGAAGCGATTCTTGCCGGCCTGAACGGAATCACAGCCGCTACCCAAATTCATCTCTCCAGAACCTAAGCTATTTGGACTGCGGCGGCTTGACGCCGCTTTGTTGCGCGGCGAGCGGGGTCCCCCGGCGCGGCAAACAAACAAGCAGTTCAGAGTCCAAGCTTTAGCTTGCTCTTTTGTAACCAGGCAACCTAAAGGTTGGACTCTGAACTGCTTCGCGCTAACCAAAGAGTGGCGACCTTCAACCAATTCTGCTTCGTCGAAACTTTCGCAGCGTCGCGCACAGGCTTGCAAACTTCTGTTCTAACCGTTCCACCAGCGCTTTGAGATCATCCTGATCCTGAACCCGCTCGAGCTTTTCACAAAGCTCGACAATCTGATGAAAGCCGAGGCTGCCACTACTCCCCTTAAAAGTATGAACGGACTTCTTCAATAAGATTCGGTCGCCGGTCACTGCCGCGTGCTTTATCCGCGTGCAGCGTTCCGCGCCATCCGTCAAGTACAGGTCGATCAACTCCACAACCAGGTCCGGCGCGCCGGTCGTGTTTATCTCTCCCAATGCGGTAAGCGCCGCGAGATCAATTTCTTCAGCTTGGCTTTCCTGAGTCAGCGAGTTTTGAATAGCGACCGTCATTTCGTTGGTTCCAGTTTGAGTTTGCGGAGGTAGCGCGATTTGCGCAGCGAATTTTATCACGTCACCTATGCAGCAATGTGGGTTTGCGCACTGGGTAGCAGCATACTCAAGGCAGTTTGGAGTTTGTCCACCGTTAGTGGCTTTGAAAGAAAGGCGACTGCTCCGGCCGCAAAGCCGTCAGACATAACTTTCAGATCCTGCTCGGCAGTTATCAACAAGACCGGAATTCTTTGTAAGCGCTTCTCCGTCCTCATGTGGCGAATCAGATCAATTCCGTTCAGGCCAGGCATGCGCATATCGAACAGCGCCGCCGCAAAGGCCGCGTCCGATTGCAGCATCCTAAATGCGGCGCGACCGTCATCGACCACCACGGCCGTATAGCCTGCGCTAGTTACTGCCGAACTCAATAGGCGTCTGATTATCGGATCGTCATCGGCGATAAGTACGCGTTTGGTTAAGTGGCTTCGGTCGTCCACCATTTTTTTACCATCCTTTCATGCTGGTGAAAGTTTTTCCACTAATTAATACTCGCGCACGCCCCACACGCGCGGCCCGCCAATGTTTAGCGCCTTGCGCACCGCGTCTGAGTCATATTGCAGGGTTGAGGTTCCACCACCGTTCGTATTGAACGTCGGCGAATGGAATGGTCCGGCATTCACCGGATCAAAATTCGCTACCGCCATCGAGCCGTAAATACTGCCATTGCCTCCGCCATCGCGATTGACCGTGCCCGCGCCCAGCACAAGAATCAGGCCATCGAAACTTGGGTTGCCGTTCATGGTGAGATTGCCAGTCACAATTAATAAACCGGCGCCCCCGTCCAGGCTGCAGTCGCCGTCGACAAAGGTAAAAGCCGGCGCTGAAGAAGTTCCGGAAGTTCCGCTGAAGGTTGAAAAATAACGACCTTGACTGACGGCGTTCAGTTTCTGATCCGCCAGAAAGGCGCGCGCCTGGTTAGCCGACCGCAACCAGGATGGCAATGAAGAATTGGGAACGGTGGCAGCGACCGGATCGGCGACCGTATCCTTGTTGTTGGCATTTATTTCAATCGTCATGTCTGCGGCTAACGTTGCCGCAAACGTCGGCAACACTATTCCGGTGGAGAAGTGATCGTGTCCCGAATAATCTTTCGCGGCGCTGTCACCGGTCGTAAAAGTTATCGGCGTTCCATCGTCAGCGCTGCGCATTAAGATGGTAGCCACAGGGTCGTAATCAAAATTACTGCGGTTGACGATCAACTCCATTTGCTTCAATGCGCCTTTTGGACCATAGCCGGTGACCTGCACCAGCAAACGAGTCGGCTCGCCGGATGCGACGAGAGTTTGATCCGGGTCACTCACCAATACGCTGTAAGCCATGCCGTTGATCGGAACATAACTCGAAGTCAGCGCGACTCGATCGGGGTTGCTCGCCCCGGCCGGTGTGTAGTTGTAGTTCAACCAACCGGAAAGACGAGCAAGACCTGTATTGTCACTCGGCAAATTTGAGGACGCGGGTGTGACCGCCTGTCTAAAGCTAATTTTCGATCCCGCAGGCAGCGCGGCATTTGGCTCAATTTGTCCGCGCAGGACACTAAGACTGATTTCCAATCCAGCCTCGGCGCTGTAATAGGCCTGCAACTCCGAAGTGGAATCGACTGCCATTCGCGTTGAGAGTGCCGTCGTCAGGATCAGCGCGCCGCTGGTCGCGAACAGCAAGGTCGAAATCATGAGGACCGTAAGCAGCGCCGCGCCGCGCTCGGCTTGGCGACTTCCATTTGGTTGGTTGCTTTGAGTTCTAGTATTCATCGCGACTAATCATTCCGTCAGTAAAGAGGTAGATTCGAATTGCGCAGGGCAACGTCCGAAACCAACAGGACGCTGGTCGGCGGCTGATATCCGGGACCGTTCAGTTTGCCCACTGCGTCGAGGTGCACGCACACCGCAAGCACCACATAAGTCGCGGCCTGCGGATTAACTTCAGATGAAGAAGCGATGGTGATGTCGCACCCCGAGGTGCCATAAGTCACTTTTTGCGAATAGTAATGAACGTGCAAACTGTCGAGCCGGTTCGCGAGCACTGTCGATTTGCCGCCCGCAACTGCATACGCGTCAAAGCGCGCAAGCAGATTCGTGTTGTCTTCCGCGTAGAGTAAAAACTTAACGTCCTCGCCTGCATCTTCGACCGCTGTGCCGATTCCTGCTTGCGCGTTCGTGGAAGCTCCCAGGTGAAACTTGTTAAGGTTCGCGCGAATCCTCAGCGTGCTGTTCCCACGACTGTCGGTGATTGAATCGCCCGCCACGATGCCGTTCTCGCTCAAATTAAAGCCGGCGTTGGCAATCTCGCGGGACATGATATTGAGCGCGCGTTGCGCGTCGGCGAGCGCATCGGCGTTTGCGTTAGTCCTGGTGCGCAGATTCATCGTGCGGGCCAGCAGCGTGGCAGCAACCCCGGTAATCACCAGCGTCAGCGTCATGGCGACCATTAGCTCGATTAGCGAGAACCCTCGGGCTTGTCCAGCTTTGATTTGAGATCGTTTTGTTTTCATCATTTCATCAAAGAGCGCGGTTCGGTCCCAATATCTGGGACGAGCGTTTTGTCACCAGGGTAACTGAACCAAACAACGAACTGGTCAAGGTGGTCCATGATTGACTCGAAGCCTGGGGCACAACCTTGATCGTTAGGGTCTTTAAAGTTGCTTTACCGGAAATAACGTTGGCGTCAGTGATTATGGTCGTGATCGAATAGGTGCGTCCGGCGCGAGTCACGATGGTGGCCACGCCTGACGCAGAGGTTTCGTTGAGAGTGGCATCAGTGAAGGCGACGCTGCGCAATTGTTCCAGGCGCTGTTGCGCTACCGCGATCGCCATTTCGCGATCGGCCGCGTTTCCCGTGTTGCTCGCCGCGTAGAAGAAAGCAGATGCCACACCCAAACCAACAACTGTCATCACCAGCATGGCAATAACTGTTTCAATTAACGTGAAGCCTTTCGCGGAAACACCTCTAGCTTTGAAGTACTTGCCCGCGCGCCTCATTATTTTGTTGCCGTTCGTTCTCATCGCTTATCAATACTTGCCGGCGGTTAGTTGACTGTCACGATTACCACTTGCGTGCCGCAAGCCGATGAAAAGCTTACGCTGCCACTCTGTTTTTTAACGGTGATGCTGAAAATAGCGGTGCTGCTACCGTTAACGGTCTGCGAGCCAGGCGCAACCTGGATTTGACCGCTGCTGCTTGAGGAAGCGCTGATCGTGCCGCTGCCAGCGAAGTTGTTGAGATGAATGCCTACGCTGCTGGAGCCATTGCTGATAATCGTCAAGGTGTTGGCGCCGGCAACTATTGAACAGGGTACCGGCGTTGGCGTCGCGGTTGGCGCTGGTGTTTGAGTCGGCGTGGGCGTGGGGGTCGGTGTTGCTGTGGGGGTTGGGGTCGCTGTTGAAATGGGAGTGGCGGTGGGACTTGGATTGGGAGTTGGGGTTGCAGACGGGGTTGGCACTGGCGTTGGCGTGGGAGTGGGAGAACTTGTAACCCCCGACGACGGATCTGGAATCAAGTTCGACGGGACTGCGCTTAAGCTCAAGTTCGGAACTGATGCATCGTGAAAGATCTCGGCATCAATGGTCACGTCGCCTGAGCCGGTAATGTTTACGTTGCTGGTCCCGCTACCGTTACTGAATCCTACCGACACTTCGTTGAGAGTACGGCCGCGCCAGTCAAAAGAAATCGTCTGGAGCGCGGCCGTGAATATCACGCCGTTCTCCAGCGAGAAGTTTTTTGTCGTTGCCGTGCCCGCGTCATCAAAATCCATTGTCACGCTGTAAGTTGTCGTAGTCAGCAGTTGCACCTGTGCGATCCCATGACGTCGCAACGCATCGCTCCTCGTTCTTTCAACGTAGGTAGCGAATTGCCGCACGGAAGTTTGTAACCGAATCGCTGCGCGCGCTTTTGTAATTCCCATTACTGCAAAAGCGGAAACGACCGACACGATTGCCAGGATTATAAGTAATTGCACCAACGTGAATCCGCGCTGGTCAGACTCTTGCTGCGTCACGTGGGTGATGTTCGTCATGAAACTTGGTGGTGTTAAGGGCGGGTCAATTACAGCGAAAGGACGATCAAAGACTTTCCCGCATTATGCAATCGCAAGGTTCGTACCGCAGGCGATGGCGGTTGAAGGCGGGCGATAAGCCTCAATATCGCGAGGGATTTCGGCCTTTCTCTTCGAAAATCAATCTGAGTGCCCGGGCCTGGGCCGCGATGATAGGGTCAGTGTGCCAATGCATCTTGCCCCGCGATTGGGGCGCTATTCCTATCGGTCAAATTTGCGCCTTGCCTGTTTGTGGCTGCGATTTCGGCTTGATGGTTCGCGATGAGGCTCGATGAAATTGTTGCTACGTCCAGAAGTTCTTCCGGCGTGTTTAGATACTTCAAACCGCCGGCCCGTAATGCTTCGTCTCGCTCCGCGGACGCTGCGACGGTGGAACGACAATTCTTTTCATGAATTCTCCTTTAGGCGGGTTGCAAAACGTGGTTTTTGAGGAACTCACGAACGCGCTCAAAATTAAGTTTGGTTTCTGCAAAGAGTTGCGCGGCGCCATCGAGCCGGTGTTCCCTGCCGGCAGTTTCCAGTTCACGGAGTGTGGCCACGACGGCGTTCATGCCGCAGTTTGCGCTGGTGCCCCAACAGTTGTGTGCAATCAGTTCCACCTGACGATCATCTTTTGCCAGTACAGCAGTTTCCAGCTTATCGAAATTGTCCGACATCTGACTGAGATAGACTTCGACCAACTCGGCAAACTCTTCCGGTTCGTCGCCCATCGCTTCATGCATGCGCGCAACATCAACCGGAGGAACATCAGACACCGAGTTCCCGGCACTAACTTTGTCGCCGCCGGCTGAAACCAAAAAGAGATTAAGCACCCTCAGCAGCTCTTCCACCTTTACGGGCTTGGTGACGTAATCGTCCATCCCGGCGGCAAGGCAAATTTCACGATCACCCTGCAGGGCGTTTGCTGTCATCGCCACGATGGGCGTATGACGGCCGCGCCCTTCAAGACGGCGGATTTCCGCGGATGCTTCGTAACCATCCATTTCCGGCATTTGGCAATCCATGAAAACCAGATCGTAAGGAATGCGGCTTAATGCCTCGACAGCTTCTTTACCGTTAGCCACGACGTCAGCGCGATAGCCAAGCTTTTGTAACTGTCGGGTAGCAACCTTCTGATTCACGATGTTGTCTTCCGCCAGAAGGATAAGTTTGTGGGACAGGCCGTTTCTCTCTTTCAAAGTATGTTTGGTCACCACCCGGGATGAAGTACGCTTAACGATCTTCTCTTCTGCGGATATGTTCATGACCGATACCAGGCAATCGAACAACTGCGATTGGCGCACTGGTTTGCTGAGATAGGCAGCGATGCCGTGGTCGCGGGAGCGCGCGCCGTCGCCACGCTCTCCGGCAGAAGTCAGGAGAACCAGCCGCAATGGGGGAATTTCATGATCAGACCTGATGGCCGCTGCGAGCTCGAAACCGTCAAGGCCCGGCATCAGCAAATCCAGAATAGCGAGGTCATAAGCAAGTCCTTCGGCCGCGGCAGTCTTCAGTAATTGCAGGGCACGAGCTCCTGAATCTGCTTCAGCATGGACCATGCCCCAGGAGTTTATTTGGTGCGACAGGATGTCACGATTGGTGGAGTTATCATCAACGATCAGCACCCGAAGATTTTCAAGGCTTTCAACCCGCGGCAGTGCCTTAATCGTCTGCCGGCTTTGCTTATCGAAACTCGCTGTAAACCAGAAGGTCGACCCTTTCCCCGGAACGCTCGTCACGCCAATCTGCCCGGCCATTAGTTCGACGAGTTGTTTCGAGATTGATAAGCCAAGTCCAGTTCCGCCGTACTTGCGCGTCGTTGAGCCATCAGCTTGAGTGAAGGCCTGGAATAATTTCCGCTGACTTTCTTCGCTGATTCCGATCCCGGTATCGGTCACTGAAAAGCGGATCATAACGGAGTTCGGACTTTCAAATTCCTTTTCCGCCGCCACTATCACTTCGCCTCGTTCCGTGAACTTCAGAGCGTTGCCAATAAGGTTCGTGAGGATTTGCCTGAGCCTGCCCGGATCGCCCCGCAAAGCAGTCGGGACATCGCTGCGAACAAACGACGCGAACTCGATCTTTTTCTCGCGGGCGCGCTCGGCCAATGATTCAACGGTGCCCTCGACTGTGTTACGCAGATCGAAATCGAGCACGTCGAATTGAAGCTTCCCGGCTTCAATCTTTGAGAAGTCTAGAATGTCATTGATGATGGTCAAGAGCGCGTCCCCGCTGGAGCGAATTGTTTCCGCAAAGTCACGCTGATCCGCATCAAGTTTCGTATCGAGCAAGAGTCCGGCCATGCCGATTACGCCATTCATCGGCGTGCGAATCTCGTGGCTCATGTTGGCCAGGAATTCAGACTTAAGCCGCGCCGATTCCAATGCCGCGTCTCGAGCTATCTGTAACGCTGTTTCCGCAGCCTTGCTTTCAGTGATGTCAGTGTGTGAACCCGACATGCGGTAGGCGACTTTGTCGGCGTTACGTAATAGCGCCGCGCGCGCCAGAATCCACCGGTAAGTTCCATCTCTGTGGCGCAGACGGTGCACTAGTGAGTACTGAGAGGTGCGGCCTTCGACGTAGTCGTCAATCGTGGCGAAGGCGTGCGCACGGTCATCAGGGTGTATAACGGATTCCCACGACGCGAAACAATTCTGAAATTCATCATCCTCGTAACCGAGCATGCTCTTCCAGCGGGGGGAAAAATAGACCTCATTGGTCAGCATGTGCCAGTCCCACAGCCCATCGTTAGAGCCGGCCACGGCCAGTTCATATTGCTCACGACTTTTCCGCAGTTCCTCTTCGACTCTAATGCGCTCGGTAACGTCGCGGGCCATGCCCTGCACTCCGGTTGGTTTACCATCTTCGAGCATGAGTCGTGAATTCACTTCGAGAATTACTTCATGACCATCCTTGGCAATGATCCCCAATTCATAAACCGACGCTGACAGTTGCGTTGATTTTTCCGCCAGTCGTCGTGTGGCTTCCTCGAGATATTTCGGGGCGATAATTTGGGCTACGTTCATTGTTAGAGCTTCGGCACTGGTATAGCCCACAATCTTTTCGGCGGTCTTGTTAACTGAAGTGTAATTACCCTGGAGGTCGTGGGTGTAGATAATGTCATTGGCGTTCTCGAATAGATCGCGATATTTCTGCTCGCCTTCTCGCAAGGCAGCTTCAATGTGTTTGCGCTCGCCGATTTCAATCTTCAAAGCCCCATCGGACTGCTCGACCTCCGTGGCCATACGGTTGAAAACGCGTGCCAATTGGCCAAGCTCGTCTTTTGAGGTGATATGGGCGCGCGCGGAGAAATCCCCTTGACCAAAGCGCTCGGCGGCCGACGTTAAAAGCCGCAACCAACGCAGGAAACCGCGCCGCACGAAAACATACTGAAGAAGCCAAAACAGAAAGAGAAAGCCAGCCAGAAGCTGCATTGTTCGAAAGAAAGCGGCGTCGACGTTTTTTTCCACGTTCGAAAGAGCGAAGTCCATCGTCAACACGCCGGTGATGTTGCTCTTGCGTGTGGCGTCATAGCGTCCTTCAATCGCGTAACACGACCGCAGGAAGTTGCCTTCGCTGGTTGTATAGGTGGAGCTTCTATCGCCACCCTCCTGAAACAATTCGTCCAGACTGTTGCTATCGACGGGCACCTTTCCCGAATTCGTATCGCTGTCTATGTTTACGATCGCCCGGCGCGAACTGTCGGTCAGGATAACGCGATTGATATTGGCAATCTTCCCCGTCAATCGGAGCATTCCGGATTGGAGGGTCTGAGAGTTGAATAACGCCGGGTTTTCAGCCAGCATTTCTTTAATCGCCTGGCTAACGGCATACCCCGAATCCTTAATATTTCTGTGCGCCGTTTCGCGCATAGTTCGATATTGATAGAAACCGGCGATACACAAAACGATCCCCAGCCCGACAACTTGAAGGATTATCCACTTCGCTGCGAGCGAAGATCGCAGCTTCGGCATTTTTAGTTTTGGAAAATTCAGTGGGAGCCAGGCACATCCGAAACACAAAATTCCCGCAAGTAAAAACATTGACGGCAGGTAACGATCAATCCATAGCAGTCGGGCACGTTCTCGACTGGCAAGTTTCACCTGACTGACGACATCATCACCGGCAGTGACTCCATCCCAACGGGAAACCGGCTCATGCTGAGCGCCAGTGGCAATGTCGTAAACATAATCACCAGAGTGGCAGCCTTCTTCGATTTTGATGGTCGCTCCGGTCAACGGCTCAACCCAAATCTTAAAGAAATATTGATCGTCGCCGCATTTGATTTCCTGTCCCGGTTTTACTCTTATTCCCTGATACTTCTCTGTTCCCGCGTAAGACTCGGTGTATTCGCCGCGCCCGCGATACGCGAAGAGATAAGTCTTGAGACCTTCGACGTCAACTTCCTTTTGAAAGGAGACGGGAACACCTTTGAGATAAGAAAACCGCAGCCGGTAAGTTTTCTTTTCAACATTGTGCGGAAACACAAAATAATCGCCGCGGTACTCTGGCTTGAGATGTTCACCGTTTTGAGGATTAACCGCGGCAAAATATTCATACTCCCACGTTACCTGCCCGCTGGTGATGTCATTTATTGAGTAGTTGCTGTCAAGTTCCACCAAGCCGGGGTGCTCTGAGTGGGGTACAATTTTAATGGATTGACTGTAAGTGGTTGAGACATCTTTCTCTGGTATCTGTCCAGTCTTAGGATCGAGATAAGTTTGAAAGCCTATATAGTCCGTCTTCCAACTCCAGCCTGCGGGAATGCGCTGCGTCCAGCGCGGAACCAGCGCGAAATGCCAGACCGCCGTAAGTGTGAGCAAGATTAATCCAGCGGTAATAAAAATCTTATTTCTCATTAATAGCTTCGTCTCCACTTGAGAGCAGACTTCATTCTCGCCTTGCCGGACCAAAGACTCTTCAGCACGCTTGCATCAAACATCGGTCCTAATAATACGAAGCCGGCCGCCATGATTGCCGAATGGCCGGCGGCCAATGCATACAATTTGAAGAGGCGAAGATCTACGTAATCAAAGCGTAGTTTGCTTGTCATGAAAACTTAGGGCGTGTGAAAACTTGCGGCGTGTACAGCCAACGAATGCGGACGAGTGCCCCACTCCGCGCAAAAAGCCCGAGCGTAGTGCCACACGTCGACTCGAATGTGGCACTCGAGTGGTCCATTCAGGCGTATCGGCAATGCCTGTTCCGCTGACGAGTCTTTGAAAGAAAACTTCGCGCCGCTCGTCATCGAGGCATGGTGTTGAGAAATTTGTTGGTCCGGCCGGGACCAAAATGTATCGAAGCGTTTCCTTACTGCCAACTACTATCGCGCCGCGTAGCAGCTGCCAAGATTTAGATTGCAAACTGCAAGGCGATAAAACTAGAATCGCGTCCGTCAGGTTCAATTTTCCTGAAGAGTTTGAAAGGGAGGCGGTCGCCCAGCTCCTGCCCATGCCGCATCGTCTTTCGAACTCTTAAAATAGCCCTCGCGGCCACCAAGACTGTGCTTGTCCATGTCTGCACTTGCGGCAGGAGTGGAAGGCGAGCTTATATGGGGCATTTCCTCAGCGCCCTTCGATCAATCCCATCAGCTCCACGGCTGACAGTTGTCGGTTCGTTCACGCCTGTGGGCCAGACAACCTCAGCTCTAAACCCCCTGTTCAATCTGTTCTTTCTTTTCCGTCATCTGCTTAATTCGCTACCACCCTTTCGTCCAGAGCTAGTGAGCGAAGAGTTCGTAAGGAGCCAGGCGTTTTATAACTCTGTCAGCCGAATATTTTTGAGCCTCAGCCCCCTCGACCCGATGAACACGCACACAAGAATTGGAGATGACTACCATGGCAAGTGAACTGCGGAAGACCGGGATCAAGGTCGTGGGCGATCTGCCCTGGGGTGCACACTTCTGCTATTTCTACGAGACGAAACAAGACCTGCTCGACATTTTGATTCCCTACTTCAAGACGGGACTGGAAAACAAGGAGTTTTGCCTCTGGGTGATTTCGAATTCCGAGCTGTTGACGATGGAGGAAGCAATTAGCGAACTGCGAAATGTTGTCCCCGATCTTGACCGGTATGTGGCCGAGAAAAGTATAGAAGTTGTCGGCCACGAAGACTGGTTTCTCAGCGGCAAGACTTTTGACCCATACAAAGTCGCCGATCGATTCAAGAAAAAACTTAATGAAGCATTGGCCAGGGGCCATGCGGGAATGAGAGTGAACGGCAGTCCGGCCTGGCTACACGATGCGGGACCGAAAGAGCTCCACAAGTTCGAAGCGGAACTCGACAAATTATTCCCCCACGAACGCACAATCGCGTCGTGCACTTACCCGCTCGCGTCGATCGGAGCTGATGAGATTTTTGACGTGGTGCGCACCCATCAATTTGCAATAGCAAGACGGCAGGGGCGCTGGGAGGTTTTTGAGACGCCTGAGTTAATACAAGCCAAGCAGGAGGTCAAAAGACTGAACGAAGAGTTGGAGCAGCGAGTCGTTGAACGAACCAGCGAACTTCGCGTGGCGAATAAGGAGCTAAGAAAAGAGATCGCCGAGCGCAAGCAGGCGGAAGCGGACTTAAACATAAGAAGCCAGCAATTGCGCGCCCTCTCCGCGCGACTGCAATCGGCGAGAGAAGAAGAAGGCACACGCATTGCTCGTGAGATTCACGATGAACTCGGCTCAATGCTTACCGGGCTAAAATGGGATCTCGAGGAAATCAACAAAATGCTTTCCACGCCATCAGGCCAGTCGCAACCAGAGGCGGTGCGGGAAAAGTTGTCGGCTCTGTCGGAGCTGACCGATATGTCCGTTAGCACTCTGCGCAGGATTGCTTCCGAATTGCGGCCCAGCGTGCTGGACGATCTCGGTTTGGCCGCGGCCATTGAATGGCAGGCACAACAGTTTCAAGCGCGCACAGGAATTGTTTGCGTTTGCGAGCACTGTCAGGAAAACGTGGTATTGAGCGCAGAACAATCAACGGCAGTCTTTCGAATTTTCCAGGAAGCTTTGACCAACGTCCTGCGTCACGCGCGAGCGACCCGAGTTGATATCAAAATAACGAAAGACGAGGGATTTTTCGTTTTGTCGGTCAACGATAACGGAAAAGGAATTACGCAGAGTGAGAAATCAGGACAGCAGTCATTGGGTCTGCTGGGGATGCGAGAGCGCGCCCATCTCATCGGTGGAGAAGTTACGATTACAAGCGCCGAAGGCCAGGGCACCGTCGTTAACCTGCGCGTGCCGATTCCCGGCCGCGAGATAGTTCCAGAATGACACGATGATCCGTATGAAGATTTTTTGCACCGCTTCCAATATGCGTTGGGGCAAACCGAGGAATCTCTGAAGGTGAATGCCATAGCAAGGGAGTTACGAGAGACCGGCATCAATGTCATCGGCAAGGTGCCATGGGGTACGCACGTCTGCCATTTCTACGACACAAAACAGGATTTGCTGGAAACTCTCATTCCATATTTCAAGACCGGGTTAGAAAACAATGAATACTGCCTGTGGGTGGTTTCAGACGCGGAGCTAATTACAGTGGTCGAGGCCAAAGAAGCACTCGCACAAGTTGTTCCCGATCTTGATCGGCACCTTGAGGCTGAAAACATTGAAATCCTCGACGGGCGTGAGTGGTACTTCGAAAAGAACGTGCTCAATTTAGCGAGAGTAAGGAGCGCGTGGGACACAAAACTCAAACAAGCATTGGCGCGAGGATACGACGGAATGCGAGCTGCGGCGGATACGTTCTGGCTGGCTGAGAAAGATTGGAAAGATTTTTGCCACTACGAAAGGCAGGTTGACGATTGGGTTTCCGCTGAACGCATGAACGTTTTGTGCACCTATCCGTTAGCGAAGAGCGGAGCTGGCGAGCTCTTCGACGTTCTACAGGCCCACCAGTTTACGACAGCACTACGGCACGGTGAATGGCAAGTCATTCAAACTCCGGAGCTGATACAAGCCAAGGCCGAGATAAAAAGACTCCATGGACAGCTGAACGGAGTCACAGAACGAACGGCCGAGCGGCCTGCGATTTGGAGATACGGGGTTGCTGTCGTGTCCGTTATCGCGGCGGTAATCATCCTGCGGGAGATGGAGCTTACTCTGCTGTCTCCTTCTCACGTGTCGCTGTTTCTTTGCGCCATCATGCTTACTGCCTGGTTTGGTGGAATGAGACCGGGCTTACTCTCGATTGCGCTTTCAGTCCTGGCTTTCGATTATTTCTTCGTGCCTCCGATCAATTCATTGACTGTGGGGATCAATGAGATACCGCGCCTCCTGGGGTTTGCGTTGTCAGCCGTTTTCGTCGGCTGCTTGAGCGCTACGCAGCGGAGCAAAACAGAGTCATTGAGGCGCGCGCGCGCTGTTCTGGTTGAAACAGTCCAGCAACTCAAGCGAACCAACGTCGCGTTGCAGACAGAGAACGCGGAGCGCAACCACGCCGAGGCTTTGCTCCACGCTAAGGAACAGGAATTCCGGACCATCGTCGAAAACGCGCCCGATCAGATCATCAGATATGACAAAAAATTCCGGCGCGCCTACGTCAATCCCGCCGTAGCCAAGGCCTACGGTCTGCCCAGAGAAGCTTTGATTGGCAAATCTATTGGCTCAGTGATCGAAGATGTTGGGCTGAATGTTACAGAGGAAGAAGTAACTCGGCTGCGCCAACGAATCGCGACCGTGTTCGACTCCGGTCAATCCTACGAGTATGAACTGGCCTGGCCACTACCTACGGGCCGGAGATACTTCAGCGTTCGTTTGTTTCCAGAACTTGACCTCAATGGCTCGGTAGTGAACGTTCTCGGAATTTCTCGAGACATCACAGAACACAAGCAAGCCAAGGAGGCAGTCGAGGAACGCTTGCGTTTCGAAACCTTGGTGACCGAACTGTCAGCCAGGTTTGCTGGCCTGTCACCCAATGAGGTTCAGCATAAGATCGATACGGGGCTGCAAAGTCTCGTGGAGTTTCTCGGTGTGGATCGGGCTTCCTTCCTCCAGTTCGGTGACGATTGGACGACGCTTTACCGGAGTCACTCATACACAGTTCCCGGAATCGAGCCCTTACCCCCGCCGCCAATCGGATTGAAAGATCCGTTTCCCTGGATCACGGACCAGTTGCGTCGAGGAGTTACAGTTAATTGGTCGCGTATCCCTGATGATGTGCCTGCGGAGGCTGTGAATGAAAAGGAGTACGCGGCCAGGCTCGGAGTTAAGTCCGGACTGAGCATCCCCGTACTCATGGGCGGCTCGGTCATTTGTGCAATTTCGTTCACGTCAATACTGACGTACCACGAATGGCCGGATGCGATGGTAGCGCGCTTGCGCCTGGTCGGCGAAATATTCGCCGCTGCCGTCGAACGCAAACGGGTGGAAGGCGCCTTGCGCGAAGCCGAACAGAAATACCGTGAAATTTTCGCAAATGCAGGCGAAGGAATTTTTCAATCAACTCCGGATGGCAGATACATTGAAGCTAACCCGACTTTGGCCCGCATGTATGGATTTTCTTCTCCGGAAGAGTTGATTAACAGCCGCCAGGATATTTCGCTTCAAGTTTACGTCGATCCAACCCGCCGTGACGAGTTCAAGCGTCAACTCGAGGAACAGGGTGCAGTGCGCGCGTTTGAGCACGAGGTCTTTCGTAAAGATGGCACTACGCTTTGGATCTCAGTCAACGCACGCGCAGTGCAAGATGAACACGGCGCGATCGCATACTACGAAGGAACTGCATGGGACATCACTGAACGAAAAGCAGCCGAGGAGAAACTCCAGGCAACCAGCGATCAGTTGCGCGCGCTGTCGGCCAAACTCAGTTCTGCAAGAGAGGAAGAAAGCATTCGCATCGCTCGTGAGATTCACGATGAACTTGGCTCGATGCTAACCACTTTGAAATGGGATTTGGAGGAAATTCAAAAGACCTTGTCCAGCCCAGTCCATCAGCCGCAACTAGCAGGTGTCCGAAAAAAGTTGTCTGCTCTCACGAAGCTGACTGATATGTCCGTCAGTACTCTGCGCAGGATCGCCTCGGAATTGCGCCCAAGCGTGCTCGACGATCTCGGCTTGGCGCCGGCAATCGAGTGGCAGGCGCAGCAATTTCAGACGCGCACAGGAATCATGTGCGACTGCGATTGCGACGCTGACCTGGAAAACATCCAGTTGAGTCCAGAGCAATCAACGGCGGTCTTCCGCATCTTTCAGGAGGCGTTGACCAACGTTCTCCGGCACGCGCGAGCGACCCGGGTAGATATCAAGTTGAAGGCAGACGACGGATTTTTCGTCCTGTCAGTTAAAGATAATGGTCGAGGAATTAGCGACAGTGAGAAATCAGAACAGCAGTCATTGGGTCTGCTGGGAATGCGAGAACGCGCCCATCTTATTGGCGGCGAAGTCAGTATTACACGCGCCGAGGGCCGGGGCACCGTCGTTACGCTGCGCGTGCCGGTTGCCAGCCGCGAGATAGTTCGCAAAATGACCAGGTAGCGAATGTAGGGGAAAGCCTGACAAGTTTATGGGGGAATGGTCTTACACAATTATCAGGTTTAGCCCCATATGGTTCAAGGATACCGTTTAATATCCTTAAAAACCGATCTGCGCTTGCCATGAGTATCAATCTGAACAGCTTGGCCGTCTCGGGGAATCCCTGATTGTTTGACTAGGAACTTGCTGCAATTATGCGCCGGTAAATGTCACTGCCGACAGGTGGGAGGCCACGTCAAACCCAATAGCGCGACTCCTGAATAACAGTCGATCTTGTCTAATTCGCGAACTTCGAAAGCGCGGCAGTATTGCATTCGAATCAATGCTTTCGCGATCAACTAACAATTCCTATCAAAGTCCGCCGCGATCGCCCAAAGAGCCGTAAACCAGGAACCGAATGAAACAGGTGAACAAAGCCCGAACAGTAGTATGGTTGCTGTACGTTTCACTCGCGCTGTTTTTCTTCACCGGCATTTTGATCACCAGACGGACCAACGCTCAGTCTGTCGGAAACTTGAATAAGGCAAACAAGGTTTCAGCAGATCTAGTTGCACAAGTCGCAGGCTCACAAACACAAGATGCTCTGAAAGTAATTCTGCAGCTTAAAGCACCGATGAGCGGCGCATTGAAAGTGCTGCTTAATCAGACAGGCGTCCATACCAAAGCCAACTTCAAGAACCTTAACGCCCAGAGTCTGGAAATACCTGCGGGCATTTTGCAATCTGTAGCCGCCTTTGACGAAGTATTTTTCATCTCGTCCGACAGGCAAACAGCTTCCCTCGGTCATCTTTCAGAAACGACGGGAGCCGATGCGGTGCGCACCACAAACGGAATTACTGTCGACGGCTTGGACGGCTCCGGCATAGGCATCGCCTTTCTCGATTCGGGAATTTACAGCGCCCATACTAACTTTCTCGATAAGAGCAGTAAGACACGAGTCGTAGTCAGCCAGGACTTTACTGGTGAGAACCGCACGACTGACTTCTACGGTCACGGCACACACGTGGCGTCGATGGCGGCGGGCAATGGCCGCGTTTCAAACCGCGCCTACCTCGGTATTGCGCCGAACGCGAACATCATCAACCTGCGAGTATTGAATTCCCGAGGCACTGGTACGGTGTCGGCGGTCCTGAGTGCCCTTGATTGGGTCATGTCCAATCGAGCGACTTACAACATCCGCGTCGTCAATATTAGTCTTGGCACCGCGGCAATCGACTCTTACAAAAATGACCCGATATGCCTCGCCGCGCGTCGCCTGGTTAACGTCGGGATCGTCGTAGTGGCTGCGGCGGGAAACAACGGCAAAGACAGCGCGGGCCTGAAAGTTTATGGACAGATTCATTGCCCGGGAAATGAACCGTCAGTAATCACAGTCGGCGCCGCGAACACGTTCGGCACGGAAGCGCGCAACGACGATGGCGTTACCAGCTACAGTTCGCGTGGTCCAACGCGCAGTTCATGGACCGACAGCACTGGATCCAAACATTACGATCATTTGATCAAGCCGGATATCGTGGCGCCCGGCAACAAGCTAATCGGAGCCGAGGCGATAAATAATCTTTTGGTAACTCAGAACCTGCAACTGGATGCCGGCGTTACTTCCTCAGTTCCGCGCAAGCAGATGATTCTCAGCGGTAGCTCAATGTCAGCTTCGGTTGTGAGCGGCGGCGCGGCGTTGTTGCTTCAGGCAAATCCAACTTTGACGCCGAACATGGTGAAGGCAATTCTCATGTATTCGGCACAGCCGCTGGCCGGCTTTAACATGTTGGAGCAGGGCGCAGGTGAACTTAACCTCGAGGGCGCTATGCGCCTCGCTCAAGCAGTTCGCACAAACCTGGGAACAACCAAACCGCTGGGCGCGCCCTTATTGGCCACTGCACTACCCCAGCCCCAAACAACTATTGCGGGATCGACTTTTACCTGGTCCCAGGGACTAATCCTGGGCCAACATTTCGCTACGGGCGCGCCGCTTATTATGACCTACCAGCCGATCTATCCTATTGGCGTATTGATGAGCGATAACGTCATTATCAGCGGCTGCGTGATCCTGAGCGAGGGAATCATTATCAGCGACGGAGTGATCATCACTGATGGGGTCACTGTCAGCGACGGCGTGATTATCACTGACGGAGTCTTTGTCAGCGACAACGTCATGCTAAGCGATGGGAATGTAATGGGTAACGGCTCGGTCTTTTTAGCGATGGGCAGTATCGTCAGTGACGGAGTGATTATCTGTGATGGAGTGATCATTACCGATGGCATCATCATTAGCGACCTTACAACAGTTACCGATGGCTTTATCGCAAACGATGTGCTTCTACGGGCGCAATCTGCCCAGACTAACGGGGATCCCACCGCCTCATCTCAAGTTGTCTTAGATACAGCAGTTGATAATTAAACTGGGTGTACGCGGCTCGAGGGATCTCTTCGCAATGTTAGTGAGCAAGCAAAATCTATTTAAGTGTTTTCTTTACACTGTAATTGCTGCCGGTCTGGCAGTAGTTCTCTTCTCTATCCAACGTCTATCACTTGCGCAATTCGATTGGCGCTTTCTCATATTAGCTGTCACCACGGTTGGCTTTTGTTCGCGCCTGGGCGTGAAGCTTCCGCGGGTGAGTGCGCAGGTCACCGTTGGCGATACGCTGATCTTTTTCGCAATGTTGCTTTACGGCGGTGAAGCCGCCACGTTGCTGGCAGCCGCTGAAGGCTTCGGGTTGTCGTACCGCGTGAGTAAGAAGTTGAGAGTGTTCCTCTTCAACGCTGCCCAGATGGCCTGTTCAACTTTCCTTACAGCCTGGGTACTACGATCGCTGCTTGGTCCTATTGAGGCGCTGCCTCGTTACGACGATCCGGCCAGATACCTTGCAGCGACCTTCATCATGGCGCTGGTCCAGTACATCGCCAACTCTGGTCTGGCCGCGTTGTACACGGCCCTCAAGGACGATCAACCCGTCTGGCTCACCTGGCGCCGGCACTATCTTTGGACTTCCATTACTTATTTCGCAGGCGCGTCAGTTGCGAGTATCACCGTCGATGTCGTTGGCGCGATCGGTATCTCGGCTGCGCTTATCATCAGCCCGATCATTGCTATCATCTATTTTAGCTACCGGACATACGTCAAGAAGATCGAGGCGTCGACGGAACTGCGTGAGAGTGAAGAGCGCTATCGGGAGTTGTTTGAAAACGCCAAGGATGCGACCTACGTCCACGATCTCGGCGGCAGGTTTACCTCTGTGAACCGTGCCGCCGAAAAGTTGACCGGCTATACCAGGGCCGAGATTCTGGGAAAACACTTTGTTAACTTTATTCCCGCGGACCAGATTGAGGTGATTAGCGAACACATAGTGCGCAAACTCGCTGACGAGGGCGAAACAACCTACGAGTCTGAAGTGCTAACCAGGGACGGCCGCAGCGTGGCCGTCGAAGTTAGCAGCCACCTTATTTCTGAAAGTGGGGTACCCGTCGCCGTGCAGGGCGCTGTCCGCGATATTAGCGAGCGCAAAGCGGCCGAAGAAAAACTCAAAGCTTACAGCGAGCAGTTGCGAGCTCTCTCTGCGCGGCTGCAGTCGGCCAGAGAACAGGAAGGCACTCGAATCGCGCGTGAGATTCACGATGAACTCGGTTCGGCGCTTACCAGCCTAAAGTGGGATCTGGAGGAAATGGACAAAATGATGTCCGCTTCCAGCGATCAACCAAAACTCGCGGTGCTGCGTGGAAAATTACACGCGCCTATGAAGCTGGCTGACACGGCCATCAGCGCCATCCGCCGCATCGCGTCAGAATTGCGGCCAAGCATTCTCGATGATCTTGGCCTGGTGCCGGCAATCGAGTGGCAGGCGCAGCAGTTTCAGGAGCGCACCGGGATCATTTGCGATTGCGATTGTTTTCTGGAAAAAGTGGAGTTGAGCGAAGAGCAAGCAACAGCGGTCTTTCGCATCCTTCAGGAAGCCTTGACCAACGTTCTTCGCCACGCGCAAGCGACCAGGGTTCAAATTAAGATAAATATTGAGAACGGCCACTTTGCCCTGTCGGTGAGCGATAACGGCAAAGGGATCACCGAGAGTGAGAAGTCAGAACAGCAATCATTGGGAATACTGGGAATGCGCGAACGTGCTCACCTCATAAGCGGTGAGATAGATATTAATAGCGTCTCGGAACAAGGAACCGTAATTCTGGTACAAGTGCCTCTCCCCGCTCAGGCCAAAGGTTTTGAAATGACGAACTAGTTGGCGACCAATCCCCGGTACACGATAAGCATTTATATGTATTTGGATATTAAGCACATGAAAACAATCCTCATCATTGACGATCATGAAGTCGTTCGGGATGGTGTGAAAAAAATCTTCGATGACCAACCCGGCGACGTTACCTTCGGTGAAGCCAATACCAGGCTGGAAGCGCTTCAACTCGTGCGCCAACAAGATTGGGATTTGGTGGTGCTCGATCTCTCCTTGGGAGACCAGAGCGGTCTGGAAGTACTCAAAGAGATCAAGGAGCTTCGTCCGCGGTTGCCGGTGCTGATCCTCAGCATGCACTCGGAAGAACAATATGCCCGTCGTGCTTTCAAAGCGGGCGCCTCCGGCTACATAACAAAAGACAGCTCGAGAACAGAGTTGGCGAAAGCAATCAACAAAGTCGCGACCGGAGGAAGGTACATCACTTCCGCTCTGGCCGAACGGCTCGTATTTGATCTGGGCCGTGACTCAGATCGTCCGCCTCACCAGGATCTCTCCGATAGGGAGTTTGAGGTGATGCGTTTAATTGCTTCGGGAAAAACTGTGACTGAGATTGCGGAATTGCTTTCGCTCAGTGACAAAACGATTAGCACCTATCGCGCGAGGTTGCTGGAAAAAATGGGAATGAAGACAAACGCGGAACTCACCCACTACGCCATTCGGAATAAGCTAGTGGACTGAGAGAGATATCATTCACTTTTTAGATTTTTGCCTCACGCACAAATAAATTTAGTCCCTACGTTCGTCGAAACAGTCGCGTCTAAGGGCAAGCCTTACGCGCCTGTGGGTAAAATTCCTACATAAAAATCCAACTAACACTGATATTCGCAGGCGCGCTCTGTCTGTATGCTCAACGATGAAAGATAGAATTTTAGTTGGAAGGAGCGACAACGATCTGCGAACTGGACCAGTCAGCCTCGAATCTCAGGGTTTTCCTGATTGTAAATCTCAGGGCGATTGGTTAGTTTGTTGCCGTGCAAGGATTCTTGCAGCGTCAATCAGGACGACCTCAGCGCCAAGCCTTCCTGATTGCTCACGGCCCGCACCGAAAATGCCGAAACCTTATCGTTCATCTGGGGCAGGAAGAGTAAAGGAAGCTCAAGCTTCAAAACCAATTCGAGTGTTGGTAGAGGCTCAGCATGCCCTTGTTCGTGCGGGTATTCGCGCGCTGATCGAGCAAATCCCGGAAGTACAGGTTGTGGCCGAGGCAGCGGAGGGCCCGCAGAGTTTTCAACTGATCAAAGACTACCATCCCGACATCCTACTGCTTGACGTGATTTTGCCGTCGGTAACCGCATTCGAAAGCTTGCAAGAAATGGTGGAGAAGTTTCCCAAAGTGCGCGTAATTGTGCTCACTCTTCAAGAGAACCAGGAATACGCGATTCAAGCATTTCGGGCGGGAGCCGCCGGATATATTTCGAAAAACGCGGCGAGTGCCGAGCTCGAAAAAGCAATTAAGTCGGTGGCCCGTGGCGAAAACTATCTCGGGTCGGAATTATCGCAACAGGCTGTCCTTAAGTACTTAAAAGATCCGCGTGCGATTTTGTCGGAACTCACGGCGCGTCAGCGTGAGGTCTTGAAGATGGTTGCGGAAGGCCTCGCGACTAAAGAGATTGCCAAGCGCTTAAACATTAGTGTGAAAACCGTGGAGACGCATCGGGCTCAATTAATGGAGCGCCTGGACATTCACGATGTGGTGGGCCTGGTCCGCTATGCGTTGCGGATCGGATTGGTAAGACTTGATGAATAAACCTGGAAAACATTTTGCGGGAAGAGTGGCGTAGTTCGATGCGAGCAAATACCTGACTACGTTCTCAGGAACTTCCCGATTGTACGGTAACGTACATGAATATACATTGTGTGGCGGATCACCTCTTTATTTGTCCCTCGCTCCAACGTCCCAGCGCGACTCAAGTAACCCGGCCGTCCGCAAAAAACTTTTCTCCACCGCGGGAGAACCTCCGAAGTTTTGAAACTGATTTGTATTCGTTCTTCGCCGAAGACAAGTCCTTGCACCAACCCCCGATTTCACGAGCCGTGACGATGTTGTAATGAGCTCTTCGGATTTTCTTCGCTGAGATATTAGTTGGGGTGCATTCAAGCATGGGTAGATTGATGGAAAACTCCACTCTGCAAACAAAGACTCACTTGCAGCCGGCACAACCAGTTGATCTGGTGTCGCTCTTGTCACAGAAAGTTGTGGGCCAATCCGCCGCGACCAAAGCTATCGTTCCGTACGTCTACATGTATCAATCCGGCCTGGCACCGGCAGGTAGGCCAGCCGGGATCTTTCTGTTGTTAGGTCCAACCGGCACCGGCAAGACAAAAACTGTGGAAGCGATTGCCGAATTGCTGCATGGCAACGAAAAGAAAATGCTCAAGATTGATTGCGGCGAATTTCAGATGGAGCACGAAACGGCGAAACTTGTTGGGGCTCCTCCCGGTTATCTCGGTCATCGTGAAACGACACCACTGCTCACCCAGGAGCAGTTGACTGGGGTAACCAGCCCGGAGTGTGATTTGGCTCTTGTACTATTTGACGAAATAGAAAAAGCCGCGCATTCCATAATCAAATTGTTGCTGGGCATTCTCGACAAAGGCATCTTGCGCCTCGGTGACAACACTTGCGTTGATTTTGAAAAGAGCCTGATCTTTTTCACCAGCAACCTCGGCGCGCGCGAGATGATGAAAGAGATCAACCCAAATATCGGGTTTCAAAGCTCCACGGCTAAATCAGCGGCCAGTATCACGGCCAGACTCGAAAGCATTGCTTTAGGGTCGGTGAGAAAACGCTTCTCGCCGGAATTTGTTAACCGCATCGATGCGGTTGTCACTTACAACCCTCTTGACGCCGGTGCCATAGAATTGATTCTCGATCACGATATACGCGTGCTTCAAGAGCATGTGAACCTGCGGCTGGGCGATCGCTACTTTTCTCTGGACATTACTACTGACGGCAGAGAATTTCTGCTGCGCAAGGGAGTGAGTGCGGAATACGGTGCGCGCGAGCTGAAACGAACCATTCACCGGCAACTTACGCAACCGCTGGCAACCATGGTGGCCCGCGGCGATATTCTGCCGGGCGCACAAGTGACTGTTTCAGCCGCTAACGGCGCCGAGAACCTATCAATAACAGCTTCCGGGGGTGGCGCGATCCGTGCGCGTACCCCGCCGGCGATTTTGATTGTGGACGACAACCACGACCTGTTGTTTTTTCTGGCGGCTGAGTTAAGAGAGGAAGGCTGGGAGGTTTTGATCGCTGAGAATGGACCACAGGCTCGTCTCGCTTTCTATCAACGCCCACCTGGTGTCGTGCTGCTCGACTACATGCTGGATGACGACGACGGGTTAAAGATGGCAATTGAATTTCAGGAGCAGGCGCCTTTGACACAGATAATTATGATGACCGGGGGCGGATTTTCAGACGAAGAGCAACTCATCTGTGTACAGCGAAACTTCCCGATTTTGTACAAGCCCTTTCTGGCCCAGGATGTTTTGAACCTGGTAAAAGTTCGCTATCGCAGTGCTTACACTGCTGCCGCCGTTTAGTACCGAGAATTCAGTCATGGCCGAAAACCTTTTTTGCAGATCGCGTGCTGCCTCAAGCGAGGCCAGTGCATGCGTGTGGAAAAAGACGTCGCCTTGGGGGCGAGAGCGACGTCTTTTTCCCAAAATTTCATAGACGGATGGAAATATCTGAGCCGACAAGTAACCGTCTCGAATCGTGTGCCTTGATGTTGAGGGGCACGCGCCACGACGAAGGACGCCGTTTTGGGGCGAAAGCGGCGCCCTTCGTCGAATTAGAGAAATACGAAGTTTCCTTGAGCCCAGACTGAGATCTATTTTCAGATTGCGTAAGCCCCAGGTAGCGGGGCGCGCACAATGAAGAAGGATGCCGCCTTTGGGGCGAAAGCGGCGTCCTTTTTCAATTTTGAAAGCAACAAAAATGACAAAGCTGTTTCCCGATAACTCTGAGATCGCCATTGAGCTGCTCAACAACTCGCCGGACGCGATGATGGCGCTCTCGTCTTCGGGTGAGGTGGTCTATTGGAACAAAGGCGCTGAGCATACTTTCGGCTATAGCAGAGACGAAGCCCTTGGACGACAGCTGAGCGAGTTGATAATACCGGCCGATCGCCTTGAGGAAGAGGAGAAATTTTTTAACGAAGTAATACATTCCGGCTATTCGAGCTTCGAATCCCAACGCCGTAAAAAGGACGGCTCGGTCATTGATGTCGAAATCTCAACCAAGGTCATCCGGAATGATCAAGGCCTGGTCAAATACGTTCTCTCGTCCAAAAGAGATAGTACTGAACGCAAACTCGCACGGGAGGCGCTGCGAAGTTCAGAGGTTCGCTACCGGCGCCTGTTTGAATCAGCGAGAGATGGCATTCTAATTCTCAATGGAAGTTCGGGAGAGATTGTTGATGTCAATCCCTACCTAATCGAAATGCTTTGCTATTCCAGGGAAGAACTGCTGGGCAAAGAACTATGGGAAATCGGAACTTTTAGAGATATTGCTGCTTCGAAGGCGGCGTTCATGGAATTACAAGCGCGAGACTATGTGCGTTATGACGATTTGCCGTTGCAAAGCAGCAAAGGAAAAATCAGCCATGTCGAGGTTGTGGCTAACGGTTACGTCGAGGACCAGCATCGTGTAGTGCAGTGCAACATTCGCGATATTACTCCGCGCCAACTGGCTGAGGAGAACTTACTGCAAACGAACCAACGCCTTGAGAAGGCAGTGGCCGACCTGCATGCGAAAACGAGCGAGCTGGCCACCATGACGCAACAGCTTTGGCAAGCGTCGAAACTCGCGACCATGGGTGAGTTAGCCGCCAGCGTCGCTCACGAACTGAACAATCCGCTGGCGACGATCTCGTTGCACACCGAACTGCTAGCGAATTCCTTCGCTGCTGACGATCCTGGCCGGAAACCGTTGCTGGTGATTGAGCAGGAAGTCGCACGCATGGCAAGTTTGGTGAGTAATCTGCTGGTGTTTAGCCGTCGCAGTCATCAACAATTATCTACTTTGAATATTTGCGACGAATTAACCAGCACGCTCGACTTTATTCAGTACCACCTGCGCGGTTACAACATCGATATCGTAAAGGACTATGCCTGCGGTCTGCCGACGGTACAGGGTGATCGGGAACAGTTGCGGCAAGTATTTGTGAACCTGATAACCAACGCAAGCGATGCAATGCCGCGGGGTGGAACACTTACAGTTCGAGGCCGTATCGGAGCTATGCCCGCCGGCGGGCAGGCGTTGGTAATTGAATTTTCCGATACCGGGACCGGCGTTCAGACCGGGGACTTGCCTAAGCTTTGGGAGCCATTCTTCACCACCAAGCCGGAAGGCAAAGGTACTGGCTTGGGTTTAGCCATTTGCCGCCGGACCGTCGAAGAACACCGGGGAACAATCGAGATCGAAACCCGTCCGGGAAAAGGAACCACCGTGCGCATTACGTTGCCGGCAACTGCCGTAGAGAGAGAGGCCGTAGCGTGAGTACTCAAGTTGAGGAACCTGCCATACGAGAAGGCGCTGCCAGCGGCGTGCGGTCCAACGCGCCGGTCGGAAAAATATTGGTTGTGGATGACGAACCAGAGCTGCGAAGCGTCCTGGTCGAATCACTCCTACGGCAAGGTTACGAAGTAGTTGGTTGTAGTTCCGGGTTCAAGGCGCTGGCAGAACTGCGCCAACACGACTATGACGTGCTACTGACTGATCTAATGATGCCCGAAATGGATGGCATCGCCCTACTAAAAGCGGCGCTGGAAATAGATCCTCATCTGGTCGGCATCATGGTGACTGGCCAGGGCACTATTCAAACAGCGGTCGACGCCATGCAGACCGGCGCGTTTGATTACGTGCTCAAGCCCTTTCGCATGCAAACGCTGCTGCCGGTGCTGACTCGGGCCATGAACCTTCGGCATCTGCAACTTGAGAACGTACAACTCCGCGAGACGGTAGCCATACACAGTTTGTGCCAGACGATCGCCTTCACACTGGATCCGCAGACGGTGCTGAGTAAGTTGGCAGATGCGGCCCTGCAGCAAAGCGATGCGGACGAAGTTTCGATTCTTTTGCCGACTAACGACGGCACTGAACTCTATGTTGCGGCAGTGCGAGGAGAGAAACGTGAGCGACTGCTGGGCGAGCGCGTGCCGCTTCAGCAAAGCATATCAAGCTGGGTGGCGCGCGAGCGCAAGCCCTTAATTCTTAACGGAGTCGTGCGCGACGAGCGTTTCGTAGCGCTGTGGCCCAGATCCGACATTCGCTCGGCAGTCTCAGTTCCAATGGAGGTAGCGAATCGATTAGTTGGCATCATCAATCTAAACGTGACCAATCGCCTGCGTCCTTTCACGTTAGGACAAATGAAAGCCCTGAGTATTCTCGCCAGCACCGCAGCGGCGGCGTTGGAAAGCGCCTCGCTCTATGCGCAGGTGGAGCAGGCCGAGAAAAATTATCGTTCCATTTTTGAAAATGCCGTCGAAGGAATTTTTCAGTCGACCCCAGACCGGCGCTTTCTCACGGTCAACCCGGCGCTGGCTCAGATACTTGGATACGACTCGCCTCAGGAAGTAATAGCCTCGTTCACGGATATTGGTAAGCAACTCCACGTCGATCCCGCAAGTCAGGAGCAGCTGGCGCAGATCCTCGACGAGCGCGGAATTTTGCAAGGCTTCGAGTTTGAAGCTTACCGGAAAAATGGAGAAAAGATTTGGCTGTCGCTGAACTTGCGGCTGATTCGCGATGAAAGGGCGATGGAAGTTTCGCGTGAAGGAACCATCGAAGACATTACCGAACGCAAACGGGCTGAGATGGAGCGGCTCGTCATGTTTGAAATCATTCAGGGTATCAGTACCAGCGCCGATTTGGACGCGCTGCTAAATCTTGTCCATCAAACAATCCGGAAAGTGGTCTATGCCGAGAATTGCTTTGTCGCGCTGTACGACGAACCCAGCGATCACCTTGAAATGCAGTTCTTCGTTGATAAGTATGACAGTTCGCCGCCACCGCAGAAGCTTGGCAAAAGCTGTGCGGCCTATGTCTTTCGTACCGGCGAAGCCTCCCTCATAGGCAAGCAGCTTTTTGCAAAACTGGTTGCCGCGGGCGAGGTCGAACTGGTAGGCGAACCATCTCCATCGTGGCTCGGCATTCCCCTTAATACTCCGGCAAAGACGGTGGGCGTTCTGGTGGTGCAGCACTACGAGGACCATTCGGCCTACACTCAGCGCGACGTTGACCTTCTTTCTTCAGTGGGCAGTCAGATCGCGGTTGCTATTGAGCGCAAGCGTGCGGTTGAAGCGCTTACAAACTCAGAGGCGGAGATGCGAGCCCTCTTCGCCGCCATGACCGACGTCATCTTTGTGCTTAATGCCGACGGGCGCTACCTGAGAATCGCGCCAACGGATCCGACCTTTTTATATGAAGCATCAGCGCAGATGATAGGCAAGACGTTGCACGAAGTGTTTCCCAAAACCGAGGCCGACTTGTTTCTGAAGCACATCCGGCGCGCCCTCGCTGAAGGCAAACCCCACCGAGTTGAATACTACCTCCAGATGGCGGGGGTCCAGGTGTGGTTTGACGGCAATGTTTCCCCAATGTCTGGTGACTCAGTTCTTTGGATCGCGCGCGATATTACCGAACGCAAACGAGCTGAAGGCGTGTTGCGAGAGACTGTAAGAAGCAAAGAGGAAGCGCTCGCCCAGCTCGACGCGCTGCTCTCTTCCGCGCCGATAGGTTTCGCTTTTTACACTCCTGATTTGGTCTATCAGCGCATTAATAAATCACTCGCTGCCATCAATGGCTTGTCCGTGGAACAACACCTGGGGAAAACGTTGCGCGAAGTGTTGCCGGAAATGTCCCTGGATTTGGAACCACTGCTCCAGCAGGTGATGGATAAGGGAGAACCGATTCTGGACCTCGAGATCACCGGTGAACCGCAACCGAATTCTACGCAGGAACACCACTGGCTCGTGAGTTTTTATCCGGTCCGGATAACGGGAGGCGAGTTGCTCGGCGCCGCAGTGCTCGTTTCGGATATTACCGAGCGTAAGCAGGCGGAGGTAGCGTTACGCGAAAGCGAAGAGAGGTACCGTCTCCTCTTTGAAAGCAATCCACAACCAATGTGGGTTTACGATGTGGAGACGCTTGCCTTTCTTGCCGTTAACAAATCCGCGGTGCGTCATTATGGATACTCACGCGAAGAGTTTCTGAGTATGACCATCGCAGACATTCGTCCGGCTGAAGATCTGCCGTTCCTGTATGAATCGGTGGCCCAGAGTTTCGACGGACTTGATCGCGCAGGCGAATGGCGACATCTCAAAAGAGACGGAAGCATCATTGAAGTAGAAATCACTTCTCACGCCCTGGTGTTCGCCGACCGGCGTGCCGAGCTTATCCTCGCTAACGATATTACCGAACGTAATCGCCTGGAGGCGGCGCTGCTTTCCAGTGAAGCGCAACTCCGGCAGTCGCAAAAGCTTGAAGCGATTGGTCAGCTTGCCGGCGGCGTGGCCCATGACTTCAACAATCTGCTGACGGCAATTAACGGCTATAGCTCGCTCGCCCTGCGAAAACTCGGGGAAGCTCATCCAGTCAGTCCTTATCTCGACGAAATCAAAAAGGCCGGAGACCGCGCGGCCAATCTCACTCGCCAACTGCTCGCCTTTGGCCGCAAACAAATGCTCCAGCCGCTGGACCTTAATCTCAACGACGTCGTTACCGACATGACAAAAATGTTGAAGCGATTGATCGGCGAAGACATCCAGCTGGTGACGAAACTAAATCCGGAACTGCACCGAATCAAGGCCGACCCAGGTCAGATTGAACAAGTACTAGTAAACCTGATTGTTAACGCGCGCGACGCGATGCCGACGGGTGGCAATTTAACTATTGAGACAGCGAACGCCATTCTTGATGACGCCTACACCAGCAAACATGTGGATGTAACGCCGGGACAGTTCATCATGTTGGCGGTGAGCGATACCGGCACGGGCATGGATGCGCAGACGAGGACCCGAATATTCGAACCCTTCTTCACTACCAAGGAAAAAGGCAAAGGCACCGGGCTTGGCCTCTCAACTGTGTACGGGATTGTGAAACAAAGCGGCGGCAACGTTTTGGTTTACAGCGAGGAGGGCAGAGGAACCTCTTTCAAAGTCTATTTGCCGCAACTCGTTGATGGAGGCAAACAAATAACCATCCCGGTGGTTGAGCCGGTGCGGGTCGGAGGTTCCGAAACTGTTTTGGTTGTCGAGGACGAAGATATGGTTCGCAAGCTGTCGTGCGAGTTACTGCAAGAGAGTGGTTACCGGGTTTTGACTGCCAGCGGCGGTGAAGAGGCCATCCAAATATTTAAGAAACATAAAAAAATCGACTTACTCATCACTGACGTCATTATGCCGAAGATGAGTGGAAAAGAGGTTGCCGAGCAGCTCAAGAAGATCCATCCAAATACCAAGGTGCTCTTCATGTCGGGATATACCGACGAAGCGATCGTTCATCATGGCATCGTGGATTCGCACATTGCCTTTATTCAAAAACCGTTTTCCGAGAATGCGCTGGCACAAAAGGTGCGCGATGTGCTCGACGCGGAAAATGGCCACAAATGACACGTTATGTGTCTCAACGCACCGACAGGAAAAAGTTTTCCGGTTACGCTTACTTGCTCCGGTTGGTCGTCGTATCGACCGTTGATCAAGGTTACTAAAAACTGGCTATCCGAAGTTCTCGCCCAGAAAGCTTCAATCGACTAATTGTTTCTATAAATCTCGCTGGACCAGGAGAGTCTGATTCTCTGTTGTGCTTTTACACGCTGCCGCGCCACCGAGTGGCTCGCGCGCGTGGCTGGCATTTCAAGGTGAAGACAAGAATCCAGCAGTCAATCAGTCAATGCCGGCTGTCGCAAGCGAACTCCAAACTGTGGGACTCATATGAGAGTACTAATTGCCGAAGATGATTCCGTCTCGCGATGCCTGTTGGAAGCGACGCTCCAGAAGTTTGGCTTCGAAGTGATATCAGCGGCCACTGGCGGCGAAGCGTGGGCCGTGCTTCAGAGTGACGACTCTCCGTCCTTGGCCATACTCGATTGGATGATGCCCGAGATTGACGGCATCGAAATCTGTCGCCGCGTGCGTCAGCTTCCGACTGCAACTCCGCCTTATCTGATTCTGCTGACCGCGAAGAGCGAGAAGACAGATGTAGTAATTGGGCTTGACGCCGGAGCCAACGATTATTTGACAAAGCCTTTCGATCGGTCGGAATTGCGCGCTCGCATTCAGGTCGGCACGCACGTGCTGGAATTACAGAAAGTTCTGGTCGGACGTGTGCAGGAACTAGAGGCCGCACTATCGCAAGTCAAGCAGCTTCAGGGTCTGTTACCGATCTGCTCCTACTGCAGCAAAATCCGCAGCGAGGAAAACTATTGGCAGCGCGTTGAGAATTACCTTTCAGAACATGCGCAGGTCGCCTTCAGTCACGGCATCTGCCCCGACTGTTATCGGACAGTGGTCCAGCCACAGTTGGACCAAAGAAACGATTCGATTGATCCGGCGACAGCGCTAGAGGCCGGCGAATGAGTGACAAACACAATTTTTACCAGCAAGTCGCCGACGAATGCTGCCGGCGCGATTTCATCAGCGAGTTGAGTAATACGCAGGAAGGTTTGTAGTGAAGAACCACCGGGAACAACCACATATTTTGATCATCGATGATGATGCGCCGATCAGGCAGTTGCTGATCGAGGTGTTAAAGAACAGTTATGCTTGTTGCCAGGCAGAATCTGCGGAACAGGCACTGGATGCACTGGAAACCGATAACTTTGATTTAGTTATCAGCGATATCAGGATGGGCGGCATGAGTGGTCTGGAGCTGGTGCCACTTGTCCACTCGACTGCCCCGGACTGCGTAGTACTGATGATTAGCGGGCAGAACACAATTGAGACTGCCATCCAGGCTATGCGCGCCGGCGCCTTTGATTACATTACCAAACCACTCGAAATTCCACTGGTCGAGTCCGCGGTCCATCGTGCGATGACTCATCACACGCTGCTCGAAGACAAGCGCCGGCACGAAAATCATCTCGAAGAACTGGTCCAAAGCCGGACCGCGGAGATCGAACGGCTGGCCCATTTCGATTCCTTGACCGATCTTCCCAACCGCCTGCTCTTTACAGATCGCTTGGCGCAGGCCCTCAAACTTCCGCAAGCCGATGACCAAAAGTTGGGGACGTTGCTATTGCGTCTGGATCGATTCAAGAGCATCAACGATACCCTGGGCCACATCATTGGCGATCGGCTGTTGCGCGACTTCGCCGAAAGAATTAGAAACTCGATTACTGAGGAAAGCACGCTGGCCAGATTCGAAAGTGACGAATTTGCACTGTTGATTCCGAATGTAAAGGGATCGGGAAACATTCTCAATTCCCTCGGACGGATTCGTGACCTGCTCGGCGCTCCGTTTATTCTTGACGAACATAAGATCTACATCACGGTTACTGCCGGCATCAGCCTGTCTCCGACCGATGGCGAAAACGCACAAGAGCTGTTGAAGAATGCGGGCGTGGCGCTCAGTCGGGCCATGGGCCGCGGCGGAAACAATTATCAATTCTACCGCTCAGACATGAATGCGCGTGCGCTCGCGCGTTTGACGCTGGAGGCTGAACTGCGCCGGGCGCTGGAGAACGGCGAGCTAACGCTTCACTACCAGCCGCAAGTTGAACTCAACCCGCAACGCGTCATCGGCGCTGAAGCATTGGCGCGTTGGCAACATCCAAAACGAGGCTGGTTGCCGGCGTCTGAATTCATTCCCTTGGCCGAAACTACGGGCCTCATTACCCCGCTCGGGAAATGGGCCATGCGGGAGGCCTGCCGGCAAACGGCCTGCTGGCAGCAGGCCGGCGCAGACGATCTGAGAATTGCCGTCAACGTTGCCGCGTCTCAATTTCAACAGGAAGACTTCGTCAAGATGGTCGCCGACATTCTTGCCGAAACGTCACTCGCGCCTTCATCACTCGAATTGGAAATTACTGAAACCTCGATAATGCAGAACCCGGAACAGGTGATAACGATTCTTACCGAGTTGAAAGAGCTGGGGGTGTCGATCGCGATCGACGACTTCGGCATCGGTTATTCGTCTCTCATGTACTTAAAGCGTTTTCCAATCGACAGACTCAAGATAGACCGAATGTTTGTGAGCGATTCAACTACTGATCCGGATGATGCGGCGCTGGTGATGACCATCATCACGCTGGCCCATAACCTGCGTTTGAATGTGATGGCTGAAGGAGTTGAAACAGCAGAGCAGCTAAAATTCTTGCGGCTGCTGAAGTGCGATGAAGGTCAGGGTTACTTCTTTGCCAAACCGGTACCACCGGAATTTTTTCTGGCAACCGCGCGGGAAATTGGCACGCGCAAGTTAGAGCCGCAATTGACCCTGGCGCGTTGAGAATTTTGCTTATTTAGAAAGATATTTTAGGGAGAAAAGATGACTGATAGAAATTTGCATGCCTTAGTGATCGATGATGAAGCTGCGATAACCCTCCTGGTGGGCACAATATTGCGAGAAGACGGCTGGCAAGTCGCGGAAGCGGGATCGGCCGAGCAGGCGTTTGGCATACTGCCGGACCAGCCATGGGACGTGGTGTTCTGCGACGTTCATTTGGGTGGCGCCGATGGGTTCAGTGTCCTGCGCCGTTTCAAGAAAGAATCGCCGGCTACGAAAGTCGTGCTGATGACGGGACATGGCAGCGCTTCCGGCGCGATGGACGCAACTTCGTTTGGGGCCTACGACTATCTGCTGAAACCATTTGGCGCCGACGAACTTCAATCACTTTCAGAGGCGTTGCGCGAACAATTGCAAAGCCAGCAGTCGCGCAGGCTGCGCGCTCCGTATGGCACCGGCGGTTTGAAATCCGATGTGGAGGTGCTGGGACGCAGTGAAGTTTTCATCAATGTGATGAAGCAGGTGGGCCGCGTTGCCGCCACTAATCTGCCGGTGCTGTTGACGGGCGAGTCGGGCACGGGCAAAGAAGTGATTGCCTCGGCGCTGCACAGTCACAGCAGCCGGCGCGATCTGCCTTTCGTGGCGGTCAACTGCGGCGCCATCTCAGCCGAGCTAATCGAATCGGAACTGTTTGGTCACAGCAAGGGTTCCTTTACCGGCGCCGACCGTGATCGCAAGGGGCTTTGGGAAGAGGCTGACAAGGGCACAATTTTTCTCGACGAGATTACTGAGACCACCCCGGCGTTCCAGGTGAAGCTGTTGCGCGCGTTACAACAAAGCGAAATCCGGCGCGTTGGTTCAAATCAAACGCTCAAGGTCGACGTTCGTGTCATCGCTGCAAGCAACAGCAACGTGGAAGAGGAAGTCGCGGCCGGCCGCTTTCGCGAAGATTTGTTTTATCGTTTGAATGCAGTGGCGATCACGCTGCCACCTTTGCGGGAGCGACGCGAAGATATTCTGCTGCTGGCAAAAAGTTTCTCGGAAAGAGTTTATTCACTGAACCCGCAAGTGAAATTTTCGCTCGATGTGCTGGAGCTGTTGGAATCGTATCCGTGGCCGGGAAATATTCGCGAGCTGGAGAATGCGGTAGTGCGGGCCACCGCCGTCTGCGACGGTATCATCCGCATAAAAGACCTGCCGGAACGCATTCAAGAGTATCGGGCGAAAACATCGACCGAGTCTCCGGAGTTAGCCGAGACAGTTATGATTCCCGAAAACTGGACCACACTGGCCGTGGTTGAAGGGCACTATGTGGCAAAGGTGTTGGTGCATACGCGAGGCAACAAGCAGGCGGCAGCGCGAGTGCTGGAAGTTGATCGCAAGACTCTTGACCGCATGATCAAGCGGCATAATATTCCCACGCGACACTCTGCGAACTTCCCTTCACCGACAGCGTGAGGGAATGAGGCGCAACACCAACAAACTTTAGGAAGGCCTGATTAAGTTGATCAATAGTTTGATTAGGCTTAGCGCGCGGAGCGGGCTCTGGGCAACTGCCTATAATCTTGTTTGTAAAGACGGGAAAGCCGTTTTCATTTCCCAACTCGGATTCCAACTTTGCAACTCCGTCGTTCTGATGATAATTTGAATTACCGCTCGACAACTAGACGCCCTCCCGCCCGGTGAAAGGAAACCATGCCGCAAGCATTATCAGCATTACTGCGCCCTCGGGCTCAGTCTGTGCTGGACAATCTCTTCAAGAATCAGGTGTTGCCATTTGAGTTAACAGCTACGAAAGTGGAGTGCATCGGACCTAATGAATACATAGTGCGCTTTTACGACAGCCGCCTGCGTTCAGTTGATGTTTCCTGGAAGAAGGACCAGTCGTTTGAGGATGTATTTCAGGCCGCCATGGTCGATCGTGTAAGGCGCCTAAGTGGTCCATTAACACGCCGAGCGGGATGAAATATTTCTTCCACTTGAACAAAAAGTGTAGTCACGGCGCCGTTTGGGTAATTCGATTGTCTTCAGCTTATGAAGAACATGCGAGCACGATAAGTTGCGGTTCATCCTGGATTGTTGAAACTAAATCTTGAGCGGAATGCGGCGGTGCTTTGAATGGAATTGGCCGTGTGGCCCAACGCAGTTCGCCGCGTCGCGTCTGCTGCGCGAACGTAGACCGCCGTTCTTTCCGCTGTCGCCGCGTCCTCGTAGTTCATCGATAATTGTTTCATTGATAGCGATCATTCCAACTGAATCTGCTGTATAGTGAACCCGCTTAACCAACCTACCTCGCTCGCTCCTCGAGGCCGAGTTCAAATCGCCCCAAACATATTTGTTTAAAGCGCCCGCGCGCTTGCGTCTGTAAGTGTGCTGCTTGACACCGCACAGCGCGAAATCATGGCTGCAAGTTTAATCATGATCCTGGTCAAGCCTTAGTTTGCTCCCAAAAGATTTCGAAAAAGTGCATGGCCCATACGCCCCTTTTCGACTCTCCTTTGTAATTGTCGTTCTGTGGCACCAGGAATGCTCTGATAACACATATGCGGCATCAAACGCTGCGTCGATGAGGAGATCGTGGTCTTACGCCCAGGCAACTCAATCCCTCAGCCCCTTTTCGTACCACATCCCATTTCGCTTTTGCGCCTTGTAGCTCCAACAAGGCCGGGAAGAAATGCACGACAGAAATCCAACGTTTCGATTCAACTCGGCTAGAGGACTGAGAATGATAGCCACAAAGTCTAATCAGGAATTACGGGATGATCGCGCTCTCGACTACTTCCAAAACATCGTCGAGACGGTGCGCGAGCCGCTCGTCATCCTCGACTCAGACTTGCGAGTCACGGGTGCGAGTCGCTCCTTCTACCGGACTTTCAGCGTCACTAAAGAAGAGACGGAAGGGCGGCTCATTTACGAGTTGGGCGATCGACAGTGGGACATCCCGGCTCTGCGCACATTGCTCGAAGAGATCCTCCCAGCACACACGGAGTTCGATAACTTTGAAGTTGATCATGTGTTCCCGCGCGTCGGACGGCGCGTGATTTTGCTAAATGCCCGCCAGCTCATTAGTCAAGAACGTAATGCCACCACGATCCTGTTGGCCATCGAGGACATCACTGATCGCAAGAAAGAAGAGCAGATTCTGCGCGAGAGCGAGGAGCGTCTCGAAACCATAATCGAAAATCTACACGAAGGCCTGATGATCTCTGATCTCAACGGTCAATTGACTAACTTTAACCGGGCCGGATTAGCAATGCATGGTTTTTCAAGTCGGAAAGAGGGCCTGAAAAACCTTCCCGAGTTTCATAAGATTCTGGAACTATCCACACTTGATGGCACGGTTCTGAAGTTTGAAGAATGGCCGTTGGCACGCGTCATCGCTGGTGAAGTTCTCACCGCCTATGAGGTTTGCTTGCGGCGGACCGACAGGGACTGGCAGGCCAAATTTAGTTACGGTGGCGCCATCGTCAAGGCACCGAACGGCCAGCCGCTGGCATTCCTCACCGTCACTGACATTACCAACCGCAAACGGATCGAGGAGAAGTTAAAGGTCTACTCGGATAAGTTAGAGCGCAGTAATCGCGAGTTGCAGGATTTCGCGCAGGTTGCTTCGCACGATCTCCAGGAGCCGCTGCGAAAGATCCTGGCATTCGGTGATCGCCTCAAAGCAAAAGCCGGCGCCTCGCTCGACGAGGAGTGCCAGGACTATCTCCAACGAATGTTTAATGCCACTGGGAGAATGCAGAGCCTTATCACTGACCTGATGACATTTTCCAAAGTTGAGACTAAAGCGCAGACTTTCGTCGTCGTCAATCTGAACGTAATCGCCAGGGAGGTCAGTACCGATTTAGAAACATTAATAGAGCAGAGCGGCGGACGCGTCGAGATTGAAGAACTTCCGACCATAGATGCCGACCCGGTACAGATGCGGCAACTGCTACAGAATTTGATCGGTAACTCGCTTAAGTATTGCCGCGCCGGCGTTCCGCCCGTTGTCCGCATCTCCAGTCAAAAGCTGGAAGAGCGGCGCCTCGATTCCATAACCAGGAATGGCAGCCTGGGCCAGCCACTCTGTCAAATCCTGGTGGCGGACAACGGCATCGGGTTTGACGAGAAATATCTCGATCGCATCTTCACCATGTTCCAGCGCCTGCACAAGAAAGACGAATACGAAGGGACCGGAGTGGGTCTCGCCATCTGCCGAAAGATAGTCGACCGCCACGGCGGATCTATCACGGCCCGCAGCACGCCAGACCAGGGCACCACCTTCGTGGTGACTATGCCAGTCACACAACCAAAGGAAGTAGAAGTGTTATGAGTCCCGCCGCTGGAATTTAGTCTTATGAAAAATAACGGAAAAAACAGTGAGCACGAAATTATTCTCCAGGGCGACCGCATCGCGGTGGAGATCGTCACCAAAGTCCGGCGCGAAGAAGCTCTGCTGAAAGCAGAGACTTTACAGCACGCGATTTTCAACAGTGCCAACTTTTCGAGCATTGCAACGGACGCAAAGGGCGTCATCCAGATCTTCAACGTCGGCGCCGAGCGGATGCTGGGCTATACCGCCGGCGAGGTTGTGAACAAGATCACGCCGGCCGACATTTCCGATCCGCAGGAAGTGATCGCGCGCGCCAAAGAACTGAGTATCGAATTGGGAACCCCGATTACGCCGGGGTTTGAGGCGTTGGTGTTCAAGGCCTCGCGCGGCATCGAGGACATCTACGAGCTGACTTACATTCGCAAGGATGGCAGCCGCTTCCCCGCGGTCGTGTCGGTCACGGCGTTGCGCGATGCCCAGGATGCCATCATCGGCTATCTGCTGATTGGCACCGACAACACCGCGCGCAAGCAGGCGGAAGAGGCATTGCTAAAAGCTGGAGCACTGCAGAACGCCATTTTCAACAGCGCCAACTTCTCGAGCATCGCAACAGATGCGAAGGGTGTGATCCAGATCTTCAACGTCGGCGCTGAACGCATGTTGGGTTATGCGGCTGACGAAGTGATGAACAAGATCACTCCGGCCGACATTTCCGATCCGCAAGAGGTGATCGCGCGCGCCAAAGCGCTGAGCATCGAACTCGGAACGCCGATCGCGCCGGGCTTCGAGGCGTTGGTGTTCAAGGCCTCGCGCGGCATCGAGGACATTTACGAGCTTACTTACTTTCGCAAAGATGGCAGCCGCTTCCCCGCGGTCGTGTCGGTCACCGCCCTGCGCGATGCCCAGGACGCGATCATCGGCTACCTGCTGATCGGCACTGACAACACCGCGCGCAAGCATGCGGAAGAAGCACTGCTCAAGGCGGGAGCCCTGCAGAATGCGATTTTCAATAGCGCCAACTTTTCCAGTATCGCCACCGACGCGAAGGGCGTGATCCAAATCTTCAACGTCGGCGCCGAACGCATGTTGGGCTACACGGCCGACGACGTGATGAATAAGATCACGCCGGCTGACATTTCCGATCCGCAGGAGGTGATCGCACGCGCCAAAGCGCTGAGCGTCGAACTCGAGACCTCGATCGCGCCGGGCTTCGAAGCCCTGGTGTTCAAGGCCTCGCGCGGCATCGAGGACATCTACGAATTGACTTATATCCGCAAGGACGGCAGCCGTTTTCCGGCGGTCGTGTCGGTCACCGCTCTGCGCGATGCGCAAGATGGAATCATCGGCTACCTGCTAATCGGCACTGACAACACCGCGCGCAAGCAGATCGAGGCAGAGCAACTGCAGCTCGGCCAGCGACTGCGCGACCATCAGTTCTACACTCGCTCGTTGTTCGAAGCGAACATCGACGCACTGATGACCACCGATCCGGCCGGCATCATCACCGACATCAACAAACCAATGGAGGCGCTCACCGGTTGCACGCGCGACGAGCTGATCGGGGCGCCATTCAAAAACTACTTCACCGATCCGGACCGGGCCGAGGCTGGCATCAAGCTGGTGCTGAGCAAAAAGAAGGTCACCAACTACGAACTGACCGCGCGCGACCGAGACGCGAAGGAAACGGTGGTGTCTTACAACGCCACGACCTTCTACGATCGAGACAGAAGACTGCAAGGCGTGTTCGCGGCGGCGCGCGACATTACCGACCGTAAACGTGTAGACGAAAAGTTAAAACTCTACTCGGACAAATTAGAGCGCAGCAATCGCGAGCTGCAGGATTTCGCGCAGGTTGCTTCGCACGACCTCCAGGAACCGCTGCGAAAAATTCTCTCCTTTGGTGACCGGCTCAAAACAAAAGCTGGTGAATCACTCGACGAGGATTCTCGAGATTACCTCCAGCGCATGACTAGTGCAGCGGCCAGGATGCAGACGCTGATCACCGACCTGATGTCATTCTCCCGAGTTGAAATTAAGGGACAAGCCTTCGTCCCGACAGATCTGAACGTGATCGCCAGAGAGGTGAGCGCCGATTTAGAGACACGGATCGAGCAGGCCGGTGGGCGGGTCGAAATTGAAAAACTCCCGACCATCGATGCCGACCCGATGCAGATGCGGCAACTGCTGCAGAATCTGATCGGCAATTCTCTCAAGTATTATCGCGCCGGCGTTCCGCCCGTCGTCCGGATCTCATGTCAAAAGCCAACCGCCCGGCGTTTAGAATCTCTGGATGAGAGTGCCGCGCCTCGTCAATTCTGTGAAATCCTGGTAGCAGATAACGGCATCGGGTTTGATGAGAAGTACCTCGACCGCATCTTCACCGTCTTCCAGCGGCTACACAAGAAAGGTGAATACGAAGGAACCGGAGTAGGCCTCGCGATCTGCCGCAAGATAGTCGATCGGCACAGTGGAACTATCACGGCACGCAGTAACCCAGGGCAAGGCGCGACCTTCGTCGTCACGCTGCCAGTCATACAACCAAAGGAAGTGGAAGTGTTATGAGAATTGGACGCAAACCGATCGTCATTCTGCTCGCCGATGACGATGAGGAAGACCGCATGCTGGCTTGCGATGCCCTGGCTGAAAGCCGCCTGTCGAATGACATAACGTGCGTTACCGACGGCGAAGATTTAATGGACTACCTGCACCGCCGCGGTAATTATGCGCCGCCCGTTGAAGCGCCGCGTCCGGGTTTGATCTTGCTCGACTTGAATATGCCAAAGAAGGACGGACGCGAAGCGTTGCGCGAGATTAAGTCAGACCCCGAACTGCGGCAGATCTCCGTCGTAGTTCTCACTACCTCGAAGGCCGAGGAAGATATCTACAGCAGCTACGACTCAGGGGCGAGTTCGTTCATCAGCAAGCCCGTGACTTTCGAGGGCCTGGTCGAAGTCATGAAGGGTCTGGGCCGGTACTGGTTTGAGATTGTCGATCTTCCGCGCCAGCACGAGCAAGGAAAATGGAAATGAAGATTGAAACGATCAAAGTTCTGCTCATCGAGGATGACGAGGACGATTTCATTCTCACCCGCGATCTGCTCGCTGAGGTGAAGGGCGGCAACTACGCTCTTGATTGGGCCTCGTCCTACGAAGAAGGCTTGAAAGTAGCCGGGCGCGGCGAGCATCACGTTTGTCTGGTGGACTACAGGCTCGGCGAACTCAGCGGCGTGCAGTTAATTCGCGCGGCCCGTGACCTGGGGATAACCACGCCGATGATTTTGCTTACCGGGCAAGGTAACTACGACGTCGATGTCGAGGCGATTGAAGCCGGCGCGACGGACTATCTGATTAAAGATGAGACTCACGCATCACGCCTGGAACGGACCATCAGATATGCGGTTGAACTCAACACCGAGCGTTGCCGTGCGGAAGTTGAACTTACTGAGCGCAAGTTAGTCGAGTTGGAACTCGAACACGCACGCGATGCAGCGTTGGAATCAGTGCGGCTCAAGTCAGAGTTTCTCGCCAATATGAGTCATGAGATTCGCACGCCCATGAATGTAATTATCGGCACAGCGGAACTTGCTTTGGAGACGAATCTTGATGCGCAGCAATCTCGTTACATCAATTCGATCGCACTGGCCGCCGAATCTTTATTGGTCATCATCGACGACATTCTGGATTTCTCGAAAATTGAGGCAGGCAAGCTCAGCTTTGAAACAATAGACTTCGACCTTCGCTCCACAGTCCAAAGCGTCATGGAGCTAATGGCAGAACGTGTGCGGGCGAAAGAGTTGGAGATGACTCTCTCGTTCGACGCGGACGTACCGGCAAAGCTTCGCGGCGATCCAACACGGTTACGTCAGGTCCTGACTAACCTGCTTGGCAACGCAGTCAAGTTCACCGAACGGGGCAAAGTCGAAATCCGAATCTCGAAGGAGAGTGAAAAGGATAAGCGAGTAACAATCCGTTTCGATGTTCAGGACACAGGCATAGGCATTTCTGAAAATGATCAGCGGGCGCTGTTTGCGCCTTTCGTACAGGCCGACGGCTCTGTAACGCGGCGCTATGGCGGGACCGGTTTAGGGTTGGCCATTGCCAAACAACTCGTGGAGATGATGGGCGGCACGATCAGTCTCACCAGCGAGCCGGGTTATGGCTCAACTTTTTCTTGCACAGGGAGCTTCAGCAAACAACCGCAGTCGGAACTTACGGCTCAGCTTACGCCGCAACCTAACGAAGGCAATTTAAGACATATGCCAATCCGACGCGGCGGCCTCTCTGCCGTCAGTTCCGCAAAGACTGCGGGGTTGAGAGGAATTAACGAGCCAGTCACACAACACGACGTGAATCAGACGAAAGTCTCTCTTGATCGTAGTGTCTTGTTGGTGGAAGACAACGAAGTGAATCAAACGGTGGCGTCGGATCAACTGGCGAGACTTGGATGCAAGGTCGACCTGGCAGGAAACGGTCAGGAGGCCCTCGACGCCCTGGCGCTTAGGAGCTACGACGTTGTTTTGATGGATTGCGGGATGCCCGTGATGGACGGCTACACGGCGACAGCCCAAATTCGCAGACGCGAGAATGGATTGACGCATACTCCAATCATTGCGATGACTGCTCATGCAATGAACGGCGACCGGGAAAGATGTCTGGCCGCCGGCATGGATGACTACCTCTCAAAACCGGTAAAGCGAAAGACGCTCGAGGCAATCTTCGCGACCCTGTTTGGAAACGACCACTTCCCGCCCACTCAATATGTTGCGGAAGTTCCGACAACGATAGCGACGACAGATAATTCAGCGCTTATCAACGTGACGTGTTTGCAGGAGACAGCCTCAACTCCCGAAAAGTTAAGAAACATAATTGAGCTTTATCTGCGTCACACGGCAGAGCGGTTAGAGGAATTGAAAACCGCCCTGCATCAGAAATCGGCAGATCACGTTTACGCCATCGCGCATAAATGCCTGGGCAGCAGCCGCACCTGCGGTATGAACGCAATCGTACCGGCGCTCACAGAATTGCAACGCATGGGTAAGGCCGGCGAACTAAACGGCGCCGCCGACCAATTCAACGTGGCCCAGCAGGCGTTTAAGAAGCTACAAACCTTTTTGGAAACATATCTCAAACAATTACCAGCATGAAACGAGGCAAGTTGTAATGCAAAGAATCTTAATCATTGAAGACGACGAAATCGTGGCCGAAGTTTACAAGGATAAACTCCAGGCCGAGGGCTATTACGTAGATGTTGCGCACGATGGTGAAACTGGATTCTGGAGGCTAAAGACCTTCGAGCCTGACGTGGTATTGCTCGACATGATGATCCCGAAACTGGCGGGCATAGACATCCTGCGAAGACTGCGCGGAAACGGCCGATCAAATGAGCTCCCCGTAATTGCCTATTCGGGATCTGAAGACTTGCTCAAGGAAGCCAAGCGTCTCGGAGCTGCGCGCGTCTTGTCCAAAAACGAATTGGTTCCCAATCAAATCGTCGCGAGGATCACTGAAGTCCTGGCCACGCTGCGCAAGGTGGACGAGTCCGAGGCTGTTTACTTGCACACGCTGGCCGAGTGGGTGCCGCCCGCCGGGCGGGTCCTCGTCGTTGAAGATGATCCAATCATCATGCAACTGGTCAAGGACGTGATCGACGAAGAGGGCTACACTGCCGTCTGCGCTGAGGACGGCGCGAAAGCTTTCAAGATTCTGGGAAAAGATAACGCCTTTGTCGCTGGGATTTTCGATGTGAGGATGCCGACGATCCAGGGAATAGATTTGCTTCGTTACATGCAGACCGAAAAGCGGCTGATGAAAATTCCGGTGTTGATTATGACCAGCGACCAAAGTGCGGGAATTCAAAGCGAAAGCCGCTCGGCCGGCGCCGCGATATTTTTGCCCAAGCCTTTCACACGCTCGAGTTTGCGAATGATGTTTCTCGCGCTCATCTCAAAAAAAGCCGCCTAAATTGAACGCCAGCCTTGCACGACGCTGGGCATCAGCGGAGCGCGCAAGCGATTAAATTAAAAGGGTCGCTGAGGGCGTCTCCGCTGCATGCCGTTGTTCGGTGTCGTTGGCGAGGAATTAGGCTGCTCGCAATAAGGACTTTTCAACTGACTTTGGTAATTCAACGAAAACGAAATATTCGGCTGGATAGAGGTAATCTTCACCGCTCTCATCCACTACGCGGATGTCACCCTCGCTGGCTGCATCCTCATTGGACAGCACACGGTAAATCTTATGTAGCTCGAGAGAGGCCGGATACTCAGCATTACTAACGCAGACAGCGAATTTGAGAACTGGCTTTCTTTGACTCATATGATTAATCCAGATAGAGCTTACGTTTCATTTCCTTTCGGCCTATCCCATGGGCCTCATACCAATGCAATTCCGCCGCGCGAATCAAAGCACCCTTCGCCGCACCAAGCTAGTTACGAAACACGCTCCCGCCGCTCGCGTCCAACGATTTGTTGGGCGCACTCCAGAGTAACTATTCTGCCTTCGTCTTAATGAGAATCCACCTTAGGCCCTTCGTACTCTTGAGCTGAATGTAGTATTCACCTTCTTTTGTCTCGCCTGAAGATGGCAAAGCATCGGTCTTATCTATGAAATCATTTATCGTGCTGTCTTTCACTTTTCCTCTGGCGTCTAGGATACTAATACTCTCTATACTCGCTGGCAGCTTTGTTTTGGGAACGTCCTGATAGAGGTATGTTTCTTTGTCCAAGCTCCGAGTTGCAAGCTGTACGGCAATGGCGAAGTCTGCCAAATGGCTCTTTACATCGCAGTTAATTGCCGGGCGACTTTGTTGAGGTTGAGTTCCTCGGGAAGCCAAATAGCGCGCGGGAACATGCGCCTTATTTGTGCCCAAGGTGCGGTCCGTATTCTGAGAATGGAGAGCGATGAACAGTACAAAGAACCAAATCATAAGAGTGCCCTTTCGACAATACTGATCAAATCTCTAATCCAACGAAGTCAATGACCCGTGTGCGCCCAACGCTGGCATTCAGCTGCGGCGCGCGATCAGCATTCAAGCTGAACGGAAAGAAGTTACTTGAGAAGCATGCTATCGCGCCGTCAGCTGCAAGGCTTTGTTGGGCGGATGGCGAGGAATCTAAGGGAACGACTTGCGCAACATATTGAGCAATTCCTGTCCCTTGCGACTCGACCCGCGAAATCCTTGCGATCCGAGGTTCCCTGGTTCCGGAAAATCGATGTTGTCACACTCCCAGCACAAGCTTGCGTATAGCAACAATTTCCCGTGGGAGTAGAACTTTATCGCAAAGGGCGGTTGATGACAGTCAGCAGAACTCGAACGAAAGTTTTGTGTCCGCCATAGTGCTGCGACTGCCGCCGCCTCCCGACCTTCCAATATCTTGACAGCTTCAACGGCCTTGATTCCTAGTTCAGAAGGCTGCACCTTTTGCAATTCCACTCGATCAACCGGTGGCAGTCTTCGGGTATAACGAAGCGGAACATTTTTGGCGCCGACGCTCATCGGTGACACCAATAACATGATCATCAAGAGATGGGTTGCCGTCCTCTTCATATCCTTTTCGCTCCCCATTTGAGATTACTCGTGAATCCGCCCCAACGTCTGAGTTGACGCGGCGGCGCGAATCAAAGCACCTTCGCCGCACCAAGCTAGTTGCGAGAGGCGCCCCCGCCGCTCGCGTCCAACGATTTGTTGGGTGGCGGCGGCGGGGATAGAGGCACATCTTGCCTTTGGCGATTCTTCCGAAGCAAATAGATCGGATAGAAAAGAAAAGCATTTAAGAACGCACAGATCATGAAGCCATATTCGAAAAAGTAATCAGTGATGACGATCTCGCGACTGAAGCGCGCGGCAGTTGGTTCCGCAAGAAAGCCAATTGCCACGACGATAACGCTTAGCGGCAATGTGAAAAAGAAACTTGGTAATCCGGCCCAGTCGGAACGCAGATACTTGAATTCGAGAAAGAAAATTGCTGACATGAGGAGCCAGTACCAAATCACAATGCGCAGCCACGATGTAAGTCTTAGGTTCACAGAGAGAGAAGCCACCCAACGACGGCCTTCAGCTGCGGCGCGCGATCAGCATCCAAGCCGAATCGAAAGAAGTTACTTGAGAGAAATGCTATCGCGCCGTCAGCTGGAAGGCTTTGTTCGGCCGCGCCGCAGCTACTAGTGATTTTCCGGAGACCGCTTCTTTGAAATCTCGCTCAACTTTATCTGGATAACCTTCGGTGCGTTACCGTGAGCCCAAAGATAATCGCTATCGAGGCCGAAGCCGTGATATTCAAACCGCTCATTCCAGTGGGGAACGATCGATGCCAATTCAACCCCCAGACCACAGAGTTCGCATTCGTAGGCATAGTTCTTACGCTCATTGGTGAATCTTTGTAGCTCTGAATTGCAACTTTCCCAAAAGAGTTTTGGAAGGTCGTCGAAAGCCAGAAACCGGGGATTGCCACAGGCGAGGCAATTCTGAGTGACGAACCCCTGATTCCGGCTCCCTACGATTAGACTGCCACTGTTATGACAGGGCGAACTCGTGCCGTAAAGAGGTCTGTTCTCATTCATATACTTTTCCTCAGTGGCATCAATGAGCGAGCGAACGGTTGAGTTGACGCGGCGGCGCGATTTCATTCAAGCATCGCCGGACGAATCAAGTTACAAAACACGCTTCCGCCGCTCGCGTCCCACGATTTGTCATGCCGCCCGGGGTCTATCGGGTAAGGACACACATCGCGGTCGTGTTGGCAGGGAGACGGACTGGTGAAAGGTCTGCCCACGGTCCATTCTTTTCGCCAATCAGGATCGGCAACTCGGTTGAAAACGTTACTCTGTACTCGCCGGGGCTGAAAGACAAGCTCTTTTGCCCTTCGTCGAAAGCGGCTTGCAGTGAAAGCTCCTGGCGATAAGTCTCACCGGCCCGCACGGTGATTGTTGGAACCTTCTTGGCTATCTCCCAGGTGAATGTGTCAAATCCGATTGACCCAATCCCGCCCTGATTCTTACCAGAGAGCTCATTGTCAGGATAGAAGAAGTCATTAGCGTAGCTACCGTCGATACGCTTAATTGACACTGACACCAACGGTCCATTTCCACCAAGTCGCGGAAACCTTAGCGTTTGACTCGAGTTATTATTTACGATCAGCGTGACTTTTTCCGTGGTAGGAAGGTGGATGTGAAGAACCGCGGGATCACCAACCAATTTGGGAAAGACGAATTCAGTTTTGATCTGTTCAAGGATTGGGGCATCTTCGACAAAAAAGAAGGCGGGTGCCGTCTTTTGTCCGGCGAACTCGAAGACGATCGCGTATCGACCGAGCTTTACGATCTCCTTTGATAGATCCGCACCTCCCAACCATCCGCTATTCGGTGGACCATCCATCGGCCAGCCTACATTCTCTGTCTTTTGGGTACCGTCGGGAAGCGTGATGCTCCGGCGACATGAGCTCTGATACTGCTTCGGAATTGGCGCCCGACTCGTCTGCTCGACGCCCTCCCAGAAGAATATATCCTCGCCCAACGCAAACCGGGTTTTGTCAAAGCGAACTATCGGGATTGCGTTGGGAGGTTCTTGCCTGCCTGAAGAGCTTCCAAACCATATGCAAGTGAGAAATAGGGCGAGACCACCAGCCTTCAGATACTGCCCGTAAGATAGATTGGTGACGCTCATTGCAACCCGCAACCTCATTCGTGGATTCGATTCAGTCTGCGGTGATAGCGGCATAACGCTGGCCCTCAGCTGCGGCGCGCGATCAGCATCCAAGCTGAAAGGAAAAAGATTATTTGAGAGACCTGCTATCGCGCCGTCAGCTGCAAGGCTTTGTTCGGTGCGTCGATTATTTTAAGCGAAACTGTCGGGATTTTCTGTCCCAAGCAAGCTCCTTTGTTTGTTCGGTGCCGTCACGTCGAAAGCACTCCATGAATACACTGCCGCTAGCTGGAGAGATGAGATAGCTTTCCATGTCTTCCTCGCGCAACACCCAATATGGGTTGTAAGCGGCACCTTCGGATGCGACCGCTGCGATAACCACAAGTCCGTATCGCTTTGCATCCGATCGCGACGGGTCAACTACGATGGCAATGACGAAATGACGAAGTCGTTTGTGTTCGCGCCTCGGTAGCCGCGAGCGCCCCACCAATTAAGAATCGGTACGATTTGATGCGGATTGTTTGATGCGACCCGCGCAGCCGCAGTAGGTGTCAAGTTGCGATCCGATGGCTGCGCCAGGCGATATTTCTGGCTCTGTTCGAAGTGTTGCCACGCCCGTTTCAATCCTTCGTTCGACAGGTATTCGTCCGGAGCGTATGGCCAAGCACGAACCGTTTCATCCACGGTCGTGACAGGTGTCGGCCATGGAACAGCGCGAACAGTATCTGAGCGAGAGCCGCAGGCAAGGGAGAAGACGAGAGCCGCGAGTGTCGCGAGGTAAAGGACAATGGTTCTCATGAGCAAGCACCTAACGCTGGCCTTCAGCTGCGGCGCGCGATCAGCATTCAAGCTGAAAGGAAAAAGATTATTTGAGAGACCTGCTATCGTGCCGTCAGCTGCAAAGCTTTGTTCGGCGGCGGGGCGCTCACTGCGTTCGACAAGGAACGCGCTTCGGTTTTTGCCCCGTGGGGAACAACTGCGTTTCCGAACATATACGCGCCTTGTAACGCTCACCATCAAATTTGTACATGTTAGTGTAATTGGTTTGCGCCGTAGCCGCATTGGTTTCAATGTTCCGCAAGCCACGAGTCGTGGATCTGAGAACATCCAGAGATATAGTGCCTGCGTTCATCACTGGCCGGTAACCTCGCGCAGTTTTCCGAAAGATCCAAAACCAGTTGTTGTCCACGCCATTCAGGCACCATTTGCCAGACTTCAGTATTAACCCGGAGCGGTCGTCGCCAATATTGATCTTCGATGCTGAGAACCATGATCTAACATCGGTTCCTGCGTTAACTCCTTCAGCACGGCACTCTTGTGCGATGTCTCTGAGTAATGGCACAAGCGCGTCAGGTATTTTAGCTGGGCGCTTGAACGGCTCGTCCAAATAAAAATGCGTTTGCGCCACCGACGTCAAGACAGACAAAAGAATTGCAAGCAGGACCGGAATGGATTTCAATAATTTCATAAACAAGAAAGCCGCCGAACGTTTGAGTTGACGCGGCGGCGCGATTCCATTCAAGCATCGCCGGAGGAAGCAAGTTGCGAACACGCTCCCGCCGCTCGCGTCCAACGATTTGTTGGGCCGCAGCAGCAAGGTGCTTCGAGAGTCAGTTTCTTTTACCCAACGACGGCAAGCCGCCCTGGACAACACGAACCTTCTTACGAGGACGTTTCCCTTTTACGCGTGTAGCGCGTGGATAATCAAATTTGTCGACAACAACAATTGACGGCCTTCGACGGGGCTTTCCAGGAGACAGCTTCTTTGAGTTTCGAGATTTCGATTTTTTGACGTTTGGCGTCTTCTTCTTCCGGCGGTTGATTTGGCATTCAATAATGTGATCTTCGTAAATCGAAACATCGATGTCTTTCGCGCAATACAAGCACTTAGCCATCGAGGAGCTGACCATTAAGACGCCTCAGTCTAAGTTTTCCCAATGGACGATCCCAATCGCTTCGTCGATGGTGCGCGCATTGTTGCCCCCTGCTTCCTTGCCATCATCTTGGATAACTTCACACGCAAATCGTTCGGACGGATTTGGACAGTCAGGGCCCTGATCAAGAATGCGTATGGTAACAGTCTTGCCGTTTCGATGCCCTGTAAACGTCGTCACTTCGTAGACCTCAGAGACGTTACCAAATGACTCCAGCCTATCTCGGATCAAGCGACGGTCCATCATAATGGCGATCCTCCTACGGCCCAACTACGTATTATACCGCGGATCTGCGGCACAAGTACGGATTCGGTGATCTCATCAGGGATTGGAACGCGCGCTACCGCTTAAGCGTCAAGCGTCAAGCGTCTGGCGGACCGCGTCTAAGAACTCCTGGTTGCCAAAAGGTTTGGACAAAGTAAGGTGTGCACCTAGTTTCTGTGCGATCCGCAAATAGTCTTCCCCTTTGCCTTTTCCGCCTCCCGACATGGCTATGATTCGCACGTCTTGATCTATCCGTCGAAGCTCCATGATCACGGCCAGCCCATCAAAGTCCGGCATCACCAGATCAGTAATAACCAGATCGAACCGTTGCTGCTGATGCATGGCAAATACTGGCGTACCGTCACTCGCTTCTGACACCTCATACCCGGCGCTCGTCAGTAGCATTTTGAGCAATTCCCTTAGCTGTTCATCGTCTTCCACAAGCAAAATATTAGGCACATTAACTCCATTCGATTCTCAACCCTCGTAAGATTGCATCCAGTAGACAAGGCGGTGGAACCTCGTCGCGGAATTATTCATGATCAGGGTACAAGCCGGGAGCCGCAGCCGATAGCGCTATAACAATGACTTTTACGTAGAGGAATTACTGACAGGGTTGTCAGTATTAGCACTACACGTTGAGCGCGCAGCCAGGTGAGATGGTTGGTTTAGAACCGAGCTTGAGGTGGTGCCCTTTTATCATTCGCTGATTGTTTTCGGTCAACAAGCTTTTCGATGCTTGGCGTCGATAGAATTTGCCCGACACTTTTCAATGCCGCCAATATGAATGATCGTTCGCGTTGCGTAACTCCGACTCGAGGCGCTGGATCGAAAACTATTAGGATTTACCGGGACTTCACTCCACCAGGTTGTTCCGTATCCCGTAGTAGGTGAGTTCGGCATTAGTTTTCATTCCCATCTTTTCGAGAATACGGCTACGGTAGGTGCTGATAGTGCTCTCACTCAGCGAGAGTACGTTAGCAACTTCGCTTACAGTTTTGCCGGAAGCGATAAGACGAAGGACTTCGAACTCACGATCAGACAAGGCTTCGTGAAGCGCGCCGCCCGCGCCCGGCTCGAGATCAAAGACCAGTTTCTCAGCGAGAAGTGGGCTTATGTATCTGCCCCCACCCAGCACTTGGTTGACCGCGCGGATTAGTTCAGCTCGCGGACTGTCTTTGGTGACATAACCTGAGGCCCCTGCCTTGAGAGCGCGTCTCGCAAACTGTTCTCCGGAATGCATGCTGAGCATTAACACTGGAAGCGCAGGATGACTCTGTTTTAACTCCTTCAAAACTTCCAGCCCGCCTCTGCCGCCCAGAGAAATATCCAGCACGACGAGATCCCAGTCCTGCTCTCGCGCAAGCTTGATTGCGTCATGGGCCGTGCCGGCCTCTCCGAAAGTTGTGCCTGGTTGCTTTTCGAAAAATCGCTTCACACCCTCTCGGAGAACTGCATGGTCATCCACAATCAGGATTCTTGCCATCGCTGCGACCTCGTCCCTGCTCTTACGTATTCAGCTCGAGCGAAAGTACTCCGTTCAAACTGCAACTGTGCGGGAAACCGGGATTCGTAATGTAATCGTTGTGCCTTTACCTATCATGCCGGATACATCGAGCTTTCCACCTACAATATCAGCGCGTTCTCGCATGCCGAGGAGACCCAGTGAACCCGATTTCTCCTCGTCTCGAATGCCTCTGCCGTTGTCGCTGATCGTCAAAACGAATTCGCCAGCCTCTTGCTTCATTGAAATGTCAACGCGCGTCGCTGCGGCATGTCGCAGGATATTCGTTAGGGCCTCTTGGAAAATGCGAAAGACAGCTGTTGTTTGCTCCTGGTTCAAATCAACATTTTCCATCGCACACTCGAACTTGCAGATAATGCCTGTGCGCGCCTGAAACTGCTGGGCTTGCCATTCGATTGCTTCAATCGGACCGAGTTCATCAAGGGCGAATGGACGTAATTCTGCTGCGATTCGCCTAACATCGCCGAGCGTACGGCTAGTCAACCCGATCATTCCCTCGATCTTTTGGCGTACGCCCTCTAGTTGGGCCACATCTTTCGTTTCTGAAATAACTTCGTCGACCTCTTCCAGTTCCCAGCGCAAACTTGAAAGTGCCGATCCCAGTTGATCGTGAATCTCACGCGCAATTCGAATTCCTTCCTCTTCTCTGGCGGATTCAACACTGGCGGAAAGAGCGCGCAATTGGGCGCCGGCCGTTCGCAGAAGTGAGCTCTGCTTTTGAAGTCGATCTAACGTTGAGGTCAGCAGAGCTACTGCGAGCACCGTCAGGGCAACCGCGCCGATGCCGGCGGCGCTGAGGGAAGAGATCCTTACTGCGTGGGATAGATCCGGCGGTGTGGCAGATTCCGTGTAACTGGCCGAGGCCATACCGGTGTAATGCATCACCCAGATAGCCGACCCCATCAGCGCCACGCTTGCAACCTTCTGCAACCTCCAGGCGCGCGGTCCGTCCCGAAAAAGAAACGTCAGCCATAACGACAGCAGCGCAAAAAGCATTGCCAGCACAGCCGAAAGAGTTACGAGTGCCGGGGAATAGTGGTCCATTCCCTGAAACCGCATCGACGCCATGGCGGTGTAATGCAGTCCCACGATACCCCCGCCAATAAAGATGCTGGCGACGAAGACGCGCGCAGATTCCATCTTCGGACGGATGACGACAACCAGCGCGACAGCGGAAGCCAAGAGGCTGGGCAGGAACGACAGCAAGGAAGTGGGCCAGTCGTAGAGTGTCAGAACCGGCAAGCGGAAGGCCAGCATGCCGGTGTAGTGCATTGCCCAGGTGCCGATTGCCATCGCGGTGGCACCGCCAATCCGCCAGAATAGACGAGACTCGCCGTAATTTGCCTTTACTCGTTCGGCAAGATCGATGGTCGCGTACGACCCGAGCATGGCGATCAAAATCGACAGCGCCACCAGGCCGTAATTGTAGGAACCGACCATAACCAGGTCCGAAGAATTCATAGCTTCGTCCTAACTGGGAAACCAAGCGGTTTCGTCGGGCAGCTCTACGAGGTGCCTACTGTATAGACCTTCGGCACTTAGTTGTCGAGGATTGCCTCGGTATCTCCGATGCACAAGCGACTTGTTATACAACGATTGTAAGTAGCATAGACTTCAGTCTGTGTTTTCGTAGCAGGCACAGACTGAAGTCTATGTCACAGGATCCGGGTAATCTTTCAGCGTGGTCCAATCGGAGAGGTTTACCCGCATTTGTTAGGTCGAACGGTTGGGCTCCTGATAAAGGCCGATCACATTTCCCGCAGGGTCGCGAAATCTTGCCGTTATCTCTGGCGCATCGGCGCCGATCGCCTGGACCAGCTCGCCACCGTGTGCAATGACCGAGTCGAGCGCAGCGGATACGCTGTCGACCATGATGTAAACGAGCAGCCCCGGTACCGAAGCTGGCGGCCGGCCTACTACCCAAGTGCCGCTCACTTGGCCGGTCGTGTCATCAAACGCGGTGTGACCGTCGCCGCGCTGCCTTAGTTGCCAGCCGAACACGCTGGCGTAAAACTCTGCCGAACGATCTATATCGACAGCCGGGATCTCGATGTAGCAAATTTTGCCGTTAGATAAAGTAGGTGGCATCGGAACTCCTTTCGAATCAGCGCGCACTTCATTAGTCGTCGAGTGAGAACTTACTCAGCCAGATGCGCCCAGCCGTCTTCAGACTGGTCGAGGCGTTTGCTTCTCTTTCAAGAATCAACCTCTCCCTTTTGTAATCAATGATGATGTTGAACGCTTCCAGATGAGAGTACCCATTGCACCTGAGAAAGCGGAGTTAGAACCTTCTTTATCAAGAAAGAAGTTATCAGATACTCACTTCTCAATTAACGCGGCGCCTCAGGTGCGGCGCACGATCAGTAATCACCTGAACGGAAAAGTTTACATTAGATGGACCCTTCAATGTGCGGGTTGTTGGTCGTTGGACCATCGGGACCGCCGCCATGGCAGGCTCCAGAGTCCGCGCGCCGAGAGGATGGCAGAGAAGAGTCCGAGCACGCCGATCGCGAGGAGCGTCCAGACGAAGAAGAGGTGTCCGCCGGTATTGGCGAGCCTGCTGGCGACGCCGACGCCCTTCCCGCTCATGTGGATGTAGGGGACGACCAACGAAAAGAGCGACAAGAGGAGCATGATGATGTACCCCGATCGCCGTTCGAAGAGCACCAGCGTTCCGTACAGCCAGACGACGGAGATGAGCACCAGCATGATGAGGTTTGCGAGCCCTCCCGGCTCATACCCGTACACGATGTCGCCCGCCAGGTGAAACGTCAAAAAGAGGATCAAGAGCAGAGACGTGATGGTTAACATAACGCTGTTTTTCATTTGATATTCTCCTGGTTAGAACAAATCTAAGTGGGCAACGGGTGAACCCCGCCACTGCTAGTCACCGACTTTCTCTCGTACGCATTTTTGAAGCGAACGCGGATCAGCCAGAAAATCATCAGGATCAATGGCAGGGCAGCCAGGAGCATAATTTTTGGTCCGCCCAGGATAGCCATTACTCGTCGTTGCGCCAGGAACGATCCGGTAGCGATGAACAGCCCAAAGCACATGCGCCAAAGATGTCTCGCAATTCGCTGCCTACCCAAAACACCGCCGCGCACGAGCATGCGAACATCACCGGCGGCAGCAACCAGAACGACGGAGCCAAGGAACAAGATCATCCCCACAGGAACTCCAGGTTTTGCCGGAATTAATCCACCAGCTATTCTTAAGCCATCGGCCAGAATGGGAACCCCGACCGCCAAGCCAAACAGAAGAGCACCCCAATCAAAGATGGTCGTTTCCCCTTCCCGCCTTCTGGCGGTCAGCCATCCCGTGGTCACCAGATATAACGCAGAAGCGCCGCCGAAAAGATTGCCAAGGTAGGCAGCGGTTGAGGCCATCGTCAGCATGGAGATGAAAAATATATTTCCAGCCATGCGATGCCGTGGGGAACCTTTCCGGAACGACATTGCGGCGATGCCTGATAGTAACCCTACGACGCCGCCGCAAATGTGAATTATTAGTATCGGCAAACGCATCTTAAGACCCAGCCCCTGACTCCGCCTGTTTAATCCATCTCTCTTCATTCACACCAAACACAAGTAGCCAGAAGATCATTGCAGCGGAGCCTAACAGAGCGAACAAGGCGACAATGGGAAACGCACGGTATCCAAGCGGTGGGTAAAGCCACGTCAGCCAGCCTACGCCTGCCACGAACGACACCACGCCCAGCCAGCGCGGCAGAAAGGTTGAGCGGAAAATCAAATAGCCGCCCAGCAGAGTTGAGAATCCGAAAAACGCCAAAGGCACGCCCGCGCCCTGGTCATTCACTTTAAGAAGAATGAGTGCCACGGACTGCAATTGTTCCGCACTAAATCCTTGCAAAGCCGCCGGATGTCCCAGCACGAACAACGGAGTGATATAGAAAACGCGCGCGACAATTTTCACGATGCAGCCGGTAACCTCCAGCAACAGCGCCAGCAAAGCAACCGTCCTGTTTACCGGCTTCAGCAAACGATAAAAGAGCGCGGCGGCCGTGACTTGGCACGTCATCTCAATGAGATAGACGGTGAAGCCCAACTGGAAAAGGTCTTTGTGCGCCAGGATGTTGGTCGCCGTAGCCGCAGCGTCCCTGAAGTCGATAAGTCTTTCGCTCACGTAGCCCTGAGCGAATACTCCTGCCAGGATTGTGAGCAGCATAAACAGACCCGTCATTCGGGCGAGGAAACGTGGAGAAGATGGGGCAAGTTGTGAATTCATTTGAGTGTGATACCGGTTCAGTTATTTTGTCCGTTGAAATTCGCCTGCGCCACACGGGCACCAGCGTTGCGCCGGCCACCAGTCGACCCCAGTCGACCATTGACGTGCGCGTTCGGCCGCGGCGTTCGTCAGCTAGCCCTCCGTTTGCTCGCCGCTGTGGGTCGATGACGTGTTGCTTGCTTCGGCTCAAACCCGAGAATGTCGCCAGGCTGGCAAGAGAGCGCCTCGCAGATCGCGTCGAGCGTGGAGAAGCGGATCGCGCGCGCCTTGCCGGTCTTGAGGATCGAGAGGTTGGCCAGCGCCATTCCGATCCGATCCGCGAGCTCGGTCAGCGTCATACGCCGATCGTGAAGCATGTCGTCGAGTTTGATGGCGATAGCCATTTGTCACACCGTCCCTTCGAGGTCTTCGCGCATCAGTGCGCCTTCCGCAAACACGCGCGCCAGCAGGAAAGTCAGCAGTACGGCGAGCCAGCCGTTGATTGAAAAGCCGGCGTTCATATGAAGCGGATGCGCCGGAGTCGAAACAGTCCTGGCGATTGCGCCGATCACAATGCTGAGAACGTTCAGCGCGAGCAGCACCCAGGCGATCGCCTGCAAACGGGACGCGTTCGCGGCGACGAACGGATCGCCCGCGCGAACGGTCTCAACGATCGCAAGCAACCGTTTTAAGACAGCGTAGTTCAGCGGGATCGTCGCGAGGCCGAGCACTGCGATCGCGCGCAGGCCCATGACCAGCCGCGCTGCCTCAGGCGAAGGAGAGAGTTTGAAAGCGGCCATGATCCATTGTTCGTTCGGCATGATAACCAGCAGAGCGAGGATCGCGACGCCCCCCAGCCAGTTTAGAACGATAAGGATCCGCAGCCCGACGTACGCGATCGGCAGCGCGGCGGATGACGAGGCTTTACTTGATGACATGATTCACCAGCTTTCCTATATCGAACTCCCTATATCGAATATCAATAAACTATTTATCGACAATCGTCAAGTAGGATATTGGCAATCGATAAAGCGAGCGAGAATATGGAGTGGGGTGGCAAGCGCAGCGCGACACCGCTTTGGATTCGCTGCTGCAGAAATCCTAAGAAATCCAAAGCGCCGCCGCTGTCGGCGCACTCCAAATTCGAGCGGCGATGTTAGTTTGCCCCGCAGCAATCGTGAAGGAGGCAGAAGGACGAAGAGACGCGGGTTCTGGAAACCATCAACTGGTAGATGAAGAATATGCGATCCGTCTCGAGGCAAGGGATCTAGGCGCTCGCACCTCCCCAAAACAGCAGCTTCATACAAACCATCGAAAGTTGTGAAGAGAATGACGCCTGCGCAGCGTTAGAAATTGAACTGGGCTCCGACGTAGGCCAGCAAAGTTGGCTGTCCTGTCGCTGCCCGACGAAGACTTCTGCCTGACGAAAACAGCAGCGTGTAATGCTTGCTCATCTTGAAGCGACCGCCGACATTAAAGATCAGTTCTTCCTCTGCAAAGTTGCGTTTCGCTGTGCCGTGAATCTCGCCTAGCAACTCGAGACGTTTATTGATCTCGCCTGCAACAACTAACCCGTAAATCACTTCGTCCTTCTCGCGCTGGACCACCTGATAGCCGAACTCGCCGTTGATTGTGACACGGCCCAGTTCGCGACTTATCTCAACGGGTAACAGCAACTCACTACCCTGCTCGATTAGTCCCCGCCGCGCTGAAGACGCGGAGGTCCTGATTTCAAGTTGCGGGTATGTGGACATCGCAAAGCCATGTCGATCCTTATCCAGGAAGCGCCACTTTACGCCGAAATTCGCACTGCCGAGCCCCGGTTGTGTTCCCCCTCGGCGATCCTGGAGCACTAACCAGGGAACTTCGGCCTTAAGCTGAACGTGCTCGCCGAATCCATAATTGATGTCTAGCAACGGAATCGCAAAAAGACGCTCATCTTGTTTTTGTGAAAGCTTCCAAGCGACGTTAATTTCCCAATGACCGTTTCCCGGCGTCTCCGGATCATCAGTGATGAGCGGCGGGCCTCCTTGAGCGATGACCCGTCTTGGAAGAGCGGCCACGCACACAGCCACCAAAAACAGCAAGAGAATCATTGAGCGCATGATGTGTTCTGTTCGCGTCCTGTGAACTGTAATTGATCACTTCGTCGTTCTTGGCGCAATTGGCTAGCACGATTTATGCCGCGCGCGTCGATATTGTTTTTAGAAGGTAGAAGAGAACTCTATCATGGCCCACCGCCAATGTGTGTCTGATTTTCGGTAACCGAACGGGCTCAGGCGTTCGATTCTGCGATGCAAGCTTCGCGCCCTCAGCTAACCCGTAAATCGTGAATCGTAAATCGTGAATAGAACGAGAGCGCGACCCCAGTCTCTAGTCTCGGCGGATCTATCAAAGACGACGAATCGAGCGCCGCCGCAAACGAAAACGGCATCGCGATGGCGTTCACTGGCATTCGTCATTTCAAACATTAGCTTGACGATGTCTTGTCGTAGTGTTAAGACCGTGCACAATTAAGATGACTTAGGAGCGCTCGGAAGGTTTTTGTTCAAACCCCACGGGCTCTTCAAAGAGTGATGAGTGATGAGTGATGAGTGATGAGTAAAAGCCAACTACTCATTGCTCATCACTCAGTTTTTGTTTTTGGCAAATTCAATTTCGAAGTGCAACACCGGCAACTGTTTTCGCTCCAGAGGAGCGACATGTTTATAGTCCCATGATTTCCCTATTGTTCCGCGCTCCGGAGGAGCGCAATGTTTTGGTTGGTTCGCCACTCACAATATGTTTCGCTCCTAACGGAGCGAGGATTAATAACGGCGGGTGGTGCTATAAACATCTCGCTCCTTTGGAGCGAAAACGAATTCACCTGTTTCACTTCAACTTGAATCCACCGTTTTGAAATCGAATAATCCCTTAGGAGAATTGTTATGAAAAAGACACCCCGGTTTATTTTGTTGGTTGCTGCGTCAATGTTGTTCGTTGCATGCGGAGCCCCGGCTGCTAACACCGGCGCAAATACGGCAAACACAAATGCCAACACAAATACGAACAAACCGGTTGCGGCTGCACCGACCGCCGACGCGTTGATGGCCCTCGAGAAACAGGCCAATGACGCTTATGTGAAGGGTGACTCAAAAGTCTTTGAGGAAATGTTGAGTGATAAGTTCGTCATTCTCGGCGGCGGCCCGCGGATGGACAAGGCCGCAATCGTCAAGATGATCGCCGGCGTCAAGTGCGACATCAAGTCAATGGATCTGACCGAGCCCGCTATGTCGATGATCGACCGGGACACGTGTGCCTTCACCTATAAGGCCACTTGGGACGGCGACTGCAACTCCTCCGACGGCAACGGCCCCGACGGCAAGCGTGCGAAGGTGCCGAGCCCAATCCGTTCCGCCAGCGTCTGGATCCGCAGCGGCGACAAATGGCAGGCGGTCTTTCACGGCGAGAATTTGATCTTCGATCCGAAGAATCCGCCAAAGACCGCACCCTCAGCTCCGCCCAACAAGCCCATAGCTCCGGCCAAGAAGGTTGAACCGAGGAAGGACGTCAAGACTGCGGCCAATTCAAATACGGCTGCTAACAACGACGCTCCGGCCGCTGCTCAGTCCAAGGGCACGCCCGATCGGAACACCGACGCTCTCGTCAAGGTCGAACTCGCGTTATGGGAAGCATGGAAGGAACACGACGCCAAAAAGCTCGACGCTCTGATGGCCAGGGACGTTTCATTTGTGAATATATTCGGCTCCGCTCTGACAACGAGGGCTGATGCAATGAAGGACTGGACCGGGGCGGGATGCGATGTCAAAAGCGTCAGCGTCACTGATGGCTTCGCCACAGCTCTTTCGCCGACCGTCGAGATGCTCACTCGCAAGGGCACCGCCGAAGGCTCTTGCGGCGGTCAGAACATCGGAGGAACTGATATCTGGGGCGTGTCAATTTTTATTAAGGAAGGCGATGCGTGGAAGTTCGCCTTTGGCATGAATTTGTCTGCTATGTAAGCTTGATTGCCGCTAAAACTACTGAGGGCCGGAGTTATTCGCTCCGGCCTTTTTATGCGAACATTCACGGAGCGCAGGCTGATGCGATTGTTAGGTGGGCGCTTCATGGCCCATCAGCTCGAGCGCAGAGAACGCACTAATCATGACGTAGTATCCGTCCGGATCCCGGAGCGCGAACTCCTGTGTTCCAGTACTCGGATTCGCGTGCGGCTCCTCTTCGAGCCGGGCGACGAGCGCGCGTGCCCTTTTCAGCGACATACCGAAATCGTCGACGCGGAAGAACAAGAGCAGCCCGTTGCCAGGTGTCGCGTTGTCCGGGCTCGTCAACGACGGATGCTCGTGCGCGCCCCACTGGTGGAGGCAGAGCAGGACAGTTCCATCCGCATCGAGGAGCTGACCAAAGTAAGCATGGGCCGGTTGTGTCTCGGGTTGACCGAAGAGCGACTGGTACCATTTGAAGCTACTCGGCACATCGCTTACGCCGATGATCGTCCAGGTGCGTTTCATGACATTTCTACCGCTTGATTCCAGGTGGTAGCCACTAGCAGTTCCTCTGAATTATTTGGTGGACGAAGGCCATCTGTTCTCCCCGCGAAGTAGCGGTGGGCAAGCGTAGCTGCCGATAGGTGCTTAAACCCTTACCGAGCCACGAAACCCGCGCCCGGCATAGTAAGATTCGGCACCGTTGTGATAGACGAAGACAGTATCGTAGCGGCGATCACAAAAGATGGCGCCGCCGAGTTTTCTAATGGCAGCAAGTGTTTGCACCCAACTCGAAGTTTTCGTATCGAACTCTCCAAGTTTCTGCAGCTCTCGATATTCTTGTTCCGTTAGAAGCTCAATGCCCATGCCCGCTGCCATGTCGATAGCGTTATTTTTTGGTTTATGTTCTTTCCTCGACTTCAGCGCTTCGCCGTCGTAACAAAAACTTCTGCGGCCTTTAGGGCTGTCCGCTGAACAATCATAAAAAATGTATTCGCCCGTCTTTTTATCAAACCCGACAACATCCGGTTCACCGCCAGTTCTTTCCATTTCATTGAGCGACCAAAGTTTTTCAGTATTGGCTTCCAGCTTTGCTTTTACTTTGGCCCACTCAAGACCTTTATGGCGCTTCATATTTTTTTCAAAACGGGCTTTCAATGCTTTGAGTAGTTCTTCACGCTGTTCTGCTGACAACTTCCTTTTGCTGCTCTTAATGTTGTTCATACTTTCATATTACCCCTGTTGAATAGGGGTGTCAGGCTTTGCCATTGCACGATTCGACTTTTGTTTGCGCTTCCCGATGGCGGTTTCGTTCTCCGTTGAACACTTAGCAGGCGATCTCCTCGATCAGCTTTCAGGCGCCCGTAGCTGCTGTTCCCTTGCGGATGAAAGCTTCGAGATCGGGGTTGACCACCTCGTGATGAGTGGTGCACATGCCGTGCGGCAGACCGGGATAAACTTTCAACACCGCGTCTTTTACGATCTTAGACGAAAGCATTGCCGAGGCGCCGATCGGGACGATCTGATCGTCATCGCCATGCATGATCAGAGTTGGCACATCAAACTTCTTAAGGTCTTCGGTAAAGTCGACCTCGGAAAATTGTTTGATGCAATCGTATCCGCCCTTGAAGCCGCCCATCATTCCCTGACGCCACCAGTTGTCGATGATGCCCTGCGAGACCTTTGCACCCGGCCGGTTGAATCCGTAGAACGGGCCGGAGGCGACGTCCAGGTAGAACTGCGATCGATCGGCTACGTACGCGGCGCGAAATCCGTTGAATACCTCGATCGGAAGGCCGCCCGGGTTCGACTCAGTCTTAACCATTAGCGGCGGCACCGCGCCTATGAGCACCGCTTTGGCCACTCGGCTCGTGCCATGTCGTCCGATATAGCGGGCTACCTCACCGCCGCCAGTCGAGTGGCCGACGTGGATGGCGTCCTTTAGATCGAGGTGCGCGGTCAACTCGGCAAGATCGTCCGAGTAAGTATCCATATCGTTACCTACCCAGGGTTGACTCGAGCGCCCATGTCCCCTTCGATCGTGTGCGATGCAGCGAAAGCCGCGCGCAGCAAAATAGAAGACCTGAGCATCCCAGTCGTCCGCGCTCAGGGGCCAGCCGTGGCTGAAAACGATCGGCTGCCCTGTCCCAAGATCTCTGTAATAGATCTCTGTTCCGTCTTTTGTCGTAATAGTAGGCATTGTCTTCTCCCTGAAACGCGCGCGATCCCACGCTCACCTGCAACGAATTGTTCGATTGCGTGTTTAGGTTCTATAAATCCACGCCTTTGTACTTGCCAAGCTGTGATTATCATAACCGCCTGCAATCAGAACCCTACCGTCCGCTAACAAGGTTGCCGTTGAGTAGAACCTCGCCGCATCCATCCGACCTGTCGCTACGCTAAAACTTCTCGTCACGGGATTGTAGATTTCAACTTGCTCACCGCCGCCAGCAACTAAGACCTTGCCATTCTTCAGCAAGGTCACGGCTTCAGGAAGTTTGAAGCGCGCCATGTTCATATTGCTGACCGCTGAGAAAATACCCTTTGCCGGATTGTAAATCTCCGCACTCGCATAACGCCCTTGCCAATCACGGCCATCTGAGCCGCCAACGACAAGAACATTTCCATCAGGCAGCAACATTGCCGCATGCTTGTAGCGTGGAAAGGCCATGTTGCCGGTGACGGTAAAAGTTCCGTTTCTTGAGTCATAAAGCTCGGCACTGGTAAGCGGATGCTGGTATTTGCCGCCGCCAGCAATCAACACCTTACCATTAGGCAGAAGCGCCGCTATGTGCATGGTCCGTTCTGTATTCATGTTGCCCGTTGGGGTAAACCTTCCCGTCGCAGGGTCGTAAACGTCCGCACTTGAAAGAGCATGATCGTTCTCGCCGCCGGCAACTAGTACCTTGCCATTTGGCAGTAGGGTTGCAGTAAAGTCACCGCGCGCAACCGACATACTGCCCGTCGGAGTAAATGCACCTGTCGAGGAATCATATAACTCGGCACTTGCCAGCACACCCTCATTACTCCAACCGCCAGCGATTAAGACTTTGCCGTTCGGCAACCACGTTGCGATGTGACCAACACGCTGCGTACCCATACGTTGAGGCGTGGCGGTAAAGCTGCCCGTCGCCGGATTATAAAGTTCGGCGCTGTTGTAGAAGACTCCGTTGCGCTCCATGCCGCCCGCGATGAGGACTTGACCGTTAGGTAAGAGTGTCGCTGTGTGACCCGAACGCGGAGCCGTCATGCTACTGGTCGGAAATATAGTGCTGTCATCGGTAGCGGCCGGTGGCATATCATTCGCGCCACCTGCAATGTGCGTATTCGCCCTGCAACTCATTGTCAGGGTGGCCGCTATGAAGAATGAAAGTAAAGATGTGTTGAGATTCTTCGGAGGTCGCATGATTTACTCCATTCGTTGCAAGGAAGCGATCTAACGGATTGCTTCAGCTACGGCGCGCGATCAGCATTCAAGCTGATTGGAAAAAGGCTACTTGAAGCATGCTATCGCGCCGTCAGCTGCAAGGCTTTGTTAGGCGCGTTCTGGCGGAGAAGCGGCGGCGGCCTGGGCCTGGGCGCGCAAATCCGTCATATAGAAAGTCTGGAAATCCGCCGCGGTATCGGACATCTCGTCAGCAATCTCCTCAAGATCTGCAACCGTGAATTGTTCAAAGGTGTGTTTTAGGCCTTTGGATATCTTGGCGGTTGTTTTGATCCGCGTGATCGTTGCGTGAGAGTCACCTATAGCCCAGAGAGAATGACTGATGATATTTCGTTTCTCTTCAGCACGCATGATTCTCTTGATCAACGACTCTAACTCTTCGAGTTTGTTGGAATCATCTGTCGAGTCTCGATAGAGAGAACTGAATAGCGCGACTAGGTTTTTGAACGACAATTCGGCAGTAATGATCTGTCCCTTTTTCTGTTCTGACCCCAAGAGCAGCCAAAGGCCGCCTGCGATCGTCATCTCAAGCATCGCGAAGTTGACCGTTATCAGACCAATTGCTTGAAGATGGTCCTTCTTGAGGCTGGCAGACGATGTCATCTTTCCCATAAGTCGATTTTAGAACTTTAAGAGAATAAGCGCATAACGCTGGCCTTCAGCTGCGGCGCTTGATCAGCATTCAAGCTGAAGGGAAGAAGTTACTTGAGAAGCATGCTATCGCGCCGTCAGCTGCAAGGCTTTGTTAGATGGCATGTTTCGAATGCACGAGCAGCTTTATTAAGGGGTTCTGTTAGTTAAGGCAGATGGACTGAACCAAAGTTCATAGTGTTTTGGCCTCATTGCCTTTGAATTCTCGTAGCCTTCGACGTATTTTGCTTTGGCATCCACATTTAAACTATTGAGAAGGTTAACTATCTCATTCACTTCACCTTCATCGTCTCTTCGGAAGAATCTTAGCTCAGTAGTGTTTGGCCCGGTATCAAGCCTTTCTATACCTGGCACATTCAGATCTTTCTCTTCTAGCTTACCTTCAATCTGCCGGGCAGCGTCTCTTTGCTTTTCATCACGGATGTGGATGTAAACGCGAGCTGGCAAATTCTCGACACTACTTTTCACGCTCGCTGCCAAGGCGGGATCACCATTAGCTGTAACTTCGGTAACGAATTGCTGGGCTTGCTTTGAAACTTCTGCATTCCGATCATTAACGGCGATATTGACTAAGGCTGGCACTGCGCCCGCCAACAACTCATCGGGCACTTCTTCAGGATGTTTTTGCTTCTCCCGCCTAAGGAGAACAATTGCCATCAGTTGCTCTTTGGGTTTATCGCTATTGAGGTCTTTGACAAGACTTGCCACTCTATCGGCAGACTTCTGTGCTTCGTCCGCTTTCTGTTGCCGACTGCCATACATTACTCCAAAAGCGAAGATCAAGATCGGGGTCAGAACGCCCGCTACGATATCAACTTTCGACCATGAATCGCGTGAGTCAGACATGGGATTGTCTCCAGACGGTAAGTTTGTGAGAACATCGGTTGGTAAGATACATCCGCCTCCGCTCTTTTCTCAATCAGGAAGTCATCTAACGGTTGAGTTGACCGGGCGGCGCGAATCAAAGCACTCTCCGCCGCACCAGTCTAGTTGAGAAACACGCTCCCGCCGCTCGCGTCCAACGATTTGTTCGATGGCGCGCCTAATAGGACTTCAGCGCCGCCTTGATATCGTCAGCTAGTTTCTGTGATTTCTCAGAGTTCACTTTGGGATCGCCCCAAGGTTCAGTTTGCAAGAGTTTCTTGCGTTTCTGTTCGGACACCGCAACTCTGAGGGTCGTTGAATTGTCGCTATCTTTGATCAGCGTTACGTAGACTCTTGTGCCCGTTTGCGAATAACCGCCTTTAATAGTCATGGCCGTTACGATTTGGCCAGTCTCTTTGCTGGCGGACTCGATTGTGTACTCCTGACGCTTCAGGTAAGAGAGAGTTGCCTCGTGCGCCTTGTCGTAAGCCACTTCTATTTGGAATGTTACACCGCCAGACACCCCTTTCGCTTTCGCGGACTCTTCAAGTTTCTGTTCCCGTTTCTCATGTCGCCCTTGTGCGAATGATGACATAGGCAGAACTGCGGTGAGGGCGAGGATGCTCGCGATGAAGGTGAGTTTGCGTTTCGAGTTCATCTTTTGTCTCCTGTTGAAAGTAGTGGTAGAGCTTTGCATGACGAAGCCATCGAACGCCTGGAATTCAGCTGCGGCGCGCGATCAGATTCAAGCTGAACGGAACGAGGTTACTTGAGAAATAGGCTACCGCGCCGTCAGCTGCAAGGCTTTGTTATGCGCGGCGTCACTTGTTAGCGTTTGGCTTCGTAAGCAGCGTTCCCGATTTGCTGGACTTGTTTTGTGATTCAATTGCCAGTTTGATGTTCGCTAAGTTTCCTTTTATCTCATTCACATCAGAGGTGTTGAGCTTGGAGCTGTCAATCTTGTTTATGATCTGCTCCAGCTGAGTTTGGTCGAGTGTCAGGTTTTGAGCGGCACTTGACTTAGGCAAGAGAGAAGGAATCGCAATGAGAATGGAAACAATAATCGCGGCGATTGCTAATCTCACTGCCGTAAGGGCACGTCCGTTAGCTTCAATAGCGAAGGCCCTAGCCTCCTCAAATTGGACAAACTGAAGATAATTTAGGAATGAGGATTGAGTGATCGAATAATCGGAGTCGGAGTCTCCGATAAGGCTACAGATCTGATCTTTCAAGGCGTTGAAATCATCCTGGGTAAGGGACGTCGCCTGACATGCTTCGTCTCGAGTGAAAGAAGATTTGGTGGCTGCTTTCTCGAAAGCGTAGTGAAGCAACTTTAAGTACGGTGTCTCTTTTAACCCTTCAATCGTTGTCCCTGCAATCTTTTTTGGAGTGAGATCCATTTTTGTGAGCCTCCATTCGTAAGGAAAAGACTTAGTGCTACAGGCTTTCGAGATAGTACCGCATGTAGCGTGGATGGCCGAGAACGTTGAAAAGACGAAACTTTATTACGGCGAAAATTGCGCCAATGAGAAGTGCGAGGTCTACTGCGAGCCCACTCAGTTCGTGCAGCTGTGTTATGGATGGTAAAAGCATGACGAGTTTAGCCGTCGAACTATATATTATCCATCTGCTACTGGATAATAACTCCCTGAGAGTATATCCCGCAGGCGCTTGATCATAACGCCCTGACGGGATTATCACAGCGGTCCGGAAACTGCGGGGGAGCTTAATCTTTGTTTGTGAGAAATGTGCGGCTAGTTCTTCTTCTCTTCAGCAACGGAGGACTGGTAAGGTCTGCAACCACGGGCCACTAGCCCGCCTGCTTTTTCCAAATGCGGTAGTAGTTACCGCTCTCCACATTTTTTGACGGCGCGTCCTTGCTCGCTATCCGGTAGATTCCAAAGGTGTAGCCGAGGTCGCCTGAGCGCGATACGTCGGCGAAGGTCGGTGCCCAGGTCGGTGCTTGCCAAGACGCGATGGAACGATGCGCTTCAGCAGCCGGGAGACAACTGTTAACCGTAACTCCCCTCTGAGTTTCATCCCTCTTAGTTTCATCCCGCCGACACGCGCATCAGGAATCTACTCTAATAGATCCAATAAATTCACAACTTGCTTGTGAAAAACGTCTATGTGATCTAGTCACTCTTAAAATTAACGAAGGCTGAAATCCAGTAGATTTAGAAGGAGAAGACACATATGGCAAACCTAACACAGGGCGAATCCTGCACGATTCCCGCTGGTCACGACGATGCCGTCGTAACCAACCTCGACGCGGTTAAAGGTGGATCGTACGACCTCGTAATTGACGGGAATAGCACTAAGAAACAGATCGCTGCAGGACAAGTACAGACCACGGCGATTCACAAAAACGAAGCAGTCATCACCAACTCAGGTAAAGCCGAGCTCAGCGTGCCCAACTGCGACTAGTAATCGTATTCTGGAGTAAGCCTAACGAATCGGGTTCACCGAGCGCGGGCAAACAGCATTCAAGCTACGACCTCACAAGGTTGTTTGAGAAGCACTTTTCCGCGCCCTGATGCAATGGGCTGTTCACGTTACGTTGAGTCTAGTCGTGGGCTAACGGGAAGGGATAACAATTTTGCAATACCCATAGTGCATATTGCTCTGCCTGTCACGGACAATTGGTCCTGCTGCTTCACACTATTCTGCAGCGCCAATATGAGGGCTGATAGAACCTGGAAAGAGCTTCGGTTTTTTTGTGAGAGTGTTAGTCCTTCTTCTCTTCAGCGACGGGATTGGTAAGATCCGCGACGACGAGCCACTTGCCCGCCTGCTTTTTCCAAATGCGAAAGTAGTTGCCACTCTCCACATTCTTTGACGCCGTAGTCTTGCTCGCTATCTGATATTTTCCGTAGGTGTAGCCGAGGTCATCCGAACGCGATACGTCGGCGAACGTCGGCTCCCACGTCCAGGTGCTTGTGGTTGCGGGCAGCGCGGTTAAGCCCGCAGCTTTTCCGATGAAGGGAAGTTGTTCATCACGAAATACGCGGACGTCAGGGGCCGCAAAAGATTCGAAAGCTGTTTGCGCATCACGAGCGGCTGAAAGAGTTGAGAACTCGCTGTCCTTTGCGCGCAACAACGCCTGCTCGGCTTCAACAGTTGAGTGCGCCGCTTTGCTTTCTCGTTTGGAGTTCTTTGGCGGCTGCCAGGCCGCGATGGTGGTGTTGGGTGAAGGACCGGAAATTCCTAAATCGATCGCAAACTTCCACGACCCGTCGGTTTGTTTCTTCCATACAGTCAAAAAATTTCCAAACGCAACTGCCTTAGCATCGTTAACATCCGGTCTGAATTCCCAGGGCCCGCTGGTGTAACCCATGTCGCCCGCAAGCGAGATGTCCGCGACGGCGGGATACCAACTGAGCCACGGATGCTTGTCAGAAACCGGCGCCGGATTTTTTGCCAACCATTCTTTTCCTTTGACTGGGCCAGGGCGAAACAAAATTCCATCGTCCGCAATGAACGCACTGAACGCCGGGCGCGTCCCCTGCTCTTTCGCCGTTTTGGCGAAGGCAAGCTCGGTAGCCACCATTGATTCCAATGCCGTCTGCTCTCTTTGTTTTTGAGCAAAACCCGGCGCAAGAATTCCCAGCAGCAACATCACGCAGATTAACTCTTTCATTTCAGGTGTCCAGTCGCGATCATTAATTCGGCGTTTAAGATGGCAGCTCCGGCGGCGCCGCGAATCGTGTTGTGACTCAAGGCAACGAAGCGGTAATCGAATACGTTGTCAGGTTGCAGCCGGCCAATAGTGATGCTCATGCCATTGCCCGCGTCGCGATCCAGGCGCGGCTGCGGTCGATCTTTTTCCTCACGCACAATGATTACCTGTTCCGGCGCTGAGTGAAGTTTCATTTCCTGCGGCAAGGCGCTGAACGACGCAAGCGCCTGCTTCACATCTTTCAACGGCGCAGCATTTTTTAACTTCACACGCACTGCTGCCAGATGGCCGTCGGAAACATTCACGCGATGGCATTGCGCGCTGACTTTCATCGGCGAATCGGCAATCGTTTCGCCGTTTAGTTGGCCCAGGATCTTCAATGTCTCCTGCTCGATCTTTTCTTCTTCGCTTTCGATAAAAGGCAAAACGTTATCGCTGATTGCTAACGAAGCGACGCCCGGATAACCGGCTCCCGACAGCGCTTGCATCGTAGTTGCTATCACACTCTCGATTCCGAATTGCTGGTCCAACGGCGCGAGTGCGAGCGCCAACATGATTGTCGAGCAGTTTGGATTAGTAACAATGAATCCCTGTTGTCCAGTACCAGATTTTTTTTGCGCCTCGATTAGCGCGAGGTGTTTCGGATTTATTTCCGGAATCAGCAACGGCACGTCATGGTCCATCCGAAACGCTGAAGAATTACTAATTACCGGATAGCCGGCCGCGGCGAAGTTGCTCTCAGTTTCCCGTGCAATGTCCCCAGGCAAACTGGAAAAGACCAGATCGCAATCGAGCGGCGGCTGCGGCGCCTGCACCGGCAGTGATTTGACAAACTCAGGCATCGCGCCGGCGAGACGCCAGGTGCAAGCTTCGGCAAAAGATTTTCCTTGCGATCGATCGGAAGCGGCCAGCGCCGTGATCTGAAATTGTGGATGGTTTTCCAGTAACTCGACAAAGCGCTGCCCGACCATGCCGGTAGCACCGAGAATTCCGACGCGAAGTTTCTTAGTCATCGAAGTTAGTTTCAAAAGTCTAGCCGGAAAAAGTCTTGTCCGGAAATACTGGTGCCGCGCTCACTGGGACCGCGCGCGTCCCGCCCGCCAGGCGTCGTCAGACGCTCCGGTGTTGAGGAAGAGATAAGTTGCGAAACACCTTTCGCGCTTCGCGCTCATTGCGGGCGGGACGCCCGCGGTCCCAGTGAAAGCGATCCCAGTGCCCGCCATGACTTTTATTTCTCAAAATTCTTCAATGCTGCTTTGATGCGCTCAACACCTTCCGTCAACACCGGCAAGTCCGCGCAAAATGAAACGCGCAGAAAGCCTTCGCCCTCGCTGCCAAACGCGTTACCCGGAACTGTTACGACGCCCGCCCCCAAAAATGTTTCGGCAACCTCGAGCGACGATCCATAGTCATGGATATCTACCATTGTATAGAACGCGCCGTCCGGCGTAATGCAACGTAGACCCGCGCCGCGCAACGCTGCCAGCAAGTGATCGCGCCGGCGGTGAAAGGTGGCGCGAATCTGCCGGCGCGCTGCAACGGCTTCATCGCTCCATGCGGCGAGGGCCGCCTTCTGCGAAATTGTTGAAGCGCAGGTCGTGACATAACCATGCAACAAATGAGCAGCCCGAATCACCGTCTCCTCGCCAAGAATCCATCCCAAACGCCAGCCAGTCATACACGTCGATTTTGAAAGACCGCTAATCACCAGCGTGCGGGGATAGAATTCAGATATTGAACCGGGACGTTCTCCGGTGTAGTAAAGGTCGCGATAGATTTCGTCGCTGATGATGAACGCGTTCGACCCGCTTTCCTCAAGAGCCTGGGCCATCGCTCGTAGTTCCTCGCTCGTCAGCGTGCGACCCGTTGGGTTGGATGGACTGGTGCAAACGACGACCTTCGTCTTCATGCTAAGCCGCTGTTTGAAGTCTTCCAAATCAAAACTGAAATCGTTCGCGGCCGGGAGTTTATAGAAAGTCGGACTGCCGCCCGCCATGCGCGTAATCGTCGGATAAGCAACGAAGCCGGGATTGGGAATCAACACTTCATCGCCTGCTTCGACGAGAGTCATCAGAGCAAGATACATAGCTTCCTGCGAGCCGGCAGTGACGATGACTTGATCGGTGGAGAGATTCAGGTGTTGATAATCATGGGCCACGCGTTCGCGCAGCGCAGGCAATCCAGCTTGCAGCGTGTAGCCGTTCCGTTCCTCCTGAATAACGCGCATTGCCTCGCGGCGAATCACTTCAGGAGTCGGCAGATCCGGTTCGCCCAGGCCGAAACTAATGTCGCCCGGCTTCGCGCGATCGGTGATCTGGCGAATCGGGCTCTTCTCAATCCCGCGCAGAAATGCTGGTGGTTGAAACTGTTTCAATTGCGAAGTCCTCTGATTAGTGACAACTCGTGAGCCATTTCTAGTCGTCCATTAGCGGTACAACTTATGCCAGCGCCTTGCCAAGCTCGACCAACAAACTGTTAGCTTCCTCGACGGTTAGGTAGGGGGTTTTGATTGTCCTTGCCCAAAAGAAGGTCTTACCTAGGACAGTGGAAACTTGGCTGAAGGGCATGAATTTCTTTATGTCTGGATCCTTGTGAGGCACGGGGGTTAAGAATCTCACGTCGCGGTAGCGTTCGTCCGGCCCGTTGTCCTTAGCAACGCCTCGCACTTCTGCAGCAGCGACGATACCAAGACCCTTGTGAGAGAGGAACACAATGTCTTTAGGGTTTAAGTAATTAACGACGTGTTTGACGGCACCGTAAGCTGCGATCTTCTTGTTTTCAATCATGTCCCATACTGCCTCCTCATTCCAGCTACGGTTTGTGTCGAAGATTACGCCTTTCGCGGAAGACGGATTTTGATGGCGGTCATACGGAAGTGCAAAGAATTCAAAATAATACTTGCCACCGATTGAATAAATTCTATAAGGCAGGAAATCGACTGAGAGCCCGCGCCGCTTCCAGTAATCCACCGCTGCAATCAGCGAGTCATCCGCAGCGCTTCCCATAATCCAAAACTTTTGATGTCGATTGAACTGGAGCGGTTCCAACGGCGTTTGGAGACCAAAGGCCTCACGATGAGCATCTAACAGAGAGGTTTCAGAATTCCTGCTGTATGTCTTAAACTTTTCTTCAAGCTTGCTGTAAGTCCACTGACCCGCATCTTGTCCGTAGCGCAATACTTGAACCATCGCATCCGAACTCGCGGAGCTTCGCTTCAGTTCGAAAATAAACAAGTCGCCGACACTATCTAGAGCATAGAGGTCGGCTTCGGCTTGCATTGGCCTTTCTCGGAAAATCGGCATGAGCGCTCTGTCTTCAAACAACACATCCAACAGATGAGTGTCGACTAATTCCTCAAGGTCCTTCTCAATCCTCCCAAGGCCAGCAAAGTCAGTGAAAGGCAGAGACTCCAATTCGTGCGGGTTTCGACCTTCAAAAGTTAGCTCATAAAGCATATCGATTTCGTTTCGCGCCCGACATCATATGACTTGAATGCGATGAAAAGTAACCAGTATTTCTATTTGTTGCGGAGATTCCTGCAGGGAATCTAACTTAGATGACCTGAATGCCGTGCGTTGTGATTAGGATGTCGACTTGTTGGAGAGACTCTTTGAGGTATTCTTTAAAATCTTTGAAGAATCTTCTCGCTGCTCTGTCATTTGCCGTGATGATTTCTATCTTGATGATATCGTCAAAATATTCCACACCTCCGTATTTCCATCTTCCCTGATACGGAGCTGATAATGAACTCACAGTGACCCCACCAAAGGTGTCCGCAAGCTCATCCCAAACGCCGACTATTTTCGCTGACTCAATCGACTCGCCATCGTTGTATTTCAAAGGCAAGTAGATTTCGTACTTTCTCATATTGCCAGCGACGGTTTGGGCATTCGAATTTTGCTGGTATCTAGTTTTTTGAAAGGAATGCGTTTGCGTTTGAGTATCTTTATATGCTCGTCCCGCACTCCATATCTTTTCTGAGGAAGGCACACTATTGGGAATCCAGTCTTGACGAGCAGGAGCAATGCATCAGTCCTGTAAGCTTCGGGGATTTGTATGTAAGTCATAGACAACCTCTGGTTCAAAAATAGGTGCCTGGTACAGGGCTGTCAAGGTTGCGGGTCATCGCAGCTAAACCCAATCTTGCAAGGCTTCTTTTAACCGAGCGAGGAAGTGGAGACTTGCGGAGAAATAGTTCAGGGATTAGCGCAATGGACTACCTGATAATCCATGAGGGAAGCTCATGCTCGACTTCCTCGATTGAAATTCGATCGCCACGATCAAGCTCTTCCAATCCCTTTCGCACCGCTGCGATAAACTCGATCTGCTGGGCCATGTCATGCAGCGAAGCATCGTCGGGAATGCGCTCAAGCAAGTCTTCAATAATCTCTTTGTTGCTCATGTCCTATCCCCTTAGACTGTTTACGTAGTTGATGCCATCCTTCGTATCCGCGCGGTCGGCCCACATTCCAGCAAAACCAAGTTCTCGAATAGGTAAATTTTTTTCTCGGCTCGGTTCGCGATTGAGGTGAATCTCTACCACCGTTCCTTCCGTGAGCTCTACTTTGCCAAGCGGCTTGAAGACACCCTTTCATATTTTGCTTCGATAACCATGAGCCATACATCTAATGCAATATCTAATAGATGTTAGGAGTTACTCTAAGCTCGGTCAAGTTCTACACATCACCGCAGATAGTCTTCCAACTGCACCGACGCATCAGTTTTCTCATCACGATATTTCACGATCACCGGCGCGTAAAGTGACAAGCCCCAGGCGCGACCCGCTTCGCTGCGCACGTTGCGCGCGCCGGGAACGACAACTGCGCCGGCAGGAATCTCAAGCGGCGCTTCGGCTGTTCGTTGATAAATCTTTTCCCGCGCCAGATCGTAAACGGGCGTTGAGCCGGTGAGAATTGTTCCTGCTGCCAGTACCGCGCGCTCGCGCACAATCGTTCCTTCGTAAACGCCGCAACCGCCGCCAACAAGTACGTCGTCTTCAATTATCACCGGCACCGCACCAACCGGTTCCAGCACGCCGCCGATCTGCGCCGCGGCCGAGAGATGCACGCGCTTGCCGATTTGCGCGCACGATCCGACCAAGGCGTGGCTGTCGATCATCGTGCCTTCGTCGACGTAAGCGCCGACGTTGACATACATCGGCGGCATGCAAACAACGCCCGACGCGATGTATGCGCCCTCGCGTATGCTCGAGCCACCGGGCACGATGCGAATGTTTTCGTTAAGCGTGGTCGGGCGGGTGCGGTACGTTTCTTTGTCGAAGAAACGAAGCACCGACGAGGCGGACATATCCACCAGTTGGCCCATGCGAAACCCGAGCAGTATTCCCTGCTTCACCCAGGAGTTTACTTTCCAGGTTCCGTCGGCCGCGCGTTCAGCCGCGCGCACCTCGCCCCGATTCAGGGCAATCTTAAACTGACCAAATAAGGCGCGATCGTCCGGACCAAAATCACCGCCGACGCGCGCGCTCAATGCTTCGATGTCTTCACGAAGTAGCATGCGACGCTTCCTTAAGTAAACCCAGCTCGACCATCACGTCGCGTAAACGCGCGCGACTGCTTTCCTGAATCGGTACCAGCGGCAAGCGAAAGTTCTCGCCAATCAAGTTCATCATTGCCAGCCCGGCTTTCACCGGTCCCGGGCTCGACTCGATAAAATTCGTTTCCATCAGCGGTAGCAAACGATAGTGCAGCTCACGTGCCTCGTTCCATTTTCCCGCCAGCGCCAGATCGACAAGACGCGACATGAGTTCGGGAGCTTGATTCGAGGCAACAGAAATCAAGCCGTCGCCGCCAAGCGCAATCAACGCGAAGGTAATCGCGTCATCGCCTGAAAGAACATTAAACCCCGCAGGCCGCCCGCGCAGAATTTCCATAATCTGCGATAAGTTTCCCGACGCTTCCTTAACCGCAACGATGTTTTCGCAATCGCGCGCGAGCTTTAGTGTAGTTTCGGCGGCGATGTTGCACGACGTGCGACCGGGCACGTTGTAAATAACAATCGGCAGGTCGACAGCTTCAGCAATCGCGCGAAAGTGAGCATAGAGACCGTGCTGCGTGGGCTTGTTATAAAACGGCGCGACCACGAGGACTGCGTCGGCGCCGAGCCGTTGCGCGATTTTCGAATTCTCAATAGCGGCTGCGGTGGAGTTGCTGCCGGTGCCGGCGATGACTTTCGCGCGGCCGCGCGCCAGCTCGATCGCTCGACTGATGACGCGTTGGTCCTCTTCCTCCGTCATCGTCGCGCTCTCGCCAGTCGTGCCGCAGGGCACGAGCAAGCGCACGCCGTTGTTAAGTTGATACTCAATCAAACGAGTTAGCGCCTCATCATCGATCGCGCCGTCAGATGTGAATGGCGTCACGAGGGCAGTTGCGCAACCACGCAGCCAGTCAGTCTTTTGTGTCATTTTTGTACCTCACGTTGAAAAGCAAACCGGAGATTTTCCATTTACCATTTGCCATTTACCATTTTTCATTTCATGGATGATCGTCGGTGGTCCAACCAGAAAACTGAGTGGTTTCTAACCACTGCCCGACTGCCGCCAATGACAAATGACAAATGAAAAATGGCAAATGGCAAATGGAAAATCTTGTTTTCACTGCCTCTGACTACCGATCAATAACTCGTCAATCACTTCCGAAAACTCATAAACACCTTTGCGGCCAATGATCCAACGCGCGGCCAAAAGCGCGCCAGCAGCGAAGCCTTCGCGCGAGCGGGCCATGTGCGTCAGCGTGATTTGATCGGCAGCGGAATCAAAACCTACTCGATGCGTTCCCGGAATGTACCCGGCACGCGTCGACGCGATTGGAATCTCGGCCTTAATGAATTCAGCCAGCACATTCTTTAACTGCAGCGCGGTGCCGGACGGCGCATCACGCTTGCGCGAATGATGCTGCTCTTCAATGAACGCCTCATATTGATCCAGCCCGCTGAAGAGTTGTGCGGCGTTCCGGACGATGCGATAGAAAACATTCACCCCGATGGAGAAATTTGCGCCATAGACCAGCGCGCCAGCGTGTTCAATTATGATTTCCTTCGCGCGGCTTTCCTGATCTTTCCAGCCGGTAGTTCCCTCGACCAATGGCACACCGGCCAGCGCGCACGCCTCGACGTTTTTCAGCACAATTGCTCCTACGGAAAAATCAATGGCGACATCATGACGACGTAACATTGCGGCCAACTCGTCGACGTCTTGATCAGACTCGTTCGACGTTAGCTTGACTCCGATTTGATCGCCGGCAGCCTCTGCCTGCTGTTCGACAAGTTGTCCCATGGCGCCATATCCAATTAAGGCCAACTTCATCGCGGCGCTCCTTCTGCAATTTCTCCAGCGTGCGTCACACCTGCCGTCGCCAGTAGACTGCGCGCCAGTCCGGCATAAAGCGTGACCGCTTCCCGGAGCTCGCGCTTGCTTATGTATTCGCCGTCCGTGTGCGCCTGGAAAATCGATCCTGGCCCAATCAAAAGCGGTTGACCCCAGCGCGATAGGTAGGGAATGTCGGTTGTAAACCGCACCACGCATTGCTCAAAACCGCCAACTGTAAATAGACGGATCGGATCGTGCACCGATAAATATTCGACTTCAGCACGGCCTGCGACCACCATTTCTAAAATGGATTTCACTGCGTTCGCATCGTTTACCAGCCGCAGTTGCAGAACGGCTGAGGCCTCGGCCGGTATAACATTCGCGCGCGTGCCGCCGCTGATGACTCCTATGTTGCAGGTTGTTTCGCCGAGCAACGCATCGCTGGGCCATTGGCAATCGCGAATGTCCTGCAGCACATCGAGCAGTTTTTCAATTGCCGAGTCGCCCTGTTCCGGGTACGCCGAATGCGCGGATCGTCCCCTCGCGTTCAGCGTTAACCGCAACGAACCTTTGGTGGCACTGGCCAGTTTATTGTCGGTGGGCTCGCCGTTGATCAGGTATTCGCACTCACTCGCCGGCGGATGAGCATTCGCGATGCGCGCGCCCTCACTTCCCGCCTCTTCATCAACCGTAAACAAAAGTCCGACTTCGTTCACGCCTTCTGCGCGTAATTGTTCAGCCGCGGTAATCTGAGCGGCAATGATTCCCTTGGCGTCACAGGCGCCGCGACCATAAATCACTTCATCGTTTTCGCTGGCGGCGATGTGCGGCGGTACTGTGTCCATGTGCGTCGAGAGCACAACTCGCGGGGGGGCGGCGGTGGTTGCAAAAACGTTAAAGCGGTCTTTCTCAACTTCTTGTCGCTCAACCTTGTAACCCAAACTTTCGAGGTGCGCCGAAAGAAACTCGCCGGCGGCTTGTTCGTCACCGGTAACGGATGGAATGTCAATTAATTTCTTTGTTAGTTCAAACAGGTCCATCGGATTCGTCGTTAGTCCACTGCCAGGAACCGGTTCACTCTTATGAAGCGGGTAGTATCGTAATTTCAGTTTTCTCTGTGTAACCTTCGTGTTCTTTGTGCCTCTGTGGTGCACAGCTACCCTAAAAAAGACCACCACAGAGACACAAAGGACACTGAGGACGCACAAAGGTATTCGAACCAGAACAACACCGGTTAAGCGGGAACGCTAACGCCCCACTCGTCGATTGCCGTGTGTTCCTCTCCGGACTGCTCAAAAAATTCCTTATGCAGCCGCATGACCGCTTCGCGCGCGCGCGATTCCTCGACTGCAAAGGTTAAGTTAATCCGCGACGCCCCCTGCGAGATTAGAGAAACGTTAATATCGCTAATTGTCGAGAAAATTCGCGCCGCAATTCCCGGCGTGCTGCGCAGACCCTCGCCGACGATGCACAGAATTGCCCGCTCCTCCTCTATAGATACGGTCCCAAGTTTCTCAAGCTCGGCAACGATCGTCGGCAGCGCGGTGGTATCGTCGAGCGACAACGACACGCTCACTTCGGAAGTCGTAACAACGTCGACTGCCGTTCGATACTTATCAAAGATTTCAAAGATGGCGCGCAGGAAGCCGTAAGCGCCGAGCATGCGCGCGGAAGTAATCTGCACAGTTGTGACGCCGGTTTTGTGAGCGATAGCTTTTACGGTTTGTGGTGACATTTCACTTTCGCCAACTACGACCGTGCTGCGTCCGTCGGGAGCGCGTGAGTTGCAGATGCGCACCGGAATATCGCGTTCAACCGCTGGATGCAATGTCTTTGGATGAAGTACGCGCGCGCCAAAGTAAGCGAGCTCGGACGCCTCGGCGAAAGAGAGACGCGGCACAGTACGCGCCTTCGGCGCAACGCGCGGATCGGCGGTAAGCACACCGGGCACATCGGTCCAAATTTGAATCTCTTCCGAATCCAGAGCCGCACCGATTATTGCCGCCGTATAATCCGAACCGCCACGGCCGAGCGTTGTCGTCTCGCCCGTTACCGTCGATCCAATGAAACCGCCCAACACCGGAACGCATGCGCTTTCGATAAGCGGCCGCAATTGTGCCCGCGTGTTCGTAAAAGTTTCAGTCATCAACGGAACAGCACAACCAAAGTCGTCGTCGGTAATAACGCAACGACGTGCGTCAACGTCACACGCTGAATAATTGTTTTCGAGGAGCACTGCCGCCAGCAGTGCTGCGGAAAGTCGCTCGCCATTTGACGCGACCGCATCTTCCAACGCCTTGCGCCGGCGCCGGTCTGCATTCAGCTCAGTTGCCGCTGTCTTCAGTAGATCTTTGATTTCGGTGCGGCTGTGCTCCACTAGTTGTCGTAAACGATCGCCTTCTTTGGACAGCAGCGCGTCAATCACTCTCGAGTGTCGATCAAAATGTTTTTCGAGCGAGACCAGGCCGGCATCCGCGGCTGTGTTAGCTGCTTCTTTCACACTCGCAATCAGGGCATCCGTGAAACGGGCCATCGCCGAGACCACTACGACCGGCCGCCGCTCGATGCGCTCGGCCACGATGCGCGCGGCATTCTGGAAAGCGGTGGCGCCTTCCAACGACGTGCCGCCAAATTTCATAATGATCGAGTTCATAAACCCAAGTTGCAGTCTAGCACCTGCTCCGCCAAGCCAAATAAGAGTTTCATTGTTTTATTTGCACTGCACACGAGCCACAATCCACTCGACGCTAAACCAGCTTCGTTTTCCAGCGGCCGCGTCGGAAAACCAGAGCACTCACAATCGCCAGAGTTGAAAACGCAATCATGATTGCCAGGAAAACGCCGCGCGGTCCGATTCCTAAAACGATCGCGAGCACATACGCCAGCGGCAGTTCCCACAACCAAAACACAAACAGGTTGATAATGGTCGGCGTCCAGGTGTCGCCGGCGCCATTGAACGACTGCGTCAGCACCATGCCGTAAGCATAAAAAAGAAAACCATAGGCGACGATGCGCAAACAATCGACTCCGTATGGGACCACGTTTGGATCGTGTGTGAAAAGACCGACTATCTGCCTCGCGAACAACACAAATATCAAACCTACTGACCCAAGAAAAATTAGATTGTAGAACCCTGCTTTCCAAACCGCTCGTTCGGCGCGCTCCGGCTTCTTTGCGCCCAACGCCTGGCCCACCATTGTTGCCGCCGCGTTCGACATTCCAAACGAAGGCAGCAACGCAAACAGGACCACGCGAATGCCGATGATGTAACCGGCAAGCGCGTCCGTGCCAAAACTGGAGATGATGCGCACCAACCCGATCCAGCTTGCCATGCCGATAAATACCTGGAACGTTCCAGTGCCTGAGATCCGCACCAGCCGCGCCATGATTGCCGGCTCGAGATGAAAGTGACTCCGCTTGATGTCGAACCGTCCGCCCTTACGAATAAACCTGCTGAATGCGTAAAGCGCTCCGCTGCCGCGTCCAATGTTGGTCGCAACCGCGGCGCCCACGATTCCCATTTTTGGAAACGGACCGAGGCCAAAAATCAAACATGGACCAAGCAGAATGTTGATGGCGTTTGCGAACCATAGCACGCGCATAGCGATCGCCGCGTCGCCTGCGCCGCGAAAGATCGCGTTGATCATAAAAAGCATCACGACAGTGGCGTTGCCTGCCAGCATAACTCTGGTAAATCCCGCGCCATGCTCGACAACTTGAGGCGATGCTCCCATCAGCGCCAGCAACCTCGGCGCTAACGGCGCACCCACCAGTGCAATAAGCAATGACACCATCAAGGCAAGCGACAGTGCTTGCACCGCCGCACGCGCAGCGCCTTCAGGATTCTTCTCTCCAGTTCGCCGGGCCACCATCGCAGTGGCTCCGATGCTCAAACCAATCGCAAGCGTGTAAACGAGCGTCATCAGCGATTCTGTCAGCCCCACCGTGGCCATCGCGTCCGGACCAAGGTAGGAAACCCACTTAATATCCACGACGGCGAAGATGCTTTCCATGCACATCTCGAGCACCATCGGGATGGCGAGCATTATGATCGCTCGGCCGATCGGACCTGAGGTGTAGTCGCGATGACTGCCGCGCAACGATTCGCGCACGGCAGCCCACAAACCGATATCGTCAACCGTCGTGCTATGACTCAACACGTTTTTTGCGATCGTATCTTCGGGCGTGACTGGTACTTGAAGGTCAGTCTCTGACATGGCTTTGTACGAACTAGTCCACGTTAGCGGACGACCGATAATAGCCCAGCGATTTATCGCTGGGAGCGTTCGCCAACATTAGTCTGAGTCCGTGAAACGGACGGTTGAAAGGTATCCAGCCATCATCATTCAACCGTCCGCTTCACGGACTTCGTTCTTTCGCGTCTTATCCCAGCAGTGAACTGCTGGGCTTCTCTCATTCGTCCGCTATCGCGGACTGGATAAAAAATACCAGAGCCCGCGGCGCGGGCGACAGCATCACATCACGCAAAGGCTATCGCCCGCTCCGCGGGCTGGCATCGTCTGTGGACCATTAACCTGCGGTTCCGCTGCGCTTCACCCCAAGCTTTACGCTATCGCCTGCTCCGCAGGCTGGAACGTGGGTGAGGAATCGTAACCTCTCCTTACAATCTTTATCACTCATCACTCATCACTCATCACTTTTTTCAGGCACGCGGCCGAAGTCATCCTGCAAACGCACAATGTCATCTTCACCAAGATACGCGCCGCGCTGCACTTCAATAAAGACGAGCAGCTCGGTAGCGGCGTTCTCGACGCGATGTGCCGCGCCCACGGCGATGTCGATCGCCTGTCCCGCGGGGACGTTGATTTCTGTGTCATCGAGCGTGACTTTTGCAGTTCCCTGCACTACGACCCAATGTTCGGCGCGTTGCGCGTGTTTCTGATAACTCAAACGCTTGCCAGGCAGGACTTCGATTCGTTTCACTTTGAAACCATCGCCTTCATCGAGCACGGTGAATGTGCCCCAGGGGCGACGATCGAATTTAGGTGAGTTGTCTGTGTTGTTATCAGTCATGCTTTCTTTCAGCTGCGCTTTGTAAAGCAAACTGTTAGTTTGCGGTCGTCCCTTACCACCCAAGCTTGAATGCTTAACAACCACCGCAAACTAACAGTTTGCTTTACGATTAGTGTCGTTTGAAATACTGAACGGCACGTTCGTGTTTCTCAGCAGCCGCGCGCGAGTTGAATGTACCGAGATTCTTTCGCTTGCCGGTTTTTGGATCCTTCTTCTTCGAATAGAGCCGGTACTTGCCTGATGGAAGTTTTCTGATCATTCCTTGCCCTGGATCGTAAAGCAAACTGTTAGTTTGCGTTGGATCGTTACCACTCAACCTGATGCCTGCCAACCACCGCAAACTAACAGTTCGCTTTACGATTAATGTGGTTTAGCCCGCCGCCGCACGTCGAACTTTTGCCGGCTGACTTTTCTTCCGCTTTTGTCGCCGCCGCGGCACCGGCGCGTAACGTCCGGTGCGTTCGAGATCATATAAGGTGTAGCCGGTATCGAACATGTCGCGGTCCGGTTGCCCCATATCGACGCTGTAGTCAAAAATTCTGCCGTCCGTCCTGACATAAACCGAACCGCGCCGCTCTTGCAAATACTGTTCGTTGGTTACCAGCGCGTACAGGTGCTGCCTGCCGCCGAGCGTACCGCTGGGCCGGCAGGGAATAAATTCCTGTCCATCCGGCAGACGATAAACATTCAACTCCAGCAAGACGGCGCGACCATAACGCTGCAGCCGCGGCACAAAGCCTTCGGGTAAGCCAAATCTTTGCTTCGCGACCTGCGGACCAGCGAGTTTGGTGGTCCTGCTTTCATGATGCTCGTGCGCTTTCTGTCTGCGCGCAGCCTTAGTCAACGTTTCTGCTAATTCGTTTAGGCCTTCGGCTTCGGCGGCCCCTGAAATCTTTTCAACACCAGCGCGCGTGTGCGCCGAAATTTGCTGACAGGCACTGCGCAACGCTTCCGAACCGTCCAGCAAACCTTCGCCGATTTGTTTCAAGCTCGCGCGGCCATTGACCACAGCAGCAAGCTTTTGGCCGTCCGTCATCTCGGCCCACAAATCATCGCCGATAAGCTGTTCCGACATTTCAGGCGAAGTTTACTTAATTCCCTGAAGCTTGCAAGAAAGTTTTCGCGAGGCGAGGGAAAGGTGCAAGCAATTCAGGGCCTGAGTGGCATAGACTTTAGTCTGTGGCACCGTCCGCAGGCACAGACTAAAGTCTATGCCACTTTAATGAAAATCATGCGAAGCCACCGCCGCCACCTGAAACGAAAGCGCGCGAATAGTTTTTGCTTTCACTGAAATCACGTTGTCCTGATTTTGCAGCGTGCCGGAAATCAATAGAAAAGGTTCGTCAACTACAACTGAACGATGCTTGTCGAATAATTGTGGAGTGATGATGATGTTCGCCACTCCCGTTTCATCTTCCATAGTCAGAAACACGAAACCTTTGGCCGTTCCCGGCCGCTGCCGCACAATTACCCAACCACCAACTTTCACTGCGCTGCCATCACGCAGTTGATGAAGATCAATGGCACGCGACGCTTCCAGTTCGCTTAATTCCGCGCGCCGATAAGCCACCGGATGGCGCCCGATCGTCAAGCCGGTGCCGCGAAAGTCAGCATCCATTCTTTCCGGACGCGTCATGGGCAGGAGCGGCGAATTGCCATCCTGCTCGTGAAGTTCTTCGTACAGTTCGCCCGCCGGACGCGCCACTCGCTCAACCTGCCACAACGCGTCGCGACGATTTGTGCCCTTGTCCAAAGTCCAAAGTCCAATGTCCAAAGTCTGTGCATCGAATACCTCTTTCGCGACCGGATGTTGGACGTTGGCCTCTGAACCTTCTTCTGTTTTTGACATTGGACTTTGGACTTTGGACTTTGGACTTTTAACCGGCTTGGGACTCGTTTGAATAAAATTCAACGCCCCCACTGCCGCCAGTTTTCTCAGTTCATCTTTGCGCAGCTCCGGGACGCGATGTTGCAGATCGTCAATACTGATGAACGGCGCTTGCGAGCGCGCGCGCACGATTGCCTGGCCCGCTTCTTCGTGCAGACCTTTTACATAACGAAGACCAAGCCGTAGCGCGTGTTGGTCCAAAGTCGCTCGTTTGTCCAAAGTCCAAGGTCCAAAGTCTTTTTGCTGGTCCAATGTCCAATGTCCAATGTCCAATGTCTGTTTATCTGTTTGTGACTTTGGGCCTTGGACATTGGACTTTGGACTATCTTCTCCCGGCTTTGGACTTTGGACAGTGGACTTTGGAGTGGCTTCCTCCAAAGTGCACAACCAATCCGACTTCGTCACATCCACCGGCTTCACCTGCAGACCATGGCGCTGCGCATCCTTGACGATGGTGAACGGTTGATAGAAACCCATCGGTTGATTGTTCAGTAGCGCCGCCGTAAACGCCGCCAGGTAGTGGCACTTCAAATATGCGCTGGCGTAAGCAATCAAAGCAAAGCTGGCCGCGTGTGATTCCGGAAAGCCGTAAAGCGCAAACGAAGTGATTGCCTGCACAATTTCATCCTGGGCCTTTGGTGTGATTCCTTTGCGCGCCATGCCGCGGCGCAGTTTGATTTCTATTTCTTTCATGCGCGCTTCCGATCGTTTGAAGCCGAACGCGCGCCGCAGCTCTTCCGCTTCACCGCCGGAAAAGTCTGCGCAAATCATCGCCATCTTCAATAGCTGTTCCTGAAACAACGGCACGCCGAGTGTCCTTTTTAATACCGGCTCCAACGACGGATGCGGGTAAACGACCTGCTCGCGGCCCTGCCGGCGTTTCAGATAAGGATGGACCATGTTGCCGACGATTGGACCAGGCCGGATGATGGCCACTTGTACCACGATGTCGTAAAACTTTTGCGGCCTCAGTCGTGGCAGACACGACATCTGCGCACGGCTCTCAACCTGAAACAAACCAATCGTGTCGGCTTTTTGTAGAGAAGCGTAAACCGCCTCGTCATCCTGCGGCAGGTGGGCCAGATCTACTTCCTCTTTATACGAGTCGCGAATCAAGGTAATCGATTCTTCCAGCGCCGCCATCATTCCCAGACCCAGCAAGTCAACTTTGATAAGTCCCAGGTCGGCGCAGTCTTCCTTGTCCCATTGGACCACCACGCGCCCGGGCATCGCCGCCGGTTCCAGCGGCACCACGGAATTGAGTTGTCCCTGACAAATAACCATGCCGCCCGAATGTTGGCCCAAGTGGCGCGGCAGATCCTGGACCATGCCGTAAAGCTCGAAAAACTTTTTTATGCGCGGATTTCTAATGTCGAGTCCTGCTTCGCGAAACTGCCGTGCGGTGGAGTCTTTCGGATCCTTCCATTCCCAGGTATGAACCAATCCGGAAAGACGCCCCAGTGTCTCGTCATCAAAATCGAGTGCCTTGCCGACTTCGCGCGCGGCTGAACGGCCACGATACGTGATCACGTTGGCAGTCATGGCGGCGCCGAGTTTTCCATAACGTTCGTAAACGTATTGAATCGCGCGTTCGCGTTGATCGCCGCTCGGCAGATCGAGATCGATGTCGGGCCATTCACCGCGCTCTTCGGAAAGAAAACGTTCGAAGAGAAGCTCCATGCCGATGGGATCGACGGCAGTAATGCCGAGCGAATAACAGACGGCACTGTTGGCAGCCGAGCCGCGGCCCTGAATCAGAATTCCCTGGCGGCGGCAGAACTCAACAATGTCCCAAACGATTAGAAAATAGCCTTCGAGCTTGAGTTTTTCGATCAACGCGAGTTCGCGTTCGAGTTGCGGCCGCGCGAATTCATAAGCGGGCTTTCCATTCGTTCCCGGATAACGCAAGCGCGCGCCTTCTTCGGTACGCTTGCGTAGAAACGACGCCATGGTCTCCCCCGCGGGCACTGGATATTTGGGAAACTCGTAACCAAGATCTTCAAGCGTGAATTCAAGTCGCGACGACAGCGCGACTGTGTTGTGAATGGCTTCAGGCAGATCGGCAAAGAGCTGTTGCATTGTCCTGGCTGATTTCAGGTATCGTTCGGAATTTCGGGCGAGTAAGCGGCCGGCAGTTTCCAGACGCACGTGATTGCGAATGCAAGTGAAAACATCGGCGACTTCGCGTTGCGCCGCGGTCGCGTGGCTGACGCCGTTTGTCGCCAGTAGTGGCAGGTGCAAACGCTCGGCAATTTCAATCACCGCCTGGTTGCGCGCTTCTTCTTCACGATTGAAATGGCGTTGCAGCTCGGCATAAACATTTTGTTTGCCAAACACATCGATGAGCCACTGCGCCTTTTTCTGTGCGTCCTCGGTGTTCTCTGCGTCTCTGTGGTGAAGTATTTTTCCCAGCGGTCCATCATCGGCACCGGTCAAACAAATCAACCCTTCCGCATGCGCCGCAAGTTCATCAGGCGTAACCGCACACTCGCCGGGCTTCGCATGCTTTGGCACGCGCAACTTCATCAAAGTAATCAAGCGCGAAAGGTTTTGATAACCAATTCGATCGCGAACGAGGAGAGGTAATGAGAACGTTTGTCTTTGGTCACCGGAGTGTTTTTGTCCAATGTCCAAAGTCCAATGTCCAAAGTCCGCTTTGGAATTTGGAATTTGAAATTTGGAATTAGTTTGACTTTGGACTTTGGACTTTGGACTTTGGACTGGATGGGCACTTTGGACTACGGTTATTTCCGCCCCGATATGCGCCTTGATGTCGTTCTTTTTCGCGGACAAATGAAAACGCGGACTGCCATAAAACCCGTCGCGATCCAAGAGCGCCATCGCGGGCATCTCGAGCGCCAGCGCAGCAGCAATCAATTCCTCAGGCACTGAAGCGCCTTCGAGAAAACTAAACGCTGAACGCGCATGTAGCTCGATGTAATTCATTTCTTTATCCGCAGATTACGCAGATTACACAGATTCAATAAAACAGAAGAGACGAAAGAAACGGTTAGGCAGAGACATTCAAATTCTGAGGCCCAGCCGGGTTGCTCTGTCTAATCTGTGAAATCTGCGGATAACATCAATCGTAAATTCCCTCAACGAACCAGGTGCCATTTTTCAGTTCCCGATAAATGCGATAAAGAGTTTGACTTGGACCACCGTGGTTGCTGACCTCGGCTAACATCGGACTTCTGATGTCTGACCTCTGATCTCTGACTTCTGACTTCTGACCTCTGGCTTCAACCACCACATCCCATTCATCTCTGGCCCAAAGATCTGATCGCCACCACTCGCCGGAAGTGCGCCATGGGCCGGCAAGTCCAACCACCTTTCCATAAACACTGCGGTCCTTGCCCCAGGCACTTATTTCAGTCGGATATCCACGGGCAGCCTCAACCATCGCCCGTAGCGGTGGGCGAAACCGGCGAAAGCCCATGGCGAATTTCGGAGTAGGAACCTCAAATTTCGGATTTCGGATTACGGATTGCGGAGTGGGAATTTCGGATTTCGAATTTCGGATTTCGAATTGGGATTTTGAAATGTCGAATTGCGAATTGCGAACTTCGATTTTGGAGTTTTCAACTTGCAATCTTGAATTTGGACTTTCGAATCTGGAATCTGGAATTTGGAATTTGGAATTTGGAATTGCTTTCCCTTGTCTGCCCTTCACTGTTTGCTGTCTGCTTCTCTTCCGCTTCTCCTCTTTCAACTCAAACCTCTTAACCCCAAAAGCATCCGGCCGATGCGTATCCAACAATTGAGGCGAACCTACATTTTCCAGACCGACAAGTTTTGTCAGGCGCGCCAGCGTCAACTCCAACTTTGCCGGCTCAGGCGCCAACGGAATGAATAATCCCGTCTGTAGAACGCGAGGCTTGATCGGTTCACAATTTATCGACACCGCAACTATCGCCTCAAATGGCGGATGCGCTTCAGCCTCGAGCAACAGAAGTTTTAAAAACACTTTTTGATCGCGCATCGGGTAAGGCAGATTGAGTTTCAATTCGTGCGTGCTTTTGTTTTCAAGTTTCATCTGTACGTGCAACTCATTGGTGGCCAGGGCATAGTCGTGCAGACTTGCGCAGATTTGATTGAGCAGTCTGGCAAAGATGAAAGACAGCGGCTCAAGTTGCGCGATGGGATATTCGAGCTCGATGGAGTTTTCGAAAACTGGCGCCGCTTGTTTTAGTTTTAAGTGACGCTCCGTTTTTCCAGCGGCGAGTTGTTGCAGGTGGACACCGTCCTGACCCAACCGCTCGGAAACACCGGCAACGGGCAGCGCTGCAAACTCTTTAAAAGTTTGTACGCCCCAAAGCTTTAGCGTCTCGAAAATTTCTGCGGCCCGCTTCTCTTCGACATTGACCAGCGAATATTCCAGCGCACTTACGGGCAATGGCCCGAGACACGTCAGTTCTTCTCCCGCGGTAGTAAAAGTTATTCCTGCGCACCGCCGCGCCGCGTGTACGGCCGCATCAGGATTCGCGGCCAGCGCGACATTTACCGAGGTCCCGAGTCCGCCTGCCTGCTTGGAAGCGCAGGCCTGTTTCGCGATTATCGTGGCCAGTTCATATGCCGAGCCAAAGCAGAGGCCACAGCCCTCGACGTCGATCACGACCGTGTCGGGCCACACCTCTTCGACGAAGGGAGAAAAGGAGTAAGCAAACTCCGCTAAAGATAGTCCCTCCGACAGATTTTGCCCGTGTATGCCCGCAAACATGACTAAGCCTTTCAGTTTTAATTTAAAGCGAAGATTAACGAAAATAAACGAATACGTCAATGGTGTAGGACAGGCATTCCTGCCTGCTCCGGCCGAAAAAGTAATCTTAGACAAAAAAGCTTGCGCCTGACGTTACGTCAGGCTTTAGGATTTGTTTCGAAAGGAAAAGCAGATGACGAAAAGCAACGAGTCTTCTTATCAGGCGCAGCAGTTTGCGACCCGCGCCGGCGTCACCGTGCGCACGCTGCACCACTACGATCGGCTTGGACTGTTGAAGCCGAGCGCTTACACAGGAACGGGTTACCGGCTTTACCGGGAAAGCGATCTGGCGCGGCTGCAACAAATCGTCACGCTGAAATTCATCGGCTTCTCTCTTCAGGAAATAAAAAGTTTGCTCGCACAGAATGGCCGCGAGCTGGCAACAGCCTTGCGCCGGCAAAGAAAAATCATCAACCAAAAACGGCATCACCTGGGAATGGCAGTTCAGGCGATTGAGAAAGCCGAACTTGTTATCTCGAGTGAAGCACCCGACTGGGAGGCATTCAAAA